>JAJDYE010000020.1 GCA_022822905.1 Acidimicrobiia bacterium | reverse complement strand
TCTGGCGTGACCCCCTGAGTTTGGTCCGCCTGTTGTGAGAGTTCGTTGTCCAGTATTGCTGGATGGAGGAGGATCACGACTATGGCGAGGCGAAGGCACACGCCCGAGCAGATTGTCCGCAAGCTCCGGGAGGCCGATCGGCTTTTGGGCGGGGGCGCGGAGATCGCGGATGTGGCGCGGCATTTGGAGGTGTCGGAGGCGACGTTTCATCGGTGGCGCAACCAGTACGGGGGCCTCAAGGCCGACGACGTGAAGCGTCTCAAGGAGCTGGAGGCCGAGAACGCGCGGCTGAAGCGGATCGTGGCCGACAAGGAGTTGGAGATCGACGCTTTGCGGGAGATCAGCCGGACAAAATGGTGAGCCCGCCGCAGCGGCGCAGAGCCGTCTGGCTGCTGTGCGAGCGGCTGGGGGTGTCGCAGCGGCGGGCGTGTGAGATCGTCGGGCAGCACCGCTCCACCCAGCGCTACGAGCCGGCCGAGCAGGACCCCGACCGGGACCTGCGGGCCGAGCTGCGCGACTTCGCCGAGAACCGCCCCCGGTGGGGGTATCGGCGGGCCCATGCGGTGCTGGTGCGCGACGGCTGGGCGGTGAACCGCAAGAAAGTCCAGCGCCTGTGGCGCGAGGAGGGCCTTCGGGTGCCGCCGAAGCGGCGCAAGCGACAGCGCACAGGAGACTCCGACGCCGACGCCGGACTGCTCAAAGCCGAGCACCCCGACCACGTCTGGGCGCTGGACTTCCAGTTCGACGTGACCGCTTCGGGCCGCAAGATCAAGATCCTGCACGTGCTCGACGAGTTCACCCGAGAGTCGCTCGCCGACCTCGTGGACCACAGCATCGACGCCGACGCCACCGTGGCCTGCTTGGACAAGATCGCCTCCGCCAGGGGCCGGCACCCCGAGTTCATCCGGTGCGACAACGGCCCCGAGCTCACCGCCGCGGTCCTGCGCGATTGGTGCCGGTTCACCAGCACCAAGACCAGCTACATCGACCCCGGGTCTCCCTGGCAGAACCCCTGGGTCGAGTCATACGGCGCCAGAATGCGAGACGAACTCCTCGCCATCGAGCAGCTCGACAGCCTTCTCGAGGCCCAAGTACTTGTCGCCGACTGGCGGACCGACTACAACACCTACCGCCCCCACTCCGCGCTCGGCATGCTCACCCCAGCCGAATACGCAGACCAATGGGCAAAAAACAACCCGAAAAAACTCTCATAACACCTGGACCAAAAAACGGGGTCCGGTCAAAACGACGATCAGTACTACCAGCGCGTCCTCAGTAGGCGGTATGACCACCTCAAGCAACTCATCTATGAGGAGCTCGGTGGACTGCGAGGCTAAGGCGACACAAACTCCGTTGAGGGGCTCTATGCGAGGAAGTGGGGACGTCGGGTTCTGACTTTTGTGAAGGGATGAGTTTGGCCGGGCTGTTGTCCGGCGGCAAGCGGGATTCTGAGCCGGTAGTTGTTGAGGTTGGTGAAGCCTCGGGCTGGGGAGATTCGCTACGGCTTGGAGCGCTCAAGTCGAGCGTGGTTGTACAGGTTGGCGGCGAAGTTGAGCACGTTGTCGAGGGGGTTGAGGCGGAGGTCTCGGCTGTTCAGTTGATCTAGCACTACGGGGCAGCCGGCACCGGCTAGGCAGTTGCCTACCTCGATGATCTGGACGGGGTCGTCGATTCCGTCGTGTTCGTAGCCGAAGTGGTGGAAGGCAGCGACAGCGAGTATGTCGCACAGCGCTTCTGGCATCTCGACATCACGGGTGTCCACGAACTTCCTTCCCCACTTGCTGGACGGCCCGTCGAGCGGATCGAGGCCCTCAGCTAGTGCGGTGGTGATGCTGAAGGCCCAGAAGTCGAGTTGGCGGCGGAACGGGGCCCGCTCGACGCTGGTGGCCTGGTGCATCTGTACCAGACGCTGAATGTCGTCGGTTGAGCTGTTGGGCAGCCTCAGGTTATGGGGTTTCTGGGTTAGGAGCTGGGCGAAATAGGCCATATCAGATCTCCTTCCCGTTGGTCCGCTTTGTCCAGCCGGGTGCTCCTGCTTGCCCGGTGCGCTCACAGATATCGCAGTATTGGCGTGGGCCGCAGTGGCACAGGAGTGAGACTTGGCGCTGTTCTGTCCGGTTTACGACATCGCCGCCACTGACGCCTCCGATGGTGTCCCATTGGCCGGTGAGGGTGTAGGTGGCACCCGCGTTGTGAGTCACGGTCTCCACTTCGGAAATGGCTTCTAAGTCAGAGCCAGTGAGCAGCAGGATCGGCTGGTTCGAGTGCTCGGATGTGGCCTGCAACGTGTTGCGCCGCACTGTTCCGGACATGGAGTTGAGCAGAGAGTCTGCAATGAGCGGGGCGCGGGTTTGCGATTCGATGCACAGGGCGAGCACGAACGAGAGTGCCAGGACCCGACGGGACGCACCGTTGATCTGTACGGGCGGCATCGAACGGTTGCGGTTGTTGAGGGCGAATATCTCGAACTTGTCTGTGCTGCCATCTACAGGGCGGACTCCGACTTGGGAGATCATGCGGAGGTTGGCCTTGTTGGGCTGGTCGTCTGTGAAGTCATCATCGGAGACGTTGGCGGCTATCTGATGGAACAGGCGATCCATCCTGTCTGACAATTCCTCGACTTGTTTTTCCTCTATCGCTGAATAGGCGCTGTCCAGGATTTCGACGACATATCCAGATATTTCCTCCGATGCCCGGAGGTCGGCTGCCGCTCGCTCATTGCGCTGTCTTTGGTGGATGGTGTTGGCGAGCGATTTGATCTGCTGTTCGAGGGCGGGAAGCCGGCTTCTATGGAGGTGGAGGTTCCCGGTGCAGGTCTTGAGCTGTTGTTGCACTGAGTCTCTTTTTTCTCTGATTAGCTGAATCTTGTCGTCGTCGATGCTGTCTAGCTTGGCGTTGATGTCTTTTTCCTCGTTCTTGAGATCTGAAATATTGATGGCGAGTTGAGCTAGTTCGGCCGCGTTCCTCTCTCGTCTGTCGTTCCATGTGGAGTTGTCCGCAGACAATTTCAGCGACCTGACAGCTTCATGGAGTTGATATAGGAAGCCTGCCCTCTCTGCTTGGGCGGCTGCCTCGTTGATGCGCTCCTGGACTCTCAGCCCGTGCTCGTTGTCTTCTAGGAGGGTTTGCCCGCAGACGCAGCGTCCGGACTCCATGAGGCTTTGGACGAACGGGAGGTGAGCAACTGGGATTTTTCCCTCGTCGTGCAAGGGCTTGAGAATGCCGTAGGTGTACGAGATCGCAGTTGACGAAAGGGTGGCCAGCAGATCGGTTGACTCCAGGTCTTCGGCGAGTAGTGCGGCGCAGTTGTTCCGGCTCTTGACAGCGTCGTCGTGTTGGTCTTTGCTCGCTTTGAGCCGTTTCTTGAGATCCTCGTGGGAGCCTGATCGCTGGAGTTCCGCCACGAGTTCCTCGTCTAGCTGTTCAAACAGGTCATTCAGTTCTGTTTCTCGTTCTGTTTCCTGGCCTATCTTCGAGTCAAGCTCTGTCTTTGCGGCATGCGCTTGGTTGAGTTCATCTTGAAGGTTGATGAGGCTTTGGTCGCCGATTGCCTTCGTTGCTCTCTTGCTAAAGCTGCGAGCGGCATCCTCGACGCGGGTCCTCGCGCCCTTGAATACGTCAATCCCAAGCAGGCTGGTGATTGCACCAGTGGTCTTTTCCTGTACTTGCTGGCGAGGGATGGTCTTGTTCTCGCTCCCGCCCACAAAGTCGGTCGCCTCATCGGTATCCATCACAAAGAAGTCCCTAAGGCTCCAAGGCAAGAGTTCTTCGATCACGGCGTCTGGTCCCTTGTCGTGCGGATTCCAGGTTCCGTCAAACTCTCTGACCATGAGATTTGCGTGTTCCTCAATGCGACGGAAGTCCTGTTCGTCGTCCTTGGCGGTGTCGACTCCTATGGTCCTGACGATTCGGTCGAGCCGGTAAAGCGCGGTGTCGTTGTCGGTGCTGGTGTAGTGGCGGCTAGAGCCGTCGGCCTCGAACTCGATCGACACCCGAGTCTCTATGCCTTTGGCATCGGGGTGCCACCATGCCGGTTGGATGGGAAAACGCGACGGAACTTCACCCGGCAGGCCCTTTTCTCCGTACATGCACCAGCGCAGGGCGCGAAGAAATGTCGTCTTGCCCGAGCCATTTTCTGCTCTGATGACGGTCAGCGGGCGTTCGAGATCGGTGGACGGCTCGACCACGATGTTTTCGAACAAGACGAAGTTCTCGATTTCGACGCGTTGCAATATCAGCACGGCAGGCTCCTTAGCTCCGCAAGAGGTCCAATGCAGCAGTTGTGATCATGTTCTCAATGTCTTTCCTTACCTCGATTGGCTTGATGCGGTGGCGATCCTCGGTGTCGACGATCTTCATGACTAGCTCGATGAGGGGTTCGGCGCGCAGGCCGTTCTCGGTGGCGACACGGACGGCTTCGGTGGTGATCTCGTCCAGGATTCTGTCGTAGTTGCTTACCATCGGTTTCCTTCCGGTGTTGCAGGTGCGATGAGATAGTCGCCCGCAGACTCTAGGACTGGAGCGGCCCCGTTTGTCGGCCAGTAAGTCTTCTCAATACGGTCAAGATGGGCTAGGACGCCATCGGTGCCGGTGGCATTGCGGGCGTGGGCTGCGAACGAATAGGCCCTTGACAACTCGCTTTGAACAATCTTCTTGAGGTCGTTGTCTGGTCTCCCTGCCTGTCTAAACAGATCAGCGGGTGGGAGCGCGACGAAGTCATGCACGACAGCCCACGGTTTGTCGGGGTGGCGGCGCAGCACCCGGCCGCGCCGTTGAACCCACTCACGCTCCACAGTAGAGGAAGCAACCAGGAACGCCTCGCGGACACTCGGAATGTCCACTCCCTCATCGAGTACCTTCTTGGCTAGTAACACTTGAAAGCCGCCTGCGGCAAACGTTGACAACGTCTTGCTGAGCTGTTTGGTGCTGGCCGTGGTCTCTTGGGTGACGGGTGCCCAGCGCACGTCAAGGCCGGTCAGAGTGCTGGCGATACTGTCGAATTGTTCCGGGTTTTTGGCGGAGGCGTAAACCAGGGCTTGATCAAGCGAGCGAGGTCCGCGGTGACGAAGGACCGCTGCTAGTAGCGGGATCTTTGATTCGGCTGTCTCGATGATCCGGCGCCGCCTGATGAGCAGGCTGGTGAGGTCGCGGTCGTCTTCATCGTCCTTCAGGCGGAATGCTAGGCGTCGTATGCGGTCGGTAAGTTCCTTGAACTCATCGAGTTCGTAGCCGTCGAGTGTTGTGGCGTGTACGTAGTAGTCGTAGGGGACCAAACAGAAGCCTATTGCTCTGTCGAGGCCAAACTCGTAGACCGGCGAGCCGAAGAAATCGAAGATCTCTTCGGTGCCGTCAGGGTCGTACTGGCGCTCCGGTGTTGCCGACAAGGCGAGCCGACGCTCGAAGAACTCCGGCTTGTTGGCGATGAAACTTGAAGCCCCGAGCGTGTGGGCCTCGTCACCGATCAGCATAGTGGCCAGCGGCCGAGAAGCGTTGCGGAGGTGGCTGGCGACGGTATTTTGAAACGCCGTATCGCAGAGGAGGTCGTTGGTTACCACCGCAACGTGGGTGCCGCCCCCGCTCAGGGACTGCAATAAGCGGGAGATGGTCGCATTCTTGTCAGAAGCCTGTGTGGGCGCGACGGCGTTGATTCCAAAGCCCTCGACCTCTCCCACCCACTGGGCGATAAGGGGAGTATGTGGGGCCGATACCACGATCAGCAGGGGCATGTCGCCGAGCCGGTCCTGCGCTCGGGTGGCGCAAATCAGTGCGGTGAGGGTCTTGCCGGCACCGGTGGCCATCGAAATGGTGCCGCGGTCTGGGTCGGGTTCGGATTCCCAGGCGACCACGGCTTCTGCTTGATGGGAGTAGTCGCCTGTTTGCCATTCGAGCCAGTCGGGGATGGCCAGCCGCGGCAGGTCTTGATCCGTTAGGCGGCGGGCGAAACGGTCTTGCAGCCGCTCTAAGGGGCCCCGGGGCTCGACGGCCCATTGCCTTGCAGACGATTCTTCAGCGGCTTGCAAGAAGTGGTCGGGGGTGGGGGCAGCAGCGGGGGCGGTTTTGATGATGTCGTCTCGCAGCGCGACGGGCAGGTCCACTGTTTGCTCGAGTCCCAGGCTGAGCCCCTGCTCCCAGTCGTCAAGGATGCCGATACCGGTGGCAACGCGGTTGCGTCCCGGCTCGTTCCAGGTCACGTCTACGTCCATGTGCTCAACCCCGCCGCTCAACCCGCGGCCTGTTGCATTTGCCGATCCCCTAACCAGCACCTGATCGGTGCCGTCGTCGAACAGCCATATCTTGGGGTGGTAGTTGGAATCTGGTTTAGGCACGGCGATCCGCAGCCGGAGCCGGTCGGCCGCGATCATCCATGCCAAGCAGTCAAGGGCGTGTTGTCCCAGTGCGGTAGCGTCCACCCGCCCCTGTACGAATACGTCTGTCACCCGCTGTGCGGCTTCCTCTGCCGTCATGGCCCAACCCTGCTCGACTGCGTGTCGTTCTTGGGGGAAGAAGACGGGAGCGACAGTAAAGCGGATCGGGGTGGCGTCTGGGCGGCTGAGGTACTCGGCTAGGCCGGGGGCAAGTCGCTCGATCCAACCCGCGGAGAACCAGCCGAAAGCGGCGCGCACCGATGTGGCCGACCGGAATCCGGGTACGAGCACCTTGGGACCAATCGGGTCTTCGGGAAGCCGGTACAGGCCTGGCTGGAGGGTGGTCTCGTCGACGAGCATCCTCAAAATCCCCGTCGGCGTTCCTTCATGCGCTCAAGGAGTTCCTTGGCCCGTTCCGATGAGTCATCGTCGCCCTCTGGGTGGTTAGCCGCGTGCTGGGGCTGACTGGGACGGCGCAGCGAGACGCTTCGGGAGGATTCGAGGACGAGGTGGATACGCTCGCCCAGTTGGGCTCCGAGCAGGCCCAGCGGGTCGGCGAGGTAGCCGAGCGTTGCGCCAGTTACCGAGGCGAGCGGCCAGCGCACCGAAACCGCTCCGCAGCCCTCAGGTGCTAGCACCGGCACTCGCATATTGCCATCAGGCTCGCAACCCAGGGCCTTGGCGATCTCAGGGGGCAGGCCGGCGAGACTGTAGCCGTCGAAGTAACGGCTTTCGACCTTGAAGCTCCAAAACGGCTGTCCGTCGTCGGTGCGACCGTGAATAACATCCTCCAAGGCTCGCAATGTGATCTGAGAGGGATCGGCCACGCTGACGT
Source organism: Acidimicrobiia bacterium (assembly GCA_022822905.1). Classification (GTDB taxonomy): domain Bacteria; phylum Actinomycetota; class Acidimicrobiia; order Acidimicrobiales; family Bin134; genus Poriferisocius. The sequence continues at coordinate 38,938 of JAJDYE010000020.1, read as the reverse complement.
AGCCGTCGCTGATCATGAACCGGGCGGACTTCGCATACGCCTCAACGCTGCCCTCGGTCACGTCGAACATGCGGGGGAGTTCTTCCAAGAGCCTTTCCAATCGCGTGGCACCGCCGTCTTCTTCGATGCGCTGGATGATTTCGGCTGGAATCCCCTCGTACTCGTCTTCGATCCACTCTGCAAGACCCCACCGCTTCCTGTCAGCCCGAATCACGCCGGGGATGGCCGATAGCTGCGCGCCGAGCCGGTTGGGTGCAAGACCGCAGAGCTCCGCGATCTCCTCTCTTGTGGCGGGGCGTCCGATAGACAACACCGCTGCTTTGGCTTTGGCCTTGGCAGTGTCGCGAAGGGCCAAATGGCCGCAGATGCGGTGCAAACCGCAAAGGGTGATCAACTGGTCCCAGTGGCGCTGCCAGGTTTCGTTCGGTAGGCGGGCCATGAGGTCGGGCTCGGCGATGACCCCAACCTCGTCGGCAAGATCTCTGGCTGCGGTTTTGAGCCCCTTGATGGCTTCGTCGGCTGTTTGGCTGAGGCAGAAGCCATCGGCGGTCGAGTAGCCGGAGTTCTTTCGGAGCAGATGGCGGGCCATCTCCGCTACTACCCTCCCGTCGTCGTTGTGACCGGCCAGAGGAAACGCAGCGGTGATCCGGTTCTCGAGTTTGCCCGGGGCGGTGATCGGGCCGAGCTGGTGGCGCAGCAGCACACCGAGCATGCCCACCCAACACAGGGCTGCCGCCCCTGAGGCTGAAGGGTGGTGGAGGCGGCTTTTGACCATGCCCTCAATTTGACGGATTCTCTCGCGTGTCAATCCTGCCCCTTGCCCCAACTCTTCAAGGGTCTGTGGCTCGGCGGCGAGGACGCGCTGTCGGAGGATGGCCTTGTCTAGCGGTGTGAGCGACTCCCAAAGCCCGGTCAGGGACGCAATCACTTCTTCGGCCAGCGGCCGTGTTCCGCTCAGGTCGGAGATGACGATGTCTGCAAGGCAGTCGTCCATGCCAAGTTCGACCGCGAGCTTTCCCAAGCCGCTGTTGAGCCCGTCGGCAAGTGTCTCGTTCCCATGGGTCGCTATCGATGCCGCCATAAGTCTCTTGAGGACGGGTACAGCAGAATCCCACGCAACCGATGAGGGGTCTGGCGGTTCCGGATCCGTCAGGGTTGAGGAAGCCAGAGCGCCAGTCGGGGGCATGTGGTGGGGAGGGGAGAATACCGGGTGGCGAAGGAGCCCGCGGTCGAGTGCGGCCTCGACCACGCACATCAGATCGAGCAGGGACACCAGGCCGAAGCTTCTCAGCTTAAAGAGCTGGCCGACGGTTATCGGCTTGAGCTTGCCTAGCATGTCGGCGTTGAGCGCTTGTCTGAGGCGGTTCAGCGTCCGCACTTTCAACGGGCACTGAATTAACTCGGCGGCGTCAATCCCTTCGGGGATCGCGACGAGCTCGTCAGGGGGATAGGCAATCCGGTAGGCCAATTCAATGAGCTCGCCGTGCTCGCTTTTGTTCAGGGGATGTGTGCGCTGCTCCCAAAGAGTCGCCAAGTCTCCCAGAAGCCGAAGCTTCACCCCTGGGGAGGCAATCTTTTGCAAGGACGACGGAAGTTCAGTTGTGTATAGCGTCTCGAAGTACCAGCGGGGAAGGATCGGGGTGGGAGGGCTGCCCCAGGGTGCAGGCGAATTAGAACCAAACGACGGCTCCGACCAGCTATACGAGTGATCCGAGGCGTCTTGGTGCGGCAGTGGGCCTGTTGTAGCTCCCCCGACCTGTCCGGGGGACTGGCTTGAGGTCATAGAGCACAAACATTGCAGGGGTCAGTGTTGTCGTCATCGTCTAGCACATCGGATAGGGCTTCAACCAAAGGAAGGTTCGGCTGGGCTCGGGCGGTGCGGGCAATGGCAGCTTCGTGGCGTTCGAGGATTTCGGTTCGTCGGGCGCGGAGTTGCACGAGCGTCTCGCCGCCTGACCATGTGTACTGGCGGCCCTTCATTGCTTGGTCGCCGAAGTCAGCATCACCGGACACGCCAGCGTCCTGAAGGACCTTCTGCTCGATAGCGACTGCTCGCTCAAACAGGTCAGGATGGCGGTCGGCGAGGCCGATCCATTCTGCTTTGCGCTGGTAAAAGCAGAAGTAGCACCCCGAGCGTGTTCGCCACTCGTAGTAGGCGGGGAGCCCGATTCCGGCATGGTCGAGAATCCGCATCACGCCGGCGTGGTCGATGCCGTCTTCGACGAATGGGAAGCGGCTCTCGATATTCGGCTTCGTAGAGACGTACCCCTTGCGGTCCGACTCATCGGATCGTATGGCGACGTAGGAAACCGCCGGATTGTCGCCAATCCACTTCTCAAGCGGCTTGATCTTCATGTTCTTGGTACACCAGCGCATCTGAGGCGAAGGTAGCGCTCCCCTGAAGATCTCGAACCAGTGGTCGAATCCCCGATCAGCATTCAAGCGGGCGATTGGCTTCGCCAATATCACCTCAAGCCTGGTCAGGAATTCGTAAGTCTCGGGAAGTTCAGCACCGGTGTCGCAGAAGAAGTACTCCATCTGCGGTACACGGTCCTTCAGGTACACCGCTAGGGCACTGGAGTCCTTGCCGCCAGAGATGCCACAGATATGCCGGATTTCTTCAGCCATGATGTGCCTTCTCTGTTCGTCTGAGATCGACTTCCGTAGTGCTAGTGTGTTCCTCGGTTCTACCAGTCGACATCATCCGCTCACCCAGGAGTGCGAGGAGGGCGTGATCTGCTCGCCGATGGGAACCGGTTACTTTCGAGAGCCTTTTGAGAGTGTCATCGAGGACCTGCTCAAGCATCTGACGGCTGCTTTGGTCGATTCCAACGAGGCGAGCGAGTTCTGTGCCATCAGATTGAGTGACCGTCACACGCAGAGCTTCGAACGGGCCACCCCCATTAGCCCTGTGTTCCGCATGAAGGGCCACTAGCCGTTGGAAGGCGGCTATGTGCTCGGGCATTTCATGTCGGAAGCGTGCTAGATCATCGTCGGTCCACTCACTTGGAGCCTTTTCGGCTACCACCATCGCAACCGCTTTGATCCACTCCATATTGGTGTGGGCGCTGTCGTCGGCAAGTCTAAAGACAAATGCCCGAACCTTCGGATCGAGCACTTCATTCTCAAGAGCAACAGCCTGTCCGAGGATTGCGAGACGGGAGGTCTCGCCACTCTCTTCGAGAAGCAGGTCGTAAAGGTCGCCGAGGAGATTCTCAAGGCAGCCAGTGAGATCCTCAAGTGCCGCACCAACGCTTTCTGCGTAGGCTCGTGCCTTCGCGTATGACTTGGTGTCTGCTGGCACTGGCCTGAAGCCCAGTGCTTTGGGGAGAGCATCGAACAGGAGTTCATCCGGCTCAACAGCCGTGAACAGGGCTTCCCGTGCATCCTTGGCTGACTCCGGGAGGTTCCTAGTCTGGCGTGTGTAGTTGTCGAGCCGATTTACTCGGGATACGAGATGTCCGACAATCGCAAGAACGTTTGCAACTCGGTGCTTGCGGAAAGTTGGGCGAACCCCAAGCCGGGCTGCCAGTTCGTCAATGACCTGTCGTCGCGCCCCTGTTGTGTTAGCGAAGTGCTTGATTTCAAAATGGCCGGGGTTCTTGACCATGCGTTCCGAAAGTTCGGCACTGAGCAAGGGCTTGAACGTGCCGTGTTCATAGATGGCTATCTCGTTCGCGTGTGCAAGCAAGCCGGCTGTTGCGAATACCGGGACCACTGCGGCCTTCATACCTATGGGTGAGGACATGAGAACCGCGAACAGGTCGTTGAGATTTATGCGACGCTTTCGTGAGCGCCTGAACTCTGCCTCCATGGCCTTCCACGCTGGCAGAAGCGACACATCTTTGGGTTCTGCGAACACTAGGGCGTCACTGCGCGGAACGGATCGGTGCATGCCACTTTGCTCGAGGACAGTCCGATACATCGCCACCTCTGGCCCATAGCCCTTGAATCCAAGGTCGACCTCGCTAGCGCGTTCGATCATCCCAGTCAGCAGCATGCTCCGCGCCTTGGCTCCCTGAGAGGTGAGCGCCGTGCGATTGATCATCTCATTACCGAACCGGGCTGCTAGATGAAACGCCCGGTCGGCGGCTGCCGACAGCGCGGCTGTGCCACGACCAGTGGTAAGGGGTTCTGCTCCATCTTCGCTCAGGAGAAACCAGTCACAATGTTGCGGATCGAAAGTCGATATTAGGGCTTCATGAAACAGCGTTTCAGCCTGCGCGAGCTGCTCCCCGAGTTCGCTTCGAACTACCCAGTCATTGGTCACTTCGGGCAAGTCGAGAACCTGGTGGATTGCAGCGAGGTTCCGCGCTGAGGCATCTAAGGCTGCAAGGGTGGTGGGTACTGCCGCAACAATCGGCTTACTCAATCGGGTGTCGGCAATCGCTGGACAATGGGATTCGGAGTCCACGAGAAGCAGCAGTTCGCCGTCGGCTTCTGAGAAAGGGCTGAGGGGTTTGACGATCTCCGAGGAGGTCGCGAAGCGGCGGGTGAAGATACGAAGTGTGTCGTACTCAGCAGAGTGGCGCGCTGCTATCACCGGGGCGGGAGGATCGAAGCGCGAGAGAATCTCGATCAGAGGGAGCTTTGCCAGAGTCGCTGTAGCACTTTCAACGAGGGAACGGACGTCTAGGTCGCTTCCTTGCCAGACCCGGTATTCGTCAGCAAACGCGCGATATGTGATGAGTCCGCGTTGCTCCAGCTTTCGGAGAGTTGATGCTGGGCGCCTCGCTACTTGTCCCAGAAGAGTCTTGGATGCTCGTACCGTTCCCGAAGCTCCGACCAGATTCAGGATGGCGATCGACTTCGCCAAAGTCCATTCTTGAGCACTGAGTCCGTGCGCATCACGCAGGCAAGTGGCGATTTCCCTCCACCGGCTCCCGTTCACACCAGGAGATCCGGCGATTTCTCCTTCGATGAAATAGTCGTATACCTCAGACAACCCAATGGCAGGAAGATGATTCGTGTCCGTTAGTTCCTTTCGTGCAAGAACCGCTGGAACTGCTGAGGAATCGCTCCCCGCAAGAAAAGAGAAGAGCGTGCGTTCGTTCTGACCGTACCGGCTGCACAACTCGGGAAGGATGGCCGCGGCGAGGGGGTGGAGCGGAAAGCTCTTGGCAATGGTGTCACTGGTGGACAGATCCTCCATCCCCAGCTTTCCCATGGCTGTCGCCATGTCCGCTGCCCAAGCGTTGATCTGGTCGCGAAGCGAGTTGTCTACATCAAAAGCCGTTGCGATGAGCGCTCGCGTCTCAGCCGGTGAATCCGTAAAGGGCACATCTTCGAACCGTCCCTGCACTTTGGCCCACTCGCGATGCTCCAGGTTTCCGGCGGTTGTGAAGTAGTCCTCGAACGACAGGTGCTGCAGAGTCAAGGTGAAAATTGGGGCCCCACCCCCCTGTCCAGCCTCAGCGAGTTGCTGAAGGAGGTACGGATCAGAATCGGGCGTACTAGCAATTGCCTCAAGATTCTTGCCGAACTCGTCGATCACGATGAGGAGAGGTGCCGATTCAGCAAGGCAACGAGCTACGGCAAGAAGCGCTGAGGGAGATGGTCCTGTCCGGCGAGGATCGTCCGATGCTTCGTCAGCTAGGGCATCCTTGAGGACCTGCGATGCCTTGAATTTGGAGGGTGGCGGGATCTTGTCAAAACGGCGTACGACCGCCGAGTGAAGAGCACGCAGGACTGTGTGACCTATTGGTTCCCGGCCCGCTGTTGCCACCGCTCGGCAAAAGCCCGACCGGATCGTGCCGTGGAGTTCGTGGGCATGGAGAATCTTGTCCTCTAGATCGGGGGCGGTCGTACCAATGAGGTCCAAAGCCTTGTTGCGCACCTCGCCTTCTTCGCCGAATGCTCCATCAATTAGAAGAGCCAGCGAGGACTTGCCAGATCCATACGGTCCTGTGATTGACCAAGCGCCACCAGATGCGCTGCACGTGGCTCGGGTCGCGAGGCGATCAACAACATCTATGGCGCGTGCGGTGACGATGTACCCATCAAGGGGGTCAATTGAGGTTACGTCCCGCTCGAGATTCGCCGAGCGGGCGAAGCGTGGTGAGGTGGAGACGTAGTGGTCGAGTGTGGTCATACCCGGGCCCCCTTACGAAGCCGCTCATTGGCCTCAAGGAGTTCCGAAAGTGCTTCTGATCGCTCTAGTAGCAAATCTCGATCCACCGGTTTGTCACTGTCAAGACCTATGGCTGGAGCCTCGGGCTGGATGTCGTAGTAGTCATTGAGGACGTCGATAGCGATTTCAGCAGCAGCGGTCTTCCATGCGATTTGTTGTGCACCACTTGTCGTTAGCAACTCCATCGCGGGTTGTTTCCTCGCGACTCGGCCAAGAGCGGAGTGGAGATCCTGCTCGCCGAGTCTGAAGGCACGTCCTGGGCTGCCTGGTTCATTTGCAAGGTGCGCCAGGGTTATCGTGTGCCCGTTTTGCCGACAGCGAGACAGATAGTCCAGCACGGCGGCACCCACAATCTCATCAGGCAATGTCGGCTTGCGTCCTAGAACGAATCGATGATTGCTAGTTGCGGCAGAACGGACGATGAGTCCTAGTTCGCGCATGGGGCAGTCAAGTAGGTCGTCGAAGCTAGTTCGGGAGGTCCTTTCCGCGGGAGCGTAGGTGCGAAGCAGTGCAGAAACGTCCTTTTCCACAGCCGAGTGGTGGGGCATTGACCATGTCCCAGCAGCTTCAATCTGGGCAGTTACGGCACCGGCCAGCAATTCATCATCGAAATTGACCGCGTGTAGTTCATTGAAGGTAAGCCACCAGACGGGCAACATCGATCGTCGGGCGAGAAGCATCCAGTGAAGAAGCCAGACGGTGCCGGGATCCTCCATGTACGGGTCCCACCCATCTGGTCCGAAGAGGCTGTGACCGAATCGGGTTGGGATCATGTCTGGAGAGCGCTTGTTGACTGAATCAGGATCCTTAGTGATGATCTTGGCCGCTAGGCCCCAGAACTTGATCGAACGGACCATGTTCTTCCCTACGCCGATTTCAACCGGAGCGTCTTCGGCTGTGAACCCACGTTCATTCGCTGCAGCTGTGGTGTAAGCCTTGCGAAACCATCCGTAGCGGGGATGGAAGGTCTCGTGTCTGGCAAACACTTCCTCTGCTGCATCAGCAAGCCGCATCAGTTGTCGCCTTCGTTCATATCTCGGACGCGCTCCACTGCTTTGACGGACTGTTGAACGGCGGTGTCGATTTCTTCCTCGGTGGTGAACCGACCCAAGCTGAAGCGCACTGACTCGAATGCCTCGTCGCGGGAGAGGCCCATGGCCAGGAGCACATGGGACGGTTCTATTGAGCCAGAGCTGCAAGCTGATCCGGTGGAAATTGCGACTGGGTCCATATTGAACACCACGGCCTCGGCATCGGCACCCTTGAATCGCACACTGGCTGTATTGGGCAGCCGCAAGGTGGCATCACCGTTCTCCTGTACCCCGCTGAGGTGCGTCTTCAGACCATCGATAAGCCGATCCCTAAGACCCTTTACCCGGGCCGATTCGGAATCTCGTTCTTTGGCAACTAGCTCAGCGGCTGATCCGAGCCCCACGATTCCGGCCACGTTCAACGATCCTGACCGCAGCCCTCGTTCGTGCCCCCCGCCGTGGATTACTGGTCGCAGACGAGCTAGGGAGTGGCGATTCCCCACTAGCGCTCCCACGCCTCCGGGGCCGCAGATTTTATGGCTGCTCATAGAGATGAGATCGATCACTGTCTCGTGCATCGACAGCGGTAATCGCCCTACTAGCTGTGTGGCGTCGCAATGAAAGACCGCCCCAGCGCTGGCTGCCCTTTCCGCCACCCCTGCCAATGGGTTCAAAACCCCAGTTTCGCTGTTGGCAGCCATTACCGATACCGCTAGGACGTCAGGTCCCAACAATGAGTCAAGTTCATCTAGGTCGACAAACCCGCCCTGGGTGACCCCGACCACGTCCACTTTGGCTTTTCCCTGTTCATGGAGCCAACGGGCTGGTTCCCGCACCGAAGCATGCTCTACGGCGGAGATCACAATCCTGGTCCGTTCCGCTGGAGCGCCTTCAGCCAATCCGATGAGTGCGAGGTTGTTTGCCTCGGTGGCCCCGGCGCAGAAAATGACTCCTGATGGGGAGGCTCCTACGAGGGAGGCAACTCGCTCGCGTGCGTTGTCGACGACCGCTGCTTGTCGCTGCCCGTAGCGATGAACCGATGAAGCGTTGCCTACGCCGTTTTTCAAGGTCGGAATCATGGCTTCGGCCACTCTTGGGTCGAGTGGTGCCGACCCGTTGTAGTCGAGGTAAACCTCGTGCACGCCGTCTCCTAGGGGGCTGGTTAGGGAATTACACCGCTGTTATTGACGGTAGTCCCGCTGGCTCCTTAGATAATGGACATTGCCTATGACAGTTTCTCCATAACCCCAGGCCGCCGGAGGGGCGGCTAGTTGAGATTGGGCTAGCCGCCCCTGGGCGGGGGTTGGTTGGGGGTTAGATGGTGAGGCGCTTGCGGTTGCGGGTGGCGGTGGCTAGGAGGAGGCCGGCGAGGATGAGGGTGGCGGCGATAATGAAGAGGAGGCGGCTTTCGACGCCGGTATCGGCTAGCTCGTCGTCCATATCATCGGCCATGCCGTCGTCCATGTCGTCCATCTCAGCGGCCACCGCGGTGATTCTGCCCTCTCCGCCTTCGGGGTAATCGGCGGCGGGGATGGTGCCGTTTAGGCCGTCGCTGATGTAGGCGGCTAGGGACTGTTGGTCGGTGAGGCCTAGGTGGGTGCGGGTGCCGTCGCCGAAGAGGTACTGGTCGCCGCCGTTGGCCAGGAAGTTGAGGGTGACCAGGGCGATTGAGGGGGCATCGGCCACAACAGCACCGTCGCTCACTATGGCGGTGCCGTCGTCCAGGGTGATGGACTTGACCCTGGAGCCCTCGGTGGTCACAGTGTCGTCTTCGCCGATCTCCTGGGGGGTGCCGGCCGGGTCGTAGACCAGGGACATCCCCGCAATCTGGGCGAAGCGGCCGCTGGAGCTCTCCACCCGGGACACGGCGTTCTCCAACAGCACCTTCAACTGGGCGGGCGACACGTCTTCGATCACGGTCACGAAGTTGCCGAACGGGGAGATGTTGAAGGTCTCCAGCAGGCTGATCGGCCCGACCGGGATCACCGAGTCGTTGCGGATGCCGCCGCCGTTTTGGAGGGCCACGGCCGGTTCGGGCACACCGAAGTCGGCAGCCAGCCGTTGGCCGTTCCACAGAAGGGCGTCGGCCAGCAGGTTGCCTTGGTTGGTTTCGTGGGTGCGGATTCCCGGCGAGCGGCGGCCGTCCAGGGGCACCTCGGTGGTGCCCACCGGGGTTGCGGCCAGTTCGGCCAGCGCGGCGGCCACGGGCTCGGTCACCTGGGTTGTCACGTCGAGGTGGGGCTCAACTGCGTCGGCCTCGTCCCCGCCAGCCACACGGCGCAGGCCGCTGGCCTCGTCGATGGCGGTCACGTTGCCGTCGGCGTCGACATTCAGGATCAGCTGGCCCACGTAGGTGTAGTCGCCCGGGGTGGTCACGATGGGAACACTGGTGCCGTCGGCCAGAGTGGCGGTGAGGGGGTAGGGGCCGTAGGGATCGCCGTCGCCGGGCAGCAGCACGGTGCTGTCGTCGGCCAGCAAGGCTCCGCTGCCGCCAGCCACGATGGCGTCCACTCCGTTGAGCTCGCCAGCCAGGTCGCCCTCGGCGCTCAGGGCCTGAAGATGGGTGGACAGCACGATGATGTCCACCCCTTCGCCGGTAAGCCGATCGATCTCGGCCTGCACGATCTCGGCCACGTTAGACATCACCGCCACGTTGCGGGGGCTGGAGATGTACGACAGCTCGGGGGTGGTGGCGCCGATGATGCCGATGCGCCTGCCCTGCTTCTCCACCACTGTCGAGGGGGCGATTCGGCCCTGCTCCACCAGCGCGGCCAGTGCTGGCTCGCCGGAGAAGTCCAGGTTGGCGCTGATAAACGGGGCAGTGGTTGCCTCGGTGATGAACCGGGCCAACAGGTCGGGGCCCAGGTCGAACTCGTGGTTGCCGATGGTCAAGGCGTCGTAGCCGATGAGGTTGAGCGCCAGCGCGTCGTAGAACGGGCTGTCGTCACCCAGGCTCACCGAAAGCTCGGGGCCGCTCAAGAAGTTGTCGCCCGAGGAGATTGTGATCACCGCCGCGCCGCCGTCGGTGGCCGCAGACCGAAGCTGATGCACCAGCGAGGCGAAGCGGGCCACGCCGCCGTAGTCGGGCAAATCCGAAGATGCCTGCACCAGCTGCGACTCGCCGTCGTTGTGGTGAAGGATCACCAGTTGCAGGCTGCCGCTGCTCTCGCTGGTGGTCTCCACTTCTTGTGCGCTGGCCGTGACCGAGCCCAGCAGGGCGGCGGTCAGTCCCAAGGCGATCAGTGCCCACGCGATACGTCGGATCTTCATCAGTCGGCTCCCTTGTCTTGATGAAGTCTCAATTGGACTTCGCAATTGGCGCTCCGGCACCACAGCGCTGTTGAGACTCTGCCACCCGCAGCATTAGCCATGTCAACGCAGGCGCGAATTCCGCGTGAACATCACTAGACAATCAGGGTCGGATCACCTCGGGGTCCCAGTTCGACTCGAAGCCGATGCCCGACAGCCAGGTCTCCACCAGCTTGCCGTTCTCGGCTCGAAAGGCCTGCACCCAGTCCCATTGGTTGCCATCCACCTTCCAGGTGCCGATGGCCACAACGTGGTCGTCCTCGGCGATGAGCCGGTAGCGCAGGTCGGTGAACTCGGCCTGGCTGCACAGCGCGGCCACCTGCTGCTGGTACTCCTCGGCGGTCACCGATCGGGTGCCGCCCATCTCGTGGCGGACGTAGACCGGCCCGGCCAACTCCGGCACCAAGTCCGGATTCTGCGCCCCCCACATCTCGTCGTACCACCGGCGCAGCACGGCCTTGGTCTCCTCCGCTGTTCCTCGATCAGACATGGCTTGAAACTACGCCAGCCGATGCCTGGGGGTCGCTTCAGGGGTCTAGGTGGGTGACAAAAAGTACTTGGTCAAGTACTTGGTCAAGTTGATACCCTTTAGAGAGCCGATGCTGTGGTCCACACCGCGCGAAGTGCCTGTCGGCATGAAGGCTTGGCAACAGAACCGGGAGAAAAACGCGAAGAACATGGCGCGACACGTGAAGATCGGAGAAGCGAAGACACACCTTTCGGCGCTGCTGGCAGAGGTGGAGGCCGGAGAGGATCTGGTCATATGCCGCGGCGCCACGCCGATCGCCCATGTGACTCGCATCGACAGCGCCCAGGAGTGTGCCGAGCTGCGCGAGACGATGCGCCGAGAACGGGCGAGGCAGCAGAAGGTGACAACGGCGGAGATCCTGACGTGGCGACACGAAGGGCACGAGCGCTAGTGGCGTTCGTACCCGACGCCTCAGTAGCAGCCACTTGGGTGTTGCCTGATGAGGCCGCGACGGCGGCTGAACGGGCACTTGACCGATTGGGGCAAGAAGCAGCAATTGTCCCGGCCATGTTCTGGGACGAATTGCGAAATCTCTTGTTGACTGCGGAGCGGCGGGGCCGTATCGACGAAGGCTATGCCGACGCCTCCATGGCCCGCCTTCGCCGACTTCCCATTCGCTGCCCGGGCGAGCCAGACGACCGAGAAGTTTTGGCGTTGGCGCGAAGCCATCGGTTGACTGCCTACGACGCCAGTTACTTGGCCCTAGCGATTCGCGAGGGCTGCGAGCTGGCCAGCTTGGACCAGCAACTCAATGAGGCGGCTGCTGCCGAAGGCGTGCCTCGGTTTGAGTGACTTGACGCAGAGTGGCACCAATAGCGGTCGCGGCTAGAGCATGAGCGACGCCGCCCCTGCATCTGCCTCGGGGATGTTCGCGTCGCTGTCCAACCGGGCTTATGCCCTGTTGTGGTGGTCGGGGCTGGTGGCGTTCCTCGCCGTGGGCATGCAGATATTGGCCCGGGGCTGGCTGGCCATCGAGCTCACCGACAGCAACTCCAGCTTCGCCCTGGTGCTGCTGGCCTTCGGCGTCGGCATGGTCACCGTTACCCCGTTCGGGGGAGTGGCCGCCGACCGGTTCGCCCGCCGGACCCTCATTCTCGGCTCCCACCTCTCGCTCACCATCAGCGCTTTGTGGCTGGGGATCATGGTGGTGCTGGGCTTAGAGGAGTTCTGGATGCTGCTGGTGGCGTCGGTGATCCAGGGATCGTCGTTCGCGTTCATGGGACCGGCCCGGATTGCCATGACCGGCGAGGTGGTGGAGCGCGAGCTGCTGTCCAACGCCATCTCGCTTACCCAGCTCACCGTGGCCAGCACCCAGTCGGTGGGGCCGTTTGTGGCCGGGGTTCTCGCCGATACGCCCAATTTCGGCTTGGCCGGGGTTTATCTGCTCAGCGCCGGTCTCACCACGGTGGGGGCCATTCCGGTGCTCATGCTGCCCTCGTCGCGGCCCCAGCAGCGCGAAGCCCACAGTCCCCTAGAGGAGATTGCCGAGGGGGTGGGCTATGTCGCTCGGAATCCCTATCTGCGGGTGGTGGTTATCTCCACTGCGCTCATGCTGCTGGTTGCCATGCCCTATCAGGCGTTTCTGCCCAAATACACCGAGAGCGTGTTCGGGGTGGGAGTGCTGTGGCTGGGCGTTCTCCAGGGGGCCAACGCGCTGGGCGGCACAGTCACTGCGCTGCAAGTGGCCCGAATGCGCGACAATACGCAGCTCTGGCGGTTGCGGGTGATCAGCTTGACCGTGGTGGCCGCCGTGGTGGCCGTGTTGGCCATCACCCCCAACCAGTGGGCCGCGCTGCCGGTGCTGTTCGTGCTGGGCGGCGCGGCCACCACATTCCAAACCGCCAACATGTCGATGTCGCTGCTTCTGGCTGAGCCGGTGTACCACGGGCGGGTGCAGAGCCTGGTGATGATCGCGTTCAGCGCCCAGAGCCTGGTGGCGTTCCCGATGGGGGCTTTGGCCGACCAGATCGGGCTGCGGGAGATGCACGGGTACATGGCCGCGGCCACCGTGCTGGTGGTGGTGTGGTCGGTGTTCGCCGGACGCAGCGCCCGCCGCCAGACAGAGGCGGCCAGAGTCCAGGCCCGGCGGGCCAGTAGCTAGCCCTTAGCGGCCCAAGCTCAGGTGCAATCAGCCCGCGCTTAGGCCCGGGCGCTCACCAGCCAGGCGGCGGCGCCCATGGTGATGCCATCGGCGGTGCGACGGCGCTCGACCATGGCTCCGAGGGCGGCCTTGACCCGGTCGATCACGTGCTCGTCGGCGTTCTCGGGGATGGCCGTGCCGGGCAGCAGGTCCACGTAGTAGCGCACCAGTTCATCAGTGGTGCCGCCGCCGATGTTTACCGGCAGGTCGTGGGGGGTGATATCGATGTCTACCAGCCCGGCCTCGGTGAGGATCGAGCTGATCCGATCGGCCGAGGCCATTGAGAACGGCCCCGGTGCGTCGGGATCCATCGGCTCGGGCGGACCCAGCACCTCGGCCACGGCCTGTCCCGGCTCGGTGACCCAAGAGTTCTCCGCCGGGGAGCGCCAGCACACGAAGGTCAGCCGACCGCCGGGCCGCAGCGCCCGCCGGAGGTTGGTGAATCCGGCCACCGGCTCGGCGAAGAACATGATCCCCATTCGCGAGAAGGCGGCGTCGAAGTGCCGGGGCTCGAATTGATGGGCGCCGGCATCGGCCACCACAAAGGAGGTGTTGGCCAGACCGGCGTCGGTCGCCCGACGACGGGCCTCATCCAGCATGGGTGCCGACACGTCCACCCCGGTCACATGCCCTGCCTCGCCCACCAGGCGGGCCAGCTCCAGGCTGGTGGTGCCGGTGCCGCACCCGATGTCCAGCACAATCTCGCCGGGATCGGGATGCAGCCGGGCAATGGCAGCCTCTCCCAGAGGGGCCAGCATGGCGTCCAGCCTCTCCCGGTACTCCACCCATACCGGCCCCCGGTCGTTCCAATAGGTGCGGAGCGCATCGGCTACGTCGGCCATCGCCCAAGTCTGCCAGAACGCTCGGGCATGGGGGCAGGCCAAGCGCTACTGCGACGGGCCGGCAACGAAGCAGGCCAAACCCCCGTGGCCGGTTGGTCTGCACCCATTCAGCCCAGTCGGGCTACAGTCCCCGGCGGTGAAACCTGCTCCTTTTGAATACCACGCTCCCGAAACGGTGGCCGACGTGGTGAGCCTGCTGGCCGAGCATGGTGACGACGCCAAGCCCCTGGCCGGCGGCCAGAGCCTGGTGCCCCTGCTGGCCATGCGCCTCACCCGCTTCGAGCACATCGTGGACTTGAACCGGGTGGACGAGTTGTTCGGCGTGACCGCCGACAACGGCGGCGTCCGCATCGCGGCCATGACCCGTCAGGCCGCGGTCGAGACCGATGCCACAGTGGCCGACCGAGTGCCGCTGCTGCACCTGGCCACCCCCCACATCGGCCATTTCCAGATTCGCAACCGGGGCACCATCGGCGGCTCGGTGGCCCACGCCGATCCGGCGTCGGAATACCCCGCGGTGATGCTGGCCCTGGATGGCACCGCCGAGATCGCTTCGGCATCAGGCACCCGGGAGGTGCCAGCCGCCGAGTTCTTCGAGTCCACGTTCATGACCGCAGTGGCCCCCGATGAGCTGCTGGTTGCCTTGCGGTTCTCGGCGTGGGACCAGCCGGCCGGGTTCGCCTTCGACGAGATCGCCCGGCGCAGCGGCGACTTCGCGCTGGCTGGCGCCGCGGTGGGCATCGGCACCGACGCAGCGGGGCGCATCAACCGGGCCGCGGTGGGCATGCTGGGCGTGGGCCCCATCCCGCTGCGGGCATCGTCGGTGGAAGCGGCGCTCATCGGGCTGGCCGCGGCCGATGCCGACCCCCATGAGATCGGGCGTCTGGCCGCCGACGACATGGACCCGATCGGCGATGTTCACGCCAGCGCCGACTACCGCCGCCGGGCCGGTTCCACCCTGGTGGGCCGGATCCTGGCCAGCGCCTTGGCCCAGCTGACACAGGAGGCCGGCAATGGCTGATCAGGTCCCTCTTTCCATGACGGTCAACGGCCGCACCCGCCGCGGAATGGGCGAGCCCCGGTTGACGCTGGCCGATTTCTTACGGGAGCAGGCCCTGTGTACTGGCGTCCATTTGGGCTGCGAGCACGGGGTGTGCGGATCTTGCACCGTGCTGATGGACGGCGAGGCGGTGCGCTCCTGTCTGCTGTTCGCCGTGCAGGCTGAAGGCGCCGACATAACCACCGTGGAGGGGCTCGCCCCCGACGATGAGACGCTCCACCCCGTGCAGGAGGCGTTCCGCGACTGCCACGGTCTTCAGTGCGGGTTCTGCACTCCCGGCTTCGTGGTGTCGGTGGCTGCCTTCTTGGAGGCCAACCCCGATCCGTCTGACGATGAGATCCGCCACGGCATCGCCGGCAATCTCTGCCGCTGCACCGGATACCAAGGCATCGTGGCCGCCACCCGCCAAGCCGCCGCTGTGCTGAAGGGAGAAGGGCAATGAGTAACACAGCAGCCGCCGCCCGCTACGTCGGCCAGTCGGTCAAGCGGCTGGAAGACCCCCGCCTCGTCACCGGTCACGGGCGCTACGTGGACGACATCGTTCTGCCCGGCATGCTCCACGCCGCCTTCGGGCGCAGCGACCTGGCCCGGGCCACCATCACCCGTCTCGATACCTCGGCCGCCGAGGCGCTCGAAGGGGTCCACGCCGTGTACACCGGCGCCGACCTCAACTCCCACAACGATTCGCTGCGGGCGTCGCTTCATCCGCCCGAGTCACCCGCGCCCCCGGCCAACATGCTGGCCGACGGCGACGTGCGCTTCGTGGGCGACCCCTATGTGATGGTGGTAGCCGATAGCCGCTACATCGCCGAGGACGCCCTCGATCTGGTGGAGGTGGAATTCGAGCCGCTCGACCCGGTGGTGGACTACGAGACCGCGGCCGAATCCGACGACCTCGTCCATCCCGAACTGGGCAGCAACCTGGCCCACGACCTGCCCGTGCCCAACCCGGCCCAAGAGGAGGCGTTCGCCGACGCGGCCCACATCATCACCGAAACCTGGCACCAGCACCGCCAGACCAACGTGCCCATGGAAACCCGGGGAATCGTGGCCTCCTGGCAGCCTCACGCCGGGGTGATGGAGGTGTGGGCCTCCACCCAGAGCCCCCACGAGATGCAGCTCGTGGGCGCCAGGGTGCTGGGCATCGGCGAGCACAAGATCGTGGTCCACTTCGGCGACGTGGGTGGCGGATTCGGCCAGAAGATGTTCTTGGGACGAGAGGACATGGCGGTATTGGTGGCCGCCAAGCTCCTGGCCAGCCCGGTGAAGTGGATCGAGGACCGGCGGGAGAACCTGCTGGCCTCCAACCACGCCCGCATCGAGCAGATGACGGTCACCATGGCGGTGGACGAAGACGGCAACTTCTTGGCCGCCGACTTGGACCAGCTCGAAGACGACGGCGCCTACCCGCTGGGCGGCCCGGCCACGCCCGGCGCCATGGCCACCATGCTCTATCCCGGTCCCTACCGGATGGGGCCGGTGAGTTGGCGGGCCCGCACGGTTTACACCAACACCTGTGGCCGGGGGGCCTATCGGGGCCCGTGGCAGATGGAGAGCGTGGCCCGCGAGCAGATGATCGATCGGGTGGCTCGAGAGATCGGCATGGACCCCCTTGAGCTGCGCCGCCAAAACGTGCTGAAGCCCGACGACCTGCCCTATCAGGTGTCCACCGGCCTGTTCTTCGAGACCACCATCTCCCCGGAGCAGACCCTGGAGCAGGCCGCAGAGATGATCGGCTACGACGATTTCCGGGCCGAGCAGGCCAAGGCCCGCGAGGAGGGGCGCTACCTGGGCCTGGGCATGGCCCTGTACATAGAGCCCACCTCGATGGGCATGGGGCCGCTGGGCACCGAATCGGCCATGCTCCGGGTGGAAGTAGACGGCCACGTCAACGTGTTCATGGGCACCGGCTCGCACGGCCAGAGCCTGGAGACCACCATCGCCCAACTGGTGGCCGACGAGCTCGGGGTTCGCCCCGAAGACGTCACCCTGCACCAGGGCCACGGCTCCGGCTACGGGTTCGGCACCGGCGGCAGCCGCTCGGCAGTCATCGCCGGCAGCGCAGCCCGGGCCGCGGCCTCGGGCGTGCGGGACAAGGTGGTGGCCATCGCCGCCCACCTGATGGAGGCCTCGGCCGACGACCTGGAGGTGGCCGACGGGGTGATCTCGGTCAAGGGTACGCCGGCCGCGTCGATGACGATGGCCCAGGTGGCAGCCACCGCCTACCAGAACTCCGACGCGCTGCCCCCCGACACCGAGGCCGGCCTCGAGCACACCGCCCGCTACAAGGCCCCGCCCTCCACCCACTCCAACGCCTGCCACATCTGCACCTGCGAGCTCGACCCCGGCACCGGCAAGGTCACGCTGCTGCGCTACGTGGTGAGCGAGGACTGCGGGGTGCTGATCAACCCCATGGTGGTCGACGGCCAGATCGCCGGGGGAGTGGTGCAGGGCATCGGCGGGGTGCTGTACGAGCACTGCGTCTACGACGAGAGCGGCAATCCGCTGGCGTCCACCTTCCTCGACTATCTGGTGCCCACCGCGGCCGAGGTGCCCGATCTGGAGTGCGGCCACGTGGTGGTGCCCTCCGACACCCCCGGCGGGCACAAGGGAACCGGAGAAGGCGGCGCCATCGGAGCGCCCCCGGCGGTGTTCAACGCGGTGGCCGACGCCTTGGCCCCCTTCGGGGTGTACCCCAACCGCCAGCCCCTCGATCCCAACGCGGTGCTCAGCCTGATCGCCTCGGCTTCCGACTCCTAGGAGTGTCCAACCAATGAGGTTCGCCCTGTTCTATGAGATCCCCGTGCCCCGCCCCTGGGACGAGGACAGCGAGCGCCGGGCCTACGCCGAGGTGCTGGAGCAGGCCATCCTGGCCGACAAGATGGGCTTCGACAGCGTGTGGACGGTGGAGCACCACTTCTTGGAGGAGTACTCCCACTGCTCCAACCCCGAGGTGCTCTACGGCGCCATCGCAGCCCGCACCGAGAACATCCGCATCGGCTACGGGGTGCGGCTCGCCCCTCAGCCCTACAACCATCCGGTGCGCTCGGCCGAGTCGGCCGCCACCCTGGATGTGATCAGCGGCGGCCGAGTGGAGTTCGGCACCGGCCGGTCCAACAGCCGGGCCGAGCTGGAGGGCTTCGGCATCGACCCCAACGAGACCCGGGCCATGTGGACCGAGGCCGTGGAGCACATCGCCGGCTGCTGGATGAACGACGAGCACAGCTTCGATGGCCAGTACTGGTCGATGCCCCGGCGCCGGGTGATCCCCAAGCCCCTCCAGAAGCCATGCCCGCCAATGTGGGCTGCGGCGGGCAGCGACGAAACCCACCACATCGTGGGCTCCATGGGCATGGGGCTGCTGTCGTTCAGCGTGTTCGTGCCCATGCCCGACCTGAAGAACAAGATCGACATCTACCGCAGTGCCATCGCTGACTGCGCCAACCCGGTGGGCGGGCGCATCAACAACCGGGTGGCCAGCTTCACCATGGTGCACTGCGCGCCCACCACCGAGGAGGCCTACGAGGTGGGGCGCCAGTCGTTCGAGTGGTACCCCATCGCCGGATTGCAGCTCTCGGCCTCGATGCCCGCCTGGCAGGCCGACCGCAATCTGGAGTTCAACGACTTCCAATACCTCGGCGCGATCACCGAGTTGCTCGACAGCGGCATGGCCGAGCAGGCCATGAACCTGGAGGGGCTGGTGGATATGGGCACCGCGCTGATCGGCGATCCCGACCAGGTGATCCGCCTGGCCAAGGGCTATGAGGAAATCGGCACTGATCTGCTGTTCTGCGCAGTACAGCCCTACAACATCCCCCACGACAAGGTCATGGCCTCCATCGAGCTCTTCGGCCGCCACGTTTTGCCGGCGTTCGACCATTAGCTCTTCGCCACCCGCCTCGGGGCCGGGAACCGCCGGTGCCCCTACGTCCAAGTCCGGCATGGGCTTGGGGATGTGGGCGGCGGCCACCGGCGTCTTCTTGTTCAGCTGGGGTCCGGTCTTCGTCCGCGACAACGAGTTTGGGGCCCTGCCGTTCGCTTTCTGGCGGCTAATAGGAGCGGCGGCGTGGGCGGTGGCCGCCCTCCACCTTCGGGGAGGCCGTCTCGACCGCCGGGTGCTGCGCCACTCGTTGGCCGGCGGGGTGGTGTTCACCGTCAACGGGGCCACGTTCTTCACCGCCATCAAGACCACGTCGGTGGCCAACGCCATGGTCATAGGCGCCACTGCCCCCATCTTCTTGCTGTGGGCCGCTAGCCGGATCTTCAAGGAGCAGATCAGCTACCGGGTGATCGTGGCCACCCCGGTGGCCATCGCCGGGATGGTGATGATGCTGCTGGGCCGCTCCGAGAGCACCGGGGGCGGATCGCTCACCGGCGATGTGCTGGCGGTGGTGGCCGTGATGTCCTTCTCCGGCTATCTGGTGGCTTCCCGCATCGCCCGCAATCACTTGACCGCGCTGGAGTATCAGGCGGGCTGGTCCACCATCGCCGCCGCCCTCATGCTGCCCATCGCGCTGTTGTCGTTCGACCCCCTGTTCATAAGCGACACCTGGAGCTGGGGGGTGGCCGCCGCCATGGCGGTGACCGCCGGAGTGGCCCACCTAACGTTCAACTACAGCCACCGGTACGTGTCTTTGCGCACCATCTCTCTGTTGAACATGACCGCCCCGGGCCTGGCCGTGATGTGGGCCTGGTTCTTGTTCGACGAGCAGCTCGGCGGATTGCAGTGGCTGGGGGTCCCCCTGGTGGCAATTTCGGTGCTCGCCGTCGTATTGGATGAGTGAGCCAGTCTGTGGGCAGGGTAAAATCACAGGCTGATCCGGGGTAGCTCAACCGGCAGAGCAAGCGGCTGTTAACCGCTAGGTTGTGAGTTCGAGTCTCACCCCCGGAGCCAAACCAGCACCAGTGCAAGAGTCCCGCCCAATAGGCTGTCGGCGGGCCCGTAGCTCAGTGGTCAGAGCAGGCGACTCATAATCGCTCGGTCGCGGGTTCGATCCCCGCCGGGCCCACTTCTTCTTCCTCGGCGTCCTCTTCCCGCCAGCGGTTGGTGAGCCAGCCCAGGCGGTGGGCGACGTACAGGCCGATCATGGCCAGTGCCGTACCTACGAAACCGTCGATCACCCAGTGGTTGCCGGTGAGCACCACCGCCACCGCCATCAGCAGCGGCGAGGCCACCGCAAAGATCCGCACCGGAATCGACCGCACAGTGCGGAACAAGATCACGCAGGCCAGCACGTTCCATCCCACATGGAAACTGGGCAAAGCGGCGTACTTGTTCACCACCGACGGAGGCTGGAGGTACTTGTAGGAGGTGGACAGCTCGGTAACCGTGTCGGTGAAACCGTCGAAGAAGCGGGGCGGTGCCACCGGGAAGAAGGCGAAAAACACCAGGCCCAGCGCGCCGGAGATGATCATGGCATTGCGCATCAGGGTGTAGCGGCGCCGGTTGTAGTGGTACAGCACCAGCAGCGCTCCGATGATCACCGGCCAGTGGAGCCAGATGTACACCCAGTTGAAGAACGTCACCGCCCAGTGGTAGTCGAGGATTGCACTCTGCGACCAAGCCTCGAAGTCCAGGCCCAGGGTGGACTCGAAGGTCAGCAGGTCGTAGGCGTTCTTGAACGCGGCGACCTCGGCCCCTTTGGTGATCATCCGCACCCCGAAGTAGATGAGCGCGGCCACCGTCACAATCAGTACTTGACCAGGGAAATTGCGCCAGCTCCGCGCGTTGCCGGCGATTTCCGGCGCGACGATGATCTTGAGCTGACGAACCATGGGACCTTAATGTTACCGATTCGTTACCGAGATTTTCCACCGGTTCACTCGGCTAGTCCCATCGGCGCCGACAGAGGCTTGGGTGCCCTCGGATACGTCTAGACGTCGCCCAGCCAGGCGGGGGCCCGGTCGAGCAGGAACTCGCTGATCTCCGCCACCTTGGGCATCACGCCGCCCAGGCACTCCTGGCCGGTGAACATGCCGCTGATCGACACCTCCACCCGTGCGGTAATGGAGATGCTCCGCTCCGGGGCGTCGGTGACCGCGGCGTAGGCGTCGATGGCCGACACATCCAGAGGCAGCTCCATGCCGCCGATGCCGGCCAGGTCGGTGGCCAACAGCAGCAGGTCGGGGCCGTCGGGCAGCGGGGGCAGGCTCCACGACACCACCATGGGCAGCTTGAAGTCCTCGGTGGGTTCCACCCCCTCGGGCAGCTCCATCACGTGGTCCTCGAAGCCCAGCATCACCCGGGGGTCCACCTCCAGCGTGATGTGTACATCAAGCGGGCCGCCGCAGGCCGCCGCGGGGTGCAGATCCACCTCCCAGGCCTGGCGCATGGAGTAGGTCTCCACGAAATGGCGATCATCGTGGACGTGGAAGCCGTGATCGGCGGCGTGGTCCTTGAGATCGGCGATGAAGGTGGCGATATCGACGACAGCCAAGAGTCCCACACTGCCACGAAATTGACCGTGCTGGCTATCCGATAGCGGTTAGTTTCACCCCGGTGGACAGCGACCGGATTCTGACCGTCTTCGACCAGGCCGCAGCCCGAGTGGCCGAGGCAGTGGCCCGGATCGACGGTGGCCAGCTCACCGGGAACCGAGAAGGCCAGTACAGCTTCGACGTGGCCGCCGATGAAGCGGCCCGAGAGGTGCTGGCCGAGGCCGGCTTCGGGGTGTACAGCGAGGAATCGGGATCGCACGACGCCGACCGGGAGCTCGTGGTGGTGCTCGACCCCGTGGACGGCTCCACCAACGCGGCCCGCGGCCTGCCGTGGTATTCCACCAGCTTCTGCGCGGTCGACTCCGAGGGGATGCTGGCCGCGCTGGTGCTCAATCTGGTGAACAACAAGGCCTACCGAGCCGTTCGGGGCCAAGGCGCCACCGTCAATGGCCGCCCGCTAGCTCCCCTCACCGAAGGCGAACCCCGCCGGGGATCGGGGCCCTCGGGACAACGGTCGCTGGGAGAGGCCACGGTAGGGCTCACCTACATTCCCCCCCGCCACCTGGGCTGGAGGCAATACCGGGTGCTGGGATCGATCGCCCTGGATATGACCGCGGTGGCCGAGGGAGTTCTCGACGCCTACATCGATTGCACCAACGAGGGCCACTCCACCTGGGACTATCTGGGTGCGGCATTGGTGTGCGCCGAGGCCGGTGTGGCCATGGGCGAGGCCTGGGGGCGGCCTCTGCTGCCCGACGACCTGGCCGAGCGGCGCTACCCAGTGGTGGCCGCCACGCCGCCGCTGCTCGACGAGGCCTTGGCCCAGCGGCGCACGTTCGGCGCCGACGATCCTGCTGCTATTGGTGCGGGAGAGGCCGCAAAACACCACTAGCCTGGCTGTTGCACCGGGCGCGTAGCTCAGATGGCAAGAGCGCTTCCCTTACAAGGAAGAGGCCGGGGGTTCAAGTCCCTCCGCGCCCACCATTAGGAATCTGACTTAGAAATTTCCCCAATCTGGCGAAAAGGTGTCGGGGTGGGTAACAATTGCCCGCATTGAATCGCTTGTGGGCACCGCGCCCACTGGCCACGAAGGGGGAACCGTGAAGCATCTCCGTTGGATCATCGGCCTATTGGCCATATTCGCCTTGGTTGCGGTGTCGTGCGGCGGCAACGACGACGAGGGCGGCTCGGCCCCTGCTGCGGCACCTACCGAAGCCCCAGACGACTCCATGGACGAGATGGATGACTCCATGGATGACGACATGGACGATTCCATGGATGACGACATGGACGATGAGATGGACGATTCCATGGATGAAATGGATGACTCCATGGATGACGACATGGACGAGTCCGATGAGATGGACGACTCCGATGCTGAGCCGGTTGCGACCGAGGAGCCCGAAGTCGATCCGTGTGAGGCCGTAGATCTGGAGGCCACCGACATCGGGGTCACCGAAGACACCATCACCGTGCTGGTCATGGCCGATGTCGGCTCCCCGCTGGCCCCCGGCCTGTTCCAGGGCTCCATCGACGGCGTCAAGGCGTGGGCCAATCATGTGAACTCCGAGGGTGGCTTGGCCTGCCGCCAGGTTGAGGTTATCGAGCACGACTCGGCTATCAATCCCACAGAGACCACCAATGGCTTCCTTGTTGCTTGCGAAGACGCGTTTGCGCTGGTGGGCACAACGGCGCTGTTCGCCCTCGACACAACCGACTTGCAGTCCTGCCCCGATGCTCAGGGCAACAACATCGGGGTGCCCGACTTCGCCTATATCACCACGGAGCCGCCTCACCAGTGCTCGGTGGTGACCTTTGCCACCAGCCGGCCCAACAGCGAGTGTCCCTACGCCGGTACCGGACCCCGATCCGTGCAGAGCCAGGTAGGCCACGTGCAGTGGTTGCTGGAGAACGTCACTTCTGATCTCCACGGGGTGTACTTGGTGCCCTCCGACCTGCCGTCCACCATCGCCTCGACTATGCCCCAGCTCAGGTCATTCCAGGAAATTGGCGTCGTAGTCGACGGCGAGCCCGGCGTCAGCGGGTTCACCACCCAATCGGAGTACGGCGCCTTCATCCAGGTCATGCGGGACGCCAACTCCAACTTCGCCTACACCGGATCCGACGACCAGTCCATGATCAAGTGGCGCAGTGAGGCCGAAGCGCAGGGCATGGACGTGGAGTCCATTACCTGGATGTGCCAGCTGGCCTGCTACACCCCCAGCTTCCTTGAGGCTGGCGATGTGGTGGAGAACACCTACATGTGGATCTGGTTCCTGCCGTTCGATGAAGCCGACACCAACCAAGAGCTGGCCGACTTCATGGAGGCCATCGATGACCCATTCCCGCCGGCATGGGCCGCGGGCTCATGGGCCGATGGCGTGCTGTTCGAGCAGGTTGTAAACGGCATCGTGGCTGAGAGTGGTCCTAACGGACTCACCCGCCAGGCAGTGCTGGACGGCGCTCGCAATCTGACGTCGTTCGACGTGAACGGCTGGTGGAGTCCGGCGGACTACTCGACCACCGAGAACATCATGCCCTGTTTCATGCTGATGCAGGTGCAGAACAACGAATTCGTCCGGGTGCATCCCGCAGAGCGGGGCGAACTGGACTGCAACCCCGACAACGTGGTTGGCCTGACCAGTGATTGGGGCGCTGAGTTCGGCGGCTAGCCAGGACAAATATGAGGAGGCCAGGAAGGTCTGAGTTCTTGTGATCTTCGGGGTACGTCATTCGGTTGCGGTAGCCACCACACTGGGGACGTTGGCGGCAGTGATCATCGCTGTCTTCACCTGGAAGGGTGCCCAGGTCACCAGCGAGACCTTCCTGGTCACCACCTACATCGGGCTCTTCCTCGGCGCCCTGTGGGCCATGTACGCCACCGGTTTGGTGGTGGTGTACACCACCACCGGGGTCTTCAACTTCGCCCAGGGCGCCATCGGCGTGTTCGCGGCGTTCTTCTATTGGGAACTCCACGTAAATCGGGGCTGGCACTCCATCCTTGCCCTGTTCGTGGTGGTGGGCCTGTTCGCACCTGCGCTGGGCGTGGTGCTGGACATAGTGATCATGAGACGCCTGCGCACCGCGTCGCTGGTAGTGCAGCTCATGGTCACCGTGGCAATCATGGTGCTGCTGCTGTCGGTGGTGGGCGACATCTGGGAGGCCGATACTGCCCGCCGGGTGCCGTATTTGTTCGGCATCAACAACGGCATTGACTTGGGACCGTCTCAGCTTCCCTGGCACCGGCTCATCGTGTTTGTGGTGGCTATCGCCATTGCCGTGGCTATGCGATATTTGCTTCGCCGCACCCGCATCGGCACGGCCATGCGGGCGGTGGTGGACAACAGGGAGCTGGCTGCCCTCAACGGGGCTCGTCCCAACGTGGTGTCGTCTACCTCCTGGGCACTGGGCTCCATGCTGGGTGCGCTGGGGGGCATCCTCATCGCCCCCGAACTCGGGCTTGATCCCGCAACCCTGAACAATGTGGTGATCATCGCCTTCGCGGCGGCGGCCTTCGGCGCCTTGAAGAACCTGCCCATGGCGGTGATTGGGGCAATGTTGATCGGACTGCTGCGAGCCCACACAGTGGCCTGGCTGGACTTCGGATCCGATTTCCGCTTCGCCCACCTCTCCATTGCCCCGCTGTTGCTGCTGTTCGTGGTCATAGCCCTGCCCCAGGCCCGCCTGGAAGTAGGGCGGCTGGTCCATCATCTCCGTCGCCACGAGCGCTTCACCAAGTGGTGGGAGGGACTCATCGGCTGCGGGGTGATCATCCTGCTGGCGGTGGCATTCTCCGGCGGCTGGTTGGACTTCGGAATCTGGGATCCTGGTGCCTGGGGCAGCCGAGAGCTGAACTCGGCCAATGAAGCCATGGCCCTGGCTCTCATCGGCTTATCGCTGGTTCCCTTGATCGGCTGGGCCGGTCAGATCAACTTCGCGCCGTTGGCATTTGCCGGATTCGGCGCCTTTGTGTACCTGAAGGTGATAGATGGAGGGTGGGTCACGTTCCTGGGGTTGGATCGCCTGGGCTTGGATCCCCAGGACATCAGAGATATCGATAACGGCTACTGGATATTGCTGGTGGGCTTGCTCTGCGCGCCCCTTGGCGCGCTTGTTGCCCTTCCTGCCGCTCGATTACGGGGGTTGTATCTGGCCTTGATGACTATGGCCTTCGCCCAGGCGATGTCGCTTATCTTCTTCCCAAATCCGTGGGTTATGCCCATCATAGGGACCGGTCGGCAGTTTCCCCACATTGAGCTGTTCGGCGTTACCTTTGACGACCGCCGGGGCTTCTTCCTGCTGCTGATGTGCGTATTCGCTGTCGTTGTCTACGCGCTGGTATTGCTGCGACGGTCTCGGTATGGGCGAAGATGGATGGCCATCAATGACTCGCAGGCTGCGGCAGCCACCCTCGGGGTACCAGTGGTGTGGACCAAGGTTGTGGTGTATGCCCTTTCAGCGGTCATAGCCGGCATTGCAGGGGTGTTCTGGGCCACTGTTTCGGGCAACGTCGACAGCGTGCAGGGATTTGACTTGCTAATCGGGTTCAATATCGTGCTGTTGGTGGCGGCTGCCGGAGTGTCCATACCGGTGGCTGGCATCTTCTTGATCTTCATTCCGCTGTTCACCGGGCTGGGACACCGGCTGGAAGATTCTGGGAACGTGGATTTTCTGGTCACGCTGCTTGACATCATGACTACTTATGGACCGGGGATGCTGGTGCTCGGCATGGTGTTCAATCCTCGTGGGGCCATCTTCGAGATGGGCCGGGGGTTCTCGCCCATCCTGCCGTGGCGCAGTGATGCCCGAGCCGAGATCGCCGCCGAGAATGCCCAAAAGCGTGAGCCGGAGATCGGCGAACTGGGCATAGAGCGGCCGTTCACCCCCGAAGAGGTGATCGCCATCGACCGACGGCTGGGGATCTTGGACGAAGTGGTACCGAAGGAGGGCTATGGCACTGCTCGAAGCTGAGCAAGTGGTCATGCGCTTCGGCGGCGTGGTGGCCCTCGACAACGCCTCGGTGGACGTCGACCCCGGTGAGGTAACCGGCCTCATCGGCCCCAACGGCGCGGGCAAGACCACCTTGTTCAATGTGGTCACCGGCCTGTTGCCCCCCACCAGCGGGACGGTGAAGTTCGACGGAGTCGACATCACCCGGGCCGGCGTGTCCCGGCGGTCGCAAATGGGCATCGCCCGCACCTTCCAGAAGCTGGAGGCGTTCAACACGCTGAGCGCGTTCGACAACGTGAGGGTGGCGGTGGAGAAGAACCACCGCGCCAAGTGGAAGCACCAACGGGTCAACGACGTGGCCCACGAAATGCTGGGCAAGGTGGGCCTCGACGATGTAGCCGATGTGACGGTGGGCACCCTTCCCACCGGCAGCGCACGGTTGGTGGAGCTGGCCCGGGCTCTGGCCTGCCGGCCCCGGGTGCTGCTGTTGGACGAGCCGTCGTCTGGTCTGAACGAAGAGGAGACCACTTCCATCGGCCAACTCCTGTTGGGTTTGGTGGCCGACAAAGACAACGATTTAGCCGTGCTGCTGGTGGAGCACGACATGAGCTTCGTGATGGGAGTGTGCGCCCGCATCCATGTGCTGGACTTCGGCAAGATCATCGCGGTGGGCACGCCCATCGAGGTGCAGGCCGACACCGCGGTGCGCGCTGCCTACTTGGGGAGCGACGAATTCCGGGGGGCCTACGTGGGAGTCGACGAATGAGCGACGAGACCGCAAACCCGCTGTTGGAGCTGGTGGGCATCCGCGCCGGCTACGGCACGATCGACGTGCTTCACGGCGTAGATCTGCGGGTCATGCCGGGCCAGGTGTACGCCTTGTTGGGACCCAATGGGGCGGGCAAGACCACCACCTTGGGGGTGGCCAGCGGCCAGATCCAGCCCCACGCTGGATCGGTGCTGCTCGACGGCCACGAGGTGAACGGGGTCTCTCCCGATCGGCTGGCCCGGGCCGGGGTGTGCCTGATTCCCGAGGGCCGGGGGATCTTCCCCAACCTCACTGTGGCCGAGAATCTGCGGATGTCCACCTATGCCGGTGTGTCCTACAAGCAGGTGCAGGAGCGGGCCTTCGCCCAATTCCCCCGCCTCCAGGAGCGCCGTAACCAGATGGCGGGCACGCTGTCGGGCGGGGAGCAGCAGATGCTGGCCATGTCCCGGGCGCTGTCCACAGACCCGGCCATCTTGATGCTCGACGAGCTGTCCATGGGACTGGCCCCCATCATCGTGGAGGAGCTTTACGAGCAGGTGGCGTCTCTGGCCGAGGCCGGACTGTCCATTCTGATCGTCGAGCAGTTTGCCCAAGCGGTGCTGGGAGTGGCCAATGAGGCCGCCATCATGCTCCATGGCCGTATCCAGCGCACTGGGCCGCCGGCAGAGATCGCCGAAGAATTGACCGCCGCCTATCTAGGCATGTCTTGAGGAGACACCATGAGTGACACAACCGACGCCGCGGGCGACAGCAGCCGTCTTGAGGAATTCCACCAAGAGGTGGGCAAGCTCCGGGCTTCTGGCGGACGGGCCAACCCCGACCGGTGGGTGTTCCGCATCGGATTGATAATCACCATCGTTGGGCTGGCTTTCACCCTGGTGTCGTTCATCATGACCGGTGGCGCTTCGAACGCGGTCAACCACCTCGACTTGGTGGTCTCCGCCATCTTCGGCCTCAGCCTCACGTTCATCGGCTTGGTGATGATCGCGGTCAGCTCCTTCAAGCGCTTCATGCGCTACTGGCTGGTCCGCCTTGTCTACGAATACCGCGAGCAAACCGACCGGGTGGTGGGCAGCTAGCTACCACGCCGACCGGGCTTAGAGTTCGTCGAGCTGAGCCTTCAGACAGTCGCTGGAGGGATTCTCCAGCCAGAACGGATTGTCGGCGGGCATCTCGCCTCGCAGCACGGTGCGATTCATCACCCTCACCACGATGGCGGTGTAGCGGGCCGCAGCGAAAACCTCGTACCAGGTGGTGTCGCCCGGATCGCGCCCCGCGTGGGCGGCATAGAGATCGCGCTGTTCGGCCCGAGAGGGCTCGCCCTCTAGGCGGGGCTGGTTGCCCATGTGCTCGTGCGACCAACGGTCGAACATCAGCCACCACCCCAGGTCCACCAGGGGTGAGGCGATGCAGGCGGCCTCGAAGTCGGTGACGCACGCCGGCTCGAAGTCCTGCCAGATGATGTTGCCGGGCCGCCCATCGCCCCAGTTCAAGCACAGGCCATCGTCGGCGGGCATGTTGTCGTAGAGGTAGGCGAACCCTGCTTCCAGCACTGGGTGGTCACGGCCGTCGAGCTCCCGGTCGGAGTAGTCCCTCCAGATCCGCACTTGGGTGGCCGTGCCTGGTTGGTCGCCGGTGGCTACCAGCCAGTTGAGTTCGGCGGCTTGCCAGTCGATGCTGTGGATCTGGGCCATGGTCCGCAGCCCCCGGTCCAGCAGTTGGCGGCGCTGGCTGGGCTGGGCGTCGAAGAAGAAACCAGAGCCGGTGTAGATGGGGTCTTCCCGGGGAATGTCACCGCCCACGAACCCCATTGCAAAAAACGGTCCGCCCAGAACGGAATCATCGGCTTCGTACCCCACCAGGGGGGCAATAGGGGCGTCGCAGTGGTCGGCCACCGCCGACATCACCCGGTACTGGATGTCCACCTCCACATCCAGTTCCCCCGGCGCCTGCTGGGGATACACCGCCGGCTCCGGCAGCTCCCGCCGCAGCACATACCGCTCTACCGTGGGTCCTGACCCCCGGTCTACGCCAGCGTCAAACAAAAGCGTCTCCGCCGAATACCCCCCCGAAGGCACCTCAAACGCCCCAACCTCCACACTCCGAGCCCCCAACCGCTCAGCCAACCACCCGGCCAGCGGCTCCCTAAGCTCAGAACGGTCGCTTCTCACCCCCAGGATGTCGGGTTCCTGGTCGCTCATAGCCGCTGTCGCTCTGTTGCTATGCGAGTTCTTCGGCTCGGGGAACGTCGTACAACGGGTCGGGCGTCATTTCCAGCGGACCGCCGTGTTCGATCCGCAGACGGGTGCTGCGGTGCAGCGGGTCTTTGTCCAGCTTGGGGATCACGTGGGTGCCGAACAGCCGAATGGTCTCCAGGCAAACCTCATGGTCGAGCTGGATGGGCAGCCCGAACGACACCTGGTCGCAGCCGATCTCCTCATATCGCTTCACCTGCTCCAACACCTCGTCGGGATCGCCGCACAGCAGGAACCCCGCCTCGATGCGCTCCTCCACGTCCTCGAGAGTGGGCTCGGGGATGATCGTGGGGTAGGGCGGCAGGTCCTCGGGCTTGGGGAAGGTGTCGTGGTACTTGAACACCAGCGACTGGAGGTAGCTGAGCTGCATCTGCTCGCACACCACCCGGCGGGCCTCCTGGCCGTCTTCCAGGCACACCAGGCCGTTGGCGATCATCACGTTGTCGTTCACGTACTCGCCGGCGGGCTCGGCATGGGGGATGGCGTTCTTGTAGGCCTCCACGTGGGGGGCCATCTCGTAGATGGCGGCCACGTTGAACCCCAGCACGCCCAAGCCGTGGCGGGCGGCCTTCTCATAGGTGGGGGTGTTGCCCGCCGCCACCCACATGGGCGGGTGGGAGTGGCAGTAGGGCTTGGGCAGCACGTTGAAGGTGCCCCACGTGCCGGTCTCGGGGGTTTGAAAGGCGGCGCCGTCGGGGTGGGAGTAGGCGGTGTTGCCCCAGATCTTCTTGAACTCCCAGATCACCTCGTCCCAGTTGGCCTTGGTCTCTGATGGGTCGATGCCGAAGCCGCCGATCTCGTGGCTGCCCGCTCCGCGGCCGGTGCCGAACTCGAACCGGCCCTTGCTCATGTGGTCGAGCATGGCCACCCGCTCGGCCAGCTTGATGGGGTGATTCACGATGGGGTTCAGGTTGAAGATGCCCGATCCCATGTGGATTTGGGAGGTTTGGGCGAAGGAGTAGGCCATGAACACCTCGCTGGCCGAGGTGTGGGAGTAGTCCTCCAAGAAGTGGTGCTCGCTCACCCAGATGTATTTCCAGTTGTGCTGGTCGGCCACCCGGACCATCTCCAGCTCGTTCTCAAAGGCCTGATGCTCCCAGTAGGGGCTGCGCGCTCCGCCCCGGCGAGGCGATCCCTGCAAGAAAATGGCGAACTCCACGATGTGCTCCCTTTGGTCCCGGTGTTTTGCTTGGGTCTGCGGCTGGCAGAATACTCGCCGTCGCAGCGGCAGGCTCAGCCCGGCCCGCTCACGCCCCCAGATCCAGCACCACCCGGCCCACCACCTGGCGAGACTCCAGGGCGGTCATGGCCTCGGGCAGCTCCTCAAACGAGTAGGTGGCACTGACCACCGAGGCGAGGCTGCCCGCGTCCCACAGCGCGCTGAGCTGGCGGTGGTCGTCCAACCGCTCCTCCCGGCTGTAGCGGGCAGGGATGGCCCCCACCACCGAGTAGTTGCGCTGCACCATGTGGCGCACGTTCACCGGCGCCCACTCGCCGCTGGCAAAACCGATGAGCACGATTCGGGCGTCGCGGGCCACGCACCGAGAGGCCGCGGTGTAGGCATCACCCCCCACCGGGTCGTACACCACGTTGACCCCCTGCCCGTCGGTCAACTCCATGACCGCAGCGGCGATGTCGCCCTCCCGGTGGTCCACTGTCTGGTGGGCGCCAAAGCCTGCGGCCGTCTCGCAGCGCTCCGGGCCGCCGGCCACCCCGATCACCCGGGCCCCTAGGGCTGCACCCAATGAGCAGGCCGCCGCCCCGGTGCCGCCGGCCGCTCCCAGCACCAGCAGGGTCTCGCCCGCCTTCAACCCGCCCCGGCGCACCAGTCCTATCCAAGCGGTGTGATAGGGGATCAGGAATCCGGCCGCCGCGGTGTCGTCCATGGAGTCGGGCACGGTGAACGCCGAGCCCCCCAGCCCCAGGCACAGCTCGGCGAACCCGCCGTCGCCAGTCTGAAACGAGGTAACGGCCATCACCCGCTGGCCGGGGGTCAGGTCGACGCCGTCACCGGCCTCCACCACGGTTCCGCACACCTCCTGGCCGGGGGTGAACGAGCCCTCCGACGGCCCCAGCGGGTACACGCCCCGGCACATGAACACATCGGGCAGGCCGACGCCCACTGCGCCCACCTTCATCTGGAACGTGCCCTCCCGGGGATCGGGCGCGGCCCGGTCCGTCAACCGCAGCACCTCGCCCGGCGCTCCCGATCCTTCGACCACCCAAGCTCGCATCCGCCTAGCTTCGCCCACCGCGCCTGAAATCCACCACCCGGCCTGAAATCCACCATCCAGTCTGCAAAGTGCGAAGCTAAACCCATGGCTGACCGGTACGGATTGGAAACCATCGCCACGGAGCTCGACTCCTCCGGAGTGCTCACCGCCACGCTGAACCGGCCCGACCGGGGCAACGGCCTCAACAAGCAGATGCACCTCGACCTGAGGGACTTGTACCGCCGCATCGCCGAGGACGCTGAGGTGCGGGCGGTGGTGCTCACCGGCGCGGGCCGGTCGTTCTGCGTGGGGGCCGACTTCGCGGTGATGGAGGAGAACCTGGAGACCGGCTATCCCGAGGGGCGTCCCGACCTGCTCGACGACGGCATCGACATCGCCCGCGGCGCTCTGCGGGTCCGCCAGCCGATGGTGGCCGCGGTCAACGGCCACGCCATCGGGCTGGGTGCCTCGCTGGCCCTGTTCTGCGACATCGTTTACCTGAGCGATGCCGCCCGGATCGGCGACCCTCATGTGAACGCCGGGTTGGTGGCCGGCGACGGGGGAGCGGTGCTGTGGCCGCTGTTGGTGGGACTCAACCGGGCCAAGGAGCTGCTGATGACCGGCGACCTGCTCGACGCCGCCCAAGCCGAGCGCTTCGGCCTGGTGAACCACGTGGTGCCCGCGGAGGAGGTGCTGGCCTCGGCCACCACCATGGCCCGGCGGCTGGCCGCCGGGCCCCGCCACGCCGTTGAGTTCAACAAGCGGCTGTGCAACAAGGAGCTGGAAGACCGGGTCAACCGTCTCTACGACCTGGCCTTCGCGCTGGAGGCCATCACCTTCGACACCGACGATCATCGGGAGGCGGTGGATGCCTTCTTGAACAAGCGCACGCCCAACTTCAACCGGAGTGACGAGGATTGATCGTGGCCAACCACAAGCTCTACATCCACGAGTTCATCGACATCATCGGCCACAACCGGGCCAACTACATGCACCACATGACGGCCAACTGGTCGCCCATCGCCCAAGACGAACGCGATCAGCTCTGTTACGGGGTGTGGGCCATCGTTGGCACCACAAGGGGCTGGCCGCAGGTGCTGAACCTCTGGGAGGAGGACGGCTGGGACGGCATGGCCACCTCATTCCGCCTCGAGTGCCAGGGTGCCGGGGCCCAAGACCCCAAACTGGCCAAGTGGTGGGCTCAGGCGGCCAACTACCGCAGCGGGGGGACCGACCGGCTGCTAGTGCCCGCCCCCTGGACCCGGACCATCGAGGAGCTGTGCGCCGACGGCGTCACCGGCGAGTGCTACGCCCACGAGCAGGTGAGCCTCAAACAGGGGACGTCGGCCGAGTTCTTGGAGCGGGTGCGCACCGACGCCATAGCCGCCCATGAGCCCTTTGGCTGGGAGCTGGCCGGGGCGTGGGAAACGGCCATGGTGGCCGGCGACGAGGCCTTCCTGCTGTGGGCCATCCCCACCTGGGAGGCATGGGCCGAGTTCGAGAAGGCCCAGCGCACCGACCCGGGCCTGGCCCGGTGGCAGAGCGCGGTGGACGACCTCGTGGAAAGGTGGCACCGAATCCTGCTGGTAGACGCCCCGCTGTGCCCGTTCAAAACCGGCCGCCAACCGGCCCGCAGCGATCGGATCGACTACGAGGATCTCTAGGCGAGCTTTCCGCCGCTAGACCGCGATCTTGTAGAGGGCGGCGGCGTTGCCTTGGAGCACTTTGCGGGCCACGTCGTCGTCCACATCGCCTAGGGCGTTGGAGGCTTCTTCGAGGCCGAAGGGGTACAGGCAGGTGGGGTGGGGGAAATCGGTCTCGAAGAGCACGTTGTCGGGACCGATCTGGTTGATGAGCAGGTCGGGGGACAGGTCCTCGAACCAGTAGCAGCCGTACATCTGTCGGCGGAAGTACTCGGTTGGGGTCAGGCTGAACTGGGACTGGACCTCGATAGTGAGCTGGTCCATCTGATAGTCCAGCGACTCCAGCACGAAGGGGATCCAGCCGATGCCCGACTCCACCGACACGATCTTGAGCGTTGGGTGGCGCTCCAGCACGCCGGAGAAGATCAGGTTGGCCAGCACCCGGGCATTGGTCAGGTACATCATGGCCGAGCCGATGGCCAGCTTCTGGTCGTCGCCCTGCGACGGCCACGGCGAGGTGCCGAACCAGCCCATCGAGCTCTCGCTGGCCCCGATGTGGAAGTTCACCGGCAGCTCGTGGTCGCAGCAGAACTCCCACAGCGGCCGCCAAGCCTCCTCGCCCAGGTCGGGCAGCCCCCGCAACTGCGGATCACTGCACATCACGATGCCCCGCAGGCCCAGGCCCACAATGCGCTCGGCCTCGGCTAGCGAACCCTCGATGTCCCACCACGGGATCAGGCCCATCGGGAACAGGCGCTCACCAGAGTTGTCCTGGATCTCGGCCATGGCGTCGTTGTACACCGACACGCACAGCCGCTTGAGTTCCACGTCTTCGATCTGGCCGAACTTCTGGCTGCCGAAGCCGGCCAGATTGGGGTAGATGATCTGGGCGTGGATGCTGAGCTGGTCCATGACCTCCACCCGGGCGTCCATGTCGTAGGCGCCGGGATGCACTTCGTCGATGGTCCAGCCGAAGAATTCGGTGCCCAGGGCCTTGGAGCCGTCGGGGCGCACCACGCCGCTGGCGGTGGCGAAGCCCAGGGGCTCCCCGTCGAGAACCCAGTGAGGCCGCCCGTCCACATCGGCCACCTTCGGGAGCCGGTCGACATAGTCCGCCGGCGCCCGGCTGCTCCACAGGTCGTGGGGTTCAGTTAGATGGGTGTCTACGTCAATTACTCGGATCTGATCTCGCGTCGCGGTCATGCCCAAGTTTGGCACGTTTGACCATTCGACGGCGGGGCGGCGGGCCGCAAAATTGATTGACGGCCCATGGATCCCCAGCTAGCGTACGAGATAGCCCAGATGGCCGGGGAGGTTGGTTCTCCCCGGCCTAAGGCTCGCCTTAGCCACGGACGGGCCCTGCGGGGACAGTATCAAAAGCTAGCTAGGTTTGCTATATCCAATCAGATATACTGAAAGTGCCTATAAATAACTGAAAATTAGTAATATGGTTGGGTTACGCTGAACTCGAATCCGACAAATAAGCGCGGGCGACGGTCATTACTGATTGGGCCAGGGGACCGTGGGCCTTGAGGTCAGAATCAGCGGAGTTCATGCGGCGGGTGGCTACTCGGCACCAGTGGGCGGCGGAGCCGGTGATGGACTGGGGGGCTTTGGGGTCGCCGTAGGTCCAGGCTTCCCCGGAGGGGGAGGTCAGCTCTAGGCGGAGCTCAGACAGCGGGGCGGGCGGGGTCACGCCTTGGCTGCGGAAGGCGTAGGGGAGGGCCCGGAAGCCGAGGTGGGCCACGTGGCGGAGGCGGTCGGTGTCAACGGGCTCGACTCCGGCGGTGGTGAAGCAGTCGAGGCCGTGGGCCCAGGTCTCCATCAATCGAGCAGTGGCGAACGAGCGGCAGGTCATGGGACCGTCGCCCCAGATAATCGGGGCTCTGGCGTCCAAGGAGACCATCACCTCCAAACTGGCCGTCCGGGATGATCGCCAGTTGCCCAGTACTTCGGCTGGGTCGTCGGGCACGGGGCGGTCGGGCCAGCGGCCGGTGGGGGCAAACACCTGGTCGCTGTGGCCGGTCAACGCCAGCAGCGCGGCGCCCTCGCTCACATCCAGGTGGTGGATCTGGTGGGCCAGCGTCCATCCGGGCGACGGTGATGGCCTGGCCCACACCTCCATAGGCAGCGGAGCTACCAGATCGTCCAACACCTGATGCTCGGCGGCGAGGTCGGCCAACAGCACGTCATCCATGCGACGAATGTACTGACCAGAACGGGCCACTAGAGTGGCGCAGGTCGAATAGTCCAGGGGGAAATAATCGGGTGGGCGAGTTCATCCAATTGCTCGTGAGCGGGGCCATTGCCGGCTCCATCTACTCGCTGATCGCCGCCGGGCTCACGCTGAGCTACACCTCCACCGGCATTTTCAACTTGGCCTATGGGGGCATCGCCTACACCTCGGCGATGCTCTACTTCCAGCTGATCAATGCCCTGGGCATCGAGAGCCTGGGTATGCGGCTGCTGTCGTTCTTCCTTGTAGTGGTGGTGTTCTGTCCGCTGCTCGGCCAACTCCTGAATGTGGCGGTGTTCCGACCCCTGGCTAGAGCCAACGACGCGGCCAAAGTAATGGCCACCATCGGAATTCTCGTGGCGTTGCCCGCGCTCACCGATTTGCTGGTCGACTTGGGCACCAAGACGTGGGATTGGGGCCTGCAATCCACCGACTACGTGTTCCTCACCCCCGGGGTGTGGAAGGTGCCCAGCGAGACCTGGACCTATGATCTCGGCAGCTTCGATCTGCGCATCAGCAGCAACCAGTGGGCGGTGCTGGTGGTGGCGGTGGTTGTCGCGGTGGCGCTGTGGGCGCTGATGCGCCACACCCGAATCGGGCTCCAGATGCGGGCGGTTGTGGACCGCCCCGACTTGGCCGGGTTGCGAGGGGTCAGCGAGTCGTTCACCTCGTCGGCCGCCTGGATCATCGGCACCATGCTGGCCGGGCTGGCCGGGGTGATCGGCGCACCGGTGTTCAACTCCCTTGAGTCCAATCAATACAACGTGTTCATGTTCATCGCCACCGCCGCCGCGGTGATTGGCGGGCTGCGCTCCATACCGCTGGCATTCGCCGGCGGCGTGGCATTGGGTGTGGTCACCAGCTGGGTAGGCCGCTATGCCACGTTCGCCCAGGACATCCGGGGTTTCGAGAGCTCGGTGCCTTTCGTGGTGCTGCTGGTGGGGCTGCTGTTCATGGCCCGGGAGCGGACTCGTCGCAGCGGCGTAGTGGCCGACGCGCCTCCGGCCACCGTTTACACCGACGACCTGCCGGCATGGAGGGTGCAATTGCCCTGGGTGCTGGGGGCGGCGTTCATCGTGCTCCAGGTATTTGTCTTCGCCGATAAGTTCTGGTTGGGGCTGTGGGTCACCGGCTTGGCCTTTGGCCTGGTGTTCATGTCCTGGGTGCTGCTCACCGGCCTGGGCGGCATGGTCAGCCTGGCCCAAGCGGCCTTCGTGACCATGGCCGCCATGACCGCCGGTCTGATCTTGGACAAGACTGGGCTGCCGTTCATTCCCGCGCTGATAGTGGGCGTGATAATCGCGGGGGTGCTCGGCGTGATCGTGGCCCTGCCCGCCCTGAGGTTGGGTGGTTTGCCCTTGGCCCTGGCCACCCTCGCGCTGGCCTTCATGAGCGAGCGGGTGCTGTTCGAGTGGAGCTGGTTCAAAAACGGCCAGGGCACCAAGGGGTGGGACATCCCCCGCCCCCAACTGGGGCCGTTCGACTTCCAAGACACGAAGTCCCTGGCGGTGCTGCTGGTGATTCTGGTGTTGGCTGCGGCCTGGTTGGTGAGAAACCTCCAGCGCTCCGTGACCGGCCGGGCCATCATCGCGGTGCGCAACTCCGAACCCGCCGCGGCCACCTCGGGACATTCGATCGTTCGCACCAAGCTGGCGGTGTTCGCCCTGTCGGCGCTGTTGGCCGGGTTCGGCGGGGTGTTCTTTGCCACGTTCATCGGCAACGTGACCCCGTTCACCGCCACCACCCAAGCCGGGCTCTTCTGGCTGGCGGTAGTGATCTTGGTCGGCATCCGCCGTCCCGGCGCCGCGGTGATGGCCGGCATCATGGTGGCGGCCAGCGGCCACACGTTCGGCAAGGGCTGGCATTGGGATTGGATGGAGTCGTGGCATGTGGTGCTGGTGGCCTCCGTGTTCGGGGGGGCGGCGCTGGCCACCGCCGTCCGGGATCGTCAGGTGGGACTGCCGTTCTCGCCACCCATCCTCGGCGTGCTGGCGGGTTTGGCCTTCATCTGCCTGGCCCGGGTGTACTCCTGGTACCCCATCGACTGGGACGGGTTCGACCAATACGACGAGGCCCGCAACATCACTGCCTTCATGTTCGGCCTCGGCGCCATGCAACTCGCCCGCGAGCCCGATGGAATCCTTGCGTTCACCGCGGCCCAGAACCGGGTGCGGCGCGACGCCTGGCGCCGGCGGCTGGCGGTGTGGCGGGGAGAGGCAGAAGCTGTTGAGCCGAGTCCGGCTACTGAATCGATCCCGGCTTCGGTCATGACTGCTCCGACTCCATCCGACGAGCCGGAACCCGCTGAGGAAATGGGCGACCAGTACGTCGGCGATCACCCGCCAGCGCTGGAGCTGGTCAACGTGCGGGCCAGCTATGGGCTGGTGGAGGCCCTTCACGGCATCGACCTGTCGGTGCCCCGGGGCGAGATCACCGCACTGCTGGGACCCAACGGCGCGGGCAAGTCCACCACCTGCGCGGTGGCTTCGGGCCTTCTGCCCGCCACCCACGGCACCGTCCGGCTTGACGGGGAGGACATCACGGCGCTGCGCAGCCACCGCCGGGCCCGCCGGGGCGTGGTGCTGGCCCCCGAGGCTCGGGGAATCTTCAGCGGCCTCACCGTGCGGGAGAACATGCAGCTCTGGCTGTCCAACCCTGAAGACCGCGAACTGTGCTGTGATCGGTTCCCCATCCTGGGAGAGCGCCAGAACCAATTGGCCGGCAACCTCTCCGGGGGCGAGCAGCAGATCCTCACCCTGGCGCCGCTGCTGGCCCATCCCCCCGAAGTGCTGATCGCTGACGAGCCGTCGCTGGGTCTGGCTCCGCTCATCGTGAACCAGATCCTGGAGTTGTTCATCGAGTTCAAAGAGCGGGGGGTGGCCCTGCTGTTGGTGGAGGAGAAGGCCCGCGACGTGCTGGAGATCGCCGACTCGGTGGCGTTCATCAGTCTGGGCCATATCACCTGGCATGGCCCCCGGTCTGAGGTGGACCACGACCAGCTAGACGCCGCCTACCTCGGAGAAGCCACCTCTACATCAGACTGACCATCTTGAGGATGACAGTCGAAGGTCGCTGTCCTACTATGTCGGCAGCCCAAATCTCGGAGGGGGACATGAAGAAATCACTGCTGTACAAGCTTCTCGCGCTCTTGGCCGCGTTGACGCTGGTGGTCGCCGCGTGCGGCAACGACGACGATGACGACGGAGCAGCCGCGCCTGCGCCTGAGGCCACCGAGGCTCCCATGGACGATGCCGAGCCCATGGACGACGAGGAGCCCATGGACGACGCCGAGCCCATGGACGACGCCGAGCCCATGGACGACGCCATGTCCGTGCCGGACAACCCGGACAGCGGCGTGACCTCGGACTCCATCAAGATCGGCTGGATGGGCGA
>JAJDYE010000013.1 GCA_022822905.1 Acidimicrobiia bacterium | reverse complement strand
TCGTCAGCGGACACCCTGAGGCTTCGGGGCGCGGACGGCTCTTCGACCCTGGGCGCCTGGGTGGGGGTGGGCACGACGATGATCTCGGGTCCTGTCGAACACGAGGAGGTGCAGCGCATTCTGATTGCGTCTACTCCGATGCTGCTGTTGTTGTAGCCGTGGCGGTTCCAGTGTTGGGTGGCTTCGTTGTCGCGAAGGGTGATGGTGACTGTGTCGCCGTCTGTGTCGTAGGCGCCAAGCGAGGTCCACCCGTAGGCGTTGTTCTGGGCGATGCGCTTGGTGTGTTGGGTGCCGCCGATGTCGATGCGGTACAGCACCGTCGCGGTGGCCCTGGTGTTGGGCACATAGGCCTGGATCTCTTGGCGGCCGACCCTTTTGCCCATAGACCAGCGCGCCCAGTTGCCTGTGCTGGACTCGCCGGCGGTGCCGTAGGTGTACACGTAGTTGTTCGACCCGTAGCCCTTGCCCGCGTCCCCCGCCCACCAGTACCGGCTCGGCCCGTTCAAGCTGGGGTTGTCGTTCACATGCCACGACGTCTGCGACTGCCCGGACGCCGCCGGGGCCAGAACCGAGGCCAACAAACAGAGCGCGACGAACAGCGCCAACCCCAACCGACAACCCCGCCACCCCCCGGGCACCCTCCCAGAGCCGGCCGCATCCCGGCCCGGCTCTCCTACAACCGAATCAACACCACTCTGGGGGGGGGGGGGGTCATGGCCAGACCCTAACCAGGCGTATCGACCCCCAACAAGCCTCCCGCCCTACCCGGCCAACCGCGCCCCCAAAGCGCGAAGCTGCTGGGCGCCGGCGCCCAGGGAGCACTCGATGTGCTTGTTCCACAGGGTGAAGCGGTGCAACGGATAATCCACGCTTGTCTATGCCGCAGGGCGGACGGCTTCGGCGGGGTCCATGCGGGATGCCCGCCAAGAGGGGTACATCCCGGCCACCAGCCCCACTCCCAGCGTTACCCCTAGGCCGACGCCGACAAACGACAACTCCACCGTCATCGGCCAGTCCAGCACTTGGGTGACCACCGCTACGACGGAGAGCCCGAGCACGATTCCCACCAAGCCGCCGAGGAGGGTCAGAAGCATCGACTCAATAAGAAACTGCACCGCTATGTGGATCTTCCGGGCGCCGAGGGCCCGACGCACCCCGATCTCGCCCCGCCGCTCCAGCACCGAGATGAGCATGATGTTGCCCACCCCGATGGCCCCCACCACGATGATGACCACAACCAGGAGGCTGAGCAGCGACTCGAAGTTCTCGCTGATGATCTCCCGGGCTTCGAGATCAAGCGACGACACCGCCACCTCGCCGGGCGCTTCAGGGTTGGCCTGGCGGGGGAGCAACTGTCGAACCTGCTCTATTACATCCAAGTCGGCCTGCACCCAGATGCGCTCGGGGTTGTCGTCGGCGTCATAGAGTTCCTCGGCAACCGGGAAGCCGATCAGCGCGGCTCGATTCAAGGTAAGCCCTTGGCTGATGGTGAACGGGTCTAGAACCCCTATCACTGCAAACTCGTGCCCAGAAATGTGGACGGTCGGGTTGGCGTATAGCTCGTCGAAGCCCAGAACCTGGGCGGTATCGGATCCAAGCACCACCGTGGGGACTTGCACGGTGGCCGCATCGTGAAATCGGCCGTACGCCATTCCGCCCCGCAACGGAATCAAGAGGTCCAGATCGTCCTCGCTGACGGCAAAAAGGCGGATGCCTCCCGTCTCCACCTCAGGTATGAGGTCGGTTTTTCGCATAGTGGCCGGTACTCGACGAATGGAGGCCACCACGTCCACCAAATCTCGCATATGGGTGTCAATGGCCGCGGCTGCTCCAGGCAGCAGCTCGGGATCGTCGGCAAAGGATGTGCCGGGCGTCAACTCCAACACGTCAATGCCCTGCTCCAGCAGGTCCCGCTGGGCGTCGGCTTCTCCGGAGTTGATGATGCCCACCAGCGCCACCAGGGAGGCCACGCCGATGGCGATGCCGATGGCGGCCATGGCCGTGCGGCCCTTCCGAGTCCGGAGTCCCAGCGTCCCCAGCGACAAAGCGTCGCGGATTCGCAGTCTGCTGCGTGAAGCGTTCTTCTTGGCGTCCCGGATTCGCAGTTTGCGGCGCGCCATATCAGGATTCCGCCGAGTCGTGACTGATGCGGCCGTCAAGGATGGAGACCGATCGGGGCATCCTGGCGGCCAGATCCCGGTCGTGGGTGATGATCACAATGGTGGAACCCGCCCGGTTGAGCTCCAAGAAGAGTTCGACGATCTCCTCGGTGGTCTGAGAGTCGAGGTTTCCGGTGGGCTCATCAGCCAGCACGATGGCCGGGTCGCCCAACAACGCCCGGGCGATGGCCACCCGCTGGCGCTCGCCGCCAGAGAGCTTACCCGGCCGATGGCCCATTCGGTGGCCGAGCCCTACCCGCTCCAACACCTCGCGGGCCATCTGCCGCCTCCAACGCAGGCTGGCTCCCTGATAGAGGTTGCCGGAGGCCACGTTGTCGAGCGCAGACAATCCCTCGAGTAGATGGAATTGCTGAAATACGAACCCGATGCGCTGGCCTCGGACTGCGGACACTTCTTTATCGCGGACCCGCGACAAGGCTTGTCCGTCCACAATGACATCGCCCGAACTGGGACGGTCCAGCGCCCCCATGATGTTCAGCATGGTGCTCTTGCCCGACCCCGAGGGTCCGACCACTGCCACCAACTCGCCGGCGCGAATCACTAGATCCACACCGTCAAGGGCTCGCACTGGGGGAGTGCCCGGGTAGTGCTTGACCACCTGGTGCAGCTCCAGCACCTTCCGGGGCTCGGATGACATCAGAATGCTCTCTGAGAGCGTTCCAGACTTGTTTCGGCTGGGGGTCGCGCCACTAGGGGATGCGCACGAGGTCGCCCACTTCGAGATCGCCGCCTGTGATCTCCACGAAAGCGTCGACAAAGGTGCCGACCTCGACGGGAACCAGGGTTGTCGCCCCCTCTTGGACCACCTCCACCGAGAAGCCTCCGTCCACGGTGGCGATCAACGCTGAAGCGGGAACCACCAGGGCATTGGGGGTCACCTCTTTGGTGATGGTCCAGTCCACCGGAGCGGCGTCGAATCGGGCCGATGCCTCTCCGTCCAGCAGGACGATGATCACCTCGATGGTGGGGTCACCCGGCGCGCCGGTTTGGGGGTTGGTCAATCGAGTGGCGACTCGGGCCACTTCTGCGACTGCACCAGGGGTGACCCGGCCGTCGGGGAGCTCTACTTCAACTCGATCCAGCCGGTTTACGATCTCGGCATCGGCAGGGTCGAGGTTGCTGACAATCTCCTGGTCTTGACCGGTGATGGTGAAGGCGGCCGCTTGAGCCGAGATCGTCTGACCTTCGATCACGTTCACCGATGAGATGCGGATGGGGGCTTCGATGAACACTACGAAGCCCATGTCGATGACTCCGGTCTTTTCAACTCCTAGGCGGTTTTGCCATTCCTCCACGAGATCCTCGGTGACTCGGGTGAAATCCTCATCGATAGTCATGTCCTCGTAGCCGGGCAATCTCATGTCGGCCAGGGCCTGCTCGAGTTGCTCGACATCGGGACCCTCCTCCATGTCGCGCTCAAAGGGGCGGTACATGGGCCGCTCTCCCCGGAGCAGCACAACCGGATAGCTGTTTACCTCGAAGAGGACATCGCCAACACCGAGCACATCGCCCTCTGTCGGCAGGCGTCCGGTAACGACACCGGAGGTGTTGGTATGCAGTGCTTCAGGATCGCCATAGCCGAGAGTCCCGGAGAACTCCTCGGTGTCGATCAAGTCGCGCCGCACCACTTCGGCAGTGTTCAGATCTTCAGTGTCCCGCAGCACGCTGGCGCTGACCGTGGGGCCCGGGGCGGGTGTCGATCCCTCACCGGCTGGCTGTGATGCCTGGGTGCTGGTAGCTGAAGACTGTGCGTTGGAGTTGCTCTGCGGGCTGCTGGCCGTGACTTGTGCCGCTGGGGTCGGGTCGTCGGGTGGTGGGGGAGCGGCGGCCTCGTTGGGCTCCGCTCCGCCGAACACCGGGAGGCACACTCTCAACGCAGCTTGGATTTCGGGGGTCACCCCGCCCCCGCCCCCGTCGCCTTGTCCGGGAAACCCGGTGTTGGGGTACTGGCCGAAATCGGGATCGGGAAAGTCGTCCAGCCCTTGGTCGCGCATGCACTGGGAGAACGCCACCGCGTTCTCCTCCTGCTCTACCTGCTGCACGTTGGTGTCCTGCTGCGGCGCGAGTGCGATCAACTCGCTGAAGACGCTGGCGCAGGTCTGGAGCGCGGGGGCCAAACCGGGCTGGGTGAAGCTCACCCCGGCTTCCTGCATGGCCCTGAGGAACGAGGCCTGGTCGACGATCTGCGAGCTGTCGATGTCGGGGAAGTCGGGGAAGCCCTCGTCGCGAATACAGCGGGAGAAGTCCACGAACGCCTCGTCGCGCAGCCGCAGAAGTTCTTCTTCGGAGAGCTCTTGCTCATTGTCAGCTTGGGCGGGGACCAGCGTTTCGTAGATCTCCTCCGGTAGCGAATCGCCCGGCGCTGGGTCTGGAGCAGGGTCGGCGGGGGGATTGGCCATGTTCTCCAGCGCTTCGAACAGGCCCTCGGGCATGATCTCGCTCAGGTCGGTGGCGGCCACCTCGTTGGTTTCCTCGCCCACGGTCCCGCATGCACCGGCAGCCAATGCCACCGCTAGCAGAGCACTGGCAATCCACGCTGGATGTCGGCCTTGTCGGGGATGCTTCATGATGGTTCCAGTCCAAATAGTTGCCGGGCGTTGGCTCCAGCTATTGCGATCTTGTCGTCGTCTGACAGGTCCGACTCAAGCAGCTGCCCCAGGATGTGGCTGATGCGCTGGCCGAGCGGCCAGGAGTACAGGTCGGTCCCATAGACGTAACGGTGGGCGCCGTGCTGGCGCACATGGTTGGCGATGAAGTCGAAATTGTATGAAAGGCTGCAATCGAACACCAGATTGGGATAGGTGGCAGCCAGGTGTCCGCAGTGCTTGGTGCCCTCGTGAGTGGAGTAGCCGTCGAGCACGAGCATGGTGAGATCGGGGTGGCGGGAGGCGAGCAGCCCCACTTTCCACAGCGACTCCTCCGCAGTCTCATCCAGCGCGTGGACCACCGGGAGCAGGCCCAGCTCGCCCATGGCGCCCACGTAGGTGTTCACCCAGTGGTTGTCGAGGCTCACCCCCTGGAAGCGAGTGTGGAAGCTCATCCCGACCAGGCCGAGCGGCCCGGCGGCCCGCTCCAACTCGCCCAGGCTGATCTCGCCGTCGCGGGGCTCCACAATGCCGATGGCCACCGGGAAGCGGTTGGGGGTGGCGTCGCGGTAGGCGGCGATCTTGTCATTCACCGCCTGGGTATCAGCATGGCCGTTGGGCCGCAGATAGCCGTGACCGGGAATCACCGCGGCCTGGTCT
The DNA here is from genome assembly GCA_022822905.1 of Acidimicrobiia bacterium. Lineage (GTDB taxonomy): Bacteria > Actinomycetota > Acidimicrobiia > Acidimicrobiales > Bin134 > Poriferisocius. The sequence continues at coordinate 10,612 of JAJDYE010000013.1, read as the reverse complement.
ATGCCGCCGGAATCCATGATCTCGATGCGCTTGGCCAGCTCCAGGGCGGCGTAAGCCTCGGGATCGGGGGCCTCCTCAGGCGGCAGGCCCAGCGCACCCGAGGCGTCGCCCACATGGTGGTGGACGTCGAAGACCGATATACCCGAGGCGGCGTTCATCGCTATCTCCGCTTGAACTCCGGCTTTCGCTTCTGGCTGAAGGCCAAGGGGCCCTCTTTGGCGTCATCGCTCTGGAACACCTTCCAGCCGTATTCAAACTCGTGGGCGAGAGCCTCTTCCTCGGTCATGCCGTCGGTTTCGTGCAGGGTGCGGAGAATGGCCTCCACAGCCAGGGGACCGTTCTCGCAGATGACCGCGGCGATCTCCTTGGCCTTGTCAAGCGCCTGGCCGTCGGGCACAACGTGGCCGACCAAGCCGATGTCTTTGGCCTCGGCGGCGGTGATGTGCTTGCCGGTGAGCAGGATCTCCGCGGCGACGGTGTAGGGGATTTGGCGGCGCAGCCGCACTGCGGAGCCGCCCATGGGGTAGAGCGACCAGCGGGCCTCTGACACCCCGAATCGGGCGCTCTCACCAGCGACCCGGATGTCCATAGCTTGGAGGATCTCGGTGCCCCCGGCGATGGCTACTCCCTCGACGGCGGCGATGATCGGCTTGGTTGGCCGGTAGCTGCGCAGCAAGGCCTTCCAGTGGAGCTCGGGGTCGGCGGCCTGACGAGCAGCCACGTCGATTTCGGGGTCGGCGTTGCCGGCGTCGCCGCTCATGGCCTTGAGATCGGCGCCCGAGCTGAAGTTGCCTCCCGCGCCAGTCACGATGATGCAGCGGATGTCGTCGTTGTTGTCGGCCTCCTCGTAGGCGTCCAACATCCGCACCATCATCGCTCCCGACAGGGCGTTGTAGCGCTCGGGGCGGTTCATGGTGATGATGATTGATTGGCCGTCTCGTTCCACAATGGCGTCGGGCACCGGTTGGCCTCCTTTGTCGGGGAGCAATATCTGGCAGCCCCGAAAACTAGTGGGCCGGTGGCTATTGGGGCGAAACGGCTGTTTCCCTATGAATCAGTGTCTTGCAGGTCCTCGATGGGCGGACAGGCGCAGAACACGTTCTTGTCGCCGTGGGCGCCGTCGATCCGACCGACAGGACACCAATACTTGCGCTCGCGGATCTCGGGGAGGGCGAAGGCGGCCTGCTCCCGGGAGTAAGGGCGATCCCAGTTGTCGTCGGCGATTGCGGCTGCGGTATGGGGGGCACGGCGCAGCGGGCTGTCTTCCATGGCGATCAGCCCGTCGGCCACGTGGTCTATCTCCGCTCTGATGGCTGTCATGGCCGCCACGAAGCGGTCGAGCTCGGCCTTTGACTCCGATTCGGTGGGCTCCACCATCAGTGTGCCCGCCACCGGGAACGACACCGTGGGGGCGTGGAAGCCGAAGTCGATGAGCCGTTTGGCCACGTCTTCTACGGTGACGCCAGTCTGGGCGTGGAGGGGACGCAGGTCGATGATGCACTCGTGGGCCACGAGGCCGTTCTCACCGGTGTAGAGCACCGGAAACAGCCCGTCGAGCCGTTTGGCCAGGTAGTTGGCGCTGAGCAGAGCCACCCCGGTGGCATCGGTCAGTCCTTCTCCTCCCATGGCGGTGATATAGGCCCAGGAGATGGGCAGGATCCCGGCCGAGCCCCAAGGAGCGGCGGAAACCGCTCCCACCCCTGTGGGCGGGCCGGCCTCGGCCACTACCGGGTGGTTGGGCAGGTGCGGGGCCAGATGGGGGCCGACCGCCACGGGGCCTACCCCGGGCCCGCCGCCGCCGTGGGGAATGCAAAACGTCTTGTGGAGGTTCAGGTGGGAGACATCGGCGCCGAACTGACCGGGTTGGGCCACCCCTACCAGGGCGTTGAGGTTGGCGCCGTCGAGGTACACCTGTCCGCCGTGGGCGTGAATCAGGTCGCACACCTCGGTCACGGTGGCCTCGTATACGCCGTGGGTGGACGGATAGGTGATCATCAAAGCGCTGAGGCGGTCGTCGTGCTCCTCAACCTTGGCCTTGAGATCTTCTATGTCCACGTTGCCGTCGTCGTCGCATTTCACCACCACTACCCGCATTCCAGCCATGACTGCGCTGGCCGCATTGGTGCCGTGGGCCGAGGCGGGGATCAAGCAGATGTCCCGCTGGGTTTCGCCTCGGGCCGCGTGATACCCCCGGATGGCGAGCAGGCCGGCCAACTCGCCCTGGGAGCCGGCGTTGGGCTGGAGCGACACTGCGGCGTAGCCGGTGATGGTCACTAGCATCTGCTCCAACTCGTCGATCAGTGCCCGGTAGCCCTCGGTCTGATCAGAGGGGGCAAAGGGATGCATGGCGGCGAACTCGGGCCAGCTCACCGGCTCCATCTGGGTGGTGGCGTTGAGCTTCATGGTACACGACCCCAGCGGGATCATGGTTCGGTCCAGGGCCAGGTCCTTGGAGGCCAAGTGGCGCAGATAGCGCAGCATCTCGGTCTCGCTGTGGTACAGGTGGAATGTCGGGTGGGTCAGGTACTCGCTGGTCCGCACACCGTCGGACGGCAGGGCGTCGGGAGTCGTCGTGTCAAGGTCGTCGATGTCTTGGGGATCGGCGGCAATACCGAAGGCCCGCCACAAAGAGAGCAGCGTGCTCCGGGTGGTGGTCTCGTCCAATGAGAAGGCCACGGTGTCGTCGTCAACCGGGCGCAAGTTGAGCCCCTCGGCCAATGCCGCGGCCACGACCTCTGAGGCTTGGCCCGGTACTCGGACGGTGACGGTGTCAAAGAAGTGCTCGGCGGCCAACTCGATGCCGGCCTGTCGCAACCCGTGGGCGGCAATGGCGGTCAGGCGGTGGACCCGCTGGGCGATGCGGGCCAGCCCTTCGGGGCCGTGGTACACGGCGTACATGGCGGCCATCACCGCCAATAGCACCTGCGCGGTGCAGATGTTGCTGGTGGCCCGCTCCCGGCGGATGTGCTGCTCCCGAGTCTGGAGGGTGAGCCGGTAGGCCACCGCTCCGGCGTCATCGATCGACACGCCGGCCAACCGGCCAGGCAGCGACCGCATGGCCGACTCCGGCACCGCGATGAACCCGGCGTGGGGGCCTCCGAAGCCCAGCGGCACCCCGAACCGCTGCGACGATCCCACAACCGCGTCGGCGCCCAGTTCGCCGGGTGGGGTCAACAGGCAGAGCGCCAGAAGATCGGTGGCCACCGCCACCAGGGCGTTGACGTTGTGCGCGGCGGCGATGATCCCGCTCAGATCGCCGATGCGCCCCGAGCTGCCGGGGTACGACACCAGCACTCCGAACGCCCCGTCGGCCAGCTCCTCGATGTTGGCCTGCTCTAGGTCGGCGATCACCACCTCGATGCCCAGTGGTTCGGCGCGGGTAACCACCACGTCGATGGTCTGGGGGTGGGTGTCGGCGTCGACGATGAACCGGTCGTCAGGGGCCTTGCGATTGATCCGCCGCAGCAGCGTCATGGCCTCGGCGGCCGCTGTGCCCTCGTCGAGCAGCGAGGCGTTGGCCATGCCCATTGCGCACAAGTCGGTGACCGTGGTCTGGAAGTTGATCAGCGCCTCCAGGCGACCCTGGGAGATCTCCGGCTGATATGGGGTGTAGGCGGTGTACCAGGCGGGGTTCTCCAGCACGTTGCGGCGTATCACCGGCGGGGTGATGGTGTCGTAATAGCCCATCCCGATTAGCGAGGTGACCACCGTGTTGCGGTTGGCCAGCGCCCGCAGCGCCTCGGTGGTGGCCGCCTCCGTCAACCCAGGGGGCAGTTCCAGCGGCCCGGTAGAGCGGATATTGGACGGAACGGCGGCGTCCACCAGATCCGACAGGCTCTCGCAGCCCAGCTCCGCCAGCATCGCTGCTTGATCCTCAGGGCTAGGGCCGATGTGGCGAGCTTGGAATTCGTCGGGTTTCTCCAGAGTTGACAGGCTCGCAGTAGGGGTAGGTGCTGAGGGCTTGGTCGGCGCTGACACGGTGGTACAGCCTACCTGCGCCGCCGCCGTCTAGGGAGCTACGGCAGCCCCATCGTTTAGGCCGTAGCCGGGGAACGGGCCGAAGAAGCCGTGCTCGTAGAGGCCGAAGCCCTCCTTGCCCTCATAGCTGAAACGGGCAACGTGGTCCACCACTCCGTATTGCCCGATGGGCTTGACCTCGGTATCCACGTCGTACACCTTTCCCTGGACCACCAGTTCGGGGCCTTGGTACATGCCGTGGCGCCAGTCGGCGTCCATGCCGTAGCCGGTGCCCACCGACACGTAGTTCACCAACAGGGGCTCGCAGTCGATCTCCAGGCCCGAATCAGGAAAGGAGATGGTGGAGTGGGTAAGAACCCGGGTGCCCGACTCGAAGGTGTGGTCGTGCTCGGGCCGGCCCAATTCCTCGTCGGGACGCCCGTCGGCCCAGATGCGCTTGGCCTCAACCAGTTTCCGGCTTCCATCGGGCTGCTCGTGGTTCATGTAGAGCACGGCGTGGTCGTCGAACAGCATCGGGAAGTAGTTCCACATGCCGGCCATGACATTGGAGCCCTCGCGAATGCCGTCCGACTCGGCCTCGCCCACTGGGCGGATGCCCCATGAGCGGTCGCGGGCGCCCCCCCATCGGTCGGGGGTTACCTGGAAGTCCTCGCCTCCCACCGACAAGGTGCCCTCCCACCGGCCGAGCTGGGCAAAGCGCTGGGTATTGAACACCACGCGGCCCTCGTTGCGGATGTGCTGGTTGGGTTCGGCAATGGGCCGGATGGCGGCATTCCAGGTGACGTCCATGGCGATGGTGTGCTCGCTGGGCTCCAAGATGACCCGCAGCTTCTTGAGTGGCTCGATCACTTCGATGCGAATGGGGCCGACCGTTTGGTCCATGCGGTCGGTGAGCGGCCGCGATGCCCGCACTACGTGCTGCTTGGCTCCCCGTGCAACGCAGCAGAATGCATCGTGGACGCCCAGGTTCGGATATTGCCCCATTCCGAAGATGGCAAAGATCTCGCCGCTGGAGCTGTGCATGTTGAAGTAGTAGCGGTCGTAGAAGTTGCGATCGGTGGTGGCTACGTGGCGGATCCAGTCGGGGGACTGGTGAACCGGGAAATCGTCCCAGGATGAGATGCTCATTGCTGTCCTTTCAGTATCCGTTGCGCGGTGGCCTACCTTATGTCCTCGTAGCAACGGCAATAGAAGGCAGATGAACATGAGCAGCACGATGGAAGGCAAGGTGGCGCTGGTCACCGGCGGGGCTAGCGGCATCGGCCAAGCCGCCGCGGTGCTGTTCGCCAGGAGAGGGGCGAGCGTCGCGGTGGCCGACCGGAATACGCAGGGTGGCGCTGAGACGGTGGCCCTGATCGAGGCCGAGGGAAGCCAAGGCCAGTTCTTCGAGACGGATGTGACCGACGAAGACCAAGTGTCCGCCCTGGTGGCTTCTGCGGTGTCGGCGTTTGGCCAGCTCGACTACGCCTTCAACAACGCGGGCATTACCCACCCTTCCCGGCTGTTCCACGAGCTCACGCTCGAGCAATGGGATGAGATGATCGCGGTCAACCTGACCTCGGTGTTCTTGTGCATGAAGCATGAGATCATCCAGATGCTGGCCCAGGGCGGTGGAGCCATCGTGAACACCGCGTCGGGGGCGGCCATCATTCCTGCGCCCGGCCAGCCCCACTACACCGCGGCCAAACGGGGAGTGCTGGGGCTGACCACCTACGCCGCCGACGAGCTCAACAACAAGGGCATCCGGGTCAACGCCATCTGCCCGGGCATGATCGACACCCCGATGGTGGCGTCGTGGCGGGAGTCGAGTCCGGAAATGGCCGAGGCGGTGGTCCAAATGATGCCGGGGGGGCGCCTTGGGCTGCCCGTAGAGGTGGCCGAGGCTGCTGTGTGGCTGTGCAGCGACGAAGCCCGCTGGGTATCAGGCGACACCATGGTGGTCGACGGCGGGATGCTCAACCGGTAGCGGCTGAGACCTAAGCTGCGGCTATGACAAGGACGCAAGTGGCCGCGGTAGAGGGGCTGTTCACGCTCGACTCCGATGAGCCCCGGCTGATCGGGGGGAGGGCTCGCAGCCGCGGTTCCTATTTCTTTCCCAAGGCTCTGGCGGGCTCTGACCCGGCATGTTTGGGCGATGAGATCGAAGAGGTGTTGCTCAGCCGCACCGGCCAGCTGTGGTCGTACACCACGGGCGAGTACGCCCCGCCTGCGCCGTATGTCATTCCCGGCGACGAGTTCGAGCCCTACGTGGTTGCCGCGGTGCGGTTGGCCGAGGAGAACTTGGTGGTGCTGGGCCAGGTGGTGGAAGGCGTGTCGGTAGGGGATCTCTCGGTGGGCATGGAGATGGAGTTGGTGATCGATGTGCTGTATTCCGACGAGGAGCATGACTACCTGGTGTGGAAGTGGTCGCCGACACCGATGAGCGAGAACGGAGACGACTAATGGACGAGATCGGTCAGAAGGGAAGCGGGTGAGGTAGCAAATGGACGAGATCGCCATCTTGGGTGTGGGGATGCACCCGTGGGGCAAATGGGGACGAAACTTCGTGGAGTACGGGGAAAAGGCGGCCAGCGACGCGCTGGCCGACGCCGAAGTGGGCTGGGACGAGATCCAGTTCGTATCGGGGGCCAACAGCGTGCGCTGCGGCTATCCGGGCTACGTGTCGGCGTCTACCTTTGCCAACGCCCTGGGGTTCACCGGCTGCCAGTTGGCCAGCTCGTACGCAGCGTGCGCCTCCGGGGCTACTGCGCTGAGCATCGCCCGGGCCCAGATCCTGTCCGGTGTGTGCGACGTGGCCTTGGTGGTGGGAGCCGAGTCCACCCCCAAGGGATTCTTCGCTCCCAACGCCGGGGAACGCCACGAAGACCCCGACTGGCTCCGGTTCCACTTGGTGGGCGCCACCAATCCCACATATTTCGCCCTCTACGCCCGGCGGCGTATGGCGCTGTACGGAGACACCTCCGAGGACTTTGCCGCGGTGAAGGTCAAGAACTCTCGCCACGGGGTGTTCAACCCCAACGCCCGGTACACCAAGGAATACGACGTTGACGACATCGCCAACTCCCCAATGGTGGCCGACCCGTTGCGCCTGTTAGAGATCTGCGCCACCTCCGACGGCGGGGCCGCCCTGGTGGTGTCGAGCCTGGAATGGGCGGCCAGCCGGGGGGTGGACAACCCAGTAAGGGTCTCGGGCATCTCCACGGTGAGCCCCACCTATCCCAACAGCGTGATCGAACTGCCCTATCTGGCGTCGGACTCGTGGGCCGCGGTGGGCGACGAGACAATGACCTTCAAGGACAACATTGCGGCCCGGGCCTATGAGGAGGCCTCCGTGTCGCCCGAAGATCTGGACTTCGCCGAGGTGTACGACCTGTCGTCGGCCTACGAGCTCGACTGGTACGAGCACATCGGGCTGTGCGAGCGGGGCGACGCGGCCAAGCTGCTGCGGGCGGGAGACACCGCCTTGGGCGGCCGCATCCCGGTGAACCCCTCGGGGGGGCTGGGTGCCTTCGGCGAGGCCGTTCCGGCACAGGCCATCGCCCAGGTGTGCGAGATGGTGTGGCAGCTCCGGGGCGAGGCCGGACACCGCCAGGTGGAAGGGGCCAAAGTGGGCCTGTCCATCAACCACGGCATGTTCGGCCACGGTTCCTCAGTGATCTGCACCCGCTGACCCGCTCACCCGGTTCTCGGTACTGGGGAGCTCCCTCTGGCTAGAGTGCCCGCCATGGCACCACCTGACCTGCTCAGCTCCGACGAAGATCGCTACGACGTTTACCGGGTATACCGGGACGAATACCCGTGCTTCCACGACGAGGCGTCCGACACGTGGTTTGTGAGCCGCTACGCCGATGTGGAGCACGTATTCAAAAACCCGGAATTCAGCACCGACATGTACGAGTGGATGATCGAGCCGGCTCACGGCCCGACACTGCTGTCCAAGCATGGAGCTGAGCATTCCCGGTATCGCAACCTGGTGGCGCCCTTCTTCCGGGGGGCATTGCTGGAGGCCGACTTCATGCCCATGATCGAGGCCCAGGCTCGCTCGATGATCGATCAGTGGATCGACGACGGGAGCTGCGATCTGGTTGAGGGCTTGTCGAGGTACCTGCCCATCAAGGTGATCGTGGCCATGCTGGGCCTGCCCGATGAGGACCATCCCAAGTTCCAGGACTGGTACGAGTCGATCAACCGGTTCGTGTCCAACATCAATCAGGACCCCGACATCATCGCGGAAGGGGAGCAGACCCGGGTGGAGTTCCAGGAGTACCTGATGCCGGTGATCGCCGAGCGCCGCCGCAACCCCGGCAACGACTTGCTGTCGAATCTGGTCACCGCGGAGATCGATGGCAGCGGCCTGTCTGACATCGAGGTCAAGTCGTTCACCAGCCTGCTGCTGACCGCCGGGGGAGAGACCACCGATAAGGCCATCGCCAGCCTGTTCAAGAACCTGCTGGAGCACCCCGACCAGCTCGAGCAGGTGCGCAACGACCGCTCCATGGTCACTATGGCGGTGGCCGAGACACTGCGCTACAGCCCGCCGGCCCACTGGATTCAGCGTCTGCCCCACGAGGAGGCCGAGCTGCCGTCGGGCACTGGCACCATTCCGGCGGGAGCCACCGTAACCGGCATCATCGGCGCCGCCAACCGGGATGAGCGCAAATACACCCACACCGACCCCGAACTGTTCGACATCAACCGCAAAGATCTGCCGGCCTCCAGCGCCTTCGCGGCAAACGCCGAGCACACCACCTTCTGCTTCGGCCGCCACCACTGCGTGGGCTCTTATCTGGCCAAAGCCGAGATCGAGGCCGCGCTCAACCTGGTGCTCGATAGCACCGAGAACCTCCGCTTGGCCAACGGGTTCGAGGCCAAAGAGGTCGGCGTTTTCCTCCGAGCCCCCGCAGAACTCCACGTGGAGTTCGACCCGGTCTGAGCCGTGTGAGATGACCCCTCATCGGCACTCTGGCCTGTCGGTCACAGCCTCCGCTTGAGGAATTCATTGAACATCGGCACTGTGAAGGCGATCACGTCGTGCGCGGGGGAGAAACACAGACCTCGCTTGATCAGAGAATCGCGAATTGTCGAGACCTGCCGAGTGGTCTTTCCCAGCGCCCTTGCTACTTCGCTAGAGCGACAGTCCTGCGCTCCCAATGAGGCCATGGCAGCCAGATACTCGCGCTCTGCCCGCGTCGTCCTGTCAAACCTGACAGCGAAGAACCCCTGATCTAGCTGCTCTTTGGCAAGCGGCACTGCCGTGATGACGTCTTGGCGGGTGATCCTGTCCGGGCCGGGTGCCATCCGCCATGCCTGCATCCCGAACTCCTGCAAGAAGTATGGGTAGCCCGAGGTTGCATCAAGCACCTCCTCCAAGGCGGATGTCTCCCATTCAACGTTTTCTTCTTCGGCGGGTGAGGCCAATGCCTCGAAAGCTGCTTCTCGGTTGAGGCTTTCTATGGGCGAGAATACGAACAGACGCTCTGCATAAGACCTCGCTTCGCCGAGCAAGCCGAGCAGAGATGGAAGTCCAGCGCCGGCCACAATCAGGGGAAGCTGAAGCTGGCTGACTTCGTGCAGGGCCATCAGTAACGGTGTAAGGCGCGCCGCGGGCAGATACTGGATCTCGTCTATGGCGAACAGCACTCCGGTTCCTTGATCCTGGGCCAACTGCCCGACGACTCGGAACAAATCAGCCAAGTCGCGACCCAGGTCGCCGGAGTCGGCGCGCCCTGGAACCGGATCAGGCTCGAAACCCAGGGTAACCGCCCCGCCGCCTGGAACTTCCCATGCAAGTTGAAATGACTTGAGCACCCCCAATGCACTTGCCCCCCATTCCGCAAGGCGCTTCCCGGGAGAGAGATCCAAGATGGCCGTTCGCGCCAGCCTTGCCGCTGCTTGAGCAAGGTCTGTGCCCTCATCGCATTCGTAGTGCTGGCATACCCAACCCTGCTGGGCGGCGATGGCATTGAACTTGCGCAGAAGAACCGTTTTTCCCACACCGCGAAGGCCGACAAGCATCTGGCTCCGTCCGGCCCGTCCGCGAGCTAGGCGTTGGACCGTAACGTCGAACTCGGAGATCTCGTTATCGCGGCCTGCAAGCGCGGGTGGGGGGCTTCCGGCCCCCGGGCTGTAAGGATTTCGATGGGCTTCCACCGTTGTTTCCTCCCATTAGGACAATTGCCGAAAGCTCTATAGCCATTTCTAGCATAGTATGGTAAAAATTTGTATACATAGCTAGAAATGAATAGAAACGTGTTTGGGAAGTGCCTGCGCTCCCGGGCAAAGGGGACGTATTGCCCGCCACCGGCAGTGCTCGCGGTGATGTACCGATAGCACTGGGCGCAGGGGATTGGTACCAGATAGGCGATTTTCCTACTATTGGAACTTCAACCGTTGGACTCACACATTGGCGTCCAGAGAGGGGACAACCATGAAACGATCTTTGTGGAAGCTGCTGGCTGCACTGCTGGCGTTGACATTGGTTGCCGCGGCGTGCGGCAACGACGACGACGTCGCTGATGAGCCAGCGCCTGCGCCGACTGAAGAACCTATGGACGATGAGCCCATGGACGACGGCGACGACCAAATGGACGATGAGCCCATGGACGACGGCGACGACCAAATGGACGATGAGCCC
>JAJDYE010000025.1 GCA_022822905.1 Acidimicrobiia bacterium | reverse complement strand
GCTGTTTTGGGGGGGGCGGCCTTTGGGGGGGGGGCATGGGGGGTTGGGGAAACTCCATATGTGGGGTTGGGTGGGGGGGTGGGTGGGTTGGTGGGGGGGGGGGTTGGGTGGGGTGTGGGTTGGCTGGTGGGCGGTGGGGTTGGGCTCGGAGAAGCGGAGGATGGGGTTGGCAGCGTCGTGGGGGTTCCCTCAGCGATTGGTTCTTCTCGGTCAGCTGAGACGCAACCTGAAAAAAGGGCAGCAGCCGCTACGGTGGCAATCGTCAGAAGCAGACGGTGGGGAATGGGCCCGCAGCGCATCACTTCCATTTTCCCGCAAACGACGCGTCGCCGGGCTGACGGGTTCTGTTCGCCCTGCCGTTCTGATTGACCGTGCGGTAGCGGCTACCGGGTACGATCTCGGGGCGTATGGGGCAGCCGGTGACTGTTGTGGAGAGGGCGACGAGTCGCCCCGGAGTGATCCGCTTTGAGATCAACCGGAGCATTACTGGCACCGGTCATGAGCACTATTCCGTCGGGCGGGAAGTGGCCGGGGAGCGGCCGGTGGACGAACTGGCTCGCCGCCTGTTCGACCGGGGCGGGATCGACGCCATCCATGTGAACAGCAACATCATTACCGTGGATCTGGCCAAGGGCGGTACCCGGGACGGCATCGACGATCTGATCGCCAACCTGTTCATCTACTACGGCCCCGGCGTCGAGGTGCCCACCATTCCCGAAGGGGACTGACGGGCGGCAGAGGCGATGACCTCTCGCCGTGAGGCCACTGAGCGCTGGTTCATCCGGCGGGGCGTTCCCCACGTAATCCACGACTACCGGGCCAGCACCGACGTTTTCACCCGGGCCGTGCCGTTCTTGGCCTTGGTGTTTCTGGTCGAGATTTTCGCCTCCTTCGGCGACCGATTCGACGGCTGGGCGCAGTTCGGCGTGTTCTGGGCGGGCGCGGGCATCGCTCTGGGGGCAGTAGCGGTGGTCAACCGGCTGAGGGGTCGTCGGCTGTTCCAGCTTCCCGACCGGGTGGGCGTCATCGAATTGGCCGTGTTCGTGCTGATTCCACCCGTGCTGCCCGCCTTGTTCTCTGACGAACGGTTGTCCGATACCGCAGGCCTGGCGGTGATCAATGTCGCCCTGCTTATTGGTGCGTATGTGGTGGTGAGCTTCGGCTTGCTCCCCATGTTGTTCTGGGCCGGCGCCTACTCAGTCAACCAGATAGCCCTAATCGGCCGTTTGGTGGGGCGAATTCTGCCGCTCCTTCTGGTGTTCAGCGCTTTCTTGTTCCTGAACGCCGAAGTGTGGCAAGTGGCCCATGATTTCCCTTGGCCCTACTACGCCATCGTTCTGGGGGTGTTCGGTCTCATTGCCCTCGGCTCGGTGGCGGTTCGGGTGCCGTCGGAGTTGGTGGGTTTGTCCCGCTTTGAGAGTTGGGAGCAGGTGGGCCGGCTGATCGACGGCTGTGATTCGCCGCTGGCGCCGGCGACGCCGCCCGCGGACTTCTCGGTATCCGCCGTTCCGACACTCGACCGCATGGACCGGGTGAATCTGGGACTGCTGATGTTCGTCGCTCAAGCCGTGCGTGTGCTGCTCGTCGGCGTGGTGATCGGGGTGTTCTATGTGGCCTTCGGCCTGTTGGCGGTGAGGGAGGCCACCATCGTGTCGTGGGTTGCGTCGGACGCGCTGGATCCCCTGGCCCGCTTCGGCCTGTTCGGCACTGAGCTAGTGCTCACCTGGGAGTTGCTGGCGGTGTCGGGCTTCATCGCCACGCTGTCCGCTCTTCAGTTCGCGGTGTCGACCATCATCGACAAGGCCTACCGGGAGCACTTCTACGACGACATGGCCCACGAGGCCCGCGAAGTGCTGGCCACTCGGGCGCTGTATCTGGCCGAACTGCGCCAGGACGTTCAGAACAGCGACAGCTAGCCAACTGCCCCGTTGCGCAGAAACTCACCGGGGAGCGCTCCCGTAGATCGGTCGCCGGCCCAGGTGGGAACGCCGTTGACCACGGTGGCCCGATAGCCAGCTGGCTTGCGGCTGTAGCGCCAGCTGCCGGTGGGCAAGTCGTCGACTCGGACCTCGTCACCCAGATCGATCTCGTCGAGGGCGAACACGGCCAGGTCGGCAGCCATGCCCTCGGCTACGGCGCCCCGGCCGGATATGCCGAAGAATGCGGCCTGCTTGCCGGTCACCGAGTGAACCGCCTCCTCGACGGAGAGCAGTCCGAGCTCGCGCACCATCTCGGTCAAGAAGAAGGTGGCGTCGCCCGCCCCGACGAACATTTGGATGTGCGCACCGGCATCCGACGCCCCGTTCACCGTCAGCGGCGAGCGGGCCATGGCGGCCAGCGTCTCGTTGTCCACCGGCTGGGGCTGGGTCTTGAGATGGGTGCCCATGTTGTTGTTCAGCAGCCAGTCGGCCACCGCGTCCGACAGGTGTACGCCCCGGGCGTCGGCCAGATCGGCGATGGAGCGTCCGGCCCACTCGGCGTTTCGGGGCTCGTCGGAGGCCAGCAGAATCATGTGGGGGCGGTTGATCGGGGCCAGGGTGTGGGTGCAGGCGTCCCAGTCGTGGCGGGCCCGCTCTCGCCACCCCTCATCCCGGAGCATGGCCATCTTGGCCTCGTCGCCGTCCACGTTGCACAGCTCGTGCCATGCCTCAACCCCGCTCCACATGATCGACCGCTCGAAGTGCAGGTTCACATAGCTGGGCCGCACCGAGTACAGCGTGGCGATCTGGCCGCCCTCGGCGTTGAGCCGCTCCACCAGGTCTAGGGAGATCTTGCGCTCTTTGGCCCGGTTCTCCTGGGAGAAGAAGCCGCCCCAGTTGGCCCGGATACCCCGATCCCGGCACAGCGCAGCCATGCGCTCCATGTCGCCGGGGAAGTGCTCGAACTCGAAGGCCCGGGGCACGAACTGGAAAGTGGTGCCGGGATGGGCGGCCACCACGTCGAGCAGGTCGCCCCACTCCTGGTCGTCGGCCATGCGGCTGGGCACCAGCCGGTTGTGGCGGTCCAGGTCCATCAGCGAAGTCGACAGGCCAAAGGCCCCGGCGGCCAGCCCCTCATCGAGCATCTGGGCCATCTCGGCCCGCTCGGCTTCGGTGGCGGCCCGCTCCCACGCCTCGGCGCCCATCACCCACATCCGCAGGGTCTGGTGGGGGAAGAAAGCGGCCACGTTGAGCGCCGTCGGGTGCTCGTCATTGGCGGCCTGGTACTCGGGCCAGGTCTCCCACGTCCACGGGATGGCCGTCTCGAAGGCGTCGGTGGGCAGGTCCTCGATGAAGCACATCAGTTCGATGAGCTGGTTGCGGTCGGCCTCCCGCAGCGGGGCCAGGCCCAGCCCGCAGTTGGCCAGCACCACGCTGGTGGTGCCGTGCGACGGCATGGGGTCGATGTGGGGGTCCCACCACAGCGATCCGTCATAGTGGGTGTGGGGCTCGATGAACCCTGGTGTCACCAATGCGCCGCCGGCGTCGATCTCGGGCTCGCCGTCGGGCCGCAGCCCCGGTCCCACCTCGGCGATCACCCCGGAGCGCACCCGCACGTCAGCCCCATAGGAGGGAGCGCCGGTGCCGTCCACCACCGTCCCCCCGCGAACCAGCAAATCTCCTGAATCCATGCCAGAACCTTAGGAGGAAAATTGACCCGAACCCGACTCGACTCTGAGGGAGAATTGGCAGACCGCATCGAGCCCATTTGATGCGGTGTTGAAGGACAAGGGTTGCCATAGTGGAGTCCGATGGCTGAGCCAGAACAATTGGTGGTCGAAGCCGAACGACAGGCGGCGGCCGCGACCACCCTCGATGAGCTGAGCGCGGTGCGGACCGCGATGACCGGAAAGCGATCTCCTCTGGTGGTGGCTCGCAAGGCTCTGGGCGACATGGAGCCCGACGCCCGGAAGCAGGCCGGGCAGGCCTTGAACGCGGCCAAGGCGTCCATCGACGAGATTCTGAGCGCCCGCGAGGCTGAGCTGTCGGCTGCCGCCCGGGCCGAGAAGCTGGCGGCTGAGCGACTCGATCTCACCGAGGTCACCGAGCAACCCACCAGCGGCCATCTCCATGTGATCACCCAGACCTGGCAGGAGCTGGAGGACGTGTTCGTGGGCATGGGGTATCGGGTGGCCGAAGGTCCCGAGATCGAGAGCGAGTGGTACAACTTCGGCGCCCTGAACTTCCCACTCGGGCACCCGGCCCGGGATATGTACGACACCCTGTACGTGGACTACGGCGAGCCGGGCACCACCCTGCTGCGCACCCACACCTCCCCAGTGCAGGCCCGGGTGATGGAGAACCAGGAGCCCCCAATCTACGTGGTGGCCCCAGGTCGGTGCTTCCGCCAGGACACCGCCGATGCCACCCACATGCCGGTGTTCCACCAGATCGAGGGGCTGGTGGTGGACCGCGACACCACCCTGGGCGACCTGGCCGGGACCATCGAGGCGTTCACTGCCGCCTACTTCGGCCCGGGCTTCACCTCTCGGCTGCGGCCCTCCTACTTCCCGTTCACCGAGCCGTCAGCCGAGTTCGACATCCAGCGTCCCGACGGCACCTGGCTAGAACTGGGGGGCTGCGGCATGGTGCACCCCAACGTGTTCGAGGCCTGCGGCATCGACCCCGAGCAGTGGCAGGGGTTCGCCTTCGGGTTCGGCATCGACCGCCTGGCCCTCATCCGGTTCGGCATAGACGACCTGCGCGAGCTGTGGACCAACGACATCCGCTTCCTGGGGCAGTTCTGATGGCCAGCACTCAGATGCTTGAGGCGGTACCGCAGTGAAGGTGCTGTTGAGCTGGCTGCGGGAGTTCGCCCCCGACATCGACGGCGACCCCGAACACTTGGCCGAAGTCCTGGCCGACCTGGGCCTCGCGGTGGAGGAGCTATCCCACGTTGGCCGGGGGCTGGACGGCATCGTGATCGCCGAAGTACTGGCCACCCGGCCCCATCCCGATGCCGACCGCATTCATCTGGTGGACGTGGACGCCGGCGACGGCGAGGCCCTCCAAGTGTGCTGCGGGGCATTCAACATGGCGGTGGGCGATTTGGTGCCGCTGGCCACCGTAGGCACCACCATGCCCAACGGCATCGAGATCGCCCGCCGCAAAATGCGGGGCGAGTGGAGCAACGGAATGCTGTGCTCGGGGGCCGAGATCGGCATGGGCGACGACCACGAGGGCATCTTGATCTTGGAACAAGGCCTGTCGTTGGGAGTCCCCCTCGCCGAAGCGCTGGGTATACACCCCGATGTGTTGTTCGACCTGGAGGTGAACCCCAACCGCCCCGATGCCATGTCGGTGATGGGCGTGGCCCGCGACCTGGCCGCCCGCCTGGGAGTGCCCTTCTCGGTGGCGGTCCCCGATGTCGATGAGGCCGGAACGCCTGCGGCCGAGCGGGCTTCCGTGAGCATCGCCGCCCCCGATTTCTGCCAGCGCTTTGGGGTGCGAGTGCTCGACAATGTTCCCTCGGGAGCGTCGCCCCGATGGATGGCCAACCGGTTGTTGGCCGTGGGGCAGCGGCCCATCAACGCGGTGGTCGACCTGTCCAACTACGTGATGTTCGAGCTGGGCCAGCCCAACCACACCTACGACCTCGACCTCGTACCCGGGGGGGAGCTGGGGGTCCGCATGGCCCATCGGGGCGAAGAGTTGTTCACTTTGGATGGCACGGCGCGAGCTCTCACCACCTACGACGGGGTGATCGTCAACCGCGATGACGAGGCCATCGGCCTAGCCGGGGTCATGGGCGGCGCCTCCACCGAGATCTCCGCTGATACCCGCTCGGTGCTGCTGGAGGCCGCGTGGTGGGATCCCATGACCATCGCCCGCACTGCCCGCCGACTCGGCCTGCGCAGCGAGGCATCTGCTCGATTCGAGCGGGGGGCCGACCCCGAAATCATCCCCATGGCGCTGGACCGCTTTGCCGAGCTAGCCGCCACCCTCGGATCCACCACCTCCCCAGGCATGATCGACGCCAATGGCAATCGGCCTGAGTCCATCACCGTTCGAGTCCGATCGCCGCGGGTCAACTCCATTTTGGGCACCGACCTGAGCATCGGTGAGATGACCGGTCTGCTCGAGCCCATCGGGTTCGCCTGCGAGACGGGTGGCGACAGCCAGGACTTCAACGTCACCATCCCGTCGTGGCGGCTGGATTCGGCCACCGAGATCGACGTGATCGAGGAAGTGGGGCGGCTTCACGGCTTCTCCAAGATCGCCCGCACCGTGCCGGTGACCGAGCAGGCCGGCGCGCTCACCCCCCAGCAACAAGACCGCCGCCGGGTCCGGGAACTGCTCGCTGGTATGGGGATCAGCGAGGCCATGCCCCTCCCGTTCCTAGCTCCCGGCGATCTGGCCCGAGCCGGCCTGGGCGACGACGGCATCACCGTGACCAACCCGCTGGTGGCCGAGGAGTCGATCATGCGGACCTCGCTGCGCCCTGGTCTATTGAAGGCAGTGGCCTACAACGCCGCCCGGCGGACCACCGGGGTGTCGCTGTTCGAGATTGGCCGGGTGAATCCTGGCGGGGGAGGGGATCTCCCCGACGAGGGAGAGCACCTGGCCGTGATTCTGGCCGGCCAAGAGGCCACGGCAGCCACCACGCTGTGGCGCCGCCTAGCCCGCCACCTGACCGTGACCCGCACGGGCGTGGTCAACGGCCCGGAAGACGGCCTTCATCCCGGCCGGTCGGGCCAAGTGCTGGCCGACGGCCAGCCGGTCGGCGCGCTGGGCGAGATCGACCCCCAAGTGCTGGATGCCTATGAGATCGACGAGCGGGTGGCCTGGCTAGAGGTGGACCTCGGCGCCCTGTTGGAAGCCGATCGAGCCTTGGCACCGTATCAAGCCCCCAGCCGCTACCCATCCAGCGATGTGGATCTGGCCTTCACCGTTTCCGACGAGGTGTCGGCCGACGAGGTATCAGCCACCATCGCCGAGGCCGGAGGCGAATTGCTCGCCTCCGTCGCCCTGTTCGACGTGTTCCGCTCCGACCAACTCGGCGAAGGCCACCGCAGCCTGGCCTTCACCCTCCGCTTCGAAGCGCCCGACCGCACCCTCAACGACGCCGAGGTGGCCAAAGCCCGCCAATCCTGCATCGACGCCGTCACCAACTCCCACAACGCCTCCCTCCGCGGCTGAACTTCCATTGCAATTGACTTGAATACTTATTCATAGTTGTGCATAATTGTACCTATGGGAGAAAAAGTCCCCATTGGGATCATTGGGGCTTCGGGATATGTAGGCGCAGAGTTGATGCGGCTGCTGGCTCAGCATCCTGGCTTCGACGTGCGCTTTGTGACCGGCGACACCCAGGCGGGGCAGCCGGTCGCTGATCTCTATCCTCACCTGGCCGCCATTGGTGCCGACCAGGAGTTTGTGAAATACGACCCCACCTTGCTGGATGACGTGGAGTTGGCATTTTTGGCGCTGCCCCATGGCCAGTCCATGGCTATGGCCGCCGACATTCTGGATCGGGGCAAGGTCGCCGTCGATCTGGCTGCCGACTTCCGCCTGAACGACGCCGGGGAATACCTGCAGTGGTATGGGGAGTCTCATCTTGCTCCCGATCTTCTCAGCCAGTTCGCCTACGGCCTGCCTGAGCTGTTCAGGGATGAGTTGGCCGGTGCTACTGCGGTAGCCGTACCGGGCTGCTATCCCACGGCTGCCGCGCTGGCCATCGCGCCTCTGGTCCGCTTGGGCCTCATCCAGACCGATGGGGTCATCGTGGACGCGGCCAGCGGGGTTTCCGGCGCGGGCCGGCCCCCCAAAGCCCACACCACATTCTGTGCGGTCGATGAGGACTTCACTGCCTATGGGCTGCTCGACCATCGCCACACTCCGGAGATCGAACAGGCCGCCGGCGCATCGGTGCTGTTCACACCCCATCTGGCACCGATGAATCGGGGAATCCTGGCCACCTGCTACGCCAAGCCGACGGGGGAGACCTCCAGCGAAGCAGTGCTCGCGGGGCTGGCCGAGTTCTACGCTGACGAACCGTTCATCGTCGTGTCCGAGCGTCCGCCGTCTACCAAGGCCACGCTGGGCTCTAACGCCGCCCACCTCACCGTCCGCTGCGACGCCCGTACGCAAACCGTGGTGGCGCTGTGCGCCATCGACAACCTGGTGAAGGGGGCGGCAGGACAGGCAATCCAGTGCGCCAACAACATCAGCGGTCTCGATGAAGCTACCGGGCTGACCGCGGTGGGGGTGTACCCATGAGCGTGACCGAAGTCCCAGGGTTCACCGCCGCAGGGGTGACCTGCGGCATCAAGCCCAGCGGCAAGCCCGACCTCGCCATCGTGGCCACCGCCGACGGCGCCGCCGTCAGCGCGGCCGGGGTGTTCACCTCCAACAAGATGACTGCCGCTCCGGTGCTGGTGTGCCAGGAGCATCTGACCACCACGGGCGGCAAGGCCGCTGCGGTGGTCCTCAACAGCGGCAATGCCAACGCGGCCACTGGGGCGCAAGGCATGGCCGACGCCCACCAGATGTGCAAGGAGACCGCCGCCGCCTTGGGAGTGACCCCCGAGGACGTGCTGGTGTGCTCTACCGGGCTCATCGGCTACGCCCTGCCCATGGATGCGGTGTCGGCTGGCATCGCCGCCGCGGCCGCCGCCCAAACCACCGAGGGCGGCCCCCAAGCAGCCGAGGCCATCATGACCACCGATACCGTCCCCAAGCAGGTGGTTGTCGCCGGCGACGGCTTCACCGTTGGAGGCATTGCCAAGGGCGCCGCCATGCTGGAGCCCAACATGGCCACCATGCTGGCCGTGTTGGTGACTGATGCAGCGGCCGACCCCGAAACTCTCCAACAGGCTCTCAGAGCCGGAGTGGCGGGCACGTTCAACACCCTCACCGTGGACGGGGCTGAGTCCACCAACGACACGGTGCTGATTTTGGCCAATGGCCAGGCGGGACCGATCGATGCCGATGCCCTCACCCAGGCCATCGCCGACGCCTGCGAGAGCCTGGCCCTGCAAATGGCCGATGATGCCGAAGGCTCTACCAAGACGGTGTTTCTGAGGGTCACCGGAGCAGCCTCCGATGCCGAAGCGGCCAAGGCCGCTCGGGACACCGCCAACTGCCAGCTCGTGAAGTGCTCCTGGTACGGCCAAGACCCCTACTGGGGACGCATCGCCTCGGAGATGGGCGCAGCGGGGGTGGCCTTCGACCACACCAAGTTGACCATCGCTTACGGCCCCCATGTGGTGTATGACCACGGCGAGCCGGCCCATCCCCCCGAGTTGGCCGAATACATGACTGGCCGGCGGCTCGACCTGCACGTGGACCTCGGCATGGGTGACGGCTCGGCCCGGATCATCACCACCGACCTCACCCACGCCTACATCGACGAGAACATGGGGACGTCATGAGCTTCAAAGCTGAAGACACCGCGGCGGTCCTCACCCAAGCCCTGCCTTACATCCAGCGGTTCTCGGGTTCGACCGTGGTGGTGAAGTACGGCGGCAGCGCCATGGACAGCGATCACCTGGCCGGGTTCGCCGCCGACATTGTGCTCATGCAATCGGTGGGCATCCGCCCCGTGGTGGTACACGGCGGCGGCCCGCAGATCGGCGAGATGATGGAGCGGCTCGGCTTGGAACCCCGGTTTGTCGACGGGCTGCGAGTGACCGACGCCGAGACGCTGGACATCGCCCGCATGGTGCTGGTGGGCCGGGTCAACCGCGACATCGTCTCGGCCATCAACGTCCACGGTCCCCTCGCAGTCGGCGTGTCCGGAGAGGACGCCGGGTTGATCCAGGCCCGGGCCGAGAATCCCGAGCTGGGCTATGTGGGCACGGTGGACACCGTCAACACCGCCATCATCGACCGGCTGCTGGACGAGAGCCTGATTCCGGTGGTGTCCACCATCGGTGCCGACGCCACCGGCCAGGCGCTCAACATCAACGCCGACACCGTGGCCGGGATCCTGGCTGGCGCCCTGGGGGCGGCCAAAGCCGTGTTCCTAACCGACGTCGAGGGCCTGTACGCCGATCCCGGCGATCCGTCCACCCTCATCAGCGTGACCACCGCCTCTGATCTAGATGCCATGATCGCCGCCGGGGATTTGGCCGGGGGCATGATCCCTAAGGCCACCGCGGCCATACACGCGGTTCGCCACGGCGTGGCCTCGGCCCACATGGTGAACGGCACCACCCCCCACGTGCTGCTGCTGGAGCTGTTCACCGATTCCGGGGTGGGCACCATGGTCTACCCCGACTCCACCGATCAGGAGGCCACCCCATGAGCACTCACACCGATGCGGTAGGAGTCGATGCCGGACCCTGCCCGCTCATGCCAACCTACGGCCCGCCCCCGGTCATGTTCGTGAAGGGGGAAGGATGCTGGCTGTGGGACCGCGACGGCACCCGCTATCTGGACTTTTTGAGCGGCATCGCGGTGTGCAGCCTCGGCCACGCCCACCCCAAGGTGGCCGAAGCAGTGGCCGAGCAAGCCCGCACCCTGTGCCACGTGTCCAATCTGTACGCCACCGAGCCCCAGATGCACGTGGCCCGCACCATCGACCGGCTGGTCGGCGGGGTGCCCGGCCAGGTGTTCTTCGCCAACAGCGGGGCCGAGTCCAACGAATGCGCCATCAAGCTGGCCCGCAAGTGGGGTGGACCCGGCCGCTACACCGTGATCAGCGCGGGCCGCTCTTTCCACGGCCGCACGCTGGCCACGCTGCACGCCACCGGCCAGGCCGAGAAGCACGAGGCCTTCCAGCCCCTGCCCGAAGGATTCCGCCATGTGCCCTGGGACGACATTGCCGAGCTGGAGAAGGCCATCGACGACACCACCGCCGCGGTGCTGTTGGAACCCATCCAGGGCGAGGGAGGCATCAACGTTCCGTCTGATGGCTACCTCCAAGCGGTACGAGAGCTTTGCGACGACCGGAGCCTGCTGTTCATGTTCGACGAGGTGCAGACCGGCCTGGCCCGCACCGGGCGCTGGTTCGCCCACCACCACGACGGCGTCGAGCCCGACGTGGTGACCATGGCCAAGGCCTTGGGCAACGGCATGCCCATCGGGGCCTGTTGGGCCCGGGAAGAGGTCGCCGCTGCCTTCAAGCCCGGTGACCATGCCACCACTTTCGGCGGTCAGCCATTGGCGGCATCGGCCGCCAAGGCCACGCTGGCCGTGATGGAGGAGCTGGACCTGCCGGCTCGGGCCGCCGCCGCTGGTGAGACCATGCGGTCCGCGGTGGAGGCGCTCGACGGAGTGGACAGTGTGAGGGGCCGGGGCCTGTTGCTGGGCGTGGAGTTGGCGAGAGAACGCCCTGCCGCCGAGGTGTTGACCGCAGGAATGGCTGCCGGCCTGGTGTTAGGCACCGCCGGGGCCACCTCACTGCGGATCGCGCCGCCCCTGATCATCAGCGAAGACGAGATAGCCCACGGCGTGGCCGTGCTCGACCAGGTACTGAAGTCATGAAGCCCCCCCGCCACCTCCTCGAGGTCGATGACCTCAGCCCAGCAGAGCTAGTTGAAGTTCTGGACCTGGCTGACGATCCGTCTCCACCCCAAGCCCTGGACGGCAAGGGCATGGCCCTGCTGTTTGAGAAGCCCTCAGCCCGGACCCGCCACTCCATGGAGATGGCCGTGGTGCAGCTGGGCGGCCACCCAGTGTCGGTGGCCAAGGGCGAGGTTGATATCGACAACCGGGAGTCGGCCGAAGACGTTGTCCGCACCCTGGCCTGCTACCACGCGGCCATCGGCGCCCGGGTGTTCGATCACAACCTGCTGACGCGCATGGTCGCAGTCAGTCCGGTGCCGGTGGTCAACATGCTGAGCGACCAGGCCCACCCCTTGCAGGCGCTGGGCGATCTGCTGACCGTCAAGCAGGCGTTCGGGGAGGTCAGCGGGCGCCGCATCACCTTCGTGGGCGATGCCAACAACGTGTCCCGGTCGCTGGCCATCGCAGCCGGCATGGCCGGTGCGGAGTTCGTCATTTCCGGCCCGCCCGGCTACCGGCTCAGCAGCGCTGATCTGGATCGCATCTCCGCTACCGGCGGCGCCGCGGAGATCATCGACGACCCGGCTGAGGCAGTGGCCGATGCCCATGTGGTGTACACCGACGTGTGGGTCTCGATGGGCGAAGAGAAGCAGTCCTCAGAGAAGATGGACGCCTTCGCCAGCTACACCGTCGACGAGGCGCTAATGGGTCAGGCCGCCCCCGACGCCATCTTCTTGCACTGCCTGCCCGCCCGCCCCGGCCTGGAGGTAACCGAACAGGTCCTCTACGGTCCGCAGAGCCGGATATGGCAACAGGCCGAGAACCGGATGCACGCCGCCCGTGGCCTGCTCGCGTTCTTGTTGGAGGCGTCATGAGATTGGGGAAGAACCAGCGCCAGCACCGGATCGCCCAGATCCTTCGGCAGGAGTCGGTGTCCAGCCAGGATCACCTGGTGGAACTCTTGACTGCTCATGGAGTGGCGGTCACTCAGGCCACCGTGTCGCGCGACCTCGACGACCTCGGCGCGGTCAAAGTCCCCACCGGCGGCGGGTCGGTGTACGCCATCCCCGAGCTGCCCTCTGAGCAGATCGCCCCCGACGACCACCTCCGGCGGGTGCTGGGGGAGTGGGTAGTTGCCGTGGGCAGCTCCGGGAACCTGGTGGTGCTGAACACCCCGCCGGGGTCGGCCCATGTGGTCGGCTCGGCCATCGACCGCTCCCCAGTAAGCGGCGTACTGGGCACCGTGGCCGGTGACGACACCGTGCTGGTGGTGGCCACCGAGCAAGCCGGCGGCGGTGCGGTGGCCGACTTCTTCCGCTCGCTGGCCGGACTCACCGATCCGGCGGAATCCGCCCCCTTAGAGGAGAGCTCGTGAACCAGGAACTGAACAAGATCGTGCTGGCCTACTCCGGCGGTTTGGACACCTCGGTGATTCTGCGCTGGTTGCAGGACACCTACGGCTGCGAGGTGGTCACCTTCACCGCCGACCTGGGCCAAGGCGAGGAGTTGGAACCGGCCCGGGCCAAGGCCGAGGCCATGGGCGTGGACGAGATCTACATTGAGGATCTGCGGGAGGAGTTCACCGCCGACTTCGTGTTCCCCATGTTCCGGGCCAATGCCATCTACGAGGGGGAATACCTACTGGGTACCTCCATCGCCCGCCCGCTCATCGCCAAAAGGCTCGTGGAGATCGCGGCCGAGGTCGGCGCCGACGCCGTGTCCCATGGCGCCACCGGCAAGGGCAACGACCAAGTGCGTTTCGAGCTGGGCGCTTACGCCCTGAATCCCGACATTTCGGTGGTGGCCCCCTGGCGCATCTGGGACCTGGGCTCCCGGGAGAAGCTGGTGGCCTACGCCGGGGAGCACGGCATCCCCATCGAGGCCGAGCGGGAGGGCGGCTCGCCGTTCTCCATGGACGCCAACCTGCTCCACATCTCCTACGAGGGCGGGCCGTTGGAGGATCCGTGGTTCGAGCCTCCCGAGGAGATGTGGCGCTGGTCGGTGTCGCCGGAGGATGCCCCCAACACTCCGACCGAGATCGAGCTCACCTTCGAAGGCGGAGACATCACCGCCATAAACGGCCAGCCCCTCAGTCCGGCCGCGGTGCTGGCCGAGTTGAACCGCATCGGCGGGGCCAACGGCATCGGCCGCCTCGACTTGGTGGAGAACCGCTACGTGGGCATGAAGTCACGGGGCTGCTACGAGACCCCCGGCGGCACCATCATGCTCAAGGCCCACCGGGCCATGGAGAGCCTCACCCTCGACCGTGAGGCGGCCCACCTCAAAGACGAGCTCATGCCCCGCTACGCCCAACTCATCTACAACGGCTACTGGTGGAGCCCCGAGCGCCTGATGCTCCAGACCGCCATCGACCACTCTCAGCAGCGGGTGAACGGCACCGTTCGGCTCAAGCTGTACCGGGGCAACGTGATCGTTACCGGGCGGCGCTCCGACTACAGCCTGTTCGATGAGGCAGTGGTCACCTTCGAAGAAGACCAGGGCGCCTACCAGCAGGCCGATGCCGAGGGGTTCATCAAGCTCCACGCTTTGCGGCTGCGCACCCTGGCCCAGCGAGCAGGCCCGTCATGAGCACGCTTTGGCACGGCAGGTTCGACGGCGACCCCGCCGACGAGCTGATGGCCTACACCGCCAGCATCGGCTTCGACGTGAGGCTGGCACCCGACGACATTGCCGGGTCACGGGCCCACGTCCGGATGCTGGGCCGCGTCGGCTTGCTCACCGACTCCGAGGTTGACGAGGTGCTGGCCGCGCTCGACCAAACCGAGCAGGAGTTGGCCACCGGCGAGTTCGATTTCGCGCCTGGCGACGAAGACATTCACACCGCCATCGAGCGCCGGGTCACTGAGCTGGCCGGACCCGCCGGGGCCAAGCTCCACACCGGTCGCAGCCGCAACGACCAAGTGGCCACCGACCTGCGCCTGTTCGCCAAGCGGGAGCTGGCCGCCATCGCCGGCGACCTGATCGCCCTCCAGCAGGTGCTGGTCGAGCGGGCCATCGACGCAGGCGACACCTATCTGCCGGGCTACACCCATCTTCAGCGGGCCCAGCCGGTGCTGCTGGCCCACCATCTGCTGGCCCACGGCTGGGCGCTGGCCCGGGACGTGGACCGATTGGCCGACGCCCACAACCGACTGGACGTCAGCCCCCTGGGCGCGGGCGCGTTGGCGGGTTCTTCGCTTCCCCTGGACCCCGATGTGACCGCGGCCGAGTTGGGCTTTGCCGCCCGGTTCGACAACTCCATGGACGCAGTATCCGACCGGGACTTCGTGGCCGAGAGCCTGTTCGCGCTGACAATGGTGGCCATCCACTTGTCCCGGCTCGGAGAGGAGATTGTGTTCTGGACCTCCGAGGAGGCCAACTTCGCCACCCTCGACGACGCCTACTCCACCGGCAGCTCCATGCTGCCCCAGAAGAAGAACCCCGACATCGCCGAGTTGGCCCGGGCCAAAGCCGGCCGGCTCATCGGCAACCTCACTGGCTTGCTGGCCACCCTCAAGGGCCTGCCGCTGGCCTACAACCGCGACCTCCAAGAAGACAAAGAGCCTCTGTTCGACACGTTCGACCAGGTGCGCCTCGGCGTGCGGGCCATGAACGGGCTTCTATCCTCCATCGCCTTCAATACCGAGGCCATGGCCGCAGCCGCCGACGCCCCTGCATCAGCGGCCACCGATCTCGCCGAGCACCTGGTAGCCCAAGGCATGCCGTTCCGAGACGCCCACGCGGTGGTGGGCGACTTGGTACGCCGAAGCCTGGACGGCGAGGCATCCCTGGCCGACCTGGTACGAGCCGACCCCCGCCTAGGCGACGCGGCCGCCGAGCTGCTCGCCCCCGGCGTACCCGTCACCCGCCGCACCACCCCCGGCGGCGCTGGCCCCGAGCCAGTAGCCGCGCAGCTCGAACAACTCCGCGCCCGCCTAAAGGCCGACGCCACCCGCTTCGGCTGACGGCGACTGGCCAGCCCTGGCTTATCGTGTCGGAGATGAGGCTTGAGCGGGGGTTCTATGCCCGAGATCCTCGGGAGGTGGCCCCGGACCTGCTGAACAAGGTGCTAGTAGCCACAGGGTGTCGGGGCCGGATCGTGGAGGTAGAGGCCTACGCCGGCGCCGATGACCCGGGTAGCCACGGTTTTCGGGGTATTACCCCCCGCACCGAGGTCATGTTCGGACCGCCCGGCCGGCTGTATGTGTACTTCACCTACGGCATGCACTGGTGCGCCAACGTGGTATGCGGCGCCGATGGGGAGTGTGCCGCTGTGCTGCTGCGGGCGCTGACTCCACTGGCCGGCCTGGAGGACATGTGGGCGAGGCGACCGAAAGCCCGCCAGGATCGGGACCTGTGCAGCGGACCGGCCAAGCTCGCCGCTGCGCTCGGCATCGACGGCGCTGCCAACGGTGCCGATCTGGTGGTCGCCGATTCGGGGATCGAGGTGCTTGACGACGGTATCGCACCCCCCGCTGAGCCGGGCCGCTCGGTTCGCATCGGCCTCAGCGCTGGGATTGATCTCCCATGGCGCTGGTACGTTCCCGGTTGCCCCGACCTTTCTCGGAGAGGGTGATGAGCGGCACTGAAGATTTGGCCTGGCTGGGCGACGGGCACCTCCTGTTGTCATCCACCGAAGACCTGGCTGTGGCCCGTGAGCTGTTAGCCGGGTTCGACGACGATCTGGGCGACCGCTACCGGGCACTGATCGACGGCCACCCCGACGCCAGCGTGAGGACGTGCCGGCCCGGGCACCTCACCGGCTCGGCCCTAGTGGTGGACGCCACCGGGGTCAACACGCTGTTGATGCTCCACGCCAAGTTCGGCCGCTGGCTTCAGCCAGGGGGCCATGCCGATGGCGATGCCAACCTGGCCGCGGTGGCGCTGCGGGAGGCAACCGAGGAAACCGGCATCGAGAACCTCCGCATCTGGCCCCAGCCCCTGCACCTCGACATCCATGAGGTGGATCCCCCCGGCGAGGATCCCCATCTGCACTACGACGTGCGGTTCTTGGTGCAGGCGCCCGCCGATGCCCAGCCTCAAGGCAACCACGAGTCCCGGGCCTTGCGCTGGGTGCCGCTTAGCGGTGTGGCCGATCTCGGCTGTGACCCCGGGCTGGTGCGTCTGGCTGAGCTCGGTGGTGAGGCCCTCGAAAGGCTCCCGCGCCCCTAGGGACGCACGGCGATCAGATACGGTCGCAAGCAATGCAACGGCACGGACTGGTGTTTGGTGTCATTCTGCTTGTCTGCCTCTTCTTCACGGCCGGTTGTGTTCGGGGCAGTTCGCCAACCAGCGACGGGTCGTCGGGAGCAGCCGATGGGGCCTTCGCGGGCACTGTCAAGCTGGGGGCCGCGCTGAGCGAGACCGGCAAATACGCGGTGGAGGGCAAGGACTCGCGTCAGGGATACGACACGTGGGTGCGCTGGGTGAACGACGTCTACGGCGGCATTCGCATCGGTGCCGGGCGCTACCGGGCCGAGATCGTGTACTACGACGACGAGTCGGACGCCGACACCGCAGGCAACCTCGTCCAACGCCTCATCGACGAGGACAAGGTGGACTTCCTCCTCGGTCCGTATTCCAGCGGTCTCACCACCGGCACCAGTACCATCGCCGAAGCCAACAACGTCTTGATGGTGGAGGGGAACGGCACCTCCGACACGATGTTCGAACGGGGCTTTCAGAACCTGTTCCTGGTGGCCACCATCGCCAGCGACTACACCCGCTCCGGCATCGAGGCCCTCGCCGACCGGGGGGCTGCCACCGCGGTCATAGCCCACGAGGACACCTCGTTCGCCACTGCGGTGGCCAATGGCGCAGCCCGCCACCTCGAGGCCAACGGCATCGAGGTACTGGCCTCCGAGACCTATCCCAAAGACATCCAGGATGTCTCGGCCATCATGACCAAGTTCCGCAACCTCGGCTCCGACATCTTCGTCGGCGGCGGTCACTACAACGACGCAGTCCTGTTCGTGAACTCGGCCAAAGAACTGGGTTTCCAGCCCGACGGAATGCTCATCACCGTCGGCCCATCCAACCCCAAGCTCATCGAGGAACTCGGCACCGACATCGACGGCGTGCTCGGCCCCACCCAGTGGGAATCCACCATGGCCTACGAGGGCATCTACTTCGGCACCGCCGCCGACTATGCCGCCTACTACGAAGCACTCTGGGGCGAGCCGCCCGTGTACCAGGCGGCCAGCGCCACCGCGGCCGCCCTTGCCCTGCACCTCGCCATCGAGGCTGCCGACTCCACCGAGACCGACGACGTTCGTGCCGCGCTGAGGGACTTGTCGGCCGACACGTTCTACGGGCCGATCAGCTTCGACGGGCGGGGGGTCAACACGGCCAAGCCGATGGGCACGGTGCAGGTGCAAGACGGCCAGATCGTGATTGTCGCCCCCGACGCCGCGGCCACCGCCGGTCTTCAATATCCCCTGGGCGACGGGACTATGGGATCAGCCAGGCCTGTGGGCCAGGTATCAGACCTGGGCCAGCTTCCCCAGGCGATCGTCAACGGCATCGCCCTCGGGGGCATGTACGCAGTGCTGGTGCTGGGCTTCTCCATCATCTGGGGGGTGATGGGGGTCATCAACATCGCCCACGGCGAGTTTGTGATGGTCGGCGCCTACCTGGCGTGGCTGGGGAACGACCTGTGGGGGATCGACCCCTTCGTCTCGGTCCCGGCGGTTTTCATCTTGATGATGGCCCTCGGCTACGTGGTGCAAAGGGGCTTGGTCAACCACGTCATCAACCGGCCCCATCTGGTGTCGCTGCTGGTCATGTTCGGCTTGGCGATCATCTTGCAGAACGCCATGAAGCTCATCTTCTCAGCGGACTTCCGACGGTCCAGCACCTCGCTCGACGGGAGCTGGCGGGTGACCGACACCCTTACGGTGCCGGTCACCAAGTTCTGGATACTGGTGATCGCGTTGGGCATTCTCGGCTGTCTCAGCCTGCTCCTGACTCGAACCCGGCTGGGCAAGGGCATCAGGGCGGCCGCGCAGAATCGGGAGGCCGCTGGCATCGTCGGGATCGACGTGGGCAAGGTGTATCTGGTCACGTTTGC
The DNA here is from genome assembly GCA_022822905.1 of Acidimicrobiia bacterium. Lineage (GTDB taxonomy): Bacteria > Actinomycetota > Acidimicrobiia > Acidimicrobiales > Bin134 > Poriferisocius. Next base: position 6,162 of record JAJDYE010000025.1, on the reverse strand, counting down.
CATCTGCATCGGCATCACCGGCGCGGCTGGGGCGATGGTGAGCCCGGTGCTGGCCGTTCAGCCCTTCCAAGGGCCGCCGCTCACGCTCAAGGCGTTCGCCATCACCGCGATGGCCGGGCTGGGCTCGATTCGGGGAGCGCTGGGCGGGGCCATGCTGCTCGGCCTTGTCGAGGCGGTCTTGGCGCTCTACGTAGAGGGCGTGGGCACGAACCTGGCCGTGGTGGCCTCGTTCGTCATCTTGGTAGCCGCGCTGGTGCTCCGACCCCAGGGCATCTTCAAAGGACTGCGTCCGGTGGACGCCACCGCGTCATGACCCCGCTGCGGCAATGGCTCGGCGGCCCTGGAGGGCGCTTGATAGTGCGGATCGCCGCGGCCGGCGCGCTCGTCTGGCTTATCGTGCTCCCCCTGGCCGGGGGCACCAGCGACTCCACCCTGTTCACGTTCACGCTGATGTTCACCGGTGTGGCGGTGGCCATCAACTGGAATCTCACCGGCGGGTTCACCGGCTACGTGGACTTCGGCCACGCCGTGTGGTTCGGAATCGGCGCCTACGTGACCGCGATCTTGATGTCGCTGCAATCCAACGGCCTAGGTATCGGCTGGCCGCCGATACCGGCCATCTTGCTGGGAATGGTGGTGGCGGGGGCGCTGGCCGCGTTGATCGGGCGGTTCACGATGCACCTCAAGGGCCCGTATTTCTCCATCGCCATGCTGGGCACGTTCGTGGCGATGCGGGAGATCGTTAGGACATGGGGAGGGCTGACCGGCGGAGGCGTAGGCCTGACCCTGCCCCCCTACCTGAACCGCCAGCTTTTCTACTACTTGGAACTGGCGCTGGTGGTGGGGCTGATCGCGTTGACGTGGTGGCTGCGCCGAACCCGATTCGGCGCCGCGCTGGTGGCGATCCGGGAGGACGAACTGGGCGCTCAGATGCGGGGGATTGCCACCACTCGGCTCAAGGTGGCCGTGTTCAGCTTCGCCGGCGCGTCCACCGGGCTCTTCGGCGGCCTGTGGGCCTACCAGAACACCTTCGTCGACCCCGATATCGCCTTCATTGAAACCCGCACCATCGATGCGATCATGGGCACGCTCCTCGGCGGGCTCGGCACGGTGATCGGCCCGATTGTGGGCTCAGTGGGGCTGTATTGGCTGCGGGAGGTGCTGTGGACCAACCTGCTCGACTACCACCTCGTCGCCCAGGGCGTGCTGTTGATCCTGATCGTGCTGTTCTTGCCCAAAGGGGTTGTCGGCATCTTCGACGCTCGGGCGGTATCGCTTCGCAAGCTGTGGCGTTGGGGGGCGACCGAGTCGGTCCCTCAGACCGAGGAGGATGTCCAGTCGGAGGGCGGCCACGACCGCCAGCTCCGACCTGCTGAGCCGGCTCAAGCCCGGGCCGGGCCGTCCCAGGAGCGCACTCGGGTCGTGGAGGCAAACAGCATCGTCAAGCGATTCGGAGGGCTCACCGCGGTCGACGGGGTCGACATCGAGGTCTTCTCCGGTGAGATGGTCGGGCTCATCGGCCCCAACGGGAGCGGCAAGACCACGCTGTTCGATTGCCTCAGCAGACTGCACAGCCTCGACAACGGGTCGATTCGCCTTGGCACCACCGACATCACCCGGCTGTCGCCCTATCAGGTCGCTCGTATGGGCATGGCCCGCACATTCCAGGTCATCCGGGTGTACCGCGACCTCACGGTGCGCGAGAACATGGAGCTCAGCTTGCAGTGGGGCAAGATCGGCGTGCGCGGCCTGTTCCAGCGAACCGACACTGCGACCCGGTCTAAGGCCGAGCAGCTCATGGAATTCCTCATGCTGGCCCCGATGGCAGACGAGCCCGCCGGCACCCTCTCCGGCGGCCAGCGGAGACTGCTGGAGATCGGCATGGCGCTCATGAGCAATCCAACCCTGGTTCTGCTGGACGAGGCCACCTCGGGCATCAATCCGACACTCGTGGAGGACATCAAAGACCGGTTGGTGTCCATAAACGCCGAACAGGGCGTGTCGTTCCTGATGGTCGAGCACAACGTCCAGTTCGTGGCCGATCTCTGCGAGCGGGTCGTGGTGCTCGACTCCGGCCGCAAGCTGGCCGAGGGAACCCCTCGCCAAGTGATGGAGGAGCCCGCGGTGATCGAGGCCTACTTCGGGGCCCAAGGCCGCCAGGACCCGCCCGAAGGCGGCGGAAGCACAGCCGGGGTGGAGACCCCGTGAGCCCGGCCCAGCCAGGGGGACCGCTTCTCGAGTTGAGGTCGGTGCGAGCCGGCTACGTCGCCGGGCACGACATCATCCGCGGCATCGACCTTGAAGTCCATCGAGGCGAGATCGTCTGCGTCATCGGCCCGAATGGCGCCGGCAAGTCCACGGTGTTCAAGGCGGTGTACGGCTTGGTGCCAGTACGAGCCGGGACCGTGGTGTGCGACGGTGCCGACATCACCAGCATCGCCCCTCAGGACGCGCTCTCCACCGCGGGCATCGCCATCGTGCCCCAACTGCGCAGCACCTTCGCCCAGATGACCGTGTACGAGAATCTGGAGCTGGGCATGTACCAGTGCCGGGACAAGACTCGGGTTCGCGAGCGCATCGACTTTGTGTGCGATTTGTTTCCCAAGCTGGCCGCCCGATCCCGCCAGGCGGCCGGCACGCTGTCAGGCGGCGAGCAGCGAATGATCGAGATCGGACGCTCGCTGATGTGGGAGCCGCAACTGGTGCTAATGGACGAGCCGTCCGCCGGCCTCTCACCCCTGGTGACCGCGGAGGTGTTCGAAACGATCCGTCGGTTGAACCGGGAGATCTCGCTGACCGTGCTGATGATCGAGCAGAACGCCCGCCAGGGCCTTGAGGCCAGCAACCGCGGCTACGTCATCGATCAAGGCATCGCCACCTACCAGGGCCCCTCTGAAGACCTGTTGGCCGACCCCAGTGTCCGGCGGGCCTTCCTGGGGGTCCGCGACGAGGTCGCCTAGCCGATATCCAGCGGATCGCCGCAGGAGGGCATCCGATTGCGGTCGGCGAAGGCGTCCAACAGGGCGTCAACCCCTTCTCCTCGCTCCACACTCACTCGGAACTGGCGGTCTTCTCCGGCTCGGAGGGCCTCGGCGTGGGCCAGACGGTCGTTGAGATAGGTCTCCCAGGTGCCCAGCCACAACCCCACCAGCTCACCGTCATCGCCGCCCGGAGCAGACGCGGCCAAATCAGCCGTCATGTCGTCCAGCACTGCGGTCGAGACTTCGATCTGGTCGGCCCGATCGTCCATCTGGTCGGCCTGGTCGTCCGTATCCTCCAGATCGAGGGCTTGGGGAAGCCGGTCCAGTTCGTCGCGGGCCTGGGCGCATCGGGCCTCGGCATCGGCCACCCACTCCCGGTCTTGCAGCCAGTCAGGGTTCTCGTCGCCGAAGAACCAGATGGTGGCCCCGATCCAAAACACGGCGAACAGCACCACCACCGCGATGCCAATCGACAAGCCGAGTCGCCTGCCCGTCACGTACTCATTCTCCCTAGGCCGTCGACTCTCGTAGCATTCGCATGGTGCTTGAAGAACTCGAATCCCGCGGCCTGGTGCAAGACACCACCGATCGGGATCTGCTGGCCCGAAGATTGAGCAGTGGGCCGGTCAGCGTGTACCACGGCATCGACCCTACGGCCAGCTCCCTGCACTTGGGCAACCTGATCGGGGTTCTGGTGCTGAGGCGGTTCCAAGAAGCCGGTCACCGGCCCATCGCCCTGGTGGGCGGGGCCACCGGCATGGTGGGCGATCCCAGCGGACGCTCAGATGAGCGCAACCTGCTGGATGACGAGACGCTGGCCGCCAACTTGTCGGGCATCCGGTCGCAGCTTGAGAAGCTGCTGGATCTCGATGGCGACGCCGAGTTGGTCAACAACTATGACTGGACCCGCGACCTAACTCTCATCGAGTTCCTCCGAGACACCGGCAAGCACGCCACGGTGAACCAGATGGCGGCCAAGCACTCGGTGCGCAGCCGGATGGAGAGCGAGACCGGCATCTCCTTCACCGAGTTCACCTACATGCTGTTGCAGGCCTACGACTTCTGGTGGCTGCATTCCCATCACGACTGCGAGCTTCAGATCGGCGGCTCCGATCAGTGGGGCAACATCACTGCTGGGGTCGACCTCATCCGCCGTCGCTCCGGCGTCCAGGTCCACGGACTCACCTGGCCGCTGCTCACCCGGTCGGATGGGGCCAAGTTCGGCAAGACCGCCGAGGGGGCGATCTGGCTTGATCCCGAGCGCACCAGCCCCTATCGGTTCCACCAATACTTCATCCAGGTCCCCGACGAGGACGTGGAGCGCAGCCTGCTCCAATTCACCATGCTTCCGGTGGCCGAGATTGCCGAGGCGGTTGAGGCCCATCAGCGCGATCCCGGACGAAGAGAGGCCCAGGGCATTCTGGCCAACGAGGTCACCTCCCTGGTCCACGGCCGGCCCGCGGCCGCCGCGGCCGAAAAGGCAGCTCGAATCCTATTCGGTTCTCCGGTGGACGACATGGACGAGGCCGCCCTGGAGGCAATTGCCGCCGAGGTGCCCACCTCCGACATCCCCGACGGCGGGTTCGATGTCGCCTCAAACAGCTTCGATCTCGTGGAATTGCTGGCCTCCACAGGGCTGGCTTCCTCCAAGGGCGATGCCCGCCGGGGACTGGCAGAGGGATCGGTGTATGTCAACAATCAGCGGGTCTCCGGGGAGGACACCGAGGTGGCTGCCGACAGCCTTCTGCATGACCGCTACCTCCTGCTTCGCCGGGGCAAGCGCCGCTACCACCTGCTGCGGGTGGAATCGCAGTAAAACCCCTGATTGAGTTGGCAAAAGGGGCCGAGTTGCAATCTTGTGATTGAGTTGACGTTGATGGCTGAGGCCGGTAGCGTTACCACTCGCCTCTGAAACGGGTTTCCTTTAGGTTGCCCCCAGTGGCAGAGCAAGGTTCGGCTTGTCCGGGCCGATGCGGTTCTCCCGTCAGGGTCACCGCCTCACGCTCCTTGAAAACGGAAGAGAGGACGGAAAAGCCAGTGCGGGCGACGGCCCGGCGCACCTCGCGTCGATGTCGTCGACCTAACACAATTCCAAGGAAACCAAGTCAGGAAGGGTTTCGGCCCTTTTGACTTTCCGGAATCGCTTCGTCTTGCCGAGGCAATTTAGTAAGACGAGCACTTGATCGAAGGCAGTGACCCCCCTTGGGGAGGATCTGCTGGAGATGTTGACGGAGAGTTTGATCCTGGCTCAGGACGAACGCTGGCGGCGTGCCTAACACATGCAAGTCGAACGAGGTCGCCTTCGGGCAATGACCTAGTGGCGAACGGGTGCGTAACACGTGAGGAACCTGCCCCGAAGACTGGGACAACCACGGGAAACTGTGGCTAATACCAGATGCCCTCCTCTGATCGCATGATCGGATGAGGAAATGCTCCGGCGCTTCGGGAGGGCCTCGCGGCCTATCAGCTTGTTGGTGGGGTAACGGCTCACCAAGGCAGTGACGGGTAGCTGGTCTGAGAGGACGATCAGCCACACTGGGACTGAGACACGGCCCAGACTCCTGCGGGAGGCAGCAGTGGGGAATCTTGCGCAATGGGCGAAAGCCTGACGCAGCAACGCCGCGTGGGGGATGAAGGCTCTCGGGTTGTAAACCCCTTTCAGCAGGGACGAAATTGACGGTACCTGAAGAAGAAGCCCCGGCCAACTACGTGCCAGCAGCCGCGGTGACACGTAGGGGGCGAGCGTTGTCCGGATTTATTGGGCGTAAAGAGCTCGTAGGCGGTTTAGTAAGTCAGATGTGAAAGGTTGGGGCTCAACCCTAAGACTGCATCCGATACTGCTATGACTAGAGTCCGGTAGAGGAGTGTGGAATTCCTGGTGTAGCGGTGAAATGCGCAGATATCAGGAGGAACACCGACGGCGAAGGCAGCACTCTGGGCCGGTACTGACGCTCAGGAGCGAAAGCGTGGGTAGCAAACAGGATTAGATACCCTGGTAGTCCACGCCGTAAACGTTGGGCACTAGGTGTGGGGCCTTATCAACGGGTTCCGTGCCGTAGCTAACGCATTAAGTGCCCCGCCTGGGGAGTACGGCCGCAAGGCTAAAACTCAAAGGAATTGACGGGGGCCCGCACAAGCGGCGGAGCATGTTGCTTAATTCGAGGCAACGCGAAGAACCTTA
>JAJDYE010000019.1 GCA_022822905.1 Acidimicrobiia bacterium | reverse complement strand
CACCTGCCACGCCGGGAGCCTCTCGTGCGGCGGCGGCCAGCACGCTCTATCGACCACAACCCACGGCCACGTCTCGGGCTGCCACCCGACCACGAAACCGGCCCACCAATGCCCGACCGGGGAGACGCCGGGATCGACCACAACCCACGGCCACGTCTCCGACTGCAAGGCCCGTGATTGCACGACGGGGGACGGCGAGCACCGCCACGCCGACACCAACACCTGCCACGCCGGGAGCCACTCGTGCGGCGGCGGCCAGCACCCCGGATCGACCACCATTCACGGCCACGTCGTCAACTGCCACTCGCCCCTGAATCCGGCCCACCAATGCCCCGGCGGCCAGTTGGCGACATCGACCACCATTCACGGCCACGTCTCGGGCTGCTATTCGACCACGGCTCAGACGGATTGCCCCGCAGGCCAGCACCAGCACGCCGACAGCCATTCCGACCGATGGAAAGACCTATACCCCCACACCGCGGTCTGCCATGACATAAAGGCCAGATCGACGGTGTGCCGCACCGGCGGCAGCGCGTGCAGGGACTTGGAGATATTCATAACCGACGCAGCCGACGTGGTTTCCGATGTGGTGGTGTTCGTCGCGTGCGGCGAAGGCGGAGAGGATTTGGCAGGCCAGGGGGTGGAAATCTTGATCGAGCACGAGATCGAAAAAATAGAAGAGGGCAAGAAAAAATCATTTTTCGGCCAAGTATGGGGGTTAACCGAAGACGGGGCTCGCACCACCGTCAAATTCGGCAGAAGGGTCGTCACAACGGCTGGCGGCCTTTTGACTGAGATAGGTGTCGTCGCTGCGTGCCACTTCACCGGCAATTCGGATTCGCTCAGTGCGAGCGATTCGCAAAGCGATTCGCAAAGCGATTCCAAGCTCGTAAAAACCGTCGTGATAGACGCCAAAGCATTCCTCGATGCGCTGCAAGACATGGAGGAAAAAGAGTGCAAGACAACGCCGGAAACCCAAGCCTGCAAAGACCTCCGCTACTACCTCAGCGCCCCGCCATTCGAGGCGTCGGGCTTGTCGCTGGCCGCGGGTGACGGGGAGATAGCGGTTTCATGGACTGCCTCGGCCACAGCCCCCGAAGCCGGTTTCGGGTATCGGGTGCAGTGGAAGCTCACGACCCAGACGTGGGACCAGGCCGCAGCCCAAACCGAGGACTTGGACCACGGCTCGGACCTTGCCACATCGCACACGATCACCGGGCTGGCGGGCGGCTCGGCCTATGACGTGCGGGTGGCCGCGTTCAACGCTCACGGCGTCTCGGCGTGGATCAGCGACCAGGCCACCCCCACAGCCCCCGCCTACAAGGCCCCGGCGAGCTTGGTCGCCACTGTGAGGGGGTATGCGGCCGAGACCCACCACGGCCAGGACCACGTCGACCGCTGGAACGGCGCTTTGGAGGGGTTGTGCGTTGAGGACTTCCCCGGCATCTCCGCGATGACCTCGGCCCAGGCCCAGGGCCACGCCGACGCCTACTCGAGCTCGCGCTGGAGCCCGGTGGTTGCCGAGCTGAAAAAGGCCGAGGCCGCCAACTGCACAATCGCCGCCAAGCCCGAGCCGAAAGCGGCGGCCCCGGCTCCGGCGTCGGGGTTGTCGCTGAGCGCGGGCGATAAGCAGATCGCGGTCTCGTGGTCGGTGTCGGCCACGACGCCCGCCGCTGGTTTCGGGTATCGGGTGCAGTGGAAGCTTGTGACCCAGGCGTGGGGTGACGCCGCTGTGGGGTCCGAGGATTTGGACCACGGCTCGGACCTTGCCACGTCCTACACGATCACCGGGCTTGCGGGCGGCTCGGCCTACGACGTGCGGGTGGCGGCGTTCAACGCTGATGGCGTCTCAGAGTGGATCACCGGCCAGACCACCCCCGCTGCTGCGGCGTCAGCCCCCGATCCGGCTTCGGGCCTGTCGCTGAGCGCCGGTGACAAGCAGATCGCGGTCACGTGGTCGGTGTCGGCCACCGCGCCCGCCGCTGGTTTCGGGTATCGGGTGCAGTGGAAGCTTGTGACCCAGGCGTGGGGTGACGCCGCTGCGGGGTCCGAGGACTTGGACCACGGCTCGGATTTGGCCACATCGCACACCATCACCGGGCTTGTGAACGGCTCGGCCTACGACGTGCGGGTGGCGGCGTTCAACGCTGATGGCGTCTCAGAGTGGATCACCGGCCAGACCACCCCCGCAAAGCCCAAGCCCGAGCCGAAGCCCTCTTTGGCGTTCGACTCTGTTTCGTGCGAGTCGTCGGGCTCGGGCTGGGTCATCACGGTCACTTGGAGCAAGACCCCCGAAACCCTGAATCCGGATATCTGGGCGAGCGAGGCGAAAAACCGCGGCCACCGCGGATTCCAAACCGCGGTCGCGGGCACCTCGACGACGTTCGACGTCCCGAACGCCGGTTGGTACCAAGTCGGAATGCAAGCCAAGATCGCCGGAAACAAAAAAGTAGGCGACAACAAGCCGGTGCGCTGCCGATAAAACCGAGACCGCCGGGGCCGCCCTGGGCGCTGTGGCGGCCCTGAGGCCCGCCGGGCGCTCTCTCGGACGGGGACGCTGTGGCCGCTCAGGGCCTCCACGTCGCCCCACCGGGGACGCTGTGCTCGATCCCCGAGGCCCCGTCTGGCTCTGGTGGCCCGGCCCGATTCAAGTTGTATGGTGGGGGCATGATGCAACATAACCCCCCCACCACACCCCCACCACGATACAACCCCGGCCGCCCCGCGAATCAGTCGGCTCACCGTCGCGGTTTTGGTTAGGGCCGCGGGGCGTACTCCGGTCTGTCTCATCAGCCCCGAGGCTGCCCCACGAGCCAGATGGCGCACCGCCCAGCTCTTTTTTTGGGTCGCTCATCTTGCCCTGCTCTATCTCTACGCGGTGTGGCTTATGGGCATGTTCCACTCCAACACCGCGGCGGCGGCGATCTTCACCGCCGCTGGCGTCTTGGTGCTTGTGTGTTCACCGATCATTAGACGTGTCAGGGCGCGCTCTGCCGAAGCCCCCGCGGCTAATACATCGCCAGCAATTGGAGCTTGCTCTGCGGCCGGGCGCAATGTCACAAGAGGTTGATGAAGCTGAGGAGGCTGTAGGCCAATAAGTTCAACAGAAAGCGCAGATCTTTTTGGCGGCGGTCTTCGGGATAGTCCGACAGCTCTCCCCAGCCCTTGCGCTGGCACCACTTCTCGAAACCCACGCGGGCGGCTACGAACACGACCACACCGACCGGCAGGGCGGTGAGCCGCCCCGGAGTGCCGGGCCAAGTGGCGACCACTATGCTTACGGCGATGTCCGCGGCCATGATGGACCGGAAGAACCGGGAGCGCCGCAGGTAGAGGATCGCCGGGGCGATGCTGGGAGGGGGGTCGAGTCGAGCCCGCGGGGCGTTGCGGTCTTTCTCGGCTTGCCGCGTTTGGGCAGGGGCGGCGGCCTCGGCCCGCCGCCGCTCTCGCCGTTCAACCAATGGCCAAACAAGCCACACCAGCAAAACGATGGCGAGCCACACCAGCCAACCGAGAAACCGAAACGACGGCGACCGCGACCACGACAACGGAAACGGCGACCATGACGACTCGTTGTTGAACAAATTAGCGAACCAAGGGGCGAACACAAACCAGCCGACGAGCCAACAGGCAGCCCAACGGAGATGAAACCGCATTTGAGGACTCAGCCTTTTGGAGGAACGATCCGGGGCGCTATCGTCGTGGGGGTGTGGTGGGGGGTTTTGATGGCTCATTGCCCCCCACCATACACCTTGGATCGGGCCGCAGGACCGGAGCGGGCGGGCTGCGTCGAACCCCGCCCCGGCGGCGCTGCGGATTGTTGGACGTGTTGGGGCGCGGTCCTAACCGGGCCGCTGATCTGCCCGGTTTGGTCTTGGGCTAGCCGCTGGTGCGGCGCTGAGCGCCGTACTGGCTCCCGGTTCCCGCTTTTGTTGCTCGCTCCTGCCCGCCCAGGCCTACGCCCCAGCCGACGCCGAAGCCGTGCGGCTTCCTATCCCACCGACACGGGGCAACCGGGCCGTGCCACTACACGCTCAGGAAGTGCAACGGGGTCTGGATCGACCACGATGCCGACTGCGCGGTAGTCCAAACCGATTGCAAGCCGGGGGCGGGCGAGCACCGCCGCGCCAGCACGAACACCTGCCACCATCGATTCCGTTGCTCGTCGCCCATTCGCTCAAAGGCCGAAAATCCCTGGGCAATAGCCGCTCCACCCACCCACGAGCCTCATATGGGTCAGGAACCGACTCAAGGAAGGACAAGCTGAGGGGAGTTCGCGGCGAGGAGCCGGATTTCGAAAAGATCTTGTCTAGCTTGTATCCAGAAGCGGGAAACGGCCCCGGCGGTGGGGGGAGCTGCTTAACCTCTGCGACCTTTCCCCCGTGCAGGTAGACGGAGAGTCGTCGTCCGCTCATCTATCGCTAGAGGCTAGAGGCGTAGAAAGAGAAGCCATGGAACTCCAGGGGTCTCACGCAGGCCGTGAGGGTTCTTTGGTCTCTTCGGCAAAACTGGTGGGGAGGTAGTGGAAGCCGCGGCCTTTTCTCTGCTTTCGACTCTGGGTCAGGTGCCCATCTCGTGCCAGTTCGGTGAGGAGCCTTCCGACATAGGGCTTGGAGAGGCGGATGAGGTCTGCCGCCTCCGTGGAGGAGATCCTTCCTCTCTTTTGCGCCCAGTCGAGGATCAGCGCCTCTCGGCTGTCGGATGTGTCGAGGTGGACCAGCCGCTGGCTCAGTGCTTTGCGGCTGTTCTCCGACAATCGGTAGGCGGGCGGTTGGTCTGCTGGGACACCTTCCACGAGGGCGATTATCGGGTGTCCGCTGCTGGTGGTGGCCATCGCGTTCGACAGCGCGAACACTGACTCTGCCGGGGAGCGCTGCAAGGTGGTGGCCACGGTGTTGGCATCGGCCCAGCCGTGTCGGATCATGTGCTCGACGATCAACAAGAGGTCGACGTCGGAGCGCGAGGGCTGCGGCTCGATGGCGTCGACGAAGCCGACCATGGCGCTGTCGGGCTCTCCGCCGAACAGCGTGACGCGGACATAGGGGCCCTCGATCTCAGAGAAAGCTGGCGGCGGTCTGCCTATGACCAGCATGTCCGCGGTCATGCGGTCCACGCCTATACCCTCGCGCTCAGCGAGATGCAGCATCGCCATCGCTTCGGCCAGGCTGCGGTTTCTTGGCTCCGGCGGGTGGGTGATGATGTTCTCCGGGGTTACCCCGCCGATGAATCCGCCTGGTGACGTGACGCTCAGCTGGTTGCCTACGTGCTCGACCGTCGTGGGTTGGTGAGCGTGCCAGTCGCGGTGGGCGACGCCGTTCACGATCGCCTCGCGAGCAGCACGGGAGGGAAGGTAGAGCACCTGCCGGTGGGAGAAGCCCGATGCCACGTGCTCAGTCCGGTTCGCTGCTTGGCACAGTTGCTCGACGCGGGCGATCTGGATCAGCAAGGGGCCGGTGCCGCCGTAGCGGTTGATGCTGTCGCCTCCCGGGACTTCGCGGCGGATGTAGTCGATGCCTATATCTGGGGTCTCCACGAGGAGCAGGGAGCCCGCGTTGGTGAGCCGGCCTTGGCCGTCGACCAGGCCGAGCCGCCGGACCAGGTCTTCGTCGCTGGCGCGGGCTAGGTCAGTCGCATCAGCCCTTTCGCCCTCGCACAGGTAGCTGCGGGCCGCCTCCAGCGCTGCCGGGCTAACGTCGCCCAAGGTGTGGCCAGAGGGCAGAACCGACCAGTCGAACTTCCTAAGCCGCATCTGCCTGTCATGCCATGTGGCCGGGTCGACTTCGACGCAGTTGTCGTCCACACGCCACCGGATCTTCCCCTGGTAGCGGATCGGCTCAATAGCCGGGGGAGCGGTCACCACCAACAGCCGGATCTGGTCCGTGTGCAGCACCTTGACGACGACGGTGAGCATCCGATCGGTCAGCTGGTAGATGCGGTGGCGAAGCCATTCCGGGTCGAGGTGGGTACCGATCGCCAAGCCGTCGTCGGCGACTCCCAGGATCACCGCCCCTCCTCCAGGCGTGTTGGATAAGCACGCCATCTCGCCGGCGAGGTATCCGGCGGCAACTTCGTTCTCGCGGGTGCCCGCCAGTACCTTTCCCCCCGGTCCTCGGCGTCCCGGCTCTTCTTTGAAGTCCACTTGGGCGGTCTCGATCCGGTCGGGGGATTCCCCCTGCTCCCACCGGGACAGCGCATACCTGACCTGCTGTTCGAGCGGGTCAGGTCCCAACGAGCCAATTGCCATGCCCCGACCTCCTTGCGGGATTCAATTTCCAAGCCTGAAATGTAACTCTTTTGCAGGCTACATCCATGAGATTCGTTTTCCAACCCTAAAATGTAACTTTCTTTCAGATCACGTCGCGGAGGCTCGTTTTCGTAGTCCAAAATATAGCTTACGGCCGCAGGGTTGGCACTTAGCAAGTGGTGGTTCCTGGGTTTCGCGCAGGCTCTAAAAATCAGCGCTGGAGCTTGCCGGGCCTTCTTGTGGCTCACGGCATCTATCGGATCCCCGAACTGAACGGCGGCGGGTGTATAGTGCCCTGAAACAACCGTGAAGTGGGTCCGGCGAGGCCCGTACGGACATGGAGGAAACCGAGTTTGGCTGAACGCGAGCGCCGTCGAACGCCCCCCTATGGGGGCGTTTTCGCTGCCCGTACCCGGGTGATGGAAGCCGAGGACATCAAGCGGGCCACGTGGCGCATGGCCCACGAGATCATCGAGCGCAATCACGGCCTCGAAGGCGTGGTGCTCGTGGGTTTGCAGACCGGAGGGGTGTGGCTGGCCGCAGACATCGCCAGTGCCCTCAATGAGATCGAAGGGGTCGAGCCTCCCTTGGGCACCCTGGATGTGGCCTTCCATCGCGACGACATCGGCTTGCGCCCATTGCTGCCGGAGGCGCCCACCAATATCCCGTTCAACCTCGACGGCCAGTCAGTGGTGATCGTCGACGACGTGCTGTACACCGGCCGGACCATCCGGGCCGCGCTCGACGCGCTGAACAGCTACGGAAGGCCGCGGACGGTGCAGTTGGCGGTGATGGTGGACCGAGGCCATCGGGAACTGCCCATACGCCCCGACTTCGTGGGCAAGAACCTGCCCACCCGCCGCGACGAGATGGTGGATGCCCACCGCGACGGCATCGACCTCGGAGAGATTGTCAAATGAAGCACCTTCTCTCGATCAACGATCTCGGCGCTGAGGGCATCGATGAGGTGTGCCGGTTGGCCGACCACTTCACGGAAGTGTCGCAGCGGCCTATTCCCAAGGTTCCCGCCCTGCGGGGCAAGACGGTGGCCATGCTGTTCTATGAGGACTCCACTCGGACCCGGCTCTCGTTCGAGGTGGCAGCTCGGCGCCTCTCCGCCGACGTCATGGGCTTCAGCGTGTCGGCCTCTTCGGTCAACAAGGGGGAGTCGGTGCGCGACACCGTGGCCACTGTTTCGGCCATGGGTCCCGATGCCATTGTCGTTCGCCACCGGTCGGCGGGAGTGCCTCAGCAGACCGCGGCCTGGACCCATGCCAGCGTGATCAACGCGGGGGACGGCTGGCATGAGCACCCCACCCAGGCGTTGCTCGATTGCTACACCATCCGCGATCGGCTGGGATCGGTGGCCGGTCGGCGCATTGTCATCGTGGGCGATATCAAACACTCCCGGGTGGCCCGCTCCTGCGTGATGGCGTTCACCGCGCTGGGGGCGAAGGTCACGCTGGTGGCGCCTCCGACCCTGTTGCCTCCGGAGGTGGGTTCGTGGCCAGTGGACATCAGCTTCAGCCTCGACGCCGTGCTCAGCGACTGCGACGTGGTGTACGGGCTGCGAGTTCAGAAAGAGCGCCAGTCTGAGGCCCTGCTGCCTTCGCTACGGGAGTACACCGCCCAGTGGGGGCTCACGGCAGCTCGCGCCGCCCGCCTGCATCCCGACGCGCTGGTTATGCATCCCGGCCCGGTGAATCGGGGTGTGGAGATCGCCCCCGAGGTACTGGATCAGCCCAATGCCACCCTCAATGAGCAGGTGCGTCACGGCGTGGCGGTGCGGATGGCCGTCCTCTATCTGCTGTTGGCCGCCGATCCTGATCTGCGCCCCGAGGGGGCCGGCACATGAGCCCCGAAGGAAAGCCCCGATGAGCACAGTGATCAAGGGCGGATTGGTCATCGACCAGACCGGGGAGCGCAATGGCGATGTGGTGGTGGAAGACGGGCGGGTTGTCGCGGTCGGTCCCGATCTGTCTGGCGATGAGGTCTTGGACGCTTCGGGCTGCGTAGTCGCCCCCGGCTTCGTGGATATCCACGCCCACCTGCGCCAGCCCGGCGCCGAGGAGGCCGAGACCATTGAGACCGGGAGCTGGGCCGCGGTCCGGGGCGGGTACAGCGCGGTGGTGGCCATGCCCAACACCAACCCGCCCATCGACTGCGCCGCCGTGGTCCAGGAAGTGCTGGCGCTGGGGCGCCTGGCCCCGTGCGATGTGTACACCTCAGGTACCATCACCGTTGGCCGCAAAGGCGAGCAACTGGCCCCCATGGCCGAGATGGCCGCGCTGGGGGTACGGCTGTTTACCGACGACGGCAACGGGGTCCAAGAGGCCGGGCTCATGCGCCGGGCCATGGAATACGCCGCGGGGCTGGGAGTGGTGCTGGCCCAGCACTGCGAGGTTGACTCTCTGGCCGCGGGGGGCCACATGCACGAGGGGGAGTGGTCCAGCCGCCTGGGCATTCCCGGTGTGCCTGCCGAGGCCGAGGAGCTCATGGTCATGCGCGACATCGCCCTCAGCCGCTTCACCGGCGCCCCCATCCACTTCCAACACCTGTCCACCCGGGGCTCCATCGCCATGGTGCGGGCCGCCCGTGAGGCCGGGCTGGAGGTGACCGCCGAGGCCGCCACCCACCATTTCACCCTCACCGACGAGGCTTGCGCCTCCTACGACCCGGTGTTCAAGGTCAACCCGCCCTTGCGCCCGGCGGATGATCGAGACGCGGTGCGCGAGGGTCTGGCCGACGGGGCCGTCGATGCCATCGCCACTGACCACGCCCCCCATTCTCCTGATACCAAGGAGATGCCCTTCGACCAGGCGCCACCGGGAATGCTCGGTTTGGAGACTGCCTTGGCTCTGGCACTCACCGAGCTCAACTTGCCCTTGGCCGAGGTGGTGGGGCTGCTCACCTGGCAACCCGCAGCCATCGCCGGTCTGAAGGGAGTACACGGGGCGCCGATCGCGCCCGACGGGCCGGCCAACCTGTGCGTATTCGACCCCAACGAGACATGGACTGTCGATCCCGACGCCCTGGCTAGCCGCTCCCGCAACACCCCTTACGCCGGACGCCAAGTGCGCGGCCGGGTTCGCCACACCATTGTCGGCGGTCGCCCGGTGCTCGTCGACCAGGAGATGCGGCCATGACCCGGCTGGTGCGGGCATCGGCTTTGGAGGCCACGCCATGATCCGCCCCGCGGCGCTGGTGCTCAGCGACGGCGAGGTGTTCGAAGGTGAGGCCATAGGCGCCGACTCGCCCAGCGGGATCACCTCTGGAGAGGTGGTGTTCAACACGGTGCTGACCGGCTATCAAGAGGTGATCACCGATCCGTCCTACGCCGGGCAGATCATCACCTTCACCTACCCCCACATCGGCAACTACGGCGTCGCGCCGGCCGATCACGAGAGCCGCCGACCCTTCTGCCGGGGCGTGATCGTGCGGGACATGGCCCGCCGCCGCTCCAACTGGCGCTCGACCGGCGACTTGGAGGCGTTCTTGGTCAACCAGGGCATCGCCGGCCTCGCCGGGGTGGACACCCGGCGGCTCACCACCCACATCCGCGACGCCGGTGCCATGCCCGGTGCCTTCGGCACCGCCTCAGAGTCCGACCTGCGGGCCGCCGCCGCAGCCGAGCCTGGCACCGACGGAATCGACTTGGTGGCCACCGTCACCCGCTCGGAGTCCGAGCACTTCACCAGCACCAGGGACGGCGGAAAGCCTCCGCATCGTGTGGTGGCCCTGGATTTTGGGCTTAAGGCCACCATCGTCCGCCACCTGCGGACCATCGCCCACGTGGAGGTGGTGCCCGCCAGCACGTCCGCGGCCGACATCTTGGCCCGACAGCCCGACGGGGTGTTCTTATCGAACGGACCCGGCGATCCGGAGGCGGTAGCGGGCGCGGTGGGAACTATCTCAGGACTGCTGGGCGAGGTGCCGATCTTCGGAATCTGCCTAGGTCACCAGCTTCTGGCCGCGGCGCTGGGCGGCGAGACCTACAAACTGCCCTTCGGCCACCACGGCGGCAACCACCCGGTGCGAAACCTGGCCACCGGCGCGGTGGAGATCACCAGCCAGAACCACAACTTCTGCGTGGCTGACAGCTCCATACCCGGTGCCGACATCACCCACATCAACCTCAACGACCACACCGTGGAGGGCCTGCGCTGCCGCGATCTGCCCGCGTTCAGCGTGCAGTACCACCCTGAATCCGGCCCCGGCCCCCACGACTCCCGCTATCTGTTCGCCCAGTTCGACGAGCTCATGGACGGCCTCCACACAACTGAGCCAGGCCCAGCCCAGGGCCAGCTGCTCGGGGGGGCGACCCATGCCTAAAAGAACCGACATCGAGTCGATTCTTTTGATCGGGTCGGGTCCTATCGTGATCGGCCAGGCCTGCGAGTTCGACTACTCCGGCACCCAGGCCTGCCGGGTGCTGCGCGACGAGGGGTATCGGGTAATCCTGGCCAACTCCAATCCGGCCACCATCATGACCGATCCCGAGTTCGCCGACGCCACCTACGTGGAGCCTCTCAGCCTCGAGGTGCTCACCGGCATCATCCAGCGGGAGCAGCCCGACGTGCTGCTGCCCACCCTGGGAGGGCAGACCGCGCTCAACCTGGCCATGGAGCTCATCGAGTCGGGGGTGGTGGACAAGTACGGGGTGGAGGTGATCGGCGCCGATCAGACCGCCATCTCCACCGCTGAGGACCGGGCCAAGTTCCGCCAGGCCATGATCGACATCGGATTGCCCGTGCCCCCTTCGGCCACCGCCCACACCCTGGACGAGGCGGTGGAGGTCATGGAGCGCATCGGGCTTCCCGTGATCATCCGACCGGCCTACATCCTGGGCGGCACCGGCACCGGCATCGCCCACACTCCCGAACAGGGACGGGACATGGCCGCCCACGGCCTGGCGGCCAGCCCCATCAGCGAGATACTCATCGAGCAGTCGATCGCCGGATGGAAGGAGTACGAGCTGGAGGTGATGCGCGACCGGGCCGACAACTGCGTGGTGGTGTGTACCATCGAGAACCTCGATCCCATGGGGGTCCACACCGGCGACTCCATCACCGTGGCGCCGGCCCAAACCCTGTCCGATGTGGAGTATCAGGCGCTGCGGGACGCCGCCTTCGCCTGCATCCGCAGGGTCGGGGTGGAAACCGGGGGCTCCAACATCCAGTTCGCGGTCAACCCCGAAAACGGCGAGTTCGTGATCATCGAGATGAACCCGAGGGTGTCGCGCTCATCGGCGCTGGCCTCCAAGGCCACCGGGTTTCCCATCGCCAAGATCGCCGCCCGCCTGGCAGTGGGCTACACCCTCGACGAGATTCCCAACGACATAACCGAGAAGACGCCGGCCTGCTTCGAGCCGGTTATCGACTACGTGGTGACCAAGGTGCCCCGGTGGGCGTTCGAGAAGTTCTCCGGGGTGTCAGGGGTGCTCAACACCCAGATGCAGTCGGTGGGGGAGGTCATGTCCATCGCCCGCACCTTCACCGAGTCGCTGCAAAAGGGGCTGCGATCGCTGGAGTTGGGCCGCCACGGGCTCAACGCCGACCCGGCCGAGGCCGCCTACAACTCCCTCAGCGACGAGGAGCTTCTGGCCGCTGCCGCAGTGCCCACCCCAGAGAGGATCTTCCAACTCGAGGCCCTGCTGCGGCGGGGGCTCACAGTGGCAGAGCTGTTCGAGGCCACCAAGGTTGACCCGTGGTTCTGCGACCAGATCCTCCAGATCACCGAGGAGCGGGCCGCGCTGGCCGAGTGCGACTTCGACGCCATGACCCCCCGGGCGTGGAAGCGGGCCAAGCAGTTCGGCTTCTCCGATGAGCAGCTCGGCTATCTCTGGGATGTCCCCGCGGCCGAGGTTCGAAAGGCCCGCATCGCCGCTGGCGTGGAGGCGACGTTCAAAACGGTGGACACCTGCTCGGCCGAGTTCGAAGCCGAAACCCCGTACCACTACTCCACCTATGAGGACGTGGGCGAGGTGGCCCCCTCCGATCGGGCCAAGGTGATCATTCTGGGGTCGGGTCCGAACCGGATCGGCCAGGGGATCGAGTTCGACTACTGCTGCGTCCACGCCTGCTTCGCGCTCTCGGAGGCCGGCTATGAGACCATCATGGTCAACTGCAACCCGGAGACGGTGTCCACCGACTACGACACCAGCGATCGCCTGTATTTCGAGCCCCTCACCGAAGAGGACGTCCTCAACGTAATTGACGTCGAGCTCCGGTCTTCGCAGATCGCGGGTGGCCCCGGCATTGCCGGAATTGTCGTCTCGCTTGGGGGCCAGACCCCGCTGAAGCTGGCCGGCATGCTTCCCAAAGGACTGGTGGTGGGCACGAGCCCCGAGAGCATCGACCTGGCCGAGGACCGGGAGCGCTGGAATGCCCTGTGCGCCCGCCTCGACATCCCCCAGCCGGCGGGAGGCACCGCAGCCACCGCCGACGAGGCCCTAGCGGTGGCCGATCGCATCGGCTACCCCGTGCTGGTGCGGCCCTCCTATGTGTTGGGGGGCCGGGCCATGGTGATCGTCTATACCGACGAGGATCTCCGAGAAGCCATGGCCGAGATGGCCGCCTCCGGCTCATTGGGCCGGGAGGGAGGGCTGTCGGCTGAACGGCCGGTGCTGATCGACCGCTTCTTGGAAGACGCCACCGAAGTGGACGTGGACGCCATCCGGGACATGTACGGAGAGGTGCTCATCGGCGGAGTGATGGAGCACGTGGAGGAGGCCGGAGTCCATTCCGGCGACAGCGCGTGCATGCTGCCGCCGGTCCACCTCTCCGAGGCCACCGTGGCCCTGTTGGAGCGCCACGTGAAGGACATTGCCAGCGCGCTGGATGTGGTCGGGTTGATCAACGTGCAGTTCGCGGTCAAGCAATTCGGCATCGGGGCGGCCGACCAGGTGTTCGTATTGGAGGCCAATCCCCGGGCATCGCGCACGGTGCCGTTTGTGGCCAAGGCCACCGGCGTGCCCTTGGTGAAAGTGGCCACCCGGGTCATGATGGGTTCCAGCCTGGCCGATCTACGACAGGAGGGGCTGTTGGGAAACCGGGCCAACGGCGACCACATATCGGTCAAGGAGGCCGTGCTCCCGTTCAACAAGTTCCCCGAGGCCGACGCCATCCTTGGCCCGGAGATGAAGTCCACCGGCGAGGTGATGGGCATCGACCTGCGTCCGGGATTGGCCTTCGCCAAGAGCCAGATCGCCGCCGGCGCCCCGCTGCCCGCCAACGGCACCGTGTTGATGTCGTTGGCCGACCGGGACAAAGCCGCCGGGGTGGAGATGGCCCGAGGCTTCACCGGCCTTGGCCTGGACATTGCGGCTACTTCAGGCACCGCGGCCGCGCTGTCCGAAGCCGGTGTGCCGGTGGCCGAGGTGGTGGCCAAGGTCGGCGAGGTGGGCACCAACGTGGTGGAGCTGATCGACGACGGGCGGGTGCAGTTGGTGGTCAACACCCCGAGGGGCCGCGGATCGCGGGCCGATGGCGATCACATCCGCCGGGCGGCCAGCCGCAACCGGGTGCCCCTTTTGACCACCGCTTCGGCCGGGTTGGCGGCCGCCGACGGCATGGTCGACTGGGCCCGCCACCAACTGCGGGTTCGGACCCTTCAGGAATATCACCGCGGGGTGACCAGCGATCAGCTGGCCCTGGAGCTATGAGCAGGCGTGGTTTCCACAGGCCAGAGCTGATGGCCCGCGATGATCAGGAGCCGGTGAGCCCATGACACGGGGCAGCCAAGGGCCGAAGCTGGAAACAACCATCGGCTTGGTTCGGTTGCCCAACCCGGTGATGACCGCCTCGGGCACGGTGGGCCACGGCACCGAGTTGGTCCGCTACCTGGACTACTCGGAGCTGGGAGCAGTGGTGGTCAAGTCGCTGGCCCCCTACGAGTGGCCCGGCAATCCGCCCCCCCGGGTCCACCCCGTCCCTGCGGGGATGATCAACAGCGTGGGTCTGCAAGGACCCGGCCTGCCCCGATGGCTGGCCGAGGAACTGCCGGTGCTGGCCGACTGCGGCGCTCGGGTGGTGGCGTCGATCTGGGGGCGCACTCTGGACGACTATTCGGCCGCCGCCGACCTGCTGGCAGCGGCCAGCAGCCCGGAGATGGAGGCAGTGGTGGCCGTGGAGGTCAACGTCTCCTGTCCCAACCTGGAGGATCGGGGCCGCATGTTCTCCCACTCGGCGGCCATGACCAATGCCGCTTTGGCCGCCACTGCCTCTTGCGGTCTTCCCCGATGGGCCAAGCTCAGTGCCACCGGCGATCTGGTGGAGATTGCTGGCGCTGCGGTGGAAGGCGGTGCCTCGGCGCTCACCCTCATCAACACTCTTCTGGGCATGGTTATCGATGTCGAAAGCTGCAAGCCCCTGCTGGGTGGTGGCGGGGGAGGGGTATCGGGCCGGGCCATCGGCCCGGTGGCGGTGAGATCAGTCTTCGACGTGTACGCCGCCCTGCCCGAGGTGCCCATTGTCGGGGTGGGAGGCATCGCCTCGGGTGCCGACGCGGTGGAGATGATGATGGCCGGGGCCTGCGCCGTGCAGGTGGGCACCGCCACGTTCGCCGATCCCCGGGCTCCGGCCACAGTCCTGCGGGAGCTGGCCCGCTGGTGCGCCTCCCACGGCGTGAATCAAATGGACGAGCTGATTGGAGCAGCCCATGAATGAGACGGTTCGGACCACGCGCGATCCCCGCCTGGCCATCGCGTTGGACGTGGATGATCTGAATATGGCCTGTTTGATGGCCGATGCCGTTCACCCCTGGATGGGTGTGGCCAAAGTTGGATTCGAGCTGTTCTCCACCGCTGGTCCCGCCGCGATCACCGCCGCGATAGATCGAGGCTATGAGGTGTTCGCCGATCTCAAGCTGCATGACATCCCCAACACAGTGGGCCGGGCCGCGGCCAAGCTGGGTCGAACCGGGGTCCGCTGGCTGACCGTCCACACGGTAGGCGGGGCCGACATGCTACGGGCCGGAGTGGAGGGCTTGGCTGAGGGCGGCAACGGAACCGCCCAGGTTCTGGGGGTGACCATTCTGACCAGCGATGCTGACCGATCCCGAGATGTGCTCGAAGAGCGGGTGGCGCTAGCCAGCGAAGCTGGCTGCGGCGGTGTCATCTGCTCAGCCGCCGATATCGGGGTGGTCAAAAAAGTCGCGCCGGAACTGAAGTGCGTGGTGCCCGGTATCCGGCGCCCCGACTCGAGCCATGACGATCAGGCCTCGGTGGCCACCCCCGAGGCGGCCATCGCCGCGGGCGCTTCCATTTTGGTGATCGGCCGGACCGTGACCTCACCGATCCAAGGGATGACCGCCGACTCAGAGCACGCGGTTGGCGCGTTGGCGGACATGGTCGCCCGGGCTCGGGCGCTGGCTACCAGCATCGGTACCGCCTGATTGCGTTTTTCGGTTCGGTACACTAATTTTGGGGAAGCGGCGGAGCCTGTTTCACCAATTTGGTGCTGGCTGGGGCCTGTTTGGTTTTTCTTGATGTCCGGCTTCGGCATAGGCATCGTGCAACAGGTGGTTTCCAGCAATGACTTGCTCCAGGCTAACAGTTAGGCGCGGAACAGCGACTGCGGCCCTGGTCGCTCTCATGGCAACGGCGGCAGGTGCCGTGGTGGCCAACGCCGCGGTGGCCAAGACGGTGCCTGTGGTAACGGTCACCGCCAACGCTGAGCGCGTCTACGAGAGCGAGACAGCCACGTTCACGATTCACATGAATCCGGCGCCAACCAAGCAAACCCAGGTCAAGTACATCGTCGACGACCGGTACGATGCCGTGGGCAACAGCCGGCAGGGCCACAAGTCCGTCACCTTCCAGCCCAACCAGACGACTCGGACCATTTCCATTCCCACCCAGGAGCTGGTGTACACCTTCAATGTCCAAGGCGCTGGCCAGAATGGTCTTCCCAAGCAGGTCCCCTGCCAACGTCCGGGTGAGGAGTTCCCGGGTGTGCCCAGCGAGAAGCCGGCTTCTGGACTCTGGTCGGGTCTGACCGCTGACCAGTTCAATGAGCTGCGCGACGTCTGTAACGGCCTACAGCTAGGCACCACCATGGGTGAGGTATTGGTGGTCATTGCGCCGGCGGGCGACTCGGGCGGCTACACGAAGGGCAGCCCAAGCCGTGCTAGTACCGACGTTCGAGACAAGTCCCTCAAGAGCAGCGACCCCAAGCCGCCGCCGGTGGTGAGCATTGCGGCGGGCGGCGGGGTCATTGAGGGCGGGGATGCTGTGTTTACCGTGACTGCCGATCCGGCACCGTCGAGCGCTTTGACGGTGGATGTGACGGTCTCCCAGAGCGGTGATTACGGCGTGTCCACCGGGTCGCGCCAGGTGACGGTGCCCACTTCGGGCAGCGGGACGCTGACGGTGTCAACCGCTGGTGACAGCACCGATGAGGCGGATGGCTCGGTGACGGCTGTTGTGGACGGCGGCACGGGCTACACGGTGTCTGCCACGAAGGGCTCGGCGACGGTGACGATCGTCGATGACGACGATCCGCCTGTTGTGGTGCCTGATGTGTCGTTTGGGTCTTCTGTTTATTCGGGTGGTGAGGGGTCGGGTTCTCGGAGTGTGAGCGTTGGGCTGGTTTTGTCGGCGGCGGCGCCGTCGGGTGGTCTTGTGGTGTCTTATCAGGTTGGGGGCAGCGCGGTTGCGGGGTCGGATTATTCGAGCTTGAGCGGCTCGGTGGCGTTCGTGCAGGGTTCGTCGTCGGCGGCCATCGCGGTGTCGGTCACCGACGACGCTGTTGACGACGACGCCGAGACGATTGTGCTGACGCTGGTCGACGGGGCGGCCTATGACCTGGGCACGCCGAGCTCCACCACGATCACCATCGTCGATGACGACGACCCGCCGCCGCCCAAACCCGACACAGGAAATAAAGAGAGCACCGATTCTGATACGAATCTGGGCACCAACCTCGGAACGCAATATCCGCAGATTTCAGCGCCGTCATCTTCCTATTACGCGCCTGTCTCCTTTGCGTTTCCGTCGGTGGAAGTGACGATTGCCCAAGAAGCTGCCCAGACCATTCTGGAAGGCGAGGCAGCCGAGTTCACCGTTTCCTACACACACCCCATGCGGCTGAACGTGCGAGCACTCCTCGATGTTGCAGGCGATGCCAGCCTCGGCGCCGATTACCAGATGGACTATTGGCGCCCCGATGCCGAAGCCTGGATGTCATTGGGCGGCGACCCCCAGAGCCTCGCAATCGACTTGCCGACACCCGGGGGCGAAGTGCGGGTGCGGGTGGTCTCGTTGCACCTTGGCACAGTGGGCACAGACATCCCGCTCGCTGTGACAGTCAGTGATCGCAGCTTCGTGAAATCGCTGGCTCTAGAAGTCGAACCCAACGGCGAGGCGAGCATCACCCTTAGAGGCTCCGGATCGGACGGCACCGAGTCGGACTCATCCGGCGATCAACAGTCAAACCCCGATTCAGTTTCCGATGATCCGCGTGCTCTGGTGCAAGCCTCCGACTCAAGCGATGACACCGACAACGAAGGCACCCAAAGTGATAGCTCCGAAAGCGCAGGTGCCGACCAGCAAGCAGGGGCCGGAACTGACCAGGCGCAGCACTTCCTCACCTATGCGGTCAAGCCCGGCGACACGCTGGAATCCATCGCCCAACTGGCCTACGGCGACGCGGCGGCTTGGGAGCGGATATTCGAGGCCAACCGCGGCCGAGTCCAAAACGACGGTTACACCTTCACCAGCTCAGACTCGATCAGATATGGCTGGGTTTTGGATATACCCGCCACCGTGCTTGTGGCTGGCGCTAGCAGCGCCTCATCTGCGCCTTATGTGTCCTACACAGTGGAGTCTGGGGACAGCCTCGGTGCCGTTTCGCTGAAGGCATATGGCGATGCTGGCTACTGGAGCCGGATTGAGGCAGCCAATATGGGTCGCCGCCAGGCAGACGGGAGGCGCTTCACCGACGCCGACAGCATCGAGGTGGGTTGGGTGCTGCGCATTCCACTGCGTGGCTGACCGGTGCCTGCACGCTGCTGGCCTCAAATCCCCAACAAGACTTGAAGTTCAAACTACAATGGTGTAATGGCAGGACCCCCACAACTGACAGCAGAGCAGCGCCAGGCGGCGTTGGCTAAGGCCGGAGAGGTGCGCCGCAAGCGCGCTGAGGTCAAGCAAAAGCTCAAGATGAGGTCGATTTCGCTCTCTGACCTGCTCGCACAAGCGGAAACTGATGACGTGGTCGCCGGAACCAAGGTGCTCGCCGTCCTGGAATCCCTTCCGGGCATGGGCAAGGTTCGGGCCCGCAGGATGATGGAGGAGATCGGCATTGCCGATAGTCGCCGCATCCGCGGGCTGGGCGATCAGCAGCGGGCCTCGTTGCTCGCACGCTGCGGCGACTAGTAGATCAGCCACTGATCATCGTCTTGTCCGGCCCCGGCGGGGTCGGCAAAGGGACAATCGCGGCCGCGCTGGTGGCCGCGGACCCCAAACTCTGGCTTAGTCGCTCGTGGACGACGCGGGTGCGCCGTCCCGGCGAGTCGGAAACTGCCTATGTGTTTGCCGACGAGGCCGAGTTTCGGGCCAAAGTCGCCGAGGGGGGTTTCGTGGAGTGGGCGGAGATCGCCGGCAATCTCTACGGAACGCCCCAGCCTGATCCCCCCGCGGGCCGCGACGTGTTGCTGGAAATCGACGTCCAGGGCGCGGCCCAAGTGCGGGAGAGCCGTCCTGAGGCTCTGTGCATCTTCGTCGAGGCGCCTTCGGCCGCGGAGCAGGAATCCCGGCTGCGGGGCCGGGGCGATTCCGAGAGCCATATCGCCAAGCGGCTGGCGCTGGCCGACTCCGAGCGAATCCAGGCCTACGAGCTCAACGCGATCCATGTTGTCAACGACAGCCTCGCCGAAGCGGTGGCTTCCATTGCCGCCCTCATCGAAAATGCCCGCTAGGAGCGGGTCGACAATGACGATTAACCCATCTTTCCCTGGTATCATTTACCCGCTCTCCCCAGACTTGTTGGAAGAAGGCTGCGCAGATGTCTGAACAACACGACACCATGATGTATCCCACTATTGAGGAGCTCTTGGGCCGCACCGATTCCAAGTTCCGCTTGGTAACGCTGGGAGCGCTGCGGGCCTGCCAGATCAACTCCTATTTCGGCCAGCTCGGCGAGGGCTTGGGCGCGATGGTGCCTCCCCAGGTGTTGACCATGTCCCGCAAACCCCTGTCGATTGCCTTCGAGGAGATCGCGTCCGACAAGATCATCGCCACTGATCCTCCCGAGGTCACCGAAGAGGACTTGTTGGCCGATTCCATGATTCCCACAGGCGAAGCCAATCTGGAAGAAGCCGCTCTAGAGCAAGCCGACGGTGATGACGCTGGTCTAGACGAGGCCGATCTGGACTCAGCGTCCTGACAAACCCATGACTTCGCTCGCCGGCAAGCGAATCGTGCTTGGCGTGAGCGGGGGGATCGCGGCATATAAGGCGGTAGAGATCTGCCGTCGGCTGATGGAGGCCGGCGCCCACGTCATTCCGGTCTTGACCAACGGCGCCACCCGGTTCGTGGGCCGCACCACCTTCGACGCGCTGGCCTCAGAGCGGGTGCAGATGAGCCTGTTCGACGAAGACGACCCCATTCCCCACACCACTTTGGGCCAGACGGCCGACTGTGTGCTCGTGGCCCCGGCCACCGCCCGGGTGATCGGCGCCTATGCCGCCGGAATCAGCTCAGACCTGCTGACTGCCACGCTCATCGCCACCCGGGCTCCGGTGGTGGTCTGTCCGGCCATGCACACCGAGATGTGGGAGCACCCCGCGGTGGCGCACAACATCGCCACGCTGGTCGAACGGGGTGTCCACATCGTGGGTCCTGAGTCGGGACGCTTGGCGGGAGGCGACGAGGGTGCTGGACGCCTCAGCTCGCCGGCCGACATCCTGTCTGCGGTGAGCCGGGTACTCGATGTCGGCGAGAAACGCTCTGATATGGCTGGCTTGTCGGTGGTGGTCACGGCGGGGGGTACCCGGGAGCCCATCGACCCGGTGCGCTATATCGGGAACCATTCCTCGGGCAAGCAGGGCTACGCCTTCGCCGAGGAGGCCGCTGGTCGGGGCGCCTCGGTGACCATCGTCACCACCGTGGACCGTCCTAGTTCCCTGGGTGCGAGTGTGGCGCCAGGGGTCACAGGGATGCCAGGGATCACAGAGGTAAGGGTGGACACCGCGGAGGAGATGGCGACAGCCACTGCCGAAGCCGCCAAAGAGGCCGACGTGGTGATCATGGCCGCGGCAGTGGCCGATTTCCGGCCGGTGGATCCTGCTGGCGTGAAACTCAAGAAGCGCGATGGGGTGCCGGTTATCGAGTTGGAGCCCACCCCTGACATCCTGGCCTCACTGGGGGCGTCCAAGCCTGAGGGCCAGATCCTGATCGGTTTTGCCGCTGAGACCTGCGATGTGGCCGACAATGCGGCGGCCAAGCTGAACGGCAAGGGCGCCGACTACATCGTGGCCAATGATGTGACCGCCGAAAACGCCGGTTTTGCGCACGACACCAACGAGGTGCTGGTGCTAGCTTCCGATGGCCGGGCCCACTCGGTTGGACTGCGCTCCAAGCGCCAGGTGGCCCAAGCCGTTCTCGACCTCGTGGTAGCCGACCGCGACGGTCGAGCCAACGTCCGCTAGGAGAATCAATGAGCCAAGGGTCAAATGGCCGGTACCGCTTCACGTCTGAGTCAGTCACCGGTGGTCACCCCGACAAGATCGCCGACCAGATATCCGACGGGGTGCTGGATGCCCTCCTTGAGGTGGATATCGGCAGCCGGGTGGCGTGTGAGACTCTGGTGACCACCGGTTTGGTGGTGGTGGCTGGGGAGATCTCCACCGACGGCTATATCGACATCCCCCGGGTGGTGCGCGACACCATCACCGGGATCGGCTACGACCGGGAAGACTACGGCTTCGACGGCAACACCTGCGGCGTGATGGTGTCCATCGACGACCAGTCTCCTGACATTGCCCAGGGAGTCGACCGGCTCGATCCGTTGGAGCAGGGGGCCGGCGACCAGGGGATGATGTTCGGGTTCGCCTGCGACGAGACCCCCGAGCTGATGCCGCTGCCCATCCACATCGCCCACCGGATGGTGGAGCGCCTGACCGAAGTTCGCCGGTCGGGCACGGTGCCCTATCTGCGGCCCGACGGCAAGAGCCAGGTGACGTTCGAATACGAGGGGACCAAGGCAGTGGGTTTGAGCACTGTGCTGATGTCGGCTCACCATCGCGACGGAACCGACCTCAAGGAGATGAAAGACGACCTCAAAGAGCAGGTCATCGACCCGGTGGTTCCCGAGCAGTTCCGCGACGACCACTACGAAGTGCTGGTGAACCCCACCGGGAAGTTCGTGAGGGGCGGGCCAGTGGCCGACGCGGGACTCACCGGGCGCAAGATCATCGTGGACACCTACGGGGGCATGGCCCGCCACGGCGGGGGCGCCTTCTCTGGCAAAGACCCCAGCAAGGTGGACCGCTCGGCGGCCTACGCCGCCCGCTGGGTGGCCAAGAACGTAGTGGCTGCCGGAGCGGCTTCCCGCTGCGAGGTGCAAGTGTCCTATGCCATCGGCATCGCACGGCCGGTGTCGGTAATGGTGGAAACCTTCGGCACCGAGACGGTGGATCCGGCCAAGATCAGCCATCAGGTGAGCGAGATCTTCGATCTGCGGCCGGCGGCCATCATCCGGGACCTGGAGTTGCTGCGGCCGATCTACCGGAACACGGCAGCCTACGGCCACTTCGGCCGCAGCCCCGAGAGCACGTTCACCTGGGAGCGCACCAACCGGGTGGACGACCTGCGCTCGGCTCTGGGGCTCTGACCACGGCCTCTTGAACGTTTGGGTCCTCCCCGACGTTGCAGCAGTAGACCGCGAGTTCACCTACTCAGTTCCCGACGGCTGGGCTGACGATCCCCGATTCGGGGTGGGATCCATGGTGCGGGTGGCGCTGCACGGCCGCCGGGTGGGGGGCTGGATCACAGAGGTGAACGCAGAGGCTCCCGAGGGGGTCGATCTGGCTCCGCTGGCCAAGCTTAGCGGGATGGGGCCGAGCCGTGACCTGATCGACCTCAGCCAGTGGGCCGCATGGCGCTGGGCTGGGCGCCGGGTGCACTTTCTCCGAACTGCCTCCCCACCCCGCATGGTGGCCGCACTGTCCCGTCCGCGGCGCAGCCGACTGGCGTCCACGGGCCACTATGCCGATCTGTTCGAGGACGAGGGCCGCACGGTGCGCCACGGGCCATCAGACGATCTGCTGCCCATTGCTATGGCCGCTGCGGCCCGGGGACAAGCGCTGATCCTGGTACCCGACCACGACCGCGCCGACGGGCTGGCCCGGCAGTTGCAGCGAGAGGGCGCCTGGGCTGCCCGCTATCCCGATGGCTGGGCGGCGGCAGCGGCGGGAGCGACGGTGGTGGGCACCATGTCGGCGGCTTGGGCCCCGGCGCCCAATCTGGCCGCGGTGCTGGTGATCGACGAACACGACGAGTCGTTTCGCTCCGAGGCAGCCCCCACCTGGAGCGGCCGGGACGTGGCGGTGGAGCGGGCTCGTCGAGCCGGTGTGCCCTGCGTGCTGCTGTCGCCGGTTCCCAGCCTGGAGGCTTTGCGATCCCGGCGTGTCATGCGCCCTTCCCCGGGCGTCGAGAGCGACAGCTGGCCGCAGGTTGAGGTGGCGGACCGCCGCAGCGAGGACCCGGGCCGGGCCGGGCTGTACTCCCCGGCGCTGGTGCAGGCCCTGCGCGACGGCGGCCGAGTGGCCTGTGTGCTTAACCGCCGGGGCCGCTCTCTGCTGCTGGCCTGTCAGCTCTGCGGGGAGCTAGCGGTGTGTACCGAGTGCGGGTCGTCCATGGTCCAGACCGAGGACAAGGGCATGAAGTGCCGTTCGGCCGGGCACGTTCGCCCGACCGTATGCGCGGAGTGCGGCAGCACCAAGATGCGCAACCTGCGGGCCGGTATCAAGCGGGTCCGCGAGGAGGTGGAGGCGCTGGTTCGCACTCCCGTGGCCGAGGTCACCAGCAGCGGGTATGTCGGCCCACCCACCGCGAGAGTGGTGGTGGGCACCGAGGCGGTGCTGCATTTGGGCCGACCGTTCGATGTGGTCGCTTTCTTGGAGTTGGACCAGGAATTGCTGGCCCCCCGATTCCGAGCTCGGGAGCAGGCCCTGGCCCTCATCGCCCGAGCAGCCCGAATCACTGGCCCCCGTGACGAGGGGGGAAAGATCGTGCTGCAAACTCGCATGCCCGACGACCCCGTTGTGCAGGCCGCGCTCCAGGCCGATCCGGCTCTTTTGGCCCGAATGGAGCGAGACCGCCGCCAAGAGTTGAGCCTGCCTCCCTATGGGGCCATCGCGGTGGTTTCCGGGCCGGTCTCCGGGGAATTCATGGAGCGCTTCGGCACTCCGCTGGGCGTCCAGGTCGCCCCCGACCCCAGCGGTCAGTTCTTCTTGCGGGCCCCCGATTACGACACCCTTTGTGATGCCCTTGCCGCTGTAGAACGCCCAACCGGCCGCCTCCGTATCGACGTCGACCCCATCAGAGCGATCTAGTCGAGGGTGCGACCCTCCACGGTCGAAATCCGCTCCCCGTAGCTGTTCAGCCTGTCGTCGGTACGCTCGAATTTGTTGTCTATGCGCTCGATGGAGCGATTCAAGCTGGCCTCAAGGCTGTCGAGGCGCTGTTCGATGCGCCGCAGATAGAAACCCACGATGCTGACAATGCTCGCCCCATAGACGCTCAGCATGACAGTTGTTGTGACATCCATATTCGTATGTCTTTCCTGCTGGATGTGCCTCGGGGGAAGCCTTCTCACTATATCCCGGGGACACGGCCATTTGGCTCAGGTTTGCGGTTGAACCTCCAGGATTCGGTAGCCGCGGCGGGAGCTGAGCCGGGTGGTGGGCCAGCCTTCTTGGTTGAGCCAGCGGGCTAGGGAATCGGAGCCCAAGTTCTTGTTCACCACCAGGTAGGCCTGGCCCTCGTCGGCTAGCCGGCCCAGCCAATTCGCCAGCACCTCGTGGAGGGCGGCTTTACCGATGCGGATGGGCGGATTGGAGTAAATGGCGGCAAATCGCATGTCAGGGGGCACTTCGTCGGGATGGCACACCGTGGCGTCAGGGCGGCCATGGCGGTCCAAGTTGGCCCGGCACAGCTCCAAGGCCCGGGAGTTCACGTCAATGGCCCACAGTGGTGCCTGAGGTGCCCATAGGCTCAGCGCCACTGCGATCGGGCCGTATCCGCAGCCCAAATCCAGCAACGCGCCACTTTGGGGCGGGCGGGGGCCCTCGGCCAGGAGATATCGGGTGCCCCAGTCCACCTCGTCGGCAGCGAACACTCCCCGGTCGGTGGCCAGCTCCACATCCAGATCGCCCACCCGTAAACCGACCGTTCCCGGCCGTCGTTTCCCGCCGGGTGAGGCGCTGTAGTAGTGCGAGTCGCCCACGGTTTGACGGTAACCTGCTTTCATGGCCCCACTGCGGATACGGGTGTATGGCGACCCGGTTTTGCGGCGCGTGGCTGAAGACGTGACCGACATCGACGGGGCCATGGCCGATCTGTGCGAAGAGATGTTCACCGCCATGTACGAGGCTCCCGGCATCGGACTGGCTGCCCCGCAGGTGGGGGTGTCGCAGCGGTTCTTCGTGTACGACTTTGGCGACGGTCGCGGCGTCTTGGTCAACCCCGAGATCACCGAGAGCGACGGCGAGTGGACCTACAACGAGGGCTGCCTGTCGGTGCCTGAGCTGTCGTGGGAGATCGTCCGTCCCCGCAGCATCCACCTGAAGGCCTATGACTTGGACGGCAACGAGGTCACCCTTGAGGCCGAGGACCTCGAGGCTCGCCTGTTCCAGCACGAGCTGGACCACTTAGAGGGCAAGATCCTGCTCGACTACCTGGACGAGGATCAGCGCCGGGAGGCCAAGCGCATTCTCCGAGAGCGGGCGATGAGTGGGCCGAGCCGTCCTCCTGCCACCGGCGACGGGCTGTCGTTGCCGTGATCGACCCGCCGGCGAAAATCCGCCGGCTCGTCTTCCTCGGCACTCCTCGCGAGTCGGTGCCCTTTCTGAATGAGCTGGCCTCGGCTGGTTTCGATATGGCATTGGCCGTGACCCGCCCCGACAAACGCCGAGGCCGGCGGGCAGCGCCCACTCCCAGCCCGGTAAGGGCCGTCGCCCAAGACCTGGGCATCCCGGTTTCCTCCGATGTGGACGATGTACTGGGCGCTGATGCGGACTTGGGCGTGGTGGTGGCCTTCGGGCAGATCATCAAGCCCCACGTTCTGGATCGGCTGGCCATGGTCAACGTCCATTTCTCATTGCTGCCCCGCTGGCGGGGCGCGGCCCCCGTGGAACGGGCCATCCTGGCTGGAGACCAGACCACCGGGGTGTGCCTGATGGAGGTGGCTGAGGGTCTGGATACCGGCCGGGTCTACCGTCGAGTCGAGGTCCCCATTGGGCCCGACATCACGGCCGAGGCGCTGCGGGCCGAATTGGTGGAAATCGCGGCTCCAATGCTCGTGGATGCCCTGAATGAGGGCCTTGGTGCACCAGCACCCCAGGAGGGCGAGCCGGTCTACGCCGCCAAAATCACCCGAGACGAGCTCCGCCTCGACTGGGGGCAGCCTGCGGAGCACTTGCACCGGCAAGTCCGGGTAGGCGGGGCGTGGACTATGTGGAGGGGCAAGACTCTCAAGGTCTGGGAGGCTCGTACCATCGAAGGTTCCCTTCCACCAGGGCAGATGGACGGCGCCTGCGTGGGTACTGGCCAAGGGTTGCTGGAGTTGGTGGGTGTGCAGGCCGAGGGCAAGTCCCGGCAGGCCGCCGAGAACTGGATCCGAGGTGCCCGTCCCACTCCTGATGACCGGCTCGGACTGTGAGTTCCTCCCCATCGGGGCCAGTTTCGAAGAACGCCCGAGCCGTTGCCGCCAAGCTCATCGATCGCGTTGAGCGGGACGGCGCCTACGCCAACCTGGTGCTGGCTTCAGCCGAATTGCCCGACCGCGATGCCAGGCTGATCACCGAATTGGTCTACGGGGTCACCCGCATGCGTCGGGCGCTGGACCACCTGATCGACG
This sequence comes from Acidimicrobiia bacterium, assembly GCA_022822905.1. GTDB lineage: Bacteria > Actinomycetota > Acidimicrobiia > Acidimicrobiales > Bin134 > Poriferisocius. The sequence continues at coordinate 15,044 of JAJDYE010000019.1, read as the reverse complement.
GCTTCGTATCCGACCCACCCGACCTCACCACCCGCAACCTGCTGCGGATCGGCGCCTACCAGATCCACATGATGGACACCCCGGCCTATGCCGCAGTGAGCGAGACCGTTGATGCCGCGCCCCGCCGCCAACGGGGTTTCGTCAACGCCGTCTTGCGCCGGGTGGCTGACGTGGAGCCAGCCTGGCCGTCTGACGCGGTTCGCCTGAGCTACCCGGATTGGATGGTGGAGCAATTAGAGGCCGACCTCGGCGCGACTGAAGCCCATGCCGCGCTGGAGCAGATGAACCAGCCATCGCCAGCCACTATCCGCCCCGACGGCTATGTCCAAGATCTCGCCTCCCAGTGGGTAGCCGAGCTGGTCGACCCCCAGCCAGGGGAGCAGGTGCTGGACATGTGCGCCGGCCCCGGCGGCAAAACCACCGCCCTGGCCGGTAGTTCGGCCACGGTGGTGGCAGCTGATCACCGCCGGCATCGGGCCTCTCTGGTGGCGGCCAACGCGGCCAAGACAGGTGCGTCCTTAGCCGGAGTAGTAGCCGCAGACGGCTGCCACCCTCCGTTTCGCCCCCATACCTTCGACCGGGTGCTGGTAGACGCCCCCTGTTCTGGCTTGGGCGTGCTAGGACGGCGGGCCGACGCCCGATGGCGAGTGGGCCCCGATGACGTGAAGGAGTTGGCCCGCCTCCAAGCCAAGCTAGTCCGAGCCGCGATCGGCCTCGTCCGTCCGGGAGGAGTTGTGATCTACAGCGTCTGCACCATGACCAAGGCCGAGACCGCGGCCATCGACGAATTGGTGGCCCAAGAGCCTTCCGAAGTTGAAGCCGTCCCTATCGACGACACCCGCTGGCGTCCCCACGGCCGCGGCGCCCTAGTCCTCCCCCAAGACCACAACACCGACGCAATGTTCGTAGCCAAGTACCAAGCCCCTCACCACGCCGGTTCAGGCCAGTAGCCTGACCGGAAATGACAGACCAAGTAACCGCAGGACTGGCCGCCAAGGTTCTCACCGTGTCCGACGGCGTGATCGCCGGTACCCGCCAAGACGGCTCGGGCGACGCCCTGGTGGAGTTGCTGGCCGGCGAAGGCTATGAGATCGCCGACCGTCGGGCCGTCGAGGACGGCGTCGAATCGGTGCGCGACGCCCTCCTGGAAATGGCGGATGGGTTTGCCGGACTCATCGCCACCACCGGAGGTACCGGTTTCGGCCCCCGCGATCTCACTCCGGAGGGCACCGCCGCGGTGCTGGAGCGCCGGGCCGATGGTTTGGCCGAAGCCTCCCGGTTGGTGAGCCCCTTCGGGCGCTTGTCCCGGGCGATAGCCGGCACCAGGGGCACCGCTCTGATTGTGAACCTGCCCGGCTCGCCCAAGGGATCGGTGGAATGCCTGGGCGCAGTGCTTGATGTTGTCCCCCACGCCCTGCGCCTGCTGGCCGACCAGCCCACCGAGCATTGACCTCGAGCCATTCCAATCCAGCCCAGATGATGGATCTGGCCCTGGAAGCAGCCCGTTCCTGTCGGCTGGTCACTTCGCCCAATCCGTGGGTGGGGTCGGTGGTTGATTCCGGCGGCCAGACGTTCTTAGGGGCCACATCGCCGCCGGGCGGCAACCACGCGGAGATCAACGCGTTGGAAGCTGCTGGCCCGCACGCCGAGGGGGCCGACCTCTACACCACGCTGGAGCCGTGCGACCACCAGGGCCGCACCGGGCCGTGTACCGACGCCATCATCGCCGCGGGGATCACTCGGGTGTTCGTGGCGGTGGAGGATCCCGATCCTGAGGTGTCGGGGAAGGGCATCGCGGCTCTGCAACGGGCTGGCTTGAACGTGGAGACCGGCGTGAGGGCCGCCGAGGCCGCTGAGTTTCTGGCCCCCTACTTGAAGCACCGCCGCACCGGGCTCCCCTGGGTAGTGCTGAAGTTGGCCGCCACCCTGGACGGCCGCATTGCCGCCCCCGATGCCACTAGCCGCTGGATCACCGGTGTTGAGGCCCGGGCCGACGTGCACCGGCTGAGAGCCGAAAGCGACGCCGTGCTGGTAGGGGCGGGCACTGTTCGAGCCGACGATCCCGCCCTCACGGTGCGGGACTGGCAGCCTCCCGCCGGGGTGACCCCCCGCACCACCCAGCCGCTACGAGTGGTGTTGGGCACCGCGCCGCCCGAGGCCCGTGTCCACCCCGCGATAGAGATGGATGGTCCGCTGGAGCAGGTGCTGGCCGAGTTGGGGGAGCGGGGTGTAGTCCAGCTTCTGGTCGAAGGGGGCGCAGCCACCGCAGCCGCCTTCCACCGAGCTGGCCTGGTGGACCACTACACCGTGTACCTGGCCCCCGCTTTTTCCGGCGGCAACGATGCCCACCCCATGTTCACCGGCCCCGCCACCCCCACCATAGATGACCTCTGGCGAGGCGAGATCTGCGACGTCACCCGCCTCGGCCCCGATCTGCGGATCGACTTGCGGCCGAGTTGAACGGAGAACGTTTGCCGTACGCTGGGAACCGGGACGGGGCAACCGGGTATTGACACCAGCCCCGCACTTGCAGCCCGGTAGCGTTGGGGCATGCTCTCGTTGGTTTTGCCCAAGGGTTCGCTGGAAAAGGCGACTTTGGAGCTATTCGACGCCGCCGACATCCCGGTGAACCGCAGTTCGGATGTTGCCTACAAGGCCACGATCAACGACCCGCGCATCAGTGATGTCCGCATTCTGCGGCCCCAGGAGATTCCCCGATACGTGGCCGACGGACTGTTCGATCTGGGCATCACCGGGCGCGACTGGGTGGCCGAGACCGACAGCGACGTGGTGTCGCTGGGGGAGCTTCACTACTCCAAGAACACCTCGCGGCCGATCCGGATGGTGCTGGCGGTGCCCGACGACTCGCCGTGGAACGCGGCGGAGGATCTGCCCCAGGGGGTGAAGATCTCCAGCGAGTATCCGGCCCTCACCAAGCGGTTCTTCGACGACCTGGGTATCGAGGCCGACATCGCCCTGTCGTACGGGGCCACCGAGGCCAAGGCTCCCGACATCGTGGACGCGGTGGTGGAAATCACCGAGACCGGGCGGGCGCTGCGGGCGGCCGGCCTCAAGATCATCCACACCATCCTCACCTCCTACACCGAGCTGATTGCCAATCCGGCCAGCTATGCCGACCCCGAGCGTCGCCATGCCATGGAGCAGATCCACACCCTGTTGGGCGGGGTGCTGGAAGCCAGGGGCAAGGTGCTGGTCAAGATGAATGTGCCGTCGGAAAGCCTGGACAAAGTGATCGACTTGCTGCCGTCTATGAAGGCGCCCACGGTCAACGAGCTGTTCGGGGGCCACGGCTATGCGGTGGAGACGGTGGTGCCCAAAGCGGACATCAACGTGTTGATCCCCGATCTGCGAGACGCCGGGGCTAGCGACATCATCGAGCTCCCGTTGGCCAAGATCGTCCATTGAGATTGGCTGGTCGCAACATTCCCCTCATCGGCACCGTTGCCAGCTTCGACGGCGCTACCGGCTGGGGGACGATCGCCGCGGAAGACGGTGCGGCCTATCCCTTCCATTGCACCGCCATTGCCGACGGGACCCGCACTATCACCGCAGGCGTCGCGGTGACCTTCCAATTGGCCGCGGGCCACCGGGGTGTTTGGGAAGCGGCAGGAATTACTCCCCGCTAGACCCCGGATCGTCTTCTTCTGAGTATTCGGCGTCTTCGGCGCCACCCTCCATCGCCCGGGACACCTGCACGAACGCCATGCGGATCTGATGAAGGGCGTCTTTGAGGGTGGCCTCGTGCTCTCCGAGGCGTCCCTCCAGCCCTTCCGCCAGCGCACCCAGGGCGTCGATGGCCAATCGGGACTCTTCCAAGTTGGGCGGCTGCTGGCTGAGGTGGATGGCTCCCAGCTCATACAGCCCCATGGCGTGGTTCCCCACCACCACCGACGCGGGGGTGTTGGCAATGTGCTCTCGGGCCTCGGCCAGCTGCTGGGCCAGCTCCTCGGCCTGAGCCCGTTCCTCATCGCTCAACCCGGCCAGCGGGTCTTCAACTTGATCGGGCGAGTCCTGTGGCGGCGGGGCCGCCGACCGCCCCCTGCCGTCGTCAACCGGTACCTCGCCGCCTGGTGTCCACAGTGTGCTCATTGTCTCTCCTCGATTCCTTTTTGCCTCGTCTGGCGTGATTGTCCCTCAACGCTGATACTGTTACCCCGCAACTTCGGCACGCAAGCGGGGTGCAATGAATCCCAGCGTGTCGGCCCCATAGTCGAGAGAGAGGAACATGCGCATTGCAGAGCGGTGATCGGCCATAGCTTCGGCAGATGCTGAGCCCCGGATCAACGACCGGATCAGAGCCAGAGAGGTGCGGCTCGTTGGTGAGGATGGACAGCAAGTAGGCATTCGGCCGCTGCCTGAGGCGTTGGACATGGCCAGTGAAGCCGGCCTCGACCTGGTGGAGGTTGCCGAGAAGGCGAACCCCCCGGTATGTCGGATCATGGACTACGGCAAGTACAAGTACGAGGCCGCCCAGCGGGCCAAGGAGTCCCGGCGAAACAGCACCAACATCATCGTCAAGGAGATGAAGTACCGGCCCAAGATCGGACCGGGTGATTTCGATACCAAGACGAGGAAGGTGCGGGGCTTTCTCGAAGAAGGCTACAAAGTAAAGGTCACGATCATGTTCCGCGGCCGCGAGGTGCAGCATCCCGAGTTGGGGCGGCGCATTCTCGATGACATTGCGGACGAAGTGGAAGAAGTGGCCAAAGTCGAGGTCTATCCCAGACTGGACGGCCGCAACATGGTCATGGTGCTGGGACCGGCGAAGAAGAAGTCCCGCAAGCAGGCCGCAAAGTCTGCTCGCCAACCCGCTGAAGAGGCCGCGACAACCGAATCTGCCACTTGAATTCAAACTTACAATCATTTGAGTGAGAGAATTGAAGGCTCCCAACAGCGCAGGAAACTGACATGCCCAAGATGAAAACCCACCGAGGCGCGGCCAAGCGGTTCAAGACCACCGGCACCGGCAAGCTTCGCCGCCGCAGCGCCTACAAGAACCACATCCTCGAGAAGAAGGCCCCCAAGCGCAAGCGCCAGCTGCGCGGCCCGGCCCAGGTGTCGTCAGCCGATGCCCCGGCCGTGAAGCGCCAATTGGGCTTGTAGGGCCTGAAGCGACAAGCACGAGTTCAAGGAGAAGCACACGATGGCCAGAGTCAAGCGCGCCGTCACCGCCCGCAAGCGCCGCCGGGCGGTGGTGAAGCGGGCCAAGGGGTACTACGGCAACAAGAGCCGCACGTTCCGGGGCGCCAACGAGCAGCTGATGCACAGCGGCCAATACGCCTTCCGGGATCGCCGGGCCCGCAAGGGCGAGTTCCGCCGCCTGTGGATCCAGCGCATCAACGCCGCCTGCCGCCAGAACGGCACCAACTACAGCCGCTTCATCAACGGCTTGAAGCTGGCCGACGTGGAGGTCGACCGCAAGATCCTGGCCGAGATGGCTGTGAATGATCCGGCGGCGTTCACTGCGTTGGTCGAGGTGGCCAAGGCTGCGGCAGAGGCGGACCAAGAGTCCGCCTCGGTCGGGTAGAGCTGCCCATCAGCAAGCCACTCAGCCCCCGAAATCCCCGGATTGCGGAACTTCGCCGACTAGTCCGCAACCGCCGAGAACGCACTGAGTCCGGCAAATTCGTCATCGACGGCCCGCAACTGCTGGTCGAGGCGGTGGCTGCCGATCTGGAGATCGTTGACGTCTTTGTGGAGCCCGTAGTCGACCTGTGGGCCGACCTGGGAGTCTCAGTGAACGCCCCGGTGTGGACGGTGGGCGACGGTGTTCTGGCCAAGGTGGGCTCGGTGGTCACCCCCCAAGGGGTCATGGCCACCGCCCGAATCCCCGAAATCGACCCTGTTGCCAGCGGCGATTTTGCCGTCGAGCTGGCCGGAGTGGCCGACCCCGGCAACGCCGGGACCATTGTGCGCACCGCAGTAGCCGCTGGGGCCCAAGCCGTTGTGTTCAGCCCAGAATCAGTTGACCCCTGGAATCCCAAAACCGTGCGGGCGTCGGCCGGGGCGCTGTTCCGAGTCCCCCTGGCCGAGGCGGGACCGAAGGGGGAGCGAGTGGGCGCCGACCCCCACCGAGGCGACCCCTACGACCAAGCCGACCTCACCGGCCCCCTCACCCTGGTGGTGGGCAACGAAGCCCACGGCCTAGATCAACTGGATCAATCTGCGGCCATTGACCGCTGGGTGTCCATCCCCATGGCCGAGTCAGTCGAATCCCTCAACGTCGCCGCCGCTGCCGCCATCCTCTGCTTCGAAATAGCCCGCCAACGCCGCAGCTGAGCCTGAGCCCTAGCCCACGACGGGGCCGATGGCGGCGGGCTGGGCTCTGAGGGCTTCTATTTCGGCGACGGCCTCGTCGGAGAGTTCGCGGATGCCGATGAACTCTTCGAGGTTGTAGTGGAGGTTGATGACACGCATCTCTTCCCGGCTCAACACGATGTGGTCGAGGCCGGGCTGGTGGAGGCCGCGCTGGGCTCGCTGGAGGTTGGAGAGATCTTGGTCGAACACCAGGTTCATGGAGGCCTCTTCGGCGGGGATGACAGCCTGCATGGGCTGGGCTCGCTCGGTGCCGGGGGGTCGGCGGTCGAGGTGCAGCAGGTCCATGAAGGCGTCGTCGGGGGTGTCGCCCGGGCGGGACCGCAGCACGGTGATGGAGTCGCACATCACGATCACCGTGATATTGGGGAACAGGTTGAACTGGAACAAGTCCAGCATCTGCGACTGGTCGAAGCTGTCGAGATCGAGGCCCTTTTGTTTGGTCTGAGCCCGCACTAGATCCTCCAGCACATCGCGCACGCTGCCGCCGTCAGGAACCGGAGGGCACGGCCCTGGATTCTCGGAGTCCTGGCCGTAGCGGGCGCCCTGGGTGACGATGATGGAGTCCCATATCTCCTGGTCGGTGGCCCCGTTGCGCAGCCGGGGGCTGGGCACTCCGTAGGGCTGGTGCAGCGAGCCGTGGCGACCGTAGAGCCGGTTCACCGAGTTGACGTCGTCGCAGCTGGGCAGCATCTCGCGGTGGATGCCCTGCACGTGGTAGGTCTCGCTGAATGCCTCTATGAGGGTCTTCCAGTTGCACGGCAGCGGCACGGTGAGGTCGTAGGCGCAGGCGTACTCCTCCATGCGGGCCCACTCCAACAGGCCGGGAATGGCTTCCAGGTACTGGTCCAGCGGCTCGGCGTCGGTGTCCAGGTTCACGAACACCAGCGGCCCCCACGTGCCCACCTGCACCGGGAACAGCGGGTAGTCGTCGTTGCGCAGCGCCCCGAAGCCTCGGCGAGACGGCACCTCCCGCAGCTTGCCGTCCAGCGTCCAGCTCCACCGGTGGTAGATGCAGCGCAGCTCGGTCAGGCCCGACCCCGAGCCGGTACACAGCACGTTGCCCCGGTGGCGGCACACGTTCTGGAATCCCCGCAGCACCCCGTCGTCTCCCCGCACGATGAGCACTGACAGGTTGCCCACCGAATACTCGAACCAGTCGCCCGGCGACGGCACATGGTCCACCGTGCAGGCCAGCTGCCAGGCCCGGGGCCAGACATGGGCCATCTCCAATTCGGCCCAGTCCGGGGAGATGTACCGATGGGTGGGCACTTCAACCGGCGTGCGCCGGGGCGGGACGGCCCCTATGGCCGTTCCCACCGGGGCATCGTTGGTGAGCTCAGGGCCGATCTGGATCTTCGCCATGGCTAAACAGTAGTGGTAGGCGGGCAATCCAAGCCGGGCAGTCATCGAGGTTGAACAAGGCGTAAGCGGGAGTCCCGTATTCTGGTGCGGGTATGAGCTTCGCTGAGACAGTTGTGTTCGCGATCGGGGCTCTGATCGCAGTGGGCACGCTGTTGGCCGCCATACAAACCGTGGTGGTGCCCCGGGCCGAGCGGAGCCTTTTGATCCGCTTCGTGTACGTCGGCATGAGGCATTTGTTCTCGTTGGTCGCCCGCCGCCGCAAGTCGTATGAGGCCAAAGACGCGGTGCTGGCCCGCTATGCCCCCACCACCCTCATGCTGCTGCCCATGGTGTGGGCTACCGGGGTCATTTACGGGTTTTCGCTGATGTTCTGGGCGCTGGATGTGCGCCCGTATCGGGAGGCGTTGGTGCTGAGCGGGTCGTCGCTCACCACGTTGGGCTTTCGGGACACCGAAGACCTGGCCAGCCTGGTCCTGTCGATAGGCGAGGCCCTCATTGGGTTGGGCATTGTGGCGCTGCTGATCAGCTTCCTGCCCCTCATGTACATGGCGTTCAGCGCTCGGGAGTCCGCAGTGGCCCGGCTGGAGATCAGGGCCGGAACCCCGCCCACGCCTGAGGCCATGATCATTCTGGCCCACGAGACCGGCGGCCTCGAGAACATGGGAGAGACCTGGACCGAGTGGGAGCACTGGTTCATCCATATCGAGGAGACCCACCAGACCTATCCGGCGCTGGCCTTCTTCCGGTCGGTGCGCTCCGATCGCTCATGGGTTGTTGCCGCGGGCTGCATCTTGGACACGGCCGCCATAATGCTGTCGACGGTGGCGGTGCCCCATTCGCCCGCCACACCGTTCATGATCCGGGCGGGCTATGTGGCTTTGCGCAACATCGCCGACTTTTTCGCCATCGAATATGACCCCGATCCAAAGGACATTTCCCCGATCACGGTGCGCCGCCACGAGTTCTACGACACCTACGAGGCGCTGCGCAGCGCCGGAGTTCCCGTCGTGGAAGACCGCGAGCGGGCATGGCTCGACTTCGCCGGTTGGCGGGTGAACTACGACAACTGCCTGGTGGGCCTGGCCTCGATCACGTCGGCGCCGCCGGGCAAGTGGAGCACGGATCGGCCCTCTCCCTACCACCGGCTGCCGCTGTTCTACCGGCCCCTGCGCCGCCCGCTGCCCCCGCTTCTGCGCCAGCTCCGGCGCCGGGGATTCGGCCCGGGGCGGCGAAAGTGATTTCACCCAAGACGCCGTTGCCGATGAGGCTGGCGCGATGAGAACCCGCATTTCCGAGCTGCTGGGCATCGACATCCCCGTGGTGCAGGCCCCCATGGGCTACATCGCCCGGGCCCAGCTGGCCTCAGCGGTGTCCAACGCCGGGGCCATGGGCATCATCGAGACCTCCTCGGGCCAGCTCGACGACATCAAGGTGGAGATCGCCAAGATGCGCGACCTCACCGACCGGCCGTGGGGGGTGAACATCGCCCAACTGCTGGTGCCCGACGCCACTGTCATCGATTTTGTCATCGACCATGAGGTGGGGTTTGTGACCACCTCCGCGGGGGACCCCAACCGGTTCACCGCCATGCTGAAAGACGCCGGGATCACCGTCTTCCACGTGGTGCCCACCTTGCGGGGCGCCCGCAAGGCAGTGGATGCCGGGGTGGACGGCCTCATCGTGGAGGGGGTGGAGGGCGGCGGGTTCAAGAATCCCCACGGCTCGTCCACCATGGTGCTGACCCCGCTGGTGGTGGCAGAGGTGGACGTGCCGGTCATCGCCGCGGGGGGCATCTGCGACGGGGTGTCCATGGCGGCGGCGCTGGCCCTGGGGGCCGACGGGGTGCAGATGGGCACCCGGATGCTGTCGGCCGCCGAGTCGCCGGTACACGACAACTGGAAGCAGGCGGTGGTGGCCGCCGCGGAGACCGACACCGTGTTGTTGAACCGGTTCGGGCGGCCCGGCATGCGGGCGCTGCGCACCGAGCTCACCGCCGAGATGGAGCACCACGACCAGGTGCAGATGCCCGGCCTCGACCGGCTCATGGACCAGTATTTCGGCGGTCAGATGGACGTGGCCGTCCCCTTTGGCGGCCAGGTGATGGGCCGCATCGACGAGGTGCGCCCGGTGGCCGACATCCTGGGAGGGGCCTGGGAGCACTGCCAGGCCCGTCTGCGCCAACTGGGTCAGGCCGCCGCGGGGTAGCCGGGCGGGAAGTCACCCTCATGCTCTCCCGCACAATGCTCACTCTCCTTCGGCGGTCGGGGAGCCGACTGCAACTGGTCCGCCTCCTCGGGCCCGACCCCCGCGGCGTGCGCCAATCGCTGGGGGCGCTGTGTATCTTGGCGGTGACCAGCGTGATCGCCGGGTTGGTGCTGGGTCGCAGCCACGAGCGGCTGGCCGAGCTGCCCGGCCTGCTGCTGCTCGTGCCGGCGGCCATCGCGCTTCCGGGGAAGATCTTCGGAGCACTGGGCAGCCGGCTGGGCACCGCCATCCACACCGGCACGTTCCGGCTGTCGCTGCGGTCGTCCAGCGTGGTGGGCCAAAACGTTTGGGCCTCGTTGGTCTTGACGCTCCTAATGACGCTGGTGCTGGCCCTTTTGGCCTCGGCGATGGCATCGAACCTCGGGGTGGAAAACGCCATCGGCGTGGCCGACTACGTGGTCATCTCGGTGGTGGGCGGGATGCTGGCCTCGATATTCGTGCTGCTGGCGACGCTGGGCATGGCCACCGGATCGGTGCGCTGGGGTCTCGACCCCGACAACGTGACCGCACCCATGGTGACCGCAGCCGGCGACGTGCTGGCATTGCCCGCGCTCATCTTGGCTTCCTATCTGGTGCGCATCGACACCGTCACACCGGTGATCGCCGGGCTGTTGGCGGCTGTAACGGTTGTGTCGTCGGCCGCTGCGCTCCGCTCCAAGGCCCCCGAACTGCGGACCGTTCTGCGGGAGTCCATTCCGGTGTTGGTATTGGCCGGGTTCTTGTCGCTGATGGCCGGGGTCACGGTGGAGAACCGGTTCGAGGTGTTCTCCGAGCGCCCCGTGCTGCTGGTGCTGATCCCCGGTTTTCTGGCCACCGCTGGCGCTCTAGGCGGCATCTTGACCAATCGGCTGTCCAGCAAGCTCCACCTGGGGTTGATCGGCCCCTCGGTTGTGCCCCAGCGGGGGGCCCGCACCGATGTGGGGGTGACCATCGGGCTGGCGCTGCCGGTGTTCGTGATTGTGGCCTTGGTGTCGCAGGGAGCGGGATCGCTGGTGGATCTAGCCGGACCGGGTGTGGAACGGCTTGTGGGGGTGGCGCTGATCGGCGGAATCCTGGCGGTGGTCGTGGTGGTGGCCGTGGCCTACTACGGGACCATTGCCGCCGTCCGCTTCGGAATCGACCCCGACAGCGTGGGCATCCCGACGGTTACCGCGGTGCTCGATTTGGTGGGCGCCCTCACCCTGGTGTTCGCCATTGAGGCCGTAGGGGCGGGGTGAAAGGCAAATGACTGATTCCAGTGCTGATGGCTATCTTGGAGAGACCTGACAATGGACGATAAACCCCGCAATCTTCGAGCCATGCTCGCTGAGGCCAAAGACCTCTCCGAGCTGATGGTCGACTTGGCCTACGCCGCCCTGTACTTCGGCGATCCGGACATGGCCACCGAGGTGGACGAGCTCGAGGTGCAGATGACCGAGCTGGTCAAAGACATGCGGGCGGTGTGCATCATGGCGGTTCGCCATCCCCGCGAGGCCGACGGCATGTCGTCGGTGCTCCAGGTGATTAGCGCCATCGAGCGGATCGCCAACGACGCGGTGGACATCTCCCGCATTGTCTCCCGCCGGCTGGGCATCCCCGCCGAGCTGGTGGCCGACTTGTCCAGCGCCGAGGAGATCTCCCACCGGCTGGTGGTGCATGAGGGATCCCACATGGTGCGCCGCCCCCTGGGCGACCTGGAGCTGCCCGTGGTGGCCGGAATGCGGGTAATGGCCATCCGGCGAGAACGCAGCTGGATCACCGACGTGGGCGGCGACCAGCTCATGATGCCCGGCGACGTGCTGTTCTTGCGGGGGTCGCCCGATGGCATCATGCGCCTGCACCAGCTGGCCGCCGCGCCCATGTGGGAGGAGCCGGTGGCCCCCGAAGATCCCTGGATCTCAGATCTGGATCGGGCGGTGGACGTGCTGGTGGAGATGAAGGACCTGTCGGAGGCCGCGGTGGGGCTGGCCTACTCGGCGCTGGTGCTCAAAGACCGGGGCCTGGCCGCCCAGGTGCGGCTTCTGGAGGGCCGCCTCGACGAGATGAACCACCAGTTGGAGCTGTGGGTGCTGCGGGCCGCGTCCAACAACATCGACCCCTCGCCGCTGCGGGGACTGCTGCACCTGGGCCAAGCCGCCGAGGACATCGGCGATCAGGCCCGCCAAATGATCTCGCTGGTGGAACAGGGCGAAGAGGTCCACCCCATCTTGGAGATCGCCCTCGGCGACTCCGACGAGGTGGTCGTCGAGCTGCCCGTGGCCCGCCTCAGCGGCGCCGATGGGACTTCGCTCAAGGAACTGGCCCTCAACATCGAGCCCGGCTTCACCGTGCTGGCCATCCGCCGGGCCGGCCGCTACATCTACCGCCCCCCGGGCAGTGCCGCGCTCTATGCCGGCGACGAGATCATCGCCAGCGGCCCCGACGAAGGCCGCGAAGCCCTAGCCGAGCGCTTCGGCTGGAACCTGGTGCGAGAAGAAGAAGGCGTAGAAGACGAACTCCAACCCATGGGGTCTTGAATCATGAAAAGCACTGAAAATATCTGAAAGACTCTTGACCAATCTGGTCTCGATGTGGGCATACTTGTCAGGTGGCAACGCCGGTACTAGTGCGGTTCAGCAAGAAGCAGGTCGAGGCGATTGACCACCTTGTGGCCGAAGGAGTGGGGGAGTCCCGCCCCGAGGTGGTCCGCCTGGCAGTGGAGAGCCTGGACGAGGCCATCTGTCGGATGCGATCCAATCTGGAGGTCGAGCAGGCCAATCGCCGGCAGCGCCAACTAGAGCCCGAGGAGATCTCGGCAGTGGCCGTGGATATCGCCCTATCCGGGCCCGAGCCATGGGTGTGGACCGAAGACGGTCGGTGCATACCGGAGCAGGAAGCTGAAGAACGGGGGATCACCGTCGGCCAATGCCCTCCCCGCCCCAGCATGGTTCTAGACGAGTCCACCGACAGAATCCGGCTGAGGTTTAGCGACAAACAGCATGAGGCGATCGACCGCCTGGTGGCCGAAGAGGTCGGTGTCACTAGGCCCGAAGCAATTCGCCGAGCAGTAGAGCGTTTGGCAAAGGTCGTGCGCCGGTCCCGAGATAACGAGGAGTGCGCCGAGTCCTACCGCCAGCAGCCCGAAGACGTATTCGAAAAATGGGTCTGGACTGAGGAAGGCGATGTGATCCCGGAGTCGGTGGCGATCGAAGAAGGCATTCCCATTGCAGAAGCTCCTCCCCGCCACACACCAGCTAACACGGGGAGCTGATGAGGCAGGGTGATATTTGGCTCATGGAGCAGCCATTTGAGGATCCGCGCCCGGTGATTGTCATATCCCGTAACTGGGCCATTTCTCATCTGAACAAAGTGGTTGTGGCCCCCATTACGAGGACGCTTCGTTCTGCTCGGACAATCATTTCTGTTGGCCCCGAACAAGGTCTGAGATATGACAGCGTTGCCATGTTCGACAATCTCATCTCGGTACCACAGTCTCAGCTAACCCATCAGATAGGAGCTCTCAGCGACGGTAGCCGAGATCAAATGTGCGACGCCCTCCGCGCCATGGCTGAATGCTGACGCTGCCAGACGCTACTTCCGCGGACGCGCCCTCGAACCTCTGGGGCCTCAATCTGCCTCCGAGAGGGCGTACATCACTGGTCTCGCCAGCCCAGGGTTCTCTGCCGGTTCTGAAGCAGGGCATGTTCCAACTCCACGGCCGACCAACCGCCCTCGTCTGCCTGCCGCTCTAATTTCACCGCGGCCTTCTGCGAAAACTGCTCATTGTTCTCGCTGACCCTCTGCCAACGGAGGGCGCACCACCGCTCGTCTACCTGCACCATCACCCAGCCCCACCCAGCACATTTACAAGCACACCGCCCCCCGCATTCCCGCAGGTCACAGCCCCAGATCCCATAGCACAACCCTACCGACGCCTATGACAGTTTCTGGTTGGCATCCAGCGTCGCCGAGCGCTGGCAACTCGCTCAACAGGATGGGCTCAATTTGCTGAGGCCCGTTATCTTCGCCCGTCTTAGACTTGCCCCAGTGAAACGGCTCCCGCCCATGCCCGCACTGATTTGCCCCAGGAGATGACATGAGCAACCCGATCATGGAAGTAACTGTCACCGGCGTACTCCTCCGCAAGGCTGGAGGGCGAGAGCTACCGCTGAGTCATGACGAATACCAGGCAATTTTCGACAAGGTGTCCGACAGCCTGCACGCCCAAGTCTCTGATGCAGGCGTATCCGGTCAGGCCGACACCGGTGAACTGAGCATCTGGTTCCTCATTGCTGATGCCGACTCATTTGACGCCGCCCTCAAGAAGATGACAACGACCATCAGCAAGGCATTCCGCGCCGCCGACATCGTGGCTGAACCAGTTCGCAAACGGACGCCGCTGAGCCTGCCCCGAAGCCGCGATGTGACGGTGATCAGCAGATGCAAAATGGTCAACGAATTGCTGGCCGCATAGACAAGCCGCGGCAAGCCTTATCAGAGCGCGCCCCCATGGGCGGGTGAAAAAGACCTGCTAAGAGTAGAGACGACAACCGGGAGAGGAGACGCCAATTGGATCGAGTATCGCAGAGGTATAACGCCGCCAAGGCGTTCATGGACCACTGGATGAACAACCAGCAGGAACGCGATCTGCGTGCGCTGCAAGATCTCCCGAGCCATGTGGCACTGGAGGACGATCTGATTGGGGATGTTGTCGCTGACCTGGCCACGCTGCACCCAGACGGTGCCAATGTGATCGTCGTTTCAGAAATTGGCGACGACGGGTTCAAGGCTGCTGCCATCCACATGGTTCCCACACAGAGTGGCAAAACCCGCTCGAAAGACGAACCCATCCCAGTGGACCCCAGCATCACGATGGGGATGTTGCAGGTCTTGTTGAGCCGCCACCGCAAAGTCCTTCTAGCGGTCAAAGAGTACTCATGCACCCCGAACGTCACTGAACTCGTCAGTGCCTGAGCGGCTCTGGCGTGACCCCCTGAGTTTGGTCCGCCTGTTGTGAGAGTTCGTTGTCCAGTATTGCTGGATGGAGGAGGATCACGACTATGGCGAGGCGAAGGCACACGCCCGAGCAGATTGTCCGCAAGCTCCGGGAGGCCGATCGG
>JAJDYE010000011.1 GCA_022822905.1 Acidimicrobiia bacterium | reverse complement strand
ACGGGAAGGTTTGGCACCTCGATGTCGGCTCATCGCATCCTGGGGCTGAAGCAGGTCCCAAGGGTTGGGCTGTTCGCCCATTAAAGCGGTACGCGAGCTGGGTTTAGAACGTCGTGAGACAGTTCGGTCCCTATCCTCTGTAGCCGAAGGTGATTTGAGGAAGGCTGTCCCTAGTACGAGAGGACCGGGACGGACGCAGCTCTCGTGTGCCAGTTGTCCTGCCAAGGGCATGGCTGGTTAGCGACCTGCGGAAAGGATAACCGCTGAAAGCATCTAAGTGGGAAGCCTGTTCCAAGATGAGATCACCCACCGGGTAAACCGGGTAAGGCCCGTGGCAGAACACCACGTTGATAGGCCGGAAGTGTACGCATGGCGACATGTTCAGCTGACCGGTACTAATCGGCCGAGGGCTTGGTTCTACATCACTAACTCGATGTCGAACTGGATGTTCGTGCTCGCTGTGGAGTTCTTGAAGCACTGCCTCTTTGACAAGAACATAAAGGTTTCGGTGGCGATGGCGGTGGGGTCACACCCGTTCCCATTCCGAACACGGAAGTTAAGCCCACCAGCGCCGATGGTACTTGGGTGGAGACGCCCTGGGAGAGTAGGTCGCCGCCGGATTTCGCAACAGATGGGGAGCCGAAAGGCTCCCCATCTTCGTTTAACCGCTGGGAACGGGGCGGTCCCGGTAAACTCATGCGGTGTCTTCCGGAGGAGGTTCTGCCCGAAAGCCTCCCAATCGCAGGAGGCCCCCTCAACAACGGACCGGTCAGAGCAAGGGAAGGGCTGGCCAGTCGAGAGGCCGGAACGCAGCGAATAAGGGGCCTCAGAGAAGAGGCGGACCCAATCGCAAAGGGCCCCAGAGCAAAGGAAGAACCGAGCCACTTCCACCCAAGGGGCCGCGGGGGATGGGGGCAGTGGCCCGCAAGGGGGCAGCCAAGATCCACGAAGAACCTTTGCCCGTGGAAGACAAAACCCCACCAGAAGAAGAACTGACCCCTGAAGAGGCCGAGGAAGCCCGCCTGCGCGCCGAGCGCCGCGTCGCTCGCCAAGCACGCACCCAGCAGCTTCGGACAGAAGCCAAAGAGGCGGTTGAGCGGGGCAATCTCGGCGACGCCCCGGTCAAGAAGCCGGAAAGGCGATCGCGGGGCCGCCGGCGCACTCCGTTGTCGGAGAGCGGGTCGTCGACGCATTCCCAGAAGTTGGAGGAGGCAGTCGGCCAACGCATGGCGGCGACGCTCCGACAGCGGCTAGAGCGGGCTGAGGGGGCTTACGAGCAGGAGGACTACCGCAGGGCGTGGCGGTCGTTAGACGGCATGGCCAAAGAGGCGCCCAAGGTGCCCGAGGTGAGGGAGTTAGCTGGTTTGACCCTCTACCGGCTGGGCCGGTGGGAGCTGGCCGCTCGAGATCTGGAAGCTCTCCGAGAGCTCACCGGGCGAACGGATCTCCATCCGGTGCTGGCCGACTGCTACCGGGCACAGCGTCGATGGACCGATGTCGATCTGATTTGGGCCGAGCTGCAAGCCTCCGACGCAAGCTCGGCGGTGCTCTCCGAGGGCCGGATTGTGGCTGCCGGCGCGCTAGGCGACCAGGGGAAGCTCAACGAGGCAGTCGGCGTGCTGTCCAAGAACTTTCAACTGCCCCGACGGGCCAAAGAACACCACTTGCGCCAGGCTTATGCCCTTGCTGATTTATGCGAGCGGGCCGGGGAAATCCCCCGGGCCCGGGAGCTGTTCAGCTGGTTGATTGAGCAAGACGAGCTCTATGTGGATGTTGCTGAGCGATTGGATGCTCTCCGGTAGCGAAAAACCCCTGGGAATGCCCCTTGTGGATTCAGCACGCCGGTAAGGTGAGAATTATCCGCACATGGTTCGAAGGAGTAGGCGACCATGGACATCCAAGGACTGTTGGGCGACGAGGCCGAATCGCTCTTATCGCATGAATCCAAGACCATTCCCCGGGAGGATTTGAGCCTTCCCGGCCCTGACTTCGTGGACCGGGTAATGGCGGACACCGACCGCTCTCCCCAGGTGCTGCGCAACCTCCAGTCGCTGTTCGACCATGGTCGCCTGGGCGGCACCGGCTATGTGTCCATCCTGCCGGTAGACCAGGGAATCGAGCACTCGGGAGCGGCCTCCTTCGCCCCCAATCCCCGGTACTTCGATCCGGCGGGCATCGTGGAGCTGGCTATCGAGGGGGGCTGCAACGCGGTGGCGTCCACCTTCGGGGTGCTGGGGGCCACCTCCCGCCGCTTCGCCCACCGGATTCCCTACATCGTCAAGCTCAACCACAACGAGCTGCTCACCTACCCCAACAAGTTCGACCAGGTGATGTTCGGGTCGGTGGATCAAGCCTTCGACCTGGGCGCGGCCGGGGTGGGGGCCACCATCTACTTCGGCTCGGAGGAGGCCACCCGCCAGATCCAGGAAGTGGCCGAGGCCTTCCACCGAGCCCACGAGCTCGGAATGTTCACCGTGCTGTGGTGCTACCTGCGGAACTCCGGTTTCAAGGTGGAGGGCACCGACTACCACGCATCGGCCGATCTCACCGCCCAGGCCAACCACATCGGGGTGACCATCGAGGCCGACATCATCAAGCAGAAGCTCCCCGAGAACAACGGCGGCTATAACGCCCTCGGGTTCGGCAAGACCCACAAGCTGGTCTACGACGAGCTCACCACCGACCACCCCATCGACCTCACCCGGTGGCAGGTGGCCAACTGCTACATGGGCCGCATCGGCCTCATCAACTCCGGCGGCGCATCGTCGGGGGCCAGCGATCTGGCTGAAGCAGTGCGCACCGCGGTGATCAACAAGCGGGCCGGCGGCCTCGGTCTCATCAGCGGCCGCAAGGCCTTTCAGCGCCCGGTTGCCGAGGGCGTCGAGCTCCTCAACGCCATCCAAGACGTCTACCTCTCCGACTCGGTCACTGTTGCCTAGGCAGCCGACCGGGCTGCTTTCGGGCGAGGATGTGCCACTTGAGGCAGCCCACTGGGTAACCTCGGAGTTCGGCATCGCTTAAGCGAGGGGCCATCTGGGATCAAGGAGGATTCCGTGACTGACACCGTGCCGCGTACCGTCGGGACGCAGGAGTTGAACCGTCTGGTGGTTCGATTCGCGGGCGACTCCGGCGATGGAATGCAGCTCACTGGCGATCGCTTCACAAGTGCCAGCGCGCTGTTCGGCAACGATCTGGCCACGCTGCCGGAATTCCCCGCCGAGATCCGGGCGCCGCAGGGAACGCTGGCCGGGGTGTCGGCCTTCCAGGTGCAGGTTTCCGACCACGACATCACTACCCCGGGCGACGCTCCGAACGTGCTGGTAGCCATGAACCCGGCCGCTCTGCGCAAGGAGCTGGTCCACCTGGAGTTCGGCGGGACCATCATCGTCAACCAGGACGCGTTCATAGAGCGCAACCTGACCAAGGCCGGCTACGACAGCGACCCGCTAGATGACGGCAGCCTCGACAACTACACCCTGTTCAAGGTGCCGATGACCACCATCACCAAGGAGGTCTGCAAAGACCTGGGGGTAAAGCCCCGCGACGCCGAGCGGTCCAAGAACTTCTTCGCCCTGGGCCTGCTCTCTTGGCTCTACAACCGCCCGGCCCAGCCCACGCTGGATTGGATCTCCGCCAAGTTCAAGCGCCAGCAGCTCATTGCCGACGCCAACACGGCCGCCCTCAAGGCGGGTATGGCTTTCGGTGAGACGGCTGAGCTGTTCGACTTCACCTATGAGGTGAAGCCCGCGGTGCTGGAGCCGGGGACCTACACCAACGTGAACGGCAATACTGCGCTGTCTTGGGGACTGGTGGCCGCCAGTCAGCAGGCCAAAGTCCCCCTGTTCTTGGGTTCGTATCCCATCACCCCGGCCAGCGACATCCTCCACGAGTTGAGCCAGCGCAAGAACTTCGGCGTGCGAACCCTCCAGGCCGAGGATGAGATCGCCGCGGTATGCGCCGCGCTGGGAGCATCCTTCGGCGGCCATCTGGGAATTACCACTACCAGCGGGCCGGGCATCGCCCTCAAAGGCGAGACCATCGGCCTGGCCGTCAGCCTTGAGTTGCCTCTGTTGGTTATCAACATCCAGCGGGGCGGGCCGTCTACCGGGCTGCCCACCAAGACCGAGAGCGCCGACCTTATGCAGGCCATGTACGGGCGCCACGGGGAGTCGCCGGTTCCCATTGTGGCCGCCTACTCGCCGTCGCAGTGCTTCTTTGCTGCCATCGAAGCAGCTCGCATCGCCCTCAAGTACCGCACCCCGGTGATCCTGCTTTCCGACGGCTATTTGGCCAACGGCAGCGAGCCCTGGCTTCTGCCCGACGTGTCGACACTGCCCGACCTGACGGTGGAGTTCGCCACCGGGCCCAACCACACCGAAGAAGACGGCACCGAGGTGTTCTGGCCCTACCTGCGCGACCCGGAGACCAAGGCCCGTCCCTGGGCGGTGCCCGGCACGCCCGGCCTCACCCACCGCATCGGCGGCATTGAGAAAGAAGACGGCAGCGGCAACATCAACTACGAGCCCGACAACCACGGCTACATGGTGAAGCTGCGCGAGGAGCGGGTGGCCCACATTGCCAACGACATCCCGCCCACCATGCTCGAAGGCGACATCGACGACGCCGATCTGCTGGTGCTGGGCTGGGGCTCCACATGGGGCGCCATCACCAGCGCCGTCATGCGGGCTCGGGAGGAGGGCCGCAAGGTGGCCCATGCCCACGTCACCCACCTGAACCCACTGCCCAAAGACCTGGGAGACATTGTTCGCCGCTACCCCAAGGTGCTGGTGCCGGAGATGAACCTAGGCCAGTTCTGCCGCATCATCCGGGCCGAGTTCCTGGTCGACGCCCAATCGGTCGCCAAGGTGGAGGGGGTTCCCTTCACCGCCGCTGAGCTTCACTCACACATCAACGGAGTCCTTGATGACTGACGTGCCCACAACCACCAAGGCCGATTGGACCAGCGACCAAGAAGTTCGCTGGTGCCCCGGCTGCGGGGACTACTCGATCTTGACCGCAGTGCAGATGCTCATGCCCGATCTTGACGTTCGGCGTGAGGACACCGTGTTCATCTCGGGGATTGGCTGCGCGGCCCGATTCCCGTACTACATGAATACCTATGGGATGCACGGTATTCACGGTCGGGCACCTGCCCTGGCCACCGGCCTGGCCATGGCCCGCCCCGAGCTGCATGTGTGGGTGGTCGGCGGCGACGGCGACATGCTGTCCATCGGCGGCAATCACCTGCTGCACTCCCTTCGCCGCAACGTGAACCTAAACATCCTGCTGTTCAACAACCAGATCTACGGGCTGACCAAGGGCCAGTACTCGCCCACCAGCGAGATCGGCAAGGTCACCAAGTCCACCCCGGCAGGCAGCATCGACGAGCCATTCAATCCCATCTCGGTGGCGCTAGGGGCGGAGGCCAGCTTCGTGGCTCGCACCCACGACATGGATCGCCAGCACATGATGGACATGTTCCGGCGGGCCCACGATTTCCCCGGCGCGGCCTTTGTGGAGGTGTTCCAGAACTGCAACGTGTTCAACGACGGGGCATTCGGGGCCATCACCAAGAAGGACAAGCGGGCCTCCATGCTCATTCACCTTGAGCACGGCAAGCCCATCCGCTTTGGAGAGAACAACGAGAGGGGCGTGGTGATCAACCCGCAGGGGAGTGCCGAGGTGGTCGATGTGGCCGACGTCGGCGAGTCGGCCCTGCTGGTTCACGACGAGACCCGCCAGGATCCCAGCTTGGCCTTTGCCCTGTCCCGTCTCTCGGCGGGCCCGTTCGAGCCCACCCCCATCGGGGTGTACCGAGCGGTGGAGCGCTCGGAGTACGCAACCGAGGCCAGCAAGCAGCTCGCCATGGCCCAAGAGCAGTCCGGTCCCGGCGATCTCGAGGCCCTGCTGCACTCCCGGCCCACCTGGGAAGTCTCCTGAGCAACGCCCATTCCATGACAGAGCGTCCCGCCCCTGGCGGTTGGGTGCTCGATCTGGACGGTGTGATTTGGGTGGGCGGAACCCCGGTGCCCGGTGCTGCCGAGGCCGTAGAGCGCTTGCAACAATCAGGCGCCCCCGTCGTGTTCGTCACCAACATGTCGGCGCTGACCGTGGCCGACCAGGAGGCCAAGCTGGCCGCTTGCGGGATTGATGCCTCCGGGTCGGTGATCACATCGGCTACCGCGGCCGGCCAGCTCATCCACCCAGGAGAGCGGGTGCTGGTGGTGGGGGGTCCCGGTATCGACGAGGCGGTGGAGTTGGCGGGTGCTGAGGTCTGTTCATCAGGCCCTGCCGACGCGGTAGTCGTGGGTATGGACCCCGGCTTCAACTACGACACCCTCAGCCGGGCCATGAGGGCAATACGCGGCGGCGCTCGCCTGATCGGCACCAACCACGACCCCAGCTACCCCACCGAGCGCGGACTGGAGCCGGGGGGCGGATCTCTCCTCGCCGCGGTGGCAACCGCCGCCGAAGCGGAGCCCACCATGGCGGGCAAGCCCAACCAGCCGATAGTCGACTGCGTGCGCAGCCGGATCGGCGACTCTGGCGTGGTGGTAGGGGACCGCCCCGACTCCGACGGCCTATTCGCCCAGGCGTTGGAATACGAGTTCGCCCTGGTGCTGAGCGGGGTGACCGGACCCGACGACCTGCCGGTGTCCCCCGAGCCGAAGCACTGCGCCACCGATTTGGCTGCACTGGTCGAAGAGATGGGGTTTGAATAGGTGGGATGAAGGGATCGCGCCGGAGGCTGGACACCGAGTTGGTTCGCCGCGGCTTGGTCACGAGCCGGGATCGGGCCCGGGAGGCAGTGGCCTCCGGCCAGGTCACCGTAAACGGAGCAGTGGCCCAGAAGGCAGCCCGTCTGGTGCTACCCGGCGACGCCTTGGAACTGGTCGGACCGCCGGCTCGCTATGTGAGCCGGGGAGGCGAGAAGCTGGAGGGTGCGCTGGCTGCCTTCAGCTTGGACGTCGCCGGTTTGCGGTGTTGCGACGTGGGATCGTCCACCGGTGGATTCACCGACTGCCTCTTGCAAAGAGGCGCAGCCGAAGTGGTGGCTATCGACGTGGGCCGAGCCCAAATGCACGAGCGGCTAGTCCTAGACCGACGGGTGACTCTCTACGAACGCACCGATATCCGCGACGTCGAACCGACTGCTGTTGGGGCGCCGTTCGACCTGGTGACCGCGGATCTGTCCTTCATCTCATTGACTTCGATCATGGCTTGCCTAACCGAGCTGGCGGCACGGGGCGCGCCGGCAGTGGTGCTGGTCAAACCCCAATTCGAGGTCGGGCGACAGGAGGCCAGCCGGGGCCGGGGTGTGATCCGCGACCCCGAGCTATGGCAAGCCGCGCTCGACCGAGTGCTGGAAGCGGCAACCGCTGTGGGTCTCGCCCCCCAAACCGCCATCCCATCCCCGCTGAAGGGCGCGCAAGGAAACGTGGAGTTCTTCCTGCATCTGCAAAAGGGGGATGAACCGTCGGTGGTGGACCCCGCCCAAGTGGTTTCTCAAGTGAACTCCCAAGTTGTCACCCCAGAGGAATAGCCTGACTGCGTGGCTGCAATTGCCCTCTTTGTTCACGCTGACCGGCCGGAAGCCCTGAAGCTGGCGGCTGAACTCATAGACCGGTTGGACCGTGACGGTCATCAGATTCGCCTAACCCTTGAGTCGGCTGAGGCGGTGGGACGCACTGACCTTGCCCATCAAGACGACGGTATTGGCGAGAAGCTGGACTTGGCGGTGAGCTTGGGGGGAGACGGCTCCATGCTCCGAGCGGTTACCGCGGTGGCTGACGAGGGGGTGCCGGTTCTCGGGGTCAACTATGGCTCGTTGGGCTACCTCACCGGGATCGAGCCGGATGCCGCCTCTGACGCGGTCGAGCGCTTCCTTGCGGGCGACTATCAGATCGAAGAGCGCATCCGACTGAGCTGTCGCCTCAACGACGGCACGGAGGTGAGCGCCCTAAATGAGGCCATCGTGGAGAAGGTTGATAGCGGTCGCACCGTGAACCTGGCCGTTCACATCGACGGGGAGTTCTTTACCAGCTACGCCGCCGATGGGCTGATCGCGGCCACACCAACCGGCTCCACCGCCTATTCGCTGTCGGCCGGCGGGCCTATTCTGGCGCCGACCATGCACGCGCTCATCTTGACGCCTGTGGCCCCCCACACTCTGTTCGACCGCAGCCTGGTGCTTCTGCCATCAAGCGAATTGGTAGTGGAGGTGTTGGGGGACCGTCCGGCTGCGGTGGCAGTAGACGGCCGTTCGCTGGGAGAGTTGGGAGAAGGCGGCTCGCTTACCGTCTCAGTCTCAGACCAGCCCGCACGACTTGTCACCCTTGGTCAACGAGGATTCCACCAGGCACTCAAGTCGTCCTTCGGCCTGTCCGACCGCTGATAGGGGAAGACCTCCGTGCTGACTGAGCTGGCAGTAGAGAACCTGGGGGTGATCGAGCGGCTCAATTTGGTGTTGGGCCCGGGCATGACTGCGCTGACTGGGGAGACGGGAGCGGGGAAAACCTTGGTGGTGACCGCGGTGGACTTGCTCTTAGGCGGTCGTGCCGATCCGTCGTTGGTGCGGTTCGGTGCTGACGAGGCCACGGTGGAGGGCCGGTTCGACCACCAGGGGGAGGAGGTCGTGCTTCGGCGAGTGGTGCCCGCTAACGGACGTGCTCGGGCATACGTGGATGGTCGGCTGGCGTCGGCTGCCACCCTGGCTGAACTGGGTGCAGAGCTGGTGGATCTGCACGGCCAGCACGACCATCAGTCGCTGCTGCGCCGCGTCCACCAACGGGCCGCGCTGGATCGCTTCGGCGATGTGGACTTGGTGCCGCTGATGGAGGCGCGGGCCGCGCTGGCCGATCTGAATCGGCGACGAGCCGAACTGGGTGGCGACGAGCGATCCCGAGCTCGGGAGATCGAGCTGTGCCGATTCCAGTTAGACGAACTGGATAAGGCCGGTTTGGAGAATCCCGACGAGGAGGAGGGTCTCAAAGCCGAAGAGGCGGTGCTGGCCGACGCAACTGCTAGCCGGGACGCGGCCCGACAGGCTGCGATGACTCTGGGTGCCGATGGCGCAGTGGGTGCCGGACTTGCTCAAATCGCCGCCGCCTTGGAGAGCCGTCCGCCGTTGGAGGGCCATCACGAGCGGCTGGTCAACCTGGTAGCAGAGGTTGGCGACCTATCGACCGAGTTGCGCCGCACTGCTGAGTCCATTGATGAGAACCCAGTCCGGCTGACCGAGGTTCGCCAACGCCAGGAACTGCTGGTGGACCTTCGTCGCAAATACGGGGAGACCGTTGCCGAGGTCATGGAGTTCCACCGTGATCTGTCTGTCCGCCTGGCGGAGTTGGAGGATTTCGACCGTCTGGCCAAAGACCTCGATGGTGAACTCGGTCGCCGCGCTGGTGCGGTGGCTGAAGCCGGGGCCACAGTGGGGACGGCTCGACGACAGGCGGGTCTGGCGCTGGGCGAAGAGGTGACGGCCAACCTGCGAGAGCTGGCCATGCCTCAAGCCGAAGTGCAGGTGGGGGTAGGCGACGATCCCGGAGACGACGTGGACATCCTGCTGGCCGCCAATAGCGGCGCTCCCGGCCTACCCCTCACGTCGGCTGCCTCGGGGGGAGAGCTGGCCCGAGTCATGCTGGCCCTGCGCTTAGTGGTGAGCGCGGGCCCTCCGGTGCTGGTGTTCGACGAGGTGGACGCTGGCATCGGCGGCCAAGTGGCCCAGACAGTAGGTCGATCGCTTTCCCGTCTGACCGCCGACCACCAGATCTTGGTTGTCACCCACTTGCCCCAGGTAGCGGCTTGCGCCGACCACCAGGTGAGCGTCGTCAAACACGACGATGGGGCAGCCACCACGGTGACGGTTGAGTCCTTGCACGGGGAGGAGCGGATTGTCGAGCTATCCCGAATGCTCTCCGGATCGCCCGACAGCGAGAGCGCCCGTCGTCACGCCTCTGAACTTCTCGAGATGTCACAGGGGTGAGGCCCTCCAAGCCCCCACAAATGTCCAAGAGCAGCGGTTTTGCGAAGTGGTCGTTCTACGGGTCCACCAGTCGTCGCTCCTCCCCGCTAAGCTTGGCAGGCGTGACCAAGCACATCTTTGTGACTGGCGGTGTGGCGAGTTCGCTGGGCAAAGGGCTTACGGCCGCATCTCTGGGGCGTTTGCTCAAGCAACGGGGTCTTCGGGTGACCATGCAGAAGCTGGACCCGTACATCAATGTGGACCCCGGCACCATGAACCCCTTCGAGCACGGAGAGGTGTTCGTCACCGACGACGGCGGCGAGACTGATCTGGATCTCGGCCACTACGAGCGGTTCATCGACGAGAACCTCACCAAGCTCTCCAACGCCACCACCGGCTCCATCTACTCCTCGGTCATCGCCGCCGAGCGCCAAGGCGAGTATTTGGGCAAGACCGTTCAGGTGATCCCCCACGTCACCAACGAGATCAAGAGCCGCATCGCCAGCCTGGTGTCCGACGATATCGACGTGGTCATCACCGAGATCGGCGGGACCGTGGGCGATATCGAGATCCTCCCCTTCTTGGAGGCCATCCGCCAGGTGCGACTGGACGTGGGGCGGGGCAACGTCTGCTACATCCACGTCACCCTGGTGCCCTTCATCGGCCCAACCGGCGAGCAGAAGACCAAGCCCACCCAGCACTCGGTGACCGAGCTCCGCAGCCGGGGCGTCCAGCCCGACGCCATCGTGTGCCGCAGCGAGTCGCCCATCACCGACGAGTTGAAGCGCAAGATCTCCAGCCTGTGCGACGTGGACGTGTCGGCGGTGGTCAACGCGGCCGACGCCGACAGCATCTACGAGATTCCCCTGGTGCTCCACGATGAAGGCCTCGACGGCGTGGTGTGCGACATCTTGCGCTTGGATGTCCCCGAGCCCGATCTGGCCGACTGGCAGTGGCTGAACCAGCGGTTGGAAATGGCCCAGCGCACCGTGCGCATCGGACTCATCGGGAAGTACGTCACACTCCCCGACGCCTACCTGTCAGTCGTGGAGGCCCTGAACCACGCGGGCATACATCACGGTGCCTCGGTGGAGATCGAGTGGATTCAGGCGGAGAGCGTCGAAGGCCTCATGGTCGACAGTGTGATGAGCGGGCTGGACGGCATCGTGATCCCCGGCGGGTTCGGCGAGCGGGGGATTGAGGGCAAGGTCAACGCTGCTTCCTACGCTCGGGAGAACGGCTTGCCCTGCCTGGGTCTTTGCCTGGGCCTCCAGGTGATGACCATCGACTACGCCCGCAACGTGTTGGGTCTGGCCAACGCCCATTCCAGCGAGTTCGACCCCAGCACGCCGTGGCCGGTGATCGACCTGATGGAGTCGCAGCGCGGAATCACCGACAAAGGCGGCACCATGCGGCTAGGAGCGTGCCTGGCCAAGCTCCAACCGGGAACCAAGGTGGCCGAGGTGTACGGAGCCGAGGTGGTGTCGGAGCGCCATCGCCACCGCTATGAGTTCAATCCCAAGCTCAGGGGCCGCTTCGAGGGCACCGACTTCGTGCTTGCCGGCGAGTCGCCCGACGGCCTGCTGGTGGAGTTCATCGAACTCGACGGTCATCCCTGGTGGGTGGGAACCCAGGCCCATCCCGAGTTCAAGAGCCGCCCCGACCGGCCCGCCCCGCTGTTCTGCGGCTTGGTGAAGGCCGCGTTGGGTCGCCAGGAGAGCGGAATGGCTGCCGATGAGGCTGTTCACTCCGGTTCTGAGGCAGAGATCCCGGAGCAGGCCGAGGCATCTTCCGCAGCCCATCGTTGAGAGACAGCGAAGTGGCGGGAGTCGAAAACGGGGCAGGTTTCACCCCGATTGGAGAACGACAGGGGTGGCAAGGGCGAGTGGTGTCGCTGAGCGTTGCCGAGATCAGGGCCCCTGACGGCTCGATCTATGAGCGGGAGATCGTCCGCCATCCTGGCGCTGCGGTGATCGTGCCTGTTGACGGCGAAGAGGTCATCATGGTCCGCCAGTATCGCCCTGCGGTGAATCGGGAGCTGCTGGAGATTCCTGCCGGCAAACTGGACAGCAAAGACGAACCCCCGGAAATGACGGCCCAGCGGGAGTTGGAGGAGGAGATCGGCAAGCGAGCCGGACATCTGGAGCTCTTGGCCGTCTTCCACAACTCTCCGGGATTCTGCGACGAAATCACCCACTGCTATCTGGCCACCGATCTGGCCGATGCCGATCGCCGTCCTCACGGCATCGAGGAGCAGCACATGGCCATCGAGCGCATCAAGTTGGCTGAGGTCACGAACTTGGTCGCCTCCGGGGAACTGGCCGACGCCAAGTCGATCGTCGGTCTGATGCTGGCCCGAGAGCACCTGCGGTGAGTCCCCAGTGCCTGCCACGGTGAGCGCAGGGGGTGGGGTTGAGGAGTTTTTGGATTGGCTGGTGCTGGAACGGGGCCGCGCCCCCCGCACTTGTGAGGCCTATCGCCGAGACCTGAACGGCTACTGCGAGGTCTTGGCCTCTCGGGGCCGCAGCCCCGACACGGCCAGCGAAGAGGACATCTTGGCGTTCATGGGCCACCAGCAGAGCCGGGGAATGGCCCCAGCATCGGTGAAGCGGGCGATGACCGCGGTGCGGACCTTCCACCAGTTCCTCGTCATGGAGGGTCTGCGCGCCGATGACCCCGGTTCCGATTTGGAGCTTCCCACGGTGCCCAAAGCCGTGCCCAAAGCGCTGAGCGAGGCCGAAGTGGAGGCCATTCTCGACGCTGCGGACGGCACCGATCCAGTGTCGCGGCGGGATCGGGCCATGTTGGAGATGCTCTACGGCACCGGTATGCGCATCAGCGAGCTAGTGGGGATGTCGCTGACTGACTTGGACATGAGCGAAGCCACCGTTCGGGTTTTGGGAAAGGGCCAGAAGGAGCGGGTACTGCCGGTGGGCCGATGCGCCCTTGAGGCGCTCACTGCCTGGCTGGTTCCGGCCGGCCGGGGAGAGATAGAGCCGGAGCGCTGGGCATCCCAGCACGACCAAGAAGCGGTCTGGCTCAACCAGCGGGGTCGGCGCCTGACCCGGCAGGGCGCGTGGGGTGTGGTGAAGAAGAAGGCTCAGCAGGTGGGGCTGGGTGCCAAGGTCTCCCCTCACGTGTTCCGCCATTCATGCGCCACCCACATGTTGGATCACGGTGCCGACATCAGGGCGGTGCAGGAGATCTTGGGCCATGCCTCCATCAGCACCACGCAGGTGTACACCATGGTGTCCAAGGAGAAGCTGTGGGAGGCCTATCGCGCCGCCCATCCTCGGGCGGTCTTGGACCGTTGATCCACCTGATTCGTCGCTTCTTTCAGTCGATTGTCGACAAAGGTCCCGATCCCGTCCAAGAAGCCTGGCTGCTCGGCCTGCTCAGCGGCGCTGAGTTTGCGCTCTACCGACAGATGAGTCCGGCCGACCGCAGCCACGCACTGCGCTCGGCCCGATGCCCTGCACTGGTGGACGATGCCCAGCGGGCGGCGGCGGCGCTTCACGATGTGGGAAAGATCCATGCTGGTCTGGGGACTTGGGCTCGTGTGGCCGCCACCCTGGCGGGAGCGGTCTTTCCCACCCGTTTACGGGGCCGATGGGCCGATTACCGGGATCACCCCCGTTTGGGTGCGGCCATGCTGCTTGAGGCGGGCAGCGCCCAGATCACTGTGGTGTGGGCTGCGGAACACCACCTTCCCCTCGGCAAATCCTCCCTGTCTCCCGAAGTGGCTACCGCCCTGGCTGCCGCAGATCAATAGGGGAGCCGGTTCGGCCCGCGCCGACAGATAAGAGTACCGCCCTCCGTTGCCGGTAGGCTCTTCGGCGTGCGCACCGAGATTCCTAAGATCATCAGCGTCGATGACCATCTCGTAGAGCCCGCCCACCTGTGGCAGAGCTGGCTGCCGGAGCGGTTCAAGGAGCGAGGGCCGCGGGTCGAGCGCCGCCGGGTGGGGCAGATCACCTATACCGGCGGAGCCAAGATGTACACCTACGAGCTGGATGTGGAGGACGCGCCGTGGGGCGACGTGTGGTTCTACGAGGACCTGGTGTATCCCAACAAGCGCCACGTGGCCGCGGTGGGCTTCGACCGCGACGACATGGAGGCGGTGCCAATCACCTTCGACGAGATGCGACCGGGCTGCTACGACCCCAAGGCCCGGGTGGTGGACATGGAGATGAACCATGTGGAGGCGTCGCTGTCATTCCCGACGTTCCCTCGGTTCTGCGGCCAGACCTTCCTAGAAGCCGAGGACAAGGAACTGGCCTTGGCCTGTGTGCAGGCCTACAACGACTTCATGATCGAGGAGTGGTGCGGCGACTCAAACGGGGCGCTCATCCCCCTGGCCATCATCCCGCTGTGGGATGTGGAGCTGGCCAAGGCCGAGGTAGAGCGCAATGCCGCTCGGGGCTGCCACGCCGTGTGCTTCTCGGAGATCGCTCCCAATCTGGGCCTGCCCAGCATCCACACCGACTATTGGGATCCGTTCTTTGCCGCCTGCCAGGACACCGCCACCGCGGTGTGCATGCACATCGGCTCTTCCTCGGTGATGCCCGCGGCCTCACCCGACGCACCCCCCGCGGTGGCGGCCTCGCTCAGCTTCAACAACGCCATCGCGTCGATGAGCGACTTCTTGTTCTCCGGGGTGCTGGTGCGGTTCCCCGAGCTGAAGCTGGCCTATTCCGAAGGCCAGATCGGGTGGATCCCCTACATCTTGGAGCGCTGCGACGACGTCTGGTCGGAGCACCGGGCCTGGGGAGGGGTGAGGGACATCGTTCCCGAGCCGCCCTCCAGCTACTACTACCGGCAGATCTACGGCTGTTTCTTCCGCGACAACCACGGATTGAAATCCCTGGACGAGGTTGGGGTGGACAACGTGACGTTTGAGACCGACTATCCCCACACCGATACCACCTGGCCTCACACCAAGAAGGTGGCCGAGGACATGATGGGCCACCTGCCCCCCGACGTGGTCCACAAGCTGGTTCGGGGCAACGCCGCCCGTCTCCTCAACCTCGACATCGACTGACGGGCACCTCGATTTCTCAGCTGCAAGCTCCGTAGGCGCCTCCACAGGGTGGCGGGTCTTGAGGTATTGGGCCGCTGGGGTGTGGTGGGCGGCCAAGTGCTTGGTGTAGTGAACTGCGGTTGCCGAGGTCTTCCATCGGCCTGCGAGCATGAGCCCGGCTATGTCGATGCCCGAGGCGGCGAGGTCTTGGGCCATTCCCACGCGCGGGGAGTGGCTGGAGATGTTGGTGGGATCGATCCCGGCGGCTTGAGCTGCGGCTCTGAGGCGGCGGGTGACGGTTTTGGATGAGAAATCGAATACTCGGTCGCCGGGGTTGGCGTTGGCGGGCTTGAGGCGGGCGAGTGCCTGAACAGTGAATTCTGAGATGGGTGCGACAGCGCCTTTGCCGGTTTGGTCGGTCTTCGACCTCCGGATCCAAACCGTTCCGCACTCGTGGTCGGGTGGCAGGTCGAGGTCGCCCCAGGTGAGGGCGAGGAGTTCGCCGCAGCGCAGCAAGGCGTCGTGGGCGAGGAAGACCATGGCGATGTCGGCATCGGCGCGCTCTTGGGCCTGCTGGGGGGTTTCCAGTCGCCCTCCGGGCTGGTTGTTTCGGGGCGTGGGGGCGGCGGCTGCGATGGCTTCGATCTGGTGTCGCCGCAGCGGTTCGGCTTGCATTGAGGTGATGCCCTGGGCAGCGGCGTGGCGGGTGATTCCGGCCAATAGCCGGCTGACCTGGTGGTCGCAGGCCGGGTTGGGGTCGGGGCGGCCGCGGAGCTTGTGGGCCACCGCGGCGAGGTAGGTGCGCAGGGTGGAGGGCTTCTTCCCTTCCCTGTAGAGGCTGGCTAGCCAGCGTTGGATGTTCTCGGCAGTCGGGGCGGAGTGCGGCTGGTAGTTGGCATTCGCCCAGCGGGCCCAGCTGTTCCACCCGGTTCTATAGGTCTTGCGGGTATTCTCGGCCAGCGCGAACGCCTTGGCGTGCTCGATCAACCCGTCGACTGGCCAGCAAGCCGGACCGGTTTCTAGCGCTTGGAAGACCGCGGCGATCTCAGCGGCATCGCCTACAGCGTCATATGAAAGGGCTGGGGGGGGGGGGGGGGGGGGGATGTTTCATTGCCGTTTTCCGAGTCAACACCCGTTGCGCAATTCGAGTCGGAATCAGCCCTTGTTCGCCTGGCTGGCAGCGCGTCAACGCGGCGGATAAATGCCTTTATTGCCTAGCTCAGGTTCAAAGCGTTTGTCAACCTCTGCCCAGACAAGAGTCGGCACAGCCCTGTCGCGTGGCAAGCCATAATCCCACTTGAACAGGCAAAACAGCCCCCGAGCCGGCGAGCCCTGCCCGCAAAACAAACTGGGCTCCCGCCGCCGCCACGACACCGACCGGCACGGGTCCGGTGCCTAGCTAGCAGCCGCCGCACAACTAGGACCGAGAACAATCCACCGCCTCGTCCGCTCTTGCAGGTCAGGCGAATCCCCAGCCCGAGACAGGTTTTCTCACCAGCAGCCCGGCGATCCCCCCGCCAGATCCGCGGTGCTTCCAACGCGGCGGATAAAGGCATTTATCCGCCGCGTACCAGAACCCTTCAGGAGAGCCGCCCCATGTCTGCACTGTCCAAGCCTGACTGCTCGAACGAAACCGCCAAGACGGCCGCACCTCCAAAGCCGCCCGGTGGGGGCCGCCCGACGTTCCGCCGTTTTCTTGCCCTGTTCGCTGTGTTCTGTGTTACGGCGGCGCTGTTGCCTGCTGTGGCCAGCGCCCATGATCCGACCACCACACAAACAGAGAAACAAAAAAGAGAGTCCTATCAGGTAGAGGTGGGCGAAGAGCGGGTAATCGACTACTACGAGAGAGTGAGGGTTGAGCCCAAGTGGATAACGGTTCCCGCCTACAACTACACCAATGTTCCCCAGTATGAGGATGTGGTGACTAAGAAGTTCGTCGGGAACAAGAAGGTCAGAATCCCGCCCTACACCAAATCAGAGCGGGTAGCGCCATTCACCAAGACAGTCCTAGTTTACGGGAACAAACTAACCGTGAAATGCACAGAGCTGGTTTATGGCGATCCCAAAAGCCGGATATGTTGGCCCGAGACTGTGAGGGTGCAGACCGGCACCAAGACGGTCCCCGCCTACAACTACAAGCAGGTTCCAGCCTACAACTACACCAATGTTCCCCAGTATGAGGATGTGGTGACTAAGAAGTTCGTCGGGAACAAGAAGGTCAGAATCCCGCCCTACACCAAATCACAAGAAGTCTTCAACTACGAACAGCAGCCGGTCTACAAGACAGTCAAGAAATACGAGACCAGATACCGCATGGTGGGCACAGGGGAATACGAAACCACCACAACCCACACCCCCCACGCCTGTCCAGACGGGCAATACGGAGAGCCTCTATCTTCAGAAGTTTGGATACACATAACCACTGGCGAGGTGAAAACCAAGTTGACGGGCAGCGACTTGGTAAGCACATACCACAAAGCAGGGTGGAAGCTGGTAGATTCCTTTCACAAGTGCTATGAGGCAGTGCGCGAGCAGATTCCAAGCTTAGGTAAGATTATCGTCAACGGTCTTGAATATGTCGTCAAAGGCGGGAAGGTCGTCATTAGCGGCGTTGAATATGTTGTAGAAAACGGAAAAATCGTGATCGACAACGTCTCTGATATTGGAAATACTCTCAAAGAAGCAGTAATCGACGGTCTCGAAGAAGCGCTGAAACAAACAGCAAGACTCGCAGCGCAGGGCATCTGCCGCGACCCGATAACCGCTGCAGTAGCGGGAACTGTAGTACTCGCTGGTGCTCTTCTTGCCGGAGTATCAGGGGGAGCATCTCTAGCCGCTGGTCTCCTTACTTCGGCGTGGATAGGCGTCGCTTGCTTGAATATCAAGGAATGGTTAGAAACCACCGATTCCGACGACGACGACTCAAGCCAGTCGGTTCCCGCCCCTGCTTCTGGTTTGTCTGCGAGCGCCGGGGCCGGGCAGATCGCGGTTTCTTGGACTGCTTCGACAACGACGCCTGCTGATGGTTTCGGGTATCGGGTGCAGTGGAAACTGACCACCCAAACATGGGCCGAGGCCGCCGTGCAGATCGCGGATTTGGACCATGGCTCGGATTTGGCGCCCTCTTACACGGTCACCGGGCTTTCCAACGGCTCGGCCTACGACGTGCGGGTGGCCGTGTTCAACGACAACGGCGTCTCAGATTGGATCAGCGACCAGGCCACCCCCACAGCCCCGGCTCCCGGTCCGGCGTCGGGCCTGTCGCTTGTGGCGGGCGACAAACAGATCGCGGTCTCGTGGTCGGCGTCGGCCACGACGCCCGCCGCGGGGTTCGGCTATCGGGTGCAGTGGAAGCTCACGACCCAGGCGTGGGGTGACGCCGCGGTGCAGTCCGAGGATTTGGATCACGGCTCGGACCTGGCCACATCGCACACGATCACCGGGCTGGCCAACGGCTCGGCCTACGGCGTGCGGGTGGCCGCGTTCAACGCCGACGGTTTCTCTGATTGGGTTTCCGGCACCGCCACCCCCACAAAACCGAAGCCCAGGCCCAGGCCCAGGCCCAGGCCGAACGCGGTGCCGGCCAGGCCGGTCAGTGTGGCGGCGAGCTGCGAGACATCGGGCACAACCGCTGTGCTGACGATCACATGGTCAGCTCCGGCCAGCTCCCCCGCCGAGATCACCGGCTACGGCTGGCTGGCGTTTCCCAACACGGCGCTTAACAGCAAACGCGGCACCGTCAAAGCCTCAGAAGGCGACCAAAACGGCGACTACACCATCACAGCTCAGGCCGAGCCTGGCAAGCGCTACAGCGTGGCGGTCTACTCCGCGTCGGCCAACAACAGGTCCAACTACACACTCAGCGTCAAAGCCCAATGCCCGAGCTGAGCCCTGGCGGCCCACAACACCCTAAAAGCCCGCTCGGGCGCTCAGCGGCGCTTGTGGGCCTGGTGGGGCTGTAGGGCCGCTGAGGGCGCTGTGGTGGCTGTGGGTGTTGCTCTCGGGCTGTGCTGTGGGCCTCCGGCTCGGCTACAGCGGCCCATGAGGGGTAGTCGCTGGGGGCCATTAGGGTGGGCGCATGGCCGCCAGTTTCACCACGCCGCCCGAGTGGTTTGAGGCGGGGGCGAACCCGGAGCCGGGCCGGCTGGGTTGAAGTGGCCTGCAAGTCGCGGGTTCAAATAGAGCGGGCGAGCTGGTGTGATGTGTCAGGACATGTGGAACGGGTGAACCTGCGCGGGCGGGTGTTTTTCATGTTTTGTTTCGGGGTTGGTAGTCGCGGGTGGGGTCGAGGGTGAGGGTGCGGAGGAGTTCGCCGGTGGTGTGGTCGATGACG
>JAJDYE010000026.1 GCA_022822905.1 Acidimicrobiia bacterium | reverse complement strand
CACACGGCATCAACCACCTCCGCATCCAGCGCGCGCATAATGACAGACACCTCCACCGAGTCGTCGGTTGTTCCCACCCGACATCAAAGCCGGGAAAACCCGACGACCGGTGGATGGTCACCTACCCGCGCGCCCTCTTAGGGCAAGGGCTCTTCCCGATCCGCGGCCCTCACGGCGTAGGAGAAGATGATGGCGGGTGCGAGAACGAGGGAGCCAACGAGCAGGCAGACGATGATGGCGGTAACCAGGGGGCTGCGGAAGCTGGTGGCGAAGCCGGTGAAGAATAGGGCAGCGGCGGCTAGGTAGAGGAGGTAGCCCAGACGCTGGCCGACGGTGGTCAGCTGAGCAATGCGTCGTCGTCGGGCCGCGAGGTTGTCTTGGCTCACGGGAGCCAGCCCGCGTCGTCCAAGAGGGCGACCAGATCGGCTCGGACCCGCTCCAAGGAGAAGTGTCGTTGGGCGATGGCCTGATTCTGGTCCAACAGGTCGGTGTCGGGGCAGTCCAAGAACGCGTGCACTTCGTTGAGGCGGTTGGGGGAGAACCAGCGGAACCCGAACTCGGCCAATTCCTCGGCCACCGGGTAGTTGCCCACCACGCAGGGGCGCCGCCATATGGCCGCCTCCACAGGGGGATTGCCGAACCCCTCCCAAGTGGAGGGAAAAACCACCAGATCAGCGGCGGCATAGATCTCGGGGGTACGGGCCACCGGCCGATGGATCACCGGACAGCGGGCGTTGGCCAGCAGCTGCTCCAAGGTGGCGTCGTAGCCCTCTTCGGCTTGCCCCATCAGCCAATAGACGCCTTCCAGCTCTTCGGCGATGGCGATGGCCACCGGAATGTTCTTGCGGGGAATGGCTCGCACAGGGTGGGCCACCAGCAGGGTGTCATCGGCCACTCCCAGACTCTTCCTCATCGCGGCTCGGTCGCCCTCGGGGCGATGGGTGTTGAATCCGTTGTAGATCACCGTTGCCTCGAGACCTCGCTGGGCGAACTGCTCGGCGGTGAGCCGATTGATCACCACGTGGCGCCACCGGGGGTCGTGGGCGGGCAACTCGGTCACCGAGGCAAACCGCTCTCGCTGCCAGGGAGGGTCGTGGTGGTGGAGGATGGCGGGGCGACCGGCCAGCGTCCGGGCCACGGTGCGGGCTGCCGGGAGGTTCAGCGGGATGGTGCAGAGGTTCTCCACCACCACCAAGTCGACGTCGGCCACCGCGGCGGCGAACTCGTCGGGGTCAGGACCGTCAAACTGGCCGATGCCCAAACCCGGTACCAGCCGGTCAACCGGGCCCTCCGCGGCCACCGTCACCATTTCGAAGCCGATGTCGGTGAGCATCTCTTGCCAGAGGCGGGCAACGATGGACACGCCGTCGCTCAATCCCAGTCGAAATGAGACGATCGCGCCCCGTGCCATTCCCACGAGGTAACCAGATATACCGGAAATGTGAGACCTTGAAGATCAGGACTGGGAAGAAATGGAGGGGGAAGACATGGATGGGCCAGGCGAGCATGACCGCTCCGCGGTGCGGCAGGCGGCTCGAGCCGTTTTGGAGGCCCATTGGGTTCCCGAGGGCTATGCCGTCCCGAATCCTGCAACGTACCCCTGGCAGTGGCTGTG
Source organism: Acidimicrobiia bacterium (assembly GCA_022822905.1). GTDB lineage: Bacteria > Actinomycetota > Acidimicrobiia > Acidimicrobiales > Bin134 > Poriferisocius. The sequence continues at coordinate 100,238 of JAJDYE010000026.1, read as the reverse complement.
GGATTCCTGCTTCCACGCAGTGTGCTGGGCTGAGTTGGGCGACGATCGCGGCCTGACCGAGCTTCAAACCGCGCTGTCGGTGCAGGGCGCCGACGGGTTCGTCCCCCACATGAACTATGTGCGCCATCCCGGGGTGGCGGCCGATCTGTGGGGTCGAGATGACGCTTCGTGCATCACCCAGCCCCCCATGTACGGACATGCCGTTGCCGAACTGGTCCGGCGGGGAGTGGACGTGAGCGAGGAGACGGTGGCCAAGGCCGAGCACGGGCTGCGGTTCCTGCTCGTCGATCGCCGCCGCCTTGCCAACGGGCTGGTGGCGCTGTGCCATCCCTGGGAGAGCGGGGCTGACGACAGTCCTCGCTGGGACGACTTCTGCCCCGGTGGGTTCTCCCTGGATTCTTGGCGACGAGCAAAGAACCGGCTCGTGGCGTCAATCGAGCACAGCCCTGCTGGGTCGCCCGTGGCCAACTCGGCATTCGAATCCGCGTCGGCGGGGTTCAACGCCTTGGTGGTGTTCAACGCCCGGGAGCTGGCCACGGTGTCCGGACGCTCAGAGATAGCCGGGTATGCCGATGAGCTGGCGGAGTGCCTGGCCGATCAATGGGATCAACCCCTCCGCACGTGGGCGGACGCCGGGGAGGCGGAGTCGGGTTCGGGGCGGGCTCGCACACTAGACGGCCTGCTGGCGATGCTGGTTGCCGCGGAGACCGACCGGATTGATGCCGTGGCTGCCGACCTGATCGATCCATCGGCCTACGGCGGGTGGTGCGGCCCCGCTGGCGTCCACCGAGGGGAACCTGGATTCGACCCCCGCTCGTATTGGCGGGGGCCGGCCTGGCCCCAGCTCAGCTATCTGATGTGGGTGGGCCTGCGTACACACGGGCGGCAAGAAGCTGCGGAGGCAGTGGCCTCGGCCACCGTCAGGGGCGCAATGCGGAGCGGCTTCTCCGAGTATTGGGACCCTGACGACGGCACTGGCTGCGGGGCCGCGCCCCAGTCATGGGCGGCATTGGCGGCGCTGATGGCCTGAGCTGGCTGTGCTGATGGCCTCAGCGGCTGCGCCTCAGAGCCTGATGTCCTCCATGGTTCCGATGATGAGCAGACCCTTGTAGCTGTGTACGAAGCAGGAGATGCGCCTACGGGACTCCTCACCCTCCCAGTCGGTGCGGCTGGGGGTGATCATGCCGATGTCGAGTTGAGACTTCTCGTAGACGAGTCCGACGAAGGGCTCGAACTGGTTGTAGCACTGCTCCTGACCCCAGCTGTTGACCGCTTCCTCTCCGGGATAGGGGGTGCCGGGCGGGGCTTCGTGGGCCACAATGGCGTACACCTGGGCATTGTGGGGTCGGGTGCAGCCGATGGCGGTGGTCAGCTGGGCCAGTAAGTCGTTGCGGTCCCGGTAGGTGTACTGGTTGAAGCACGTCCCCACGAGAAGGTCGTGGGGATCGGTGACGGTTCCCTCGAACCGGTCGCGCAGATCCTCCTCAGTGGGCAGGAGGTCGGGTTCGGCGGTGGGCTGCACGAACACCTCGTCGAGCAGCGACTCCTCGGTCTCATCCCCGCCGCATCCGGCTGCCGCCAGCGCCAAGGCCAGCACTAGGGGGAGGAAGAAGCGCTTCATGGAATCCAGCCCATCAGTAGGAGGGCAGCGCTCGGTCGATATGCCAGAACGCCATGAACAACACAATGAGGAAGGGCACTGTGGATAGAGCGTAGGCCGGGAGCTTCCTCCACCGATGACCGGCGAAGAGGGCTGAGAACCAAATGGCCATCGCGGCCAGGCCCCACAAGACAGCCGGGATCAGCCCGTCAGAATCTCCGTCGAGGCCTTCGCCGAAGGAATCAGCCGTCGGCGATGCTGCTGCGGCTGTTTCCTCTTCTTCATCTTCTTCTTCTGTTTCTGGGGTCGGGTCCGCGGTCGGCGTAGAGGCGGGGGTCGGAGTCGTCGCCTCATCGGTGGGCTCGGGTTCGGGCGTCGAAGTTGCCGTCTCGTCGGCAGGTTCAGGTTCGGGCGTCGGGGTCGTCGCCTCGTCGGTAGGCTCGGGGGCGGGGGTTGAAGTGATCGTCTGGTTGCTGGACTCCACCTCATCCACATTCTCGTCGGCCAGCTGAAGCGCAGACTGCTGTTGTTGCCCGGGTCGGGGGTACGTAGGGGCGGGTTCGCCCACTAGCTCCCCTACCACGATGATTCGCTGGCGGGCAGAGCCCTTGGGGTGACAAGCCGTCAGAGTGAGCCGGTTGGGGTGGACGGAGAAATCCTGATCGAGGACCTCAACCGCGGTGGGGGGAACGATGAGGTGTCCGAATCCCTCTCCCTGCTCCACCACTTTGTAAGTGAACTCCCCTTGGATGGTGGTGATGATTATCTCGTCTCCGGGGAGCAACTCATCGATGTCACCGAATGGTGCGCCATAGGTGGTTCGGTGACCGGCGATGGCAGCGTTTCCCTCTTGTCCGAGCATGGCAGTGGCTGGATAGTGGCCGGGCCCCTTGCGGAGATCCCCAACCCTCACGCCCTCCACAACGGTCTTGTCCAGTCCGATGCGGGGGATCTGGATCCGGGCGATGGCCGATCCCTGATCTCGGTAGAGCATGGCCAGCCATTCCGGGTGGGGAGTGGGTGGCGGCTGAGGATCTCCGGCTGGCTCCGCAGTTGGAGTCGGAGTGGGAGTCGGGCTCGGAGACGGCAGGCTTGGGTCGGGGTCGTCGGCAGACCGAGGAGTCTCGATGGGCTCGGGGGTGGCCGTGGGGTCAGCGGTGTCGGTGGAATCAGCGGCGACGGGAGGAGGCGGGGCGGGCTCCCAAGCGCTGGATGCCTCCAGCAGGTCGGAGAAGTCGTCGTCCAGATCTTGTTGGGCCCGGGCTTCGATGACACCAGTTCCCCAGAGCTGGAATATTCCGAACAGCAGAATGATGAGCCCGAGGGCAATGATGGTCTTTCCGAGTGTGCCCAGAACCCGTACAACCGTCACGGCGGAAATTGTACGAGCAGGAAGTGGACAACCCATGTCGTGCGTAAGCCATCAATAGAACTTGCCGGTAGGGCTGCGGCTGGCCGCCTGTGTAGATGGGCGGGCGGGATGGATACGGTGGGGCAATGAAGGTAGCTCTGAGTGTGCGGGACTTCTTGGATCGGGCCGAGACGGTGTACGGCGACCGGGTGGGGATCGTGGACGAACCGGATCAACCGGCCGAAGGGTGGGGCGAGCTGACCTACTCCCGTACGGCCGAACTAGCCCGAGCCCAGGCCGCCGCGTTGGACGAGCACGGGATCGGATTCGGGGAGCGGGTGGCCATCGTCTCCCACAACGCGGCCCGGCTTATGGTCTCCTTGTTCGGGGTGAGCGGACACGGCCGAGTGTGCGTGCCCATCAACTTCCGGCTCAACGAAGAGGAGATCAGATACATCGTGGAGCATTCCGGGGCCACGATGCTGCTGATTGATCCGGAGTTGGAAGACGCATTGGCCGACGTGGACTGCCGCCACCGCTATGTGATCGGCGCAGAATCCGACCAAGCCCTCTACCGATTCGGCGTGGAGCCCGAAGCATGGACTCCGGACGAAGAGGCCACGGCCACCATCAACTACACCTCGGGCACCACTGCCCGCCCCAAGGGTGTGCAGATGACCCATCGCTCGCTGTGGCTTAACGCCACCACCTTCGGCTGGGCGGCCGGGGTGAGCGACCGGGACGTTTATCTCCACACCCTGCCCATGTTCCACTGCAACGGCTGGGGGATGCCCTACGCCATCAGCGGTGCCGGTGCTTGCCACATCGTGCTGCGCAAGGTGGACGGCGCGGAGATCCTGCGCCGGGTGGAGCACCACGGCGTCACGTACCTGTGCGGGGCCCCGGCGGTGGTGGCCGCCGTTTTGGATGCGGCTCAAGATTGGGAAGGGGAGATTCCCGGTTCGGGACGAGTGCGAATGACGGTGGCCGGAGCACCTCCGCCCACCCGCACCATCGAGCGGATGGAGACCGAGTTGGGCTGGGAGTTCATGCAGCTCTACGGCCTCACCGAGACTGCTCCCTATCTGACCATGAACCGCCGCCGGGCGGAATGGGACCACCTGAGCCCGGCCGAACGGGCGGTCAAGCTATCCCGCCAGGGCGTTCCGGCGCTGGGCATTTCGCTGGACGTAGACGAATCGGGCGAGGTGCTGGCCCGGGGCAACCACGTGCTGGAGGGATATTGGGAGCAGCCCGACGCCTCGGCCGACGCCCTGGCTGGGGGTTGGTTCCACACCGGTGACGGCGGCCTCATCGACGAGGAGGGCTACCTCACCCTTTCGGACCGCAAGAAAGATGTGATCATCTCCGGCGGGGAGAACGTGTCGTCGATCGAGGTGGAGGATGCTCTGTTCGCCCACGAAGCGGTGGCTGAGGTGGCCGTGATCGGCGTGCCCGACGAGAAGTGGGGTGAGACGGTGAAGGCCCTGGTGGTGTTGGCCCCTGGCACATCGGCCACCGAGGACGACCTGATTCAGCACTGCCGGAGCCGCCTCGCCCACTACAAGTGCCCCACCTCGGTGGAGTTCCGCGATGAGCTGGCCCGCACCGCCACCGGCAAGCTCCAGAAGTACCGCCTGCGCGAGCCCTACTGGGCCGGCCACGACCGCCAGATCAACTGACTCGTCCTTTCTTGACGGTTCCAGCAGAACCGGGAATCAGACTGTCACTGCACCTTGGTACAATCCTCAGAGGGCTTGTCCGCCTTTGCTCTGTGGGGCAAGTTTGCACAGTGAAGTCGAATGAAGGGACTAGGCGGTGCCAACCGATGTAGACGAATTGGCTGGGATCGTTGCCACGGCCGAGAAGGCAACCGAAGAGTTGGGAAATGCCGATCTTCGCAAGGTCGCATTTGAACGTGTGCTGGACCACCTCCTCAAGAACGGTGACCCCAGTCCTACAGGCGAGCATGCCTCGGCAGCACCGGTCCAGGTACCGACGCCGGTCCAGACAACGACTTCAAGCGCCGATGGAGTGTTTGCCGATGAGCAGCAGCGTGTTGATGCAATAGCCCGCTACTTCAAGATCAAACCGGAGGAAGTGGGGCACATCTTTGACACCTCAGGAGATGAGCCTGTCCTGCAAGTCCATTCGGGCGGTTTGCCCGATTCTCGGGCTGAGGCGGCCCGTGAGATCGCATTGCTTGTTGGAGGAGCGCGTACTGCTTTGGGACAGGAAACATCAACCTCCGATATCCGCTCAGCGGCTGATGGTTACGGGAAGCTTGACACAGGGAACTTCATGAAGACGTTGGGTGCTATGTCAGAGATTTCTGTCCTTGGCCGACACGGCTCCCCAAATCGGGTTGTCCGGATGAAAGTACATGGTGCCGAAAAGGCCCGGACTCTTGCCCAGCGGCTGATCGGTGGATAGCGCAGCGGCACAGGGGGAACAAGAACCAGCATCCGAAACTGCGGTCGGGACTTCACCGGTCCACGTTGGGCAGTTTCATTTTGAGGTCGAACGGGCTCTAGCCCTGTTCGAGGATGGGCATCACGACGAGGCGGTGCGAAAGGCCTCTCAGCGTTTCATCAACCGGGTGCAAGGATGGGTCAATCGTCCCGACCTTGATGGCGTCGCTCTCATCAACAAGGTGTTCTCATCGGAGGCGCCGCTTCTGATATTCAACGACCGCTCTACTCCCATTGAGCGAGACGAGCATGACGGGTACAGGTTCCTTGCCGTCGGTTTGGCGAGTGCACTGCGAAATGCTGTCACCCATCACGACGACTACGGTCTGGATCAAGAGGCAGCGTGGGAATGGCTGGTCTTCATCAGTGCCATGCATCGTCGTCTGGATCAGGCTGAACAGATGACTGAGCATTCAGCTTGACCACCCTAGAATGGTGATGCGAGAAGGCAGACTTCGCGCGGTGGGCGACAATTTCGCCACTTGGGAAGTGGTCGGGCGGAGCGGGGGGCCTATCAGCTCAGCAATTTTTCGACGGCGCTTTCCACGGCGTTCCCTGCGGGGGAGGTTTCAAGCCAGGTCCGTAGCTCCTTGCGAATCGCCGCAACGGTGGCCTGCTCGTTGTCGGCGATGATTGTCTTGAGTTGCCGTTTGGCGGCTTTTTCGGCAGCTGCGCCGGCGTCGCTTACCGCGATGTGGTTGGCGTTTGCGGGGTCGAAAGCGGGGATAGGAAGTTTCCATAGGTGCTTGTGCAGGTGTCTCGCCCCGAATTGGCCTTTGGGCATGAGTGGCTCGACCCGCTTGCGGAGGGCATCGCTGTTGATGACCGCTAAGAGGTACCGCGCTTCTTCTGCGGTGTGGCAGGAGAGCCAGTACAGCGAGTGGTCGATTACAGCCGCTGGGTCGCTGATGATGGCTGCGGTGGATCTGCCGGAAGTCGTGTAGGCGACCCTCACCGGCTCGTCAAGACGGTTGCTTCGCTGCCAATGCAGCTGCGAATACAGTCCGTGGTGATAGTCGAGTCGCTGCAGAAGAGTCTTGTTGTCGTTAACCCCTTTGTGAGCGTCCCATAGTTCGCACATTGCCTTCCAGCGATTCCTCGCGAGCCTTGGAAGGCTGCTTGACCGAACCTCTCCGCTTTGATTTGGATCACGGGCAATGGTCTGAGGGTTGTCCTTGTCGATAGGGAGCAGGGCCCGAAGCGGAGGCAGCGTGACGTAGGGAGCCACGGTCTCTCCGAGATGCAGGTCGAACAGGTGGGACTCCTCTACTGTGCCGGGGGTTTTCAGCTCGGTGAGGGGGAGGCTGCGCCACGGCTCCTTTGCCTGGCTGCTGACTCGGGGCCGTGTGTGAGCGATGCCAGGGCGCGTCATCGTTGTGGATGGTGGCACTTCGGTCACGAAAAACAGGTTGCGGGGCACAACGGTCGCTCCCTGGGCGGCGGCGTCGCCGTAAGGGGAAAGAAAGCCGTCTGCGGTCGGGAGCAGCGCAGTTAATTTGGTTGGGGCCCTGACCGGTCCCGACCATTCCTGCACCTCTGGCGACAGAGGGACAGCTTCGTTGGGGTGAGTGCGGCGGAGGTGGATGACGGATGCGGGGACAGGGAAAAAGTTGTTGGGTTGCAGCTTCTCCAGGTCCCAGGGCAAGTCTGCGGAGAGGTCGGTGGACACCGCCCCCCACTGCCCTGTCCGCCATTTCTCGTACTGTCCTGCAATCAACGCGCTGTGGGGGAGGACCATTGACAACCGCCCGCCGAGACTGTCCCCATTTGGTGGTCGAAGATATAGGTCAGTGCAGCGGGACACGAAGAGGCCGGCGATGTCGAATTGGGTCATATACCTCGCCGCTGGCTTGATCGCATACCGCTTCTTGCCAAGGTCGTCGAGCGCTTTTCGTAGACCCTGCTTGGTCTTGTTATAGGTGAGCCAGGGAGGGTTGCCGACTATGGCGTCCACCTTCTCTTCAGCGATGACGATGGGGCGAACGAGGTTGCGGGTGTAATACGCCCAGATATGGTTCAACTCATCGGCGTGCAGGTCTGCGAGCTTGGCAGCAGTCGTCGCCATCACCTCTGCTTCGTGAGTGTCCAGATGCTCAGCAAATTCTTCTAGCGCACGGCCAGGGCCGTCGCCCGCGGCGATGTCCGCCGCTATGCGGCCCATCAGCGGTCCGAAGACCCGGGGGCGGTTCACCAGACTCAAAGGGAAGGTAAGCGACCTGCCCTTCGGATCCCCTGTCGCTGGCACCACTACGTCCTCAACAGTAAGAAAGCTCTGCGTGTCGTGGAGCAGTTGCAGGGAGTCGCCCAGGTATACGGGAACCGCCACATCGGTGATGCTGCCGCCAGCGCCCGAGATCACGTCTCTAGCCGCCATTACCCAGGCTGCCCTGGCCAGATGCACTGCCACGGGGTGGACGTCGATCCCGCACACCTGCTTTTGAAGTCTGGCGAGGGTTTCACCATCGCTGAGGCCCCCTTGCCTTGCCGCTTCGACGGCGCGCCTAATGGCAGCGACAAGAAAGGAGCCCGATCCGCAAGCAGGATCCAGCACCCTGTCGGACAGCGGCTCGGCCACGGCAGATTCCACGATGGCTGCGGCCAACCAGGGAGGCGTGTAGTATTCGCCGAGCTTCTGCCGCTCGGACGACGGAATGACCGTCTGGTACAGGACCGAGGCGAGATCTGCCTGGGTGTCCCCCCACTCAAAGGAACTCACATGGCGGGCTATGCGTCGGATCGTCTCCTGGGCATCAACTTCAACCAGCCACGCGAAGAAGTCCGACTCGACGATATCCACCAGTCCCGTGGAGTCTCGGAACGTGTCTCCACGCAGCAGGTCGTTTGGGTCTTGGGCGGCCAGAGCCTCGATGTCAATGCCAAAAGAGGCCTGGGTGATCATTCCGATTACGGTCACCAGATAGGTATGGCGGACGAATAGGTCGTCGAGGTCCACCCCATCGATCTCGCCCAATGCGACGCTCAACAGTGACTCCCAGAGTGCCCGCTTGATCTTCACCGTCTCTGCTGCCCGGTTTTCCTGGTACAAGCTTCGGATTGCGCTCACCGCCGACTCGTAATCGACGGTCCCCGGTGCGAAGCCCCTCCCAACCTCTTCTGGGGTGGCGGATGTCTTTTCCCGCTGGGCGAACACCTCGTCTCTTAGCCACTCGAAGAGCGCCAGCCATTCCTCGGTGGTGTCGAAGGTGTGACGGAAAGGCGGGCCGCGAACAGTGTCGGGCTCGTCGCCACAGGTTCGGATAAGCCAGTGCTTCCCGTCGGTGAGCACCCCGATGGTCGCGGGGTCGGCGCTGGATGCCAAATAGCCATCGATCTGCTCCAAGTTCTTCGGGCTGGGTTCGGTACCCCCGGAAGCAGTGCCCACTCGCGTCTTCACCTCGATGTACAGCCTGTGACTGTCGATAGAAAGATCGACGCGGCCCTTGTTGCCTGAAGTCGCCTCCATCTGAATTTCACCGGGCTGAGCGAGCCCGGTGGCAGTAATGAAGTCTCGAATGGCCACCCCAGTGTTGTGCTCATGCTCGTCCCAGTTGTAGCGAGCGAGGATCTCCGCGCCTGCATTCCTCAGCTGCGGGTCGCTCAAATCCAAATGCACAGGAACCCCCTTCTGAGACCGACCATTAGAGGCTATACCCGCAACATTTCGTTCATAGGCTGGTCCAGGTCGAAGGACACCGCCTGCTTGCCCAATTCGTCGTCGGTGACCTCCGGTAGGCAGCGGGACGGAGGTCATCGACCGCTTAGCCTGCCTTACCTGTGCGACAGGGAGCGTCGCCGGGGTAGGTCGGGCGGGTGCTGGGAGACATGTACATCGGATCGGCGCGGGCGGCGCGTCAAGTAGCCGCTTTCGGCCGGTGCGATGAAGAGGCCCTGTAAACTGACACCCGTGCACAACCCGTCCCACGGCACATGGGTGGTCCGCGCCACTAGAAGCAAACTCGCCCAGGTTCCCGTCGCCTCTATCTTGGCCGCCTGGCTGATCGTCCGGGCTGAACTACTCCCGGCCGACCTAGGTGAACTGGAGCCTGACAAGTCAGGCGCCTTCCCGAGAATCGGTGGCCGGCGGTCCCTTGATCGATGCGCGCCCCTGGATAACAAGAGTTCCCAGTCTCCGCCTGACCCGTTGTTCCCACCGCAGAGCAACAAGAGCCCGTATTTGGAGCCGAGCCTGAGTGATGTGCTCAGGTCCGAATTGGGTTTGGTGGTATGAGATCGAACTTTCACATTCCTTGTGACGAATGCGGCAAAGAACTAGCCCAGTGAGACCGGGGTGGAGACCTCGGTGAAGAAGTCGTTGCCTTTGTCGTCGGTCACGATGAAGGCGGGGAAGTCCTCCACCTTGATTCGGAATACCGCCTCCATGCCCAGCTCGGGGTATTCCAACACCTCGACTTTGCGGATCGAATCCTTGGCCAGACGGGCCGCGGGGCCGCCGATTGATCCCAGGTAGAACCCGCCGTAGCGGGCGCAGGCGTCAACCACTTGGCGGGACCGGTTGCCCTTGGCCAGCATCACCAGGCTGCCGCCTGCGGCTTGGAATTGGTCCACATATGGGTCCATGCGGCCGGCGGTGGTGGGGCCGAATGATCCAGAGGCGTAGCCCTCGGGGGTCTTGGCCGGGCCGGCGTAGTACACCGGGTGATCGCGCAGATAGTCCGGCATGGGCTCTCCGGCGTCCAGCCGCTCCTTGATTTTGGCGTGGGCCAGGTCGCGGCCCACCACCAGGGTGCCAGTGAGCGACAGCCTGGTCTTCACCGGATATTTAGACAGCTCGGCCTGGATGGCGGCCATGGGTTCATCCAAGTCGATGCGTACCACCTGGCCGCTCAGATCTTCGTCGGTTACCTCGGGCAGGAACCGGGCCGGGTCGGTCTCCAGCTGCTCCAGAAAAATCCCCTCAGAGGTGATCTTGCCCAGGGCCTGGCGGTCGGCTGAGCACGAAACCGCCACCCCCACGGGGCAGGAGGCGCCGTGGCGGGGGAGCCGGATCACCCGGACGTCATGGCAGAAGTACTTGCCGCCGAACTGGGCGCCGATGCCGAATTGCCGGGTAAGCTCCAGTATGCGGTCTTCCCACTCAAGGTCCCGGTAGGCGTGTCCGGTCTCTGATCCCTGTGTGGGCAGTGTGTCGAGGTAATGGGCCGAGGCGTACTTCGCCACCTTGAGCGTGTACTCCGCAGAGGTGCCGCCGATGACCACCGCCAAGTGGTAGGGCGGGCAGGCCGCGGTGCCCAGGGTGCGGAGCTTCTCGTCCATGAAGCGGGTGAGAGAGTCGGGGTTGAGCAGAGCCTTGGTCTCCTGGAACAAGTACGACTTGTTGGCCGAGCCGCCGCCCTTGGCCATGAACAGAAACGAATAGGCATCTCCCGGCGCGGCGTAGATCTCGATCTGCGCGGGCAGGTTGTTGCCAGTGTTGCGCTCCTCGAACATGGTCAGCGGAGCCATCTGGGAATAGCGCAGGTTCGAGGTCTGGAAGGTGTCGAAAACTCCTCGGGCGATGGCCCGCTCGTCGTCGGCGTCGGTGAGCACCCGCTCGCCCTTGTGGCCCACCACTACCGCCGTCCCGGTGTCCTGGCAGCTGGGCAGCACTCCGCCCGCGGCGATGTTGGCGTTGCGGAGAAGTTCTTTGGCCACAAATCGGTCATTTTCCGATGCCTCGGGATCGTCCAATATGGCGGCCAGCTGCGCCAAGTGCCTGGAGCGCAGCAAATGGGCGATGTCTCTCATGGCTTCGCTGGTGAGCAGCCGTAGGGCTTCGGGGTCGACCTGGAGGAACTGGCGGTCGCCCAGCGAGATGGTGGAGACGTAATCCGTCGTCAGCAGGCGGTATTTGGTGGTGTTGTCAGGCCCCTTGGGGAGCAGTTCGGAGTAGGCGAAATCGGCCATCAACCTCGGCTATCAACTCGGCTCAGTTGGCTCATCTCAGCCTAGCGCCGGGGTTCCGGCGAACGGCGATGGGTCTCCGTCAGCAGGAATCACCGGAGGGTGCCAGCTCATCGCCTGGCCGAGTTGGGTGGCGAAGTCCCTCCAGTCGGGAGGGTTCCAGCCCTCGGCGGAGGCCCGCAGGTTGAGCTGATGGTCGAGGTGGACGATGGCCGGCAGCGACGCCAGTCCCAGAGCCCGCACCACAGAGCGGTCCTCGTCGGCAAACGTCAGGATCTCCTGGGTCCAGGGCCCGAGGAACTCCTCGGTCTCCTGGGGTGAGGCAGTGACCATGAAGGCCACCCGGCAGTCGGCGCCGACGAAGTTGCGCAGAATGCGACCAGCAGTGTCGATCATCCACGAGCTCTCATAGGTGTACGGGTCGAGAACCACGATCACCAGATGGAAGACGGTGACCCAATCGCCAATCGGACGGGGTTCGCCGTTCAGCGGTGTGAGGTTCACATCGGCATCAAGCGTGGTGGACATCGCATCTGAAATTAGCCCAGCCCGGGGGCCGAACCCGGTGTCGTGGCTGATGAACGGGCTGATGACCAGATCGAATCGCATACGCTTGGGCGGTGCACCCCATCGAGCATTTGCGCTACGTGGCCCGGTCATCCGGGGTGGGTCAGGAATCGCTGGTGCGGGAGACAGCTGGGGCGCTGTTGAGCTTTGGCCACGACCCGGCCGGGCTGGTTACCACCTGTCGGCGGATGCTCGCCCGCCAGCCCTCCTCGGGTCCGCTCATGTGGCTGGCCTCCCGGGTTCTCACCGCGGCCGACCCCCGGTCTGAAGTCCGGGCGTGTATGGAGGCGATTGCCGAAGATCGAACTGCTCGGCTGCTGTCGCGCGAGCTCCCAGTCGAGGCCTCGGTCTGCGTGCTCGGCTGGCCGGATCTGATCGGTCGGGCTTTGCGGCTCCGGGGCGATCTTCGGGTGCTGGTGGTGGACGTGTTGGGGGAGGGCCATCACCTGGTGCGGCGATTGTCGGAACAGGACAGCTGGGTGGACGAGGTGTCCGAATGCGGGCTGGGTGCGGCGGCTGCGTCAGCAGATGTGGTGCTGTTGGAGACAGCCGCAGTCGGCCCCGATGGATTCCTTGCCGTCGCCGGGTCTCGGGCCGCGGCGGCGGTTGCCCATGCCGCCGATGTTCCGGTATGGCTGGTGGCCGGCAAGGGCACAGTGCTTCCTGGCCCCATGTGGGACTCGCTGATCGAGAGGGCGTTGGGAATGGTGGATGCGTGGGAGGCTGACGAAGAGGTCGTGCCGCTCGCTCTAGTAAACCAAGTGGCCGGACCCGATGGGCTGGTGTCGGTAACCGAGGCAGTATCGAGCACCGACTGTCCAGTGACTCCCGAGCTGTTCTGCTCAGCCATTTGATCGAGGGGGAGCAAGATGCCCGACGGGAGGTCGTGGGAAGGCAGCCACTAACCTTCCTGCTGTTGAGGGACGAAGCCTGTTCCTCTTGAGGAGTCCAAGTGTCTGACAGCCCCCCGTTCGACTCGGCGTTCTTCCGCCAAGTGCTCGGACAGTTCCCCACCGGCGTGACCGTGGTCACCGCCGCGGGACCCGACGGGCCCGCCGGATTGGCCATCGGCTCCTTCGGCTCCGTATCGCTCGACCCCCCGCTGGTGATGTTCATGCCCGGCAAGACGTCCACGAGTTGGCCGGCCATCGAGGCCGCAGGCCATTTCGGGGTGAACATCCTGGCTGAGGACCAAGTGGACATGTCCAACCTGTTCGCCTCCAAGGCTGAGGACAAGTTCGCCGGCTTGGGGTGGACGACCAAGGTCACCGGTGCCCCCATCTTCGAGACCTCCCTGGCCTGGATCGACTGCGAGATCGACCAGGCAGTGGAAGGAGGCGACCACTGGATCGTCCTGGGCCGGGTGTTGGATCTGGGAGTCCAGCGAGACGACGTGGGGCCGCTGGTGTTCTTGGCCGGAAAATACGGCTCCTTCGACCCGCTGGGCTGATCGGCCATGCCGCTGTACGCATTGGGAGACATCGAGCCCGACATCCACCCCGAGGCGTTCGTTCACCCCCAGGCGGTGATCATCGGCCAGGTGAGCGTGGGGGCCGAGTCGACCATTTGGCCCGGAACGGTTCTCCGGGGCGACGGGGCGGGAATCACCATCGGGGCCCGAACCTCGATTCAGGACAATGCCGTCATCCACAACACCGACGAGTTGGCCACAGTGGTGGGCGACGACGTGACCGTTGGCCACCTGGCCCATTTGGAGGGCTGCACCATCGAGGACGAAGCGCTGATCGGCGTGGCATCCGTTGTGCTGCACGAGGCGGTGGTGGGCCGGGGGGCTTTGGTGGGCGCTAGTGCAGTGGTGACCAATCACATGAAGATCCCACCGCTGGCTTTGGCCATCGGCGTGCCGGCCAAGATTCGGGAGGGTCACATGGCCGAGGGGCAGAACCGGGAGGACGCCCTGGGCTATGTCGCTCGCTGCCACCGATATCGGGCAGAGATGCGCTTATTGGGCTGATCGCCGGTAGTATTCAGGTCAACCACGCCACCCCTATTACTAGGATTTGGATATGTCGTCGGAAGCCCTCGCCTTAGATCTCGGACGGTACAAGCTCGGCTGGAGCGACGAAGAAGACTACGTCTTCAAGCCCAAAAAGGGGCTGAACACCGACATCGTGCAGGAGATGTCGTGGATGAAGAGCGAGCCCGACTGGATGCGGAACTTCCGCATGAAGTCGCTGTCCCGATTCGAGAAGCGGCCCATGCCCACCTGGGGCGGCGACATGTCGGGCATCGACTTCGACAACATCTACTACTACATCAAGCCCACCGAGAGCCTGGCCGACGACTGGGATGCCGTTCCCGACTCGATCAAGGACACCTACGAGAAGCTGGGCATCCCCGAGGCCGAGCGCAAGTACCTGGCCGGCGTGACCGCCCAGTACGAGTCTGAGGTGGTGTACCACCGCAACCGGGAGGACTTGGAGCGCCAAGGCGTGCTGTTCTGCGATATGGACACCGCGCTCAAGGAGTACCCCGAGCTGGTGAAGGAGCACTTCGGCACCATCATCCCGCCGGGCGACAACAAGTTCTCTGCTCTGAACTCCGCAGTGTGGTCGGGGGGCAGCTTCATCTACGTGCCGCCCGGAGTGACGGTGGAGATGCCGCTCCAGGCCTACTTCCGCATCAACGCCGAGAACATGGGCCAGTTCGAGCGGACCCTCATCATCGCCGACGAGGGTTCACAGGTTCACTACATCGAAGGGTGCTCGGCCCCGGTGTACACCAGCGATTCGCTGCACTCCGCGGTGGTGGAGATCCTGGTCAAGAAATCGGCCCGGGTCACCTACACCACCATCCAGAACTGGTCCAACAACGTGTACAACCTGGTCACCAAGCGGGCCAAGGTCGAGGCCGAGGGCCACATGGAGTGGATCGACGGCAACATCGGCTCCCGGCTCACCATGAAGTACCCCGCAGTGGTCATGGTCGGCCCCAAGGCCTCGGGCGAGGTGCTGTCGGTGGCCTACGCCGGTCCCGACCAGCATCAGGACGCCGGGGCCAAGATGACCCACGCCGCCCCCGAGACCACATCCAAGATCGTGTCCAAGTCGATCTCCAACGGCGGTGGCCGCACCAGCTACCGGGGCTTGGTCCGGGTGGAGGACGATGCCTACGGGTGCCGCAGCCATGTGCAGTGCGATGCGCTGATCCTGGATGAGGACAGCGTGTCCGACACCTATCCCTACATGGAGGTGGGCACTCGGGACGCGGAGATCGGCCACGAGGCCACCGTCTCGAAGGTGGCCGATGAGCAGCTGTTCTATCTGATGAGCCGGGGACTGACCCAGGAGCAGGCCATGGGCATGATCGTCAACGGCTTCATCGAGCCCATTACCCGCACCCTGCCGATGGAGTACGCCGTGGAGTGGAGCCGGCTGATCGAGTTGCAGATGGAGGGATCTGTCGGCTGATGCCCATGCGGCAGGATTGCAAGTTCTTCGAGAGCCGGTCGTACCCCAATGGCGAGACCGTCCGGAAGTGCGATTTGGATCTGGCCCCTGAGGCCCCGTGGCGCTGTCCTGACGACTGCTCGGCCTATGAACGGCGCATGGTGGACGTGAATTGGTCGCACGGCACCTTGGTCACGCCGCCCACTCCCGACGCGCCGGCCAGCGTGGGCAGCGATGAGAGCATCGGAGCCCTGTTGGACGCGGCCGAAGACATCGTGAACGAAGCGGGCCCCCGGGTGCTGGCCGAACTGGAGAGGGAGAAGTCCCGGCGGCGGTCAAGAGGGGGCGGCGGCGGAAAGGCCAAGCGGCGAAAGCGCCGTCGGCGTTCGTGATCGAAACCCAATTCACCCCCGATGCGGCCGGTGCCATACCCGGCCCCGATTGGCTGGCCCGCCGTCGAGTGGCTGCCGCCGAACAGGTGGCTGCCGCGACGATGCCCTCGGTGGAGGAAGAGGTGTGGCGGTACACGCCTATCGGGCAGTTGGATCTCAGCCGCTATCAGCTAGTCCACGATGGCGGCGGCACTTCGACGGCTTCTGTTCCCGAGCACAGCGCGATGGCCGAAACCAGCAACGGGCGTCTTGGCGGCGTTGAGCTGCCCGCCGAGGTTGCAGCCCAAGGCGTAGAGGTCCGGCCACTGGGCGAAGGCGACGCTGAGCTGGCCGCCTCGGTAGACGTGGACATGTTCGCCCTAATGAATGCTGCGTTCTCCGTTGAGCCGCTGCTGGTTCGGGTGCCCCCGGGAGTGAGTGTGGAGGGGCCCATCGTGGTGCGCCATTGGCTCGACGCTGATGGGGGAGCGGTTTTCCCCCGGCTGATCGTGGACGCGGGGGCCGACTCCTCGGTCGAGGTGCTGGAGCTGTACGGCTCAGCCGACATCTCAGCGTTCCTCAGCCCGGTGATCGAGATCAGAGTGGCCGCCGCCGCCCGAGTGGGGTATCTGGCGGTGCAGGACTTGGGGCCCAAGGTATGGCACATCGGCTCGCAGGTCAGTCACATCGGCGCGCAGGCCCACCTGCGTTCGTCATCGGCGGCGTTGGGTGGCGAATACGCCCGGACGCGGCTGGACACCCATCTTTCGGGCCGGGGGGCCACCGGCGATTTGATCTCGCTGTACTTCGGTGATGGCGAGCAGACTCTCGACTTTCGCACCTTTCAAGATCATGCCGCTCCGGACACCACTAGCACCCTGCTGTTCAAGGGTGCGGTGGACGACTCCTCCCGGTCGGTATACACCGGGCTGATTCGGGTGCGCCCCGATGCCCGGGGCACCAACGCCTACCAGACCAACCGCAACATCAAGCTGTCGGAAGATGCCTGGGCCGAGTCGGTGCCCAACCTGGAGATCGAGAACAACGAGGTCCATTGCAGCCACGCCTCCGCGGTGGGCCCAATCAACAGCGACCAGCTGTTCTACCTGGAAAGCCGGGGGGTGCCCACCGAGACCGCCGAGCGTCTGATTGTTGCCGGGTTCTTCGACGAGGTGTTGGATCAATTTCCTGTCCTCGAGGCCGTGCCCGCAGTGCGAGATCGGCTCCAATCCAAAATCGAGGGGTTGGGCCATCGCGGTGTCGATGGTGAGACCGGGTCATGAATCCAGAACGAGTTACTCTCTGCTCGCTCGCTGAGGTGGGCGATGGGGAAGCCCGGCGGTTCGACGTCGAGGCCGGCGGTCTGGTCCACC
This sequence comes from Acidimicrobiia bacterium, assembly GCA_022822905.1. Classification (GTDB taxonomy): domain Bacteria; phylum Actinomycetota; class Acidimicrobiia; order Acidimicrobiales; family Bin134; genus Poriferisocius. The sequence goes on along the minus strand of JAJDYE010000026.1, from coordinate 83,194 downwards.
AGATTGCAGTCATTCGCTTGGGAGACGACCTGTATGCCCTGGGCGACACGTGCAGCCACGCCGATTACTCGCTAGCGGAGGGAGAGGTGGACGCCGAGGAGGGCACCATCGAGTGCTGGAAGCACGGCAGCCTGTTCAACCTGTCTACCGGGGAGGCTGAGACCTTGCCAGCTACCCGCCCGGTGCCGGTCTATGACGTGGGCGTGGAAGACGGCCAAGTCTGGCTAGAGGTCGGCCACGATGAGTGAGCAGCAGGGCGGTCCAGCTATGAGCGAATTGGTCGTTGAGGACCTGCATGTCCAAGTCGGCGGGCAAATGGTTCTGAACGGGGTGGATCTGCGGGTGGCGTCCGGCGAAGTCCACGCGGTGATGGGCCCCAACGGCTCGGGGAAGTCAACCCTGGCTTACGCCATCATGGGCCGCCCCGGCTACGAGGTAACCGCAGGGTCGATCACTCTGAATGATGTTGATCTCGTCGAATTGTCCCCATGGGAGCGAGCCCACGCCGGGCTGTTCTCCACCCAGCAGTACCCCACCGAGGTTCCGGGGGTGGGTCTGGAGAACATGCTGGAAGAAGCAGTGGAAGCCGCGGGAGGCGATCGGAGCGCCGTGGAAGCCCAAGTTGCCGCCGAGGCCGAGCTGGTCGACTTCGACCCCGACCTCCTGTACCGCTCGCTAAACGTCGACCTGTCCGGCGGTGAGATGAAGCGAAGCGAAGCGGTGCAACTCGGCGTGCTTCGCCCCCGAATAGCCATCTTGGATGAGCTGGACAGCGGCCTCGACGTGGACGCTCTTGCCGCGGTGAGTCACCGCATTGAGCAGGCCACTCATGAGGACAACCTCGGTGTGCTGGCCATCACCCACTTCAGCCGTTTGTTGACTGTGCTCCACGCCGACGTGGTCCACATTCTCATCGACGGTGCAATCGCGGAGACCGGAGGCCCAGAGTTGGCCGCCCAGCTGGAGGACACTGGCTACGATCCCTGGATCGACACCAGAGCCGAATCACCGGTTGAAATCCATCTAGGAGGCGACCCATGGCTCTAGGAGTTGAATGGGTGGGATCTGAGAGCGAATAGGCTGGGTTGAGAACTCGAAGACTTGGAGCAAGACATGACAGCCGATGCCAAGAGACTGCTCAGCGACGAGGAGATCGCCGCCGCCTTGGAAGACCTGCCCGGATGGGAGCGCCAAGGAGACAAGCTGGCGGCAACTTTCAACTTCTCAGACTTCTCCGAAGCCTTCGGCTTCATGTCCCGAGTAGCACTGATCTCCGAGCGCCTCTTTCACCACCCCGAGTGGTCCAACGTCTGGTCCACCGTAGAGATCGCCATAACCAACCACGCCGCCGGTGGCCTCACTGAGCTGGATCTCGAATTCGCCCGCCGCGTCAACGCCCTGGTCTGAAGCAGAGACTCAGACGAATTGGTCTGCCTGATCAGACTTTTTCTGTGAAAGGGTTGAGCACTGGGACTTTGAGATGTTCGAAGTCGCGGGTGTTTCTTGTGACCACGGTGAGTCGGTGGACGATGGCGACGGCGGCGATCAGGGCATCTTGTAGCAGGTTGTCGGCTTGCCGGTGCATCAGCCGGGCCCATTCGCGAAATGCGGCCGCGTCTACTGGCAGAACTTCGTAGGCATCTAGCACCCGCTCCAGCCAGGTCTCAATCTCTTCGGCCTTGTCCGGGTCTTGCTCGCGGGTGATTTCGATACCGGCTTGAATCTTGCCGATTGTGACCGATGAGAGATGAAGCTGATCGGCAGGGATGTCCTGTATCCAGTTCAGCACCGATTGGTGGGGACGAGGGCGACGTAGCTCGGAGACCACATTGGTATCGAGGAGGTACATGGGCAAGGACTAGTCGAAGGACAGCGGTGCTCGTTGACGGAGTTCCTGTCGCGGCGGGATCAACGATTCAGTGCGGGCATCCGGGTCCAGAAGCAACTCTTTAAGGTTCGGCTTAGCCCTGCCAATCAGTCGGCGCCACTGGTCGATAGGGACCACCACCGCCGTCTCTACCCCCCGCTTAGTCACAACCTGAGGACCTTCAGCAAGGCTGGTTTCCAGCAACTCGCTGAATCGAGCCTTCGCCTCCTGCACCTGCCAGACCTTTTCTTCCATGCTGCCTCCGGTCATAAACTATCTAGTCAGCACACTAGTCAGAATACTGATCAGCATATATCGGATTTAGGCAATGCAGCTAGAAGCACGAGGCGAGGCCTTGCATCTCCGTTTCGACCTGGCCTTGGAGCCAGTCTCCGAGATATTGCTCGGCTAGGCAAAAGGGTCCCTTAAAGTTGAACTCGTAGGAATGGGTCACGTCGGTGGTCCCGTCTTGGCACTCGTGGCAAGCGATCGTCCCGGTGAAATCGAAAACCAGCCGGGCTGGTTGGCGGGGTGCCGCCGTGAAGGTCAGCTTGGTCCAGGGTTCCAAAATGAAATCTTGCCGGTCTGGTGCCGGTGGCAAGCCCTTAACCTTGCCCCAGATTATTGCCGAACCCCGCCCCTGGTCATCTGGGCCTTCCACAGAACGCACTCGCTTGATCTTGGGGTCAAACTGGCGGTACTGATCCAAGTCGAGCACGAACTCCAAGACATCCTGCGGACTCGCTCCCACATTCACCGTTGCTTGCGCGGTGATGGTCACACCTGGAAAGTAGCCAGTATGAGTGGGTCTTCTCAGCAATGCTGAATTTTCGTATGCCTCAGTTCAGCTAGAGCCTCAGATGTGGCCTCCAGCGCGGCCAGCCGCTCCGCGGCCTTGATGTCGTGGCTGGCGGCACGCTTGGAGGATTGCAATTCCTCTCGGACGATCCGCTCGGCAGCGACCGCATTGTGCTGGCGCGCCATCTTGGCCACCGCTTGAGACTTCATCGCCGCCACCCCGCTATTTTGCGAGCAGAACAACCTGGAGATGGAACTCATCTGCTTCCAGCACTTTGCGAAGCTCGTCATCGTTGCTGGCAGAAACCACAACGAGTTGGGCATCCCCGCGGCTTCTAGCTCCGGATTGTGCCTAGTTCAGAGCAACCCATCGATCAGGGCCGCCAATCTGATCCACTACGCAGGTCGGTCCACCGGGGTCATAGATCGGTGGTTCGACACTGGGAGACCCGATGGCGTAGTTACCCCTCTCATCACTGACTACCAACGAACCAGGAATCGCGGGGTCGAAGGCGACTCCTCCGAACGTGTGTGCTGGCCCATCTGGTCTGTGCTCTGGAATGTTTGAGGCTTCCGCGACTTGGGATGTGTCAGCTTCTGGAGGGCGTTCATCCAGCAGCTTGTTCCAGTACGACGAGATCGGCGTTGCCCCCACCGAGGAGAGCGCGTCGATGCGGTCAGAATCGTGGGGAGACACACACGTCACCCACCGGGTTGAGCCCAGGTCGCCGGTCAGGAGTTCGGCCACTCCTTCCCAGAGCAGGGGATTCTGCAAACACAAGTCATCAACCCATACGTGATGGGGTTGCTTGGCTAGTCGAAAGAAGCCAACAACAGTGCCATCGTGGACGAACACGCTTGCGTTCTGATCGGGAGATCCAACCGCAAATTCCAAGAACCGTGCGTGCGCCTCATCAGCCCCAGCCCGAGGCCGAAAATACACCGGAGACCAAGCAGCAAGCTGACTACGCATCGCCGACGTCAGCTCCAGGATCTCAGCAAGGTCTTCTGCCTGTGCATCTCGCAATCTCAATTGCATTAGTCGAAGGCCAGGGTTTCGCAGCGTTGGAGGGCTCGGTCTGCGGCGGCGCGGTCGGGGATGAGGATGGCGGTGAGCCAGACGCCGTTTTGCTCGATGAGGATGTCGGAGGCTCGGCGTTCGATGTCGGCTCGGGGGAGGTCGGGGCGGGCGGCGGCTATGAGGGCGGCGAGCTGTTCGAGATAGCGGCGCTGGGCGGTTTGGTTGATGTCGGCGAACTGGGGGTCGACACCGGCCAGTGACCAGAGCTGGAGCCGCAGGCTCAGGTAGTCGGGGGCCAGGAAGGCAGGGTCGAGGGCTCGTTGCAGGCAGTAGCGGAGCTGTTCGGCGGCATCCGCGTTGGGTGGGGGAGTGACCAGCTCCAAGTCTTGGTCGCCTACCCGTCGCAGGGCTGCGCAAATGAGCGCCGTCTTGTTGTCGAAGTGGTAGTTGGCCAGGCCCACTGCGACGCCGGCCTCCCGGGCCACGGCCCGCATGCTGACACCGGCGACGCCCTCCCGGGCCAGAACCGCAAGGGTGGCATCCAAGATCCGTTCGTCGGCCATGACCAATGTGTCGGCCACGGTCAGAATCTCATTTGCTGGATCTGGGCGGAGAGGCCGCCGTCGAGCACCCAGAGCTGGCCAGTGGCGTAGCGGGCCTCATCGGAGACGAGCCAGTGGACGAGGTTGGCCATATCGGTAGGGGTGCCGATGGTGCCGAGCGGGTGAATTCGCCTGGCTTCGGCGTGGGCATCCGCTAAATCGACATGATCGGGGTAGAACTGCTCCAGCATCGGGGTGTCGATGTAGCCGGGGCAGATGGCGTTGACCCGGATCCCCTCACGGCCATGGTCGCAGGCCATCGCCTTGGTCAGCGCGTGCACTGCCCCTTTGGTGGCGCAATAGGCGGCCAGCTTGGGGTCGGCGATGAAGCCGTCGTAGGAGCCGAAGTTCACGATCGACGCGTGGTCTGACCGGCGCAGCAGCGGCAGGGCGTGCTTCGAGGTCAGGAACGTTCCGGTCACATTGATGGCGAAGATGCGATCCCACTCCTCGAGCGACGTGTCTTCGACGGTCTTCTCGATCTCGATGCCGGCCGCGTTGACCACGATGTCGAGGCGACCCCGAGCCGACTCAATGGCAGCGATGCTGGCGATGACCTCGTCTTCGGAGGTGACATCGAACCGGAGGAATTCCCCAGCCGGGGGCTCGCCTTCCACACCTCCGTCGTCGCTGAGTCCGGCGGCGTAAACGTGGGCACCCTCGTCTACGAAGCGGCGGCAGACTGCCCGACCCGCCCCACCCCGGCCGCCGGTCACCAAGGCGACCCGTCCTTCCAGCGTTCCAGTCATGATGCGTCTCCCTTGTAAGCGTCCAGCACGAGTCCGTGGAAATGGTGCACGGCGTGTTCAGACAGCCCCGACCCGCTCGGGTCGTACACAATGCGGCCCTGCTGGAACGCCGGAGTCGACATCCCCCGTTGCACGCTTTCCACCAAGTTGATGTCTTCCACCTGGAGCACCTCATCGAGGTAGCGGATCGACTCCAATTCCGCCTCGTTGGGCTCGGCGGTCTCCAAGAAGAAGTCGTAGGTCTCGTAAGTGAGGTCGGGACCAGCGGGGATGATCTTCAACACGATGAAGCTGCCTCGCCCGGGGTATCGCATCATGCAGGTGTTGGGCCACAGCCACCACACCGCGTGGTCGGTCACCGTGGCCTCGCTCACGTCATAGGCGGTGTTGGCGGATTTGCCGGCCTCGGCCATGTGGCTGGAGTAGATGCCGTGGGTGGTCACCACATAGGTGTCCATGTCCACCAGCGACACGAAGTCCTTGTGGGCGATGTGGCAGTGGTAGCACTCCAAGAAGTTGTCCACCACGTTCTTCCAATTGCTGTTGATCCGGTAGGAGAGGCGATGCGCGTGAGTGAGCTGCTCCACATCGGGGGCCCAGTGGGCGATCTCGGCCCCCAGGTCGCCCGACTGCTCCTAAAGGGGTGCGGCCTCAGGGTCGAGGTTGACGTATACGAACCCCCCGAACTCGGTGATCAGCACCGGGTCGAGGCAGATCTGATCAGTGTCGAAGTCGACGAGGTGATTGGTGTGGCGAGCGGCTTGCAGCTGGCCCGATAGGTCGTATGACCAGCCGTGATAGGGACAGACCAGGTTCTTCAGCTGGCCTTCGCCCTCGACAAGCTCGTGGGCCCGGTGCTGGCACACGTTGTAGAACGCCCGTAGCTCCCCATCGAGGCCGCGGATGGCGAAAATCGGCTGCCCGGCGATGGCTTCGGCCACAAAACTACCTTGGTGGCGGAGCTTCTCGCCGTGACAGATCCACTGCCAGCTTCGGCTGATGATCGCCGATTGGTCTGCGTCGAACCACCGATTCTTGGTGTAGGCATCGGAGTGGAGTGAGAGCGAAACGCCGGGGTCGGGGTGCCAACCCTGACCGATATCGACAGCAGACTCTCCGCTCATTGCGCGATGCCGTGAATTGGGCCGTGAATTGGAATGCGTTCCCGCAGCACTGAAGCCAATCTAGCAGTGTTGAACGACCGTTCAAGATGGGACGGCCCGGCCGAATCAGGAGGTGGCTTGGGCCTCTTCGACGGCTTGGGTGAGGGTGTGCCAGGAGAGGGTGGCGCACTTGATGCGGACCGGGAACTTGACCACGCCTTTGAGGGCTTCCAGGTCCCCGAGCTTGACATCGGCGCTGTTGCCGTTAGTGGGGGCGGGGTCGTCGGGGTCGGGCTCGATGGACATCATCGACCTGAAGGCATGGTTGAACTGTTGCAGCTCCTCGACAGTGCGGCCCTTGACGGCGGCCGACATCATCGACGAGGAGGCCTGACTGATCGAGCAGCCCTGGCCGCCGAACTTGATGTCTTCGATCACCCCGTCGGCCACTTGCACATAGATGATCACCTCATCACCGCACAGGGGGTTGAAGCCCTCGGCCCGGACGGCAGGCGGAGTGTCCAGCTCTCCCCGATTGCGGGGATTGCGGTAGTGGTCGAGGATGATCTCGCGGTAGAGATCTTCAAGATCAGGCATGGCGACGGTTCAACAGTCTACGGGCGAGGACTCAGCGATATGCAGTCTTTCTTCATTCAAGACTTCACTCAATAAAGAAGACGTCAGCTTCGCCAAGCGCATCAGCCAGGGCATCGACGTCGGACTCATCGTTGTACACATACATCGAGGCCCGACTGGTGGCGGCGCAGCCCAACACCCGCATCAGCGGCTTGGCGCAGTGGTGGCCAGCCCGCACGCACACCCCGGATCGGTCCAGCACCTGGGCCACATCATGGGGATGGATCCCCTTGTACTCAAACGACAGCACCCCGCCCCGCTCAGCCGGCTCGGTCGGCCCGTGGATGGTGATGTCGTCGCCGTAGCGCTGATTCAGGGTCCGCAGGGCATAGCCGGTGAGGGCCACCTCGTGCTCCCGCACCTGCTCCATCCCCAGACCGGTCAGATAGTCCACCGCGGCTCCCAGTCCAACTGCTTCGGCGATGGGCGGGGTGCCAGCCTCGAACTTCCACGGCACTGCCGCGGTGCTGAACCCCTCCTTGGTCACGTTCAGGATCATCTCTCCCCCGCCCAGGAACGGCGGCATGGCCTCCAGCAGCTCGGGCCTGGCCCACAGAACCCCGATTCCCGTGGGGCCGCACATCTTGTGGCCGGTGAAGGCCACAAAGTCGGCCCCCATCTCTTTCACGTCGGTGGGCAGGTGAGGGGTGTACTGGCTGGCGTCCACCATCATCAGCGCGCCGGCATCGTGGGCGGCGTCGGCCAATTGCCGGATGGGGTTGATAGTGCCCAGCACGTTGGACACCGCGGCCACACTCAGTAGCCGAGCACCGTCGAGCAAACGGTCGAGATCGGTCAGATCCAGGTGGCCATCGCTGCGGATGGGGATCCAGCGCAGTTCGATGCCCTGCTCGGCGGCCAGCATGTGCCAGGGGACGATGTTGGCGTGGTGCTCCAATTCGGTGATCACCACCGGGTCGCCCGGCCCCAGATTGGCCCGGCCCCAGGTTCGGGCCACCAGGTTTATGGCCTCGGTCGCGTTCTTGGCGAAGACGATCTCAGAGTCCTGGTCGGCTCCGATGAAGTTGGCGACCTTCCTCCGAGCCTCTTCCAGCGCTTCGGTGGCCTCCACCGCAAGTTGATAGGAGCCCCGGTGGACGTTGGAGTTGAAGCGCTCGTAGTAGTCGGTAACTGCGTCGATCACCGGCCTGGGCTTGTGGGAGGTGGCCGCCGAGTCGAGATACACCAGGCGACGGCCATGTACCTCTCGGCACATGATCGGAAAATCGGCGCGAACAGCAGCAGTATCTAGCGCCATGCCTCGTACCCTTCGGCATCGAGCTGCGCGGCCAGTTCGAAGCCGCCGCTGGCCGCGATCTTCCCGTTCATCAGGATGTGGACGTGGTCGGGGGCCAGATGGTCCAGCAGTCGGCGGAAGTGGGTGATGGCCAGCACCCCCATCTCGGGGCGAGAGGTCCGCACTTCCTGCACTCCGTTGGCCACGATCTTCAACGCGTCGATATCCAACCCCGAATCGGTCTCATCCAAGATGGCCATCTCCGGCTCCAAAATGGCCAGTTGGAGCACCTCATTGCGCTTCTTCTCGCCGCCGGAGAACCCGTCGTTCAGATAGCGGTCGGCAAACGAGGGGTCCATGTCGAACCGCTCCATCCACTCCATCACCGCCAGCCGCAATTCCAGCACCGACAAGTCGATGCCCTTGCGGGCCGACAGCGCCTGGCGCAGGAAGTTCATCACCGACACACCGGGGAACTCCTGGGGGTACTGAAAGGCCAGGAACAACCCGGCCTTGCCCCGCACATCGGCGGGCCAGTCGGTGATGTCATCGCCCTTGAAGCGGATCCGCCCCCCCGTCACCTCGTACTCGGGGCTGGCCAGCAGCGCGCTGGCCAGAGTTGACTTGCCCGAGCCGTTGGGCCCCATGAGGGCGTGTACTTCACCGGCCCCAACGGTGAGGTCGATGCCCGACAGGATCGGGATGCCGTCTTCAGCGGTAGCGACGTGCAGGTTTTCAACCTCAAACAGCGGGGCCTCGGGGGGGCTCACCAGATCAGTCTACGCCGGAGGGGGTGCTTTCCCTATCACCGGAAAGCCGTGAGGCGCACCCACGAGCGGGCCTACCAGCCCCGGTCGATCCACTCCTGGAGATGGGGGGCCTCGGTGCCGATGGTGGTCTGGTCGCCGTGGCCCGGCAGAACCATGGTGTCAGCCGACAGGGGGGAGAAGATCCGCCGGTCGATCGACTTGATGATGGTGTCAAAGTCACCACCCTCAAATCCGGTGGCCCCAGGTCCGCCCGGAAAAAGGGTGTCGCCCGAGAAAAAGATGGGCGAGCCCTCCAAGCGGAACGACATCGACCCCGGCGTGTGACCGGGCGTATGCACGCAGTGCAGGCGGAGTCGTCCTACTTCGATCACCGACTCGTCCTCGAGCAGGTAGTCGTAGGAGTCGAGCATGGCGGCATCCTCCGCGGTCACCCCCACGTCGTAGCCAGCGTTGCGCACCGCCGGGATGGCCTGGATGTGGTCCCAGTGCCCGTGGGTCTCCAGAACGGTACGGACCCCGAGTGAGGAGCACATCTCCAGCAGGAGATCGTGCTCGTTGGCTGCGTCGATCAGCACCGCATCGCCGGTTTGGCGGCAGCGGAGGACGTAGACGTTGTTGTCCATCGGCCCGACGACCACTTTGTGGATCTCGGCCTGGGTGTCTTGCCAGTGCAAAGTCATGGCGGGCTCTTCTCGCTCTCCGACTCAGAGAATACTGAGACTCAGGGAAAACTGGTTGGCCCCACGATTGTGCCCTATCTGTCGGGTCCATGACAGGTTCGAGCGTGGCTACATGAAGTGCGGTCTAGTAGAAACAGAGCCGTGAACTTTGCCTTCAGCGAGGAACAAGAAGAGCTGCGGCGCTTCGTGCGGCAGTTCTTGGAGGACAAATCCCCGGAATCGGCGGTCCGTGACCAGATGGACACCGAAAAGGGCTACGACGACGCCGTCTGGAACCAGATGGCCGAGCAGCTCGGATTGCAGGGCCTCATCATCCCTGAGGAATACGGGGGAAGCGGATTCAGCTATATCGAGCTGATCGTGGTGCTGGAGGAGATGGGCCGGGCGCTGCTGTGCGCTCCGTTCTTCTCCAGTGTGGTGCTGGCCGCCAACACCCTCATCCACAGCGATGACGAGGAGGCCAAGAATGCGCTGTTGCCCGGCATCGCGGCCGGTGAGACGGTGGCCGCGCTGGCCTTCACCGAGGAGAACGGCCGCTGGGACGAGTCGGGCATCACCGTAGAGGCGGCTGCCGACGGCGACGGCTGGCGCATCAGCGGCGCCAAGATGTTCGTGATCGACGGCCATACCGCCGATGTGGTGCTGGTGGCCGCCCGCACTGCTGGCGGAGTGAGCCTGTTCTGGTGCCCCAGCGATGCCGACGGACTGACCCGCACCGCGCTGTCCACCATGGATCAGACCCGCAAGCAGGCCCGCTTGGACTTCGACAACACCCCGGTCACGCTGATCGGCGCCGAGGGCGGGGGTTGGGCCGTGCTGGAGCGGGTGCTCGACCTGGCTGCGGTGGCCCTGGCCGCTGAGCAGGTGGGCGGTGCCCAGATGTGCTTGGACATGTCGGTGCAGTACGCCAAAGACCGGGTGCAGTTCGGCCGGCCCATCGGGTCGTTCCAGGCCATCAAGCACAAGTGCGCCGACATGCTGCTGGAAGTGGAGTCGGCCAAGTCGGCCGCCTACTACGCCGGTTGGTGCGCCTCAGAGCTGAACGACGAGCTCCCCTCAGTGGCCAGCCTGGCCAAGGCCTATTGCTCGGAGGCCTACTTCCACGCCTCGGCGGAGAACATCCAGATCCACGGCGGGATCGGCTTCACCTGGGAGCACCCTGCTCACCTGTACTTCAAGCGGGCCAAGTCATCGGAGTTGCTGTTCGGCGACCCGACGTATCACCGCGAGCTCTTGGCTCAGCGCATCGGCATCTGACGGCTTTAATCATCATCGCCGCAGTCTTGGTGGTCGGGCTGGCCGCCTATGCGGTGATGCGGGCGTCGTCTCGACTGGCCCATACCCGGGCCCGGGCCGTGTACGACCTGTACGAAGCGGTGGAGTTCGTCTCTGAGCGTCTGCCCGATGCGTTGTCGGCCAAATTGAGCTACGACGATGTGGAGGCGGTGCTGCTGTGGCGGCTGGATCACCTGCGGCTCCAGGGCTCTGCCACCTACGGCCGGGGTGATGTGGCCGCGGCCGAAGCCGAGGGCCGGAACGAAGAGGCAGTGACCAGCGACGACGACTCGGTGGACTATGTGCTGGCCAAGGCCACTGAGTCGGGCCGCGACGTCGACGCCCTCGATGTGGTGGTGGTGCTGGATTTGGAGAGCCAATACCTCGATGCCATCGGTGCGCTGGGCCCTCCAGCCGAAGAATCCGGTCAACAAGGCGGTACGGTTTAGGGATGGATAGGCCGCGGTCGTTGGAGGGCTTCCGGTACGTGGGCGACAAGCGGTCCCAGCTGGTGTACGACTTGGACGAGATCAGCGATGAGTCGGTCATCGAGGAGCTGGTGGCATCGGAGCAGTTCTTGGTTTTCGGCCCCGACACCCTAGCCGAGGCCCGCAACCGCGGCTATCGGCCCCGAACGGTGTGAGCTGCTGGACGTTGTCCGGCTGGCCCGCACCGCGGAAGCAATTGACCGGGAACGTGGCGGTGTGACGCACTGGCAGGCCACCGACGGGCTGAAGCTTGCCGGGCATTTGGCCGTGCCGGAGAACCGGCGAATGCGGGCGCTGCCCGGCGTGGTGCTGTGTCCCGGGTTCCCATCAAAGGCCAACGGGGGTTCAAGGGCCGCAGAGCGGATCTATCCCCTGGCCGACCGGATCGCCCAGAACATGGAGTGGGCCGCGCTGGTGCTCAACTACCGGGGGTGCGGCGACAGCGAGGGCGATTTCTCGCTGGACGGATGGACCGACGACATCCGCAGCGCCATCGACTATCTGAACGGGCTCGAGCAGGTGGAAGGGGTATGGCTGGCCGGATTCGGCATCGGCGGGGTGCTGGCCGCCCACGTGGCCCAGGACGACAGCCGAGTCAGGGGAGTGGCCACCATGGGAGCACCGGTGGACTTCGCCCACTGGGGCCTCGATGCCTCTCGGGTGGTGGACTATGCCCGTTCCCTCGGAATCATCTCTGCCCCCGAATTCCCCGAGGCCATTGATTCCTGGGCCAAGTCCGCCCGGTTGATCCAAGTAGACCGCTGCGCGGCCGAGATCGCCCCCCGACCCATGCTGGTACTGCACGGCTCCAACGACCGGGAGGTGTCGCCCCTCGACGCCCGAGCCATCGCCGACGCCCACGGCGACGCCGGCCTCCGCATAATCAGCGGCGCCGGCCACCGCCTCCATTCCGACCCCCGCTGCATCGCCATCCTCCTAGGCTGGCTCGACTCCCAAATAACCCTCATCCCCTGACGCGCCATCGTCCACCTGGGTTTCTTCAGCTTCAGCCATGTAATCCTGCCAGGCTTCTGGATCGTCGCGAAGCTCGCTGAGTTGCTTCAATGCATGGCGAACGAACCGCTGACGCCATAGGGCTTCAGCAGCTTCTCGAACTGTTGCCGCGAGGGACATGTCTGCGTCCCGGCTCATCTCCAGCAGTTGGTGGTAAGTGCTGGTGTCCACATGGACTGTGGTCTTCTCCATAAGCTCGATCCACGTTACGTAGACGGAGCGTCTACTGGGCAATCCGCTCTGAAGATGTTGTCACTGGTGTCAATAGAATATGGTCATGGATTTTAGGCCTTTGACCTGCGGGAATGCCGGGAATGGCGTGCATGTTCATGCGGTGGATGTGGCCGAGTTGGACGACGCCGGGTTGGACGCCCGGCTGCGGTTGATTGGGTTGTCTCGTAATCGGTTGGAGGGGTTTTTGGCTGAGGTGGTGGCTGAGAAGACTCGGCGGAGCAGCTCGTTTGATGCGGCGAACTCTTTGAAGGCCGAGTTGCGCCAGTCGAGGCATCAGGCTGACCGGACGCTGCGGGAGGCCGAGCAGTTGGAGAAGCTGGCCGCCACTCGGGACGCGTTGGTGGACAGCCGGATCAACACAGAGCACGCCCGGATCTTGGGGACAGCGGCTCAAAATGGGCCTTTGGATGAGGGCAAGATGCTGGAGGCGGCTGAGACGCAGACGCCGGAGCAGTTGCGCAAGACGGTGCGCGACCACCAGAACGAGTTGGCCGGCGATGACGGGGCCAAGCGGTTCGAGCGCCAGCGGAAGAACCGCACGGCCAGGTTCTCAGAGCGGGATGACGGGATGTGGCAGCTGCTCGCCTTGTTCGATCCGGTTGCGGCGGCGCGGATCCGCAAGGCGCTGAACAAGGCGACCGACAACGACTGGCGGACCGACAACCGCCGCGAGCACACCGCTGACCGGCACCGCCGGGCCGATGCGTTAGAGCGGCTCATCACCCGCACGGTCTCCACTGACGGAAGCGAGCAGCCCCAGGGCACCACGCTGTTGTTGATGGCCGACTACGACCTCGTCGACGACAAACTGGGCCGCCCCCGCCTGGCTGACGGCACCCCAATTCCGCCAAACGAGTTCCACAGGCTGGCCTGCGACGCCGACATCTTGTGCGGACTGTTCAAACAAGCAAGCGCAGAGCCCATCTGGATGGGCTCAACCAGCCGCCACCCCAACTTCGCCCTGCGAGCCGCCCTCGAAGCCCGAGACCAAGGCTGCATCGGCTGCCGCAAAGAACCCGAATGGTGCGTGGCCCACCACATCGTGGAATGGCAACACGGAGGCCCCACCCAGCCCGACAACCTGGTCCTGGTCTGCCACGACTGCCACCAAAAAGTCCACCACCGAAACTGGGCCGTCGAAAAACACCCCGACACCAACCGCCCATACCTGCGACCCCCCTGGCAACAACCCCCCGAACCTGCTTTGAGACGCTGATGACGGGCTAAGGCTGTGAAATAGCGTCAGCTAGCGATCTGCTCACCAAGCTGCTGGAGGCGTTGTTGAATGACTCGTGGGGCAGTGGCAAGAACGTATCCCGTTGAAGCCGTGCCCTGGACTGCGCCTACCAATGGGCTGGCAAGAGTGTCCAGTGTCTGTTGGATTTCCTGCTCGGAACTGGGTTTATCGGGCTGATCGACCATCACCATCAGTTGTGAGGCAGTGAGAGGCCCAAAAGTGCCAGTCCTCTCGGCCAACTTGTCACATATCTCGACTGCGAGACACCGAAGCCTGTTCAAGTCTCGAGCTGCCATACCTATCGGGGCCGTGTCGAATGCACCGCCAGACTCGAAAAGCGCTCGATAGTCTTGAAGACCTAGTGGCCAGTCGGCGTGTTGCAGGCACAAATCTGCAAGTTGGTCGGTTGAGAGCACTGCCACCGCCTTATCGACTGCCCGGTCCATGAGGCGCTTGCCAGACGGGTTGGGTCCAACGAGCATCGAGTAGTCGGCGTTGTGCTGTTTGCGATGATCTTCCAAAGTGACCCAGTCCACCTGGCCATCGCCCAGAGAGCCTGACCCGACTGTCTTGGCATCAATGGTCACTGAGTAGGAGTCATTCTTGCCTAGGGGTGCCATAACAAGCACATCCGTCTTGCCCGAACCCCCGAGCTTCTCTGCGTCAAACCCTAGAAACTGGAAGGCCTCTCTGATGGCGATTTCCAAACGATCTGGGTTCTTGCTGTCGGTAGAAGCACTCCTGATCTCGTTCGCGAGAGCTTCAGCGGGGGAGGGGGCGTTTTCTGTCACGGATTCATCTGACTCAGAGACGGTGGTTGATGGTGTGGTCTTGGGAGGGGAGAAGGGTGTGCCGTCTGATTGAGGTTCAGGGGGAAGCTGCGGACGAGAGAGTTCTTGTTTCGAGCCAGGTGAATGGATTTTCAGCTTGGCTAGCAGAGTGCGTCCCTCATCTGTAATGGCCAATCGATCGTTTCCAACGGGCTCAACCATCTTGGCGGACTCCAACCAGCCCCGTCTTCTGTGCCCCTGGCTGTCGCTATCCCAATTCAAGTTGTAGTTCTTGGCTGCCAGACGAAGCTCTTCAAGCGATCGAGGTCCTTCACGCAGTTCCGAGAGCATTTCGCCGAAATACTGAAGTCGGCTGTGCAGTAGCCCGATCAGAATTCCTTCGTCATCTTCCCCATGCCAGCGGCCCGCATGCTCACCAAGAGCGATTCGGTCGTCGGTCAACTCGAAGACTCCTGCTTTGCGCAAGAAGCGCACACGATCAGCAGCGCTTCTTCTCGTAATCGCAAAGTTGTCTTGAAGCCAACCAACTAAGTCAGCACGAGAAGGATGTTCGCTGACGACATGATCACAGACTTGACGAAGGGTGTCGACGTAGCTTGTTTGCCCCCCGGGCATGGAGCCAACCCCTTTGGAGCGCTGTTCCCACGGAAGCGGGGGTGGGATGTCGGCTGGGTTGGTCATGTGGGGGTAACCGTACTGAATCAGTCGGCTACGGTCAGTCCTGCTTGGTTTTGCCTTTGGCTTTTTGGGCTTTTTTCCAGGCCCTGACCTCCGCTAGGGCTTCGGGGCTGTCTATGTCGGCGACGGTGCGGGGGGTGGTGTCGGAGAAGGGGCCGGCGGCGGTTTCCCAGCCTTCGGGGGTGATGTTGAAGCGCTTGGCCAGCAGGGCGAGGAAGATCTTGGCCTTTTCGTCGCCGTAGCCGGGGAGGGCCTTGAGCCGCTTGAGCAGGTCTTGGCCGGTGGGGGCTTCGGCCCACAGCTTGGCGGCATTGCCGTCGTAGTTATCCACGATATGGCGGGCCAGATCTTGGGCTCGTCGGGCCATCGATCCAGGGAAGCGGTGGAGGGCGGGCTTCTCTTTGAAGGCGGCCTCGGCTTTCTCGGGGTCCATCTCAGCCAAACCCGCGGCGGAGAAGTTCTCGGGGATGCGCTCTTTCAGCCGCAAGGGCGACTTGAAGGCCCATTCCATGGGGATCTGCTGGTCGAGCATCATGGCCAGCAGCAGGGCGAACGGGTCATCGATGAGGAGTTGGTCGGCGTCGTGATCGCCGGTGACGGCAAGTGTTCCCATCCGCCCATCGTACTGGCCGCCGAAGGAAGATCACGAGGGAAAGAC
The DNA here is from genome assembly GCA_022822905.1 of Acidimicrobiia bacterium. GTDB lineage: Bacteria > Actinomycetota > Acidimicrobiia > Acidimicrobiales > Bin134 > Poriferisocius. Next base: position 67,356 of record JAJDYE010000026.1, on the reverse strand, counting down.
AGCGAGGACGTAGCCTGGAACCGTGATTCGATCGCTGGCCAAGTTGCTCGCGCACCCCAGCCTTTGGACGACGGCTATTCGGCTCGGATGGCGGTTGAGGCTGGCCCCCGATCCGGCATATTTGCGGTTCCGGATGGTCACCATGTACGGGGATTCCGAAGCCCAGCCCCGCGCCGATGACCTGGTTACCTATTTGCAGTGGTGCAGGTCTTGGGAGCGGACCACCAGGTAAAGCTGCGTTGAACCGCCATTTGCGGGCATTCAACCCAGAGGTGTGTTCTAGGTAATCCGCGCAAAGCAGCCCGGCGGGTTCACTATGGTTTCCACCATGAGCCGGGCGCTGGTGCTCAACGCATCCTTCGAGCCGCTAAGTGTGGTGTCTCCCCGGCGCGCCCTTGTGCTGGTGATGGCCGAGAAGGCTGAGGTGGTGCTGGAGTCGGGCGAGCGAATCCGCTCAGAGCGGCTCGATCTGCCAGTGCCGTCGGTGGTCCGACTGCGCTATTACGTCAAAGTGCCGTTCTTCCGCACCGGCGGGCTCAGCCGCCGGGGGGTGTTTACCCGAGACGGCTACCGCTGCCAGTACTGCGGCCGCCACGCCGACTCCATCGACCACGTGCGGCCCCGCAGCAGAGGCGGCACCCACTCTTGGGAGAACGTGGTGGCCGCGTGCCGCCGGTGCAACATGGCCAAGCGAGACCGGCTGCTCTCGGAGACGCAGATGCGGCTGATGCGCCCGCCGGCCGAGCCGCCCCGCTCGGCCTGGGTAGCTTCGGCCGTGGGCCATGTGCCTTCCGACTGGCTGCCCTACCTAGACCCAGCAGCCGAATTCGTCGCCCAGACTGCTTGAACCTGTCGCGGGATGCCCGACGACACGGATCGGTGAACACCAAGACTGAGCCTCTGTCGATCCCAGGCGGGTGGAAGGCGCACCGGCTGAGCGGAACGGTGGGGGAGTTGCATGCCCTGAGTCCCGATCCCGGTGCTGATCGGGAGGTCTGGCTGATGTCGCCCCTCGACACTGCTCTGGTGCTGGGGTCGGCCCAACCCGAAGAAACCGCCTCGAGCCCGATTGCCGAAAGCACCGCGGTCGTGCGGCGCCGCAGCGGAGGGGGCGCAGTGCTGGTGGCCCCGGACCACTCGGTGTGGATCGACGTGGTAATCGGCCGAAACGACCCGCTCTGGGACGACGACGTGAACCGAGCCCCCCTGTGGCTGGGCGAAGCGTGGGTGGCGACCCTGGCCTCGCTGGGCATCACGCACGGGGAGGTATTCGACCGCTACGAGCCCGGCCAGTGGGGACGGTTGGCCTGCTTCGCCAGCCGGGGCCCGGGCGAGGTGCTGGTGGCCGGGTCCAAAGCGGTCGGCATCACCCAGCGCCGCACCCGGACCACCGCACGATTCCAAACCCTCTTGTATCGCCACTGGGCCCCCGACGATTTGTTTGCTCGCCTGGCGGAGTCATCTGAGGAGCTTCGAAACGCCCTCTCGTCGGCCATGTGGCCGGTAGACGCCCAGCCCGACGATATTCACACCGCGTTCTTAGCCTCGCTGCCTCGTTAGGCGGCCCAAGAGACCTCGCTGCTCAATTAAGCGGCCCAAGGGGCCTCTCTGTTCGCGTTCGCCCTTGCTTTTGCTCGCTCATCGCGTCCGCGCTCGTTCACGTTCGCGGCTCCACGCGGGCGCGGTGGAACCCCGACCCTCTAATTCCCTGCATAGAGTTGCGCTGGTGGGGCGATGGGGGATAGGGTGGGAAGAAGTGGGAGAGAAGGGGAACTACTCGGGACCCGTTGGGGGGAATCGTGCTCACCGGTGAGCACACTCGTTCCCTGGACGACAAGGGCCGGCTCTCGTTGCCGCCGGCCTTCCGCTCGGTGCTGGCCGAAGGGGCGTACGTGGCCATCTACAAGCAGTGCCTCGGCATCTGGACCGCGGAAGAGGCCCGCAGTGCGCTGGAGCGGCTCGAGGCCGCGGTTCGGGCCGGAGAGGCCACCGGCGACGAGCTCCGGGCATTCTCCTCCAGCCTCGAACCGGCCACCGTGGATGCCCAAGGCCGGCTGAACCTCCCCTCCTCCAAGCGTGAGGTCCTGGGGCTGGACAAGAACGTGGTGCTGGTCGGTGTGTTCAACCGCGGCGAGGTGTGGGACGCGGAGCAATGGCAGTCGCTGCAAGCCGAACTCGGCGAGGCAGACGTAGACCGGTGGTTGTGATGTGGATTCGCAGACAGACAACAGCGTCGGTGACCTCCATGTAGGCCGACCAGGAGTGCGCTCATGGGCAGTCCTCCGTCCGACGAGATGGAAGGCCCCTACTCCGCCCGCTTGCCATCTGACACAACCGGGGAGAAATCCCGGAGTGCGGTCGCCGGGCGGAGGACTGCCGATGGGCGACATTCTTGCCGTCCGATCCCATCGGGCGCAAAAAACAGGCCCTTCACACAGCAGTCTGCTGAGCCGCCAGGGAGGTGAAAAATCATGAACGGGGGGACACCGACAGCGATCGAACGTCGTTTCGCCCATCACCCCGTCATGGTGACAGAAGTGGTGGAGCACCTGTCTACGGTCCCGTCGGGAGCCTTTCTCGACGCCACCGTGGGCGGGGGAGGTCACGCTCGGGCGCTCTTGAACGCCCGCCCTGACCTCTCGCTAATAGGCCTCGACCGTGACCCCTCCGCGGTCCAGGCCGCCACCACCGTCTTGGCCGGCCGCGGCGCCACGATCCACCACGCCAGCTTCGGACAACTGGGCGACGTTCTGGAATCCCTGGGCGTAACTCGCATTGTGGGATCGCTGTTCGACTTCGGGGTGAGCTCTCCGCAACTGGATCAGCCCGAGCGGGGATTCAGCTATCGCCAAAACGGTCCGCTGGACATGAGGATGGACGGCGGCCAGCAGCTCTCGGCCGACGAAGTGGTGAACACCTGGTCAACAGGCGAACTGGTCAAGATCCTGCGCTCTTACGGCGATGAGCGCTACGCCCACCGCATCGCCGCCGCCATCGCTTCGGCTCGGCCGATCGGGTCTACCACCGAGTTGGCCGAGGTGGTTCGCAATGCCATTCCCGCTCCCGCCCGCCGCCGGGGAGGCCACCCGGCCAAGCGGACCTTTCAGGCCATTCGCATTGCGGTGAACGATGAGCTGAACCAGATCGAGCCTGCCCTGGAAACAGCCATAAACCGGATGGCACCCGAAGGCCGGGGGGTGGTCCTCAGCTACCACAGCGGGGAGGACCGCATCGTCAAACAGGTTCTCCGCCGCCGGGCCGGACTTTCCGACGAGTCCCGCTATCTGGGGCTGCCCCGCTCTGACACCCAGGCCCCACCCGCAATCGAGTTGGTTCCCCGGGGCAGTCGCAAGCCCAGCCCTGCGGAGGTGGCCGACAACCCCCGAGTCTCCAGCGCCCGCTTTCGGGCCTTCTGCAAGCTGGGGGCCGATCAGGGTGAGGCGATGGGCTAATGGTCGCCCCGCAACACCGCCCCCAACCGTCGCCGGCCGACCCGGCCCACCAGACCGACCAGCCCCGCCAGCACCTCCGGGCGGCGCCACGGCCGAAACGCAGGCTGATGCCCGTGCTGGGCTGGGCTGCGGCCATCACCGTGGTTGTAGCCCTGTTCGCCCTCGCCCTCCTTCATGCCGTGATCGTGGACCGGCAAACCACTCTCGACAATCTGAATCAGCAGATTGAAGACGTTCGAGCCGTGAACGACCGATTGCAGCTCAACGTGGCCAGGGCAGAAGCCCCCAACCGCATCGTGGCCGAGGCGCTGTACCGGTTGGGGATGGTGGAGCCCGATGGCCGGACCTACCTGCCCCCGCTGGAATCGGACGAGGGTGGAGCGAGGTGAGCCCTTCCGAGGAGGTTGCCGGGCGGAGCTCGCGACGTCGCCGTGGTACGGCCATGGCGGTGGTGTTCGCCTTGGTGGCCGTGGTTCTAGGCATCCGACTGGCCGACCTTCAGCTCTTCAGCTCTGACGCCTTTGTGGAGTACGGCCAGCAGCAGCGAACCCGAACGGTCAAGCTGACCGCGGATCGGGGCCAGATCTACGACCGAAACGGGGTGGCGCTGGCCCTGTCGGTGCCGCAATGGACAATCTGGGCCGACCCCAGCCAGGTGGATGACCCGGCCGCCGCCGCGGCTGCTCTTGCCCCTGTGCTGGACATGGACGGGAACCATCTGCTTCAGCTGCTGAGCGAGCCCGACCAACACGCCTATCTGGCTCGGACCGTGCCCGACGACATCGCTGCGGCAGTGGCCGACCTCAACATCAAGGGAGTGTTCCGGTTGGAGGAGTCCGCCCGGTTCAACCCGGCTGGCTCCCACCTGGCGCGGGCCGTGGTCGGAACCGTGGATGTCGACCAAACGGGCATCAGCGGCATCGAATACCAATACGACGAGTTGCTGGGCGGCGTGCCCGGCGAGATGGTGTTGGAGAGCAGCCAAGACGGGCGCACGATCCCCACCGGTGCCCGTCACATCAGGCCCGCGCAGCCGGGGGCCGACCTGTACCTGACCATCGACCGCTCCTTGCAGTTCGAAGCCGAGCGGGCGTTGATGCGCCAGATTGAAGGGGTGAGTGCCGCCAGCGGCACCGTCATCATCATGGTGCCCGGCACCGGCGAGATCCTGGCCATGGCCTCGGTGGGTCGAGATCAAGAGGGAAATCCGGTCTCCCTCAGCGAGAACCGGGCGGTGACCTGGGCCTTCGAGCCCGGATCGGTGATGAAGAGCGTCGCGCTCTCCGGGGTGATTGAGACGGGGCTGGGCGAGCCGCACCATGTGCGCGAAGTCAATCACTGGCTTGAGCTCTACGATCAGACGTTCACCGACCACACCGAGTACGGGACCGTGCTCTACAGCATGGAGGAGATCCTGGCCCGTTCGTCCAACACCGGCACCGTGGAGTGGGCTCTGGTTCTGGGCTCCACCCGCCTGGCTGCCTACATGTCCCGGTATGGGCTGGGGTCGGCCACCGGGCTGGGCTTCAGGGGCGAGTCGTCTGGATTGGTCCCGCAACTCTTGAGCTGGAGCGGCACCGACGTGGCCAGCTTCGCGCTGGGCCAGGGCATTCTGGCCACCCCGTTGCAGGTGCTGATGGTGTACAACACCCTGGCCAACGGAGGGGTGCGGGTGCCGCCCACCCTGGTGCAATCGGCCGTCGACGCCGATGGCCAGACGATCCGATTGGAACAGGGCGACCCGGTGAGGGTGGTCTCCGCGCACACCGCCTCACAGATGACCGACATGCTGGTCACGGTTGTGCGGGAGGGAACCGGACGAAACGCCCAGGTCGAGGGCTACTCCATCGCCGGCAAGACGGGAACCGGCCAGAAAGTGCTGTCAGGCGGCAACTATGAGGACGACGAGGGGTTCAGCCGGTACACGGCCACGTTTGCCGGCTTCTATCCCGCCGAGGATCCGCAGCTCTCGATGATCGTGGTGATCGACGAGCCGGTGACCAACTTCTACGCCAGCCAGTCGGCCGCCCCGCTGTTCGCCGAATTGGCCAAGTACTCCCTCCAACGCCTCCGCATCGCCCCTCCCGCCAACTACTTCACCCTCGGGTCCAAGTTGGGACCGGCCCCCACCCCCCAGCCGGCTCCAACCCTGGATCCGGCGGCTGCTTCCGACCCAGAAACAACCAGCACCCCCGAGCCCGCGGCCGAACCGACGGGACCAGAGCCGGTGGCGGAACCGGCCGAGCCCGAACCGGTGGCTGAGCCCGAGCCGTCGCCAACGCCTTCGCCGGTTCCCACGTCGGAACCCACCGCCGAGCCGAACGCCCAGCCTGTGGCCGAGCCGGCACCAGCCCCTGGAGCCGAGAACGGGCCATGACCGCTCCATCGATGGCGTTGCCGGTGCTGGCTGAATCTGCTCCCGGGCTGATCGACAAAAGCGGAAACGTCGAGATCACCGGGTTGGCCCATGACTCCCGCACTGTGAATCCCGGCGATCTGTTCTTCTGCGTGCCGGGCGCCGAGCACGATGGCCACGACTTCGCAGCCGATGCGTTGGCCCGCGGGGCCGCGGGGCTGGTGGTGGAGCGCCGGCTCGATTTGGACTGTCCCCAGTTGCAAACCAAATCGGTGCGCCAGGCCATGGGCCCCATCAGCTCGAAGTTCTACGGCCACCCCTCCCACTCCATGACGGTGATTGGGGTTACTGGCACCAATGGCAAGACCACGGTGTGCAGCCTGCTGAGGTCGGTGCTCGACGCTGCTGGATTGCAAAGCGAGATCCTGGGCACGCTCACGGGAGTCTTGACCACCCAGGAGTCGGTGAACTTGCAGCACCAACTGGCCTGTTGGCGGTCGGCTGGGACCGAAGCGGTGGTGATGGAGGTTTCGAGCCACGCGCTGGCCCAGCACCGGGTGGACGGCATCCGCTTCGACGCCGCGGTGTTCACCAACCTCACCCCCGACCACTTGGACTACCACCGCACCATTGAGGAGTACTTCGCCGCCAAGGCCCGACTGTTCACGCCCCAGCTATCCGACCGGGGGGTGGTGAATGGGGGCGATGACTATGGCAAGCAGCTTGCGGCCGATCCCCGCATCCCCACCGTGGTCTATGACCCCAAGAACATGCCGGTCCGGCTTGGATCCCGAGATCTGGCCTTGAAGTGGAGAAAACAGGACGTGCGCCTGCCCCTCATCGGCCGGTTCAACGCCGCCAACGCTCTGGCTGCGGCGGAGACCGCCCTTGTGTTGGGCGCCAGCCCGTCGGAGATCGTGGTAGGGCTGGAGTCGGCGGCCCCGGTACCGGGCCGGTTCGAGACCATCGAGTCGGATAGCCCGTTCACGGTGGTGGTGGACTATGCCCACACTCCTGATGGCCTGGCCCAGGTGCTGACCGCCGCCCGTGAGCTGGTGGCCGGCTCGGGTTGCCTGCGGGTGGTGTTCGGCTGCGGGGGTGACCGTGATTCCGCCAAGCGCCCGATGATGGGCAAGGCGGCGGCTGAGTTGGCCGATCAGGTGATCGTCACCTCCGACAACCCACGTTCCGAGGATCCTGAGGCCATCATCGCCGGCATCTTGAGCGGTGTGCCCGAGGACTCCGGTGGCGTCTCCACCCAACCCGACCGGGCCTCGGCCATCGCCCAATGCCTCGATAGCGCATCCGATGGCGATGTGGTGGTAGTGGCCGGGAGAGGCCACGAGACCACCCAGGTGGTGGGCGACCAGGTGATTCCCTTCGACGACCGAGTGGTGGCCCGAGATGCGTTGGCGGCCAGGGGGGCCACCCGATGATCCGCCTGCTGTTTGCCGTTGCCATTGCCGGTGTGGTCTCGGTGATCGGCACCCGTTTCTTGATCACCTTCCTGCGCAAGCACTCCATCGGCCAGCCCATCCGCCTGGACGGGCCCCAAGGCCATGTCAGCAAGGCGGGCACACCCACCATGGGGGGAGTGGCCATCGTGATCGGCGCGCTGGCCGGGTACGGCATCAGCGACCTCTACAACGGCATCTTCACCCGCACCGGCCTGATCGTGATGCTCGCCATTCTCGGATCGGGCGTCGTCGGCTTCGTCGACGACTGGCTCAAGGTGTCCCGAGAGCGCAACCTGGGCCTCGGAAAGGGCACCAAGATCCTGGGCCTTCTCATCGTGGCGGTGGGATACGCGGTGCTGATGATCCATCTGACCGATGTCCACACCGAGCTCTCCTTCACCCGATACGACTCCCTGAACATCGACTTAGGGCCGTGGGGCTGGGGACTCTGGGCCGTGCTGTTGATCTTGGGCACGAGCAACGCGGTGAACCTGACCGACGGGCTCGACAGCCTGGCCGCCGGCTCTTCGGTGTTCGCCTACGCCGCCTTCGTGGTGATCGGTTTCTGGGCCTTCCGCAATGAGGACATCTACGGCATACCCCACGCCTTGGACCTGGCCATTTTGGCCGCCGCCATGTTGGGGGCGAGTGCCGGATTCATGTGGTGGAACGCCGCGCCGGCCCGAATCTTCATGGGCGACACCGGATCGCTGTCGCTGGGCACCGGGATGGCCGCGCTGGCTTTGGCCACCAACACCCACCTGCTGCTGCCCATCATCGGCGGCTTGTTCGTGATGGAGACCCTTTCGGTGATCATCCAGGTGTTCAGCTTCCGGGTGTTCGGCACCCGAGTGTTCCGCATGGCCCCGATCCACCATCACTTCGAACTGGGCGGCTGGCCCGAGACCACCGTGATCATCCGGCTGTGGATCATGACCGGCTTCGCCACTGCGGTGGCCCTCGGACTCTTCTACGCCGACTTCGTTTCCATCGGAGGGGCAGATTGAGCCCGGCACCCGTACTTCTGGTGGGCTTCGCCGTGACCAACCAGGCGGTCTGCGCCCAGTTGACCGAGCGCGGCCATGCGGTGGTGGCGGCCGACGATGCCCCCAACGACCAGGCTCGCCGCCAGGCCGCGGCGATGGGCGTCGACCTCATTGAGCGCCCTGCTGCCGAAGACTGGCCGGCGCTGGCGGCCGACGCCCGGGTGGTTGTCCCCACTCCGGGGCTTCCCGAGTCCCACCCTTCGCTCGGAGCCGCTGAGGTCGCGGAAACTCCGGTGATCTCCGAGTTCGACCTGGCTCAGCGGTGGGACGCGCGCCCCACGCTGGCGGTTACCGGCACCAACGGAAAAACCACGGTGACGCTTCTGGCCGCAGCCATGCTGGAAGCCTCCGGGGTGCCAACCACAGTGGCGGGCAATACCGAGACACCTTTGGTGGAGGCCATCCGAGACGAGCGGCCCGCGGTTTTCGTCGTGGAGGCGTCCTCGTTCCGACTGGGCCACAGCCGGTGCTATCGGCCCGCAGTGGGCGCGTGGTTGAACTTCGCCCCCGACCACCTCGACGTTCATGCGTCCCTGGCCAGCTATCGCACTGCCAAGGCTGCGGTGTGGAGCAGGGCCGACGACCAATCCATCGCAGTGGTGAACCAGGACGATCCGGTGGTGGCCGCCCACACCCCTGATCGGGGCCAGGTGGTGACCTTCGGGGTCGATGAAGGCGATTTCCGGGTGAGCGGGGGAGCCCTGTGGGCGGGGTCGGAAAAGCTGGCCGACGCCGCAGAGCTGCACCGGGCCCATCCCCATGAGCTTTCCAACCATCTGGCCGCGGCGGCCGTGGCCATGGCCGCAGGCGCCCACCGGAAAGGAGTGAGGGAGGCCCTGCTGGCCTGGACCGGGCTTCCCCATCGGGTGGTCTTGGTGGCCGAGCACAAAGGGTTGAGCTTCTTCGACGACTCCAAGGCCACCACGCCCCACGCGGTGTGCGCCGCAGTCCGGTCGGTAACGCAACCCGCGGGCCAAGCAGTTCTCATCGCCGGGGGACGAAACAAGGGGCTCGATCTGGAACCGATGGGTGAGGTGGCGCAAGGCGTGCGCGCAGTGGTGGCCATCGGAGAGGCTGCGGCCGAGGTTCATGAGGTGTTCGCCGGCCGCTGCCCGGTGACCATCGCCGAATCCATGGAGGATGCGGTGGGTAAGGCCGCCGAGATCGCCCAAATCGGTGACGCAGTGCTGCTGTCACCCGGCTGCGCCTCATTCGACTGGTACGGCTCCTACGCCGAGCGGGGCGACCATTTCTCCCTGCTGGTACGCGAACTGATCGGAGGATCACCATGACTACTTTCGCTCCCCAGATCCCCCGACGGGGGTTGGTGGCGGCACTCCGGTCGGCGCCGGCGGGTCAGGCCACCATGCCGTTCTACGTGCTGTTCGGGATGGTCCTCACCCTCAACGCCATCGGGCTGGTCATGGTGCTGTCGGTCTCCTCGGTCACCAATCACTATGTGGGACAGTCCACCTGGTACACCTTCCAGCGCCAACTGGTCTGGAGCGTCGGCGCGCTCTTGGCCCTGATCCTGGTGATGCGGGTGGACTACCGGCAGTGGCAGAAGTACTCCAAAGCCGTTTTGGCCTTCACCGGGCTGCTGCTGGTGGCCGTGCTGATCCCCGGAATCGGCACCACGGCAAACGGCGCCTCCCGCTGGATCTACTTCGGGCCGATCAGCTTCCAACCCTCTGAGCTGGCCAAGTTGGCCATGGCCCTCTTCGCCGCCGCGTGGCTGGCCGACAAGGCGGGCAAGGAGCGCAACACCCGCACCACGATCCGCCCGGTGCTGGTGGTGTGCAGCCTCATGTCCGGGCTCATCCTGCTCCAACCCAATCTGGGGACCGCGGTGATCATCGCGATGATCGCCTTCGCCGCCCTGTTCATGGCCGGGGTGCCCTTGCTCCCCCTCACCGGCTGGTCGCTGATCAGCGGGGCCGCGGCCGCTTTAGCCGCCTGGGGATCGGGCTACCGGCGCGACCGCTTGACCGCCATGCTCGACCCGTGGTCCGACCCCCTTGATACCGGATGGCAGACCATCCAATCGTGGGTGGGCATTGCATCGGGAGGCGCCTCCGGGGTGGGGCTGGGCGAGAGCCGGATCAAATGGGGCTTTTTGCCCGAGGCCCAAACCGACTTCATCTTCGCCGTTCTCGCCGAGGAGATGGGCTGGCTGGGCGCGATGTTCGTCATCGGGCTCTTCACCGGCTTCGTCGTGTGCGGGATGTGGATCGCCCTGCACACCCCCGATCGCTTCGGCCAAGTTCTGGCCACGGGCATCACCGTGTGGGTGGGAGCCCAGGCGTTTGTGAACATCGCCGCGGTGGTCGGGGTGCTGCCCATCACCGGTGTTCCCCTCCCGTTTCTGTCGGTGGGAGGCTCCGCACTGCTTACCAGCATGATTGCCACTGGCATCCTGCTGAACATCGCCCGCCAGACCCGAGTCGAGCCGTGAGCGAAAGCGCTCCGGTGTGGGCGGTGATCGCCGGGGGCGGGACCGCCGGCCATGTCCACCCCGGCCTGGCCGTGGCCCGGGCCCTGGTTCGGCGCGGCCACCAGCCCGAGAGCATCCACTTTGTGGGCTCGGCCCGGGGAGTGGAGCGAGATCTGGTTCCGGCGGCCGGATTCGAGTTGACCCTGCTCCCCGGACGGGGGATCAAGCGCCAGCTCACATGGCAGAACCTCAAGTCGGCCGCCGGCCTGGCCCAGGCAGTGGTCCAGGCCCGAAGACTGCTGCGGCGCTTGCAGCCCGAGGTTGTGCTGGGGCTGGGCGGCTACGCCAGCGTGCCCTGCGCCCTGGCTGCTCGAATGCTAAGGATCCCGTTGGTGGTAGCCGAGCAGAATGCGGTTCCCGGTTTGGCCAATCGCTGGGCCGGGCGCTGGGCCCGAGCGGCCGCGGTGTCATTCCCCGGCACCAAGCTGCCCCGGGCAGTGCTCACCGGCAATCCGGTGCGCGATGAGGTCCAGAGGGTCAGCCGGGACGATGACCGGTCGGCGGCCCGAGCCTCCCTTGGCGTGGGTGAGGGGCACCGTCTTCTGGTGGTGGCCAGCGGGTCGTTGGGCGCGGCTCGAATCAACCGGGCCGCGTTCGAAGCTGTTGGCCACTGGGCCGAACGGGAAGATCTGGCGGTACACCATGTGATCGGTCGAAGGGATTGGCAGGAGCTGTCCCACCTGCGACCCGACCTCTCCCAGGCGGCGCTGGAATACCGGGCAGTGGAGTACGAGATGGACATGCCCACGGTGTATGCCGCCGCCGATCTGGTGGTGGGGCGAGCAGGAGCGTCGAGTGTGGCCGAGTTGGCTGTGGTCGGGCTGCCGTCGGTGCTGGTTCCGCTGCCGGGGGCGCCCGGCGATCACCAGACGGCCAACGCCGCCCACCTGGCTGCCGTCGGCGGGGCCGTGATGATTCCCGACGCCGAGATGGACGGCCCCCGCATGGTCGAAGAGGTGGAGAATCTGCTGAAGGTCCCCGGCCTTCTTGGCGCCATGGGGAGAGAGGCAGCCGGTGTCGGTCGCCGAGATGCCGACACCCGGGTAGCCGATCTCCTCGAGCAGCATGCCCATAGACCCCACCAGAGGTACCGGAGGAAGCAAAAATAGGGCCATGGTCGATTTGAGCCCCACAACCCGGGTTCATCTCTTAGGAGTGGGCGGGGCGGGGATGTCGGCTATTGCCGTGGTGTTGCATGGGCTGGGGTGTCGGGTCAGCGGCAGCGACTCGGTCGACTCACCGGTGCTCCACCGCCTGCGGGAGGTCGGGGTCGAAGTTTTTGTCGGTCACGACGCGGCCCAGGTCTCCGGCGCCGATCTAGTGGCCCGGTCCACCGCCGTGGGCGACGACAATCCCGAGGTGGTCGCGGCTGCACAGGCGGGCATCCCCCTCTATCGCCGGGCGCAGATCCTGACCGCGATCACCGCGCTGAGATCCACGGTGGCGGTGGCCGGCACCCACGGCAAGACCACCACCGCCGCCATGCTGTCCCATGTGCTGTTGGCGGTAGGTGCCGATCCCAGCTACGTGGTCGGCGCGGTGATGGCTGATGGCAGCATCGGGGCTCGCTGGTCGCAGAGCCCTTGGTTCGTGGTGGAGGCCGACGAGAGCGACGGGACCTTTGGCGAGTTGAGCGTTAACCGGGCGGTGCTCACCAGCGTGGAGCCCGACCATTTGCGCCGCGATCGCCCAGTAAACGAACTGGAGGCCGAGTTCGCCCGGTTCTGCGCCGGTGCCGCCGATGGGCTGGTGGTGTGCGCCAACGACCCCGGCGCCATGAAGGCCTCGGAGGGCTGCCCCCGGGTTCTCTACGGAACCGGCCCCGAGGCCGACTACCGCTGGCGACTCCTGCGGCGCCATCGGCACTCCATCGATGGAGAGGTTTCGTTCCGCGGCGATGTGCTCGGCCCGGTAACCGTGTCCATGCCCGGAGACCACAACGCGCTCAACGCCACGGGAGCGCTGGCCATGGCCTGCCAACTGGGGATCGACGGAACCGATGCCGCGGCGGCGCTGGCCGACTTCGGGGGTGTGACCCGCCGGTTCGAATCGCGGGGAGAGGCCGCCGGAGTCGAGTTCATCGACGACTATGCCCACCTGCCCACCGAGGTGGCCTGCTCGCTGAAGACAGCATCCGAAGGGGGGTGGGACCGGGTGGTGTGCGTGTTCCAGCCCCACCGCTACACCCGGACCTCGCAGCTTTGGTCGGAATTCGCCCATAGTTTCCAGGCCGCCGACGTGGTGATCATCACCGACATCTACTCCGCCGGTGAAATGCCCATTCCCGATGTGTCGGGTGAGTTGGTCTGGCGGGCAGTAGCCGAGGCCCACCCCGAATGCGACGTTGCCTATGTGCCTCGCCTCGACGACGTCGCCACCCGATTGGCCGAGGTGCTGCGGTCACAGGATCTGTGTTTGACCCTGGGGGCCGGTGATCTGACCAAGCTGCCCGACCAGGTGATCTCGATGCTCGCGGGACGCCGATGAGCGCGCTTCGCTGGGATCGGCTGGCCCAAGACTTGGCTGGCGTGTTGGGGGAGCAGGCGGTGAGCCGGGAGCGCCCGATCGGACCCGACACCACCTATCGCGTCGGCGGCGCGGCCCGGGTGGGCGTGACGCTCCCCGTGGATGCTGATGTTGCGGCGATGGCCAAAGCGGTGGCCGCCCACTGCCCTGACGTGCTGGTGGTGGGCAAGGGCTCCAACATGTTGGTGGCCGAGGCCGGTTTCGACGGTGTGGCCATTTGGCTGGGCGCGGGATACGACTGGGTGGAGGTCAACGGCTTGCACCTCAAAGCGGGGGCGGCGTCGGGTCTGCCAGTTCTTGCTCGCCAAAGCGCGGCCGCAGGGCTGACCGGATTCGAGTGGGCAGTGGGGGTGCCGGGATCGCTGGGGGGAGCGGTCCGCATGAATGCCGGCGGCCATGGTTCAGACATGGCCGCAACGCTGGTGCAAGCCGAGGTCCTCGACCTGCGGCGCGGCTGCGTCGAGCAGTGGGCGCCGGGGCGGCTGGAACTGGGCTACCGGAGCTCGGCGCTGGCCGAACACCACATGGTGCTGGGAGCCGAGATGGGCCTGGCCACTGGTGATGCAGAATCATCCCAGGCCACCATCGCCGAGATCGTGGCGTGGAGGCGCGAGAACCAGCCGGGAGGGCAGAACGCAGGCTCGGTGTTCACCAACCCGGAGGGCGACAGCGCGGGCCGGATCATCGAAGCGGCCGGACTCAAGGGGCATCGGGTGGGGACTGCCTCGGTTTCAAACAAGCACGCCAACTTCTTCATTGCCGACCGGAACGGCACCGCCGATGATCTCCACGCCCTTATGGGCGAGGTGTTCGAACGCGTCCTCGCTGAATTCGATGTGACGCTGCGGCCCGAGACCCGTCTCGTGGGTTTCGGAGCTGGTCCATGGGCAGGTCAGGCAGGCTGAAGTGTCCTCTGATAAGCCCACTCAAGATCCGCCCGAGGACCAGCCGGAAGGCAAGCCGGAGAGCCCTAAGCCTCAAGTAGACCTTCCTGCGGAACCTCCGAAGAGCCCTAAGCCCCAGGTCGACCCGCCCGAGGGCCAATCAGGGAGCCCTAAGCCTCAGGTCGATCCCCGCATCCAGGCCCGGCGCACCGGCGTCCGGACTCGGCGGCGTCTTCGAGTGTGGATCTCTATCGGGGTCATCGCCGTGTTAGCGGCTGCGGCATACGGCGTCACCCAGAGTCGCCTCATGGACGTCGACGAGATCGAGGTCATCGGAGCCGGGCGCACCAGCACCGCCCAAGTCTTGGAGGCGGCGGGTATCGAGCTGGGGACACCGCTGTTGGGCTTGGACTTGTCTGGCCCCCGTAGATCGATCGCTGCGCTTCCTTGGGTGGATCAAGTTCGTTCCAGCCGGACGTGGGGGGGCAAGGTCACGTTCGACATCACCGAGCGCGAGGCCGTGGCCCAGATTCCCGTTGGCGAGGAGTGGGCGTTGGTCGACCGTGAGGGAAGGGTGCTTCAAGTGAATCCGGTTCGCGGTGCTCTGCCGGTAGTGCAGTTCACCCCGGTTCCCCAGCCCGGCGGTTGGCTGCACGGGTTGGCCCTGCCTCTGTTGGAGGTGAGCGAGGCGCTCATACCTGTTCAACAAAGGGACATCGGGGCGATTTCTCTGATGGATGGGAAGGTGGTTGTGGATCTGCCCGGTGAAGGGCGGGCCCACTGGGGCGCCCAAGACGATCCTCACGGAAAAGCCGATTCACTAGCCCGAATACTGGCCGAAGTTGATATGAGTTGCGTGGAGATCGTGGATCTGAGCATCCCGGAACTTCCCGCCTTGACCCCAATCGACGACTGCTCGTAAGCTAGATACACCTCAACTAGAGGAATAGGTTCTAAAGCCTCAACTCTTCGTTCATATCAACCAAAAGTAGAGAGTGAAGTTTTGGGCTTTTGGAGTGAGGAATCACCATGGCTGATCCCCAGAATTATCTAGCGGTTATCAAGGTCATCGGCGTCGGCGGCGGCGGTGTTAACGCAGTCGACCGCATGATCGAAGCTGGCCTGCGCGGCGTTGAGTTCGTCGCCGTCAATACCGATGCCCAGGCGCTGCTCATGAGCTCTGCTGAGGTCAAGCTCGACATTGGTCGAGAGCTGACCCGAGGTTTGGGCGCGGGCAGCGACCCGGAGGTCGGCTCCCAAGCGGCCACCGATCACCGCAAGGAGATCGAAGAGGCGCTCAGCGGCGCCGACATGGTGTTCATCACCGCGGGAGAGGGTGGCGGCACGGGCACCGGAGCTGCTCCGATCATTGCGGAGATCTCCAAGAGCCTCGGCGCGCTCACCATCGCGGTGGTTACCCGACCGTTCGGCTTCGAAGGTCGCCGCCGGTCGGTTCAGGCCGAAAGCGGCATCCAGGCCCTCAGAGACAAGGTCGACACCCAAATCGTCATTCCCAACGATCGACTCCTCACCATTTCCGACGACCACACGTCGGTGGTGGAGGCGTTCCAGAAAGCCGATGAGGTATTGCTGCACGGCGTTCAGGGCATCACCGACCTCATCACCACTCCGGGGCTCATCAACACCGACTTCGCCGATGTGCGCATGGTGATGCAGGACGCTGGTTCCGCGCTCATGGGTGTGGGCATCTCCTCCGGCGAGGGGAAGGCCGTGAGTGCGGCCCGCAAGGCCATTGCCAGCCCGCTCCTCGAGGCCTCGATCGAAGGCGCTCGCGGGATCCTGCTGAGCATCTCGGGCGGTGCCGATCTGGGCATCTTCGAGGTGAACGAGGCCGCAGAGATCGTCCAGGGCGTTGCCCACCCCGATGCCAACATCATCTTCGGCACCGTGGTGGACGAGTCGATGGGCGACCACATCCGAGTCACCGTGATCGCCGCCGGTTTCGACCGGTGGGAGGGCGAGCGGGCCACCCGGATGACGGCCGCCGACGCAGAGGGCGCTTCAGGAGTACCCGATGTGTTCGGCGACGCCGACGACGACCTGCTGTCGTCTGAAGTCGACGACGAGTTCGACATCCCCTCCTTTCTCCGGTAGCCCGGCCAGCTGAGACATTGATTTGATCAGCGCCGCAGAGGTAGCCGACCGCCTAGGCGCTCTGCGAGACCGGTTGTCCCGAGCCGGGGGCGGTCAAGTACGGGTGGTGGCGGTGACCAAGGGCTTCGGCCCTGATGCGGTGGCCGCGGCAATCGAAGCAGGCCTGGCCGACGTTGGTGAGAACTACGCCCAAGAACTGCTGGCCAAAGCAGGCGGCTTGAGCACCCAGCCTGAAGCCGCGCTTCAACCCCGCTGGCACTTCATCGGTCGATTGCAGCGCAACAAGATCCGCAAGATCGCCAACTTGGTCCACCTCTGGCAGAGCGTGGACCGCCCCGAACTGGCCGCCGAGATCGCTCGGCGGGCGCCGGGGGCCCGGGTGCTGGTGCAGGTGGACATCGCCGGCAAGGGGGGCCGGGGCGGTTGTGGTCCCGAGGACACGGCCGGGCTGGTGCAGCACTGCCGCGACGCCGGTCTGGAAGTGGCCGGTCTGATGGCGGTTGGTGCGCCGGGGCCGCCAGAAGAGGCCCGCCCTGGCTTTCGCCTGCTGGCGTCCCAGGCCGAAGACCTCGGCCTGGCCGAGCTCTCGATGGGAATGACCGACGACATGGAGGTTGCCGTCGAAGAAGGTGCCACCATGGTAAGAGTGGGCACCGCGTTGTTCGGACCTCGCCCCAGCTGAGCGTCTTCCAACTACTGCGCCCCCCTCCCCGAAACTGGGGGCTGCTTCCTGTACCATCGGAAAGGCTAAGTGATCCACTGCCGAAAGGGGATGAGCCCATGTCGTCCGTGTGGCAGAAAACCAAGTTCTGGCTCGGATTCGGAACCGAGGAGGAGTTCGCTCCTGGAGGGTATGCCGAGCAGGAATCCGACATGCGCCTCGTGTCTCAGACGCCTGATGAGCAGTATCAGATGGGCCCCGATGTCGGCTCGGTCCGCCCCGTTCCCGCCGGCGACCATCCAGAGGGCGAAGGGACCGCTGAGCAACCTCGGACCAGCTTCGTCCGCCCCATCCCCTCTACCTCCTCCAAGCCGTCGGTGGTCACCCCGATGTCGTTCGACGACGCCAAGGATGTGGCGGACTGCTTCCGAGGCGGGCAAGCGGTCATCGTGAACTTGCAGCACAGCAGCCGGGAGGTGGCCCGCCGGCTCATCGACTTCTCCAGCGGCCTGTGCTACGGACTGGACGGCCGCATGGAGCGGGTGGCCGACCATGTGTATCTGCTGACCCCCACCAATGTGGAGGTGTCGGCCGAGGAGCGCCGCCGCATGGAGCAGGCCGACTACCAGAACAACGGCTGACGCTTGCTAACCGGCTTTCGCTAAGCGGATCTGCAACCGGCCCGCGTCGATCGCGGTTTCGTCGGCCATCGCCGCGGCCGCCTCCGAAACAATGAGGTCCGGGTCGCCTACGGCCAGCACTTGCTCGCACACATAGGTCTGGTGGGCCTGGACTGCCTCGATGATGTCGGGCCCCGCGGTCAAGGCCAGCGTGATCCGATCGGTGACGTCCAGGTCTTGATTCTTGCGCTCGGCTTGGATCACCCGGACCACGTCGCGGGCGATGCCCTCGGCAGCCAGCTCACCGCTCACCGCAGTGTCAAGGGCCACTAGGGCGTCGTTGGTGCGCAGCGCCGCCGCAGTGGTGCCCTCCACCGGATTCAAGGCCAAATCGAACTCGCTCTCCGACAGGGTGTGGCCGGCCACCGCCACCGAGCCGTCGGAAGTGAGCTCCCACTGGCCTTCCCGGGCGGCGGCGAACACCCCCTGCACGTCCTTGCCCAGTCGCGGGCCCAGTTCCTGGCCGTTGGGCCGGAGCACGAACTGCCCGTAGGCGGCCAGATCGTCGCTGAGACGGACGTCTTTCACGTTCACCTCGTCGGCAATCAAGGCGGTGAACGGCGCCAGCGTGTCGGCCTCTCGGCCGGCCACGGTGAGCGAGGGCAGGGGCTGTCGAACCCGAATTCCCTCGTCTTCTCGAACTCTCAGTCCGGTGGAGCACACGTCGCGCACCCGGTCCATGGCCGCCACGAGCTGGGGGTCGGCGGGAAGCTCGACGGGGTCGGGCCAATCGCACAGGTGAACACTCGACTCTCCGGTGAGCCCCCGGTAGATCTCCTCGGACACCAAGGGAAGGAACGGCGCCAGCAACCGGGCCAGGGTGGTGAGCACGGTGAACAGGGTGTCGTAGGCATCCTGCTTGTCGTCGGCCGACGACGGCCGGGCGGGGGCCCAGAACCGGTCGCGGCTGCGGCGGATGTACCAGTTGTTGAGGGAGTCGATGAACCCCTCCAACTCGGCCGCGGCACCGGGCAGGTCGTAGGCGTCCATGCGCTGGGTAACCGCCTCGGTCAACTGCCGGGTCTTGGCCAGGATGTAGCGGTCCAAGAGCTCCTCGGAGTTGGCCCGGGGTTTGGCCTGGATGCCGTCGGCGTTGGCGTAGAGGGCGAAGAAGTAATAGGCGTTCCAGATGGGGATGATCACCTGGCGCAGCACGTCGTCGATCCCCGAGTCGTCCAAGCGGAGATCACCGCCCCGCACGATGGGTGAGCCCATCAAGTACCAGCGCAGCGCATCGGCGCCTTTGGTAGCGAAGATCTCCTCGGGCTCGGTGTAGTTCCTCAGCTTCTTGGACAGCTTTCGCCCCTTGGCGTCGAGCAGGATGCCGTGGCAGATCACGTTGTTGAACGCGGGCCGGTCGAACAGGGCGGAGGCCAGCACATGGAGGGTGTAGAACCAGCCCCGGGTCTGGTTGATGTACTCCACGATGAAGTCGGCCGGGAAGTGGTGCTCGAACCACTCCTTGTTCTCGAACGGGTAGTGAACCTGGGCGAAGGGCATCGACCCCGACTCGAACCAGCAGTCCAGCACCTCGGGCACCCGCCGCATGGTGGACTGGCCGGTGGGGTCGTCGGGATTGGGCCGGGTGAGCTCGTCGATGAACGGGCGGTGCAGGTCCACAGGGCGCACCCCGAAGTCCCGCTCGATCTCATCCAGGCTGCCGTACACGTCGATGCGGGGATACTCGGGGTTGTCGCTGCGCCACACGGGGATGGGGGAGCCCCAGAACCGGTTCCGGCTGATCGACCAGTCGCGAGCCCCCTCCAGCCAGGTGCCGAACCGGCCGTCGCGCACATGACCGGGCACCCAGTTGATCTGCTGGTTCAGCTTCAGCATCTGCTGGCGGATCTCGGTGACCCGCACGTACCACGAGCTGAGCGCCCGGTAGATGATGGGCTCGTCGGTGCGCCAACAGTGGGGGTAGTTGTGCTCATAGGTGGCGTGGCGCAGGATCCGCCCCTGCTCCTTGAGCCGGGCGATGATGCCGTTGTTGGCCTCGAACACGTTCACCCCTGACCAGTCGGTCACCTCCTCGGTGAAGCGGCCCTGATCGTCTACCGGCACCACCACGGGCACGCCGTTGGCCTCGGCTACCAGCTGGTCGTCCTCGCCGAATCCGGGGGCGGCGTGGACAACGCCGGTTCCCTCGGCGGTGTCCACGAAGTCGGCGCCCACCACCTGGAAAGCGCCGTCTTCGGCCAAGGGGGCGAAGTAGTCGAACAATGGCTGGTAGCGCCGGCCCACCAACTCGGCGCCGGCCACCGTGCCCACCACCCGGCCTTGTCCCATCTCGGCCTCGTAGTCCGCCAGCGTCTCCGCGGCCAACACCACGTGGCCGCCGTCGTGCTCCACGATGGCGTACTCGATGTCCGGGCCCACCACCAGCATCAGGTTGGACGGAAGGGTCCACGGGGTGGTTGTCCAGGCCAGCATGCGCAGCGGCCCAGGGTCGCCGGACTCGGGCCGCAGATCGAAGGCCACGGTGATGGCGGGGTCTTGGCGGGGCCGGGTGGCATCGTCCAAGCGGATCTCAAAATTGGAGAGCGGGGTCTCGGCTGCCCACGAATAGGGCATCACCCGATAGGCCTCATAAACGAGGCCCTTGTCCCACAGCGTCTTGAACGCCCACATGACCGATTCCATGTAGGGCAGGTCCATGGTCTTGTAGTCGTTCTCGAAGTCCACCCAGCGGGCTTGGCGGGTCACGGTGGTCTCCCACTCCTGGGTGTAGCGCTGCACCGATTGGCGGCAGTAGTCGTTGAACTGGTCGACGCCGTAGGCGGTGATGGCCGCTCGACCGGAAACCGAGAGCTCCTTCTCGGCCTCCATCTCGGCGGGCAGGCCATGGCAGTCCCATCCGAAGCGGCGCTCCACGCGGCGGCCCCGCATGGTGTGGTAACGGGGGATCACGTCCTTCACGTAGCCGGTGAGCAGGTGGCCGTGGTGGGGGAGTCCGTTGGCAAACGGTGGCCCGTCGTAGAACACGTATTCGTTGTCGCCCTGATCGCCCGCGGGCCGTCGCTCTACTGAGTGGGCAAAGGTCTCATCGGTGTCCCACGAATCCAGAACCCGGCGCTCGATATCGGGGAAGGACGGCTTGGGGTCGACCTCGGGGTAGTGGGCAGACGGTTCGGACAACGGGCCTCCAGGCATACTGGGAAAACAAAAATAACCCGTTCCCATCTCGGTCCAGACATCGTTATGCCGCTCTCAGCTCGATTGCGCCATTTGGGAGCAATCCGGGTTAAGCCGTTCTCAGACCATTTGGCAGTAATCCGCGGCGGTGGCGGCTACACTCCCGCCTGCAATGACCGCCAAGAAGACCGCTCGCAAGCCTCCGGCCAAGAAGCCGGCAAAGAAGGCAGCCAGCACCGCCAAGTCGGCTGCGAGCAAGACGGCGGCCAAATCTGCGGCGAAGAAGCCCGCGGCCAAATCCACGGCCAAAACTGCGAGCAAGCCGGCGGCCAAGTCCACGGCCAAGAAGCCGCTGTTCGACAAGAAGTATCTCGACAAGCAGCGCGATCTGCTCTTGGAAGAGCGCAGCCGCTACATCACCTCGGCTACGAGGCTCAAGGCCGAGGCCGATTCCCTGGTGGAAGAGCGGGAGCCGGGCGATGTCCAATTCGACGAAGAGTCGGGTGAGGGCGACACCTTGGCGGTGGAGCGGGAACGGGATCTGGCCCTCAGTGCTCACGCCCGAGCGGCCGTCGACCAGATCGACGCCGCGTTGGCCCGGATCGATAGCGGCACCTATGGCATCTGCCTGGTGTCGGGCAAGCCGATTCCCCGCCAGCGGCTGAATGCCATTCCGTGGGCCGCGGAGCGGGTTGAGCACAAAGCCGGTGGATTCTGAGATAGCAGCTTCGATTGACGAAGATCACCGGTCTCGTCGTCGCCACAACCTGGTATTTCTGGGGGTGGCTGCGCTAGTAGTCGCCATCGACCAGCTAACCAAGTGGTGGGCGCTGGAGACGTTGGAAAACCGGACCATCGATCTGGTGTGGACGCTGCGGCTCAATCTGGTTTACAACACCGGCGCCGCCTTCGGCCTGGCCCAAGACTGGGACACCGTGATCGCCGTGGTGGCCCTGTTGTTTGTGATCGTGGTGGCATGGGCTAGTTGGGGGGGTCGTCGGCTGTCGATGCCGCCGGTGCTTCTGGGCATGGTGCTGGGCGGCGCCATCGGCAATCTGGCCGACAGGGCGGTACGGGCGGGTGACGGGTTCCTGGGCGGGGCCGTGGTCGACTTCATCGATCTCCAGTGGTGGCCGGTGTTCAACGCGGCCGACTCCGCCATCGTGGTGGCCGGGATCATCCTGGTGCTGATTGCTCCCCGCTACCGCCAAACCCAAGCTGTTGATGAGGCTGATGAGCTGCGAGAGCCCGGTGGGTTAGGAGAGTTCAATCAGCCCGGAGAGCCCGGCGGCTTCGGAGAGTCCGATGAGCCCGATGGGCCCTGACGGGGTTGTTCCCGACGCGTTGACCGGCGAGCGCCTCGACCGAGTGGTGGCGCTGGTCTGGGAGTGCAGCCGGGCCGAGGCCGCCCGGTTGATCGACCAGCAGATGGTGGAAGTCAACGGCACTCCGGCGGCAAGCCGGTCGCAGCGGCTGGTGTCGGGGGACCAGATCCGGCTTTCCGAGGCACCGGCCACGGGGCAGCCGCCACCAGGGCCCGATCCCGAGGTGGAGTTGAACGTAGTCCATGCCGATGAATGGGTAATCGTGGTGAGCAAACCGGCCGATCTGGTGGTGCACCCCGGATCGGGCCACGCGACGGGGACGATGGTGAACGGATTGCTGGCCCGGTTTCCTGAGATCACCGGCGTGGGAGAGCCGGAGCGCCCCGGCATTGTCCACCGGCTCGACCGAGGCACTTCAGGGCTGCTGATGGTGGCCCGCACCCAGCGCAGCTACGAGGCCCTCACCGCCGCGCTGGGCCGGCGGGAGGTGCATCGGGGCTATGTGGCCCTGGTGAGCGGGATGCCGGCCGACGATCGGGGGGTGATCGACGCCCCCGTGGGACGCTCCACTCGCCATCCCATCAAGATGACGGTGACCGCCGACGGCCGGCCGGCCCGCACCCACTACAAGGTAACCGCTCGCATGCCCGCCCCCACCGAGCCAACTGAAGAGTCGGTGCCGTTCGACGCTGCACGCCTGGAGCTGCAACTGGAAACCGGGCGCACCCATCAGATCAGGGTTCACTTGGCTGCCATCGGCCACCCGGTTCTGGGTGACGACCTCTACGGCGGCCCCGATGCCCCCGGCATCAACCGCCCCCTTCTTCATGCCCACACCCTGGGCTTTGCCCATCCCGACACAGGCGAGCAGCTCCGATTTCAGGTGGATCCCCCTGAGGACTTCTCCCGCCTCTACCGGCTTCTCTGCGGGTAGGCGGGAGTCAGTCGGACCCCGGCCAGGGAAGGAGGCCGCGTGCCGCTTTGGCAATGTCGTCCAATGAGTAGTCGCTCAGCAGGTCGTGCATGATGTCGCCCACGTGGGTCCAGATGGCCAGCAGCACGCATTGGCCCTCGTGATCGCAGGCGCCGTCACTATGGGGCTGGCCGAAGTCGCCCAGCACAATGGGCCCGTCCACCGCGCTCACTATCTCGCTCAACTTGATCTCGGAGGCCGGTCGGGCCAGGGCGTAGCCACCACCCGCGCCCCGCTTGGAGCGCACCAGACCGGCGCCCTTTAGCGCTTGGAGAATCTGCTCCAGATAGGGCTGGGGGAGTCCGGTGCGCTCGGCGATGTCTCGGGCCGAGGTGGGACCGGACTCGTCGGGGTGCAAGGCCAGAGACAGCAGCGCCCGGCTGGCGTAGTCACCTCGAGTCGACACCCTCACGAGCCATCACACTACTTCTCAATCTTCCCCGCATGGTTGAGCCGATAGTTTGAATGCCGAATGGGAAGCCCAAGCCAGCACAGCACCCCAGCAGCCAGCGGTGGGATCACCGGCTTTCCGGTGCTGCCCGACTACCGGGAGTCTTGCCTGAGCAATGTGGTGCCGGCCCTGCTCGGCCCGCCCGATGCCGCCCATTGGCTGCCCGATCCAATCCGTGAGGCCAAGGCAGTGGTGCTGTTGCTGATCGACGGGATGGGGTGGGAGCAGCTCCAAGACCGGGCCGAGCTGACCCCGGTGATGTCGGCCATGGAAGGAGGTCCCATCACCACGGTGGCCCCGACCACCACTACCACGGCCCTGACATCGCTGGTCACCGGGGCGACGCCAGGCGAGCACGGCCTGATCGGCTACCAGATCTACATCCAGGGGCAGGTGCTCAACGCCCTGCGGTGGACTGCGGGCGCCAAACCGTCTGATGCCCGCAAGTCCCTCGTGCCCGAGCAGGTCCAACCCCGACCCGCCTTCTTCGGGCGCCGGGTGCCGGCAGTGGGCCGCAGCGAATTCCGGGGAACCGGCTTCACCCGGGCCCATCTCGACGGGGTGGACCACAGGGGGTACAAGCTGACCAGCTCCATCGCCGTAGAGGTGCAGAAGCTGGTGGAGGAGGGTGAGCCGCTCGTTTACGCCTACTATGACGGGCCCGACCGGATTGCTCACGAGTACGGGTTCGGCCCCTACTTGGACGCCGAGTTCGCAGAAGTCGACCGCCTGGTGGCCCAGATCCTGGCCGTGCTGCCCCCAGAGGCGGCGCTGCTGGTGGTGTCCGACCACGGTCAGGTCATGGTGGGCGAGAACAAGGTGGAGCTGGCCCGCGACGTTCTCGCCCTCACCGCGGTCACCTCGGGAGAGGCTCGATTCCGCTGGCTCCACGCCCGTCCTGGGCGAGCCGGCGAGCTTCTGGACGCGGCTTCCGAGCGCTATGGCCGCCATGGCCTGGTGGTAAACCGCCAGCAGGTGCTGGACGAGGGCTGGTTCGGTCCCCATGTGGGGCCGGAGGCCCGTTCTCGGATGGGCGACGTGGCCCTGGTGCCCTGCGACCCGGTGGCCTTCGTGGAGCCCAAGCCCGTGCCTCAGAGCCAAACCGGGGGAGGGGGCCGGCCCACGTTTGAGCTGCTGGGCCGCCATGGCTCGCTGACGTCGGCGGAGATGTTGGTTCCCTGCCTGGCCGCGTTCGGCACCCGCGCCTGAGGATGTGCCCGAACTCGCCGGTGGGCGGGTAAATTTCCAGCCATGTCAGACACCGGTCAGTTGGCCAGAGGGTAGGTTTCCAGCCATGTCAGACACCGGTCAGCCGGCATCGGCTGAGCCTGCGGAGATCGTCCACGAGACGCCGCCCGTCGACGGCGACCCGGCGGAGCTCGCATCGGCCCGGGAGGCCATCGAGCAGCCGGCCAAGGTCATGAGGGTGGGCACGATGATGAAGCAGCTCTTGGACGAGGTGCGCGACGCCTCCCTCGACGAGTCGAGCCGCGACCGGCTGAGAGAGATCTACGAAACCTCGATCGAAGAGCTGGGCTCCGCTCTGTCGCCCGACCTCAATGAGGAGCTCGACCGCCTGATCCTGCCCTTCCCCGAAGACCACCCTCCCAGCCAAGCCGAGCTCCAGGTGGCGAAGGCCCAGCTGGTGGGCTGGCTGGAGGGCCTCATCCAGGGCATCCAGGCTGCTCTGTTCGCCCAACAGGTGTCGGCGCAGCAGCAGCTGGCCAACATCCGCGCCGAACTTCCCCCCGGCGCCGCCCGCCTCCCGCACGACAAAGCACCGGGAACGTATCTCTAACAGTCCAACAACCAGGGAAAACGCGGGAATTCTCGGGAGACGAGCATGGGCCCTCCCGTCTTGGTATGGTCGGAAACTACAACTCTGTAGTTTTCCACAACCCAGCCACAGATTGTCCACAGGAGTGCTGTGTCCAGTTCATTCACCCACCTCCACGTCCATACCGAGTACTCCATCCTCGACGGTGCCTCCCGGGTGAGCGATCTGGTCAAGGCTGCCGCCGCCGACGGACAGCCCGCGCTGGGTATGACCGACCACGGCAACATGTACGGGGTTGTCGACTTCTACAAGACGTGCCACTCCGAGGGAATCAAGCCGGTCATCGGCACCGAGGCCTACATGGCCCACGAGAACCGGAGTGAGCGGCCCACTCGGCGGGGCAGGGTCGACGACAGCGGGGGCAGCACTGAGGGCGGACACAAGCTCTATTACCACCTCACGCTGTTGGCCGAGAACAACACCGGCTACAAGAACCTCATTCAACTCTCCAGCCGGGCCTTCCTCGAGGGCTACTACTACAAGCCCCGGCTCGACTGGGAGCTGCTGGCCGAGCACAGCGAGGGGCTGATCTGCTCCACCGGCTGTCTGGGGGGCCACGTTCTCCAGGCCCTGCTGCGCGACGACTACGACGACGCGGTGGCCAAGGCGGCCCGCCTCCAGGACATCTTCGGCAAGGAGAACCTCTTCGTGGAGATCCAGGACCACGGCATCGATGCGCAGATCCGCACCAACCCCGAACTGATCAAACTGGCCCGCCAGATCAACGCCCCCCTGTTGGCCACCAACGACAGCCACTACACCCATCGACACGACGCCGAGTCCCACGATGCCCTGTTGTGCGTGCAAACCGGCTCGCTGGTGGGCGACACCGACCGCATGAAGTTCGACGGCAGCGAGCACTACCTCAAGACGGCGGCGGAGATGCGCCACGTATTCTCCGACCTGATCCCGGCCTGCGACAACACGCTGTTGATTGCGGAGCGAGCTAATGTGGAGATCGAGTTCGGCAAGCCGCAGCTCCCTGACTTCCCCATTCCCGACGACTACGAGAACGCCGACGAATATCTCCAAGCCTTGACCCTGAAGGGGGCCGAAGCCCGGTGGGGGAGTCCCCTGACTGATGTGGTGGCCGACCGGCTGGCCTATGAGCTCAAGGTCATCTCCGACATGGGCTTCTCCTCCTACTTCCTGATCACCTGGGACCTGATCCGCTACGCCCGGGAGCGGGGCATCCGAGTGGGGCCGGGCCGGGGCAGCGCGGCCGGGTGCGCCGTGGCCTACTCCCTCCAGATCACCGATCTGGATCCGATCCGCTACGACCTGCTGTTTGAGCGCTTCCTCAATCCGTCCCGGGTATCCATGCCCGACATCGACATGGACTTTGACTCCCGCTACCGCGACGAGATCATCCGCTACGTCTCCCACAAGTACGGCGAAGACCATGTGGCCCAGATCATCACCTTCTCCACCATCAAGGCCCGGGCCGCGGTGCGCGACAGCGCCCGGGTGCTGAACTACCCCTACGCCCTGGGCGACAAGCTGGCCAAGGCCATGCCCCCGCTGGTGCTGGGCCGCGACACCCCGCTGTGGGCCTGTCTGGAGAAGACCGACGAATTCGCCGACGGCTACACCGCGGCCGCCGAGCTGCGGGAGATGTGCGAGAGCGACGAGGACGCCCGCAAGGTGGTGGATGTGGCCCGGGGACTGGAGGGCCTGCGCCGCCAAGACAGCATTCACGCCGCCGCCGTGGTGATCACCAAGGATCCGCTCACCGAGCACCTCCCCATTCAGCGCAAGGCCTCGTCGGGGCAGTCCTATGAGGAGGCCCCCATCGTCACCCAGTACGAGATGCACGCGGTGGAGGATCTCGGGCTGCTCAAGATGGACTTCTTGGGCCTGCGAAACCTCGACGTGATCGAGGACACCGTCGGTCTCATCAAGCAGTCCCGCGGCGTGGACTTCGACATCGACAACGTGCCGCTGGACGATGCCGCCACCTACGAGATGCTGGGTCGGGGGGAGACCATCGGGATATTCCAGCTGGAGAGCGGCCCGATGCGCTCGCTGATCCGGTCGCTGAAGCCCACCTGTTTCGACGACGTGGCCGCCCTCGTGGCCCTCTACCGGCCCGGCCCGATGGCGGCCAACATGCACAACGACTACGCCGACCGCAAGAACGACCGCAAACCGGTGCAGGTGTTCCACGAGGACGCCGCCGACATCCTGTCCGACACCTACGGGTTGATGATCTACCAGGAGAGCGTGATGCGGGTGGCCCAGAAGTTTGCGGGCTACACCCTGGCCGAAGCCGACAACCTCCGCAAGGCCTGTGGCAAGAAGGACCGGGCGCTGATGGCCAAGGAGCGGGACTCCTTCGTAGCCGGCTGCGAGAAGAGCGGCTACGGCGAGGAGCTGGGCACCGAGCTATTCGACATCATCGAGCAGTTTGCCGACTACGCCTTCAACAAGAGCCATTCCTATGGCTACGGGCTGATCTCCTATCAGTGCTCCTTCCTCAAGGCCAACTATCCGGTGGAGTACATGGCCGCGCTGTTGACCAGCGTGAAAAGCAAGCTGGAGAAGGCGGCGGTGTATCTAGCCGAGTGCCGCCAGCGGGGGATCGAGGTGACGCTGCCAGACGTGAACCGCTCCCAGTCCGACTTCGCGGCCATCGGCTCCGACAGCGGCGAGCAGTCCATCTCCTTCGGGCTCTCCGCAATCCGCAACGTGGGAGCGGGCGCGGCGCAGATGATCTTGGATGAGCGGGAGAAGAACGGGCCGTACGCCGACTTCCACGACTTCTGCCAGCGGGTTGATCCGCTGGTGCTGAACAAGGGGACCGTGGAGGCGCTCATCAAAGGGGGCAGCTTCGACTCCCTGGGCCATCCCCGCCAGGGGCTGTTGAACGTGTTCGAGCCCATCGTGCGGCGCGGTATACAGCAGCAGCGAGAGCGCGAGCAGGGAGTGATGAGCCTGTTCGACGAGGGCGGTGCCGATGCCTTTCAAGACGACATCGAGATTCCCGATACCGAGTTCGACAAGTCTCGGAGGCTGGCCGCCGAGCGGGAGATGCTCGGGCTGTACGTGTCCGATCACCCCATCATGGGCATGGAGGGGGTGCTGGCCCGCAAGACCACCCATCGGATCGACCATCTGGCTGAAGCGGAGGAGGGCGCCTCGGTGAAAGTGGGCGGGGTGGTGAGCAACTTCCGCAAGAGGTGGACCAGAAAAGGCGACCAGATGGCGTCATTCGACCTTGAGGATATGTACGGAACCATGGAGGTGACGCTGTTCCCCCGGGCGATGGAAGAGCACGGTCACAAGATCGAGGACGATCTGGTGGTCGTTCTAGAGGGTCGGCTGGATCACCGCGACGAGGAGCCCAACTTGATCTGCTACGGGGTGGAGCCGGTGCGGGCCGACTGGGCCAACGGCCTCGGCCCTCTGAAGGTGAACATCAACACCCAAAAGCTGACCGTGGACCGGATCGATACCCTCAAGTCGATTTTCGCCAGCCATCCGGGGAAGTCAGAAGTGGTCTTGATGCTCGGCGACGACAAGGGAATCAAGCTCTCATCGGACTACGGAGTGGACACGGGAAGTGGGTTGATCGGCCTGCTGCGGGAGGAGCTGGGCAGCAACGCCATAGCCGTGCAGCCCGACTAGCTGGCGTTTTACCGAAAGCGGTCAATCATCGAAAACCCTTGCAATCCTGCGGGTTTGCGCGCCTACCGGAGCGATTGATGGACTATAGGGGTGCCCACGGGCGGAAATCTGTGGGGGACCAGCCAGCAAGGAGGGCGAGCAGCGCATGGCAATCGACGTCGAAACCAAGGACTGCACAGCGGTCACCGACGCTGAGCTGGCCGAAATGGCCGACATGTGTGCCGACGGCCCCAACCCTTTTTCGGTAGGGCTGCTCTCCAAGCAGACCGAGGAGTGGGTGTTGATCTCCACCGCCCGGGAGAACGGCAAGCTCCGGGGATTCGCCTTCTCCACCCTGGAGCGCATCGGCGGGACGCCGAGCGTGTTGGTGGGCCTGGCCTCGGTGGCCCGCACCTCCAAGCGCAGCACTGTTCTCCGCCAACTCGTCGACGCGCAGCTGCACCGGGCCCTGATGGCGTTCCCCGACGAAGACGTGCTCTTGGGGACCCAGTTCGACAACGCCGGCGGGTTTGACGCCTTCAAGCCTCTGGTGGACATCGTTCCCCGGCCGGGCCACAAGGCCTCCGGCGAAGAGCGGGCCTGGGGACGCCGCTTGGCCAAGCGGTTCAGCATCAGCGCCAGCCGGTATCTCGACCGGGACTTCCGAGTGGTGGGCGACGACAGCCAGGCCTGCCTGCTCGACTACGAGACCGCCAAGCCCGAGGGCATCGACCCCGATGTGGCTGCCCTGTTCGACAAGGTGGACCGCGCCGGCGGAGACACCATGATCGCCTTCGGCTGGATCATGGCCGAAGACCTGCTCAAGTACACCTGAGCGATCGGGCACCGGTTCGGCTGCCCGTGGCCATGAGCGACACTTCGCCCCTTCGGCGGTCGATGTGCCGCAACTTTCTCCCCGATCCACTGCCCGACGGCCTGCTGCCCGAGCTGCTCGACCAGGCTCGCCGAGCACCGTCAGCGGGCAACACCCAGGCCGTGGAGTTCTGCGTGGTCACCGAGCCCGAGCGCTACTGGCAGCTCACCCTCTCCTCGGAGCGCCGAGCCGAGTTCCCCTGGCCCGGCCTGCTGATTGCCCCCGTTCTGGTGGTGGTGCTCACCGAGCCCGAGCGCTACGCCCAGCGCTATTCCGAGCCCGACAAGGCCCGCACCGGCCTCGGCGACAGCCCTGATGCCTGGCCGGTTCCCTACTGGTGGGTGGACGCCGGCATGGCGGTGCACCACCTGCTTATGTCCGCTACGGCCGCGGGCCTGGGCTCCTGTTTCTTCGGCGTGTTCGAACACGAAGCCGCCGTAATCGAGGGCCTCAAGATCCCCGAGGATCGCCGCATTGTCGGAACTGTGGCCCTGGGCTACCCGGATGAAGATCGACCGAGCTCCTCCGCCTCCCGCCCCCGTAGGCCATTGGACGAGGTTGTCTACTACGGTGGCCCGCCATGAACATGCCTGATCCTGTCGACCGCCTGGCCATCGAGGACACCATCGTCCGCTACACCATTGCCATTGACGAGAAGGACTGGGACCTGCTCGACACGGTCTTCACCCCCGATGCCCACCTGGACTACTCCTCGTCGGCCCCCGGAGTGGACGACGCCAACGGCGACTATCCCACCGTCAAGGGGTGGCTCCAGATGGCCCTTTCCATCTTCCCCATGACCCAGCACATGGTGGGCAAGACCTATATCCGCAGTTGGGACGGCGACACCGCCCAATGCACGACCCTCTTCCACAATCCCATGGGCATGCCGGTGGACGGCGACGGCAAGTTCGACCCCAACGGATCGGGGCTGCACTTGTTCTACGTGGGCGGCTGGTACCACGACACCGTCTCCCGGACCCCCGACGGATTCCGCATCGTCAAAAAGGTGGAAATCGGTGGGTACATGGACGGCGGTTTCCCCGAGGGATTCGACATCCCCGGATAGCCGGCAATAGCCGACAATCGGCCCACGCGCCCGGCGCAGTTGGGCCGGTACAACAGCCGCTGGGGTAGTCTGCCCAGCGTGCAAATCCCACTCGTGGACTACCTGGTCTTGGGCGATGAGCCCTATCTGCAAGCCAACGAATGCACCAATTGCGGTGCCCGATTCTTCGGCCGGCGCAACGCCTGCGCCCACTGCGGCCACCGAGAGTTCAAACCGGTGCGGGTGAGCGACACCGGAACGCTGCGCACCTTCAGCATCGTCTACCGGGCCGCCCCCACCATTCCCACGCCCTACGTCTCGGCCATCGTGCTCACCGACGACGGCACCTCGGTTCGCTCCAATCTCATCAACATCGAGCCCGATCCGGCCAAGATCACGCTCGGCATGAAGGTCAAGCTCGACACCTATGTCGTGGGCACCGACGACGACGGCCAAGAGGCCGTTGCCTTCGGCTACGCCCCGGTATGACAGCAATTCAATAGGAGGCCGACAATGGCACAAGACATCTGGGTTCTGGGAACGCACATGACGGCGTTCGGCCGCTACCCCGACCAGGATGCGGTGGACTTGGCCGCCGCGGCGGCTCTGGGCGCACTGGACGACGGCGGGGTGACCATCTCCGACATGGACCTCCTCTCGTGCGGGACCCTGTTCCAGGCCAACGCCGGCATGGGCCAGCAGGTGCAAAAGCAGATCGGCCAAACCGGCATCCCGGTGTACAACGTGTCCAACGCGTGCGCCACCGGGGCCACCGCACTGCGCACCGTGATCATGGCCATCCGGGCCGGTGAGGCCGACATGGGCCTGGCCATCGGCGTGGAGCAGATGGGCAAGATGGGGCTTCTGGCCGGGGGCGCCCGCAAAGAGAAGAACGTGTACGAGCCGTCGGGCCGTTTCGGCGCGGTGATGCCCATCGACGGCATCCTGGGCACCGACACCATGCCCGGCGTGTTCGCCCAAGCGGGCATGGAGTACGCCAACGACAACGACGGGGTGGGCTTTGAGCAGTTCGCCAAGGTGGCCCAGAAGAACCACGCCCACTCCACGCTCAACCCTCTGGCCCAGTACCAGAAGGAGTTCAGCCTGGAAGAGGTGATGGGCTCGCCCATGCAGAGCTACCCCAACACGCTGCTGATGTGCTGCCCCACCGGCGACGGTGCTGCGGCCTGCGTGCTGGTGGGCGAGGAGCGGTTTGCCACCCTCAGCCGCGAGCAGCAGTCTCGGGCGGTGAAGCTCTCCGCCTCGGTGCTCACCACCGATCCCTACGTGGAATCCGGTGCCATGCAGCCCGACGTGAACACCCTCACCCGCAACGCCGCTCAAATCGCCTACGAGCAGGCCGGGGTGGGCCCCGAAGACCTCAGCCTGGTGGAGCTGCACGACTGCTTCGCCACCGCGGAGCTCATCCACTACGACAACCTGGGGCTGTGCGAGCCGGGCGGCGCGGGCGACTTCATCGACCGGGGCGCTCCGAGGCGCGACGGCGACACTCCGGTGAACGTGTCCGGCGGCCTCATCTCCAAGGGCCATCCCATCGGCGCCACCGGCGTGGCCAATGTGTACGAGGTGGCCACCCACCTGCGGGGCGAGGCCGGCGACCGCCAGATCGAAGGCGCCAACGTGGGCTTGGCCCATGTGATCGGCCTCGGCTCGAGCTGCGGCGTCCACATCCTGGAGAAGAGCGGGATCAGCTGAACTGGCTGACCTCAAACCCCGAGAGGAGACCGCGATCATGAGCAGCACTTGTCGGGGCGTTGTCTTCAACGGCGACGGCACCTTCCAACTGAGGGACGACTTCCCAGTGCCCGAGCCGCCGGCTGGTGGCGGGGTGCTCAAGGTGGAGGCCGTGGGCATGTGCGGCAGCGACGTGGCCCAGCTCCACGGCCACCAGCACGTCCCCGGAGAGAAGTCGCCGCTGGTTCCCGGCCATGAGATCGTGGGCCGGGTTCATGCCCTGGCCGACGATGCCAACCTGGGCGTGGCGGTGGGCGACCGGGTGGCGGTGGACCTTGTTGTGCGGGCCCCGGTTACGGAGAACAATCCCTTTGGCCTGGGCGAGGTGTACGGCTACACGATGGGCCTCGAAGACGGCCACGGGCTGTGGGGCGGCTACGGGGAGTACATGGGCGTGTTGCCCAACACCCATCTGGTGAAGCTGACCGACGACATCGATGCCGCCGAGCTGACCCTGTTCGAGCCCCTGGCCAACGTGTGCAACTGGTTCAGCCGGATGCCCGTGGGCGAGGGTGAGACCGTGGTGGTGCAGGGTCCGGGCCACATGGGGCTGGTGTACGCCGCGGAGGCCAAGCGCCGGGGCGCGGAGACGGTAATCGTCACCGGTACCGAAGCCGACTCCCTGCGCCTAAAGGTGGCCCGCGAGGTGGGCGCCGATGTAACCGTCGATGTCACCGCCACCGACCTGGTGGCGTTTGTGGCCGAGATCACCGGTGGGGCCATGGCCGACATGGCCGTAGACCTGGCCGATACCACTGTCACCGTGCCTCTGTGTCTGAGCCTGGTCCGCCAAGGGGGCAAGGTGCAGCTGGCCGGATTGAAGAACCTTGCACCAGTGGAGATGATCACCGACCTGATCGTGCTCAAGGGCCTCACGGTCCAGGGCGGCAGCGGTTCCACTCCGAGCTCCATGCGAGAAGCGGTGGACATATTGAACAGCGGAGAGTTCCCCACGGGGCCGCTTCTGGGCGAGGTGTTCGGCCTCGACCAGATCGACCAAGCCATGGCCCTGCTCCAGCGCACCGCCGACCACGACGCGGTGCGGGTTGGACTCCGGCACGGCTAGCGCAACCGCGAAATGAGCGTCGAGATCGAGCAGCTGACGGCGGTATTGAGGCGATGACCGTAGAGATCGACCACTCCGGCAAGGTTGCGCTGGTAACCGGGGCGGGAGCAGGCATCGGCCGGGAGATCGCCCGGTGGATGGGTCGGGCCGGCGCTGCGGTAGCGGTGAACGACATCCGGGGCGAGAATGCCGAGGAAACCGTGGCCCAAATTGCCGATGAAGGGGGCACGGCCCGGGCCTTTGCCGCTGATCTGCGAGATGACGCCGCCATTGAGGCCCTGGTGGGCGATGTGGTGGCCTGGGGCGGGAGCCTGGACATTGCCGTCAACAACGTCGGCATGATGGCCGGTCGATCCCCAACTCGGTTTGTGGACATGGACGGAGAATTCTGGCGGGATCTTGTAGACCAGAATCTGGTGCTGACCGCGTTGTGTGGCCGGGCCGAAGCTCTGGTGATGATGGAACAGGGCGGCGGGGTGATCATCAACGTGAGCTCGGGTGAGACCACCCGGCCTTCGCCCATGATGTCGAGCTACGCCGCGGCCAAGGCCGCTATCAACCACCTCACGTGGTCCATGGCGGTCGAGCTCGGCCCCCACAACATCCGAGTCAATGCCATCGCCCCCGGCACCACCCCCACTGAATTGATAAGGGAAGCATTTTCTCCCGAACACTACGAAGCCATCGTGGCCGCCACCCCGCTTCGCCGGGAGACCCTGCCCGAAGAACTGGGGCGCCTTTCGGTCTACCTGGCCTCCGACCTGGCCCGCTGCACCACCGGCCAGCTAATCCTGGCCGACGCCGGCGCCTTCCTGTCCCGAACTCGGCCACCCAACCTCGGCCAAGACACCGGTTAGGAGCAATTCGAGATGGATCAAGCCCTATTAGACGAAGCTGTCGGCGAAATGAGGGCCCTGGTAGCCCTAGACGGCGGCGACGTAGAACTCGTATCGGCCACCGGCAACACCGTGGTTCTCCGCCTAATCCTTGAAGGCGCCGAATGCCGCGAGTGCGTCATGCCCAAAGAGTTCCTAGAGCAAATCGCCCTCGACATGGTCAGCACCCGCCTCACCGAGGTAAGCGCCGTCACCATCGACGACCCCCGCGAAACTGACTAGCCGTCCCTGCACGCGACCCCGCGGTGGTTAGCGCTTGTCCGGCGGGGCGGCGGGTCCTGTCCCGGCCCAGCCCGCCGTCCTCGATGAACTGCGGGCGGCGGGCGCCCTGAGCCGGGCCACCCACCGCACCGCCTAGTTCAACTGCCTCACGGTCTATCCCGCTGCCCACACGGATTTCAAAGATGACCTTACGGGTTCGTGATTGGGGTACCGAGAGTTACCGTGTCGTCTGTTCGGTCGCTTGGCGTGTCATTGTCGTCGATGGTCACTGGGTACCGATCTGACTCAGCGTAGGCACTGCTGCCGCCGCTGGAACTGGCACCGTTTGCCCTTACGCGAGCCTGGTAGTAAATGCCATCCCTCAAGCTTGTCGCTGGGAACAGCGCCTTTAGAGGGCTGGCGTCTTGAGCCACTGTGCTACTCGTGCCCCATCCGCTACAGCTGTATCCGCTTGTGCCGCACGAGCGCCATTGCACGTGATAACTGGTGACAGTCAACGAACCGCTGGGCGCACCCCACGTCACATTGATAGTTGGCCGACTGCTGCTGTCGGTGTCATTAGTCAAGGCGGCAACGCCTGTGGGAATGAAGCTCGCTCCCGGTATGGCTACATTCGAAGCGTCTGTTATTGGGTCATCATCAGGGGTAACGAACCACGGGCCGTTGCCGTAGTCGTTCCGGGACAAGACCTGAACCTCATGGGCTACGCCAGTCGTCAATCCGGTGAGCTCGTACGTGAAGGTCGAGCAGTAGGGATAGTCCGTATTAGGCGTGTTGTCGTCGTTTGTCGCCGGGCAGCCAGCTTGAGCCAGCGAAATGGTCCGGGTAGAACCCCAGCTCGTTGTCCCTACTCGACGCCACCGAATGGCGAAACCACGCAATTGGGGCTTGCCGGATTCCTCGGCGTAAGTCCAACTCAAGTCCAAGTTCCTGATGTTGGTGGGATCTTCCGCTGTGCCTTGGTTGTCCTCAGCGGCGGTAACGCCGGTCGGAGCGATCAGCGTGCCGGGTTCGGAGGAGACAATTTCCGACCACGGGCCGGGCCCGTTGTCGTTTATCGAGCGCAGCCGTATGTAATAGACAGTGTTGGTGCTCAACCTTGGCGTGGTGAAGGTGGTTGCGCTGGATGCCAGAGTTTGCTGAGCGCAAGAGGAATCGGCTGCGCAATTGGCAGCGAAGCCGCGACTGGTATCCCACTGAATGACGATGTCGTCAACCGCTGGTGAGCTGGTTGGGTTGGTCCAGTTCACAGCGATGGTGTCGCCGCCCGGCACGACCATGAGGTTGAAGGGCGCTCCTGCGACTCCCAGGGTGATCCTGGTTGTAGAAGACCACGGTCCGCCCACCCTGTCGTTGATGGCCAGAACCCGTACTTCGTAAACATCCAAGCCGCTTAGACCGGTGATGGTGTAGGTCGTAGTGCCAGCGGCGATAGCCGGTGACTGCCGTCTGGATGCGGACCAGTTCTCATTGTCGCTCACGTTGCGCCATTGGACCCGGTAACCGGTTGCCGCTGGGTCGTTGTCATTGATGAGCGGCGCATTCCAATCCACCTGCAGGGAGGTGCCAGGTGAAACGGTAGTGAGCCGGACATTGGTCGGCGCGCCGGGATCTTTCAGGTCGCTGGTCAAGGGGAGCCTCTGGGTGAGTGACCATGTGCCAGGGCCATTCGACGTGGCCCCCTGAATCCTCACGTAGTAGGTGCGCTTGTTGGTCAGTCCAGTGATGGTGGTTTCCGTGTCCGAAGACGGGACTCTCTTCTGCTCGCAGTTGTTGCTGGTATCGCAGTTGTTGGCGAAGCTGTTGCTGGTGCCCCACTGGATGGTGTAGTTGAGGATGGCGCTATTGCCTTCGGCTGGGTGAGCCCAATAGGCAGTTATCTCGCCGTATTCCTGACTGACCAGCCCTTGAACTCCACGCTCTTCTGCGTCCTGGTCGACCCATCTCGGCGGACCGGCGATCCCCGTCCTGATTGCCAGGATGGGAGTCCAGTAATCGCGGGTGGCACTGTTACCCGACCCTGTGGAGTTGCCTAGACCTCGATTGGCCAAGACCCGCACGTAGTAGTCGGTGTTGGTACGCAACTGGGTAATCGGGCATTGGTACTCGGAATGGTCGGCGCTCTCTGTGCCGCAATTGTCGGGTTGGGTATTCGAGACCGAGCCATCAGTGTTGAGGTTGAGCTTGAGCTGCTTGCTGTTCGACATGCTTCTACTGGTGCTGTACTGCACGATGAACTCGAACACGTCGTTGGCGTCGTATGGATCGCTGTCCGAATCGTCGGGGTCATCATCGGCGGTGACCGGATCCCAACTCGCCACTATTCCGCGATCGCTGGGAGCCAAGAGCAGGTCTTGGGCGGCTCGCTTGCTGTAGGTGCCGGGGTTGGTGGCGGTGGGGGCGGTGACGCTTTGGGTGGGGCCGGTGGGTCGGGTGGGGGTGCCGGTGTCATCATCATCGGTATCATCACCGGTCTCGCCGGTGCCTCCAGTCCCTCCGGTGTCTTCTTCATCTTCATCTTCGTCGCCGGGGAGGGGTCTTCCGGTGTCGGATTCGATGATGGCGCATTCGTCTCTGGCCTCGGCGGCGGTCTCGCCGAAGCTGGTATCGATGAGTCGGGCGCATTCGCTGGCCAACAGGGCATCGAAGAGGATGTCGCGCTCGCGGGCGAGCTGCTCCAAAGCGTTTTGGCGGGCGATGGTGGCTCGGCGGGTGGTGGGCAGCGAGCAAATGTCGGCCACGTCGTCGCCGTTGACGTCGAGCGGGTATGTGACCGGGCCGCCGAGGCTCCGATTCAGGCAGAAGGTAGAGCTGGTGACTACAGGCCCAGAGAAGAAGCCGCTAGGCCATGTGGTGGCGAGGGCCGGGGAGACGCGGGAGGCCGGCACGGGGGGAGTGGGCTGTCCGGCCGCATCGGCGGCTCGGGGGGCGGCGCATTCGTCCGCGGCTTCCTTTTCGGGTTCTCCATAGGATGCAGCGACGTCAGTGCACTCGTAGGCGTACAGCTGTCCGAAACGGGGGACAAAGTCGAGAGCCAAGAGCTCCATCGCATTCTGGCGGGCGATGGTGGCTCGGCGGGTGGTGGGCAGCGAGCAAATATCAGCAATCCCGTCTCGGGGAGGGCTATCGAATGGGTAGGTCCTGGGGCCGCCCAAGCTGTTGTTGATGCAGAAGTCGGGACCCGTGATTACCCCGGAGTAGTAGCGCGATTGTGCGGTTTGAGCAGACGCGATCGCGGTGATGCTGACCAACAGTGCGACTACTGCAATCAATGCACTGCCCAACTGCATTGCCCGCCTCGGTTTGCTGGTGCCGTTGGACATGCTGCCCTCCATGATCGCGGTCCGCGCGACATTCCGTTCGCGGCCCCGTAGCTTATCCCAGGCTGGGGTCCCTCTGGTGAACCCCTGGGGTCGTACGGCACATTTTCACTACAAACGAGACAGAAGCTCGTCTTTGCTGTCGGCGGGGGCCTCGCAGGTGTAGCCATGACAGACGTAGGCCAATTCCTCAGTGCGGCCCTCCCAGAGGGGGGAATCGTAGGGTTCGCCCCAGGCCAACACGGTGTTGGGCCGGTAGTCATCTCGTACGGCGTCCACCAGATCGGGGCGGTCGCCGCCGATCACCACCTCGGTGAGTCCGGTGGCGTTCATGTCTACGGCCTCCAGCAGGTGGCCGAAGCCGCTGGGGTGGTTGGCGGCCACCTCGCCCAGCAGCGCCAGGATGTCTTGGGCTCGGTCTAGATAGTGGTTCTGGCCGGTGAGGGTGCCCAGCCTTAGCAGGGCCACCGCGGCGGCGCTGTTGGCCGAGGGGACGGCGTTGTCGGTGATCTCCTTGGGGCGGCAGATCAGCTCCTCGGCATCCGATCCGGTGGTGAACAGCCCGCCCCGCTCGTGGTCCCAGAACAGCTCCAGCATTCCATTGGCGGTTTGGACGGCCTCGTCGATCCAGCGGGCTTGGCCGGAGGCCTCGCCTAGGCGGGTGAAGGCATCGGCCACTGCGGCGTAGTCGGCGGCGTAGGCCAGGTGGCGGGCCTGGGCGGGGCGGCTGCCGTCGCCTGCCTGCCAGGAGCGCAGCCAGCGGCCGTCGGGGCGGCGCAGCCAGTCGAGCAGGAAACCGCCGTTCTTGATGGCCGCCTCCATCCACTGCTGGTTGCCGGTGGCCGCCGCGGCCTCGGCCAGCGCGGCCAGCATGAGGCCGTTCCATTCCAGCAGCACCTTGTCGTCCAGACCGGGCGGAATGCGCAGGCTGCGGGCCGACAGCAGCCGCTCCCGGCTCAGCTCCACGCCTGCCGGCCGCAGCAGATCACCCCGCACCGGGCGCCACAAGATGTTGTGGCCCTCGAAGTTGCCGGCCTCGGTCACCCCGAACCAGGCCATGAATTCGGCGGCGTCGTCGCCCAGCACCGAGGTGATCTGATCGGGGGTCCACACGTAGTACCGGCCCTCCTCGCCCTCGGAGTCGGCGTCGAGGGCGGAGTAGAAGCCGCCGCTGTCGTGGCGCAGGTCTCGCAGCACGAAGCCGATCGTCTCGTTCAGCACCTGGCGGAAGCGGGGCCGGCCGGTCACTTGCCAGGCGTGCAGATACAGGCGGGCGAACAGGGCGTTGTCGTACAGCATCTTCTCGAAATGGGGCACGATCCACTGGGCGTCCACCGAGTAGCGGCTGAAGCCGCCGCCCAGGTGGTCGTAGATCCCCCCCGAGGCCATGGCGTCGAGCGAGTTGATCACCATGTTGAGCACGTCTTGGTCGCCGCTGTGGAGGTAGGAGCGCAACAGCACCTCTTGGCTCATGGTCTGGGGGAACTTGGGGGCCCCGCCGAAGCCACCCCACGCCGCGTCGTACTGCTGGCGCAGGGCGGCGGTGGCCTGGTCGAGGGCTTCCGAGCCAGCTCCGGGGGCGGCCCGCTGAGGATCGGGCTGGATGAGCGCGGTGCGATTGAGCGACTGGGTGAGCTGGTCGGCCTGGTCGTTGACATCTTGGCGGCGGTTGTCCCACACATCTTGGATGCGGTGCATGATCTCGGTGAACGACGGCATCTGGCCCCGGCTGACCCTGGGGTAGTAGGTGCCTCCGTGGAACGGGCGGCCGTCGGGGGTCATGAACACGGTCATAGGCCATCCGCCCCGACCGGTGAGGGCTTGGACGGCCTCCATGTAGATGGTGTCCACGTCGGGGCGCTCTTCCCGGTCCACCTTGACGTTCACGAACAGCTCGTTCATCACCTTGGCTGTCTCGGGGTCTTCGAACGACTCGTGGGCCATGACATGGCACCAGTGGCAGGCCGAATAGCCCACCGATAACAAGATGGGCTTGTCGTCGGCTCGGGCGGCAGCGAAGGCCTCCTCGCCCCACGGGTACCAGTCCACCGGGTTGTCGGCGTGCTGGCGGAGGTAGGGGCTGGTCTCAGCGCCCAGGCGGTTCATGGCTCCGACACTAACGAACTCCGGCGATGGGCAAGACTTGTGGGATGATGCTTCGATGAGGCTCTGGATACAGGGGGCTCGGCCCCGGACGCTTCCCGCCGCGGTGGTGCCGGTGGCGGTGGGCACCGCGGCGGTCGCTCCCGACGTGGTGTGGTGGCGGGCCGCGGTGGCACTGGTGGTGGCGGTGGCCCTCCAAGTGGGGGTGAACTACGCCAACGACTATTCCGACGGGATTCGGGGCACCGATGCC
The DNA here is from genome assembly GCA_022822905.1 of Acidimicrobiia bacterium. Taxonomy (GTDB): domain Bacteria; phylum Actinomycetota; class Acidimicrobiia; order Acidimicrobiales; family Bin134; genus Poriferisocius. Next base: position 26,821 of record JAJDYE010000026.1, on the reverse strand, counting down.
AGCCGAGTGGGCCCGGCCCGGCTGGTGGGCGGCGGCATGGTGGCGCCGGCTGCGGTGCGCTGGGCCGCGTTCGGCGCCTTTGCAGTGGCGGCGGCGGCCGGCCTGGTGCTGGCCATTGCGGTTGCGCCGTGGCTGATCGCGGTGGGTCTGGCCTGCATCATTGCCGCCTGGTTCTACACCGGAGGAAAGCGGCCCTACGGCTATGCCGGTTTGGGAGAGGTGGCGGTGTTCGTGTTCTTCGGCCTGGTGGCCACCGCGGGCACGGCCTTCGTGCAGACCGAGGAAATCACCGCGTTGGCCGTGGTGGCCGCGGTGCCGGTGGGCCTTTTGGCCTCGGCGCTGCTGGTGGCCAACAACCTGCGGGACATCGCTCAAGACCGGGCTGCGGGCAAGATGACCCTGGCGGTGCGCCTGGGCGACCGGCGGGCCGCCTGGTTCTACGTCGTCCTGGTGGTGGCGGCCCTGGCGGTGGGCCTCACTATGTCGGTGACTGTTCCGTGGGCGCCGCTGACGCTGGCTTCGATGGCGCTGGCTGTTCCCGCTCTGTGGATGGCACTGTCTTCGTTGCCCAAAGCCCCCCTGCTCAACCAGACCGCCCGCCTGCACCTGCTGTTCGGCGCGCTGTTGACGATTGCCCTGGCCGTTTCGGCCTAGTTCCCAGCGGCCTAGCTCTTCCAGTACGGGGCCCGCAGGGCCTGCTTGTTGATCTTGCCCATGGCGGAGCGGCCTAGATGCTCTTCGCTGATGAAGTCCACCGTGCGGGGGCACTTGTAGTGGGCGATGCGGTCGCGGCAAAAGGCGATGATCTCCGCCTCGGTGGGGGGCTGGCCGGGGTCGGCGGGCACCACTAGGGCCTTGAGCTGCTCGCCCATCTCCTCGTCGGGCACGCCGATGCAGGCGGTGTCGGCCACGCCGGGGTGCTCCACCAGCACCTGCTCGGTTTCGGCGGGGTAGATGTTCACCCCTCCCGACACCACCATGTCGGAGAACCGGTCGGTGAGGTACAGGAACCCCTCGTCGTCCACATAGCCGATCTCGCCCAGGGTGAACACTCCCGGTCGCAAGTGGGCGGCCGCCGTCTTCTCGGGGGCATTGCGATAGCTGATGCCCCGGCCGCTGGTGTCGAAGAAATACACCCGCCCCTCCTGGCCCGGCGGCAGCTCGTTGCCGGCTTCGTCCACGATGAGCACTTCGAAGGGAGGCACCGGCTGCCCCACCGAGCCGGGATGGGCCAGCCAGTCCTCCGAGTTGATGTGGCACGATCCGCCCACCTCGGTAGAGCCGTAGCCCTCCGAGATGATGGGCCCGAGCCAATCGATGATCGCCCGCTTCACCGATACCGGGCAGGGCGCGCCGCTGTGGGTAATCGACACCAGGCTGTCGGTGCTGTACTTCTCCCTCACCTCCGCAGGCAGGGCCAGCAGGCGGCTGAAGTGAGTGGGCACCATGAACACTGCGTTCACCTGGTAGCGCTCGATGGCGGCCAGGGTGGCCTCGGCGTCGAAGCGGCCCATCACCACCACCGGGGCGCCGCCCATGAGGTTGCGGGTGGCCGAGAACGGCCCGGCGTGGTACATCGGCCCCACCACCAGATGGGTGCCGATGGCTGCGTTGGGGGTGGCGCAGGTGGCGAAGTACTCGGCCACTGTCTCCCCGCCCCGGAACAGAGCGGGGGGCGCGTCCACCCCTTTCGGCCGACCGGTGGTGCCCGAGGTGTAGAACAGGTGGGGGACCGGCGGGGTGTCGGTGGGCGGGGGCTCGGCGGAGGTCAGGGCTAGGCCCTGTTCCCAGGAGGACACCTCGGGGTGGTCGGAGCAGCGCCATCCCATCACGGCAATAGGCGGGCTGCCGGTTGATTTCGACACTGCCTCGGCGGCCAGCAGGCCCCGCTCTGCCGTCTCGGGCCCCACCAGCAGCAGGGCTGAGGCGGAGTCCTCCACTATGTAGGCCAGCTCGTCGGGGGTGAGGTGGAAGTTCACCGGCACCGCCGAAACTCCGGCCAATGCGGTGGCCACGTAGGCGATCACCGTTTCGGCAGAGTTCTCGGCGAACACCGCCAGCCGTCGCTCCGGTCCCAAATCCAGCGAGTGCAGCAGGTTGGCGGCCCGGTTCATCACCAAGTCGAGCTCGGCCCAGCTCAGAGTGGTCTGCTGATCGGTGAGCGCCATCTGATCAGGGTCGTCAGCGGGTATGTGCTGGGCCAGCAGGGACATGGGAGGTGTGGGGCTAGCGCCCTCGGGTGGCGGTGACCAGCTGGGCGATGCCGCCGGAGAGCGGCGTATGGGAAACCGCCTCGAAACCGTGCTGGGCCAGGAGGTCGAGCATCTCCTCGGTGGGGGGCATGTAGGCCACAGATTTGGGGAGGTACTCATAGGCGGTTCGATCCGACAGCAGGCCGCCGATCAAGGGGATCACCTTGCCGAAGTACACGCTATGGCCGAGTCGCATGATCGGGTTCGGCGGCTCGGCCACCTCCAGCAGCGAGACCCGCCCCCCCGGACGCACCACCCGAGCCAGCTCGGCGAACAAACCTTCCAGGTCCACCACGTTGCGCAGGGCGAACCCGCAGGTGATGCCATCGGCGCTCTCCGGTGGAACGGGAAGGCGCAGGGCATCGCCCAGCACCATCGGCGCTCGCAGTTTGCCCGAGTCCCGGTATTTCTGGGCCGCCCGGAGCATGCCCGCCGACATGTCGAATCCCACTGGCCGGAATTCGGCTGCTTCCAAGACCCGGCACAGGTCTCCGGTGCCGCAGGCCAGGTCGAACACCAGCGATCCCGGCGGCAGACGCAGCTCTCGCACCGACCGCCGCCGCCATCGACAGTCCATGCCGAAGGTCAGCAGGCGGTTGAGCAAGTCGTAGCGGGGGGCGATGGCATCGAACATCGACCGCACCGCGGCCACTTTGTCTTGACCCTGGGGGAGCGAGGGATCAGTGCTCATGGGGCGGTGAACCGGTAGGCCCGATTGGTGGAGTGGTGGTTGAATCCCAAGCTGCGATATGTGGCCACCGCGGGGTCGTTGTCCGACTCCACAAAGAGGAACCCCACGGTGAGGCCCTGGTCGGCCAAGTAATCGAGTCCGGCCAGGGTCATGGGCTTGCCCAGTCCTTGACCGTGGAAATCGGGGTCCACCGCGATGGCGTAGATCTCGCCCCCCGGCGGGGTCTCGTGGGGGTGGACTTTGGTCCAGCAGAAGCCGGCCAGACGGCCATCGCTCTCGTGGAGCCGGAACCCCTCGGCGTCGAACCACTCCTCCGCCATGCGCTGGGCCAAGTCGTCGGGAGTCAAGCCCCCTTGTTCGGGGTGCCAGTGGAAGGCCCGGTTGTTCACCCGCAGGAAATCCTGGTCGTCGGTGCCGGGGACGAAGGCCCGAGTGGCGATGGAGGAGCGGTCAGTGGGCAGGGGGCGCTGCATCCGCCAGAGATCCCGATAGGGGGCAAAGCCGAGATCAGCGGCGAATTGATCGTCGGTATCGCTGGCATGCTCAATCCAAAGCTGCACCGATTTCCCGGCCTCGGCTTGGCCGAGGACTGCTTTGATCTGGCTGGCTGTGTCGTCGTTTCGGGGCTGGTCGGGACCTGCGGTGATCGACCACGCGAACTCTCCCTGGTCGGGGCGGACAACCGTGAGCGTCACGGGAACCACGGTAGCGGCCCCAACTTCTCACGCCGGGGTCGCTACCATCCCGTCGATGGCGAAGCCGCGCACACCCAAGGGCCGGGCCCGGCGCACACACGAGCTGCTGGCCGAGGAATACCCCGAGGCGGTGTGCGAGTTGGACCACGAGAACCCGTTCCAGCTTCTGGTGGCCACCATCTTGTCGGCCCAGTGCACCGACAAGCGGGTGAACATGGTGACCCCCGACCTCTTCGCCGCCTATCCCACCCCTGAAGACCTGGCCGAAGCGCCCTTGGCCCATGTGGAGGAGCTAGTTCGGTCTACCGGGTTCTTCGCCACCAAGGCCCGCAATCTGGTGGGCATGGCCCAAGACCTGGTTGAGCACTTCGACAGCGAGGTGCCGGGCAAGATGTCCGATCTGGTGAGCCTGCCCGGGGTGGGCCGCAAGACGGCCAACGTAATCCGCAGCGTGGCCCTGGATCTGCCCGGCCTTCCGGTGGACACCCACGTGGGCCGCATCACCGGACTGCTGGGCATCACCGAGCACAAGGATCCGGTGAAAATCGAGATGGAGCTGAACCCCATGGTGCCCGCCGCCGAGCGGGGCGAGTTCTCCCTGCGGCTTATTCTCCACGGCCGCCGGGTGTGCATCGCCCGCCGCCCCCGCTGCCACGAGTGCGTGCTGGCCTCCTTCTGCCCCTCTGCCGGGAGCTGAGCTGGCTCAGTCGTCGGTTGTGGCCACGCCGTTCGCGGCTGAAACCTGAACCAGGCTGGACATGCTGCCCCAGCAGATGAGGTCCCGGTTGATGCGCACGCCACAGGAATGCCACATTCCCGCGTTGACCGCGGTGAACCGATACGTGGGAGGATCGGACTGTCCGTTGCTGTTGTCGCCCCAGCACACGATGGTGTCATTGGTTCGAAGTCCGCAGGTGTGCCGCACCCCGGCAGCAATGTCTGCGAACCGGGCTCTAGGGGCATCGGCTTGGCCGAGGTCATCGTCTCCCCAGCACACGGCGAAGCCGTCAATTTGCAGTCCACAGGAATGAGCTTCGCCTGCGGTGACGGCGGTGAATTCCCCTTCGGGAGCGTCGGTTTGCCCGCTGCTGTTGTCGCCCCAGCACTCGATAGTGCTGTGCTCTCGCACGCCGCAGGAATGGAAGCTTCCGGCCGAGATGGACTCGAATCGATGCTCCGGCGCATCTGTTTGGCCGTAGTCGTTGTTGCCCCAGCACTCGATTGTTCGATTGGTGCGCAATCCGCAGCTGTGCCCATAACCCGCGGCCACGTCAGAGAATCGTCCTTCGGGAGCATCGGCTTTTCCATCGGCGTTGTGCCCCCAGCACAGGATGAGCCGATTTGGTGTCAGCCCGCACGAGTGTCCGCCGCCCGTGGATACCGAGTTGAAATACCAAGGCGCTGTGCTAGCTAGTTTGTCGGCGTTCAATCCCCAGCACTCGATGCGGAAGCTAGACAGCACTCCGCATGTGTGCCATCGACCAGCGCTGACATCGCGAAACCGGTCCTCAGACACTTTGATCTGTTCAGAGCCGCTCACGCCCCAGCACTCGAGCGTCTTGTCAGCTCGAAGTCCACAGGTGTTCTGGCCACCGGCAGAAATAGAGGTGAATTGGCCTTCCGGGGGTCCTGCCTGGCCGTCGCCATTCCAGCCCCAGCATTGGATGGTTTGGTCGAGGCGTAAGCCACACGAGTGGCTTGTGCCTGCGGCCACGGCACCGAACGGGCCCGAGGGTGCATCTGCCCGTCCAAACGCGTTCCAGCCCCAGCATTGGATGGTTTGGTTGGTGTGGAGTGCGCAGGTGTGCGATCCGCCGGCGTCTATGTGGGTGTAGGTGCCCTCGGGCGGCTCAGTCTCGCCGTTGCCGTTCCAGCCCCAGCATTGGATGGTTTGGTTGGTGTGGAGTGCACAGGTGTGCAGGTTGCCGGCGGTGATTGCGGTGTATTGGCCTTGGGGGGCGTTGGTTTGTCCGCTGCTGTGCAGACCCCAGCATTGGATGGTTTGGTTGGTGTGGAGTGCGCAGGTGTGCGATCCGCCGGCGTCTATGTGGGTGTAGGTGCCCTCGGGCGGCTCAGTCTCGCCGTTTCTGTTCTGGCCCCAGCATTGGATGGTTTGGTTGGTGTGGAGTGCGCAGGTGTGCAGGTTGCCGGCGGTGATTGCGGTGTATCGGCCCTCGGGGGCCTCTGCTTGTCCGCTGCTGTTCTGACCCCAGCAGACGATGGCCTGGTTTATCCGCAATCCACAGAGATGCGATTTACCCATCGCAATTTGGGTAAAGGTCGGTACGGGAATTTCCGCTGCGGCTCGGATCGTTCTCGCCGCTTGATCGTCGAGGACGAGGCGGCAGTCAGAGTCCTCGCTCCACCTCCAGTGCACTGAAGCGAGGACTTTGGTGCCGTCAGCGGTCTTGGCCACGGGTATGGGCCCGCGTCGGTCTTCGCAGTCGGGGTCGGCTGTTTCGTCGTGAGGTGAGGTGAGGTCGGAGGCGTAGGCCCGCAGAACGTCAACTGCGTGGTCGTCGAGCACGAGATAGCAGCCGATGGAGTCGTTCCACCCCCACTCCACCTGGGCGAGCACTTCAGAGTCGTCGGCGGTCTTGACCACCGGGATGGGCTCCTGGCCGAACTGATGGTGGTCGAAGCATCGATCAGCCACCGTCTCGGCTGTGGCGAACCCCGTGTTGGCGATGCCTAGTCCGGCAGCAACGATCAGCACCGCCGCCACTGCTGTCAATGTCCCTTTTGCCGCAATCACCGATGATCAACCTTCCCAGTCGGGAGGCCATGCTAAGCGGACTTGCCGGCCAGCCAAAGATGGAAGCGCCTCGGACCACTAGGGTGTCATCTCGAATTCGCATCTCATCTAGACGGGAGGACGGCAGCATGCAAGCGGCACGATTGGTAGAGGGCAGCCTTCAGATTCTGGATGTACCGGCGCCTGAACCGGGGTTCGAGGAAGCTCTGATCCGCATCAGCTCATCGGGGGTGTGCCACTCCGACCTGCACTTGGCCCGAGGCGACTGGATGGGGGTGTCGGGCATCGAGGTGCTGGGCCATGAGGCCATCGGCGTGGTCGAGGCGCTGGGGCCGGGAGCGGAGCGCTACAGCCAGGTGGGCGACCGGGTGATCCTCGGGCTGGGGGGAACCGGCGGCGGCTACTGGTGCGGTGCCTGCGAGTTCTGCTTGCAGGGAGAGCCCCGGCACTGTGCGCAGACCCAGGGGATCATGGGCACTTTCGCCGAGCAGTTCTGCGTGTGGGCCAAGTCTTTGGTGGTGTTGCCCGATTCGGTGGGCGACGAGGAGGCCGCGTTGGCCTGCGGGGGGCTCACCGCTTACGGAGCGGTGAAGAAGCTGTTCCGCAACCAGGTGCCCCCCGGGCGCTGGGTGGCCATCATCGGCGCGGCCGGCGGGCTGGGCCACTATGCGGTGCAGATCGCCAAGGCGCTGGGCTACAAGGTGGTGGGCGTCGACATCGGCGCCGACCGGCTGGGGTTCGTGGAGTCGCTCGGGGCCGACGTGGTGGTGAGCGCCGATGACGCTCTAGAGGCAGTGCCGCAGAAGATCGGACGCGGCGGGGTGGACGCAAGCATCGTGTTCTCCGCGGCGATGGCCGGCTTCACCCTCGGGTTCCGGCTGCTGCGGCCCAAGGGGCTGTTCGTGGCCGTAGGGCTGCCTCCCACCAGCGAGGGCAACATCGAGCTGAACCCGTTCGAGTTCTTCATGAGGGATGCCACCCTCATCTACTCCGCGGTCGGCACTGTGCAAGATATGCGCGAGCTGGTGGACATGGCCGCCGCCGGGCAGGTCAAGACCCACGTCGGGCGCACCGGCGCCCTGTCGGAGCTCGACGACATCTTCGAGGAGCTCCAGTCGGGCAAGTACGTCGGCCGGGCGGTAATCGACGACCTGGCCAACTAGCACCGCTTTGTCGGCGGGGTTATGAGCCCTCGGCGAGGGCGGGCATGACCTTGTTGGCCACCAGCTCCAGCGTATCCCAGCCGATGGCGGGATCGATGCCGCCGCACAGCGGGTGGAGGGTGGCCGCGCCCTTGGTGCGCACCAGCTCGACGCACTGATCGGGAGTGAGCACCTCGAATTGGCCGGAGGCCTTGAGGCCGGCGATGTCCTCGGCCTCCACATGCCAGCCCGAGCGCTGGTCGGGGTACTGCCAGCTGGCGTAGGCCGCCGCGTCGTACAGCATGTTGGAGCCGATCTCGGCCCACAGCGCGTCGGGATCCTCGGTTACCAGCACCAGCCCCGGGCCGTCGGGGGCCATGGCGAACGCCCCTTCGAATCCGATCTCGGCGGCTTCGGCGTAGTACAGGTCCACCAGTTCTTGGTCGCCGATGGGCGGCATGTAGGGCAGCCGCAGCCGGGCGGCCCGCTTGGCCGATGCCGGCACCGAGCCGCCCACCATGACGATGGGGTGGGGCTGGGTCACCGGCTTGGGGGTTACCCACACGGTTCGCCCCTCGTACTCGAACGGCTCCCCGGTCCAGGCCTGCTGCATGACCTTGATGGCTTCCTCGGTGTCGCGCCCCCGGCGGGTGCGGTCTTTGCCGAACATCTCGAACTCGAACTCCCGGTAGCCCAGCCCGGCGATGGTGATGAAGCGGCCCGGCGCCATCAGATCGATGGTGGCGATGTCCTCGGCCAGCCGCAGCGGATCGTGGTAGGGCACCAACAGGGCCGACAGCGTGCACATCAGGTTGTCGGTGGCGCCCAGGATGGCAGCGGAGATGGCCAGCGGCGCCGACATGAAGCCGTCCTCGGTGCCGTGGTGCTCGCTGGTGATGGCCCCTGCGAACCCCCGGGTGTCGGCCCATTTCACCATCTCCAACATGGCGCGGTACTGATCGCCGTGGGTGACCTCGGTGAACGGAGGGGTCCGCAGATCAAAGCGCAGATTGAACATTTCTTCTCCCGGTGAGCTCGATGGGTACAGGTAGATTTACAGACTTCGAGTGAGCCGGTCGAGACGGCGGGTAGCACCCCGCAAGCCTCGTTCCACCTCGTACAGCTCGAACGATACGTCTTCTCGATCGGTTCCCTCATAGCGCCGGGCCACTTCTGTCACCCGCTCCACCAGATCCCGGATCACACTGCTCAGCGAACTGAGCTCCGCCCCATCCGCCGCCAAAGACTTGTCGCTCACAATGAGGTTCTACCGCATAATCAGTCGGTGGGTTTCTTTGAGGACCGGGCAAACCCTTCGTGGTTCGGACATATCGGCCTGTAGTTTTGGGGGTCGTGCTGAGCCGAGTGGATCTGCGGGGTGTGGCCGACATTGCTGGCCGCCTGCCCCGGCCTGAGCCCGTTTCTGAGGGCTCGGTGGCCGCGGTCCGTGAGATCATCGACGCGGTGCGGGCTGAGGGTGACGACGCGCTTGCCCGCTACACCGAGCAATTCGACGGTGTTGTGTCCTCAAGTTGGCGGGTTACTCCCTCTGAGCTGTCCCTCGCCCGAAGTCGCATCAAGGTCTCGCTGCGGGAGGCCTTGGAGGCAGCGGCCGAATCCATCGCCGAGTTCCACCGAGGCCAGGTCTTACCGGAGCAAACCCACAACCGCCCGGGCATCACCATCCGAAGCTGGGACCAGCCGGTAAACCGGGCCGGCTGTTATGTACCCGGCGGTCGGGCGGCCTATCCGTCCACTGTGTTGATGACGGCGATTCCAGCGCGGGAGGCCGGGGCGGACCAGGTGGTGTTGTGCGTTCCCCCCGACTCCAACGGCTGCGTGGCCGATGTGACTCTGGCCGCGGCTGCCATTGCCGGGGTAGACGAGGTGTACGCGGTGGGTGGGGCCCAGGCCATTGCCGCTATGGCTTATGGCACCGAGTCGGTGGGCGCGGTGGACGTGATTGTGGGGCCGGGGAACGTCTATGTGGCCATTGCCAAGCAGCTGGTGGCCGGAGCCGTTGGCGTCCCCGCTGCATTTGCCGGGCCGTCGGAGGTTGTGGTGGTGGCCGACGGCTCAGCCCCGGCAGAATTCGCCGCCATCGACCTCATCGTGCAGGCAGAGCACGGTCCCGACGGCTTGGCATGGCTCATCGCTTGGGACGCGGAGGCGGCTGACGCGGTGGAATTCGCGGTGGCCCAATTGCTGTCAGATGCCGCACGCCGGGATGACATCGCATCAACGTTCCACCGCAGCGGCCACACCGTGCTGGTAGACGGCCCTGAGGCCGCCGCCGAAGTGGTCAACTTCATCTCCCCAGAGCACTTGCAGGTGATGACCGATGCTCCCGAAGCAGTGATCAGCCGGGTCCGCAACGCCGGGGCAATCTTCCGAGGCCCGCTGGCCCCGGCATCCATCGGCGACTATGTGGCCGGTCCCTCCCATGTGCTGCCCACCAACGGAACTGCGCGCTTCGCCGGTGCCCTCAGCGTGAGGGACTTCACCAAGCCCATGCACGAGATTTCCGTGGACGCTGAGGGATTGGCCGCGGTCGGTCCCCATGTGGCGGCCATTGCCGACGCTGAAGGGCTGGACGCCCATGCCCAGTCGGTCCGCCTTCGCGGCATCGATAGCAAAGTTCAGAAAGGAACTGAAAATGAGTAGCCCCGACCGCCTGGCGGTGCGAGAGAACCTGGCCATGATGTCGGGCTACCACTCGCCGCAGCTCGATGTGGCCGTGCGGCTCAACACCAATGAGTCGCCGGTTCCGCCTCCCGAAGGGTGGGCTGAGGCTCTGCGGGCCGCCCAGGCCGACATCGATTGGCACCGCTATCCGGACAGGGGGGCCCACGAGCTCCGGGCCGCGTTGGCCAAGCACGAGGGGGTCGCGCCCGAGCAGGTGTTTGCCGCCAACGGCTCCAACGAGGTGCTCCAGTGCCTGATGCTGGCGTTCGGGGGACCGGGCCGGGCCGCGCTCACCTTCGAGCCCACCTATGCGCTTCACTCCCACATCTCCCGACTGGCGGCCACCGAGGTGGTCACCGGCGAGCGGGATGAGGATTTCTCCCTGGACGCCGATTACGCCTCAGCCATGGTGGCCGAGCACCGACCGGCCGTCACCTTCCTGTGCTCGCCCAACAATCCCACCGGCATGGTGGAGCCCCCGGAGTTGGTGGAGAGGTTGCTGGCCGACGTGTCGGCGCTGCCCGGGCTGTTGCTGATGGACGAGGCCTACGGCCAGTTCGACCCCCACACCGCGGTAGACCTGGTGGATGAGAGCCGCCCGCTGGCGGTGGCCCGCACCTATTCCAAGACATGGTCGATGGCCGCAGCCCGGCTTGGCTATCTGGTGGCCCCATCCTGGGTGGTGGCCGAACTGGAGAAATCGGCGTTGCCCTATCACCTGGACACCATGAAGCAGATCGCCGGACGACTGGCCCTCGACTACGAGGACGAGATGAACGAGCGGGTGGGCATGCTGGTAACCGAGCGGGAGCGAATCGCCGCCGGGCTCGACCAGCTACCGGTTCGCCACTGGGCATCGGGCGCCAACTTCATCTTGATGCGTCCCGACTCTGGCGACGGCGACGCCGTTTGGCAGGGTCTCGTGGATCGGTCGGTGCTCGTGAGAAACTGTTCTTCTTGGCCCCGGCTATCGGGCTGCCTGCGGGTTACCGTGGGATCCCCGGCCGAAAACGACGCGTTTCTGTCTGCTCTCAGCGAGGTGCTGACATGACAATCTCATCTCGAACCGCCTCTGCCTCTCGGAGCACCGCCGAGACCAGCATCGACATCGCCATCGACATCGACGGCAGTGGCCAGGGCACCGCAACCACTGGCTTGCCGTTCTTCGACCACATGCTGAGCCAGCTCGGCCGCCACGGCGGCTTCGAGTTGCGGGTGGACGCCTCCGGCGACTTGGAGATCGACGCCCACCACACGGTGGAAGACGTGGGCATCCTGCTGGGATCGTGCTTTGCCGAGGCGCTGGGCGACAAGGCCGGGGTTCGCCGGTTCGCGTCAATCGCGGTGCCGCTGGACGAGGCTTTGGTGGAGGCCGTGGTCGACCTGTCGGGCCGCCCGTTCCTGCACTACGACGTGAGCCCTCCGGGCCAGAAGATCCTGGGCGACCCTCCGTTCGACCCCCAGCTCTGCGAGGAGTTCTGGCGGGCATTCGCCACCTCGGCGGCCTTGACCCTTCACATCACCATGGTGCGGGGGAAAAACACCCACCACATCATCGAGGCCAGCTTCAAGGCTGTGGCCCGGGCGCTGCGCGACGCAGTGCGGGTGGAGGGCACCGGTATCCCCTCCACCAAAGGGGTTCTGTGAGCAGAGGAGTTCGGTGACCAGGCCGCTCATCGCGGTATTGGACTACGGCATCGGCAACCTCCGCTCGGCCCAGAAGAGCCTGGAGCGCATGGGGGCCGACGCCCGGCTGACCGCGGATCCCGGGCTGATCGCTGACGCGGCCGGGGTAGTGCTGCCCGGCGTGGGGGCGTTCGGACCCTGCATGGCCGCGCTGCGCGACACCGGACTCGACGAGCAGGCCCGGACGGCGGCGGCCGATGGCCGGCCGTTTCTGGGCATCTGCATCGGCTTGCAGCTTCTCTACGAGGGCTCCGAGGAAGCGCCGGGCGTGGACGGGCTGGGCATTCTGCCCGGCACCGTGCAACTGCTGCCCGGGAACGTGAAGCGACCCCAAATGCAGTGGAACCGCCTGGAGGTGCGAACTCGCAGCCCCCTGCTGGAAGGGCTGGACGACTCCTGGCTGTACTTCGTGCACTCCTATGCCGCGCCGATGGCCAACAACGTGGTCGCGGTGTGCGACTACGGCGGGCCGGTAGCCGCGGTGGTGGGCGACGGCAACGTGTGGGCCACCCAGTTCCACCCCGAGAAATCGGCCCGTCCTGGATTGCGGCTGTTGGAGAACTTCGTGAACCAGGCCCGAGTCGCGGCGGCGGTGGCCTGAGATGCAGCTCTTTCCGGCTATTGACCTGCGGGGTGGGCGCTGTGTGCGGCTCTACCAGGGGTCGTACGACGCCGAGACCGTGTACAACGACGACCCAGTGAGCCAGGCCAAGCAGTTTGCCGACGCCGGGGCCTCGTGGCTGCATGTGGTGGATTTGGACGCGGCCCGTAGCGGGGAGCAGGTGAACCTGCCGGTGATCGCCGCCATTGCCGGCGCGGTGGACGTGCCGGTGCAGACCAGCGGTGGGGTCCGCACCCTGGACGCCGCCGCCGCGCTGGCCGACGTGGGCGCGGCCCGAGTGGTGATCGGCACCGCCGCGGTGGAGAACCCCGAGCTGGTAGAGCAAGTGGCCGCCCGCCAGCCGGTGGCCGTGGGGTTGGACGCCCGAGGCCGGGATGTGGCCACCCACGGTTGGGAGCAGGGCGGCGGCGGGGACTTGCTGGAGCTGGCAGCCCGCTTCGAGTCGTCAGGGGCCGAGGCGGTGGTGGCCACCGAGATCAGCCGGGATGGAACGCTGGCCGGGCCCGACATCGACGGTCTCGCCACGGTGCTGGCCGCTACCGGACTGTCGGTTATCGCCTCCGGCGGGGTGGCATCGCTGGACGACCTGACCGCCTTGTCCGCCATTGGCGACTCCCATCGGCGGCTGTCGGGGGTGATCGTGGGTCGGGCGCTGTATGAGGGCTGCTTCACCGTGGAGCAGGCTGTGGAGACTTTGCGGCCGTGAGCACCACCGCAACCGTGCCCAGCAACGCCCGGATCATTCCCTGCCTGGACGTGGACGCTGGGCGGGTGGTGAAGGGGGTCAACTTCGTAGATCTGACCGACGCCGGCGACCCGGTGGAGTTGGCTGCCGGTTACGACCAGCAGGGGGCGGACGAAGTGGTGTTTCTCGACATCACTGCATCATCGGACCGGCGGGAGACCACCGTGGAGCTGGTACACCGCACCGCCGAGGAAGTGTTCATACCGTTCACCATCGGCGGGGGAATCCGCACCGTCGACGACGCCCGCCTCCTGCTAAGGGCTGGCGCCGACAAGGTGTCGGTGAACACCGCCGCGGTCAACCGCCCCGAGCTGGTGGCCGAGATCGCCGACGAGTTCGGCAGTCAGTGCGCGGTCGCCTCCATCGACGCCCGCCGCACCCACGGCGGCGCCTTCCCGTTCGAGGTGTTCACCCATGGGGGCCGAACCCCCACCGGGATCGATGCCATCGAGTACGCCATCAAGGTGACCGAGTTCGGCGCGGGGGAGATCCTGCTCACCTCCATGGACCGCGACGGAACCCGCGACGGCTTCGACCTGGAGCTAACCCGGGCGGTGGTAGAGGTGACCAACGTCCCGGTGATCGCCAGCGGGGGAGTGGGCACACTGGATCATCTGGTGGAGGGCGTGATCGAGGGCAAGGCCGACGCCGTGCTGGCCGCGTCCATCTTCCACTTCGGCGAGCACACCGTGGCCGAGGCCAAGCTTCACATGGCCGCCGCCGGTATTCCCATCCGCCCCGCTGACGCCTGATCGGCAGCCGGCTCGGGACTAGAGGCTGGCCAGAAACTGGTCAATCAGGGTGTTGAGCCGGTCGGTGCGGCCGACGAGGAAGTGGTCGGCGCCGCCGATGGGGTGGATCTCGGCATTGGTCCAGTCGGCAACTGTGGAGCGGGCCTGATCGGGAGGGTTGAACTGGTCTCGCTCGGGCACGGCCAGCCACTTGGGCCGGGGGTCGGCCGCGGTCTTGAAGCGGTCGGCGTTGACCACCCGCAGCGGCGGGGCCACCAGAAACCAGCCCGCCAGCTCCGGGGCGTCGCAGGTCAGCGCCATGTCGGCGCCGAACGACCATCCGGCCAGCACCAGGGGGCACTGGCCGTCGCCGGCCGCGGCCATGGCCTCGACCGCGGCCCGCACGTCGAGTTGCTCCCCCTCACCGAAGTCGTGTTCGCCCTCCGAGCCCCCCACCCCCCGGAAGTTGAACCTCAGCACCGCGCATCCGGTGCCCACCAGATGGGTGAACAGGGTGGAGACCACCAGCGAGTGCATGTTGCCCCCGTACTGGGGATGGGGGTGGCAAATCACCACCCTGGTCCGGGGCTCGTCGGGCACCGTCCACTGCGCCTCGAGGCTGAGGCCGTCGGCTGTTGTCAATGTGGTTGGGGTCAATGTGGTGGCAGTCGGCCCGAAGTCGTCGGTCATATACCCGTCACGGTAGCGTTGACACCCCATGGCCAAGGCAGCAAAGAGCGCGAGTGCGGTCGCGCCCGAGGACAAACTCCCCATCAAGATGCTCAACGACCGCATCTTGGTGCAGCTCGACGTTCCCGAGGGAGAGCGGCGCACCACCGGCGGCATCCTCATCCCGGCCACCGCCCAAGTGGGCAAGCGCCTGGCCTGGGCCGAGGCCATTGCGGTGGGCCCCAATGTCCGCACCGTGGAGTCGGGCGACCAAGTGCTGTTCAATCCCGAGGACCGCTACGAGGTGGAGGTGCGGGGCGCCGACTACCTCATCTTGCGGGAGCGGGACATCCATGCGGTGGCCGCCCCCCGCCTCGACGAGGGCAGCACCGGCCTCTACCTCTGATCCCGGCCCGCAAATGGCTCTAACCGGGCCGGAGTCTGCTCCTACGATGGGGCTATGCCAGCAATCACGCCAATAGAAGCTGCCCCGGGAACGCTGGACCATGTGACGTACAACAGCGACGGGCTGGTTCCGGCCATCGTGCAGGACCATGACGGGGGCCAGGTGCTGATGATGGCGTGGATGAACCGGGATTCGTTGGAGCGCACGTTGGAAACCGGGCGCACCTGGTTTTGGAGCCGATCCCGCCAGGAGTACTGGTGCAAGGGAGAGACCTCCGGCGACCGCCAATACGTGCGAGAAGCGTTCTACGACTGCGACGGCGACACCCTGCTGTTCATCGTGGAGCAGGAAGGCAGCGGCGCTTGCCACCTCGGGAAGTACTCGTGTTTCTTCCGCTCTTTCGACGAGCCATTGCCGCCTTCGGAGTAATCCGTCCCGCATGACCGTGACCACTTCCGACCGCAGCCGGGCGCTCGCATGACCGCGATAAGCCCCGACCGCCAAGAGTTCCACCGGCTGGCCGCCGAGTGGCCGGTGGTGCCGGTGTGGCGGGAGTTGGTGGCCGACCTCACCACCCCGGTGGCCGCCTTCGTGCGGACCGTGGGCGACGAGCCCGGCTTTCTGCTGGAGTCGGTGGAGCACGGCGAACGCTGGAGCCGGTTCTCTTTCATTGGCCGCCGCCCGCTGGGCACCCTGGTGGCCCGCGGCCGCCAGGTGACCGCCACAGGGCAATTCCCCGAGGGAACCCCGCTTGACCAGGGGATACTGGCCGCGATCGAGCACATATTGTTGCAGTGGCAGTCGCCGGTGATCGACGAGCTGCCCCCACTGCACGGCGGTCTCGTGGGTTATCTGGGCTACGACGTGGTCCGAGAAGTGGAGCATCTGCCCGATGTTCCCGTCGACGATCAAGAGCTTCCCGACGCGGTGCTGTCGGTGATCGGCGAGCTGGCGGTGTTCGACCACTGGCGTCAGCGGGTGATCCTGATCGAGAACGTGATCGTTCCTCCGGGATCTTCCAAAGCTGAGATCGACGCCGCCTATGACCGCGCCGCTTCAGCCCTAGAGCAGCTGGCCGCCGACGGGGCCCGGCCGGTGGCCGAGCCGCTGCTGGAGCCCCCCGTTGAAGAAGAGGAGCTGCCCGAGGTGGTGTCCTCCATGGGTTCGCAGAGCTTCTGCGACGCGGTGGAGGCGGCCAAGGAGCACATCCTGGCTGGCGACATATTCCAGGTGGTGCTGGCCCAGCGCTACGACTTCGACCTGGAGGCCGAGCCATTCGACGTGTATCGCTCGCTGCGCCAGGTGAATCCCAGCCCCTACATGTACTTTGTGCGCCTGCCCGAAGTGTCGCTGGTGGGGTGCTCGCCCGAGCCCATGGTGCAGCTGCTCAACGGGCGGGTCATCTCCCGGCCCATCGCCGGCACCCGCCGCCGGGGCCGCACCGAGGCCGAAGAGCGCCGGATGGCCGCCGAGCTGTCCGAGCATCCCAAGGAGATCGCCGAGCACATCATGCTGCTCGACTTGGCCCGCAACGATGTGGGCCGGGTGGTGACGTTCGGCACCGAGACGGTGGACGAGATGATGACCCTGGAGCGGTACAGCCATGTGATGCACCTCACCTCGCAGGTGTCGGGCGATCTGGCTCCGGGCCGCACCCCGGTGGACGTGCTGCGGGCCACTCTGCCTGCGGGCACGGTGTCGGGGGCGCCCAAGGTGCGGGCCATGGAGATCATCGACGACCTGGAGCCGGTGAAGCGGGGGCCCTATGCCGGTGTGGTGGGATACCTGGACTTCTCGGGGAACATCGACACCGCCATCGCCATCCGCACCATGGTGATCCAAGGCGGGCGGGCCACGGTGCAGGCCGGGGCCGGCATCGTGGCCGACAGCATCCCCGAACAGGAAGACCTGGAGTGCCGCAACAAAGCCCGAGCCCTGCTGCTGGCCGTGCCCGCAGCCCGGCGGATGAGCCGGAGTCGACTGTAATGAATGGCATGGCATGATTGGCCTGGCGTGAACACTCCCGTTGATCTGAGCATTGCGGTGGGGGCCTGCCCCACTGAGCGGGCGGTGCTGGCAGTGGCCGGCCCCGATGCCGAGGCGTTCTTGCAGGGCCAGCTCAGCCAAGACGTGGCCGGTTTGGCCCCCGGCCAGTGTGCTTGGTCGCTCATCCTGCAACCCCAGGGGCGCATCGACGCCCTGGTGCGGGTGAGCCGCCAGGCCGCCGACCGGTTCATCCTCGACACCGACGGGCCGCTGGAGCAGGTCACCGCCCGGCTTCAACGGTTCATGCTCCGTACCGATGTGACCTTGGACCCGCTCCAATGGCAGTGCATCGCGGTGCGGGGCCCAGGTGCAGAACAGGCAGCTGTTTCCGGGGAGGTTGTCGGCCCGGTTCCCACCGGCGGGGTCGATGTGCTCGGCCCCGCGCCGGCGGTGTCCAACGACGTGCCCCGAATCAGCCCTGAAGCCCTGGAGGCCCATCGGATCAGGTGCGGGTTTCCCCGCATGGGGGTGGACATCGACGAGCGCACCATCCCGGCCGAGGCCGAGGTGGTTCCCTTCACGGTGAGCTTCACCAAGGGGTGCTTCACCGGCCAGGAGCTGGTGGCCCGCATGGACTCCCGGGGCAGCACCGCCCCCCGGTACCTTCGGCTGCTGACCCTGGACCACCGGGCTGAGCTGGCCTCCGGCGACTCCGTCGCCTCCTCCGATGGTGCTGAGATCGGCACCATCACCAGCGCGGCCTGGGACGCGGTCACCGGTAGCACGGTGGCGCTGGGCTACATCAAGCGCGCCGTGGAGATGCCCGCTGAGGTGTGTGTGGCCGACTACTCGGCCCAGGCGTCAGCCGTTCCCCGTTAGCGACTCAAGTTCCGAGTGAACATTCCAAGTGTCGTTCCCCGTTAACAACCCAAGTATGGAGCGGGTCAGCCGGTAGTTTTGGAGCCAGTGTTCATCAAGATCTGCGGCATCACCACCGCCGACGACGCCCTGCTGGCCACCGCGCTGGGCGCCGACGCCGTGGGCTTCGTGCTGGCTCCATCGTCCCGTCAGATCGCCCCGCCCCGAGTACAGGAGATCGTGCGGCTGCTTCCCCCCGGTGTCCTCACCGTGGGCGTGTTCCGCAACGAGGCCCCACAGCGGGTGACGGAGATTGTCAACCGCTGCGGCCTCAAGGCGGCCCAGCTCCACGGACGAGAAAGCATCGCCGACACGCAGTTGATTCGCGAGAAGGTGCCGGCGGTGATCAAGGCGTTTCCCGGCGGCAGCGCGGCCCTGGCCATGGCCGACCGCTACGGCGCCGACATGGTGCTGGTGGACTCCGACAACCCCGGCTCCGGCCAGGTGTTCGACTGGTCGCTGGCCGAGGGTGCGCCCGGCGGGATCCGGCTCATCATGGCCGGGGGGCTCACCCCGGAGAATGTGGCCATGGCCATCGCCAAGGTCCGCCCGTGGGGGGTGGACGTGTCCACTGGAGTAGAGCTCTCACCCGGTCGCAAAGACCCGGCCCGATTACGGGCCTTCATCAACGCGGTTAGGGAGACTGAGCCGCCCCACCCCGACCCCGCCGACCAAGAACTCGGTGAGCATGAGCCCGAAGATGACGCCCCCTACGACTGGCAGGAAGAACGGTTTCAGTGATCTTGGCTGTGTTTGCCCAACGAGTTGACCACGTGGTGCGGCGATGACCATGGCCGAGCCTGTAGGTGGGCGGTTCGGGGATTTCGGGGGGCGGTTTGTGCCCGAGACCCTGGTACCGGCCTGCGAGGAGTTGGAGGCCGCGTTCCGCTCTGCCTGGGCCGACGAGAGCTTTCGGAGCGAGCTGAACCAGTTGCTGGCCGACTACGCCGGGCGCCCGTCGCCGCTCACCGAGTGCCACCGCCTGTCCGAAGAGCTGGGATTGCGGCTGCTGCTGAAGCGGGAGGATCTCAACCACACCGGTTCCCACAAGATCAACAACGTGCTGGGCCAGGCCCTTTTGGCCGTGCGCATGGGCAAGACCCGGCTGGTGGCCGAGACCGGTGCCGGCCAGCACGGCGTGGCCACTGCCACTGCGGCGGCCCTTCTGGGGCTGGAATGCGTGGTTTACATGGGCGAGGTGGACATGGAGCGCCAAGCCCTCAACGTGTTCCGAATGCAGCTTCTGGGGGCCGAGGTTCGCTCGGCGCTGTCGGGCAGCCGGACGCTGAAGGACGCCATCAACGAGGCCATGCGCGACTGGGTGGCCACCGTGGAGAGCTCGCACTACTGCCTGGGCTCGGTGATGGGGCCCCATCCCTACCCGTGGATGGTGCGGGAGCTGCACCGGGTGATCGGCGACGAGGCCCGGGAGCAGTGCCGGGAGCTGATGGGGCGAGACCCCGACGTGGTCACCGCCTGTGTGGGGGGTGGCAGCAACGCCATCGGCATCTTCAGCGGCTTCGTGGACGGCGATGCCGCACTGGTGGGGGTGGAGCCGGCGGGCGGGGCGGCCATCGGCCGGGGAGTTCCCGGGGTGGTCCACGGCTCCAAGTCGTTCCTGATGCAGGACGAGTACGGCCAGGTGCTGGAGGCCGAGTCGATCTCCGCCGGTTTGGACTATCCCGGCATCGGCCCCGAGCACTCCCATCTGGCTGCCATCGGCCGGGCCCGCTATGAGACGGTTACCGACGACGAGGTGGTGGCCGCTTTCGAGCTGCTGTCGCGCACCGAGGGGATCATCCCCGCGCTGGAGCCGGCCCACGCCCTGGCCTGGGTGTCTCGGGACCGCCAGGAGCTGGCCGGCCAGTCGGTGCTGTTGAACCTCAGCGGCCGGGGCGACAAAGACGTCGACCAGATGATGGACCGTCTGGTGGCCGACGGCAGTGCCAGCGGAGACGACGGGCAATCTGAGTGAGCGCTGAGCCCGGCCCGTTGGAGGCCGCACTGCGGGGCCGCCGCTCCCAGGGCGGCAAGGCGCTGGTTCCCTATCTCACCGGGGGGTTGGGCGACTGGCAGGCCGGACTGGCCGCAGCCGCCGACGCGGGCGCCGACGCGATCGAGGTGGGCATCCCGTTCTCCGATCCGGTAATGGACGGCCCGGTCATCCAGCAGGCTAACGACCGAGCGCTGGCTGGTGGGATCACACCGCTAGCGGTTTTGGACGCCCTCGGGCGGCTCGACATCGGCGTCCCTCTGGCAGTGATGACCTACTACAACATCGCCTTTCGATTCGGCTTGGAGCGGTTCGCCTCGGTGCTGGCTGAGCAGGGCGTGGCCGCCGCCATCCTCCCCGACCTGCCCCTGGAGGAAGCGGGACCGTGGACCGAGGCGGCCGACGCCGCGGGGGTGGAGACGGTGCTGTTGGCCGCGCCCACCGCGTCTGACGAGCGGCTGGGCCGGATTTGCGCTCGAACCCGGGGATTCGTCTACGGGGTGGGGCTTCTGGGGGTGACCGGGGAGCGCGACGAGCTGGCGTCGTCGGCGGTGGTTATGGCCGGGAGGCTCAAGCAGGTGACCGACGTGCCCGTTCTAGTGGGGGTGGGGGTGGGCACTCCCGAGCAGGCCCAGGAGGTGTGCCGAGTGGCCGACGGCGCGGTGGTGGGCTCGGCGGTGGTGCGCCGGATGCTGGGCGACGGCGGACCCGCCGCGGTGGGCGATCTGGTTGGGAAATTCCGCCGAGCCTTGGATTGAGCCTGAGAACTTGGCATTTTTCCACTGCGGGCTGATTGACTCTGAGAACTTTGTGTCAATTTCCAACTGAATTACACTCGCGTAATTCAGCATTCAGGAGGATTCCATGAACAAGTCAGAGTTGGTCAGCGCCATCAGCGAGCGCACCGGTGAGAGCAAGAGCTCCGTGGACGCGGTGCTCAGCAGCCTGGAGACTGTTGTCACCGAGCAGGTGATCTTGGGCGACAAGGTGGCGATCACCGGCTTCGTGTCCTTCGAGCAGACCTCTCGAGGCGCCCGCACCGGTCGCAACCCCCGCACTGGCGAGACCATCCAGATTGCCGCCGCCAAGGGCTGCAAGGTGAGCGCTGGCGCCCGGCTGAAGGCAGCCGTCAAGGGAACCTGATCCGATAGAGTCGATCCATGGCTGATTGGCTGTTGTCTCCCGGCGATCAAACGCCGGCGTTCGCCCTGGAGGACCAGAACGGCAACCAGGTGTCGCTGGGTGACTTTGCCGGACGGAAGCTGGCGATTTTCTTCTTTCCCAAGGCACTTACTCCTGGTTGAACGAATCAGGCAATCGGCGTGCGTGACATCGCCGCAGAACGGGGCATCGCCGCAGTGGGAATCAGCGGGGACAAGCCCGACCGCCAGAAGCGGTTCGATGAGAAGTGCGACCTCGGCTACTCCCTCCTGTCGGATCCCGACCATGAGGCCGCCGAGGCCTTCGGGGTGTGGCGGGAGAAGAAGATGTACGGCAATACCTATTGGGGCATTGTCCGCTCCGCCTTCCTTGTAGATGAAGACGGCCGGATTGAGCACGCCTGGTACAAGATCAGCCCCAAGAACACCGCGGTCAATCTGGCTGCGGCACTGCCTGAGGAATAGCGGAACAAGAGCAGCCTTATGAGACCTCCGGCCGAGGTTCTCCCGCACCGCCCTCCGTTCCTGTTCTTGGACGAGGTCACCTCGATGGTGGTCGGGGAGCGGGCCGAGGGCTATTGGCAGCTCACGGGCGACGAGCCGTTTTTCGCCGGCCACTTTCCCGGGCGTCCCACGCTGCCGGGAGTGCTGATGGCCGAGGCCATCGCCCAACTCGGGGCCTACATCGCCCTCTGCGACGACCGATTCGCCGGCAAGCTGCCCCTGTTCGGCGGCCTCGACAGTGCCCGATTCCGCCGCCAGGTGGTCCCTGGTGAGCGCTTGGACCTGGAAGTGGAGATGACCCGCCTGTCGGCCCGGGCCGGCCGAGGCCAGGGGCGGGCGTTGGTTGGGGGGGAGCTGGCGTGCTCGTGCGAACTGCTGTTCGTGGTGGTTGACGCCGGCTGATCGGCGCCGGCCGTAGGCACCGGCAGGCAGTTGCCGGCTATTCGGGCGGGGGACCGATCACGATGGTCCCGTTGTGGCCGCCGAAGCCGAAGGAGTTCGAAAGCGACGGCCCCGGCGTCCACGAGGCCGGATCGGGGGCCACGATTTGGATGGGGGCCATCTCCGGGTCGGGGGTCTCGTACCCGTAGGTGGGGGGGATCTTCCCGTGCTCCATGGCCAACAGCACCGCGGCGGCCTCAATGGCCCCTGCCGCTCCCAGGGCGTGACCGGTCACGCCTTTTGTGGAGGTGACCAGCGGCCCCGGCGTGCCGAACACCTTTTGGATGGCCTCGGCCTCGGCGGCGTCGTTCAGCGGGGTGGATGTGCCGTGGGCGTTGATGTGGACGATGTCGCTTGCTTCCAGCCCGGCATCGGCCAAGGCCAGCTCCATGCAGCGCACTGCCCCCGCACCGCCTGGCGACGGGGCGGTGATGTGATGGGCGTCGGCGTTACTGGCGCCCCCCAGGATTTCGCCCAGCACGGTGGCACCTCGGCTTCGGGCCGTTTCCAACTCCTCCAACACCAAGACCGCCGCTCCCTCGGCTTGGATGAATCCGTCGCGCTCCAAGTCGAACGGGCGGCTGATGTGGGATCGGGACACCGCGGTCATGTTCCAGAAGGTGGCCTCGCCGGTGATGGAGTTGGAGGCCTCGCTTCCGCCGGTGATCACCGCATCGCAGCGATTGGAGCGGATCAACATGGCCGCGTTGGCTATCGACTGGGTGCCCGCGGCGCAGGCGGTGACCGTGTTCTCGCACGGACCGGAGAATCCGTAGCGCATGGAGATGGCCGCTGATGCGGCATTGGCCATCAGCATCGGCACCAGAAACGGCGACACCCTCCGTTCGCCTTTCTCGATGCGGACCTGGATCTGATCTTCCAGCGTCCGCAGGCCTCCCACGCCCGTTCCCACCCACACGCCGGTGCGGCCGGGGTCGGCGCTGAGCTCGCCCGACTGCTCCAGCGCCTCGGCTGCCGCGGCCAGGGCCATCTGGGCGAACCGGTCGGTGCGGCGGGCCTCTTTGGGGGAGTCGAAATGGGGGAGGGGATCGAAGTGGTCCATCACCCGCCGCCCCTCGGCGGGGGCCTCCAGCAGCCCCTGCCAGAAGGCATCCCGGCCGAGGCCGGGCCAGGCCAAGACCCCGATGCCGGTGACTGCCACTCGGCGCGGTGCCGTCATGGGCTCGCGCTCCGCGGCCGAGGGTTGGAATTCGTCTCGTCAGATGGCGGCGAGGTCATCCCAGTTTGACGGTCACCAAGTCGAAGGCCTGGCCCACGGTCTCGATGTCCTCCAGCTCTTCCTCGTCGATGGCGATGTCGAACTCTTCTTCGAGCGCCATCACCAACTCGACCAAGTCGAGGCTGTCTGAGTCCAAGTCGTCGGCAAAGGTGGCCTCGGGAGTGACCTGATCGGCCTCCACCGACAGCACCTCCACTGTGCAGTTCTGGAAGCGGGTGAAGTTGTCGTCGCTCACGCTTGTTCTCTCCTATTCGTGGACGGGTCGTCCTTGGACGGGTTTTCCAATGCGTATCCGGGCATTCATCCTCCCATGCCCAGGCCACCGTCTACCGGAATTACCGCTCCGGTGACGTAGCCGGCGGCGTCGGAGGCCAAGAAGGAAATGGTGGCAGCAATTTCGGAGGGTTCGCCCAATCGTCCGAGGGGAACCGCGTCGATAATGGCCGAGCGGCGGTCCTCGTCGAGCTCGTTCAACATGTCGGTGCCCACCGGGCCGGGGGCCACCACGTTGACGGTGATGTTGCGGCTGGCCAGTTCCTTGGCCAGCGATCGGCTCAGCCCCACCAGGCCGGCCTTGGAGGCGGCGTAGTTGGCCTGCCCGGCCTGGCCCACGGCGCCCACCACCGAAGACACGAACACGATGCGGCCCCAGCGGTTGCGCATCATCGACTTGGTGGCTCGCTTGGCCACCCGGTAGCCGGCGGTCAGGTTCGCGTCGATCACGTCGGTGAAGTCGGCCTCGCTCATGCGCATCAGCAGCTTGTCGCGGTTGATTCCGGCGTTGGACACCAGCACTTCCACCGGGCCGAGCCGGTCTTCGATCTCGGCGAAGGCGGCTTCGATCTGGTTCTCGTCGGTCACGTCGCAGCACACGCCCAACAGATCGACTTGCCCGTTGGACTGCGGGGGCTCGCTGCGGTAGGTCACCGCCACCTGATGGCCGTTTTGGGCGAACTCAGTGGCTGTCGCCAGCCCGATGCCCCGGTTCCCGCCGGTCACCAGGACAACCCTGGATGTGCTCACTGGCCCCAGCGTAGCAGCGCGGCGGCGACGCTCATACCTGCGCCGAAGCCCACGAGCAGCACCACATCACCGTCGTTTATGGCCCCCTTCGACACCGCCTCGTCCATGGCCAGCGGGATGGAGGCCGATGAGGTGTTGCCGGTGGTCTCGAGCACGGTGGCCGCCTTCTCCAGGGGGATGTCCAGGCGTTTCATGGCGCTCTCGATGATCCGGAAGTTGGCCTGGTGGGGGATCACTGCGGCCACATCCGATGCCTCCAGTCCGGCGTCGGCCAGCACTCTCTGGCTGGCTGAGACCATGACCCGCACCGCCTGGCGGAACACCTCTTTGCCGTCCATTTTGATGTAGTCGCCGAAGTCGCAGATCAACAGGTCGGCGAAGCGGCCCTCGGAGCCCATGTAGGTGCTGAGCACGCCCCGGTCGTCGCGGATGGCCGGCTCCAGCACCACCGCGCCGGCGCCGTCGCCGAACAAGATGGCGGTGGAGCGGTCGTCCCAGTCGGTGAACCGGCTGAGCGTGTCCACTCCGATAACCAGTATCCGCTCCATGCCGGCGGCGATCTGGGAATGGGCCAGGGAAACGCCGTAGGTGAAGCCCGAGCAGGCCGCGTTCAGGTCGAACGCCCCGCACGTTGCCCCCAACTCGTCTTGGATGCGGTTGGACACGGCGGGGAACACCTGGTCGGGGGTGCAGGTGGAGCAGATGATCAGGTCGAGTTCGGTGGCGTCGATCTCGGCCTGCTTGAGGGCGATCTTGGCTGCTTGGCCGCCCAGCTCCAGGCAGCTGCCCCCCACCCGGCGCTCGTGGATGCCGGTGCGCTCCACGATCCACTCGTCGCTGGTGTCGAGGGTTTGGGCCAAGTCGTGGTTGGTGACCACCTTGTGGCCCTTCGCGGTGCCCAGACCGGTGATGGCCGCCCTCGTCATCGCCCGTGTGTCCTCATTGTGTGCGCAGCCAGGCGATGGGCTGGCTGGCGGTGACCCGCTCGCCGTCCACGGCCAAAAATCCCATGATCGCCCCAGCCCAGGGAGT
The DNA here is from genome assembly GCA_022822905.1 of Acidimicrobiia bacterium. Lineage (GTDB taxonomy): Bacteria > Actinomycetota > Acidimicrobiia > Acidimicrobiales > Bin134 > Poriferisocius. The sequence continues at coordinate 1,445 of JAJDYE010000026.1, read as the reverse complement.
GTGGACCTCGGTGTCGCCCACATGGCCCAGCAGCTGGCCGGCGGTCACCCCGGTGCCCAGCAGGTTGTCTTCGGTGGGCTGGAAGACGCCGGCTGCGGGGCTCACCACCAGGCGCTCGGTGGCGAAGAGGGCCTCGCCCTCCAGAGGGCCGGCAGCGGCTACGGGGGGCCCAGCAAGGGCTTCCAGCACCGCGTCGATGTCGGTGGGGGCGTTCACCTTGAGCGGCTGGCAGTCTTTGGCGGTTCGCTTCACCGTTCCGGTGAGCACCGCGCCCGGCCCCAGTTCCACGAACGTGGTGAAGCCGTCGTCGCACATGTTGTGGACCGACTGGCGCCAGCGAACCGGGCTGGTGAGCTGCTCGTTGAGCAGGTCGGCCCAGATGTCGGCGCCGGTGTGGGCGGTGGCGTCCACGTTGGCGTACACCGGGTGGTCGGGAACCCGGAACTCGGTCTTGCCGATGGCCTTTTGAAGCCGGTCTTTGGCCGATGCCATGAACGGGGTGTGAAAGGCGCCGCCCACCGGCAGGGCCATAACCCGCTTGGCCCCCAGGTCTTTGGCGAGGGCGCCGGCTGCGTCCACCATCGAGGGGGCGCCGGCGATCACCACTTGGCCGGGGGCGTTGTAGTTGGCCACCCACACGTCGCCGTCGGCCTGTTCGCAGGCCTGCTCCACCAAGTCGTCGTCGAGGCCCATGACCGCGGCCATGGTGCCGTCTTGCTCCTCGGCAGCCACCTGCATGGCCTCGCCCCGCTCCGACACCAGGCGAACGCCGTCGTAGAAGTCCACCACCCCGGCGGCCACCAGCGCGGAGTACTCGCCCAGGCTGTGGCCGGCGTGGCCGGCGGTCTCGATGCCCACCCGGGTCACCGCGTCGAGTGCGATCATCGACACCATGAACGTGGCGAGCTGGGAGTTGCGGGTGTGGCGCAGCTCGTCGTCGTCAGCGTCGAGCAGGAGCCGGGCCACATCGCGCCCCGCTGCCTCAGAGGCCTCGGCCACCAGCTCCCACGAGGGGTGGTCGACCCAGGCCGAACCCATGCCGGCCTTTTGGGATCCCTGGCCGGGATAGGTGAAACAGATCATCAGGTGTCAGACCTCTCAGACGACAGTGGGGTTTCAACACTCTACGAGACAAGCCCGTCTGCCCAAGTTATCCAGCAAGCTTCCCTGCCATTGCACTGGGTAAACTGCCCTTCCCCCAGCCAGCAAGCTGGCCCCCTGCCCGGGTGGTGGAATTGGTAGACGCGCCGGACTCAAAATCCGGTTCCCGCAAGGGAGTGAGGGTTCGAATCCCTCCCCGGGCACTGGTGTGATGTGTCAGGACATGTGGAACGGGTGAACCTGCGCGGGCGGGTGTTTTTCATGTTTTGTTTCGGGGTTGGTAGTCGCGGGTGGGGTCGAGGGTGAGGGTGCGGAGGAGTTCGCCGGTGGTGTGGTCGATGACG
>JAJDYE010000031.1 GCA_022822905.1 Acidimicrobiia bacterium | reverse complement strand
CGCCTGCGCCTGAGGCCACCGAGGCTCCCATGGACGATGCCGAGCCCATGGATGACGAGGAGCCTATGGACGATGCCGAGCCTATGGACGATGCCGAGCCTATGGATGACGAGGAGCCTATGGACGATGCCGAGCCTATGGATGACGAGGAGCCCATGGATGACGAGGAGCCCATGGACGATGGGGAGATGGCAACCTCCCGCACGTGGGGCGCCTACACCTACGAGATAGATTTCGAGCCCTCCACCCGAGGTGTGACTGACGACACTGTTCGCCTCGGTGCGATGACCCAGGATGCGCTGTACGGCGGATTCACCGACGGCATCAACGCCCGCCTCGGACGGGCCAACCGCGACGGCGAGCTGCCCGGCGGGCGGACCGTCGAACTGGTTGAGTACAAGGATGACGGCAGCGATCCGCAGACCAACTTCGAAGGTGCCCGCAGCATGGTGGAGAACGACGAGGTCTTCGGCATCATGGTCACCTCGGCGGTCTCGCTTCCACAGACCACCGATTATCTGGCCGAGAACCAGGTGCCTTTCACCGGCTGGGGATTCATGCCGGGGTTCTGCGCTCCCAACGACTGGGGCTTTGGGTTCAACGGCTGCCTAAGCGGCTTTGCCTTCGGAGTCGAAGGTGCTGATCCCCTGGTGTCGGTCCAGAACATCTGGTACGACTTCTTCGGCACCGAGGACATCCAGGTCGGCATCTTCAACAGCGATGACGACGCCGGTCGCGCTGGCCATGCACTGTACGAGAATCTGTGGGCTGGCAAGCTGGCCTTCAACGACTTCGTGCCCACCCAAACCGCAGGGGGCATCACCGATCCCACCCGGTTCGTGAACACGGTGCTGGAGCACCAGCCCGACCTGGTGATTCTCTCCACCGACTTCGCCGGAGCCATCACGCTCAAGGCGACCATCGCCGCTTCAGGATATGAAGGCCCGGTGGCCGACTACCTGACCTACGTTCCCGGCCTCCCCGGATCCAGCCCCGACCTGGGGCAGGCCTTGGAGGGCGGCTACGCCGTGACTCAGGTACCTCCGCTGGACGACTCCGAGCCGGCAATCCAGCAGCTTCTGGAGGACTACGAGGCAGTTGGGGCCTTCCCCGGCTTCGGCAGCCTGGTCGGCTATTGGTCGGCAGATCTGATGATCCAGATGATCGCCGCCGCTGGCGAGGATCTGAACACCGCCAGCTTCTACCAGGCGGTCAACATAGACGGTTTCGAGACAACTCAGCAGTCTGGCGGTCTCGGCCCGGTGAAGTGGCCAGCCGACCACGTTGTTGCCCCTGACTGCACCGGCATGGTGCAGGTGGTGGACGCCGACTACGTGGTGGCTCACCCCTTCGTCTGCTACGGCGATTCCGACCGGTAAGCCAACTGGGTCAATAGCGGCTGTGCTGGGCCCGATCGGCTGCCTCAACGGCGGCGGGTCGGGCCCGGCCGCGTCTATTGCCGCTGATACACGATGACCGGCGGGCCGCTGGACGGCATCCGGGTGGTGGACCTCACCCGCATCTTCTCCGGGCCGATCTGCGGGCGGGTACTGGCCGACCTGGGTGCTGATGTCATCAAGATCGAGCCTCCCTCCGGCGATCTCACCCGTCCGGTGCCCCCGGTGGACGACTACGGCATCGGCCCCACCTTCAGCCACATGAACGCGGGCAAGCGCAACATAAGCGTGGACCTCAAAGCCGACGGCGGCCCCCAAGTGGTGGCCGCGCTGGCTGACCGGGCGGACGTGCTGCTGGAGAACTACCGTCCGGGCGTGATGGCCCGCTACGGGCTCTCGTATGAGGAGCTTTCAGCCCGCAATCAGCGGCTGGTGTTCTGCTCCATCACCGGGTTCGGCCAGACCGGCCCGTGGTCGCACCGCAAGGCCCACGCCCCCATGATGCACGCCGAGGCCGGCACCATCGAGATGGCCGCCCGCCTCCGGGGGGCCGAGCCGCTCCAGGAGATCCATCAGCACGGCGACCTGTACGCCGGGTTCTTGTCGGTATCGGCGGTGCTGGCCGCTCTCTATCAGCGGGAGCACACCGGCGCTGGGCAGCAGCTCGACATCGCCATGGCCGAGACCCTCATCTACGCCAACGACCAAACCGGCAACGACTTGTCGGGCTACGAAGGGCCGCGGGAGTTCGACACCTGGAACTACGCCATCGTCTACACCGCCGACGGCCAGGCGGTGTCGCTGGTGGGCAACCCCCAGCGCCTGCTGCCCCGGTGGGTGGAGGCCCTCGGCGGCGACCCGTCCGGCTGCCCAGAAAATCCCACCCACGAGGAAGCGGTCGCCATCCTGCGAGAGCTTGCGGCTGGATACCCCACCCATGAGGACTTGGCCAAAGTCGTAGAGGGTCTCCCGCTGCCCGCAGCCCGCATCGGCTCGGTATCCGATCTAGCCGCCACCGACTGGGCCCGCGATCGGGGCTTGATCGCCGAGATCCGCCCCGGCGTGCCCGTGCCGGCCAAGCCTTTCGCCATGGGCGACGCCACGGTTGGAGTCACCCCCCGAACCGCCCGCCTCGGCGAGGATACCCGCGCTGTCTTGGCTGATGACCTTGGGATGGACGACGAGGAAATCGACAAGCTGATCGCCCTGGGTGCTGTCCTAACCGCCGACTAGCCGGCCAACTCCGATGATCCCAAAGCAGTGAATTAGGGTCGCAGCCATGTCCGATGCTCCGTGGACCACCATCTGCGAGTTGGTGGATGACGCGGCCCGCCGGTTTCCCGACCTGGAGGCCCTGGTGGACGGCGAAGTGCGCTGGACCTTCCCCGAGCTGCGAGATCGCGTCCAGGCCTCGGCCCGGGCGCTGATGGCCTCGGGCATCGAGCCCGGCGACCGGGTGGCAGTGTGGGCCCCCAACATCTGGGAGTGGGTGGTGGCCGGGCTGGGAGTCCATCTGGCCGGGGGCGTGCTGGTGCCGGTGAACACCCGGTTCAAGGGCCGGGAGGCCGACTTCATCCTCCAGAAGTCGGGGGCCCGCATCCTGTTCACGGTCACCGACTTCTTGGACACCGACTATGTGGCGCTGCTGCGCGACGCCGACGGCGGCCGCAGCCTCGACGAGATCGTGGTGCTGCGGGGGACTGTTCCCGACGGCACCACCGGCTTCGCCCAGTTCCTGGAGCGGGCCGATCAGGTGGCCGAGGCCGACGGCGATGCCCGGGCGGCCGGGGTGAGCGGCGACGACCTGTGCCACATCATGTTCACCTCGGGCACCACTGGCCTGCCCAAAGGGGCCATGCTCATCCACTCCGCCATCTGCCGGGGATTCCAATCGTGGTGTGACGTGATCGGCCTGCGGGCCGGCGACCGCTATCTGATCGTCAATCCCTATTTCCACGCCTTCGGCCTCAACTCCGGCATCTTGGCCTGTCTCATGACCGGGGCCACCAACATCCCCCACGCGGTGTTCGACGTCCCCTCGGTGATGGCCCGGGTGCCCGAAGAGCGCATTTCCATGCTCCCCGGTCCACCGGCCATCTACCAGACCATCTTGAACCACCCCGACCTGGACAGCTTCGACATGTCCACCCTGCGGCTGGCAGTGACCGGGGCAGCCGCCATCCCGGTGGAGATGATCCTCCAGATGCGGGCCCGACTGGGGTTCGAGACCATCGTCACCGGCTACGGCCTCACCGAGGGATCGGGCATCGCCACCATGTGCCGCCACGACGACGACCCCGAGACCATCGCCAACACCTCGGGCCGGGCCATACCCGACGTGGAGGTGCAGATTGTGGACGACGACGGCAACGAGATGCCCCGAGGCGAACCCGGTGAGATCGTGGTGCGGGGCTACAACGTGATGGTGGGCTATCTGGACGACCCCGAGCAGACCGCTGAGACCATCGACGCCGACGGCTGGCTCCACACCGGCGACATCGGGGTGATGGACGAACAGGGCAACATCGACATCACCGACCGAAAGAAGGACATGTTCATCGTGGGCGGGTTCAACGCCTATCCGGCCGAGATCGAGAACATCATGCTGGCCCACCCCCAGATCGGACAGGTGGCGGTGATCGGGATGCCCGACGACCGGCTCGGCGAGGTGGCGGTGGCCACCGTGGTGGCCGCCCCCGGAGCCGAGTTCTCCGAAACGGAGGTCATTGCCTGGTGCCGCGGCGAGATGGCCAACTACAAGGTGCCCCGCCGGGTGCGATTCGCCGACGCCCTCCCGCTCAACGCATCGGGCAAAGTGCTGAAGTACGTGCTGCGCGAGCAGGCAGCCGCCGATTGACTGCTGTTATAGCCCCTGACACTGCAATCATCGCCATGTCATGAACAAGTCGAAGTGGGGTCGGGGTGGCCACCTCATGAACAACTCCAAGTGGGGGCCAATCGGGGTCGGAGTGGCCACCGGTTTTCTGTCCGGGCTGTTCGGAGTGGGCGGCGGGATCCTCATGGTGCCTTGCCTGGTGCTGCTGTTGGGCATGGAGCAGCGCCGAGCCCATGGCACTTCACTGGGCGCCATGGTGCTCATTTCCGCCTCCGCCCTGGGCGGATTCCTGCTCGAGGGCTCGGTGGCCTGGGCGCCCGGTCTGCTGATCTTCGCCGGCGCCTCGGTAGGGGTCACCGTCGGAACGTCACTGCTCGATCGGGTTCCCATCCGGTCGCTTCGGGTTGGCTTCGCCCTGCTGCTGCTGGCCACCGCGGCCCGCTTCTTGGCCATCGCCCCCGACACCGACGGCCACAGCGACATCACCGTGGCCTTGGCCTTTGCCTATGTGGCCTGCGGCCTGGCCACCGGGCTGTTGTCGGGCACTATGGGGGTGGGTGGCGGCGTGATCATGATTCCGGCTCTGATCTTGCTTTTCGGCTTTGTCGACCCCACCGCCAAGGGCACCTCATTGCTGGTGATCCTGCCCACGTCCATTGTCGGCACCCTTCGGAATCGCCGCTCCGGCAACATCGACCCCAAGTCGGCGCTCACTGTCGGTACATCTGGGGTGGCCTCGGCATTCGTCGGCGCACTGGGCGCCAGTGCTCTCAGCCCTCGTTTGTCGGGCATCTTGTTCGCCATCTTGCTCATCGTCAGCGCAGTGCAAATGCTGCGCCACGCCAACGATCCTTCGCCGCCGAGCGAAGCGATATGAGAGACCCCGAAAGTCGTTCTTTGCCGTGGTCGAGTGCCCGGTTGAAGCCAGTCCGAAGTTTTTTGGGTGCGAAGGCGGGGCAACAGGATAGAGTGTGGGCAGATGAGCGACGCCCAGATTGTGTGGCTGAACACCGAGACCGCGGCAAAGCGACTTGGCATCACTACGCGAACGCTGTACCGGTTCATCAATGAAGGGGGTTTGCCCGCCTATCGAATGGGTCGGGTAATCCGGGTCAAGCAGGCTGATGTGGATGCTTTCATCGAGAGCAGCCGCATCGAGCCCGGCACACTCGGCCATCTGTATCCCGACCCTGTCTCTGTCGGCAGCGCCGACAAGGGAGAGGAAGGCGATGCAGACGCTGAGTCCTGAATGACCACCGCAGCGCCGGTCACCATAGACATCCCGCGCAATGGGCTCATGGCAGCCCTATTGGGCGAGCGCGATCAGCATCTTCGTCAGATCGAGCAGTCGTTCCCCGATGCCGACATCTTCGTGCGGGGCAACCGGATCACGGTATCGGGCCAAAGCGCCGACCGAGTGGCAGGCCTCTTCGATGAGATGATCCTGCTGGTGCAGGGCGGCCACCAACTCGATTCCCGCACGCTGGGCCGGGCGATCAAGATGGTGGAGGCCGATGAGAGCCCTTCGGGAGTGATGGACACCGACGTGCTGAGGTCGGGGCGGGGTCGGGTGATCCGGCCCCAATCAGGCGGCCAGCGCCGCTACGTCGATGCCATGCGGAGCAACATCATCACCTTCAGCATCGGCCCGGCTGGCACCGGCAAGAGCTGGCTGGCCGTGGCCACCGCGGTGCGGGAACTGAAGGCCCAGAGCGTGGAGCGGATCATTCTTACTCGGCCCGCGGTGGAAGCAGGGGAGCGCTTGGGGTTTCTGCCCGGTGACATGATTGCCAAGGTCGATCCCTATCTGCGCCCGCTCTACGATGCCCTCTACGACATGCTCGACACCGAGGAAGTGCAATCGCTGATCGACCGAGGGGTGATCGAGATCGCCCCGCTGGCCTACATGCGGGGCCGCACCCTCAACGACAGCTTCATCATTCTAGACGAGGCCCAGAACACCACCCCCGAGCAGATGAAGATGTTCTTGACCCGCATCGGCTTCGGCTCCAAAGCCGTGGTGACCGGCGACGTGACCCAGGTGGACGTCGAGGGGGGCCGCAGCGGGCTGGTCTCCCTGGAGAAGATCCTGGTCGGCATCGACGGCCTGTCGTTCATCCATCTGAGTTCTCGCGATGTGGTTCGCCACCCCATCGTGGCCGACATTGTGAACGCCTACGAGCGGGCCGAGCAGTGATGGCCGACGGCGACTCCGGCCCGAGACCCGGCGACTCTGACTCTTATCACGAGGTGGTCGTGGTGTCCGACCGCCAACTAGATCTGCTCGTGGCCCAAGACCGCTGGGCCGGGCTGCTTCGCCGGGTTCTGGCCGAAGAACGGATAGCCGCCCCCTGGGAGGTGGGGCTGTCGTTTGTGGCCGCCGACGAGATGGCCGCCCTCAACGCCGCGCACCGGGGCATCGACCGGCCCACCGATGTGCTGGCCTTTGGCGCCGACGACGGCAGCGCCCCCCGAGCTGACGACGAGCCCCGACTGGTGGGCGACGTGGTGATCTGTCCCTCGGTAGCTGCGTCCAACGCTGAGGTTCACGGCAGGACCGTCGACGACGAGCTGGCCTTGCTCGTAGTACACGGCGCTCTGCACCTGTTGGGCTACGACCACCTCGACGACAACGACGCCCAGACTATGGAGCAACGGGAGCAGGAGCTGCTGGCGAGGCCTTCGGCTGCGGACGCGCTGGCGGGGTCACAGGCGGGGTCGCGATGAGCGTTCTCGGCCGATTCAATCTCCTGCGGCGGCTGGTGCGGGCCAGTTGGCGTCGGGAGGCACCGCAAGTCTCCGAGGAAGAGCTGCTGGCCATGGCCGAAGCGGCCGAAGCGTCGGACGCCATTGAGCCCGAAGAACGGGAGCTGATCGGCCAGATCATCGAGTTTGGCGACACGGTGGTTCGAGAGGTGATGGTGCCCCGCACCGACACGGTGGCGATGAGCAATCAGCACACGGTGGAAGAGGCCATCGCCATCGTCATCGAGCACGGCTATAGCCGGGTGCCGGTGTACGCCGAGGGCATCGACGACGTGGTGGGAGTGGTCCACGCCAAAGACCTGATGCGCGCCGAGCGGGACCAGGGTTCCGGTTCTCCCGCAGTAGCGGTGGCCAGAGCTCCCCGCTTCGTGCCCGAGACCAAGCGCATCTCGCTGCTGCTGCGGGAGATGCAGGCCGAGAAGTTCCATATCGCCATCGTGGTGGACGAGTACGGCGGCACCGCCGGAGTGGTCACGCTGGAAGACCTCATCGAGGAGCTGGTGGGCGAGATCGTCGACGAGTTCGATGTGGAGGAGCCCATGATCGAGCGGGTGGCGCCCGGCACGGTGCGGGTCAATGGGCGGGTGCCCATCGACGAGCTCAGCGAAGTGCTGGACGCGCCCCTGCCCAACGGCGATTGGGACACGGTGGGCGGCCTGATCTTCAACACTCTGGGCCATGTGCCCGAAGAGGGGGAGACGCTGGTGGTGGACGGCTGGGAGCTGTTGGTGGAGCGGGTGACCGGGCGGCGCATTGCCCGGGTTATCGTGAAACCGGTTCCCGACCCGGCCCAGACCTGACCCGTCCGAATTATCGCGGGAGTAGGAAGTGGCCAAAGTGAGCTTCACCGAGGCCAGCCATGCGTTGGCTCAGACCTCAGAGGTGATGGCCGGGCTCGTGCAGCGGTTTGGCCCGGCTCGATTCGGCCCCAAGCCACCAGTGGGGGAGCGGTTCGAGGTGCTGAGCCGCGAGATTGCCTACCAGCAACTGGCCGGCAAGGCGGCCGGGGCCATCTGGGGTCGGGTGCGGGAGCAGGCGTCAGAGTGGGCGCCGGGTGCGGTGCTGGCGCTGGGCGAGCAGCCGCTGCGAGAAGCCGGGTTGTCGGGGGCCAAGACCCGGGCGATGCTCGACCTTGCCGCCCACTGCGAGCAGGGCTCGCTGGACTTGGCCAAGCTCGGGCGGCTGTCCGATCAAGAGGTGGTCGACCAGCTCAGCCAGGTCTGGGGCATCGGCACCTGGACCGCCCATATGTTCTTGATCTTCTCGCTCCGCCGCCTGGATGTGTGGCCGGTGGGCGACTTCGGCGTTCGCAAAGGCTACGGCCTGGCCCACGGCTGGACCGAGCCCCCCACCGCCGAGGAGTTGGAACCACTAGGCGATCAGTTCCGCCCCTACCGCAGCGTCGCCGCCTGGTACTGCTGGCGAGCCACCGAGATATGACGCTCCCAACCGCGGATGAGCTTGCTAGGTGGAGCTGGGGGGAATCGAACCCCCGTCCGCTGGGCGAGATCTGTCTGCGATACGACCATTCCCGGTGTGCGGCGTCGATGGCAGCCGCGCCGCCGGGTCGGGCGGCCCCCGCTAGGGGGCCCGCCACCGGGTCTGTTCCCCGGAGCCAGCGGTCTTTCCCGCCGTCAGTGGTCTGTCCCTACTGTCTCCACCGCTTCTGTTGCCGGGCTGCGGTGGACCGGCCCCGCGTGCCGTTACCGGTCGCGGTTCTTCTCTAGGCCAGAAAGATCAGGCTGCGAGAAGTTCACGGTCTTTGCCGTTTAGTTGGTTGCCCCGTTTTGCGAGTCTGAGCAACTCGGGTCGCACAGCGCAGCCCCCGGTCCCAACGTCGAAACCGATCAGCCCCGTGTGCACAGTTGTCAAGGTGCCCCGCCATGATACCGGCCCGGCGCGACAGCGATCCCCAGGATTTGGTAGCTAAGTCTGTCTCTTGACGGGCTTCGCTCGGCTGAAGAGGCCCGACGCTGCGGGGATTCTGGGCTAGATTTCTCGCCAATAACCGGGTAGGGCGAGGTGCCCGGATCAGAGGAGGCTCAGCTGCGGATTGGTTTCGTTGGGTTGGGGACGATGGGCGGGCCCATGTGCCGGCGGCTGGTGGCCGCGGGCTACTCAGTGACTGCGTTCGATCTCAGCGAAGAGGCGCTGAGTGTCGCGGTCGAGGCCGGTGCGGAAGCGGGGAAGTCGGCCCGCCAGTGCGCTAAGGATGCCGATTTCATGTTGACGTCGCTGCCAGCGCCTCACCACGTGGAATTGGTGATGGCTGGGCCGGACGGTGCTTTGGCGGCCATGAAGCCGGGCGCGGTGTGGGTGGATCTCACCACTAACCGCCGAGAGCTGGTGCTGGAGTTGGCTGCGGCTGCCCCAGAGGGTGTGTCGGTAGTGGACGCTCCGGTGACCGGGGCAGTGGACGGAGCTCGCCAAGGCCGGCTCACAGTGTTCGCGGGCGGCGATCCCGAACCGGTGGCCGCGGCCCGAGAATTGCTGGGACATCTCGGCAATGTGCTGGAGTGCGGGCCACTGGGCACCGGCAACGTGGTGAAGCTGGTTGCCAACCAGCTGTGGTTCGTTGCTGCGGCCGCGCTGGGGGAGGGTCTGGCGGTGGGGGTGGCCAACAATGTGGACTTGCGAACACTATGGGAGGCCATCTGCGACAGCGTTGGCGGCAGCTTCGTGGCCCGCCATGACGCCCCGAGCATCTTCGCCGGCCATTACGACCCGTCGTTTCCGCTCGGGCTGTGCCTCAAAGACCTGGGGCTGATCGAGGAGCTGGAGGCGGGTGTGAATGCCGAATTGCCCATGACTGCTGCGGCTAGAAGTGCTTTCGAGCGCGCTGCGCAGCGCTACGGCGTAGACGCCGCCGAGCTGTGCGTGGCCCGGCGCATTGCCGACGACGAGGGGTTCGACGCCATCGCCGAGGTGGTGGCCGGAGGCCGACGCGGAGTGAGAACCCTGGATCTTCGCCCCGGCGACCTCCAGATCTTCATGGGCCGCTTCTCGATGCATCGGGTGACCAGGGTGGGGGAGAAGTCAAGACCCCGCCACACAACCATTCTGGCCTACACCCCCGAGCCTGGCGTGATCGGCCGCGTGGAGCGCACCCGCCAGCTCTTTGGGCGCGTTTTGCCTGCCCACGAGCACGCCGAACAGGAACGAGTCCGCGCCGACGCCCTGCTCGATTGAAGTTCAGGGGTTGGCCGCTCGGCCCATCTCGTTGCGAGCCTCGCGGCGGGCGTCTTGTTCGGCGATGGCCTGACGCTTGTCGGCTCGGCGGCGGCCCCGGGCCAGACCGATCTGCACCTTGGCCCGGCCTTGCTTGAAGTAGAGGGACAGGGGCACCAGGGTAAGGCGGTCTTGCTCTAGGCGGGCCTTGATGCGGTTGAGCTCGCCCCGGTGCAAGAGCAGCTTCTTGGGGCGGTCGGGGTCGTGGCCGCCGGCGCCTCCGGCGTGGGAGTAAGGGGCGATGTGCAGCGACTGGAGCCACAGCTCGCCATCGGCCATGCGGGCGTACGACTCGGTGAGGGTCACGTTGGATTCCCGCAGCGACTTCACTTCCGATCCCACCAACACCAGGCCGGCCTCGTACTCGTCGAGGATCTCGTAGTCCCTCCGGGCGCGGCGATTGGTAGCCACCACCTTGGTGCGCTCTTGCTCGCTATTCGTCCCCGGCTTTGGCCCGGCCATTGGCTCACGGTACCCGGGCGGCAAGGGCAGGACAGCGGCAATTGAGCGGTACCCTGGTGGGCGTGGCCAACCCGGGAGACACGCCGACAGACGATGCAGTCGGCGACTCTGGTGGCCAAAATCCGTGGGAGGGCTTCCGGTCGGGGTTCGTGACGCTGTTGGGCCGGCCCAACTCGGGCAAGTCCACCCTCATCAACGCCATCGTGGGCACCAAGGTGGCCATCGTCTCCGACAAAGCCCAGACCACCCGCCACGCAGTGCGAGGCGTGCTGCACCGCGACGAAGTGCAGGTGGTATTTGTGGATACCCCTGGTATCCACAAGCCCCGCACCGCGCTGGGGGAGCGGCTCAACGCCACCGCGGTCGACGCGGCCGACGATGTGGACGTGGTGTGCTTGTGCATCGATGCCACCCGGCCGCTGGGGCGGGGAGACCGGTTCATCGCCGAGCGGCTGGGCCCCGACTCCATCGTGGTGGTGACCAAGATCGACGCCGCCCCCCGCTCCAAGGTGGTGGCCCAGTTGGCCGCGGCCGGCGAGCTGGGGTTCGCCGAGTATTTCCCCACCTCGGCCCGCACCGGCAAGGGGGTGGACGCCCTGGTGGAACGGTTGTGCGAGCTCATGCCGCCCGGCCCCCCGCTGTATCCCCCCGACATGGTTCGCGACATGCCCGAGGCGCGCTGGGTGGCCGAGTTGGTGCGCGAGCAGCTTCTGGCCGTGACCCGCGAGGAGCTGCCGCATTCCATAACCGTGGCGGTAACCGAATGGGAGTGGCCCCGCATCAAGGTGGAGATCCTGGTAGAGCGGGAGTCGCAGAAGCCCATGGTGATCGGCAAGAAGGGCATGGTGCTCAAGAAGGTGGGCACAGCGGCCCGGGCCCAACTCCCCAAGGGCGTGTTCTTGGAGCTGCACGTAGGGGTGGAGAAGAACTGGCAGCGCCGCCCCGAGATGCTCGACCGCTTCGGCTACGGGCCGGGCTCCATGGCCAGTCCCGATCTTTAGGCCCAGACCTGTAGATCAGACCCCGTCGCGAATCGACCGCAGCAGAACTTCGGCCTGGTCGCGCTCGGCGGTGCGGGGGAACGGGGGAAGGGCGTCAACGAGCGTCCAGCGGTAGCCGGCGGTGGCCATCCGGGAGTCGAGCACCGCCACCACGCCCCGGTCGTCGCCTCGTCGGATGAGCCGACCGGCGCCCTGGGCCAGCCGGGTGGCGGCCCGGGGCAAGTCCACCAGGCGGAACGCCTCCTTGCCGTAGCGCTCTCGCCGGGCCTCCAGCAGGGGGTCGTCGGGCCGGGGGAATGGCAGGCGGTCGATCACCACCAGCGACAGCGACTCTCCCGGCACGTCCACCCCCTGCCAAAAGCTCATGGTGGCGAACAGGCAGCTCTCCACCTCAGCGGCGAAGCGCCGCAGCAGCTCGGGTTTGGGCAGGTCGCGCTGGGTGTAGATCTCGAAGTCGAGCTGGCCTCGCAGAACCTCGGCGGCCCGGTCCATGGCCCGGTAGCTGGTGAACAGGGCCAAGGTCCTGCCCCCCGCAGCCTCGATCAGCGCGGCCAATTCCTCGTGGGCAGCCGACTCGTACTCAGGGCTACGGGGTTCCGGGAGGTGCTTGGCGCAGTAGAGCAGCCCGTTGGCCTCGTAGTCGAACGGGCTGCCCACGTCGACGGCATCGTGGTCGTCGGGGTGCAGTCCCAGCACCTCGCCCAGATTCATCGGGATGGTGGCGCTGGTCAGCACCGCGGTGGTGTGCCCCCACAGGTGCTCGGTCAACAGTTCGCCCAGTTGGATGGGGGCGATCCGCCATGCGGGGGCCGACTCGGTGCCCGACACCCAGGCCACCTCGGCGGGGGTGGCCTCCACTGCCCGGGCTAAATCCTCTGCTAAGGCACCGGCCGACAGCATGGCCCGCAGTTTGCGGGGGGCGACGCCGCCGGGAGCGTCCTCGGGCACTCCCCGCAGCTCGACAAGCGCCTGCTCCACCCGGCCCCGGGCCACCACGGCTGTGCGCTGGAGTTCGTCGGGCAACGGAACCGGCAACGGCTTGTCCCGGTAAGGCGACAGGGCCTCCCGCAAAAGCTCGCCGACATCCTCCAAGTCGCCGGCCGCGGCCGACTCGGCCACCACCGCCCGAACGCGGCGGGCCAACTCGTCGAACCGCCCCCCGGACAAAGACAGCCCCGCGGTGTCGGACACGATGTCTTCCAGGCCGTGGGCCTCGTCGATTACCACCGTGTCGTGCTCGGGCAGAAGCGGGACTTCGCTGAACAGGTGCAGGCAGTAGAGGTGGGTGTTCACCACCACAACCTCGGCGGCCCCGGCCCGGTGGCGGGCCTTCTCCGCGAAGCAAACCTCACCCGACGGGCAGCGCTGCGCCCCCGGACACTCCCGGCCCGACACACTGAGCGCGTCCCAGGCCGCGGGGGAGGGCTCGAAGTCCAGCTCGGCCCGGTCGCCGGTGTCGGTTGTCCCAGCCCACGCCGCCAGCCGGTTGATCTCCGCCTTGGGGCCGTCGGCGATGTCCATGCTCAACTGGTCGTCGGCGAGGTGCTCCTCCAACCGCTGGAGGCACAGGTAGTTGGACCGTCCCTTGAGCACGGCGAAGCGCACCGGATGCCCCAGCGCCTCGGCCAACTGGGGGAGGTCTTTGTCGACGAGCTGGTCTTGGAGGGTCTTGGTGGCGGTGGCCACCACCGAGGGGCCTTCACCCAGAACCAGCGGCACCAGATAGGCCAGCGACTTGCCGGTACCGGTGCCGGCGGCCACCACCAGATGCCGCCCCGACTCCATCGCATCAGCCACTGCCTCACACATGGCCCGCTGCCCCGGCCGACGCTCGCCGCCGCCGTCTAACGCGGCGACGGCCGCCTCCAGAGCCTCGTCGACAGCGGCGATTTCGGGCATCACCCCGACGCTAGTGGTGGCTGGTCGAAGAATCGGGGAGAAACCCGATTGGGAGGCTTCTCCCGCACACAATCGGGGCTCGCGGGGGAGTACCGTGCAGGTGTGGACTTGTCGGGTCATGGCCTGGATCTGAATCGAATCCCCCGCCATGTCGGATGCGTGATGGACGGCAACGGGCGCTGGGCCGAGCAGCGGGGCATGGCCCGCACCGAGGGCCACGAGCAGGGTGAGCACGCTCTGTTCGACGTGATCGAGGGGGCGCTGGAGCTGGGCATCGAGTGGCTCACGGTGTACGCCTTCTCCACTGAGAACTGGAACCGGCCCGACGACGAGGTGCGGTTCTTGCTGAACTTCAACCGCACCATCTTGCGGCGGCGATGTGACGAGCTGAACGAGATGGGGGTGCGGATCCGCTTCATCGGCCGGCGCGATTGGCGAGTGCCCAAGGGCCTGATCAAAGAGATGGACGAGGCCATCGAGCTCACCCAGCACAACACGCGGATGACGCTGGCGGTGGCCTTCAACTACGGGGGTCGGGCTGAGATCGTGGACGCGGTGAAGCGCATCGCGGCCCAGCGGACCCCGTCTCGCATGATCAACGAGCGGACCATCGCCCGCCACCTCTACGACCAGGAGATGCCCGAGCCCGACCTCATCATCCGCACCTCGGGTGAATACCGCATCTCCAATTTCCTGTTGTGGGAGCTGGCCTACTCAGAACTGGTGTTCAGCGATGTGCTGTGGCCCGACTTCACCCGCCACGACCTGTTTGCCGCCATTGCCGAGTACCAGCACCGCCACCGCCGCTTCGGCCGGGTCAGATAACGGGCGCACCATGAGCCACTCCCGGTTCGAGGAGTGAGAGGCTTGGTCCGGTGAGCCTCTACCGGGACCAGGGGATCGTGGGTTCGTTTCAGTGAGCCTCTACCGAGACCAAGGAATCGTGCTTCGCACCTACAAGTTGGGCGAGGCCGATCGCATCGTGGTTTTCTGCACCCGGGGGCACGGCAAAGTTAGGGCGGTGGCCAAAGGCGTCCGCAAAACCCGCAGCCGGTTTGGGGGAAGGTTGGAGCCCACCTGCCATGTGCAGCTCCAGCTCCACCGGGGGCGAAGCGAGCTGGATGTGGTGACCCAGGTCGAGTCGGTAGACCAATTCCGGGAGGTGCGGGAGGACTTGGTCCGGCTGGGCAAGGCCATGGCCATGCTGGAGGCGATCGACCGAGTGGGGGTCGACCGGGAGTCCGACGGCGCGCTGTACCGGATGCTGCTGGGCGGGCTTCGGGCGCTGGACGCGGGCGACTCGGCGCTGGTGGTGCCCGCCTTCTACCTCAAGCTCCTGGTCCACGACGGTGTAGGACCCGAGGTGGGGGCGTGCGCATCGTGCGGAGCTGCCGACGACCTTGCGTCTTTCGACTACGGCAGCGGCGGGGCGCTGTGCCGAAACTGCCGCCGAGGAACCCCTCTGTCGCCCGACGCCCTAAACCTGATGCGCATGGTGCTCGGCGGCAGCCTCAGCGCCGCACTGGCCCTGCCCCCCTCACCCGCCACCAGCGAAGTCGAGCACTTAGCCACCGCGGCCATGGAGCACCACCTAGAACGCCGCCTCCGCACCACCGGCGCCTACAGCTGAGGTGGCTATGTGTGAAAAAGATTGAAATTACTTGAAAACTAATCTAAGGCGAGTATCCTGCTGGCTATGCCGCTTCCGGTCTCCCGGTTTCCAGCTCTCAAACCCAACCAAGTCCTGCGACTGCTCCGTAAGATCGGCTACCGGAAAGTCCGCCAGAGAGGCTCGCATGTTCTCTTGCGGGCAGAAGGGCGGCAGACGATCATCCTCCCGCTGCACAAGGGGAGGACAGTAAAACCCAAGCATTTGCGGGGAATGCTGGTTGATAGGGTGGGGCTGTCTGACGATGAGATCGAAGCGCTACTCTGAAGATTCCAATGGAGGACAGGACATGGCACAGGTCGTGATCACCAGAGAACAAGGCAGTGGAGATTGGCTTGCCGAGGGCGACATCGGTGATTCCGCTTATTTCGCCAACGCTGCGACCCTCGGAGAGCTTGAGGCATTGATACGGGAAGCAGGAGAATTGGTAGGCGTTGACCCTGAGGTTGTCATCGCTCCCGATCCCATCACCGCCTGATCCCCACCCCTACCTCAAACCTTCTCAAGCTCCGTTTTCGGTGTCAGGCCTGTTGCTGGGGGCCGGTAGCCTGCGGGCCATGAGTGGTGGCGACGTCGACCGGGGTGCGGGCGACGAGGTGATGGACAAGGTGGTGAACCTCTGCAAGCGGCGGGGGTTCGTGTACCAGTCGGCGGAGATCTACGGGGGATTCCGCAGCGCCTACGACTACGGCCCGCTGGGCGTGCTGCTGCTGCGCAACGTGAAGGACGCCTGGTGGCGGACCATGGTGCAGCTTCGCACCGATGTGGTGGGCCTGGACGCATCCATCCTGTCGCCCCCCCAGGTGTGGGAGGCATCGGGTCACCTGACCAACTTCACCGATCCCCTGGTGGACTGTCGTAACTGCGGCGCGCGCCATCGCGAGGACCAGCTGGAAGACCCAGACACGTGCCCGAGTTGCGGCGCAAAGGGCCAGTTCACCGAGGCCCGTGAGTTCAATCTGATGTTCCAAACCCAGGCCGGCCCGGTGGCCGGCGCCGGCGCCGACGTATACCTGCGGCCCGAGACGGCCCAGGGCATGTTCATCAACTTCGCCAACGTGCTGAACACGGTGCGCACCAAGCCCCCATTCGGCATCGCCCAGATCGGCAAGTCGTTCCGTAACGAGATCACCCCGGGCAACTTCATCTTCCGCACCCGGGAGTTCGAGCAGATGGAGATGGAGTTCTTCGTGCCCCCCGACGAGGCCGCCATGTGGTTCGAGTACTGGTGCAGCGCCCGGATGGATTGGTACACCGAGCTGGGCATCCCCGCCGACAAGCTGCGGCTGCGGCCCCACGACGCCGACGAGTTGAGCCACTACTCGGCCGGCACCGCCGATGTGGAATACCTGTTTCCGTGGGGCTGGGGTGAGCTGGAGGGCATCGCCAACCGCACCGACTACGACCTCACCCAGCACGCTGAGCACTCCGGCGTCGACCTGGACTACTACGACCAGCAGGCCGACGAGCGCTACCGCCCCCACGTGATCGAGCCGGCCGCAGGGGCCACTCGCACGATGATGGCGTTTCTGCTGGCCGCCTTCGACACCGAGGAGGTGCGGGGGGAGACCCGCACCGTGCTTCGGCTCCACCCCCGGCTGGCCCCCTACAAGGCCGCGGTACTGCCCCTGTCGAAGAAGCCCGAGCTCCAAGCGGTGTCCGAGGAGGTACTGGGCCTGCTCCAGCCCCGCTGGATGACCGACTACGACGTGACCCAATCGATCGGCCGCCGCTATCGCCGTCAAGACGAGATCGGCACCCCCTACTGCGTGACTGTGGACTTCGACACCCTTGACGATCGGGCGGTCACCGTGCGCGACCGGGACACCATGGATCAAGACCGGGTGCCCATCGACGGGCTGGCCGAGCATCTGGACGCCAAGCTCGACTTGTGAGGGCGTCGGTGATCGGCCCGATCAGGTTGCAGCGGTGACCAGCCCGATCGTTTCCGCGGTACAGGCCGCCGAGCAGGGCGAGCTGGATCGGGCCGACGCAGTGCTGGCGGTGACCCCCGACGACGTGGAAGACCTGCTCCACGCCAAAATGACCGACGGCCTGTCGGCGCCGGTGGCCGCTCACGGAGTGGCCGCCTCACCAGGAGCGGCATCGGGCCGGGTGTGTCTGACGGTGGACGCGGTGCTGGATGCCGACGACGAGGGTGTCCCCGCGGTGTTTGTGCGGCCGTTCACCACGCCGGCCGACGAAGTGGCCATGTCGACCGCCGCGGCCATCATCACTGCCAAAGGGGGTATGGCCAGCCACGCGGCGGTGATCGCCCGAGGCTGGGGGATTCCCGCAGTGGTGGGAGTGGAGACCCTGGCGGTGGACGTCGCAGCCGGGGCAGCCCGGTTGGGCGAGGTGGAGTTGCGCGACGGCGACCCCATCACCGTGGACGGCTCGGCTGGCACGATCATGCTGGGCGCCGCTGAGGTGGGCGAAGTGGAGATTCCCGACGAGCTGTTCACGCTGCTGGGCTGGGCCGACGAGCTGCGAGGCGGGCGGCTGGCGGTGAGAGCCAACGCCGACGATGCCTTCTCGGCCCGGCTGGCCCGGGAGTTCGGAGCTGTCGGGGTGGGGCTGTGCCGCACCGAGCACATGTTCCTGGGGGAGCGGCTGCCGCTCATCCAGCGGGCCATCGCCGACGGCGGGCCGGCGGCGCTGGACGCTCTGACCGAGGCACAGGTGGAGGATCTGGTGGATCTCTTGGAGGTCATGGATGGTCTGCCGGTGACCGTCCGGCTGCTTGATCCGCCCCTGCACGAGTTCTTGCCCGACCATCCCGAGCTGGTCGAGGAGAATCCCATGCTCGGCGTGCGGGGCGCCCGGCTGGGGGTGCTGCGTCCCGAGCTGTATCGAGCCCAGGCCAAAGCGGGGGCCGAGGCGGCCGCCCGTCGGGTGACGGCCGGAGGCGATCCACAGGTGCAGATCATGGTGCCGCTGGTGGTGGGCGGCCCGGAGCTGTCCCATGTGCGGGCTGCGGTAGCCGAAGAACTGGCTGGATTCGAGAGCCGCCTGGGGGGTCGGGCCATCCCGGTGGGGGCCATGATCGAGACCCCCCGTTCGGCGCTGGCCGCGGCCGAGATCGCCGCCTGCGCCGACTTCTTGTCGGTGGGCACCAACGACTTGACCCAGATGACCTTCGGCTTCTGCCGGGACGACATCGAAGCCCGGATCATGCGTCCCTACATCGATCACGGCCTTCTGGCGGCCAACCCGTTCGAGACCCTGGACGAGACCGGGGTGGGACGGCTGGTGGCCGACGCAGTGACCGCGGCCCACGCCTCTCGCCCCGGCATTGAGATGGGGGTGTGCGGCGAGCACGGCGGCGATCCCGCGTCGATTGCGTTCTGGGCCGCCGCGGGGGTGGACTACGTGTCCTGCTCCCCGCATCGGGTACCGGTGGCCCGGCTGGCGGCCGCCCAGGCGGTTGTGGCCTCGTGGTCCGGCTAGCGACTGCCCAAGCTGTCATCGGTTCGGCCTAATCTCCCACTGTGGGCATCCACGACGAAGACGTGGCCCGGGTGAGAGAAGCGACGGACATCGTCGCGGTCATCAGCGAGTACGTACAGCTGAAGCGGGTCGGGCGCCGCTGGCAGGGACTGTGCCCGTTCCACGCGGAGAAGACCCCGTCGTTCTCGGTGAACGCGGAGATGGGCGTGTACCACTGCTTCGGTTGCAAGGCCAGCGGCGACGCCATCACCTTTGTCCGGGAGGTGGAACACGCCGATTTCGTTGAAGCGGTAGAGCGGCTGGCCGGACGGTCGGGGATCACGCTGCGCTACACCGCGCCCGGCGAGGGGGCCGACCGCCAGAAGCGGGGCAAGCTCACCGAAGCGCTGGAGCAGGCAGTGGAGTGGTACCACCAGCGGCTGCTGACCTCTCCCGACGCAGGACAGGCCCGCGGTTACCTCCGCCACCGGGGCTACGACGGCGACATCGTGCGCCAGTACAAGCTGGGATGGGCCCCCGACGACTGGGACGCGCTGGCCGCCGACCTCGGGGTGGACAAAGACGGGGGGATGCCAGTGCAGGTGTTCTCCGACGCCGGACTGGGGTTCCGCAACAAGGGCAGGCGCATCCAAGACAGCTTCCGAGCCCGGCTCCTGTTCCCCATCTTCGACCCCAGCGGCAAGCCGGTGGGGTTCGGAGGTCGCGTCTTGCCCGGTGGGGAGGGGCCCAAGTACAAGAACTCGGTGGACAACGCCGTGTATCGCAAGTCCCGAGTGCTGTACGGCCTCAACTGGGCCAAACAGGACATTGTGAACGCCGGCGAAGTGATCGTGTGCGAGGGCTACACCGACGTGATCGGCTTCGCCCAAGCCGGCATCTCCCGAGCCGTGGCCACCTGCGGAACGGCCCTCACCGAGGACCATGTGCGGGTGCTGCGCCGGTTCGCCCCCCGAATCGTGTTGGCCTTCGACGCCGACTCCGCCGGCCAGACCGCAGCCGAGCGATTCTCCCAGTGGGAGCACGCCTTCGAGCTGGAGGTGGCGGTGGCCGACCTGCCCACGGGGGCCGACCCCGGCGACCTGGCCCAGAGCGATCCCGAGCGGCTGGCGGGTGCGGTGGGGAGCGCGGTGGACTTCATGGACTTCCGCATCAACCGGGTGTTGGGGGAGGCCGACCTGTCGACGGTCAAGGGACAGGTGCGGGCGGGGGAGCGGGCCGCCCGGCTGGTGTCCGAGCACCCCAATCCCGAAATCCGCGACAAGTATCTGGTGGAGGTGGCTGATCGCTGCTCAGTGAGCACCGATCATCTGCGAGGAGTGGTGGCCGGCGCCCGCCGCCGGGGTCGGGGACGGGCGACCCGCCCGGCTGGCGACGATGCGCCCCATCCGGCCGACGCGGGCAGCCAGCCGAGCGGGGATCGCGGGGACCACTCGGTTTACGAGGGCAGCGGGGCCAACGGCAGTCCCGACAGCCCTCCGCCTAACAATGTGGAACGCCAAGTGCTGTGGCTGGCGGCCAATGAGCCCAGCGAAGTGTGGCCGGAGATCGTCCCAGAGATGTTCGACCATCCCCTGTACCGAGGCGGGTTCGAGGCCATGTTGGAGTACCCGGACATGGAAGCGCTGCTGGCCGAGGCAGACCCGCCGCTGGTGGGCCTCATGAGGGAGCTGCTGGTGGCCGAGGACGAGGACCTGCGGGCCAGCACTCATCGCCAAGAGGTGGCCATGGCCATCCTGTTGTACGAGTCGGCCCAGCGGGAGCTGGCCTACCTAGAGCGCCAAGCCCGAACCGGAGTCGTCGATGACGACCTGCTGCGCCGGGTAGCGAGTTTGAAAACGGCGATGGACAAGCTCCGGGAGTCGGAGTGGGACGCGGGTCAAGCCCGCGCCCTGCTGGAGCTGCTGCGGCCGGTGGACGAGTCATAGGCCATTAGTGCTATTCCAATAATTTCCTATCACACTCAGTGTATAATACGAAATATGGCCGAACCAAAAGTGGTTCGGCCATATTCCATTACAAGAGCTAGGCACCTGCGGTGGGCCTGCTCATGGTGATGCGACCCGGTGTTGACAGCCCATCGCGAGGGTTCGATTCCCTCCAGGTCCACACGAATCCTACCTGTGCGGTCTCGGAGACCGCAACGAGCATCTGCTAGAAGTCCTCGTCGAAGGCGACGTCGCCCTCGACGCCTACCTGGTATGAGGCCACGGTGCGCTCGAAGAAGTTGGTCAGCTCTTGCACGTCTTGGAGCTCCATGAACGAGAACGGGTTCTTGGCCCCGAACTGCTTGGGCAAGCCGAGCTGGGTGAGGCGCTGGTCGGCCACGAACTCGAGGTAGCGGCGGGTGTCGGCCACCGACATGCCGGGCACGCCCTGGCCCAGCAGGTCCTCGGCGAACTGGTACTCGCAGTCGACCGCCTCGCGGATCATGGTGGTGACCTGCTGGCTGAGCTCGGCGTCGAACAGTTCAGGTTCCTCGGCCCGAACCGTGTTAACCACCTCGAGGGCGAAGTTCATGTGGCAGCTTTCGTCGCGGAACACCCAGTTGGTGCCGGCGGCCAGCCCGTTCAACAGCCCCTTGGACCGCAGGAAGTACACGTAGGCGAATGCCGCGAAGAAGAACAGCCCCTCGATGCAGGTGGCGAAGCAGATCAGGTTCAACAGGAACTGGCGGCGCTGCTGAGGGGTGTCGCACTGGTCGATGTCGTCCATCGAGTTCATCCACCGGAAGCAGAACTCGGCCTTCTGGCGGATGGAGGGAATGTTGTCGATGGCCGCGAATGCGGCCTCCCGCTCTGCGAGGTCGGGGATGTAGTTGTCGAGCAGAGTCAAGTAGAACTGGACGTGCAACGCCTCCTCATAGAGCTGCCGCGACAGATACATCCGGGCCTCGGGGGCGTTGACGTGTTGGTAGAGGTTCAGAACCAAGTTGTTGGCCACGATGGAGTCGCCGGTGGCGAAGAACGCCACCAGTCGGTTCACCAGATGCTTCTCGGCGGGAAGAAGGGTGCGCTCCAAATCGACCAGGTCGTCGGAAAAGTCGATCTCGTCCACCGTCCAGGTGTTCTTGATGGCGTCGCGGTACATGTCGAAGAACTGCGGATAGCGCATGGGGCGCAGCGTCAGATTGAAGCCGGGATCGAGGATGCGTCCCTGGGCTGGTACGACCGCAGGTGCCGCCTCAGGCGCCGGGCTGAGGCCCAGGTCTTTTTCGAGGAAAGGGGTTTCTGCCAGTGCCATCAGTCGCATGCCTCACACATTTCGGGGTTTTCCAATGAGCAGGCCACCGCCTCGGCGTCGGGAACCGGGGCGGCGGTCGCGCCATCGGGACCGCCGGTGGTGGTTTGGTTGATTCGGGTGGCCGGGCGGGATCTCAGGTAGTAGGTGGTTTTCAGTCCGGCCTTCCAGGCGTGCAGATACATGGAACTGAGCTTGCCGATGGTGGGCGACTCCATGAACAGGTTCAGCGACTGGGACTGGTCGATGAACGCCCCTCGGTCGGCGGCCATGTCGATGAGGGAGCGCTGGGGGAGTTCCCAGGCGGTGCGGTATACCGCCTTGAGACCGTCGGGGATGCGCTCGATGTCGGCCACCGAACCCTCGGAGCGCTTCACGTCGGCGATCATCTGGTCGTCCCACAGGCCCAATTCCTGAAGGTCGCGCACCAGGTAGCGGTTTATCTGCAAGAACTCCCCGGACAGGGTCTCCCGCTTGAACAGGTTGGACACCTGGGGCTCTATGCACTCGTAGCACCCGGCGATGGAGGCGATGGTGGCGGTGGGGGCGATGGCGATGAGCAGGGAGTTGCGCAGACCGTGCTCGGCGATGCGGTCCCGCAGCGTCTGCCATCGGGCCGGATCGGAGCTCTCCTTGCCCCACAGGTCGAATTGGAGGTGGCCGGCGGCCGCCCGGGTCTCGGAGAACGCGGGATGGGGTCCGTGCTTTTCGGCCAGCTCGGTGGAGGCCCACAGGGCGTTGAAGTAGATCTCCTCGGAGATGCGGGCCGACAGTTGGCGGGCCTCGTCGCTGTCGAACGGCATGGCCAGATGGAAGAACACGTCTTGGAGGCCCATCAGGCCCAGGCCCACCGGGCGCCACTTGGCGTTGGAGTTGGCCGCCTCGGTAGTGGGGTAGAAGTTGATGTCGATCACCCGGTCCAAGAAGGGCACCACGGTGCGGATCACATCGCCGAGCCGCTCGAAGTCCATCTTGCCGCTGTCGGTGTCGACGAACTCTCCCAGATTGACCGACCCCAGGTTGCACACCGCGGTCTCGTCGTCGCTGGTGACCTCGATGATCTCGGTACACAGGTTGGACAGGTGTACGGTGCGGCCCTCTTGGCCGGTCTGGTTGCAGCGCAGGTTGGAGGCGTCTTTGAACGTCATCCACCCGTTGCCAGTCTGGGCCAGGCACCGCATCATGCGGCTGTAGAGCTGGCGGGCGGGGAGCTGGACCTCGTACAGCTTCTCGCGCTCAGCCTCCTCGTAGGCCTCGCGGAAGTCATCTCCGTACAGGTCGGTGAAGTGGGGGACCTTCTTGGGGTCGAACAGCGACCACTGCCAGTCTTTCTCCACCCGCTCCATGAACAGATCGGGAACCCAGTTGGCCAGGTTGAGGTTGTGGGCCCGGCGGTTGTGGTCGCCGGTGTTCTCCTTGAGCTCCAAGAAGTCCTCGATGTCGGCGTGCCAGGACTCTAAGTAGACGCAGGCCGCGCCCTTGCGCTTGCCGCCCTGATTGACGGCGGCCACCGAGCTGTCCAGGGTCTTCAGCCACGGCACGATGCCGTTGGACAGGCCGTTGGTACCCCGGATGAGCGACCCCTTGGAGCGAATGCGGTGCCAGGCCACGCCGATGCCGCCGGCGAACTTCGACAGCCGGGCGATGTCGGTATAGCGCTGGTAGATGCCCTCGAGGCTGTCGGTGGGGGAGTCGAGCAGGTAGCACGACGACATCTGCGGGTGGGCGGTGCCCGAGTTGAACAGCGTGGGGCTCGACGGCAGGTAGGCCAGCGAGCTCATCAGGTCGTAGAAGGCGATCGCTTCATCGGCATCGGCGGAGAGGCCGCAGGCCACCCGCAGGAAGAAGTACTGGGGGGTCTCGATCACCTGGCGGGTGTCGGGGTGGCGCAGCAGGTAGCGGTCGTACACCGTGCGCAGGCCGAAGAACTCGAAGTTCCGGTCGCGCAGCGAGCTGATGGAGGCGTTCAGCGCCGGGGCGTGCTTCTCGGCGAAGTCGGCAGTCTCATCGCTGATCAAACCCAGGTTGTGGCCGGCTTTGATCGACTCGGTGAACCAGGGGATGTTCTGGTTGCGGACCTCTTTGTCGATACAGGTGGACAGGAGACGGGCGGCCAGCCTGGAGTAGTTGGGCTCGGTGACGATGAGCCCGGCCGCGGTGCGGATAGACAGCTCGTCGAGCTCTCGGGTGGTGGCTCCATCGGCCAGGGCGGAAATGGTCCGGGTAGCCACCCGCATCGGGTCGACGCCCACCAGGCCCTCGGCGCAGCGGGCCACCGCGTTGACGATCTTGTTGACGTCCACCGGCTCCAGTTCGCCGTTGCGCTTGCGCACCCGCATCCCGGTATCGCCGGCGGCATGCTCCCCGTTTTGGTCGGCATCGGCCCCATTGGTGACCACTGCGGCCAGTGGCTCCTGTATGAGTGTCATCAGTCCCCCCTGCGGATGAGGCTTGCCAGCGCGAAGTTCTCAAAGTGTAATTACAAAGGGGGAGTTTCATCAATGAACTTCTTCAGCGCGACGCCATGACCAGGGATTTCGCGCCAAAGGAATTTTCCTGAGTGCTCCACAAGGCTCTTCGGCGCGCGCGTCCGCGCGCGCGAACTAGGCCTCTCGGACGGTCAATTCAGTGGCTTTGAGGGCGGCCCAGCACCGCGAGCCAGCCCTCAGTCCCAACTCGCCCACCGCCTGGGGTGTGACCCACGCCTGGCAGGGCACCGGAGCCCCCAGAAGCACCCTGACCCGGTCGCTTTCGGGCTGGATGCGGGCCACTTCGGCCTCCCAGGTGTTGCGGGCGCTGGTGTGGGGCTCGACCGTTGAAAGGGTGACGGCCGCGGGGGAGAAGGTGACTAGCACTGGCCCAGTCATAGGGGTGGCCGTGGTGAGGGTGAGCCCGCCTTCGAGAGCCACTTCGGTGCCCGCGGCGGTACCGGTAAGAAGGTTGATGTCGAGCAGCCCGGCGGTCCACGGAGTGCGGGGATCGGCGGCCACCTCCTCGGGGGTGCCGGTTTGCACGATCTCACCCTTTTCCATCACCAAGAGTTGGTCGGCCAGCACCCTGGTTTCTACCGGATCGTGGGTGATCAGCACTCGGGTCGCCTCGATATCGGCTAGCAAGTGGCGCACGTCGGTGCGGGTTTCAGCGTCGAGGGAGGCTAGGGACTCGTCGAGGAGCAGCACATTGGGTTCACAGGCGGCGGCCCGGGCCAAGCCCACCCTTTGGGCTTGCCCGCCAGAGAGCTGAGCGGGGCGCAGTTCGGCCAGATCGGCCAGGCCGACCCTGCTGAGCCATTCCTCGGCCCGTTGGCGGGCCGGGCGGGCGGCCAGGCCCGCGCACCGAGGGCCGAACGCCACATTGTCCACCACGCTGAGGTGGGGAAACAGCAGGTTGTGCTGACTGTGAAGGGCGATGGGACGCCGGTCGGGGGGTGTCTGGATGCCTTGGGCAGGATCGTCGACCACCTGGCCGGCCAGCACGATCCTGCCCTGCCGCAGCGGAATCAACCCGGCCAGCGCGTGAACCAGGGTGGTTTTGCCCGCCCCATTGGGGCCGACGATGGCAGTGCAGCTCCCGGTGGGCGCATCGAACGCGGCGTGAATGGAGAAGTCGCCGGTGGCGGCATGGACCTCAGCCTGGATGCTCATGATGGGGATGCTTCCGACGAGTTCTTCTGTTGAGTGGTGCGGGGGGCGATCCAGCGGTGGCGCAGGCCGATGAGGATGAGCAGTGACACCCCGATGAGCAGTACCGACATGGCGATGGCCGCCTCGGGCTGGCCGGCCTCGTTGGCTTGGGCGATGGCCAGGGGCAGCGTGCGGGTGCGGCCCGGGTGGTTGCCGGCGAAGGTGATGGTGGCCCCGAACTCGCCGAGGGCCCGGGCCCACGACAGGGTGGCCCCTGCGGCCAGCGACGGGGCCAGCAGCGGCAGCGTGATACGGCGCAGCACGGTCCAGCGCCCTGCGCCCAGGGTGGAGGCGGCCGATTCAAGCCGGGTGTCGAGCTGGCGCAAGCCGGCCTCGGCGGTGATCACGAAGAACGGCATCGACACGAACGCGGCGGCGATTACCGCGCCGGCGGTGGTGCCGATGAGGGTGTCGATGCCGAACCAGTTTTGCAGCGCCCGGCCGACCAGCCCCTTTCGTCCGAGGGCGAAGAACAGGGCAATGCCACCCACCACCGGGGGCAGCACCATGGGCAGCAGCACGACGGCCCGCACCAGCGCTCGGCCCCGGAACGTGAGCCGGGCCAACACCCAGGCCAATGGCAGCCCCAGCACCATCGAGACCGCCGCGGCTAGAAGCGACACCACCACCGACACCCGGAGGGCCTCCAGGGTGGCCGTCTCGCCCAGCCTGGTGCCCAGTGTTGACCATGGCGTTCGCTGCAACAGCCCCACCAGGGGTAGTGCCAAGACGGCTACCGCGATGATGGCGGCCACAAGGACAGCGATGGGCGGCCTGCGATTGGGTTCCTTGGGGGTGGCACGGCCGGTCATGGGAAATCGAATCCGTGGCTCCAGAGGATGCGCTGGCCATCAGGACCGAGGATGAAATCCACAAAATCGGCAGCAACGGCTCGATCGCTGACCGCCACCACCGGGTAGTCGTTGACCCTGATCTGGGGGCCGAGGGGCACGGTGGCCACTTTGTTGCCGCCGGCCGCCAAGTCGGTGGCATACACCAGACCGGCGTCGGCCTCACCCAGCGTCACCTTGGTGAGCACGGCCCGCACGCTTGTCTCCTCGGTGTCGGGGTTGGCGGTTACCCCGGCATCGGCCAGCACAGCCCGGGCGAGGGCGCCGCAGGGCACCTCGGGGGCGCACATCGCCAGCACCAAACTGTCATCTGACAGGTCTTCCAATTCGGTGACATTGCCGGGGTTGTCCGCTGGCACCACCAAGGCCAGTCGGTTGCGGGCGAACAAGACGGGGAGTGAGGCGGTGCGCCCTTCGGCCACAACCCGGCTCATGTTGGCGCCGTTGGCCGAGGCGAACACGTCAGCCCGGGCGCCGGCGCTGATTTGCGCGGCCAGCCGAGCGCTGCCCGCGAAGTTGAGCTTCACGTCGGCATCGGGGTTGGCGGCCTCGTATTCGGCGGCCAAGTCTTCGAACGCTTCCGAGAGCGACGCCGCTGCGTACACCGTCACCGCGGTCTTGCCTTCACCCCCGCATCCTGTCACCAACCAGGCAAGAACCCCGGCCAAAACACCGAGGCCCAATCTGTTCATCTCAGACCACTAGGCCGCGGACTAGGTTTCCATCTCCGCGGTCACCGACAGTTCCGGGCCCTCCGCGGTGAGCAGCTCTCGGCACCGCCCGGCGTCGGCCACGTCGTCGGCCACCTGCTCCAAGATGGCCAGCCGCTCGGCGGTGTCGGTGACGGTGGCGGTGGTGACCGCAGTGGCCAGGCGCACTTTGGCATCGCTCTTGATGCGGCGGATCTCCCGCAGGGTGTCGGCGGCCACTGCGGCGGCCTCGGGGTTCACGTCGCCGGCCGCGGCCCGCAGCTCGGCCCCGACAGGCCAGGGCGAGCGGTGGACCGAGCCCTGTTGCCACCACGACCACACCTCTTCGGTCACATAGGGCAAGAACGGGGCGAACAGCTTGAGATAGGCGATGAGAGCCGTCTCCAGGGTGGAGCGGGCCGACTCGCCCGCTGGCCCGCCCCGGCCGCCGTAGGCCCGGTTCTTCACCAGCTCCAGGTAGTCGTCGGTGAACGACCAGAACGACGTCTCGGTGCTCTCCAAAGCTCGGGCGTAGTCGCCCTTGTCGAAGGCGGCAGTGGTGTCGTCGATCAGGTCGGCCAGGTGAGCCAGCAGGGCCCGGTCGAGGGTCTCGGTGGGCTGAGCGTTTGCGGCGGGCTCTTGGCCGAGCACGAACCGGCTGGCGTTGAGGATCTTCACCGCCAGGCGTCGGCCCACCTTCATCTGGCCTTCCTCAAAGGCGGTGTCGGTGCCGGGCCGTCCCGACGACGCCCAGTAGCGGAGGGCGTCGGCGCCGAATTGCTCCAGGGTGCCCATGGGGGTGACCACGTTGCCCTTCGACTTGGACATCTTCTTGCGGTCAGGGTCGAGCACCCAGCCGGATATGGCCGCGGTGGACCACGGCAGCCCGCCGTGCTCGAAGTGGGCCCGGGTCACAGTGGCGAACAGCCAGGTGCGGATGATCTCGTGGGCCTGGGGGCGCAGGTCCATGGGGAAGGTGCGCTCGAACAGGTCGGGGTCGTCCTCCCAGTAGCAGGCGATCTGGGGGCTCAGCGAAGAGGTGGCCCAGGTGTCCATCACGTCGGGGTCGGCGGCGAACCCCCCGGGCTGGTCTCGCTGGTCTTCGGCGTAGCCGGGGGGCGTGTCGGAGGATGGGTCGATGGGGAGGCTGGCCTCGTCGGCGGCGATGGGGTGTTCGTAATCGGGCTGGCCTTCGTCGTCCAGCGGGTACCAGATGGGGAAGGGCACGCCGAAGAAGCGCTGGCGGCTGATGAGCCAGTCGCCGTTCAGCCCGCCGACCCAGTTCTCGTAGCGGACCCGCATGTGCTCGGGAACCCAGTTGAGCTCCCGGCCTCTGTCGATGAGGGCATCGCGCAGAGCCTCGTCGCGCCCGCCGTTGCGGATGTACCACTGGCGGGAGGTGACGATCTCCAGCGGGCGTTGGCCCTTCTCGAAGAACTTCACCGGGTGGGTGATGGGCCGGGGTTCGCCGATCAGCTCGCCAGACTCGGTGAGGAGCTCAACCGTGCGCTGCTGGGCGCCGTGGATGGTGCGCCCGGCAATCTCGGCGTAGGGGGCGGGGTCGATGCCGGTGGGGGCGTCGGCCACAAGGCGGCCGCCTCGGTCGACGATGGCCCGTACCGGCAGATTCAGCTCCCGCCACCAGGTCACGTCGGTGGTGTCGCCGAAGGTGCAGATCATGGCCGCGCCGGTGCCCTTCTCGGGGTCGGCGAGGGTATGGGCCACCATAGGCACCGCCGCCTTGAACAGCGGGGTGGTGATGGTCTGGCCGAACAGGGGCTGGTAGCGCTGGTCGTCGGGGTGGGCCACCACGGCCACGCAGGCGGCCAACAGCTCGGGTCGGGTGGTGTCGATGGGCAGGTCGCCGCCGTCGGGCAGGTGGAATGCCAGGCGGTGGTAGGCGCCGGGGCGCTCCCGGTCTTCCAGTTCGGCCTGGGCCACTGCGGTGCGGAAGGTCACGTCCCACAGGCTGGGGGCCTCGCTCTGGTAGGCCTCGCCCCGGGCCAGGTTGCGGAGGAAGGCCCGCTGGGAGGCCCGGCGGCTGCGCTCGTCGATGGTGGCGTAGGTGAGCGACCAGTCGATGCTCAGGCCCAGGCGGCGCCAGAGCTCCTCGAAGGCCTGCTCGTCGGTGGCGGTGAGCTGCTCGCACAGCTCCACGAAGTTGCGCCGGGAGATGGGGAGCTGTTCTTTGCCGGGCTCGTCGGGGGGTTGATAGTGCGGGTCGTAGGGGAGGGAGGGGTCGCAGCGGACGCCGAAGTAGTTCTGTACCCGGCGCTCGGTGGGCAGGCCGTTGTCGTCCCAGCCCATGGGGTAGTACACCTCTTTGCCTTGCATGCGCTGATACCGGGCCAGGGTGTCGCAGTGGGTGTAGCTGAACATGTGGCCCACGTGAAGCGAGCCGCTGACGGTGGGGGGCGGGGTGTCGATGGAGTAGACCTGGTCGCGGGTGGCGGTGCGGTCGAAGCGGTATGTTCCGTCGGCTTCCCAGATGTCGTCCCACTTGGCTTCGAGGCCCTCAAGCGCGGGCTTCTCGGGGACGTTGCGGGGGGCCGTCATCGCCTGGTCATCGTACTTGGGTACTTGTTGCGGGTTGCAGTCGTTACGCGTGGGGGCTGTTGGCACCACCCTCTTTGTCTTGGGACTCACATGGCTATGTGAGGTGCTGGGCGATCAGCGCTGCGACCTTCGCGTTGTTGAGCACCAGCTCTTTGTTCGCTTCTAGGCTCTCGCCGTCGGTTGCATCGACGAGCCATTGCAGTAGGAATGGGGTGAGTTCTTTGCCGCTGATGCCCTCAGCATCGGCGTGAACGCACGCTTGGGCTATTGCCGCCTCTATGCGGTCGGTAGGGATTGCTGCGTGTTGTGGGATGGGGTTCGCGATCACGGCACCGCGGGCTGGGTCAAGGTTCCAGTGGGTGTGAAGGTAGTCGCCGATGGCTTCGGGACTATCCAACTGGAGGTTGACCTCATGGGGACTGTCGATGCTGTAGAAGGACGGGAGAATCGCCGTCTGGTAGCCGACGATCGGGACTCCAAGTGTTTCTAGGTATTCGGTGGTCTTGGCGATGTCGAGGATCGACTTGAAGCCTGCGGACACAACGGCCACGGGGGTGCGGGCGAGCTCTTCGAGGTCGCCGCTGATGTCGAAGCTGTACTGCGCGCCGCGGTGAACGCCGCCGATCCCGCCCGTGGCGAAGATCCTGATTCCGGCGAGAGCGGCGAGTTTCATCGTTACCGCGACGGTGGTACCGCCAGTTTGACCAAGGTAGAACGACGCGGCGAGATTCTGGTTGCCGATCTTGACGAGCTCCGGGTCGGGCTGGCCGAGCCGGTCAAGCTCCTCGTCAGTGAGTCCGATGCGGGCGACGCCGTCGACGACCGCGATCGTGGCTGGGGTTGCGCCGTTGGCGCGAACGGCTGCTTCCAGGTGACGGGCGGTCTCGACGTTGTCAGGTGCGGGCATTCCGTGGGTGATGATGGTGGACTCGAGAGCAACGATCGCTTCCTGGTTGGCTGCGGCGGCGGCGACCTCGTCGCTGAACACGATGTGGGGCGTGTGCTGTGAGTTCAATTCATCTCCTGGGGATTGCCGGCCTACTGGGCGCCGGGGGTGAGTTCGGTAGTGATGGCTGCGGCTTGCTCGGTGGCGAGCTCGATGAGTTCGTCGGGGCCGGTGAGGTTGCAGAATCCCCTAACGAGTGCTGCGGTGAACGCGTCGCCAGCGCCGGTCGTGCTGAGCGCGTGAATCTGTGGTGCCGAGAGGAATCCGCCGCCGCCTTCTTGGTCGGCCCAGACGACACCGTCGGGTCCGAGCGTTAGGTAGACGGTGGCGACACCAGCGTCAAGGAGCCGCTGCGCAGCTATGCGAGCTGTCGCGGTGTTGTGAATGTCGATCCCGGTGAGCGCGGTCGCCTCGGCGCGGTTTGGCTTCAGCGTGTGGATGCGATCCAGATAGGGCCGAATCCGGGGTGCCTTGGCGACCGAGGTTGTGTCGACGAACACAGTAGGGGAGAGGCTGGTGATCTCATCGAGGGCCTCGTCGTTGAGGTTGCAGTCCATAACCACAACCCAGGCGTGGCGCAAGAGCTCCGCGCGCTCGGCGATGGCCTTGCGGTCCACGACTGCGGTGATGGCCATATCGTTGACGGCCATGAGGAGTTCGCCGTTCGCGTCAATGATGGACAGGTAGGTGGCCGTCGGGTGCTGGGAGGTCCACAGCACCGACGACAGATCAACGCCGCTTGTTGATGTGCGGTTGTAGATGAGTTGGCCGTGGTCGTCCTCTCCGAGGGCGGTTACCAGGTGTGTTTGGAGTCCGGTCGCGGCGAGATTCGCGGCGATGTTGCGGCCGACGCCACCAGCCGAGATGGCGACGGCACCAGGGTTCGATTCGTGTGGCAGTGGTGGTGTGGAGCATCGGCCCTCGATGTCGACGTTCGCTCCGCCAATGACGACAACATAGGGCTCGTCGGCCACGACATAGCCTCGCCCCCTTGCCTTGCCTTGAGCCGTGAGGTTGCTGATGTGGGTCGCGACCGATGAGCGGGTGATGCCGACACTGTAATGCGGGGCATAATTGGCCAGAGGCTGGGGGAGGATGTGGCGATGAGCATTCCGGTCATAGACCTGAGTGGCCCACGCGAAGCGGTCGTACGCCAGATCGATGGCGCTCTACTCGTCACCGCGTGGCTCTCCCTATTACCGAGCGGGCACGGCGCGAACACCGCTATGCGATTGCGTTCTTCCATCAGCCGAACTGGCACGCCGAGGTGACGCCATTCGAAACCTGCGTCAGTGCAACCAACCTGGCCAGGTATGGCACCGTGGAAGCCGGTCCG
This sequence comes from Acidimicrobiia bacterium, assembly GCA_022822905.1. Classification (GTDB taxonomy): domain Bacteria; phylum Actinomycetota; class Acidimicrobiia; order Acidimicrobiales; family Bin134; genus Poriferisocius. The sequence continues at coordinate 39,205 of JAJDYE010000031.1, read as the reverse complement.
TGGCTTCAGGCAAAGTTCGATTCTGCGTACGGGGGTGGGCCCCTAGCTTGATGTTGCGGGGTTATGGGCGTACTGGTTGTGGTCTTGGCCTCTAATGAGGCGGATGTCTAGGCGGGGGTTGAAATCGCCGATGGTCTTGGTTTCCCCGCGCCAAATGTCCTCGCAGTGGGAGCTGGCGTAGTGGACGGCAATGGCCCGACGAAGGTCCTCGGTGCGGTTGTAGCCGGAGCCGTGGACGAGGAGGGGGTGGAAGAAGAGGGTGTCGCCGGGATCCATCTCCAAATGGACTCGCTGGTCGAAGTCGATGCCTTTGGCCCCGAAGAACAGGAAGTTCTTGTGCTCCCAGTCGGGGTAGTCGTGATCGAGGAGCTCGCCGGTGTGGGTGCCGGGCAACACCACCAAGCAACCGTTTTCCCGGGTGATGGTGTCGAGCGCCGTCCACACCCCGACGATGCGGTCGGCGGGGCGGAGGGGAAAGTAGAGCAGATCCTGGTGCATGGGGTGGCGGCCGTCGACATCGGTGGGCTTGTTCAGGTACATGCTGTTCAAGGCGATCAGGTCGTCGCCGATGAGCTCCTCCACCTGGTTGATGATCGGCTCGTAGAGCGCATAGCGGGACAACACCGGGTCGCCGTTCACGAAGTTCACCTTGGCGATGCCGTGGGCGGGGGTGCGGGGGGTGACCAGCCCTTTGGCAACCTCCACGTTGCGGGCTATCTGCATGTTGGGAGCCGGGGCGACGGTGCCGTCGGCGATTTCGGCGAACCGCTGGTTGAGGGTGTCGATCATCTCTCCGGGCACCAGCTTGCGCCGAATGAGGTAGCCGTCCTGCCAGTAGTCGGCGTCCATTACGGGCCATGCTCCCACAATCCTGATTGAGGGGCGACGAGCCGGGCCGCTGTAAGTTCAGCTTGTGGGCATGATCCGGACGCTGCGGTCGGTGGCGCGGTTTCGGCGCTTTGAGCCCAATCGGGCCAAGCGGCGGCTGAGCCGGGCGGCATCGGTGGCCGACTTGCGGGAACTGGCCCGGCGGCGGCTGCCTGCGGGGGTGTTCGACTACATCGACGGGGCGGCCGAAGACGAGCTGAGCATGGAGCGCAACGCCGCCGCGTTCGACCAGTGGGAGTTCGTCCCCCGGGTGCTGCGGGACGTGTCGGCGCTGGACACCTCCGTGGACTTGCTGGGCCGGCGCCACCCGGTGCCGTTCGCGTTGGCCCCCACCGGGTTTACCCGCATCGTGTGCCCGGATGGGGAGCTGGCCGTTGCCCGGGCCGCGGCCCGCAAGGGGATCGCCTACTCGCTGTCCACCCTGAGCACCCGCTCTATCGAGGAGATCAGGGAGGTGAGCGGCGGCCCGCTGTGGTTCCAGCTCTACTTCTGGCGGGATCGGTCCCTGGTGGCCGACTGGCTCCAGCGAGCGGCCGACTGCGATTACGAGGCCCTGCTGGTGGCGGTGGACACGCCGGTGTTCGGCCGCCGGGAGCGGGACGTGCGCCGGGGCTTCACCCTGCCGCCCACCTTGGGTCCCGACACCGTGCTGGACGGCCTGCGGCGACCGCGGTGGACGTGGTCGCTGCTGCGGTCCGACCCCATCACCTTCGCCAACCTGACCGGAGTGCAGGGCTACGACGGCAGCTCAGCGTTGGGCCTGGCTGAGTTCGCCCACAACCAGTTCAACCAGGCACTGTCATGGGACGACCTCGACTGGCTCCGGGAGCGCTGGACCGGGAAGCTGGTCCTCAAGGGCGTTCAATCAGTGGCCGACGCGCAGGTAGCTGCTGAACGGGGCGTAGACGGAATAATCCTCTCCAACCACGGCGGCCGCCAGCTCGACGGCGCACCCCCCATCCTGGATCTGGTCCCCCAAGTGGCCGAGGCGGTGGCCGGCGACATCGACATCATCTGCGATGGCGGCATCCGCCGAGGCAGTCACGTCGCCATGGCCCTCGCCCTCGGCGCCACCGCCGTAATGTTCGGCCGCCCCTATCTCTACGCCCTAGCCGCCGCCGGCGAACCCGGCGTTGACCACCTAATCGACCAATTCACCGAAGACCTCCACCGCACCCTCGCCCTAATCGGCGTCCCCGCCGCATCTGACCTAACCCCCGCCTCCGTCTGCCAACGGATATGAATTGCACCTAATATTGACCAAATTGGTCTGGTCTAGTCTGACCAACTTGGGGTAGGGTGGGTTTATGGTGATCAACGTTTACGAGGCCAAGACCCATTTGTCGAAGCTGCTCGAACGGGTTGCTGAGGGGGAGGAGCTCGTGTTGGGCAAAGCTGGCAAGCCTATGGCTCGGCTGGTGCCTTTCCGAGAGGTTCGACAACCTCGGAAACCCGGTCGCCTGGCGGGAAAGATGTGGATTGCTCCTGATTTCGACGAAACGCCAGAGGACATCATCGCTGCCTTCGAGGGTGATCTTGAAGATGAGAACTGGGAATGAACCTCCTGCCCGACACCCACGTTCTGCTGTGGTGGGCCGACGAGCAGAAGATCTCCTCTGAGGCATTTGAAGCGATCGCTGATCCCGACAACATCGTCTATGTGAGTGCGGCCAGCATCTGGGAGATCAGCATCAAGCGGGCTAGCGGGAAACTGAAGGTTGACGACGCCATATTCGACGTGAGAATTGACGACTTCGAACCGCTTTCCATCTCCCACGACGACGCCCGCCTAGCCGGTTCTTTGCCTGATCACCACCGGGACCCGTTCGACCGCATGCTGATCGCCCAAGCGCTGAACCACGACCTTCTGCTCGTCACTCGAGACTCCCAAATGGGGCTCTACGGAGCCAATATCCTCTCCGCTTGATTTCGAATCCGAGGCGGGATCCCTTCTCCCTGAACTTCTCCCTTCCCAGGACTTCGATGGTCACGCCCCCGTGCCTTGGGAGTATTAGAGCCAACCGGTCGGTATAGTCACTTCATGGTTCGCCGTTCAGTTGAACAGGTAGGGGCTGGTCCCCGGCGCTGCGAGGATGCCCCTGCCGTCAAATTCAGTTCTGACGGTGTCCCAGACCGCGGGCTAGGTGATGGAGACCCGCGTTTATCGCCCGAGGGTCGTCGGGCCTTGACTGAGTTGCTCGAAGGAGACGACCTGTGGGCCATATTCCAAGAAATCGGCAAGGAGAACCCCAACTTGGCCTTCCCCTAATGGGGTAGGCCGGTGATCATTGGGGACGAGTGGATCATTGCTGTCTCGTGCCGACCTAAGGTTCTGATGTGACGCCGGAAGAAGAGCACGCCTTCTATAGCAACCCTGACAATCTGATTCCTCAGGGACCTGCCAGTCGGCGCAAATCCCACCTAGAACCCGAAGAGCCATCGAAGAAGCTGGAATCTGAGGGCAGCTAGGGCTCAATCGGCCGATCGGTCCCCTGGGCGCTTCCATTCGTCGGCAGCTAGAGCTTCACCTTGAGGATCCCACATGGGCACGATTGCAGGGTGAAGGGCCAGTTGGGCATTGACACCATGGGGGGATGTGTCGTTTGCTTGAATAGAGTAGTGCTGACCTAGGTAGGTGTACCTGATGGCTCGTTCTGACCTCCTAATCGATCTTGTAGAAGCAGAGCAGCACGGCGACCGCGCCCGGTTCCGCGCATTGGTCGAAGCGGTAATCGCGGAGGAGCGAGCCAAGAGCCATCACCTCGTTGCCGAACGTCTCTCGGATCTGATTACCACCGTCGGCCTAGCAGACCGCCCTGGCCGAGACTCGGTAGCAGCGTCGGTTAGCGATCTACTACTGGAGGTTGTGCCACAGCGCCGCTTGCTCGATCTCACTCTGACCCCTTCCGTTTGTGGGGCGATCAGCGAGTTGATAGAGGAACACCACCGTGGCGAGTTGTTGCGAAGCCACAACATTGAGCCCCGGCATCGAGTGCTGCTCGCAGGGCCACCTGGAAATGGGAAGACCAGTATTGCCGAGGCCATTGCTGCGGAGACGCTACTGCCGATGTACGTTGCCCGGTACGAGGGCCTGGTATCGAGCTACCTCGGGGAATCTGCAAGCCGGCTGGATGAGGCGTTTGAGTTCGCTCGCACCCGTCGCTGTGTGCTCTTTTTTGACGAGTTCGACACAATCGCCAAAGAGCGCGCCGACGAACATGAGACCGGCGAGATCAAGCGGGTGGTGTCGACACTTTTGTTGCAGATCGACCGACTGCCAGCACACGTCATCGTTGTATGCGCAACCAACCACAGCGAGTTGCTCGATCGGGCGGCTTGGCGCCGGTTTCAGTTGCGGCTATCGATCGAAGCACCAACCCGGGCGACAGCTACAGAGTTCCTGAACAAGACTGCCCGGCGACTTGGTGGGGAGCTTGGCTATGCACCCCGTACACTGGCCGAACACTTGCAGGGAGCCAGCTTCGCAGAGTTAGAAGAGTTCGCGGTCGATGTGCGACGGCGCTACGTGCTTAGCCTCCCCGATGCTGACCTGCGAGCCATCGCAAAGGACAAAATCACCCAGTGGCAGAAGCAAGCTCGCAGCTGAATCCAACTGACTCCCGAACCCTGCTCCCCTTTGGTCCAGCGGATACTCGTCGCATACCCACGGGCACAGGGAATAGGCGTAGGCCGCCGCCTCGTCCACAACTTCCTGGTATGGGGAGACAGGGGGAACGCCTCTCTCCTCAGTTCGCGACACTTCAGCGGGCGCTCGCCGAAGATGCGGCAACGCTGACAGATGCAACTGAGGCGTCCGACCCAGAGCACCTTGTGGTGTTCGAAATTGTGGGCACTGTCAGTGGCTTTCTCCGGGCCACTCAAGGAATAGAGGGTCTGAATTTTGTAGATGACCTGGTAGGTAGCGATATTGACCCCGACGAGGACTTCTACTTCACTGATGATGACGGCGATCCCAGTGCGAAGAAATTGCCTCAGACGCTGTACCTAGTGATGGCAAATGCGAGGGCCGTTCAAGAACTAATTCGGCTATTCGAGCTCTATCAAGAAGACCAAAACATCACGTTTCCCCGGGGCCTGAATCCACTCAAGCAAGTGTTCGACTTGCTTCATACTGTGCGGCGATGGGGCCCTGAGGATCGCGTGGCTGAAACTGGTCTGTTGGATCGATGGCGAGAAGAGATTGAAGTATTTGGTGAGGCTCCGAATTCGCTACAAGTGGAGATTGAGCTTGTCTGGAGAGACGCAGCCGATGCCCGCCAAGATGCTCAGATACGTGTGCAGCAGATCATTGACGCTACTCCAGGTGCAGCGATGATCACGTCTACGGATATCGGGTCGATTCAGTACCACGCGGTTCTTGCAGATCTGCCGCGCTCGCAGGTGGAGGCGGTCCTAAGGGAAGGACCAGACGCAATTGACCTACTTTGCTGTGAGGACATTCTGTTCGTAACGCCGTCTGTGCCAATGTCGGTCACTGTCACAGATAGCGAATATGGCGATGTCGCGGTGGATGAATCACCTCCACAAGGGGAGCCAACCGTCGCCCTGCTCGACGGGCTGCCTCTGGCTAATCACGATGTTCTTGCTGGTCGGCTGATCATTGACGATCCCAATGGCCGAGAAGCTGCCTATACCCCACTTCAATGCAGCCATGGGACTGCGATGGCTTCACTCATTATCCACGGAGATCTAAATGATCCGGGACCTGCATTGTCAACGCCGCTATTGGCCCACCCGGTACTTGTTCCCGACCAGCTTCAGATAGATCGGGAAACGACACCAAGAGGCCAATTGTTTGTGGATGTCATCCATGCCGCGTTTCAGCGACTTGTAGGTGGAGATAGCCCAGTTGGCAAGTCAATTCGAATCGTCAACCTGTCAATTGGCGAGCCTGCTCGAGCATTCATCCGGCGGATGAGTCCCCTTGCTCGTCTGGTGGACCACCTCATGGTTACCCACAACGTTCTTGTGATTGTGTCGGCGGGTAACTACCCACTGGGTCGCTCACATGTTCCCGGTGTGAAGCTCGCGGTTCCTGGCTCAGTCCTTGCAGGTGACCAGGAGGACCTTGATCAGGCAGTGAGGACCGCTTTGTATGACACGGCGAGACATAGGGGTCTCCTTGCTCCGGCAGAGGCCATCAACGCGGTGACTGTAGGAGCTATCCACGAAGACGGTGCCAACGGCGATATCCCCGATACCGCAATCGACCCGCAGTTGCGGGGTTCGATCGCGGCTTACTCGCCGACTGGATTTGGCTATCGCCGTTCCCCCAAACCCGACCTGCACAATCTGGGAGGTCGTGCACTGGCTGTCCGGCCAATTGGACACGCCGATGACGACACCGAATTGGTGCTTGAACAAGCCGAGACAAGAGTTCGAGGCCCTGGCATCCGAGTCGCTGCACCAGGGGTTGGACCAGGGGCGGGCAATTTCGCCTATACGTATGGCACAAGCAACTCCGCAGCCCTGACAACTCGAGTGGCAGCTCAAACGGAGGAGCAACTCAGGCAACTGACTAGCCAGCAAGACGAATGGGATTTTCCAGATGCGGAGTATCACTCAGTTCTGGTCAAGACCTTGTTGGTTCATGCTACTTCTTGGCCTGATGAAGCATTGCGGTGGGCCGATCAACTCGATATCCCTGGGAGTAGTCGGCGTCGAGCCTTAACTCAGATGCTCGGTTTTGGGGTGCTCGATCCCGTGCGGGTGATTGCTGCCACCCAAACACGGGCCTGTGTGATTGGGGCTGGGGCGATAAGGAAAGATCAGCGGCATTCATTCCGCTTCCCTCTTCCTCCTTCGCTGTCTGATTTCGTGGGCTGGCGTCGGCTTACTGTCACATTGGCTTGGTTCTCGCCAATCATGCCTAGAACTCAGCAGTACCGGGTTGCCCATCTGTCTTTCGGGTCTCCACGAGACGATCTGAAGGTGAGGCCCATTCAGGCCGATCACAATGCCAACGGCAAGGGGACTGTTTTGCATGAGGTGCTTGTGGGAGAACGGGCCGCGGGCTACACGCAGGAAGATGAATTGGCCATCGACGTTGATTGTCGAGTTCGGGTAGGAAGACTCGAAGAGCCTGTTCGATTCGGCCTAGCTGCGACACTTGAGGTTGGCCAAGATGTAGCCATCGACGTTCACGAAGAGATCAGACAGAGGCTGCGCGAGCAGGCTCGTGCAGCGCGCGTGAGAGCAGCTGCTCGTGGCTAGTGTCACGAAACCAAGGTGGCCTAGTCATGCTGCCCGATAGAATTCCCTAGGTACGCTTCAGGTAGGCCTCTCGCCGTTGGCGAAGCTCCTGGTAGCAAACTTCAAAAGGTGGGGTGGCGCTGAACCCAGTGCCACCCCACCTGGCTGTTTAGGCCTTCGCGTATCACTTCAACGTTCCTCGCCACCCTATCTACACCCCTCTATATCGATGGATTATGTCCCCAACTGTCGCAGGCTCGGGGTAGGTTGCGGATGTGAGCGATAGGGGCGGCGGGGAGCTGTTCATTGTTGACAACAGTGTGTCGGGGTGGACGGGGCTTGAGTACCTCCAGCAGTGGACCGACTTGGCCGACTCGTTCGACGTCGCCACAGGGTTCTTCGAGATCGGGGCGCTGCTGGCTCTCGATGGCAAGTGGCAGCAGCTTGACAAGATCCGCATTCTCATGGGCGACGAAGTATCGCTAAAGACCCGCAAGGCTTTTGTCGACGCACTAAGTCACCGAGTGGGGCGGCTGGACAACAGTCTGGAATCCGAGAAGGACGACAACCCCTTCCTTGAAGGCGTGGAGGCGGTGGTGGAGGCCCTGAGGGAGGGCAAGATCGAGTGCCGGGTGTACAAGCAGGACAAGTTCCACGCCAAGGCCTACATAACCCACGCCAAGCTCGACGTGGTTGGGGCCAAGGCGCTCGTCGGTTCCAGCAACTTCACCGGGGCCGGGCTGACCAAGAACGTCGAGCTGAACATCCAAATCCAGAGCGGCCGGGAGGTAGCCGAGCTCCAAGACTGGTTCGACATCCACTGGGATCTGGCCGAAGAGGTCACCGAGGAGGTGCTGCGGACCATCACTCGCCACACCGCCGAGTTCACCCCCTTCGATGTCTACGCCAAGGCCCTCCACGAGTTCTTCCGGGGCCGAGAACTCACCGCCGGCGAGTGGGATGAGGCCCACTCACGGATGTTCCCCCACCTTGGCCAGTACCAGCGTGAGGCTTACTGGTCGCTGATGAAGATCGCCCGCCAGTACGGAGGGGCCTTCCTCTGCGACGGGGTGGGTCTGGGCAAGACCTTCGTCGGGCTGATGCTGGTAGAGCGGCTGGTGTTGCACGAGAACAAGAGGGTGGTGATCTTCGCCCCCAAAGCAGCCAAAGAAGGTGTGTGGGAGCCTCATCTAGGCCAGTGGTTGCCGCACATCGGCGGTTTTGGCGGCGGTGCCGACTTCTCGAATCTCACTGTATTCAGCCACACCGACCTAAGTCGCTCGGGCGATTTTCCCGAGCGGTTCGATCGCATCTCCGAACTGGCCGATGCCGTGATCATCGACGAGGCCCACCACTTCCGCAATCCCGGTCGCCGAGGTCGTCGACCCGAAACCCCCGATGAACCGGACATCCGTTCTCGCTACTGGCGCCTCTTCGACCTGCTTGAAAGCTCGACACGGCCAAAGCAAGTGTTCTTGCTCACGGCCACACCGGTCAACAACCGCCTGGCTGACTTCCGACACATGGTCGAGTTGTTCACCCAGCGCGACGACGCTTATTTCTCCCAAACCCTGGGTGTCCACAGCCTCACAGGGCGCTTCAACGTCATGGAACGTCGGCTCAAGGAGCAGCTGGGTGGAGAGGAAGTCACGCTCTTCGAGGGATTTACTCCTGAGGCCAGCGAGGCACTATCAGGCAACGAGATTTTCGGAGCGCTGGTGGTGCAGCGAAGCCGGGCATACGCCAAGGCCAGCCAGATCCAGGAGCGTGGGGAGTCATCGGCATTTCCAGAACGCCGCCCTCCCAGGGTGGCCGAGTATTCCATCCGGTCTTCTTATGGAGAGGTGCTTGACCTATTCGAAAGAGCATTCGAGAAGAAGAACCCCCTCTTCTCCCTGGCCATCTACTACCCGCTGGCCTACTACATCGGTCCCGACGACAGCATCGACGCCTTCGAGGAGAATCGCCAGAAACAAGTTGTCGGCCTTATCCGCACCATGTTCCTCAAGCGGTTCGAGAGTTCGGTGTACGCCTTTGAGAAGTCGCTCGATCTTCTATTGCGGAAGCTGCTGGCCTTTGTCGAGACACATAGCGAAACCGAGGCAGAGAAGAATCGCTACGACCGCTGGAAGCGCCAGAACGCCTCGGTGATCGGCTACCACCCTGAGAGTCAGCTAGGCCTGCCCTTCGCAGACGAAGATGACGAGTCTGATGCCGATGAGGATGTCGTACCCCAAGAGCTGCTCGACGCTGCGGCCGAGAGTCGGCTGTCCCGCGACGAATACGACGTAACTGAGATTCTGAGCGAGGTTTTCCTCGACCTCGACCAGATTTCCCAATTCCTAGAACTCACCAGCCGGTTCACTCCGGCACAAGACGACAAGCTCAAGAAGCTCACACGGTTGCTTCGCAGCAAAGACCTGGCAGACCGCAAAGTCCTGGTGTTCACCGAGTTTGCCGACACTGCCCGCTATGTCGCCCTCCATCTGAAGGAAGCGGGCATCGACGGTGTGGAGCAGATCGACGGAGGATCGACCGCAAATCGGGCCGAGGTCATTCGTCGCTTCGCCCCCTACTACAACGCCAGCAGTTCAGAAGAGCTGGCTGCCAACGGCGACAAAGAGATCAGGGTGCTGATCTCTACTGACGTGTTGTCGGAAGGCCTCAACCTCCAAGACGCAAGCCGTCTGGTCAACTACGACATCCACTGGAACCCCGTGCGGCTCATGCAGCGCATCGGCCGTGTAGACCGGCGCATGAATCCAGAAGTTGAGTCCCGCATGGTTGCTGACCATCCAGAGCTAACCGGAGAGCGGGAGCAAGTGTTGTTCTGGAACTTTCTGCCGCCCGACGATCTCAAGAGGATGCTCACCCTGTATGAGCGGGTCACCCACAAGACCCTCCTAATCTCGAAAACGATGGGTATCGAAGGACGCAAGCTCCTCACTCCCGAAGACGACTATGAGGCACTGAAGGAGTTCAACGCCTCCTACGAGGGCACCCGCACCGCAGTTGAGGACATGCATCTGGAGTACCAGACCCTTATGAAGGAGCACCCAGAGTTGGCCGAGCGGCTCGACGGGTTCCCTGGATCAGTTTTCTCAGGCCGCAAGAAACTCAGCAGAGGCGCCCGCGGGGTGTTTTTCTGCTACGGGCTGCCTGCGCTCGACACAGAGCAGCAGACATTTGCCCTGGAAGCAGGTCCCACTAGGTGGTACCTGTGGGATCTCGACCAAGAGAGAGTCTTGGAATCGCCAGGGGAGATCATCGAGTGCATCCGCTCCAAGCCCAACACCCCTCGCCGCTGCGTCACCGATAGGCCAACCCTGACCGAAGCTCGCAAGCTGGTGCTCGGCCATGTCCGAGACACCTACCTCAAGCAAGTAAACGTTCCTCTAGACGCCCCTAAACCCAAGTTGATGTGCTGGATGGAGTTGAACTGATGCCCACTGCGCTCCAAGACCGTATTGAAGCGTTGCGGAGCATCCGCACCTTTGCCCAAGTCTCTGTCTACTTGCGAGATGAGCTGGGTTGGCCTCTAGAAGGCGCAGACCTAGAAGACGACAATCTGGAAGACAGCACCTACAACTGGGATCCTGCCGAGCTTGGCATCGCCGAAGACAAGCTTCCGGACCTCACTCGTCTTCAGCAGATGCGCCCGCTTACCGCTGGTCAGCCGTGGGGGATCTTCCTTGTGGAATTTGGCGGTCCGCGGTTGCCGATTACCCAACTCCGAAGACTGCTCCAAGCGCTTGTCACCCGAAAGCGTCAGATGAGCAGAGGGAATCGCCCGTCTTGGAGCCTCGACGATCTGCTGTTCATCGTGTTCACCGGCAACGGTCCGACGGTTGAGATGCACTTCATCGCGTTCTTTGACGAAGGAGAGCGTCTCCCGAGAATCAGGTCGCTTGCTTGGCGACCGATTCATTCGCCCCATCCGTATCTGACTCGGCTTGCTGAAGAGCTCCTGCCGGCACTGGAGTGGCCTGAAGACCCCAGTGAGCCAAGTCTCTGGAAGACGCAGTGGAGAGAGGCCTTCAAACTCCGTCCCGGTCAGGAGATCGGGGATGCTTCTCGACTGGCCGACCGCATGGCTCGCACGGCGAGTGACCTGAGGGACCAGATTGCAGAAGCGCTGAGGCAAGAGAATGGTGCTGGGCCGTTCTCCATGCTGATGGATGAGGTTCGAACTCAGCTCGTATCCGATGTCAATGCCACTCGATTTGCTGACATGTGCGCTCAGACCTTGGTCTACGGCACGCTCACCAGCCGGATTACCGACCCGGAGGGCTTTGGCTCCTCGCCGATCTTCTCGGCGGTTCCTCTGGCCAATCCGTTTCTAGCTGCCTTCTTTGAGCAGGTCCACGACGAAGCAGCTTCGCTCGATATGGCAGGCAGCGGAATCGAGCAATTCGTGGCCGACTTGAGGGCAACAAACGTCGAGTCAATTCTCGACCGGTTCGGTTCCACCGCCAAAGGTGGTGACCCTGTCATCCACTTCTATGAGGAATTCCTAAAGAAGTACGACGCCGAATTGAGGGCCAATGCTGGGGCGTTCTACACCCCCCAGCCCGTGGTCGATTTCATTGTGAGAGCTACCGACGAGGTCTTGAGGACTCGGTTTGGCTTGCCACTGGGAGTTGCCGACCCATCGACGTGGGGCGAAGTCGCCGAGCGGAACGGCTTTGATGTGCCCGAAGGAATTGATGGCGAAAGGCCGTTTATCTCCGTGCTCGATCCAGCTACTGGAACAGGGACCTTTCTGGTTGCCTGGCTGCGCATGGCCAAGGAGTCATTTGTGGCACAAACCGGCTCAACGGATGGTTGGCCAGGTCACTTGCGCGAACATGTCTTGCCTCAAATGCACGCCTTCGAGTTAATGCTTGGTCCTTACGCCATTGCCCACCTCAAGGTGGCGCTGGAACTGCACGGTGAAGGCGTTGTCGATAGCGGTGCCCGGGTGCTTCTTACGGACACTCTTGATCACGCCCCACGCCAAGGCCAGCTCGAAATTGAAAGCGACCCGGTCGCCGAAGAGGGTAAACGCGCTGCAGAGTTGAAGGAGTCAGAGCGCTTCTCGGTCGTCATTGGTAACCCGCCCTACGACCGCGAGGAACATGCAGAAGGTCATTCTGGCAGCAGAAAGGGGGGAGTCGTCCGATACGGCGCCCCTGGCGTTACGCCCTGGTTTGATGCTGAAACGGCAAAGTGGAGGACTGGGCGTGCCAAGAAGAACGGCAATACGCCTTTGCTCGACACCGTTACCGACCCAATGAGGGCGGCTGGTCAAGGTGTCCACATCAAGAACGTCTATAACGACTACATCTACTTCTGGGTGTGGGCCGTATGGCAGGCCACTCAGCTTCCTTCCGGTCCCGGTGTTGTTGCGTTCATCACCGCTTCGTCGTATCTCGACGGGAAGATCAGCGGAGTCCGCAATCTACTGCGCCACGCGTTCGATGAGCTGTGGATTGTCGATCTCGGCGGCGAGGGACGTGGTGCCCAGAAAGAAGAAAACGTATTCGACATCCAGACACAAGTGGCCATCACCGTAGGTGTTCGGACTAGTGCCGCTCGCTCCGATACGTGCTCCGTCCGCTATCACCGCGTCATAGGCACAAGGGAAGAGAAACTGTCTCAGCTAAGGAAACTCTCGTTGGGAGACATCTGCGAGCAGGTGGCTGGTGACCGTTTGGACCGCCTGACCCCTCAGAGTGACGCTCAGTACTACGACTGGCCCCAGATCTCCGACCTCTTCCCATGGGTCCACTCAGGTTGCCAGCTAAAGCGCACTTGGCCAATCGGTGAGACAAGAACATTGCTGGAAAGACGATGGCGGGAAGTAGTGGCAGCCGTCCCGCGTCATCGAGGAGAAATGCTCAGAGAAACCGGGTTTCGAAACGTCGAGAGCACGCCAATGCCTCTGCTTGATGGTCGCACACCGCTACGGCCACTTGGCCTACTTGACCGAGGTGATGAACCAGAAGGCATAGTGGAGTACGGCTTCAGGAGCTTTGATCGGCAATGGATTATCGCTGACCATCGACTGGCTGACAGAGCAAGGCCTGATTTGTGGAGTGCATTAGGGCCGGACCAGCTTTTCCTTGCCACGCTGACTACCACCAAGCTTGGTCATGGTCCTGTGATCACAGTCAGCCCCTACGTTCCCGATCTTCACTATTTCAGCGGTCGTGGAGCGAAGGACGTGATTCCGCTGTATCGCGACAGTAGAGGAAGCGACGCCAACATCACGGAAGGCCTTCTTGAATCCTTGGGCCAACAGCTCAACATTGAAGCCACAGTCGAGGATCTTCTGGCCTACATCTACGCCCTGGGGGCAACTACCACTTTCAGTGACCGTTTCGCCGATGAGCTAGCCGAGGGAGCAAGTCCCGTACACCTACCGATCACCAGCAATGCGGATCTGTTCTATCAAGCTGTGGAATTGGGCCGCGATCTGCTGTGGTGGCACACCTGGGGGAGCGATTCGCCCCATTCGGTCAACCACACCTCCCCCCAGCATCCACCCAGGAAATCACCACCGTGGAGGGAATGCCCGAAAAATTCGCCTATGACCCTGAAGCCCGAACCCTGACCGTCGGTACTGGCACCTTCGCCCCAGTAGCACTCGAAGTCTGGGAGTTCGAAGTCTCTGGTCTCAAAGTCCTCCCCTCATGGCTCGGCTATCGCATACAAGCCCGCAAAGGCAAGAAGTCCAGCCCTCTCGACGACATCCGCCCCACCCAGTGGACCCAAACGGAAGAACTCCTCCGCCTCCTCGCCATCCTCGATCACACCATCCAAGTCACCCCCACGGCCGCCAAACTCCTAGACGACGTCCTCACCTCCCCCCTTATTCCCGCCACCGATCTCCCCACTCCTACCCCCGCCCAACGCAAACCGCCTCGGAGCTAGAAAATGTCAGAAGAAACCACATCCAATGCGTACGCAGCATTTATGAGCTACGTGCACAAAGACGACGAAAGGGAAGAAAGGCGGATTACAAATCTACGTCGCAATCTGGCAGACGAAGTCGGCATGTTGACAGGAGTGGAGTTTCCCATTTATCAGGACCGCGAAGACATCAACTTAGGTCAAAGGTTGGAAGGAAGAATCGACACACTTATCGAGCATTCTACATTCCTGATAGCCATCATCACACCATCCTTTCTCAAGAGTGAAATGTGTCGCAAAGAAGTGAACAAATTTCTGAAGCGAGAGCAAAGACTCAATAGAGACGACCTAATAATCTCAATTCTCTATCTTCCGACGCCAAGTCTGACCGATAAACATGATGATATAGCACGTATCTTGAGCAATCGCCTATACTTCCCTTGGGAGGAGCTTAGGTTCGAAGAGTCAAATTCAAACGCCTATCGGCGAGCTATAAATAGCCTCGCTAAGCAAATTATTGCTGCAATAAGACGTTCTGAAGAATCAGAAGGCGAAATTACTGAGGCGGAATTTACCAGAGCAAGCGATGAAGATGACTCTGATGATTCCACACGCGCTGAGAGCAGTGACGGGGTTATTGAACTGTTAGCAGACTTAGAAACTGCAATGCCACTGTTCGAACAGACAATTCTGGAGCTAAAGGGAGCACTTGAGGAACTGTCATCCATAGCGGAATTGTCTAAGGCTGAAATGGAGATCGCTAATCAGTCACACAAGCCAGCTTCAGCTAAACTTGTGGCTTCTCGACAATTTGCCAAGCGACTAGATGGTCCAGCCATGGAGATGGACCGTATAGCAGATGACTATATGGATCACCTATTGCGAGTAGACAGGGGTATGGAGGTTCTGATTGGACAACTGGGCAAATATGATGATAGTGAAAATGTGGGAATTGCCCGAGATCTGCTCCGAACTCTGAATAATTTGGTTCTTCAAAGCGGGCTAGGTATTGATTCTTTAGAGGTTCTTCAACAGACATTTGGACCTCTTTATGATTTAAGCAGCACTTTGCGACCACCGCTCGATCGCATGACTAGAGCTATCAGAAAGATAATACCGAGTCGAAATACCTTCATAAAATGGAGAGATGGGTTGACTCGAGCGCTTGAATTGCATGAGGGCTCAAACTGATTTGAGGTGTGAAAGGCATTTGAGGTCAACATGCAAGAGTTAGACCTACACAAAATGGGTGAGGTGCAATACGAAGGTTTCTTCAGCTATGTGGAGAGTGATGACGCACATGAGGATGGCCGCATTATTGCCATCAAGTATCGATTAGAGCGAGAAATTGCAATGCGGGTAGGCAGTGAGTTTCCAATCTTTCATGACAGATATAGTTCGCTTGTTGGTCAACGTTGGCGAGATGAATATGAAATTGTGATGGATGGCACAAAGTTCCTAATCGCAGTTATTACTCCTTCATTTCTCAAAAGCAGTGTGTGCAGAGATGAAGTCGAAATGTTCATTACAAGGGAAGATAGTCAAAAGCGGAAGGACCTGATTTTTCCGATCCTATATTTGAACTCTCCCAGCCTGGATGATCCTGAAGATGCAATTGCCGTTGATTTGAACAACCGTAAGAGGTTTGACTGGGGTGACCTCCGTTTCGAAAATCCAGATTCTAATCCATTCAGGAAGGCAGTGTCCGACATCGGCGCGCAAGTCGTCCATTCAATATGGTTTTCACAAGATTCGCCACGCGAACCATCATATATCTTGTATAGTAAGATACCCGGTATTTCTATCTTGAATGACGATTTGGACCTATTGGACATTCTCCGAGAAGTTATTGGAGAGAGTTCGACTCTGCTGGGGAAGATACGCGTATTTCATGCTATTGTGGAAACACTCGACCTTCACATGAGAGTAAATGAATCGCCTTCAGAACTTGCCGATGGCATTGGAGATTTGGCGTTAGTAGGTCATCCCTATTTCCATACAGACACTGACGGCTATGAGGATATAGCACAAAATATTGAAGACATTGCCTACGAGTATACCGACTGTCTCTGGCGATTGAATAGTGGCTTTGATTTCATTTTTGATGCGCTAACGGCGGAATCTGTTGATGAATCGGAATTGGAACCAGCACGAACCCTAGCGTTTTCTCTTGATGATCTCGTCTCTGAGGCAGGAAATAGATTCGATTTCATTAGTAGAGCTATGAAAGCACTCTCTAGGAGCGCGTATTACAGTGGATTTATGCGGTCATCTTCTAGGCGTATTATTTCTGCTTCGAGGATCTTGTTGGACAGTGAAGAGCGGCTCCATTATTGGAACGATGGTATGAGTGTGATTCAATCCGATCTAAATAATGACAAGGTGTAGCGCAATCTGATTTTCGGAAGAATGTACAATGATTACCGGCAATTGTTGCGTTTACCGGAGGAATAGTATGTGTTGCAGTCCTCTCACTTCTGTAGGCAACGTCACGGGAGGAGTTTTGACGAAATCGAGTCGTAAGCGCTTTCGCAAGAGAGAAGTTGAGGATTGTGTTGTGTCGGAAGTGGTTCTGTGAGGTGGGATAGTGGTTGAGGCGGCTTTGTTTGATTTGGGTGGGGTGATTGTGGTGGGGCCTTGGGAGGGGTTTGCGGCTTATGAGCGGGAGAATGGGTTGCCGGAGGGGTTGATTCGGCGGATCAATTCGACTGATCCGGATAGCAATGCTTGGGCGCGTATGGAGCGGGGGGAGATTGGGCTGGAGGAATTTGCCGAGGCGTTTGAGGTTGAGGCGGCGGCGTTGGGGTATCGGGTGGATGGGCTGGCGGTTCTGAACGGGTTGAGTGGGGAGTTGCGACCGGAGGTGGTTGAGGCGGTTCGGCGGTGTTCGGAGCGGCTGAAGACGGGGCTGTTGACCAACAACTATTCGCCGATGGCGTCGTCGGAGCGGTCGGAGGAGATGGCCGAGCTTATGGGGTGGTTCGACGTGGTGGTTGAGTCTTCGGTGGTGGGGGTGCGCAAGCCCGATCCGGCGTTCTACACGATGGCTTGCGAGGCGCTCGGCGTTGAGCCTTCGGCGTGTGTTTTTCTGGACGACTTGGGGGTGAACCTCAAGCCGGCTCGGGCTATGGGGATGACCACCATCAAAGTGGTCGATGCCGATGAGGCTTTGGCCGAGCTGGAAGCCGTGGTGGGGTTTCAGCTCAGGGGTTGAGCCGCAGGGCGGAGCTGATCTCGGCTCGGAGCTCAGGGATGCCCTGGCCTTTGGCTGCGCTGGTCCAGATCACATCGCCGGGGGCGACGCCGAGGCCCTTGGCCAACTCAGCTTTTCGGGCGCCCCGATGGGACGATTTCACCTTGTCGGCCTTGGTGGCCACCGGTTGCAGGGGCACGTCGTGGTGCGCCAACCATTCCACGGTCTGGAGGTCGAGGGGGGTGGGGCCGATGAGGCCGTCCACCAGCAGCAGCACCTGCACCAAGGTCGGGCGGCCGATCAGGTAGCCGTCCATCATCTTCTGCCATCCGACCCGCTGCGCTTTGGGCGCTTTGGCGAAGCCGTAGCCGGGCAAGTCCACCAGCCAGCGGCCGGGCTCGCCCTCCAGCTCGAAGATATTGAGCAACCGAGTGGCCCCCGGGGCCTTGGAGGTGCGGGCCAGGCCCTTGCGGTTGGCCACCGCGTTCAAAAGCGACGACTTGCCCACATTGGACCGCCCCACCAGCGCCACCTCGCAGCGGGACTCGGGCAGCTGGCCGGCATCGCTGGCCGACCGCAGAAAGCGCAGGGCCAGCGGCTTGGACATGCCGAAAGGCTACCGGCCCCTTCGTCGGGCCAAGTTGAGGGTTGCCAGCCGCTAGCTGTTCATGACCTCGATGTCGAGGAGGTCGCCGAAGCGCTCGAGGGCGGCGGCTCGGCGGGTGGGGATGTGCTCGGTGGGGAAGCCGTCCACCGCGGCGTACTCCTTTAGGGTTCGGCGGGCGATGGACACCTTGTGTACCTCGTCGGCGCCGTCCACCAGCCGGGAGGCCCGGGCGTTGCGGTACATCTCTTCCAAGGGCATGTCGGCCGAGTAGCCCAGGGCGCCGTGGACTTGGATGGAACGGTCGATGGCGTTGTACAGCATCTTGGTGCCGTACACCTTGATCATGGCGATCTCGGTGCGCGACGCCGATGATCCGTGCTTGTCCATGTGCCAGGCGGCGTGCAGGCACAGCAGCCGGGCCGAGGCGATGTCGATGCGGGTCTCGGCGATGAAGTCCTGCACCATCTGCTTCTCGGCCAGCAGGCTGCCGTGGGCGTACCGGGACAGGGCCCGCTCGCACATCATGTCGAGCGCCCGCTGCGACTGGCCGATCCAGCGCATGGCGTGGTGGATGCGGCCGGGGCCGAGGCGCTTTTGGGCCAGCACGAACCCGTCGCCGGGATTGCCGATCAGGTTCTCGGCCGGCACCCGCACGTCGCGGTAGATCACCTCGGAGTGGCCCATGGGGTGGCGGGCGAACTGGCCCGGATAGGGGTGGTGCATGTTGGGCACATCCCGCAAGATCTCCAGGCCGGGGGTGTCGGTGGGCACCACGATCATGGACGACCCCTGGTAGGGGTGGACATCGGGGTTGGTCACCACCATGGCGATCAGGAAATCGGCCCCCGAGCCGCCGGAGGTGAACCACTTGTGGCCGTTGATCACCCAGGTGTCGCCGTCGCGCACTGCTCTGGTCTCCAACAAGGTGGGGTCGGAGCCGGCAGTGTCGGGCTCGGTCATGGAGAACCCCGAGCGCAGCTCGCCGGCCAAAAGCGGCTCCATCCAGCGCTTCTTCTGCTCCTCGTTGCCGCCGATGGCCAACAGCTCGGCGTTGCCCGAGTCGGGGGCGTTGTTGCCGAAGATGGCCGGCGCGATCGACGACCGTCCCAAAATCTCGTGCATCAACCCCAGCTTCACCTGGCCGAAGCCCTGGCCCCCCAGCTCGGGATCGAGGTGGCAGGCCCACAGCCCCCGGTCCTTCACCTGCTGCTTCAGCGGCGTGGTCAGGGCCTTCCACTGCTCGTCGGTCACCTCCAGATCGATGGTCTCCAGCGGCAGGATGTGCTCGTCCAGAAAAGCCCGGGTCCAGTCCAGTTGCTCCTGGAACTCGGGCTCGGTCTCAAAATCCCAGGCCATGGTGCTGATTCCTTCGGTTGGAGATGAGGGTTCGCCGGTCGGCTAGACGGCCAGCTGCGACAGGCTGGCGCCGTTGTCGCACATGATGCGGCGGATGTCGTCGTCGCTGAACCCGTCGAGGTCGTCCACGAACGACACCGGGTCGGCCAGACCCTCGGCGTGGGGGAAGTCGGAGCCGAACAGCATGTGGTCGGTGCCGATCAGCCCGGCCAGCTCGTGCAGGTCGTCCTCGTAGTAGGGCGACACCCACACCTGGTTGCGGAACGTCTCCACCGGGTCCTCGTCGAAGGCGTAGCGGTGCTGGCCGTAGGTCTTGGCCAGCTTCTGGATGAGGGGCCGCACCCAATAGGAGCCGGTCTCGATGGTGGCCACCCGCAGGTTGGGGAACCGCACCAGCACCCCGTCGGCCAGAAGCGAGGCCATGGTGTCGCTGATGGGGGAGTGCGACAGCAGGCTCTGGAGGGGGTTGTAGCGGAAGGCCTCGGTCTCGGTGCCGAGCCCCCAGCGGTGGTTCATGAACGAGTAGCCCGAGTCTCCGGAGTGGAAGGCCACGCACACGCCGTGGTCGTTGAGGAACTGCCACACCGGGTCGTGGTCGGGATGGCCCAAAGAGCGGTAGTTGCCGTGGCCGTCGGGCACCGAGGTGGCCCGGAAGTTCACCAGCCGCAGACCCCGGCCGATGGCCCACTCCAGCTCGCCCAGCGCCCAGTCCACATCCACCAGGCTCAGGTACAGGGCGGTGAACAGGCGCTCCTGGTAGGAGAAACCCCAGTCTTCGTCCAGCCAGCGGTTGAAGGCCCCGAACGCCGCGGTGATGGCGCCGAGGTCGTCTTCCAGGCAGGCCTCCATGCCCACCCCCAGGGTGGGGAACATGAAGCAGCCGCCCAGGCCCTGCGAGTCCATGAGGGCCAGGCGGGCGTCGCGGTTGCGGTAGGCGGGGCTGATGGGGTCGAGCTCGCCGAATGCCTCCCGCATGTCGCTGGCCGAGGTCTTGGCCCGGAAGTACTCATCGAGGATGCCGGGCTTGGCCACCGGGTCGAAGGTGGGGTTGGGGATGAACCGGTTGATGCGACCGGCCACGATCAGCCGCTGCTTGCCGCCGATGTCGGCCCACTGCATGCAGCGCTTGGCCATCTTGGGGTCGATGTGGCGGGTGAAGGCGTCGGTGGCCTCGTAGTAGTGGTTGTCGGCGTCGAAGGCGAGATATCCGAGCTCAGTCATGGCTCTATTCTGGCCTGTTTGCTCGGCAATCGACCACCGGCGGGGCGGTGTCAGGGCGTTTTTCAGCAGACCACCACGATGCGCCCGGTGGTGAGGCGGTCCTCCATCTGCTCGAGCGCGGAGGGGAGCTCCTCGAAGGGCACGGTGCCGCCCACCAGCGGGGCGATCCGGCCCTCGGCCAGCCGCCCGCAGAGTTCGTCGTGGATCCGGTCGCCCAGTGATCGGGGGTTGATGTTGAACCCGGCCATGCCGCCGTAGACCGCCGGGTTGCTGCTGTAGGCCAACAGCACCCCTCCGATCGACACTTGGGAGAAGCACAGCAGCCTCGGGGGAAGGCCGACGGCGTCCTCGGCCTCGATCTTGCTGGCGAAGCCGATGATCATCAGCCTCCCGCCCCGGGTCATGCACCGTAGCGAGGCTTCAGTTACTTCGCCGCCCACGCCGTCGAACACCAGATCGACTCCGGCCCCGCCGGTGATGTCGCGCACCTCGGTGGCGAAGTCTCCGTCCCGGTAGTTCACCGCGGCTTCGGCCCCTAGGGAGCGCACAAACTCGCACTTGTCCTCGCTGCCCGCGGTGCCGATCACCCGGGCCCCGGCGTCCACGGCCAACTGCACTGCGGCCGAGCCCACCCCGCCGGCCGCGGCGTGGATCAGCACCCACTCTCCCGGCTGGACCTTGCCCCGCTCGTGCAAACCCAGCCAGGACAGGTGGAAGGGGAAGAAGAAGGCGGCCGCCTCGGTGTCGTCGAGTGACTCGGGGGCGTCGAACACCATGTCGGGCTGGCAGATCACCTTGTCGGCGTAGCCCCCAAAGGCGCTCTCGGCGGTGGCGTGTACCCGGCGCCCGAGCCATTCCTCGGCCCCCTCTCCGACGGCGTCAACTGTGCCCAGCACCTCCATGCCCAGGGTGTAGGGGAGCTCGGGGTTCACGGTGCGGTAGCGCCCGTGGCACCCGTCGATCTCGTTGAAGTTCAGCACCGTCCGAGTGGGCGCCACCCGGATCTTTCCCGGCTCGGGCACCGGCTCGTCGATGTCGTCCAGCCGCAGCGCCTCCGACGGCCTCCCATATTGATGTACACGCCAAGCTCGCACGGCAGCGCAGCTTACCGGCAGGTTATGGGCAAACTACTCTAGGTGTCCCCAAAAATTGGGTGGAATTGGAATTTTCCAGCAGCGGATGTTCCCGTCGGTTCGGGCAGCGCAATGCTCCGACCCTTCTGCGTCGATAGCGGTGTATTGGCCTGCGGGGGCATCTAGTTGGCGGTAGGGGTCGAACTCCCAGCAGACGATGTTCCCGTCGGTTCGGATGGCGCACGGCCGATAACCGCTCGTGGGAAGGGTGGTGTATTGGCCTGCGGGGCCGTCTAGTTGGCGGTAAACCAAGTCTTCGGGCTCAGGTGAAAATATACTATTGTGCTCAGGTCCTAAATCCCAGCAGACGATGGTTTGGTCGGTTCGGAGAGCGCAATAAAAAAACCGAGGGTAAGCATGGAAATTCCCAAACTTGTCGCGGAGTTCATTCCCTTGCTCGTCGCGGAGTCTGGCGGTACCGTTATTGTAAGATGCGAGGGCGGTGTATTGGCCTGCGGGGCCGTCTAGTGGGCGGTATACGAAGTCTTCGGCCTCAGGTGCATAAATATTCCTCACCACAGGTCCTAAGTCCCAGCAGGCGATGGTTTGGTCGGTTCGGATGGCACACCGACTTTCTATGGTTGTTGCGAGGGCGGTGTATTGGCCTGCGGGGAAGTCGAGTTGGCGGTATATGTAGCCTTCGTCTCTAGGTCCGAAATTCCAGCAGACGATGGTCCCATCGGTTCGGACGGCGCAATAATAGCTGCTTCTGATATTAACACCACGGATGTAGGACTTGAGGGCGGTGTATTGGCCTGCGGGGGCGTCTAGCGGGTTGCGCTGACGGGAGTATATTCGGCGTCCCCAGCAGTCGATGGTGCCGTCGGTTAAGATCGCACACGAACTCTCATCCATTGTTGCGATGGCGGTGTATTCTGCGGGCGCATCAATTATTTTGAAAACCCAGCAGTCGATAGTGCCGTCGATTCGAATAGCGCAAAACCCATATTCTCTTCTATCTATAAATGGATCAGGGTGATCTGGGAAGAAGGCGATGTATCGGCCTGTAGGAGGCGACTTGATCCTGTTGTAAGTAAAATCGTCGCCCCAGCAGTTGATGGTACCGTCGGTTCGGATCGCACACCCATTAAACCCATTTTCGTAATTTACTGCAATGTCAGTGTATGGGCCTGAGGGCGTATCAGGCCAACCAAATATGTTGTTGCCCCAGCAGTTGATGGTGCCGTCGGTTCGGATCGCACACGAATAAACATCGCCTGTTGCGATGGCGGTGTATTGCCCTGCGGGTGCATCAGCTTGGCCATAACGGTTGTCGCCCCAGCAGTTGATGGTGCCGTCGGTTCGGATCGCACACGAATGCTCATGGCCTGTTGCGATGGCGGTGTATTGCCCTGCGGGCGGATCATAATTCCAATCCCCCCCCGCCGGAAGCCACCCCCAGCAGTTGATGGTTTGGTCGGTTCGGATAGCGCATGTTCGATAGTTGCTTGCTGAGATCGCGGTGTATTGGCCTTCGGGCGGATCGATGATCAGGTCGCCATCCGGCCAAAACACGTTGCGGCTGCCCCAGCAGGCGATGGTGCCGTCGATTCGGATCGCACACGAATGACCTTCGCCTGTTGCGATGGCGGTGTATTGCCCTGCGGGCGCATCAGCTTGGCCATGTGCAATGTGGCCCCAGCAGTCGATGGTTTGGTCGGTTCGGATCGCACACAAATGATTGTCTATTGCGATGGCAGTGTATGGGCCTGCGGACGAATGGGGTTGGGGACGCATGATCGACCGACGGTATTGATCTAGTTGCTGATATTCCGTATGGGAGTAGAAGTAGCCTGGACCACCTGGACCACCTGGATCACCTGGGCTCCAGCAGTTGATGGTGCCGTCGGTTCGGACAGCGCAAAAACGATCGTGACGGATGCCGGATAGGACGTCGGTTGCTGCGATGGCGGTATATTGCCCTGTAGGCGCATTGGAGTAATATTGGCCGCCCCAGCAGTCGATGGTGCCGTCGGTTCGGATAGCGCATATGCGACTTCCGCCTGCTGCGATGGCGGTGTATTGGACAGAGCCGGGTTGGGTTGAGACTGTTTGTGATATGTCAGGGTTCTTGCTGCTTGGTGTGTGGGGAACTTCTGGGCACCCGCCGGTTACTATATGGGTGTCGATGTTGTGTTGGCAGCGGTAGGCGTTGAGGAGGTTTTCCTGGTCGGCGATGAGCTGGTCGCGTGCGGTAATGTCTTGGTTGGTGGGGGTGCCTTCGAAGTTGCCGGGCGGGGCAGCGGGCCGTGTGGGCTGCCCGCTGGAGCATCCCCCCGGCACGGCTGTGATGTCGATGCCGAATCGGCAGCGGTAGGTGTTCAGCAAGGCTTCCTGCTGGGCGATCAGCTCGTCGCGGGCTTCGAGTTGTTGGCGGAGCAATCCGACGTCGCCTGGAGACTGGGCATTTGCCGAACCACCAGGCACTGCAAGTGCCGCGATTGCCAATCCTGCTACCGCCAGGATGGCCCGTAGGTGCATCATCGAGAGACTGTACCCCCCCCCCCCCCCAACGAATCAAGCCAGGGCTGGAGGCGGCAGGGATCGCTTCCGGCCACCAGGCAGCCATGTCTGTGTCGGCGACCAGCTCAGGGGATCAAGTCGTCAATAGCCGCTCGCGCTGGCGGAATGCCACCATTGGAGCTCGGCGAACCGCCAGGTCATCGGTCTGTTGATTTGACCTTGGTCGCCTGTTGGTCTTTGTCCATCTGAGGTGCCGTCAACGGCCCCATATACCGGTGAATCCGACACGCATCCACGGTCTTGGACTCTAGGCCAGCGGCGACAGGGGTGTTCACCCAGAAAGTATGAGCCTGCCCGGGCGCTGGGCATTTGGTTCGCGAATCTTGATCTCAATGTCGCGGCCGAGCGCAGTCAGCAGACGAAAGAGCCGCTCTACGGGAAATTCCCGGAAGTCTCCACGAAGTAGCCGCGAAACGTCAGGCTGGGATATTCCGAGGAGCTTTGCGGCCTCGGTTTGCTTGAGGCCACGCTCGCGAATGAACTGCTCGATTCGGGTGACCAGCCCTGCCTTAAGCAAGTGCGCCTCAGCGTCGGTGACCCCCAAGTCGGCGAATACGTTGCCGCCGCTGGGTTCGAATTCGATGCGCTTGTCATTCATAGTGTCATCCCTCTCATCGGCGACTACTACGCGGGCTCGTAGCGCCTGACGTCGATCTCGCTGGACCGGGCTCGCATAAGGGCGGAGTCGTACCAGGCCTGCATCCGCAGAAGCATTTCCATGCTTACATCAAAGGCTTTCTCAATCCGCAATGCCATTTCCGGCGAAAGGGCGGCGTTGCCATTCAACAGGTCGGAGAGCGTTGCTCGGCGAACCCCCAGCACTTCGGCCGCCTGTGTAACGCTCAAACTGAGTTCTTCGATGATCCCAGTGCGAACGAAGTCGCCTGGGTGAGAGGGGGTCATATTGATTTCGATCTCATTCGTTGCCATCAGATGTACGGTATCACCGTTCGGTTTTCTGTCGGGGCAAAGCTGGCCGATATCAAGGGCGGTAGGGTCGCTGGGTGGCTGATCGACCGGGGTTTCGGGCTTCGACTCGGGCTTTGCGGTTGCGCAACTTCCGGTTGTTCTGGTTCGGGGCTCTGGTTTCCAACACCGGGACGTGGATGCAGATCCTGGTGCTGGCCTATGTGATCGACGAGATCACCGACCGGGGGGCATGGGTTGGGCTGGTGACGATCACCCAGATGATGTTGACCGTGTTCACCAACCTGTGGGCCGGGCCGCTGGCCGATCGGGTGCCCCGGCGCAGCATCATCCTGGTCACCCAGAGCCTGCTGTGCGTGGGGGCCTTCGGGTTTGCCGCCCTGTGGGGGGCGGGGGTGCGCTCGCCGGTGATCTACATGCTATTGGCCTGGGGGTACGGCATTCTCAACGGCTTCATGCTGCCCGCGTGGCAGGCGTTCATCTCCGAACTGGTGCCCAAGGAGCTGTTGTTGAACGCGGTCACCCTCAACTCCACTCAGTTCCAGGCCACCCGGGCGGTGGGACCGGCTCTGGGCGGCGTGCTGCTGGGGTTCTTCGGGCCGGGCTGGGTGTTCTTCGCCAACGGGGTCTCCTTCTTTGCGGTGCTGTTTACCGTGCTGCTCATCCAGGTGCCCCGGCTGCTGCCCGATGATCCGCCCCCCATCAGGGTGTTCGCCGATCTTCGGGAGGTGCTGGCCTACTGGAGAACCCAGCCGGGGATCCAGCGGGCGTTCAAGACGGTGCTCATCACCGCCGTTTGCGCCCAACCCCTCATCTTTCTGATCGTGGTGTTCGCCGAAGAGGAGTTCAACACCACCGGGTGGCAACTGGGCCTGCTGGCCGCCGGCACCGGCATCGGATCGGTGATCTTCTTCCCGCTGGTGGCCGGTAGGGGCCAGTTCACCGCCCGGTCCCGGCTGCTGGCCATCGGGCTGAGTGCCTACGGTCTGGCGCTGGCCGGGTTCGGTCTCGCCCCGTGGTACGCCATGGCCATCGTGTTCTTGCTCATCCTCGGCGGTTGCCACCTCACCACCGCCTCGACGCTGAACACCGTCATCCAGCTCCAGGTGGAGGAGTCCATGCGGGGACGGATCATCGCCCTGTACCTGATGGCCATCAACCTGGCCATCGGTGCCGGCACCATGATCCAAGGGGCGCTGTTCGACTGGATCGGCCCCCGAATCACAGTGTCGATCAGCGCGGGCATCATCGTGGTTCTGGCCGCCTGGCTGGTTAGCACCCGTCGTTTCGCCTCCATGGACGTGGGCACTGCGGCCACCTGACCCGCGGGTCTTCGCGGCGGGGGAGTACCTTCGGTTGGGTGCGAGTGCTGGTGGTGTCCCACTCCAAGACCGGTGGTACCAGAGCCATGACCGAGGCGGTAGTGGCCGGCGCCAGCCATCCCGACATCGACGGTGTGGAGGTGGTGCAGGTGGCCGCACTGGAGGCTACCGCCGAGGATGTGATGGCCGCCGACGGCTATCTGCTGGGCACCCCGGAGAACTTCGGCTACATGAGCGGCGCCCTCAAGCACTTCTTCGACACCGTTTACTACGACTGCTTGGACCACACCCGGGGGCGTCCCTACGGGCTGTTCGTGCGGGCCGGCAACGACGGCACTGGCGCGGTGCGGGCGGTGGAGCCCCTGGTTACCGGACTGGGATGGAAGGCGGTGGCTCCGCCGGTGGTGGCCACCGGCGAGCTGACCGCCGCGCATCTGGAGGCCTGCCGAGAGCTGGGTATGACCCTGGCCGCCGGCTTGGAGCTGGGCATCTACTGAGTCGACCTCCCAATAGCCGCAGCCATGCTCGCCTGCATAAGGGTCGGCCCTGGAGCGGTTCGTAAGATCGGGCTATGAGCAGTTTGTTCGACCTGACAGGGAAGGTGGCGGTGGTCACCGGGGGCACCAAGGGCATCGGCCGGTCCATTGCCAAGGGCTATGCCATGGCCGGCGCCGAGGTGGTGATAACCGGGCGGCGCCAAGAGGGCTGCGACGAGGCCGCCGCTGAGCTGAACGACGAGTTGGGCAGCCAATCGGTGCGGGGCATCGCCTGCCACATGGGGGAGTGGGACCAGATCGGCGCGCTGGTCGATCGGGTGTATGGCGACCTCGGCCGGATCGACGTGTTGGTCAACAACGCGGGCATCAACCCAGCGCCGGTCACCGTGGCCGACTGCACCGAGGCCTACTTCGACAAGGTGTACGCGGTAAACGTGAAAGGGCCGATCCGTTTGGCCGGTTTGGTGGCCCCCCGCATGGGCGAGGCTGGTGGAGGATCGATCATCAACGTGACAACAATGGGGGCCTACGGCGGCGGCCCCGGGGTGGGGATCTACACCTCGAGCAAGGCCGCGTTGCACAACCTCACCCGGGCCATGGCCGGTGAGTGGGCTGGGCTCAATGTGCGGGTCAACTCCCTGGTGCCGGGCCCCTTCATGTCGGAGATGATGAAGGGATCAATGCGGTTTGATCCCGAATTCCCCGAACGGTCAGGCAAGGCCACCATGATGAACCGGGTGGCCGACTGCGACGAGATCATCGGCCTGGCCCTGTACCTGGCTTCCGACGCCTCGTCGTACGCCACCGGCCATGACTTCAAGATCGCCGGCGGTATGTGAGCAGTGGCCGCTTAGCCTCTCACGGCTAAGCGGCTGATCTGGGCCTCCTGCGAATGGGACTGGGGTCCTGCTGCCGGGCGTGCAGCCCGCACCGCGGCTACCGCATGATCGAGGTCCATTCCCCGGGAGGTGAGTACCGAGATGCACACAATCCCGGCTCTGCCATATCCGGCGCCGCAGTGGACCATGACCCCTCTGCCTTGATCTAGGTGCCGGTTGATCGTGTCCACCAACTCTCGAACGTCGTCGTCGCCGGTGACCCCCTGATCGACCATCGGGACATG
This sequence comes from Acidimicrobiia bacterium, assembly GCA_022822905.1. Classification (GTDB taxonomy): domain Bacteria; phylum Actinomycetota; class Acidimicrobiia; order Acidimicrobiales; family Bin134; genus Poriferisocius. The sequence continues at coordinate 11,308 of JAJDYE010000031.1, read as the reverse complement.
GATGGCCTGGTGGGGAGCGGGATCGGCCAACCACGAGGGGTAATCGGGATAACGCATGGCGATCTCCGGGTCGGTCAGCAAGCACACCATGACCTCTGCACCCACGTCCTCTAGGGCCGCGGCAGGATCAGGCCCGGTCACCGCAAAGGCCGTGGCGTAAAGATGCCCGGTCGCCCCCGGCACCGGAATCCGATGGATCCCCCCCGCCATCTGATACCGCGCCGCCCCCACCTGCACCCCGCCACCCTACTGGTGGGCAGCAACCTGGTTGGAAGGAGAGGTCATGCCATGTATGTTGGCCACCGTGACGTCACCCGCGACGGAGATTGTCTTCGAGGTCAGTGAAGATGAAGTGGCTGGTGGATATTCCGCTAGCGCCATCGGTTACGGAATTCACACGCAAGGGGAGACCATCGAGGAGATCCGCGAAAACGTCCGGGAAGCCTTCGAGTGCTATTTCGACGGGGAAGTGGCTCGCCCTGAATTGATTCGCCTGCACTTTGTTCACGGCGAGGTCTTGGTTCTTTGAGGCTGCCGCGCGATGTGCGCGGGGCCGATTCTCAAGAGTGTCGCAACCCATCACGAGATCAGTGTGCAAGAACTGCTGGAATTGCTTGATCTCTAGCCAGAGGTATTTCCCGCAATCTCTAGTGTGGAAGCCAGCGGGGTAGTTAGGGGATGCTGGGGGGATGGACGACTTCTCCGGGAAGGTGGCGCTGGTGATGGGGGCGGCGTGTCCTCCGGAGATCGGGCGGGCGGTGGCGGTGCGGCTGGCCCGAGCCGGAGCCAGCGTGGCCTGTGCCGACCGGGTAGAGGTCGGCCACCCGGATTCGGCCTGCGCTTCCCCGGAGGCCCTGGACGCCACGGTGGCCGCAGTGCAGGCCGAGGGGCAGGCGGCGTTGCGATTGGAGGCCGACGTGGCCGACGCCGATCAGGTGAACGAGGTGGTGGGGCGGTGTGTCGGCGAGTTCGGGAGGCTCGACCTGGTGGTCAACGTGGCCGGGGGGCTTGGACCCGACATGGGGTGGGCGCCGTTGCTGGAGCTGACTGAGGCGTCGTGGCGGCGATCGATGGACGTGAACCTGACCGGAGCGTTCTTGGTGGCCCAAGCCGCTGCTCGCCAGATGGTTGAACAAGGCAACGGCGGGTCGATTGTGCTGCTGTCGTCGTATGCCACTGTGGCCGCGGCCAGCGGCACTTCGGCATTCGCCGCGGCTAAGGCTGGGGTCGACCGGCTGGTCGCTGCCCTAGCCATGGAGCTGGCGCCCCACCAGATCAGGGTCAACGGAGTGCGCCCGCTAGGAGTCGACCCCGACGCTACCGAAAGCGGCCATCCCTATCTGGAGCAAACCGTGGCGCAGTCTGGCGGCGACCGCAGCCAGTGGGTGCGCTCCAAGATCGCCCTCGAACGCTTGCAACACCCTGACGAGACCGCCGCGGTAATCGCCTTCCTGCTCTCCGACGAGGCTTCATTCGTCACCGGCGAATGCATCACCGTCGCCGGCGGGCCGCGCTGGTAGGAACGGCCATCGTAGAATAAATGGCTAGATTATCTGTAATAAAAGCGCCATAATTGTTTTGTGGAAGCTGGAGTTCGAGAGTTGCGGGACAATTTGAGTCGATACCTCACAGCGGTTCGAGCAGGAACCGAGGTCACCGTGACCGATCATGGGAAGGCAGTGGCTCTTTTGATCCCTCTTCATGAGCCCCGGCCCATCGACCAACTGGTTGACGATGGGCTGGTCATTCCGGCTCCGATGGCGAAGAGACGACTGGGCCACTCCAGGGTCAAGAGCAAGGGAACGGTGAGCGATCTCGTGGCCGAACAGCGCCAGTGATTGTCTACTTCGATACATCCGCCTTCATTCCCCTGATCATCGACGAGCCAAGTTCTGATTCCTCCGAGCGACTGTGGAATGAAGCGACACGGGTTGTCAGCGTCCGCTTGCTCTACGCCGAGGCCCGGGCGGCGCTGGCCAGAGCTCATCGACTCGGGCGGCTGACAAAGAGAGGGCTTACTTCTGCGGTTAGGCTGCTCGACGCCCTCACCCAAGAGGTCGACAGCATCGAGATCTCAGACAGCCTCGTCCGAAGAGCAGGCGCATTGGCTGAAGAACAGGAACTCCGCGGCTACGACGCCGTGCACTTGGCTGCCGCGCAGGCCATTGCCGACGCAGACACAATCTTCGCCAGCGGTGACCATGAGCTCATCGCTGCGGCCAGCTCCCTCGGATTGGCCGTGGCTAATCCTCGATGAGTTCGGCGGTCTCCAAGAAGGGAGCGTTGGCAAGGGCGACTTGAACGTCCACCTGGACGGCGCAGGCGGGGCAGTAGAGGCGACGGAGCTCGAAACGGTCGGCGCCGGGGCGGGCTGAGGGCCAGGGGGTGCGCTCGTCTACTGGAGAGCGGGATACAATCAGCAGGCTGACCAGGGGTTCGTTGGTGGGGCCGTGTTCGTGGCCGCACCGGCTGCAAAGGTAGTGGCCGTTGGCCAAGACCACGGTGGAGCTGAGGCGTCGGCCGGTGGGGGGTTCTTCCAACGGGGGTTCGGGGTCTCTTTCGATACGCGCCTGGCGGCGGGATGCTCGCAGTGTTTTGGTGGCCTCCACATCGCCGATCACCACGCCGTAGTCTCGGACGGCACCGGCCTCGGTGACCAAGCCTTCCGCCACGTCGTGCTCTACCGCAACGGGGTCGCGATCTAAGGGGTCGCCCACTCCGCCCCCGCCGCCGCAGAGGTTGGCATACACATCACCGGGGGCCAACTCGCCTACTTGCTTGGGGGGTGGTACCTCAATTGTGCCGTCGGCGCGCTCGTACACCCCGGTGTGCTGCATGCCGGGCTCCCCGCCGACAACCCCGGCGGCGGTGGGGGGCTGCTGGCCGTGGGCGAACACCGTGGAGGTCACCGTCCCGGCGGCTCGGTGGAGTTGGTAGGCGTGCTCAACACCCACCCCGCCTCGCCACTGGCCGGGTCCGCCGGAGTCGGGGCGCTCCCAGCGGTAGCGGTAGAGCACCGGATAGTGCTGCTCGTTGGTTTCGATGTTTGTACACAGCCCGGCGGGGGAAGTCAGATAGCCGCCGGTGTCGGAGCCGTCGCCGCCCCAGCGGGCGCCAGATCCGCCGGGCAGGCCGTCAAGGAGCATGGCGGAGAAGTCCCGCCCGTCGTCGAAGGCTCCCGAGATGGTCTGGGTGAACGACCCCGATACGCACGACGCCAAGATCTGACTCCGAACGTTTGGGTCGTCAGAGGCGTCGAACATCCGGCTGAGGCAGATGTTCACCGCGGTGCGCACTTCTTGGCCGGCGGCGGTCACCCCCATCGACATGCCCGCGGGCCAAAGGCAATCCACGATGGTGCCCGGCGTGGTGTCTACCTCCATGACCCGCTCCGCCGCCGAACGGTCCAACTCCAGCACCTGGCCTAGCTCGCTTAGGTAGCCCAGGGTCACGGCGGCATCGGTCAGGGTAGGGGCGGTTCCTCCTCGGCGGTAGCATGCCGGGCCGGGTTGGGCGCCAGCCGACTGAGGGCCCACTCGGAGACTGCCCAGCACCGGGTCGATCCAGGCCAGCGACCCGCCGCCGGTGCCGATCGACACCACCTCCACCACTGGATGGGCCAGGGCCCAGCGCCCGATCATGGGGCGTGTCGCCATGGTGGCTTCACCGCCGGTGATCAGGCCGACGTCGAAGCTGGTGCCGCCCACATCGGTGGCAATGGCCTCGCTTCGGCCCAATTGTTGGACCAGTTCGGCTGAAGCCAACAGCCCGGCAACCGGCCCCGATCCCAGGGTCTCCACCGCCCGGAGGCCGCCGTCGGCATCACAGGTGCTGCCACTGGACTGCATGACGTGCAGGTGCCCGGCGAATCCCCGTTCGGCCAAGGCATGGGCCAGGGTGCGAATCTCCTCGGCCACCAGTGGGGCCGTACTGGCGTCGAGCACCGTGGTCATGGTCCGCTCGTATTCGCCGATCCGGGGCACTGCCGACGACAGCGACACGTGAGCGCCGGGGTGGATCTGGACGATCAGCTCGGCGATGCGGACCTCATGGCGGGGATCGGCCACCGACCACAGCAGGCTGACCGCGTAGCTGGTCACCCCGTCGTCCCGCAGCGCCTTGATGGCGGCAGCCGCGGCGGTCTCATCCAGCGGGCGAATCACCTCGCCGTGGGCGTCGATCCGCTCGGGCACGCCCATGATTCGCTGGCGGCTCAACAGCAGCGGGGGTTTGGCCCAGCAGACGGCCTCAGTGGTCTCAGCGGGGGACAAGCCGGCCACCTTGGCTGCCCGGGCTACCGGCAAAGTGGCTTCGAATCCCTCGGTTGTGATCAGGCCAAGGGGCGCTCCCGTGCCGGTCAAAAGGGCGTTGAGCCCAACGGTGGTGGCATAGCCGATGGATTCGGCCCGTCCGAGCAAGTCGGCCAGCGGCTGGTCAATCTCGGCTGCGGCCGCCTCAACTGCGGCCAGGGCGCCTGCGGTCAGATCGCCGGGAGTGGACAGCGCCTTGCCCATGGCGAGCCGGACTCCTCTCGGGCCGGGGGAAACCACCACCGCGTCGGTGAACGTTCCCCCGGTGTCGATGCCGATGCGCACAGCCCCGAGAGGCAGAGGAGTCAGGCTGAACGCAACCTCAGCGGTTGACGCCCTTGTTCCGGGTGGTGAACCCGGCCAGGTCGCGGTCTTTGCCCTGGTGGCGCCCCTTGTCCAATGATTGAACCGAGATGTCGTGGTCGACCGCGGAAGCCCGCAGCGCCCCCACGGTGCAGTCGGCTCGGTCCCGGTGGGCGAACGGGTCGTACTGGTACCACTCCATGGCGTTGAGGTGGGTGATCTTGTCCACCTCGTCGTCGGGCACCCCGGTCAGCGTCTCATCCAGCAGCTCAGGGGCGTTGGGCCAGGTGGAGTCGCTGTGGGGGTAGTCCATCTCCCAGCAGATGTTGTCGATGCCGATCTCGTGGCGCAGCGCAACCCCAACCGGATCGTTGATGAAACAGGTCAGGAAGTTCCGCCGGAACACCTCGCTGGGCAGCAGGTTGTCGAAGTCCTGGCCGGTCCACAGGTGGTGCATGTCGTAGGTGCGGTCGGCCCGGTCCATGAAGTAGGGGATCCACCCGGTGCCGCCCTCCGACAGGGCGATCTTCAGGTCGGGGAAGCGGCGGGGGATGGGCGACCACAGCAGGTCGGCGGCCGCCTGGCTGATGTTCATGGGCTGGAGCTGGATCATCACGTCCATGGGGGCGTCAGGGGCGGTGATCACCATCTCGCCCGACGAGCCCAAGTGGATGGAGCACACCGAGCCGGTGTCGCTGAACGCCTGCCACAGCGGGTCCCAGTAGTCACTGTGGAAGCTGGGCTCGCCCAGCTTGGCCGGGTTCTCGGTGAAGGTCATGGAGTGGCAGCCCAGATCGGCCACCCGGCGCACCTCGGCAGCGCACTCTTCCGCGCTCCAGATCATGGGCAGGGCCATGGGGATGAACCGGCCCGGATAGGCCCCGGCCCACTCGTGGATGTGCCAGTCGTTGTAGGCCCTGATCAGGTCGGCGGCGAACTCCTTGTCGGGGTGATTGGCGAACAGCCGGCCGGCGAATCCGGGGAACGACGGGAAGCACATCGAGCCCAGCACTCCGGCGGCGTCCATGTCCTTGACGCGGTCGTGGACGTTGAAGCAGCCGGGGCGCATCTCATCGAAGGCGGTGGGCTCGATGCCGTACTCCTCCTTGGGTCGCCCGGCCACCGCGTTCAGCCCCACGTTGGGGATGATGGCGCCGTTGAACGACCACACATCGTCGCCCGACTCGGTGTGGATCACCCGAGGGGCTTCATCCCGCCATTTGGCCGGGAGATGGTTGTCGAATATGTCGGGCGGTTCGCAAAGGTGATCGTCCACGCTCACCATGATCATTTCGTTGAGGTTCACAGCGTCCTCCGTCGGTCTGCATCGCTTTTGAGTGTGACCCCAACGTTACCTGTCACAGTAAGATTCGCCAGCCGAGCTATCCCCCAACAGCCCCAGGAGGCCCCCAATGTCCAACCCCATGAGCTACGAAGGCCGCAACGTCGTGGTCACCGGTGCCTTTTCCGGCGTGGGTGCCGCGCTGGTGGAGCTGCTGGCCGATTTGGGGGCGGCGTCGATTACTGCTCTTGACATCAAAGAACCCGAGGGGCCCATTACCCGGTACATCCCCACCAACATGGGCGACCCGGTGGCGGTGGACGAGGCCGCCGCGGCCATCGACGCCCCGGTACACGTGCTGTTCAACAACGCCGGCATCGCCGCCACCTTCTCCCCCGAAGACGTGATGAAGGTCAACACCCTGGGGCTCATGCGCCTGACCGACGCCTTGCTGCCCAAGATCCCCGCCGGGGGAGCGGTGGTCAACACCGCGTCGATTGCGGGGATGAACTGGCCGGCCCATCAGGCCGAGATCACCGAGCTGTTGTCAATCGATGACTGGGACAAGGCGGTGGCCTGGGTGGAGGAGCACCCCGAGGTGGTGGCCGACGGCTACATGTTCTCCAAGGAGTGCGTGCAGATCTTCACCATGCAGGCCGCCAAGGGGATGCTGGCCAACGGCGTGCGCATCGCCAGCGCCTGCCCCGCCCCGATCGACACCCCGCTCCTGCCCGACTTCAAGAAGACCATGGGCGAGGGGATGATCGACTGGACCGCGGCCAATGCCGGGGGCCGCTACGTGACCGCCGCGGAAGTGGCCAACCTGCTGGCCTATCTGGGGTCGGACGCGGCGTCGTTCGTGTCTGGCGTGAACGTCAACATCGACAACGCTTTCCAGGGATCGATGATCACCGGCCAGGTGGACTTCGGGGAGTTGGCCGGATAGCCGGCTAGATCGCGGCCCCTAGACAGCAGCGGCCAGCCGGGCTTGGAGTTCGGCGGCGTAGGCCGCAATCTGATCGGCCACGTCGCCGAGCACGTTGGCATCGAGGCCCTCGGCCAGTTCGGGTGCCCCGGCCTGGACCAGCATGGGTGCGATCTCGCCGGTGCGGATCTTGCCCACCGCCCAATCGGCAATGGGGCCGTGGGCGGTCTCGTCGAAGGGGATGATGTGATTCCGCCCGCCGCCCAAGTGGTTGTAGTGGTAGTGGGGGGCGTCCTCGAACAGGTCGAAGCGCAGGTACTCCCACTGACCGTCGGCGTCGAACACGTGCAGAGACACCCCGCGGTCCTCAATGCCCAGCGGTGCGGTGCGCCGCAATTCCTCGATATAGGCCTCGTCGCCCCCGTAATACTCCATAAGAGCCTCGGGGTTGAGGTCGCGGTACTCCACCCCGATCTTGATCACCCCGGCGGGGAAATAGGTGGTATGGGCGTCGTCGGGCCGCATGGGCGGCATCTCGTAGACGTGGCCGATCTCCATGGCCGTCAGCGTAGCGTGCTGGGCTTCATGGCCAACTCTCGCTGAAGGGCAGAGGCGGAGAGGTCACTACCATCGGACTCCCATGGCCCAGCGGCGAATCGACCTTGAGGAGTTCTTCCACCCCGTCGGGGTGGCGGTGATCGGCGGGGTCGACCGCACCCAGACTGAGGATGCGCTGCGGGCCGCTATGGACAGCCGTTGGGGAGAGGGCAACTGGCATCTGGTCAACCCCAAGGGTGGGTCGATCGGATCTGTGCCCATCCACCAGGCGGTGGCCGATGTGCCCGGCCCGGTGGCGCTGGCGGTTATCTCCACTCCACCAGCAGCGTGCGCCCAAATCGTGGACGAGTGTGGTGCTGTCGGGGTCCGCTACGCCCTGGTGTTCTCCTCGGGTTTCAGCGAGGTCGGCCCCGAGGGGGCCGAGTTGGAGGCCGAACTGGGGGAGGCGGGCCGCCGCAACGGCATCCGCATCTTCGGCCCCAACACAAACACCAACGCCTTCGAGCCGGTACCCGAGATTCCCGGGTTGCGGGGGGGCAAGATCGGGGTGGTCACCCAGTCGGGCCATAACGGCCGGCCCATCATGCAGGGGGTGCACTTTGGCATCGGCTTCAGCCGCCAGGTGCCGTGCGGCAACGAGGTTGACCTCGAAGTGAGCGACTTCATCGAGTACTTCGCCTACGACGAAGACACCGCGGTTATCGCTGGCTACATCGAGGGGTTTCGGTCGGCCGAGAAGCTGCGCACCGCACTGGAGGCGGCCAACGCGCAGCACAAGCCGGTGGTGATCTTGAAGATCGGCGCCACCGACGCCGGGTCGCGCATGGCGTCGTCGCACACCGGCCACCTCACCGGATCAGACGAGGTGATAAACGGCCTGTTCGACCAGTACGGGGTGGTGCGGGTGCGCGACCTCGACGAGCTGCTGGAAACGGCTGCCCTGTTCGCCAAGCTGGGCCCAGGAGTGGCCGAGGGGGCCGGGCTGTACTCCATTTCAGGAGGATCTAGCACGCTGATGGCCGAGGCCGCCGAGTTGGCCGGGGTGGTGGCGCCCCCGCTGGCCGAGGAGACTCAGGAGAGGCTGCACCAGCACATTCCCCGTTACTTGGCGGTGTCCAACCCGGTGGACAACGGGGGCATCTTCATCATGAGCGAGCCACCAGAGGTTCGCCAACAGGTGATCCGTGATATCAGCGCCGATCCGGCGGTGGGCTACACGGTGGTGGGCATCACCGGCGCGGTGCCGCCCATGTCTGATTATCTGGGTGACGACATCGTGGTGCTGGCCGACGAGGTGGACAAGCCGATCATTGCCACGTGGAACTCCTTCAAGGTGGACGAGCCGGGTTTCGACCGGCTGGTGGAGTCGGGAGTGCCGCTATTCCGCTCCTTTCGGGGCTGTTTCGCCGCACTGGCCGCCTACCACCGCTACCAGCGCCACCAAGAGGGCTTCCGAGTTCGCCCAGAGCTTCCTGACGACATGCCCGATGCTGCGGAGGCTGCTCTCGGGGTGCCAGCACCCGACATCGGAGCGGTGTTGCAGGGCTTCGGACTGCCAATGGCGGCCAGTGAGGTGGTGTCTACACCCAGAGACGCCCGCAGGGCGGCCGAGGAGATCGGCCTGCCGGTGGTGGTCAAGATCGCCTCCGCCGATTTTCCCCACAAGTCGGATGCTGGGCTGGTGGTTCTGGGGCTGGACTCTCTTGAAGGGGTGGAGCAAGCCACTCAGGAAGTCTTAAAGCGGGCGAGAAGCGCTGCTCCCGACGCGGCTATCGACGGGGTGGAGGTCCAGCAGATGGTGACCGGCGGCACCGAGATGATCGTGGGAGTGACCCGCGATCCCACCCTCGGCCCCGCGGTCATGGTGGGCACCGGCGGCGTGTTCACCGAGGTGCTAGCCGACACCGCCGTTCGCCCGCTGCCCCTGGACGATGCCGACGCCCACGAGATGGTCCGCTCGCTGAAGGGCTTTCCCCTGCTCGACGGGGCCCGGGGTCGCCCACCTGCCGATGTGGATGCCCTGGTCCAAGTGATCATGTCAACCGCCCATCTGGCCACCGCCCTGGGCGACCGCTTGGCCGAACTCGATCTGAACCCCGTGGTCGTGCTCGACCGCGGCGAAGGTGCCGTAGTCGTCGACTATCTCATGATCCTGGCCGACTAACGGCCACGGCCGCCCTTAGCCGGGCTGGCCGTCCCACAGCTCGTCGCGGAGCTTGGTGCGAAGGACTTTACCGGTGGGGTCGCGGTCGACGGCGGGGCAGATGATGTAGCGGCGGGGGCGCTTGTAGCCCGCGAGGTGCTCATTGCAGGCGGCGTCGATAGCTGCGGTTACTTCGTCGGGGGCAAAGCCGTCGGCCACGGCCAGATACACCACGACCTGCTCGCCTCGGTCGGGGTCGGGTCCGCCCACCGCACAGGCGTCGGCCACCCCGTCGATGGCGAACACCACATCTTCGATCTCGGCGGGGTAGATGTTCACTCCGGCGGCCACGATCACCTCCGAGCTGCGGCCCGACAGGTACAGATAGCCGTCCTCGTCGAGGTAGCCGATGTCGCCCACCGAGAAGAACCCGGCGTCGTTATAGGCGTCGTCGGTCTTGTCGTCGGCGTTGATGTAGCGGAAATAGCGACCCTCGGGGCGGCGGAAGTACACCGTGCCGGGCTCGCCGGGGCCCAGCACCGCGCCGTTCTCGCCCACGATCTGGATGACCAGTTCCCCGATGGGGGTGCCCACTGTCCCGGGCCGGGCCAGCCAATCGGGAGAGCTGCACATGGTCATGCCGCCCTCGGTGAACCCGTAGTACTCGGTGAAGATCGGGCCCCACCACTCGATCATGCGCTGCTTCAGGGGCACTGGGCAGGGTTCGCCGCCGTGGAGGACAGTGGCCAGACGGGAGTGGTCCAGCTCGGCTTTGCGCTTGTCGGGCAGGGCCAAGAGCTGGCGGAACATGGTGGGGACCATGATCGTGGCGGTAACACCGTCGTTGATGACGTCCACGGCTCGCTCCGCGTCCCACCGTCCCATGATCCGCATGGGCGCGCCGTTGGCCAGCGCCCCCAGGGCAAAGGCCAGGGGAGCGCCGTGGAAGAGCTGGGCCACCATGAGGTGCTTGCCGTCTCGGGGCAGACCCAGCCCCTGGGCCCCCATTGACGAGAACTCCCACCACTGCTCAAAGGTGGACTCCGAGTCCAGAGTGCGCTCCACCCCTTTGGGCCGCCCTGTGGTTCCCGAGGTGTAGGGGATGCGATAGCCGGTGCCCCCCGCCGGGAGCGGCGTCGGATCTTGGGCATCCACCCAGGCGTCGAATTCGCCGCCAATCCACACCACCGGGCGGTGGCTGGCCGCGTCTCGGGCCGCGGGTGCGTCAGTCACCACGAGCGCTGAGCCAGCATCGTTGAGCACGTAGGCGATTTCGGTGGCTGTCCAGTTGGTCTTGATCGGCGTCATCTTCAGCCCGGCCCGAAAGCAGGCCAGCATGACCTCCACGAACTCGGTGCGGTTGGAGCACACCAGTCCGATGTGATCACCCGGCGAGGCCCCCGCGGCCAACAGCCCCCGCCCGATGGCATGGGTTCGCCGGTCCAGCTCGGCCCAGGTCACCTGATGGGAGTCGTCTTCCAACGCCAAATCATCCGGTTCCCGCCTGGCCAACTCCGCCAGCACCGAGGGTTCGCTCACTGCTTCACACCATTCCCATGTCCTGGGCTACCTCACTGCTTGGACACTACCGACCTCACTTGCAGCAGCCGGAGTCCAGGCCGCCCCCTGGATGTCCTGGTCAGGAGGGCTTGCGGCCGAGGCCGATTTGGCGGGCGATGATGTTGCGCTGGATCTCGCTGGAGCCGGCGCCGATGGTGCCGAGGCGGGCGTTGCGCCAGTGGAGCTGCATGTTGGAGTCGAGGGTGTAGCCGTAGCCGCCCATGACC
>JAJDYE010000024.1 GCA_022822905.1 Acidimicrobiia bacterium | reverse complement strand
ACTAATAAAAAATTCCCCCCCCACTCCCTTTTTGTTCACTACCTCAAACATCCCCCCCCCCCCCCCCCCCCCCCCCCGCAAAATCCAACTGACCGGATAACGGGGGGAACCTTACTCCCCGCTCACCGGCTAGAGTCTAGGGGGAGGGGGGAGGAGCAGTTGTGTAGTCGACCGCTGATGTTTGTTCAGGCCGGAGTCAGGTCAAAGCTCCTGCACATCGAGGGTGTGCCCGTTGGTTTCACCGAGATGGAGGATGTCGTCAATGTCGCTGGTGGCGATTCGATCTCCTCGTTCGGCAGCCCCAACCACAACTACAGCATCGACGATGTCGGATGTGCCGGCGCGGCCGCACGCAGTTCCGGCTGATCGTGCTAATCGTTCATCGAGCGGTTCTACATGACAACCAGCCAACAGCCTCGACATAAGCGGCTGCGGGCCGCCCCGCCACCCTTGGGCGAGGACCGTTGTTGGCACCGTAGGGATAACGCCGCGATTGAGGGCTCGTCGGTGCAGCAACCACATCTGGCGATCGTTGCGCTCAGCGGCGATCAGTGCCCCGGTGTCGTAGGTAACCCCCGTCAACGATTCTTGAGGTTTTCATAATGCCGCTCGGCTCGGTCAAGTACTGCATCTGCCCAGGCGATCTCTTCTTCGGTGAAGGGGCCGTTCTCGGCCTCCCACTCCGCTACCGCGGCAAGTCCCGCCTTGATGATTGCGGCGTCGTCACGAACAAGGGAATCGCTGTCGCCAGTCGAAGCAGTGGAAACCGCTCGGTGCTGCTCTTGCTGCGTTGGCTGCTCTGGCTCTTCCACCACAGGCATATCGTGACTTTACATGATATTGGATGTATGTCAATCACTATTACGAGACCGCTCCCCGGATGCGCTCTCGCGCCCATAGCGAACGAATTACCGGTGGCTCAGAGACGTGGTTGGTTGCCGGCCAGGGGACCGCTTTCGGGGTTGGCGATGTCTCGGAGGAATGTTGGGGCCACCCGGAGATGGCACGAGGGCGGCTTCGACCTCCCTTACTGGTTTTCTTCCGAGGCAGATTGGTTGGGGAGGAGGGAGGTAGTGGGACGTACCATTGGGGGGTGAGCGACGCCGTGATGAGCCTGGCCGGGGATTTCGACCTGGCCGGGCGGGACCAGTGGATGGAGCTGGTGGAGCAAGTGCTTCGGGGTGCGCCCTTCGACAAGAAGCTGGTGGGCACCACCTACGACGGCATTCAAATTCAGCCCCTCTACACCGCGGCCGATCACGATGGGGATACCGGGGTGCCCGGTTTGGCGCCCTTTACCCGCGGCAGCAGGGTTGTCGGCGGCGCCTGGCAGGTCCGCCAAGCCCACAGCCGCGCTACCGGCAACCGTGCGGTGTTGGACGACTTGAGCGGGGGAGCTGATGCCCTAGAGCTCCACATCCATGGCGAAACCAGCCGGGAAGAACTCGACGGCCTTCTAGATGGTGTTCCCCCAACGGTGCCGGTCATGCTGGCACCGGGGAGCGAGACCGCGATCTGGCATCTGGTCGACCTGTGGGACAGCAGGGGAGTGGCCCGAGACAAGGCTCTCGGGGGCTTTGGTATGGATCCCCGAGATCCTGCGGTTGCTGAGGCAGTGGCCAACACCTTGAACCTGAACTACTCCCACGTGCTGGTCGCGACTGTGAACGGAGCAGGATTGGCCGACCAAGGCGCGAGCGAGGCCCAGGAACTGGCCGGATCGCTGGCCGACGGAGTTGCCTACCTGCGGACCTGTGAAGAGGCGAGCCTCGACCTGGCAATGGCGGCCGACAGGCTGGAATTCCGCTACGCCGCCGGAGTGGACCAGTTCTTGACCATCGCGAAGTTCCGGGCCGCCCGTCGGCTGTGGGCCCGGGTGACCCAGGCTTGTGGCATCGAACCCGCCGCCCAGCGCCAGCACGCGGTCACCTCTGGCGCCATGATGAGCTGCCGCGATCCGTGGGTGAACATGATCCGCACCACGGTGGCCTGCTTTGCCGCCGCAGCGGGCGGGGCTGATGCCATCACCGTCAGCCCGTATGACTCGGCCATTGGAGTACCCGATCCGCTGGGGCTGCGGATCGCCCGCAACACGCAGCTGCTGCTTCGCGAGGAGTCCCACCTCTATCAGGTGATCGACCCCTCGGGCGGCTCCTTCTACATCGAATCGCTCACCGATGCCCTGACCACTACTGCCTGGGGACTGTTCCAGGAGTTAGAGGCGGGGGCCAGCCTGGCCGAGCTCATTGAAGCCGCCCATGAGGCCCGCAGCCGGGATGTGGCCACTCGCCGATTGCCGCTCACCGGCGTGAGCGAGTTTCCCGACCTCGATGAGCCGGCCGTCGATCGGCCACCGGTGGAATCAGATCCCGGAATGCGCCGGCTAGCCGAGCCGTTCGAGGCATTGCGGGATGCCGCTGAGGCCGGCCCGTCGCGCCCAACCGCGTTCTTGGCCAGCTTGGGCTCCATCGCCGTTCACACGGCCCGGACTGCTTTTTCAGTCAACCTGCTGGCTGCCGGCGGAATCGATGCCGTCGGCGGCGATGGATACGACACCCCGGAAGAAGCGGCCTCGGCGTGGTCGGCGTCGGGCACGCCCATCGCCGTTGTGTGTTCTTCTGACGAGGTGTACGAAAAGCACGCCGCCGACGCAGTGGCCGCGCTGAAAGGGGCCGGATGCGGTTATGTGCTGCTGGCCGGTCGTCCGGACGACCGGTGGGGGGCCGACGGCTACATCCACATGGGCTGCGACGTGCTGGATGCCCTGGGCGCCATCCACGACAGGCTGGGCCTATGACTGTCCCGGACTTCTCCCGAGTGGATCTCCACGCCCCGCCGGCCTCGGGCGCCAACGGCATGGGCTGGGCCGATTTGGTGGCGGCGCAGACCGGCGAGAGCCCTGACCACCTCACCTGGGCCACCCCCGAGGGTTTCGGCGTGCGCCGGCTATACACCGCCGAAGACCGGGCCCCGCTGGACTTCTGCGACACCTACCCCGGACTGGAGCCCTACCTGCGGGGTCCATACGCCACCATGTACGCCACCCAGCCCTGGACCATCCGCCAGTACGCCGGATTCTCCACCGCCGAGGACTCCAACGCGTTCTACCGCCGAAACCTGGCGGCCGGGCAGAAGGGCCTGTCGGTGGCCTTCGACTTGGCCACCCATCGGGGCTACGACTCCGACAACCCGCGGGTGAGCGGCGATGTGGGCATGGCCGGCGTGGCCATCGACTCCATCCTCGACATGCAGATCCTGTTCGACGGCATCCCGCTGGATCAGATGACCGTGTCGATGACCATGAACGGGGCGGTGCTGCCGATTCTGGCCATGTACATCGTGGCCGGCGAAGAGCAGGGGGTGTCGCCCGAGAAGCTGGCCGGGACCATTCAGAACGACATCTTGAAGGAGTTCATGGTCCGCAACACCTTCATCTACCCGCCGACGCCGTCGATACGGATCATCTCCGACATCTTCGCCTTCACCTCGGCCAACATGCCCAAGTTCAACTCCATCTCCATCTCCGGCTACCACATGCAAGAGGCCGGGGCCACCCTCGACTTGGAGCTGGCCTACACCTTGGCCGACGGGGTGGAGTATGTGCGGGCCGGTTTGGACTCCGGGCTGGACATCGATGCCTTCGCTCCCCGGCTCAGCTTCTTCTGGTGCATCGGCATGAACTTCTTCATGGAGGTGGCCAAGCTGCGGGCCGCCCGCCTTCTGTGGGCCAAGCTGATGCGCCCGTTCAATCCGTCCAACCTCCGGTCGCTGTCGCTTCGCACCCACAGCCAGACCTCGGGGTGGAGCCTCACCGCCCAGGACGTTTTCAACAACGTGGTGAGGACGACTATCGAGGCCATGGCCGCCACGCAAGGCCATACCCAGTCGCTGCACACCAACGCCCTGGACGAGGCGCTGGCCCTGCCCACCGATTTCTCGGCCCGGATCGCCCGCAATACCCAGCTCCTGTTGCAGCACGAGTCGGGCACCTGCCGGGTGGCCGATCCCTGGGGCGGCTCGTACTACGTGGAGCGGCTGACCCACGACCTGGCCCAACGGGCCTGGGAGCACATCAGCGAAGTGGAGGCGGCCGGGGGCATGGCCGAGGCCATCGAGGCCGGAATCCCCAAGATGCGCATCGAGGAGGCCGCCGCCCGCACCCAGGCCCGCATCGACTCCGGCGCCCAAACTGTGGTGGGGGTGAACCGCTACCAGGTGGACGGCGAAGAGGGCATCGAGGTGCTGAAGGTGGACAATGCCGAGGTGCGAGCCTCTCAGATCGCCCGGTTGGAGCGGCTGCGGGCCGACCGGGACAACGAGGCCTGCGCTCGCGCCCTGGACGCGCTGACTGCTGGGGCCGACCGGCCCGTCGGTACCAAAGACTCCAACTTGCTGGCTCTCGCGGTAGACGCGGCTCGGGCCCGGGCCACCGTGGGAGAGATCAGCGACGCGCTGGAGAAGGTGTATGGTCGCCATGCACCCCGGATCCGAACGATCTCCGGGGTGTACCAATCAGAGATGGGACAGAGCGACAGCAGCGGCGGCGGCACCGGCGAAGTGCGGGAAGCAGTGGCTGGTTTCGCGTCCCGAACCGGGCGCCGGCCCCGCATATTGGTGGCCAAGATGGGCCAAGACGGCCACGACCGAGGGCAGAAGGTGATCGCCACCGCCTTCGCCGATCTCGGTTTCGACGTGGACGTCGGACCGCTGTTCCAGACCCCGGCCGAGGTGGCCCGCCAGGCGGTGGAGGCCGATGTCCACATCGTGGGGGCGTCGTCGCTGGCCGCCGGGCACATGACCCTGGTGCCCGAGCTGCGGGCCGAGCTGATGCAGTTGGGTCGGGCCGACATCATGATCGTGGTCGGCGGGGTGATCCCGCCCAGCGACCACGACGAGCTGCGGGCTGCGGGGGCCGAGGCCATCTTCGGGCCCGGCACGGTGATCGCCGACGCGGCCCTGGATTTGCTGGCCGCCTTGGACAACCGCCAGTGATCGACCTCGACGCCTGTGTCGAGGGGGTGCTGGGCGCCGACCGCACCTGGCTGGGCCGGGCCGTCACGCTGGTGGAAAGCACCAAGCCAGATGATCGGGCATCGGCTACCGAGCTACTTCAACGGCTGCTGCCCCACACCGGCGGCGCTCGACGGGTAGGGATCACCGGAGTGCCCGGGGTGGGGAAGTCCACCTTCATCGACGCATTGGGCACCTATCTCACCTCACGGGATCACCGGGTGGCAGTGCTGGCGGTGGACCCGTCCTCGACCGTGTCGGGGGGCAGCATTCTGGGCGACAAGACCCGGATGCCCAACCTGGCCATCGACGACGACGCCTACATCCGCCCGTCGCCTTCTTCTGGGTCGCTAGGCGGAGTGACCCGCACTACCCGCGAGACCATGACCGTGGTGGAAGCAGCCGGATTCGATGTAGTGCTGGTGGAGACGGTGGGCGTGGGCCAGTCGGAGACCGCGGTGGCCGACATGGTGGATTTCTTCTTGGTGATGATGCTGCCCGGCGCGGGCGACGAGCTCCAGGGCATCAAGAAGGGCGTGTTGGAGTTGGCCGACGCCCTGGTGGTGAACAAGGCCGACGGCGGCAACGAGATCGCCGCCCAGCGGGCGGTGAGGGACTACCGAGCTGCGCTAGCCATGACCGCCCCGGCCAACCCCAACTGGGTTCCTCCGGTACTTGCGGTCAGCGCCATCGAAGGAACCGGACTCGACCAAGTGTGGGACCAGATCCAGTCCTACTACCAAGTGCTGGCCGATGCAGGAGAACTCGGTAACCGCCGAGCCAACCAGCAGGTCCGGTGGATGTGGTCGATGGTGGACGACCGCATCCGAGAGCATCTACGGGAATATTCCGCAGTAGCCGAACTTGTCGCCGACCTAGAGAAGCAAGTCGCTGCTAGCCAAGTGACACCTGTCGCAGCCGCCGACCAAATTCTTGCCGCCTTCGACAGCTGACCAGGGTATTTGTAGTTTTTACACTATTTACTGTAAATTGTGTAAATGCTCTCCCTGAGCCAGCGACCACTAAGTGCTTCAGACGCCGACCATCGGCTATTCGTTGATCGTAACAGCGAGTTGGACAGGGTGGACCGATCCCTGGGTCTGGGACTCAATGTCTACGTCCATGGAGCTCGGGGGATGGGAAAGACGACTTTTCTTCATCAAGTGCATCGGTCTCACCCTGGTGCCCATTACTGCCGCATCAAGGATTCCGAAGTGTTCAAGGGAAAAATAGTTGAGTTGGAACGCGTAGTCGGCAGGCAGTCGGGCTTTGCTGAGGTGATGGGGATGATGGCCAGCTCAGAGGCGATCAGGATGTTGGCCAACGCGCCACCTGAGGATCACCTGGTTCAGATCCTAAGGCAGGCAGTAAGGCAACCTTCAGATAAGCCATCGCGAGTGGTGCTGCTTGATGACCTTGATGAGGAAGGTCGACGAAGGCTATTCGGACGACTGCGCGACGAGCTGTGGGAGCTTCCAATTCAATGGGTGGTGTCGGGGACTGAGCCCTACCTGGAGGCTCCAGTGGACGCGTTCTTTGAGACTGTTGTTGAGCTGGAGCAATTGCAACAAGAGACTCTGCGGCAGATGCTGTGTCGGAGGGCTCTGACAGGAACGGCTCAGGAGCAGGCAGTGCTGCGAGACATCGCCGATTCGGTGTCGACCTCGATTGCACCCTGTACGCCGCGTCGGGCGCTCTCAGTGGCCAGAGACATCTTTCTTTCTGACGATGCGATGGGTGCCAGCAACCTGCTTGAGGAGATGCAGCAACTCCGCTCCGAGCTCTCCGAATCCGCAACCAGAGTGCTCGATGGGCTCATGGTTCATGGGCCAACCCACGCAGGCGATGAGCAACTCCTGGCAGAAGTTGGCGTCACCCGGAGCCGGGTAGTTCAGCTGTTGGCAGAACTTGAGACTGCGGGGCTGGTAACAGCGCAGCGAGTTGGCCGTAAGAGGCTCTATTCCGCGTTTCCGAAGCCAGCGGCACCGGTAGAGGCGGGCGCTCCGGGCTCAGCGGACTCCTACGAGCACTCGTAGTGGCTTCCAGTTTGCTCCGGCACCTGGCAGACCGCTACGCATTCGACGGCACCCCTCGGTTCATCGACTTGGGGGTTTACCACGTTCCCTTTGAGTCGATGGTTGGCGATGCCAGCATCGAGGGCCAATTGCGGGACTTTGCTGAGCGGGGGGAGCGGATTGCGCTAATCGCAGAGAGCGGGGGCGGAAAATCGAGCCTGGTATCGCACGTCTTAGGTCCGACTGCCGAGTCGGTCGCGCCGATCATCGTTCCAGTGCACGCCCTCGGGTCAGAAGCGGCCAGTGCAGGCAGAGTCGCTGATGCAATCCTTGGTCATCTTGGGCGACAAGTTCGCACTACCGATGGCGTCACAGAGCCAGTAGCTGCGCCAGTCGGTGACAAGCGCGATGTAGTGAGGAGGAGGAGCCATATTCGTGGTGCCGATGTTGGGTGGCGATGGCTGCGGGGAAGTGCCGCCAGACAGGTAGAACTTCAAGTCGGCTCGTCTCACCCGATTCCTTTGGATGAGAAAATCGAATCGGTATTTCAGGTACTCCAGGCAATTCACGCTGATTCGCTAATGCCGGTTTTTGTGTTTGATGACACGGACCGCTGGATTGATCCCTCGCAGTCTGAAACGGTGGTGGGGTTCTTCGGGGATGCCATACGGTGGTTAACCGAGATGCCGGCGTCGGTAGTGGTTGCGACTCATTCTCGCTACTTGGAATCGAGCGACGCACCAGCACTACTTGAGTATCTGGATACGCGAATTGAAATTCCCAGAGTGCCTTCGAGCACACAGCTCCGCAGGATTCTCGAACGCCGAGTCGAATCGAACCTTGACGAAGAGTCGGGAAGCTGGCATTTGGGGGAGGTCGTGAGCGACTCCGCAGTCGGGGAATTGTTCAGAGCCTACGAGATGAGGGCGTCATTGAGGAGGGTGCTACAGCTCGCCCATATCGCCCTCAAAGAAGCGGTGGATGCCGGTGACGGGACCATTGAAGGGCATCACATTCAAGCAGCACTTCAGGCCTAAGCAACTGAAGGGAACCAATCCCGCTAACCGCCGTTGTAGAGTTGCCCGGTGTAGCGGGCGCTCGGCCGCATTATCTTGTTGTTGGCGGCCTGCTCCAACAAGTGGGCGCCCCAGCCGACGACCCGACTGGTGGTGAAGGTGGGGGTGAACGCCTCTTGGGGCAATCCGGCGAGGTGGAGAACCACCCCGGCGTAGTACTCCACGTTGGTCACGATCATCGCATCAGGCTTCCACTCGGCCAGGTAGGCCAGGATCCGGCTCTCGATGTCGAGGGCCCGTGCCACCAGCTCGCCGCCCAGCTCGATGGCTACGGCTTTCAGGGCTTCAGAGCGGGGATCGTCCGCCCGGTACACAGCGTGGCCGAACCCCATGATCTTGCGACCGGCTTCCAGCTCGGCCGCGATCCACGGCACCGCATTGTCGGGGTGGCCAATGGAGTGAAGCATGTCCAACACCCGACCCGGTGCCCCGCCGTGCAGCGGGCCGGCCAAGGCGGCCAGCGCTCCGCCCAATGCTCCGGCCACATCGGTGCCGGTGCTAGTGATGACCCTGGCGGTGAACGTCGAGGCGTTGAAGCCGTGGTCGGCAGTGAGGCACAGGTAGGTCTCCACCGCCCGGGCGTGCTCGGGGAGCGGCGTCTCGCCCAGGGTCATCCGCAGGTAGTCGGCACTGTGGGACAGCGACTCGTCGGGACCCAGCGGCTCAGACCCAGAGCGGATTCGGTTGACCGCCGCGAGAACGGAGGGTGTGATGCCAATAGCTCGGATAACCGCTGCCCGCCGTTCGTCCGGGTCAATATCCAGGGTGGGCCGAGGGTCGACTTCCAACCCCAGCACACTGCGCAAGATGGTCATTGGCGGCAGATCGGATCGGGCCAGCGCAGCTACCAAGTCGGCCGCCTCCGGAGTCAGACGCCGGGCCGCAGCCAGCTCAGCCCGCAACACTTCCTTAGCTGCGCTATCCGGCAGTTCCCCGGCCAAGAGCAAATGGGCCACCTCCTCAAACGAGAGGTCCCGGGCCAGCGAAGCCGCATTTCGTCCCCGGTAGTGGAACCACCCCTCGTCCCCGCGAACCGAGCCCACCTCCGTGTCGGCCACGATCAGTCCTTTGAGGCCAGGAGGAGCGATGTTCTCAATAGGCGGGGAAACAGCATTCATGCCGCCCATGATGCCGTTAGATTGATATATTGACAACATTGATCAATATCTACATTGATTAGTCAATATAGGAAGAAGGCGGAATGGACGCTTGGCTGACCAGCACAGAGGCGGCGGCCCGCCTCGGAGTAAAGCGCGCCACCCTCTATTCCTATGTGAGTAGAGGCCTACTGCAACGAGTGGTCGACTCGGACGGTCGCAGCTCGCGGTTCAACCCCGAAGAAGTGGATCGCCTCCGATTCCGCTCTGGTCGACGGAGTGACGGCGAGATCGGTGTCTTGGTATCCACCGGCATTACCCAGATTGCCGATGGGGAGTTGAAAGTGCGCGGGCGGGACTTAATCGGGCTGGCTGCCGATACTCGATTCGAAGATGCGGTCGATTGGGTGTGGGGAGCGGAGCCCGATGCCCGATGGCACAACATTGATGAGGCAGAGGAATTATCCCAACGCATCCAAAGCGTGCTGCCGGATAGCGCCCCGATGATGGACCGGCTCCGAGTCGCGGTGAGCGTCGCTTCGACTACCGACCCGCTTCGCAACGACCTCTCAACCTCATCAGTTAGGGCTGCGGGCCGAAGGCTGTTGCACTTGATGGCGCATTCACTCCCGGTAGTCACCGCGTCGGGGGAGAGCGATCTGTCGGATCGGCTGTGGAGTCGACTGGCCCCAGGAAGATCTAATGCACGCCAGCGGGCTGTCCTCAACCGGGCCCTGGTCCTATTGCTGGACCATGGACTGGCCAGCTCAACGCTTGGAGTTCGAGTAGCAGCGTCGGTAAGGGCCGACCCCTATTCGGCAGTGGCCGCCGGTCTTGGGATTCTGGGAGGCCGGCTGCACGGCGCGGCCAGTGGCCCCGTCCATCGCATATTTCAAGAGGCTGCGGCCAGCGGTGATCCAGCCGGAGCGCTGGGCGAGGCCCAGCGAAGAACCGGCTTTACCCCCGGGTTCGGCCATGCCGTCTACCGTCGGCGGGATCCTCGTTGCACCGCGCTCATGGAAGCAGTGGCAGGAGCGTGGCCATCGCACGAGCATCTTCCCAAGGTGCTCACCGTGCAGACGCTCGCCAGTGAGCGCACCGATGCACCGGCCACCGTGGATTTCCCGTTGGGCGCCATGACCTTTCTGGCCGGCATGCGCCCCGAGGCAGGTGAAGCAGTATTCGCCATCGCCCGCACTGCCGGGTGGATTGCCCATGCATTGGAGGAATACGACGAAGACCCCGTCCGCTTCCGCTTCCGGGCCAAATATGTTGGGGGTTGACAGATTGAGAGGCTACTTGGCTCGCCAAAGGCGAGGTGGTCCCGTTTGAGGTCATCAATGTGGCCCTTTCAAAAGGCCACATTGGGTGGTAGTGTGCTTTTATGTCTTTGCCGTTGCCTATGTCGTCTGAGGGTTTTGACCTTACGACTGATGACCCAACGCGGACTGCCACTACTCGGGAATGCCGCGACAATTTTTTCGCCATGCTCAGGGACGTACACGAGACCGGTGTTCCGATGGTGCTTACCAAACGGGGCAAGCCTTATGTGCGTATTGTCCGCGAGGTCGAAATGCCCGGTGACATGTTCGGTTGCGACAAGGACATCCTCCAGATCATCGGGGACATTGACGAGCCAATTTGGTCTGACGACGACTTCGACATGGTTGCCCGTCCCAGCCAGATATTGAGCTAAGAGGAACATCCTGGGTGTTGACGCTGTTGGATACCAACGTTCTCTTGCGCCTGCGCAGCGGCGACTCTCTGATCGGTGCCCAGACCAGGCGGCGCCTACGTACAGATGCAGAGCAGAACGAGTTGGCTGTATCAGCCGTATCGTTTCACGAGGTGTCCAGGTTGAGCCGCGACGGGGTCGTCAATCTGAACTTGCCCGTATTTGACTGGTGCCGAAGGTGCGTCACCTCAGGGGTTGTGGCCATTCCCGTAGGGTGGGAAATTGCCGCTGCTGCGCCGCTGCTTGCCGACGAAGGATTCCATGGAGACCCTTTCGATCAGACAATTGTCGCTACGGCCATACGCCATGGCATTCCGCTGGTCACCACCGACAAGGCCATACTCGACTGGGGCACCCAATCCGGGCACCTTGAGGCGATAGACGCAAAGAGGTGAGCGCAAACCCCCAGCTTGGAGGGCACATTTCGCTCTACAGGATCTGGGACAGGAAGAGTTGGGTGCGTTCTTCTTGGGGGTTGGTGAAGAAGTGCTCGGGCTCGCCTACTTCGACGATCTCGCCGTCGGCCATGAAGATGACCCGGTTGGCGGCTTCTCGGGCGAATCCCATCTCGTGGGTCACCACGATGAGGGTCATACCGGTTCGGGATAGCTCGAGGATCACTTCGAGCACTTCAGAGATCATCTCGGGGTCGAGGGCCGACGTTGGTTCGTCGAAGAGCATGATCTTTGGCTGCATAGCCAGGGAGCGGGCAATAGCCACCCGCTGCTGCTGACCGCCGGAGAGCTGACCGGGGAACTTTCGGGCCTGTTCGGGGATCTTGACCCGTTCCAGCAACTCCATGGCCCGGTCCTCAGCCTGCTGCTTGGGCATCTTCAGAACTTGGCGCGGCCCCAGGGTGATGTTGTCGATGACGGTGAGGTGGGGGAACAGGTTGAACTGTTGGAAGACCATCCCGGTCTCCCGGCGGATGAGGGCGATGTTGCGCACGTCGTCGGTGAGCTCAACGCCATCGACCACGATGTGACCTCGGTCGTGGTGCTCCAAACGGTTGATGCAGCGTATGAGCGTGGACTTGCCTGATCCTGACGGGCCGATCACCACCACGACCTCGCCCGCGCCCACCTTCATATCGATGTTGGAGAGCGCTTGGAACGAGCCGAAGAACTTGTCCACGCCGGCCATCTCGATCATGAGCTCTCGCCCGCCGATCTGGGTGGCGTCGCTGTTGACGTTGGATGTTGTTGTAGTTGTGTCTGTCATCGTTCTCCGACTCCAAGGTGGCGCTCAAGGCGCTGGCTTTCTTTGGACATGGTGTAGCTGATGGCCCAGTATGCGAAGGCAACAAAGACCAGGGTCTCAGCGATGGCGAGAGTCGAGTACTCCTGCTGGGAATGGATCAGTTCGCGGGCCCGATAGAACTCCACCACGCTGATGATGGCGAACAGCGTGCTGTCTTTGAACAGGCTGATGAACTGGCCCACCATGGCGGGGATGACTGCCCGCAATGCTTGAGGCAGCACGATGAGGCGCATTACCCCAGGAGGCTGAAGGCCAACGGCCTGGCCCGCTTCGATCTGACCTTTAGGCACGGCTTGCAGCCCTCCGCGCACCACCTCGGCAACGTAGGCGGAACTGAAGATCGTGAAGGCGATGATCGTTCGCGTGGTTAGAGAGAGGGGTGTATCGACATCAAGGAAAAAGTCGATGAAAGTCTTGGCGACAAGCAATAGGGCGATGAACGGCACGCCCCGGAACAGTTCGATATATCCCACGCACAGCCAGCGCACCACCGGAAGCGAGGAGCGCCGTCCCATTGCCAGCAGCAGGGCCAGCGGGAAAGAAAGGATGATGGCCGCCCCAGAGGCCACCAGTGTGAGATAGAGCCCAGACCAGTCGTCCCAGCTCACGCTAGAGGTATCGCCGATAAGCCAGTAGGCCACCCGTACCACGACTACTACCGCGGCTACGGCCAGGATCTGGACCGCTCGCTTGATCCACACGAGACCTCTGGCGGTGACAAGCCGCGTGCGACCGGAAATCGGCCAGACCATTGAAGTTCCAAAGAGCTTGGTGAAATCTCTCGCGCTGACCAGCTGGAAGGCGGCGAAGGCGAAGAGCCCGCTTGTCCACCACCAGGCATTCCCATTCGTCCCCGAGACCACCTGGAAGGATGAAATCGCCATGAACGCGGCCGTGTACCAGCAGATCCGCCGGGCCGAGCGGGGCAAGCGCATGGCCCCGGCGCGCACCACGAGCCCTACTGCGACGGAGGAGATGGTGAACAGTGTTGGCCAGATCGTGCGGGTGAATACCAGGATGACCAGGAGCAGCAAGAGGATGGGCCAATAGCGGCGCAACAGGTCGAGCGGAGTAGGCCGCCGGATGACGGTTCCGGTGTCTTCGGCCCGGTCTTGGCTTCTCGCAGTGACCGTTCCCCAGGCCAGCCCGAGAGCCGAGGCAACCAAGTACATCTGAGCTACCAGCCGCCACTGCTCGTCCCGAGGAAATATGCCCACCATGAGAAGCGTGAGGTTCTTGCGCACCGCCTCCCACTGCCCGGTGACGAAGATGAATCGGCCTCCGTAGAAGATGAGGATCGCTCCCACCACGACCGCGATCACTGTGACCAGGCTGTTGTACCAGGTGTTGAAAAGGTTTTTGCGCAGCCAAACGCCGGGGGATACCCGCATCTCAGGAGGCAGGCTCGATGAGCCGTCTTGGGGGCTCGTCTCAGAGGGTGGCAGGGTGGCGGTCATTGGCTCATCGCTCTCTGAGCTGGATGGATCGGTTGTACACGTTCAACAGCCCCGACACGATCAGGTTGATGACCAGGTACACGATCATGTGAATGAGGAGCAACTGCGGGGCGGGGAAGTTGATGCCCCAGGCAGTGATGACAATGAGCGTTAGGTCGGGATAGGCGACGACGATACCCAGTGAGGTGTTCTTGATGAGGTTGGCGCACTCGCTTATGTACGGAGGAATGGCGATCCGCTGTGCTTGAGGCAGCACAACGTGGCGGTAGCGCTGGCCTGGTTTCAGCGCCACCGACGTAGCCGCCTCCGTCTGGCCCTTGGGGACGGCGAGAATGGACCCGCGGATGATCTCAGCTACGAAGCTGGCCGTGTAGAGGCCCAAGCCGAGGGTTAGCGCCATGTAGCCCGAGTTGGTGCTGAAGCCCCCGGCGACTCGTCGCCCGCTCTCTGATACCGCCGGCCACGACCACGAATAGGGGCCGCCTAATGCCACGAAGCATACGATGACTATGGCGGCGAAGACGCCCGCTGACCACAGCACGCGGTGGTGTGGATCACCGGTGGCGTTATTGTGCTGAGTCCGCCATCTCCAGACGGCCACCGCGATGATGGCTGCGGCCAGCACGAGCAGCCAGAACAGCCCAACGTGGCTTTCTGAAGCCAGCGAGGGAATACCCCACCGGTCTTTGCTAATGATGATCCAGTTGCTGTCTGAACCGAAGAACTTTCCTTGCCAGGGCGGGTTGGTGGCGGTGAATTGGGGAAGGGGGCCGTAAGTAAACAGGGCGAATCCGAAAAAGACAATGACCACTAGCGGCGGGATGTTTCGAAAACTCTCTACGAAGAGGCTCGCCCCTTTGGCCACCAGCCAGTTGGAAGACAATCGCGCGATGCCCACAAATACACCCACCACGGTGGCGATGAATATCCCAACTACCGAGGCAACGATGGTGTTCTGGAGGCCGACGACCAGCGCCTTCCAAACCGGGTCGCGCACACCTAGGCCAAACGCGTCGCGTACGGCCACCCCGTAGGGCTTTTCCACAAAGTCGAAGTCCTTGGGCAGCCCGACCTCGTCCATGCTCGAGATGAGGTTGTGGAACATCCATCGGATGAGGGCCACGACGACGACCAGAGCCAGCATCTGTGCGGCCAACCGCAGGACCCGAACGTCGCGCCACAGCGCGGGAATGCCGGATTCGGGCACCCTCGGATCGCCAGAGGGGACGACCCTTCGACGGGTGCCGTCGTGGATGGAGCGGACGCCGATGGCGGCCATGCCCGGCGTCTGTCCGATGCGCGCCGCGTCGATCACCACGATGGCAACGATCGCCGCAGGCACTACCACTAGGAACACCCATGCCAGGACGAGCTCCGGAATATCGCTGTAGTCGTCGAGGAGACGGAGGCCTAGCTGCCAGACGGAGATGGCTCCCACGAGGGCCAGAATCACCAGGTCGGCCAGCAGCGCCAGCAGTCTTCGGCTGGGAGGCGCGGTGGGTACTGCGGTGAGATCAGCTTGTGTGCTGGCGAAATCAGCCGTGCTGCTCATAGCGGTGTGACCTTGAACATTAGACGAGAGCGGCCCACCGGCTGGTGACCGGTGGGCCGCTCATCGTTTCAGAAGTTGCCCGTCACGAGACGAGCGGGGTTTTCCCT
The DNA here is from genome assembly GCA_022822905.1 of Acidimicrobiia bacterium. Taxonomy (GTDB): domain Bacteria; phylum Actinomycetota; class Acidimicrobiia; order Acidimicrobiales; family Bin134; genus Poriferisocius. Next base: position 3,180 of record JAJDYE010000024.1, on the reverse strand, counting down.
AGCGGTAGGGCGGGACGTACATGAGCCCGCCGTTGGACCAGAGGTCGTTGACGCTGCCGGCGAGGGTTCCCAACTGCGGATAGCGGTTGAAGATCTCCTCGTAGTTACCGACCTGCGAGACCACCTGCACCGCGAAGTCGGTGGGCAGGCCGAGGCCGGGATCGAAGCCGTCGCGGCCCAGGAAGTTCAAGATGTTGGGGTCGGTGCCGTCGTAGCTGGCGATGTTGGTGGAGTCGAGTCCGAACTCCCAGGCCTGAACGGTGGCCATGGTGGCCCAGTTCACAACCTGCGCCCACTCGGTGTCGCCGTCGCGAACCACGGTGCCGAGGGGCTCCTTGGAGATGAGCTCAGCCATGATGTGCTGGTCGGGGCCACCCTTGCCCTCGATCTCGAACTTGAACACGCCAAGCACGCTGCTGTCGGCGGTCATCGCCTCGCACTGGCCCTCTTCATAGGCCGGCACCATTGTGTCGAAGCCCTCGAACGTGATCGGGTTGAAGGGGATGCCCCGAGCGGCGAACACTGCGGTGAGGTTCAACTCGGTGGTGGTACCGGTGCTCACGCAGATGTTGGCGTCGGCCAGGTCGTCCAGCGTGGTGAAGCCGGTGGAGGCCGGCACCATGAGGCCCTGGCCGTCGTAGTAGGTGGTGAACAGGAAGTTGGCGCCCTCGGTACCGTCACGGGTGGCCGTCCAGGTGGTGTTGCGGTTCATCACCTCGAACTGGCCCGATGCCAGGGCGGTGAAGCGCTCGGCACTGGTGACCGGCACGATCTCGACTGCGTCGGCATCGCCGAAGACGGCCGCTGCCACCACCCGGCACATGTCGATGTCGAAGCCCTCGTACTCGCCGTCCGCATTCAACAGCGCGAAACCGGGCACGTCGTCGCGGGAGCCGCACAGCACATGGCCGCGATCCATCACGGCCTGGAGGGTTCCGCCGTCCTGAGTGGTAACCACTTCGACGGTCTCTTCCGGTTCTGGCGCTTCCGGTGCTTCGGTACTGGCCGCAGTGGCTTCGGGTGCCTCAGGGGCCGCGCCGCCGTCGTCATCGTCGTTGCCGCAGGAGGCGGCGATCAACGAGAAGGCCAATACCAACCCGAGCAGGGCCAGCAAGCGGTGAACTGATTTATGCATAATTTTGCTCCCAACGTTGAGACTCAAGGGACGACAAGACGCTAGCGGCTGAATCGATCCCTGGCTAGACCATGCTGTGATTTTTGGGTAGCGATTGAATGGGGCTGTTGTAGGGGTTTAGCCAGCTTGGGTCGATTGTCTGAGCTAGCGCCGACTACCCGGCCGCGGCCAGAGCCGCCTCGCGCTGGCGGGTGGAGCGGTGAACCGGGTCGGTGTCGATCACCGGGATCACGTGCTCGCCGAAGTTCACGATGGTCTTGCGCACCACGTCCATGGGAAGCGTGGAGGTGAGCGGGCTGATCACATACTGATCGGCGCCTACCCGCTCGTACTGGCGCGAAACGTGGATGCAGTCTTCAGCGTTGCCCACGCACAGCGAGCCGCCCTCGATTGCCATCTTCACGTCGTCGTGGGTGGGCTCGGGGATGACCGCGGGCCACTCGGGGATGCCGTCGGGCTTGGGGAAGGTATCCAGCCAGCGGTAGACGAGGCATTGGTAGTAATACATGTGGCCCCGGGTGGCCCAGTCGATGGCAACCTCCCGGTCGTCCAGGCAAATGCCGAACCCCACGCACATCACGTTGTCGTGTACGTAGTCGCCCACAGGGTTTTTGCAGCTAGCTATCTCGTTCTTGTAGATCTCGATCAGCGGGGCGATCTCGTCGGGCGTGCCGATGGTGAAGCACAGCACCCCGATGCCCAGCTTGCCGGCCTTCTCGAAGGTGCCCGGGCTGCCGCAGGCCACCCACAGCGGGGGATGGGGCTTGGTGACCGGCTTGGGGAAGATCTCCCGGGCCGGCATGGAGAAGCTGTCGCCCTCGTAGCTATATGCCCCCTCGCGCCACATGTGGGGGATCTGGCGAATGGCCTCGTCCCACAGACCCCGGGTGACCTCGGTATCGGCTAGGCCGGTTTCGGGGTCGCGGGGCGTTCCCGGCATCCCGAATCCCATCACTTCGGTGGACGATGAGCCCCGGCCGGTGCCCAACTCGAAGCGCCCGTTCGACAGCACGTCGATCATGGCGGCCCGCTCGGCCGAGCGCACCGGGTGGTTCACCGGGGCGGTGATGTTGAAGATCGCCGAGCCCAGATGCACGTTCTCGGTGGTCGAGGCCACTGCCGACAGGAACACCTCGGGCGAGGACATGTGGGAGTACTCCCGCAGGAAGTGGTGCTCGGAGGCCCAGATGTACTTGAACCCGTTGCTGTCGCAGAGCTGGGAGATCTCCAGGTTGTCGCGGATGCGCTGGGCCTCCCAGTCGGGGTTGTCCTCGTAGCCGAAATCAGGCACGAAACACTGGGCAAAATATCCGAACTCCATTTTGAGCAACCCCCGGTTATTGGTTCTTCGAGCGGGACTGTACCGGCGCGTGTTGGCGGCCATCTATTCCGCCGCAGGTTGATGTTGGAACCGGCCGCGGCCCGTGGGGGCGGGTATGGTCGGCGCCCATGGCATGGACGCTGCGCCGCCCCGCCGCCCGAGTGGTGCTGTTAGACCGGCATGGGCACATCTTCTTGATGCAGGCCAGCGATCCCATCGACCCCCACAAGGAGCCGTGGTGGGAGATTCCCGGCGGTGGGCTGGGACCCGGAGAGGACTCGGCCGCGGGCGCTCGTCGCGAGCTATGGGAAGAGGCGGGCTTCGCCGACGTGGAGGTCGGGCCCTGCATCTGGACCCAGCACGTGGAGTTCGACTTTGCCGGCATCCACTTCGATTCCGATGAGCGCATCCACGTGGCCTGGTGCCCCGATGGGGGAGAGTGGGATCCCCAGCACTTGGAGGCGCTGGAGGCGGCCGCGTTCGAGGAGGCCCGCTGGTGGAGTTTGGAAGAGCTGCTGGTCTCTGATGAGAAGGTGCTGCCTGAGCGGCTGCGGGAGTTCTTGCCGGATGTGGTGGCCGGTCGGCTGCCGTCGGAGCCCATAGACATCAGCCCCATAGACATCAGCCCTTAGAGGGTGCGCGGGTAGGTGGTGTTCAGGGGTTCCATCGGTTTTTGTGGTCGATGAGTTTGGCTGCGATGAGCAGTGCGATGGCGAATGCGAGT
>JAJDYE010000014.1 GCA_022822905.1 Acidimicrobiia bacterium | reverse complement strand
CGACTGCGTGGTGGATTGGGACGCCGACCGGAAGCTGTTCATCGACACCTGCGATCCGGGGCTGGTGTACTCCGCCACCGGGGAGGGGTTGACCCAGTTCGGGGTGTGGGTGGACGACGACGGCAACCTCATCGTGGACGTCAACGCCAACGACGGCCCCTGAGTAATTTCCAGCAAACGCCGCTTATACGCTTTCGCTTCCACCCTGTCAAGTGTCAAAACATGACAAAAACTTGTCATGTTTTGACACTGTTTTTGCTTCCACACAAGTTTCCTTCTCGGTATCTTTGAGCAAGAGTTGAATCACGGCGCAGGAGGAAGATATGAGAATCCATCGTCATTTCCGACAGACCAGAGCGAAAGTCTTCATCGTTGTCATCTTCTGCTTGGTCGCAACCGCGTTGCCACTTACGGCTTCCGGTGAACCTATTTCTGGTGGGACGTCAAGCTGCGGTAGCACTGGGAACGCAACAGATAGCGCCGGTAGTCCCACTCCGCCAGGGCCAACAGACGATATCCCCGTTTCGACAAATGGGGCTGTCGGGCAGATTGCGGATTACTCGTCCTACGATGACTCTGCGCTGAAGATCTTGGACGAGCACACGGAGCTGCTCAGCCAGTCTGACAGCGCAGACCCGGCCTTTGTAGAGGGTAAACTGGAATCCGACTGCGGCGTAGCCTTCATACTCGATGGCACCCAAAAGCAAGTCGGCGCTGTCGGTGTAACCGGCCTTCAAATCAGCGAGGGTTCCCGCTGGCTCGTGCAGGGGCTCGAGGGAAGCCGCGGCTACAGGATGATGGCCGTCCTAGAAGACGCTCGAGCACCGAAGTCCTACACCGTGAAGCTTGAACTAGACCAAAACATCTCAGTAGTCAGCCTGGACAACGGGGGAGCGGTCTTTGTCAACGAGAACAACCTGGTGATCGGCTCGATACTCGCCCCCTGGGCCCTCGACGCCAACGGACAATCAGTGCCCATAACCCAGACAGTCAGCAAAACCAGCATAATAATCACTGTCGACACCAGCAGCGTGACTTCTTGGCCCGTCGTCGCCGACCCCACCTACCACACCTTCCGCTGTTACTCACAGCATCAAGTCACCACCACAGGCACAGCCAGCCAGTATCTCAACGGTCACAAATGCCCAAGATACGCCGACATCATTGCCAGAGGCTACTACCCCCAATGGATCGAACACTTCAACCGCTGGAGAGTCGGAAAAGCCAACGGCGACTGCTCTGCAGGGGTGTCGGAACGTGATGAATCAATATTTGGAGTGATATACGACTTCAATCAAGCCTGCAAGGGTCACGACTACTGCTACGATCTTGGCCACTCTGATAGATTGAATTATGAAAATGTGACCAAGGTAAATTGTGACTCAATCATGCTGGACGATATGAATTATGACTGTTCTAATCGAAGTTTTCCTCAATCACGTATTTGTGAAACAACAGCCCAAGCTATCTATGCTGTAGTATCCCTATGTCCTAATTGGGTTTGTTACTGACTAATCACATATTGCCTCCTATGTTCTCATACAAGACAAAAATCGTCAGGTTGTACTGTTATACACTATTTGGAGCAATTCTGGGCGAAATTGAAGTGCATCGTATCGGACATTGGGGGCACTACAATATTCTTCGAGTCGGTTGGATAGTTGTATTGGGGGCAACTCCTTCAATTCTAATTGCGGCACGCGCTCCAGTAAGAAACACGGGTCTGGCATTGATGGGTAGTGCGTTTGCAATACTAATGGTTGTGCTTGGAATACTCTCTGGGAATTCACAATCATCGCTGACTTGGGTTGGCCATGTCTTTCTATCGTGGTTTTATGGTGTAATTTTGGCTCTTGCAGTGTTAGGAATTATGCGCCTAATTCATGACCGCAGCATATGACCGGAGTCTGGCCGACGCGTTGATCGTGAGCGAACTCCAGCGGTGGTCGCGACAGATCGGCCATGATGGCCGGTTGCCAGAGTCTGCGACCGACCGGTGGAGTTCACCCCCCTATGCGGGATGTAATCTCTACGCGATGTCGCGAGGCACGGTGACCCAGCCTTGGGCTACGGCGAAGGCCACGCCGTCTATGGGGCTATCGACCCCGAGCTGAACCCACATGTCGGCGAGGATGCGCTGGAGGTGGCGTTCCGAGTAGCCGAGACGGCGAGCGAGATCGGCGTGCTTTTCTCCATTGGCCAAGCCTTGCAGGCAGGCTAGCTGGGTCTCATCAGGCGCTATAGACGAGTTGAACCGGCAATACCGAGCCACTGCTGCGGCCGCATCCCGTAGCCTTTCCGCCGCATCGGGGCGCATGAGCTCGGCAAGCTTCTCGTAGCGGATCACTTCGGGCAATTCTCCGATATCGGAGGTCTCGGGCGGTGATTGGCGAATCCAAAGGTCTGGGTCTTCGACTATTGCGGTTGCGACCGCCCGCAGGTACCGGCCAAAGGTCTCCCACTCCTCAGCAGCGGAGTCGTCGGGCAGCGCCGCGGCCATCATCTGAGCGCACCGCCCGTAGGAATCGGCTACCCGCTCCAGGAATTGAGGTGGCAGCGTCTCCTTCCACACCTCTCGCGCCTTGCGCTGAAGCCCCACGTCGCAGATGTCTTCATGCTCACCAGGCCCGTAACCCAGACTGTGTGCCTCTATAACCCGCATCGCATATCGCTCAATGGGAGCGGCGTGGTCGGATACCACGCTGAGCTGCTGGTCGCTGATGAGCACGCAACAAGGATACGGCCCTAAAGCCTGGCGGGACGTTCGAGGCCTCCCGCCCGCACCGGCGGAGGAGCTATCCACCCCCGCTCGACCGCCAAGGCCACTCCCTGCACCTGGTTGCGGACACCGAGGCGGGCCCACATTTTCTCAAGCCGCCGGTACATCCCCCGAGCCGAAGTGCTATGGCGCTCTGCCAGCTCGGCTATCGGCTCTTGGGCTGCCACCGAGACGATCCACTCCAGCTCTTCGGCGCTGGGCACAACCTCCAAGTGCGACTCGCAACAACGCGCCACCGCCTCAGCAGCCTCCTGAAGGCGGGCGACGCCGGAAGTGTCCAGCAACTCTGCGAACAGCTCATAGCGCAACACCGGTGGAGGCGCCGACCCGATCTCTTCAGCCCCAGCTCCCGTGGCTACCGAGGCAACATCGGGCAATTCGAGCAGTCCATCGGCCGTCGTCCGCAAGAACGTTGCGACTACCTCCCAGTCGTCAGCCATCTCACCGCCGGGCGACATGTTGTCCATCAACCCCGCGCAATAGCCGCTGGCATCGGCAACACCCCTCAGATAGACGGCGCTCAGCGTCTGCGCGTAAACAGGACCGGCTTCGCGCTGAAAGCCAGCTCCCCACGGTTTGCGGTGCCGACCCGGCCCATGGCCCAAGCTGTGAGCCTCAACCACGCACTCAGCAAAATGAGCCGTCCGCACCGCAAAGGAATTCACAGCGCCCCACTCTGCCCGACCCAGTTCCACGAGGCCACCGTAGCAAGCGAGAATGCCCCGCAAATGTCCCCCTTCCTGCGCTAAGCAAGAAAGAAACCGGGGTCAGAGCTTCTCCAGCCGGGCGTAGGAGGCGAGCAGCACCCGGACGCCAGCAGTGGAGCGGTAGTTCTGCTCTCACAGGACCACGATGGCACCCTCGAAAACCCGCTCGAACACCAAAACAAACCGCCCTGTACACCCTCGCCTCGGCATCGTCAAGTGTCAAAACATGACAAAAACTTGTCATGTTTTGACACCCATTTTGATTGAAAGACCCGTGAAGCCGACATACGTTCATTTGAAGATGTATGGAAACGAACCAAGAGAGACATTCTCAATCCCAGACTCAATCCCAGACTCAAGACAACGGGTGAAGCCCAGAATCGGAGGTGCCAAATGAAGTGGAAGAAGCGACGGGCAATCCTGCTCTGCGCAATTGGACTGTTTGCTGTTGGTGCGACAACCGCGGGCACGGTATACGCGGCTGACGACAAGCAGCCTCAGCCAATAGAGCAAAGTTCGACCGCGGAGTCGGTCGATGTGGTGGTGGAATCGTATGCGTTGGAGTACTCGGTGTCACATGCTGAGGCCCGCCGCCGCCTAGCACGCATTGAGGTGGTCCAGAAGGCTCTGGCGTCGATCCGCGGTCTTGAAACAGCGCGACTGGCCGGGTGGGGCATAGACCACCGCAGCGGCTTCGGAGGCTGGGTGCTGCTCACCGGGGCCGAACCCGCCAGCGCTGCTGCGTCAGCGGTGGCCAACGCTCACAGCGATGTGGAAATCCGCACCGGTGCCCGGCACAGCTACGCCGACCTCCAAGCCGCGCAGAGCGACCTATCAGAAAAGCTCTTCACGGCCCAAAACCCTGTCCCAGGCACCGGCGCAATGGGTAACACCGGTGCCAAGGGCCAAGCCGCCCCGGGCTTGCCCGGTGAACTCGAGGGCGACCAGGTAGGACCGGATTTGGCCGCGGTGGTCACCTTCTTGGAGACCGACATGGCGGACAATGCTGTCCGCGTCGGCATAGACCCCGCCCTAGCACCTGAGGTCGGCCCACTGGGAGTGGTGTCCGAGCAGACGTTCGAGCAGAGCGCGGCTGAGGTCGCAGAACTGCTCCAAGACCACATTAAGGTGGCATTCGAGGTCGCCGACGGCCGCGGCATCGCCCCAGCGGCGAGCTTCCAAGGCGGCGAAGCAATGAGCGACTGCACCTCGGGGTTCACCGTCCGGCGAGATCGCCGCCGCAGCTCCTACTACGGCATCATCACCGCCGGCCACTGCGGCGGTGATTTCCCTACTGACAACGAGGCGGTGAGCATGAGCGGTGTGTCGCTGCCGTTCGCGTACGGCTGGCTGAGCGCCACCGCCGACGCCCAACTCCACCGCATTCCCGCCCCCACCAGCGGATCCCACAATGTGACTGACGACTACCTTTGCCGCGACCCCGCCAGCTATCCCAACCCATACTGCGACGTCACCGGAACCATCACCCGCGCCGACATGCCTGGCCATTACGTGTGCCACACCGGGAAGAGCAGCGGGATATCCTGCGGCACTGTCATCAGCATCGACCATCAGCTGGAATGGAGCGGTCATCCCTGCCGCGATGCCAGCGGCGCGAGAACCGACTGCGCAGCCGTGTTCGTGAGGGTACACGGCCAATGGCTGAAAGGCTGCGGAGGCGACAGCGGCGGACCATTCTATAGGGGCGGAAAGGCCTACGGGATAATGGCAGGTGTCAACAATAAGGACGATTGCACATCGGGAGGAAAGTGGGTGTCGTTCTCGGCGATCCGAGAGGTCGAAGCCTTCCTTGGAGTAGACGTGCTCACCGAGCCTGCCACGCTCAGTGCCCCGTGACCTCACCGAGAAGCTCCAGATGACTGGCAAAGATCAAAACCGCTACAAGTGGCACAAATCACGGCAAGATGCACACGGCGATAGATGGCTATCCGCATTGAGCCGCGCGGCGTTTTGTGGCGGTAGAGCGGTTCGGTGCAAAGTTGTGTTGATATGTTTGGCGTTGGCCTTTGCAGGGTGCTCGTCTGAGCCTCAGGCAGCGGTGGATCTGCCCTCGGCCGCTCTTTCGGCGGCGGTCGAGTCCGAAGGGGGCGGGGAAGATCAATCGGCCGAAGGGTCGGTAGGGGGACGAGAAGAGGGTAAAGCTCAGCACGACGCTGATTGGCCGAGGCCACCGGTCGCGGGCATGTTCGCGAACCACCCCGAAATCCAATTCCCGGCGGAGGACGTGCCGGGAATTGTGTCTATAGAGCCGCCTTGCGTTTATTTCTTCCCGGACCCGGACTATCGGTCAGCAGACGGGAGGCGATTCCGTTTGGCGTTGTCGCTGCCCTATCCCGACGTGCGCTTTGATGAGAGCACCCAGACGCTGTGGAACGGCGACATTCCTATCTCCCACGGAGACCGAGTAGGAGCCGGAGGCGGTAGCAGCTACGATGTGGGAGGCAAGGAGCACTACGACCTGTATTTGTTTTGGGATGCCTGCGCCGCCCACGGGGTCGAGACGACACCCGGTTTGACGTCGATCAAGTGGTATTGCACACAAGATCCGCCAGAGTGGCCCTCCGCAGAACAAGAATGGCAGCGCGTATGCGTGGAGGACAAGAGGCCTTGGAACCAGGGGGATTTGCTGGAACGTGAGGGGCTCGCGCCGGTTGTAGAGCCGCCCTCTGCCGACCAGAGCCCCGGCGAGCCGCCTCCTGTCACACAAATGGTTCCGCCGCCGTTTCTCGACATGCACCCGTACCATCCCGACATGGAGCTGGAGCCGGAGCTGTCCAAGCTAGTGGGGATCTTGTCTATAGAGCCCGCGCCGCCGCGCTACTACCTGGAGCGGAAGTGCGTGTACTTGTACCCCACAGCAGCCTCTAAGACCCAAGCGGTGCTGTGGGGGGACTCCTGGAAGCACACCGGCCCCGACGGGCGACCGCTAGCCGTTTTGCTGGAACTGCCCTACCCCCAGGTACGCTTCGACGAAGACGCCTGGTCGCTGTGGAACGGCGACATCGGACCGATGACCACCGGAGACCGGGTCATCGCCGACCCAATCAGCCTGCCCGACTTCAACGACAACCGCTATGGCGATCATAAACAGCCCCACGAACCTCAGATACACCCCTGCAAAAAAGCCGGTGCAAGCGCCACGGTGTTGGACATACGAACCGTTGAGCACTACTGCACCCACGACACGCCATCCAGACACCAAAGCCAGTGCGAACAAGCCATGAGCCTGAGCAACCAGCCCCAAACCAGCCTCACGCTCCCCGAGTGAACCTCAAGGTCAGACCTTTTCGAGGCGAGCGAACGAGGCCATAAGCACTTTGGTGCCTTCGGTGGTGAAGTTGACGGTGATCTCGGCGTCGCCGCCTGCCCCTTTCACGTCGGTTACCACGCCGAGGCCGAACTTCGCATGGTTCACGTCGTCGCCCACCACGAGATGGACCGGGTTGAGGTCGGCCTCCACCGGGGTTCGGGCGGCTTGGGCGGCGTCCACCATGCGATCCCGACCAGGGAAAGAGCTGGATTCCTGGGCGGTTTCTCGGTGGTAGCCCGACTGGCGCAAGTGGGATCGGCTGGTGCCGCGGTCGTCAACTAGCTCTTCGGGAATCTCCTCCAGGAACCTGGACGGCGCGTTGTACATCGAGGCGCCGTGAACGTTTCGAGTCCAGGCATGGGTCAGATAAAGGCGCTGTTGGGCCCGAGTGATGCCCACATAGGCCAGTCGGCGCTCCTCTTCGAGCTCGTCGGGCTCGGTGATCGAGCGGATGTGGGGGAATATGCCCTCTTCCATTCCGATCAAGAACACCACGGGGTATTCGAGGCCCTTGGCCGAGTGAAGAGTCATCAGGGTGAGCATGGAATCGTCGGTCATCTCATCGGTGTCAGACACCAGGCTGACTAGCTCGAGGAAGTCGCTCACGTTCTCGCTCTCGGTGGCCGCAGTAATCAGCTCGTCGAGGTTCTCCAGCCGACCCTGGGCCTGCACGCTGACCTCGGTGTTCCCCGTGGTCTCACTGGCCGCCTCGGCCTCCAACTGGTCGAGATAGCCGCTCTTTTCCAGCAGGTGCTCCAGCACCGCAGCCGGCTCTCCATCGAGGCGTTCCCGGGCATTGGCGATCACATTCAAGAACGTCTGAATACCGCTCAGCGCCCGACCCTTGATCCCGGCCTCGGCGGCGTGTCCCAGGGCATCCATGAGCGTTAGGCCGTGGGACTCGGCCCATGCCTCCAGCTTGGCCACCGAGCCGTCGCCCACCCCCCGTTTGGGGGTGTTCAGCACCCGGCGCAGGCTCACTGCGTCTCCGGGGTTGACCGTCACTCGCAGGTAGGCCAGCGCATCCTTGACCTCCCGGCGGTCGTAGAACCGGGTGCCGCCGATGAGCTGGTAGGGCACCCCGGCCTCCATGAGCAGCTCCTCCACCACCCGGCTCTGGGCGTTGGTGCGGTAGAACACCGCCATCTCATCCCAGCGGTACTGCTCGTCGTCGTGAAGCCGGAACGCTTCCCGCACCACCCAGCGGGCCTCCTCATACTCGTCGGAGGCGCAGAAGCGGACGATGCGCTCGCCGTCGGATTGGTCGGACCACAGATTCTTGGGCTTGCGACTGAGGTTGTTGGCGATCACCGCGTTGGCCGCGCTGAGGATGCGCTGGGTTGAACGGTAGTTCTGCTCCAACAGCACCACGGTGGCGTCCTCGAAGGCCCGCTCGAACTCCAGGATGTTGCGGATGTCGGCCCCTCGGAAGCGGTACACCGACTGGTCGGCGTCGCCCACCACGAACACATTGCGATGCTCTTGGCCCAGCAGCAGCACCAGTTGGTTCTGCACGCTGTTGGTGTCCTGATACTCGTCCACCAATACGTGCTCGAAACGGCGGCGGTAGCGGTCCAGCACATCGGGCCGTTGCCGGAAAAGGTCCACGGTGGTGCCCAGCAGATCGTCGAAGTCCATGGCCCCGGCCCGGCGGAGGCGCTGCTGGTACTCGTCGTAGATCTCACCGATGCGGCGCTCGAACACGTTGGAGGCCCGGTCTTTGTACTGGGCCACGCTGGTCATCTCGTTTTTGGCCGCGCTGATGGCGGCGTGAATCGACCGGGGGGGCATCTGCTTGGGGTCGAAGCCGAAATCGTTGAGGATGTAGCGGGTGAGCCGCACCGAGTCGGCCTGGTCGTAGATGGTGAAGCTGGAGGGGAAGTCGATGACCTCGTGCTCGTAGCGCAGGATGCGGGCGCAGGCGGAGTGGAACGTGCTCACCCACATCTTGTCGGCCACCGGGCCCACCAGGGCGCCCACCCGGTGCTTCATTTCTTGGGCCGCCTTGTTGGTGAAGGTGATGGCCAGCAGGGCGAACGGGGATATGCCCAGTTCATCGATGAGGTAGGCGATGCGGTGCGTGAGCACTCGGGTCTTGCCCGACCCGGCCCCGGCGATCACCAGAATGGGGCCTCCGGGATGGGTGACCGCGTCAATCTGGGCCGGGTTCAGCCCCTCGGTGAGCGCGGTCGCTGGCATCTAGCCAACACTACCGATGGGTATGTCAGCTTGACGGGTAGTGTCGCCTGGATGGGCAAGTTTCGGTTTGGGGTGCAGGCTAGGGGGCTGACTGACGCTGAAGAGTGGCGGGAGATGGCTCGGCGGGCGGAGGGGCTGGGGTACGACGTCTTCTGCATGCCCGACCATTTCGACCAGGGTCCGGCGCCGATGGTGGCGCTGGCCTTCGCCGCTGAGGCCACCACCACGCTTCGGTTGGGCACCATGGTGCTGGCCAACGACTTCCGCCACCCCGCGGCACTGGCCAAAGAGGCGGCCACGCTGGACGTGCTGTCCGGCGGGCGGTTCGAGTTGGGCATCGGAGCCGGATGGCAGAACAGCGACTACCACAGCACCGGCATCTTCATGGACCGGCCCGGCCTGCGGATCGAGCGCCTCGGCGAGGCGGTGGCCATCATCAAGGGTCTGCTGGCCGGGGAGACGGTCACGTTCTCGGGCCAGCACTACTCCATCGAAGAGCTTGAGGGGCTGCCTAAACCGGTGCGGCCGGGAGGCCCGCCGCTCTTCGTGGCCGGCGGTTCTGAACGAGTGCTGCGGTTGGCCGCCCGATCAGCCGACATCGTGGGGGTGAACCCAAACATGGCTGCCGGGGTCATCGACAACCGAGTGGGATCGTCGGCCACTATCGAGGCCACCGCCGCAAAAATCGACTGGATCCGCGAGAGCGCCGGTGAGCGGTTCGAGGGCCTGGAACTCCACTCCCGGGTCCATGTGGCCAGAATTACCGACGACAAGCGGAGTTTTGCGGGGGCATTGGCCCCGGCCCTGGGATTGGACACCGACCAGGCGCTGGCCTCGCCCCACAGCATGATCGGAACAGTGGACGAGGTGGCGGACAAGCTGGTTAGCCAGCGAGAGGAGTTGGGCATCAGCTACATCGGCCTGTCAATCGAGTCAATGGAGGAGATGGCCCCAGTGGTGGCCCGCCTAGCTGGAAGCTGACCTTCCCTTGTCGGTAATCCGATCAAGGCCATTAGTGTTAATTCCCCTATGTCTGAGGTAGAAGCCACTGCCGAAGAACAAGAGCCAGAACCCGAGGCCGCGGCTGAACCCGAAGCCGAATCGGAGGCGCCTGCTGCAGAAGGCTCGGAGGAGCCGAAGCCGGAGGCGCCGCCGGGGGAGCCGGCGTCGCCCACAGTGGACGGATTGACTGGGGGGACCATTGTGTCCGGGACGGTGAAGACCAAGGCCGCCCACGAAATTGAGCTAGATCTGGGCGGCGATCGGATCGGCGTTATCAGCCAGCGTTACTGGGGCGACGATCCGGCGGCCGACCTTACCCAGCAGTGTGTGCTGGGCGAGGTGGTTAACGCCGCCGTGCTAGTGCGAGAAGACCATAAGGGGCGCATCGTGCTGTCTCGGCTGTGGGCTATGCAGCAGATTGCCTGGGTCAGCATCGCCCGGGCGGCAACGGCCAACGAGGCCGTAACCGGGACTATCACCGCAGTGGTCAAGGGCGGGCTGTCGTGCGACGTGGGGGTGCGGGGGTTCATTCCGTCGTCGCTGATCGATGTGGAGCCGGTGGAGAACCTCCAGGCGCTGGTCGGCCGGGAGGTGCAATGCAAGGTGGTGGAAGCCGATCAGGTGTCGGGCCGCCTGGTGCTGTCCCGCAAAGCAGTGGTCCGAGCCGAGCAGCGCAAGGCGGCAAAGGCCTTCATGGAGACCATGTCGGCCGGTGACGAGTACACCGGCAAGGTGGTCGACATCCAGGACTTCGGTGCGTTCGTGGACATCAACGGCGTGCGGGGCCTGGTCCACACCACCGAGTTGAGCTGGAAGCGGGTGCAGCATCCCAACGAGGTGGTGAGCGTGGGCGACGAGGTGCAGGTGAAGGTCAAGTCGATCCAAAAACCCAAACAGCGGGTGAACCTCACCATGAAGCTCACCCCCGACCCGCTTACTGAACTCGAGGTCGGCGGTCTGATGACCGGCCGGGTCACCCGGCTGGCGGACTTCGGCGCCTTCGTAGCCGTCAACGACGGCATCGAGGGTCTGGTCCACATCACCGAGATGGCTGAGTACCGGGTGTACCACCCCGAAGAGATCGTCCTCCCCGGCGAAGAGGTCTGGGTCAAAGTCCTAGCCGTAGACCGCAAACGCCGCCGAGTAGACCTCTCCATCTCCCAAGCCATCGCCGGCTAACGCCCAAGGTGGGGAATTAAGCAGAAATGGTTTGAATCGTCAGCAAGGCTCCCTAGAATGGGGGCGTACCACCTAGCTCTCTTCGCGGGGACTAGGCCCAGCAAGGCCCGCTTCGGCGGGTCTTTGCGCGTCATGACCACTCCGGCGGCCTGCGAATTTGCTCACCCCTCTCATCAATCACGGGGTCGGGCAGTTGGCACCTCGCAAGAAGCCGTCGATTCAGCGTCCGCTTATCGGAACTGATCAGCCGTCTCGGCTGGTCAGATTGCTTGTGGGGGTTCACAGTGACCACCCGAACACCCGCCTCCTCCGCCATCGTGACTGGCGTTTGGAAATCGCTGTCATTTGACAGGATGAGAGCGACATCCATTTCGCCGCGACACGCATCCCAAACCAGATGGGCTCCCAGAGAAACGTCCGAACCCTTTTCTTCGGTATCCATGACGACAGCGAATTCAGTGATTCCTCTTTCAAGCTTGTCGGCAAGAGGGCGCGCCTTGCGTCGTCTCTTGAACTGGCCCAAATGGATCTCCACGTCAGAGTGAGCCTCAAGGGCCCTGATGTAGGCATCCTGCCGCTGTGCCAGCCCAAGATCATCCGGTCGGTCTTGAACCCGTGCCGTGAAGTACTTCACCGACTCAATTTGATGTCCCCGAAGCAGCGCTGTTGCAAGTGCGCGGTAGTCCAGCCATTTGAGCGTCGTGCCTTTGACCGCGCCATAGTAGAAATTGAACCCGTCGACGTACACGAACGTGCGGGGTTGTGGCTTTTGGGTCACTGAGCGTCACTCGCCACTGGGCAATGGCTCCCGGTCTTCCAGATTGAAGTTCCGATTGGGGAGGCAGCGTTGTGCTGCGATAAGTAGCGCTCATCTTGAGAGTCAAACGTCCAGCTTCTGAACCGTCTTCAGATGCTGTGTCCCACATGACTACAAGCACTCGCTCGGCTCAGCGTACCCGCTTCCCACGTGATTCCGACCTCGTTAGGTATTCCAACGCTCGCTCAATCACCGCAAGCGCGTGGGTATAGGGTCACTTCCAGTCTGATGATTGAGTTGGGGAGCAGGCGTGATCACGATCATCAATGGGGGGACGCAGGGGTTGGGCGAGTCGGTGGCGCGGAACCTGGTGGGCGATGGAGGCTCGACGGGGTTGGTGCTGGTGGGGCGGTCGGCGGAGCGGGGGAAGGTGCTGGCTAAGGAGCTCACCGGGTTGGGTACGCCGTCTGTGTTTGTGGCTGCTGACATTGGGGAACCGGATGCGCCGGGGGCGGTGGTGGAGACCTGTGTCGAGCGGTTCGGGACGGTACACGGGGTGGTGAATGTGGCGGCGCTTACCACGCGGGCAACGCTGTTCGACGACACTCCTGAACATGTCGATCGCCACTTTGCGGTGAACGTCAAGGGGCCGTACTTCCTCATCCAGGCTGCGGCTCGGGTGATGATCGAGACCGGCACCGCGGGCTCGATTGTGAACGTGGGGTCCACCAGCGGGCATGGCGGGCAGCCTCGGCTCACGGCCTATTCGATGTCCAAGGGGGCGCTGGCGGTCATGACCAAGAACCTGGCCTACGGCCTGATGCGCCACAACATCCGAGTGAATCAAGTGAATCCGGGCTGGATGGAAACCGAGTCGGAGCACCACACCCAGATGACCCAAGACGGTGCGCCCGAGAACTGGCTGGATCTGGCTGCCCCCACCCGACCGCTCGGGCGCCTCGTGCAGCCCTGGGAGGTGGCCAACGCCATTGCCTTCTGCCTGTCACCGGAGTCGGGCTTGCTCACCGGCAACGTGATCGACATCGACCAAACCGTGCAAGGGGCGGGTGAGCCGCCCTTACCCGGCAGCGAGGAAACCCCCCTGCTCTGATCCCCTGAGCCAGCAGTTGAAGAACGCCTTTTTTCCTGACGAATCGAAAAGATTTCGTTTTTTCGATTAATTTTTGGAGTATCCTGCCGACGCTGGCCATTGAGGGAGGACACCAAACATGTCTGGAGCAGTCGGAGTACGCCACTGGTCGCATGTGATCATTCATCCGGTGGATGTGGATGCCTCGCTGGAGTTCTATACAAAGCTGCTGGGCTACGAAGTTCTGTCTGACGAAAGGATTTCCGGACCGGGGCTGGATGCCATCGTGGGCCGGGAGGGAGTCCAGGGGCGGGTCGTGGTCGGTCTGGTCGGGGGTCAGAAGGTGGAGTTCGTCTATCTGGGCGACCCAGACCTGGGCGGCCCCCAGAACAATGAGCGGGGCTTGCGGGGTTTCACTGTCCGGGTTGCTGATATCAACGAAGCGGCCGACGCCTGCACCGCACACGGCGTGCCGATAGTCAGCGGCCCGTCGGAGATCAAGGGATTCTGGCAGTTCATGATCATGGACCCCGATGGCGTGGCGATTGAGATTTCCCAGCCCCCGGCCGGAGTTGAGCTCTCCGGGCCGCTGTCATGAGCGAGCAAGCGTCCAGCCCCACCGCGTTGGTTACTGGCGCCAGCCGGGGCATTGGCCGGGCCAGCGCGTTGGCCCTGGCCGATGTGGGATTCGACGTGGCCATCACGGCCCGAACGGTGCGGGAGGGTGAGGGAACGGTCGCACAGCCGACCACTGATGCCGGCGGCGACGTGTCCGTGTCTGGAAGCCTGGAAACGACCGCCGCCGAAATCGCCGAGCGAGGCCAGCGGGCTCTGCCCATCACCATGGACCTGCTGTCGGCAGAATCGGTGCGAGCCGCCGCCGAAACGGCCCTCGATGCCTGGGGCCAGATCGACGTTCTGGTCAACAACGCCATCTGGAGCGGCCCAGGACTGCTCGACCCGGTTGGAGAGCTCAACCTCGAAGCCCTGGACACCGCCTTCACCGCCAATGTGCTGCGCCAGGTTCTTCTCACCCAGCTCATCCTGCCCTCGATGATCGAGCAGGGTTCGGGCCTCATCTTGAACCTCACGTCGTCGGCGGGCCAGGTGGACGATCCCCCCTATCAGGTGGTCAAGCTGAAGATGCTCGGCTACGCCCACTGTGCCTCCAAAGGCGCCTTCCACCGCATGGCCCCGCTGCTGCAAGCCGAGCACGAGTCCGACGGGATCACCGCCATAAACGTCGACCCCGGCTTCACATGGACCGAGGCCATGGCCGCGCTCGACCTGCACAATTTCGGCGGCGCGCCTCCCGAAGCCACCGGAACAGTGATTGCCTGGTTGGCCGAAGACACTGAACGAACAGTCGAGTGGAGGGGCCGCACCTTGAATTCTCTGGAGTTGTGCGCCCAACTCGGCTTGGTGCAAGGGTGGCCACCCGCTAATGGATGATTCTCCCCAGACACCGGACATCCCCCCCACCGTCCACCTTCGAAGTCTGCTGCCGAGCTTGACGCCGAAGCTGGCCGTGGTAGCCGAAGAGATCTTGGCCGACCCTGCGGAAGTGGTCCGGATCTCGGTGGCCGACCTCGCTCAACGCACCGGAACCTCGATGTCCACCATCGTGCGCCTGTGCCAAGAACTCGGGCTGCGCGGCTTCCAAGACTTGAAGCTCCGCCTGGTCGCCGAGGAAACGTCCACCGGGTTCGACGGGCCGGCGGATGTCGACGACCGGGAATCGGTGCTCTCCAAGGTCCTGTCCTCCACCGTGGATGCCATCAGCCACACCCAGCACACGCTGGACACGGCCAGCTTCAACCAAGTCGCAGAGCTTGTCTTCGACGCCCGCACAATCATCTTTGTGGGCGCCGGGGCCAGCGCCGCGGTGGCCTTCGACGCCGCCTTCCGATTGCGGACGCTTGGCCATCGAGCCGAATTCCACTCCGATTCGCACATGCAGCTCACTGCCGCCCGGTTCCTCCGTCCGGGAGACATCGTGGTGGCCATCAGCCACTCAGGGTCCACCCGCCAGACGCTCACCGCGGTGGAGGCGGCATCCAGCGCGGGGGCGCACACCGCGGCCATAACCACGTTCGCCCGATCTCCTTTGGCCCAGTCGGTTGACCACGCCTTGCTGGCGGGGGGAACCGAATCGGAGTTCCGAAATGCGGCGGTGTCCAGCCGAATCGCCCACTTGGCAGTCGTTGATGCCCTGTTCGTCGCCGTGGCCGGCCTGCGGCCAGAACGGGCCCGAGCCGCCCAAGAACTGTGGAGCGACATGATCGACGAGCATCGACTCAGCCCACCGTGGGCAACGCGGCGCGACGCGAACGATTGACCTAGCCGTCCAACAAGAGCGCCCTCAACTCGTCGATCTCGTCTTGGGTCAACATGAGCTGATTCAGGGCGTAGTTGTCGATCCCTCCGAAATCACGGTCGATGATGTCGAGTGACCGCTCGATGAACGCGGTCTTGGCCAATCCCAATGCCAAGAGCACGTGGCGGGACTCCTCGGGGTACTCCGCTACACCGAGCGCAACAACACCATCGCCGTCAACGGCAACGATGTGACACCGGAGGCCATCAACCGCTCCAATGGCCTGCTCTTCGCCACCGAGGCCACCAAGTTGGGAATCCAGCTTAACTTGATCGCCGCCGCGGCCGACGGGCTCATCGATGGCAAGAGGGTCCACTTCAGCATCTTGGCCAGCGAAGACTCTCTCACCGACCCCCTCGTCGAAGCGCTGGAGGCTCACGGCGCCACCATCACCTCGGTGAGCAGGGTGACCGCGGTTGACGACGTGCAGGCCGCCGAGGCCAACCACGACGTGATCGTCCAGCGGATCGCCGATGAGGATCCTGATTTGGTGTATTCGCTGGAGCCTGCGCTCATGTCTGGGGTCATGATCAGGGCGGGGATCGACATCCCGCAGATCACCAGCGAGTCTGACGAAGACCTCTACCTGAACTTGGGCGTCGACCCCAACGACATTCAGCTTCACGTCTACGCACCAGCGCAGAACAAGACGATCTGGGAACGGGGGACGATCCCCTGCTCATCGAGTGCGTCGACAATTTCAACAACGCCCAGGTCACCGACGAGGACGGCAACGTCGAGACGGTCAACGTGACCGAAGATCCCAGCCAGCCCAGAAACCTCGATCTGGTGGTCAGGGCGTGCCAGACGGTCTGGCTGTTCGCGGCCATAGCCACCGCCGCCGGCCCCAATCTCACCAACGAGACCTTCATGGAGGCGGCGGCCAACCTCGGATCTTTCAACTTGCCGGGCATGTCTGCGGCATCCCTCGGCGAGGGCAAGATAGGCGCCGACGACTCGCCGATGGTCAGAGTGGTCTGGGATCCCGAAGAAGAGGAGTTCGTCCCGGCCAGCTGATGGGAATCGACGTCTTCGAGCAGTTGGTCCCCGTGAGGGGCACCAAGAACCTACGCGACCTCGGCGGCATTCGAACCGCCGAAGGGCGCGTGGTTCGCAGCGGAGTCCTCTTCCGCTCCGACACCCTCCACGAAGCCGATAGCGACGACCTGGCCCGGCTCGGCTTGGCGTGCGTGGTCGATTTCCGCAGCGCGGCGGAGGTGGAGCGCCGACCCGACCGGCTCGACGGAATCGACGTGCGCTGGGTGAATTTGCCCATCGACAACCCTCGAAGCTCAACTGCGCTTCTTGGGGGTCGAGATGAAGATCTGTCCGAGTTCCGAGCGGAGATCATCCATCACTGGCTCAACCGGGACTTCGACGCCGTGCTCAAGCTGACCGACGAGCTGGGCCTCGACATCGCCGGCGACCGGGTGAAGCGGTATGTGAGCTTCGCCGTTGACTTCGCTCCGGTGTTCGCGGGGTTCTTCGCCGAGTTGGTGGCGGTTGCCGGACGGCCCCTGCTCTATCACTGCGAAGGTGGCACCGACCGAACCGGCGCGGCCACCGCGATGCTGCTCGGCGTTCTCGGCGTGGACCGCGACACGGTGGTGGCCGACTACCTGGCCACCAACACGGTGGTGGCCGACGAACTGGAAGACCAGCGCCGGCTGGCTCCCGAATCGCTTTGGCCGATAATGGGCGCCCACCAATCGCAGATAGAAGCATTCCTAGACCACATCGACAACGAGCTCGGTGGCATGGACTCCTACGCCCGCTCCCACCTCAACCTCACCGACGAGACAATCGCCCAGCTCAGTTCGACTTATCTCCGCCCGGCCTAGCGATTCAGTGCGTGGCCCGACGGTGGCGGTGGGCGGCCAGTAGGGCGGTTAGCTCGTCGGGGGGCGTCTTGTTGGCCAAGGCCTCTAACACCAGGTCTTGCTGTGACGGGGGCGTGAGACCGCCGATGGGGACGTCGCGGTCGAGGTTGGTGGGGAAGGCGTAGCCCTCGGCGCTGGCCGCCACCGCGCAGGCGATGACCGACGGGTCGAGCCCCTCTTCCTGGCGGCGCAACAGAACGGGGTAGATGGCGTTCACGATGCGCCCTCGGTCGACGGCTTCGGTGGCGCGGCCCATGGCCGACGAGATCTGCAACAGGTTGGCCATCCGCCGCACGTCGGAAGTTCGGTTGTGGCCCCCGGCGTGGAACACCGCCGGACTGAAGAACACCAGGTCGCCCTTGTCCAGCTCGATCTGCACGTGGTGCTCGGCGAAGTACTCGATCAACTCGGGCCGCCGCCACGCCAGATAGCCCAGCTCGTACTTGTGGGAGTGGGGCAACAGCATGGTGGCCCCCGTCTCCGGCGGCATGTGGCAGTGAGCCACGCCTCCTTGAAGGGTCAGCAGCGGCGAGAGGCGATGTACGTGGATGGGGTACTGCTCGGCCACGTCGTCGGTCATGAACCCCACGTGGTAGTCGCGGTGGGGCATCTGCGCCGCGCCGCCGGGGTTGATGGCGTTCACCTGGGCGGTGATCTGGTACCCGGGACCGAGCCAGGCCAGCGAGGCCATATCGATCATGTCGCTCCCGTGGTAGTCCACGAAGACCTCGGGGTCGGCCACGGCCAGCTTCTCCAGGGCGTTCCACAGCCGGTCGTTGGCCCCCGGCTCGGCATAGTGATCGCCCCCGCCGGTGCCGGCTTCCCGCTCGTCAGCAATGATCTGCTCGAACACCTCGGTGGCCCGGTCGACCACTGCGGTCTCGATGGCCCCGGTGATCACGATAACCCCCGGCCCGTCGTGCAGCGCCCGGGTCAGCTCGTTGCGGACGGCGGCAGTCTGGTCAAGATCTCCCAGACATCCCCGCAGCGCCTCGGTGCGGTACACCAGCGCCCGATCCACCACTTCGGCAGCCAACGGAAACTCCTCCAAGGCCACCTCAACCTCCACAATGGAACGCAGCTCGCCCAGGTCGAACCCCTCTCGGCTGGTGACCGCGGCCTCCCCCGGGTCGACTCGGCCCGCTCGGATCGGAGTGCTGGTCATAGCAGTGAAAACCTCATATTCGCTTTCTGGAAACGCCACTTCAGCTCTGTTAGCGTCACCTTGAGAGCTATCTCAGCACAACAACCGGTGAGTTTGCAGGGGGAAGTCATGACTTGCACCAAGTGGCGTACTGTCATTTTTGCATTGATCGCGCTGCTCGCGTTGTTCGCTTCAGCTTGCAGCAGTTCGGAGGACCCCGAAGAATCCCAGGCTGTGGCACCGGCGCCGACCAGCGCCCCCGAGCCGGCCGACGAACCCGAGCCAGAACCCGAACCGGCCGATGAACCTGCGGATGAGCCTGCGGATGAGCCCGCCGATGAACCCGAGCCGGCCGACGAGCCGGCCGATGAGCCCGAACCCGAGCCTGAGCCAACGGAGGCTCCCACGCCGATCCCGGTGCCAGAGGGGTCAACGGTGGGCATCACCGACGACACCATCAAGGTCGCCATCTTGCGCAGCGACAGCAAAGCCCTCGAAGACGCGGGCATCCTCCCCGACACCGGCGACATCCCGCGCAACTACCAGGTCTTCGCCAAACAGGTCAACGACCGGGGTGGCGCGGGCGGACGCAATATCGAGATCGTGTTCCACACCTTCCCACCAGGGGCGTCGGCCACCGACCAGCAGGCCGCCTGCATCGCCGCCACCGAGGACGACCAAGTGGCCATCGTCCACTTCGTGGGCGGCGTTACCGCCGAGACCGTGCTGTGCGCCACCGAGGGCCATGAGCGGATCGCCTACATGCTGTCGGGCATCCTGCCCAGGGAGATCTACGACCGCTCCAACGGGCGGCTGTTCTCCCAAGCTATGACCACCGAGCGGTTGGTGGGGGCTTGGCCAACCTTGGCCGACGCCCAAGGCTTGCTCGAAGGCCGAACAATCGGGCTGATGCGGGGCGACATCGGCGAGCACGAGGTGGCCGCTGGCGTGCTGGAGGCCGCCCTGGCCGAGGCCGGCTACGAACTGGCCGACCAGGTGGCTCTGCCCTGCCAAGGCACTTCTTGCTCTCAGGTGGACATCGGCTTGGAGCGCATGCAGGCCGCCGGGGTGGACACCATATTTTCTCTGTTGCCTCCCTCGCCGTTCGGGATCGCAGTGTTCTTGGCCGCTCAGTCGGGCCTAGACCCGCAGTGGCTGGTCAGCGACATTGAGAACCTGGTGTTTGCCTCGGTAGCCCAAGCGGTGTACCAGCGGGGCGCCGATCCCACTCTCTTCTATGGCTTGTACGGTCTGAGCTACGGTCTCGACCGGCTCAGCCCCGACGAGCACACCATCGAGTGCAATGCCGTTTTCACTGAGGTCACCGGCATTTCTTACGACCCCGTCGAAAACGAGGACGCCTGGAGCGCGGTGGGCAGCACCTGCCTGTTCATCAAGAACCTGGAAGCGGCAGCCAACTGGTCTCTGGAGACTTACGGCACTGTGAACCAGACCACGCTCATCCAGGGCTTCGAATCGCTCACCGACTACAAGCTCGGCGACATCACCGGCTCGTGGAGTCCCACCAAGCACGACGCTCCCGATGCCATCACGCTCAAGGAGTATCGAGCCGACTGCGCCTGCTGGGTCGAGATCGACGGCGCTCGGATGATGCTCGACCAGTAGTCGGGCTTCATCGGACTGACGGTGCTTGGAGCCATCTGAAGGGATGACCGAATCCCCGCGGTCGGAGACCCCGGCGGACCTGGTCGCCCGGGTCTTCGACGAAGAGGAGCGCCGCCAGCAAGAGATCGCCGCCGCGGAGGCCGCCCAGCGCGGCCCGGAGGGCAGCTTCGACGCCGAACAGCTGACCCTGCGCCAGGGCCTGCGCCGGGGCGGGAAGGGGCTGATCGGGTTCATCGGCCTGCTCGGGTTCGTGGAAACGCTGGAGACGTCGGCGTTCGCGGTGATCGCCCCCGACATCCAGGATTCGCTCGACGTTTCCGACGGCACCATCGGCGCCATCGGGGGCGCCTTCGGGATCTTGTTCCTGCTGGGCTCCATCCCGCTGAGCTCGCTGGCCGACCGAATGCCCCGCAAGCTGGTGGTGGGGGCGGCGATGTCGCTGTGGTCGTTGGTGGTGATGGTGACCAGCGCCATTTCCAATGCGTTCTTGCTGTTCATCGCCCGGATGGGCGCCGGCCTCGGGCAGTCGTACTACATACCGGTGGCCGGGCCAATGCTGATGGACGGCTACCCGATCGGAGCCCGGGCCAAGGTCTTCGCCCTGAACGGCTGGTTCCAGATGGCCGGCCAAGCGCTGGGCCCGCTGGTGGCCGGCTTGGTCGTGCTCATCGCCACCGGTGACGAGGGCTGGCGGTGGGTGTTCCTCACCATGGGGATCATGGGCATTCCCCTGGCCATCAGCGCCTTCTTTGTGCGAGAGCCCCGACGGGGCAGCCACGAGATGCAGGCCGTGCTCGGAGCGGAGCTGGAGGAGTCCGAAGACGAACTGCCCATCTCACTGTCGGTGGCGTTCGAGCGGCTCAAGAAGATCAAGTCGTTCTACTACTACCTCACCGGCATGGCGGCCATCGGCTTCGCCATCTTCACCACCATCATCTTCATCAACCTCCACCTGGAGGATCACTTCGAGCTGAGCGCGTTCGAGCGGGGCATCTTCGGATCGCTCACCGTTCTGCCCGGCTTCGTGGGCGCCGCGGTGTCGGGCAAGCGGGCCGACGCCCTGTTCAAAGAGCACCCCTCGCGGGCCATGGTCTTCATCGGCGTTCTCGTCGTCACCTTCGGCGCCATCCAGGTGGTGGGGATATGGATGCCGACGGTGTTGCTGCTCGGGATTTTCCTGGGCGTGTCCAACGGCTTCGCCCGGGCCGCCTTCGCCATCCTTCCCGGGGTGATCGCCTCGGTCATCCCCTACCGGCTGCGGTCCCGGGGCACCGCGCTGGTGGGCATCTACATGTTCTTGTTCGGGGCGTTTCTGGGCGCGGTGATCACCGGCATGCTCAGCGATGTCCACGGCGAGCAGACCGCGCTCACCGTTGTGATCCTGCCCGCCACCCTGGTGGGGGGATCGCTCATGGCCTATGGCTCCCGGTTCATCGAGGGCGACATCGCATTGGTCATCGAGGAATTGCAGGAAGAACAAGATGAGGCCGAGCGCCTGAAGGCCGCCGATGCCGCCGACATCCCCGTGCTCCAAGTGCGCAATCTGGATTTCTCCTACGGCAAGGTGCAGGTGCTGTTCGACATCGGCTTCGAAGTGCGCCAAGGGGAGTCGCTGGCCCTTTTGGGCACCAACGGCGCGGGCAAATCCACGGTGCTGAGGGTGGTGAGCGGGCTGGGGGTGCCCCAGCGAGGCGTTGTACGGCTCCACGGGCGCACCATCACCTATGCCGACCCGGGGATGCGGGCCAAGATCGGGATCGTGCAGTTGGCCGGGGGCAAGGCCATCTTCCCCGGCTTGTCGGTGGAGGAGAACTTGCGCATGGCCGGGTACCGCTACGGCAACGCCGAACTCGAGCCGCGCTTGGAGCGGGCCTACGACCTGTTCCCGGTGGTGGCCGAACGGCGATCGGCTACCGCCGGTGATTTCTCCGGCGGGCAGCAGCAGATGCTGTCGCTGGCCATGGCGCTGATGCACGACCCGGAGATCTTGATGATCGACGAGCTGTCGCTCGGGCTGGCTCCCGTAACCGTGCAGTCGCTGTTGGAAGTGGTGGAGCGGCTCCGCGACGACGGGCAGACCATGATCATCGTGGAGCAGTCGCTCAACGTGGCCCTGGCCGTGGCCGACCGGGCCATCTTCTTGGAGAAGGGCCAGATTCGCTTTGAGGGGCCGGCCCAAGATCTGGCCGAGCGCGACGACTTGGCCCGGGCGGTGTTTCTCGGGCAGTCGGGATCGGGCGGCTGAGCGTGCTGGCAGCCATCCCTGCTGTGCTGGGCACCGTCGACGGTGTGTTGGGCGCCGTTGACGGCGTGCTGGCCTTCACCTTCAACCGCCAGATCATCTTCAACGGGCTGGTCACCGGCATCACCTACGGGGTGATGGCCGTTGGCCTGGTGCTGATCTTTCGAATTTCTCGGGTGATCAACATTGCCCACGCCGAGGTGGGGGCGTTCGGCGGGGCGCTGTTGGGGCTGCTGGTGGCCAAGTACGGCGTGCCCTACCCCGTAGCGCTCATTGCCGGGCTGGCCGCGGGAGCGGCCTTCGGCGGGATCATCGAGCTCACCGTGGTGCGGCGCCTGGCCAATGCCCCCAAGGTGATCTTGTTCGTGGCCACCATGGGCGCCGCGCAGGTGGTGTTCTTGGCCGGCTTCTGGCTGCCCAACTACACCGCCATCGCCAGCTTCCCCACCCCGTTCGACGCACAGTGGGAGCCATTCGGCCTAAGGATTCGCAGTGCACAGCTTTTGGTGCTGATCGTGGTGCCGGTGCTCGTGGCCGCGCTAGCCCTGTTCTTGGAGCGCACCAAGTACGGCACGGCCATCCGGGCCTCGGCCGAGAACCCCGATGCCGCCCGGCTGTCGGCCATCAGCACCAAGGCCATGTCCACTGCGGTTTGGACTATTGCCGGGCTGCTGTCGGCCATCACCGCGGTGCTGGTGGCCCCGCTCAAGGGCCAGGGCACGGTGATCGAGGCGGCCACCCTGGGGCCGGGGCTGTTGCTGCGGGCCCTTGCCGCCGCGCTGATCGCCCGAATGCACTCGCTGCCGGTGGCGCTGTTGGCCGGTGCGGTGATCGGCGGTGCCGAGGCGACGCTGCTGTTCAACTATTTCGAGGAGCCGGGGCTGATCGACGCCGGGTTGTTCGCGGCCATGCTGATCTCGGTGCTGTCGTACTACCGGCGACAGCGAGGCGGCGAAGGGGCCCAGTCGATGACGTTCGCCCCCCGGGTGCGACCGGTGCCCCGCCAGCTCCAACAGCTCTGGTGGGTGCGCTACCTGCCCCAGATCACCGTGACCGTTGCGCTGGCGGTGGCCATCGTGCTCCCTCTGATCGTGACCCGGCCGTCTCGCCACTTCCTCTACTCCCTCATGTTGTTGTTGGCCATTGTGGGCATGTCGCTCACCCTGCTCACCGGTTGGGCCGGCCAGCTCTCGCTGGGCCAGTTCGCCTTCGCCGGGCTCGGGGCCATGCTCACCACCGCCATGGTGCGGGGCGTGAACTTCTCCATCGGCGACAGCGAGTTCGAGCTGCCGGTGATCCCGTTCGAGGGGGCGGTGTTTTTGGCCGCCTTCGCCTGCCTGGTGACCGCGGTGGTGGTGGGATTGCCCGCGCTGCGCGTCCGCGGGCTGTTTTTGGCCGTCATCACGCTGGCCTTCGCGGTGATGGCCCAAAACTGGCTGCTCGAGCGCGACGTGCTCACCGGGGGCGACTTGGTGGTGCGTCTGCCCCGGGCCCGGTGGGGCGACACCTTCGACCTCAAATCGCAGCGCACCTACTACTACGTGTGCCTGGGCGTGCTGTGCTTGTGCGCCATCTTGGTGAGCCGCATCCGCCGCAGCGGGGTGGGGCGGTCGCTCATCGCAGTGCGCGACAACGAGCAGAGCGCGGCGGCGTTCACGGTGTCGCCCACCCGGATGAAGCTGGTGGCCTTCGCCATCTCCGGGGCGCTGGCCGGGCTGGCCGGCGGGCTCATCGCCGGGCTGCGGGTGCAGTTCGGGCCCACCGCGTTCTCCCCCGACGAATCGCTGCGGGTGGTGGCCATTGCAGTCATCGGCGGATTGTCGTCGATCTGGGGAGTGATCCTGGGCGCGCTGTGGGTGGTGGGCATCCCGTCGTTCTTCGCCGAGTCGGAGCAGGTTCGCCTGCTCACTTCGGGGGCGGGCGTTTTGATCTTGCTCATGTACCTGCCCGGCGGGCTGATCCAGGTGGCCTATTCGATTCGCGACGCCATTTTCGCCGCCGCGGCCAAGCGACTCCCCGACACCGCTGAGGAACGAGAACCCGTCCCCATTCCTGCTCGAGCCGTGTCGGCCGCGGTGGCCGATCGAAAAACCCCGGCCGGGGTGCCCGCTCTGGCCACAACCGGGGTGTCGGTGCAGTTCGGCGGGGTTCACGCCGTGGAGAACGTGGACGTCAACGTGCAGCCCGGCGAGGTGGTCGGGCTCATCGGCACCAACGGCGCGGGCAAGACCACGCTGATGAACGCGGTGGGCGGCTTCGTTCCGTCGGTGGGCCAAGTGGAGATATTCGGCACCAACGTGACCCGCTTCTCCCCCAGCCGCCGGGCCAGCCTGGGGCTGGGCCGCACTTTCCAGCAGGCCGACCTGTTCCCCGACCTCTCGGTGCGGGAGACCATCCAGGTGGCGCTGGAGGCCCGGGGCCGCTCGCAGGTCATCCCCACGCTTTTGGGGCTGCCCAGCGCCCGGCGGCGGGAGCGCACCCGCCAGGCCGAGGGCGACGAGCTCATCAGCTTCTTCGGGCTGGGCCGCTACGCCAGCTCGTTCATCAGCGAGCTGTCCACCGGCACCCGCCGCATCGTGGAGCTGTCGTGCCTGATCGCGCTGGAGGCCCGGGTGCTGTGCCTCGACGAGCCCACCGCCGGGGTGGCCCAGCGGGAGACCGAGGCCTTCGCCCCCTTGGTGCTGCGCATCCGCCAGGAGCTGGGCGCGTCGCTGTTGGTGATCGAGCACGACATGCCGTTCATCATGGGCATCAGCGACCGGGTGTACTGCCTGGAGGCGGGGGCCATCATCGCCGAGGGCACGCCCGACGAGGTGCGCAACGACCCGCTGGTGATCGCCAGCTACCTGGGCACCGACGAGCGGGCCATCGCCCGCAGCGGGGCGGCCGCGCCCCATGACAGACTCGATTCCCAACAGGAGACGAGCCATGACTGATCTGGACAGCCGGAACTTTTTCACCGACCCCGAACTGGTGGCCGACCCCTACGGGTACTTCGACCACCTGCGGGCCCAGCGCCCGGTGCATCCCGAGCCCCACCACGACGTGATGATGATCACCGGCTACCGCGAGGCCATCGAGATCTACAACGACAACGACGGCTTCTCGGCCTGCAACACGGTTTCGGGGCCCTTTCCCGGGTTCCCGGTGCCGCTCGAGGGCGACGACATCACCGGGCTCATCGCCGAGCACCGCCACAAGCTGCCCATGTCGGACCAGCTCCCCACCATGGACCCGCCGGCCCACACCGCCCACCGGTCGCTGCTCATGCGGCTCATCACCCCCAAGCGCCTGAGCGAGAACGAGGAGTTCATGTGGCGCCTCGCCGACCGCCAGCTCGACACCTTCATCGAGCAGGGCCGGTGCGAGTTCATCCGCGATTTCGCCCAGCCGTTCGCCCTGCTGGTGGTGGCCGACCTGCTGGGGGTGCCCGACGACGACCGGGACAACTTCACCCAGCAGCTCCTGCACCGTCCCGACGACCACGGCATCGGCTCCACCGACGAGCACGCCATGGCCCACAACCCCCTCGAGTTCCTCTACAGCCAGTTCAGCGGCTACATCGAGGACCGCCGGGCCAACCCCCGAGACGACGTGCTCACCGGGCTGGCCAGCGCCACCTTCCCCGATGGCTCCACCCCCGAGGTGCTCGACGCGGTACGCATCGCCGCCAACCTGTTCGCGGCCGGCACCGAGACCACCGTGCGCCTGCTCAGCACCATGCTGTTCTTTTTGGCCGAGGATCCCGAGCTCCAAGAGAGAATCCGCAACGACCGCTCGCTGATCGACAACTTCGTGGAGGAGGCTCTGCGCGTCGAGAGTCCGATCAAGGGCGACTTCCGCCTGGCGCAGCGCCCGGTGACCGTCGGCGGGGTGGATCTGGCCGCGGGCACCACGGTCATGCTGCTCAACGGGGCGGCCAACCGCGACCCCGAACAGTTTCCCGATCCCCACACTCTCGACATCGAGCGCGACAACGCCCGCTCGCACCTGGCCTTCGGCCGGGGCATCCACACCTGCCCCGGCGCCCCTCTGGCCCGGGCCGAGGCCCGGGTGAGCCTCAACCGCATCCTCGACCGCATGGCCGACATCGCCATTTCCGAGGATGTCCACGGCCCTCCCGGCGAGAGGCGCTTCATCTACGTGCCCACCCACATACTCCGGGGCTTGGCCTTCCTCGGCCTCGAATTCACCCCGGCTGGCGCCGAGCCCCAATGAGGGTGTCGGTGGACGACGACGTGTGCGGTGGCCACGGGGTGTGCGTGATGCTCTGCCCCGAGGTGTTCGTGCTGGAAGACGCCGGTTACGCCCGGGCCGTGGTAGAAGAAGTGCCCGCTGAGCACGAGGCTGCGGTGCGGGAAGCCGAAATCCGCTGTCCGACAAGGGCAATCCGGGTTCAGTAGCATGCCTGCAAG
Source organism: Acidimicrobiia bacterium (assembly GCA_022822905.1). GTDB lineage: Bacteria > Actinomycetota > Acidimicrobiia > Acidimicrobiales > Bin134 > Poriferisocius. The sequence continues at coordinate 98,193 of JAJDYE010000014.1, read as the reverse complement.
AACCACGTTTTGTTGTGAATGACACTGGGGCCAGCAGTGACGGGCCGACAGCGAGGGGAGAGCATGGAACCAGTAGGCCTGTCCGAGCGGGACCTCCGCGACATCGTGGAGATCGAGCAGCTGCTGGCCCGCTATGCGTCGGCGATGACTCGCACCAGCATCGACGAAGTGATGGCAGTGTTCACCGCCGACGGCACCTATAGCGCTTTCGGCGAGACCTATACGCTCAGCGACTTTCCCGCCCTCGTTGAAGCGGCTCCCAACGGGCTGTTCCTCTGTGGAACACCGGCCATCGACCTCGATGGCGACGAGGCCACCGGCACCCAACCCCTTTGTTTCGTGGCCCAAGAAGACCACCACCAACGCATCGGCTGGTACACCGACCAGTACCGCCGGACCGATGCCGGTTGGCGGCTGGCCACACGCTCCATGACCTTCCTTCGCCGCAGCGGCGCCCGCGACTCCGGACGACCCCACGACCCCGCACGCCCGACACCGGGAGGCGACGCGTGACCCTGCCAGCCTGGGACGGACCTCGTACCGCCGTGGTCACCGGCGCCGGCTCCGGCCTGGGAACCGCTATCGCTCACCGCCTGGCCGCCGAAGGCGCCCACGTGGGGGTGACCGATGTGAACCCCGATACGGCCGCCTCGGTGGCCTCAGCCATTGTCGAGACCGGAGGTTCCGCCGTCGCCGTTGCCATGGACGTGAGCGACCGGGCCTCGATTGAGGCGGGAATGAACGAGGTGCGGGCCGCGTTCGGCCCCATCGCGATCCTCATAAACAATGCGGGAATCAGCCCCTTTGAGAAGTTCCTCGACATCGATGGCGACGCCTTCGACCAGGTGATGGCCGTCAACCTCCGCGGGCCGTTCCAATGCTGCCAGGCAGTGGTGCCCGACATGATCGAGGCGCAATGGGGTCGCATCGTGAACATCTCGTCGTCGAGCGCGCAAACCGGCAATGCCCGCCAAACCCATTACTCCGCTTCGAAGGGCGGGCTGATCTCGCTTACGCGCTCACTGGCCAAGGAGCTCGGCCGCAAGGGCATAACCGTCAACACCGTTTCGCCCAGCTTCATCGAAACCCCCTCGCTGCACGCGGCGGCCGAGAGCGGCAACCTCGGCACCGGGATAGATCAGCACATCCCCACCACTCCCGTTCGGCGAGTGGGCAGGCCGGAGGACATCGCCGCCGCAGTGGCCCATTTGGTGCGCGACGAAGCCGATTACGTGACGGGTCAGGTGTTCGGCGTCAACGGAGGCCGCGTCATCGTCTGAGCGCACTAAAGGCGCTGGTCGGCAACGTTGTCGGGGACGATGGCGCGGAGGCAGAACTCCCAGACTTCGTCGCCCGTGATGGGCTGACGGGCGCCGACGTTGCGACCAGCGGTGAACGTTGCCGTTTGCACCAGAAGCGCGGCCATCCGACGAGGGCGGCCCGAGCGCAACAACCCCGCATCGCCGGCGGCCCCAACCACTTCGCTGATGTAATTGATGAGCGGGGCGAAAGCCGCCGCCACTTCCTCGGGATGATCGACGAGAAGGCGGAAGGCGAATTCCGAGAACAGCGGCTGGGTGGACACCCGGCTGGGGGCGCACAAGTCGTACAGGTCGCGAATAACTCGCTCCAGGCGGTCCAGCGGCTCCCCTTCGGAGGATGCAGCGATGAGGCCGTCGACGGCCAGGCCCATTTCTTCTTCGAACAGGGTCAGGAGGAGTTCGTACTTGCCATCGAAGTACTGGTAGAAGCTCCGCAGGGAATGGGGAGCGCGGTCCACCACCTCTTGCACGGTGAACTCGGTGGAGCCCTTGTCGTTCATAACGGCCCGGGCGGCATCGAGGAAATGCTGGGCTCGTTCCGATGCTCGCTCCCGCGCCACCCGGGTGGAGCGTTCGATCACCCGGTTTCGCCACGCCGATTCGCCGCTTGGGGCCTCTGTCAGCGCATTCGATGCTCCCGCCATAGCCGCCCAGAGTACCCCAGCCCCCGAAAATGCGGCTACCGCAGGTGGTAAGGCTCGTTTTCCCGCTCGTCAAGCAGGGTTCTTCAACCCCGTTTCGCCCCGGGGAATAGTGGCATTATCAGACAGCGGAAACTAGATTTTCATCCACCAGAAGCGGCGACGCGGCGGCAACACCGAGGAGCAGGCGATGACCCTACCGATGCACGGCGTCCGGATCCTCGAGGTGGCCGAACACACCTTCGTCCCCGCCGCATCGGCCCTCCTGGCCGAGTGGGGTGCGGAGGTAATCAAAGTCGAACACCACGAACGCGGCGACGCCATGCGAGGTCTGGCCTCCAGCGGCACCGTTTCCATCGGCGATGGGGCCCATGTGCTGCTCGAGCACTCGAATCGGGGGAAGAAGAGCATCGGGATCGACCTCACCACCGAAGCCGGGCTAAACGTGCTGTACCGCCTGGCCGCGGTGAGCGATGTGTTCCTCACCAACAAGCTGCCCGCCGTTCGGGCCAAGCTGCGGATCGAAGTCGAAGAGATCCGGCACCACAGTCCAAACATCATCTACGTCCGCGGCAGCGGACAGGGAGCGCGCGGCCCCGAAGCGGGCAAGGGCTCATACGACTCCCTGGCCTATTGGGCCCGGGCTGGCATCGCCGCCGGACAGATGCCCGTCGGCAGCGAGGAGGTGCCCCCGCCCCCGGCACCCGCGTTCGGCGACTCCATCGGCGGAATGACAATCGCCGGCGGCATCATGGGGGCGCTGTTCCACCGTGAGCGCACCGGGGAGGCCACGGTGGTGGATGTCTCGCTGCTCGGCGTCGGCATGTGGTCGATGGCCGCCGCCATCGCCCTGTCGCTCCAGTCCGGCACCGCCTGGCGAGGCCGCCCGCCGGGCACCGCCATTCGCAACCCGCTCACCGGCTACTACCTCACCAGCGACGGCCGGGCGATCGCGCTCACTTGCCTGCAAGCGGCCAAATACTGGCCGGAGATGTGCCGTGTGCTCAACCGGCCGGATCTGGCCGCCGACGAGAGGTTCGCCGACACCGCGTCGATCACCGCCAACGCACCGGCTGCGGCCGAGATCCTGGCCGAGATCTTCGCCACCCGGACCTACGACGAGTGGATCGAAATTCTCGGCGATTTCGCCGGGCAGTGGGCCCCGGTGCAAGACGCCCTTCAGGTGGCCGACGACCCGCAGGCGGTGGCCAACGAGTACGTGCGGGCCTACACCGACGTTGCCGGGGCGCCCTACCGGCTGGTATCGCCGCCGGTGTACTACGACGGGGCCGCACCGTCGCCCCGCCGCGCCCCCGGGTTCAACGAGCACGGCGACGAGATCCTCCGCGACCTCCTCGGCCTCGACGACGAGTCGATCATCGACCTCAAGATCCAGAGCGCAGTGACGTGATTTGAGTCCGAACGTAGAGTACGAGGACTGCTGACCCAGGAGCGCTTCCATGCCGACCACCCGAACCGACGACCTCATTCTGGTCAGCGTCGACGACCACATCATCGAGCCGCCCGATCTGTTCGTGGGCCACATTGCTCCCGAATACTTGACTCGGGCTCCGCAACTGGTGCGCACTGACGAGGGCACCGACGTCTGGGAGTTCGGAGGGCGGCGTGTGGAGAACTCGGCGCTGAACGCCATCGCCGGGCGGCCCAAGGAGGAGTTCGGCCTCGAACCCCAGGGGCTCGACGAGATCCGCCCGGGCTGCTACGACGTCAACGAGCGGGTGAAGGACATGAGCGCGGGCGGGGTGCTGGCCTCGATGAACTTCCCGTCGTTTCCCGGCTTCGCCGCCCGGCTGTTTGCCACCGACGACGAGGACTTCTCCCTGGCGCTGGTGCGGGCCTACAACGACTGGCACATTGACGAGTGGTGCGCAAGCCATCCAGGCCGCTTCATTCCCATGGCGCTGCCGGTGATCTGGAACGCCGAATTGTGCGCCGAAGAGGTGCGAAGGGTGGCCGCAAAGGGATGCCGCTCGCTCACGTTCACCGAGAACCCCGCCGCCCTCGGCTACCCGAGCTTCCACAGCGAGTTCTGGGATCCGCTGTGGCGGGCGCTGTGCGACACCGACACCGTGTTGTCGATCCACCTCGGTTCCTCGGGCCGGCTGTCGATTCCCGCCCTCGACTCCCCCGCCGACGTGATGATGACCCTGCAACCGATGAACATCCAGTCGGCGGCGGCCGACCTCATCTGGTCGCGGGTGACCAAGGAGTATCCCGGCATCAAGGTGGCCCTCTCCGAGGGGGGCACCGGGTGGATCCCGTACTTCCTCGAGCGCATCGACCGCGTGTATGAACTGCACAGCCCGTGGACGCTCCAGGACTTCGACGGCCTCCTGCCCAGCGAGGTGTTCCGGCGGAACTTCCTCACTTGCTTCATCGTCGACGACCTCGGCATCGAGCTGCGCCACCGCATCGGCGTGGACAACATGGCGTGGGAATGCGACTACCCCCACAGCGACTCCACCTGGCCCACCGCCCCCGAGCAGCTCATGGAGCAGTTCGTGCGCTGCGATGTGGGAGACGATGAAATCGCGGCAATGACGCATGAGACCGCGATGCGCTGGTACAACTTCGACCCGTTCACCCACATCGACCGAGCCAGCGCCACGGTGGGTGCGCTGCGGGCATCGGTGTCCGGTCACGACATCTCGATCAAGCCGCGGAGCAATCGACAGATCGCCCCCGACGAGAAAATTGAGCAGTTCCGCAAGCGCGCTCGCGCCGCCATCGAAGCCGGCATCGCGAGCTGAAAGGACGAACCATGGCCGAACCCACCGCTACGGTGCTCCGCCCCGCCGGGGTCCTAGATGTCGACAGCGGCGAGGTGCTCGCCGGAGCCGCCATCCGTGTCGAGGGCAACCGCATCGCCGAGATAGGGGATGTCGATGCCGATACTCACGAGGTGATCGACCTCCCCGAGATCACCCTGATCCCCGGGCTGATGGACATGGAGGTAGACCTCGTTCTCGGAGGTCCCGGCGCGGGGCTGAGCGACCCCGTTCGAGTCGATCCGGTGAAGATGACGCTGCGGGCCGCGGCGAACGCCCGGCGAACGCTGCGCGCCGGGTTCACCACGGTGCGCAACCTCGGACTTTTTGTGAAAACAGGGGGCTACTTGCTCGACGTGGCGCTCAGCGAAGCCATTGACGCCGGTTGGATCGAGGGGCCGCGTGTGGTGCCCGCCGGACACGCCATCGTCCCCTATGGAGGCCATCTCGATCCGAGCGCCCAGTCGGGGCTGGCGCCGGGCATCATGCCGCTCACCGTCGAGGAAGGGGTGGCCGACGGGGTTGACGAAGTGCGCAAGGCGGTGCGCTACCAGATCCGCCACGGCGCCCAGCTCATAAAGTGCTGTGCATCGGGCGGGGTCATGACCCCCACCGGCCCGTCAGGCGCCCAGCAGTACTCGGCCGAGGAGTTCGCGGCGATCGCCGACGAGGCCCATCGGCGAGGCCTGAAGGTGGCCGCTCACGCTCACGGCGACACCGCGGTCAACGCCGCCCTCGATGCCGGCATCGATTGCATTGAACACGGCTTCATGATCACCGCCCCCACCATCGAGCGCCTGCTGGAGACCGACACGTTCTTGGTATCGACCACGGCGCTCACCGAGAACTGGGACGTCTCGAACCAGCCGCCGGCTCTCCAAGCCAAAGCCAATGAGGTGTTCCCCAAGGCGAAGGCCTCGATTACCGCCGCCATCGAGGCCGGGGTGAAGATCGCGTGCGGTACCGATGCCCCCGCGATCTTCCACGGTCGCAACGCGGAGGAACTCGAAGTGCTGGTGAAGCGGGGCATGAGTCCCCTCGGGGCCATTCGGGCGGCGACAACGGTGGCCGCCGACCTCATCGACCGGCCCGATCTGGGGCGACTCGCCCCGGAGATGCTCGCCGACATCGTCGGCGTGCCCGGCAACCCGCTGAACGACATCTCCGTCACCCGGCGCATGGCGTTCGTGATGAAGGACGGACGCGTCCACAAGCAGCCGTAACGGCTAGAGGAGACCCTATGGCTCATTTCCCGAAACCAGCCGAAGGCAGTTGGACCCAGCACTACCCGGGGCTGGGCACTGGGCCGATCTCGTACCGCGACTCGTTCGATCCCGACTACTGGCAACAGGAGATCGACAGCATCTTCACCAAAGAATGGCTGTGCGTCGGGCGGGTCGAGCAACTCTCCCGAGTCGGCAGCTATTTCACCAAGGAATTCGCCTGGGCGAACCGCAGCCTCGTCATCGTCAAGGATCAGGGCGAAACCATCCGGGCGTTCCACAACATCTGCCGCCACCGGGGCAACAAGCTCGTCTGGCACGACTATCCGGGTGAGGAGACCTCGGGCTACTGCCGCCAGTTCTCGTGCAAGTACCACGCTTGGCGCTACGCCCTCGACGGGTCGCTGGTGTTTGTGCAGCAGGAGGAGGAGTTCTTCGACCTCGACAAGGAGAACCTCGGCCTGGTGAGCGTGGCGTGCGACGTGTGGGAGGGGTTCATCTTCGTGAACCTCGATCCGCAGCCGTCCCAGACCCTGACCGAGGCGCTGGGCGACCTTGCGACCGGCCTGGCCGGCTACCCCTACGGTGAGATGACCCAGCGCTACAGCGTGACTTCGAAGATCAACAGCAACTGGAAGCTGTTCATCGACGCGTTCGTCGAGTTCTACCACGCCCCGATCCTCCACCAGCAGCAGTCGACTTCCGAGGAGGGCCAGAAACTGGCCGCGTTCGGGTTCGAAGGGCTCCACTACGAGCTGTTCAGCCCCCACTCCATGGTGTCGTCGTGGGGCGGAATGTCACCGCCGGCCGACCCGCGCATGGTCAAGCCGATGGAGAACTTCCTGCGCAGCGGGCTGTTCGGGCCGTGGGACAAACCGGCCGTCGTCAACAACAACGAGAACCTGCCTCCCCTGGTCAATCCGTCGGGGCACCGAGCCTGGGGCATCGACTCGTTCCTGCTGTGGCCCAACTTCATGATCCTGATTTGGGAGACGGGCTGGTACCTCACCTACTCGTACTGGCCCGACAGTCCGAGCTCGCACACCTTTGAGTCCTCGCTGTACTTCGTGCCGCCTGAGACCTCCTCGCAGCGAGTGGCACAGGAGTACGCGTTCTCGGTGTTCAAGGAGTTCGCCCTCCAAGACGCCAACACGCTCGAAGCCACCCAATCGATGATCGAGACCGGCGTGGTGGACACATTCGTGCTGAACGACCAAGAGGTGCTGTGCCGCCACCATCACGCCGCGGCGCGAGAGCAGGTGGCGGCCGGACGGCGACCAGACTCCTATCCGTGGATGCCGGCGGAGGTGTCCGCATGAGCGCCCCCCTGGCTCTGCCCGAGGAGTTCGCAGACCTGGCCCAGTTCGAAGACTGGGCCCTTGAGACGTGGCGGGAGCGGTACGAGAAGCGCCTGGCGTCGACGGTCGATGAGATGCAGGCCCTGTATGACGCCATCACCCCGCGAATCGAAGAGATCCTCTCCTACTGCGACCGCCATGACCTGGCCGATCTGCCCGACGACGTGCGAAACCTGATGTTCTTGCTGTTCTCGCTGTGCGAGGCATCGTTGCCGGTGGAGGTCTGGCGCCAGCCGAGAGTGCCCGACAGCGGCGCCGCCGACCTCACCATGGTGGCCGAGCCCCGACTGTGACCGGCCCCGGATTCGGGGCATACGGCACCAACGAGGCGGAGTGCTCGAGGCCGGCTGCTGCTTCGATCCGCGTGGCGCGCTTGGAGGGACTCGAACCCCCGGCCTTCTGATCCGTAGTCAGACGCTCTAATCCAACTGAGCTACAAGCGCGGGCAGCAGCCAGTGTACCCGGCGCTTGGTGGGTGGTCACTAGTGGTTTGGCGGGTTCAGGCCTCTTTGATCGAGCGGGTCACTATGACCCCTCCGACCAAGGCCACCAGCGGTCCGGTACTGAATACTCCGGTGTACCCCAGCACCGACATGGCCAACACATTCGAGCCAGCAGTCACAATGGCAATAACGCCTGCTGCCTGTGCCGCCAGAAGAAGGATCTGATGTCTCCGCTCTGGAATTTGGGGTGGATTGGTCATCAGTTCAACTGCGACCACCAAGGCAATCACGCCCACGATGAGAATCGGAAAGCCGAAGAGCACGTCATCTTCCAGCCCGTTGCGGGGACCAGAATCATAAAAGCCGATATGGGGGCTGAAATAGGCAAAGCTGGACCAGTCAAGCCAGAACGAGGCCACGACGGCGAGGGCCGCTCCCAGCGCAAGCGGCATGGGCTGAGCCTCCAAATTGGGGTCGTCGTCTGATTCGAATGCCAGCAATAGCGCCCCCACCACGGCGGCGGCTGAAGCCCCCATCCCGATCCAAACCCCAACTCCGAACTCTATGTCGTTGGGCCTCATGAGCGAGACAAAGATCAGTGTGATTCCAAGTGCACCCAAGGCTGCACCCAGGGTGACCCCAACGGACATTCGCTTCAGCAAGAGCAGCAACCCCACAAGAAATACCGCGAGGCCGACGCCAAACGTTGACTGCCCGACACCGGCAATGTTGGGGAAGCTGTCCGGCCCTCCCACCAACCAGCTGAACAGGGTGGAAATCGCCATGACCAGCCCGCTGAGTCTGACGAGGAGTCGATTGGTGGAGGGGATCTCGAGTGAGCCCAGCATTCCGACGTCTTCTTCGTCGTTCATGGCTCTCTCCTTCCCGATTGACAACGCCCTCAGCCTACTCCCGCCACCCCTGACGGGAGCTTCGGATCGCGTCGGGTTTGCCCGCGATCTACCTGATGCCCAGTTTCGAAGGATTACCAGCGATGGTACCATATGTGGCGTGATCAAGACAACCGTCTATCTGCCTGATTCATTGAAGAAAGACGTGGAGCGCCAGGCCCGACAGCGCTCTTGCTCGGAGGCCGAAGTGATCCGTCAGGCAATTCAAGACGCCGTTTCACGCCCCAAGCCGCGGCCCGGCATAATCGGGGGCGACAGCGACTGGGCCGAGCGAGTTGACGAGCTCTTGGAAGGCTTCGGCGAACGGTGATCATCGCCGACACCAGCGGCTTGATCGCCTTCTTCAGCGAATCCGGGCATCAGCACGAGCGGGTTGCGTCGTGGCTCGACAAGAACGACGACGTCATGGTGGTCTCCCCCTACGTTATGGCCGAGCTGGATTATCTGGTCGCCACTCGAAAAGGGGTTGACGCTGAGTTGGCAGTCCTCGCCGAACTCTCGGGCGGCGCCTACGCGCTGGCCGAAATGAGCGCAGATGACGTCGCCGCCGCGAGACAGGTGATCGCCCGCTACCGCGACCTCGGGGTCGGACTGGCAGACGCCTCAATGGTCGTATTGGCACAGCGTTATGGGACGCGCACCATCCTCACCCTCGACCACAGGCACTTCAGCGTCATACGCCCCCTAGGAGGCGGACTCTTCAAAATCGTCCCCTGAGTGCGGGTACTACTTCCGCTGGATGACAGGCATCCGCGATGCTTGACTTATCGAAGATCCAATTACCGAACCGGACTTCGACGTCGTCATCATCGGCGCCGGCGCTGCGGGGCTGTACGCCCTTCACCGGGTGCGCGGGCTCGGTTTGTCGGCCAAAGTCTTCGAGAAGGGCGACGGGGTGGGCGGCACCTGGTACTGGAACCGCTACCCCGGCGCCCGGTGCGATGTGGAGAGTTGGGACTACTGCTACACCTTCTCCGAGGAGCTCGAGCAGGAGTGGGAGTGGACCGAGCGGTTTCCCGCTCAGCCAGAGCTCGAGCGCTACTTCAACCACGTGGCCGACCGCTTCGACCTGCGCCGGGACATCGAGTTCGACACCCGGGTGGATCAGGCCCGCTACAACGACGAGCAGAACCGCTGGACCATCCGCACGTCCAAGGGCGCCACGGTCTCTGCCCAATACGTGGTGTCGGCCGCGGGCTGCCTCTCGGAGGTGAACACGCCCCGGTTCGAGGGGGCGGAGACCTTCGAAGGCCGGCAGATCCACACGGCCCGCTGGCCCAAGGGCGGCATCGACGTGACCGGCATGCGGGTCGGGGTGATCGGCACCGGTTCCACTGGCGTGCAGGCCATTCCGCAGCTGGCCAAGCAGGCCGAGCACCTGTTCGTATTCCAGCGCACTCCGCAGTTCGCCATCCCAGCCCGCAATCGGCCGATCGACGAAGCCGCGCTTGAGGAGCTGAAGCACAACTACCGCGAGCGGTGGGAGCTCAAGAAGGCGAGTCCGGTGGGGATGGGGCGCCGGCCACCCGAGGTCTCGTCGGCCCTGGAGGTGGACGAGGCCACCCGGACGAGGATCATGGAGGACTCGTGGGCGCTTGGCGGGCCGGGCTTCGCCCGGACCTTCGACGACGTGATGACCAACGCCGATTCGAACCAGCTCACCTCCCAGTTCGTTCAGGACAAGATCAGGGCGAAGGTCGCCGATTCTGCGGTGGCCGAGAGCCTCCTGGCCATAGATCACCCCCTCGGCGCCCGGCGGTTGATCGTGGAGATCGACTACTTCGAGACCTACAACCGTCCCAACGTAACTCTGGTGGATGTGGCGGCCGCCCCAATCGAGCAGATCACCCCCCAAGGCCTGCGGACCACCGAAGGCTCCTACGACCTCGACCTGATCGTGTACGCCACTGGATTCGACGGCATGACCGGTGCCCTATTGGCCATGGACATCCAGGGAGTCGGCGGCCTGGCCCTTCGCGACAAATGGGCCGACGGAGCCGGCGCCTATCTCGGCCTGGTGGCATCGGGGTTCCCCAACCTGTTCATGATCACCGGCCCCGGCAGCCCCGCGGTGTACAGCAACGTGATCTTCTCCATCGAACAACACGTGGAATGGATCGCCGACTGCCTCGCCCACATGCTCGAAAACGGCCTCGACCGCATCGACTCCGACCCCGAGGCCGAAGCGGAATGGACCCGGGGCGTCCACGACATCGCCAACGCCAGCATCATCGGCAAGACCGATTCCTGGTGGACCGGATCCAATATCGAGGGCAAACCCAAAGGCGTCACCTTCTACCTAGGCGGCACCAACATCTACCGCGAAATCTGCGAAGAAATAGCCGCCAACAACTACAAAGGCTTCGTCTTTCAGCCAGGCTAGGCATGAATATTTCATGCTATTGTCATGCTATGGCTAATCTTCAGGTTCGGAACATGCCTGACGTTCTTCACGAGCGGCTGCGCCAGCACGCTCTTGAGCGGAATTGCACCATGAGCGCGGCGGTGCTGGATGCGATTGAGCGGGAGCTCGCCCGGTGGGAGTGGAGCAAGCACCTCGCCACTCGTCCGACCACCGACCTGGGCATAGACGTTGCCTCCCTGATTGCCGAGGTGCGGGCATCTCGCGACGCAGAGCTTGAATGACCGGCTATGTGATCGACGCCTCAGTGGCGGTCGAGTACCTATTGCGAACCCCGCTGGGGATCACGCTTTCGGACACGGTCGAAAACGCATCATTGGCCGCCCCCGAACTGCTCGACCCAGAAGTGATGTCGGCACTGCGCCGCGCCGTGCTCACCGGACGCCTAGAGGAAGACAGGGCCGTGATGGCGCTAGGGGATCTGGCCATCTGGCCCATCGACCGCATCTCACATCGAGCACTCGCTTTGTCAGCCTGGGAGCACTACAGCAACGTCAGCGCCTATGACGCCTTCTACGTCGCAGCCGCCCGCGCCACGGGAGTCCCGCTGTTGACCGCCGACGGCCGACTGGCCAGATCAACCGGCCTCGACATCACCGTCCACCACATTCGAATGAGCTAAATCCCGGTAACGGACCGATGAGAGGGCGATGCTCATGTCGCCACTTAGGTGTGGGCTTCCCGGTATTCCTCGATGGCGATGAACGGGTCTTCGGCGTTGCGCCAGTGACCCAATGCCGGGCCGGCGAGCTGGTAGCCGATGAACCGGATGAGGTCGTCGTCCCAGTCGGCCACGGCGTGGGGTGGGAACTCAAGCAAGAGGCGTTCGGTCTGATTGAGCCAGCCGACAGTGTGCTGCGCGTTGACCGCCAGGCGCACGTCGTTACCGACATTGGCGCCGCCTCCGTGGAATAGGAGACCCGTGTACAAGAGCACCGAACCCTTGGGCATTACCGCGGCAACATCCTCGCCCGGTTCAGGCCGGCGGTCGTCGTCCCAGGCGTGGCTTCTGGGCACGACGTAGGTCGCTCCATTCTCCTCTGTGAAGTCGGTGACCGCCCACAGGGCGTTGAGATCAACCTCATTGGGAAACGGAGGCGCTCCGTACTTCCAGGTGTCGCGGTGGAGAAGTTGGTCGGCTTCACCCGGGAACAGCTCGAAGTAGTGAGCAAACGAGAGGTTCCAGGAGGGCGCGTAACCCAAAAGGTGGTTGCCAGCAGTGAGGATCACCGGATTGCGCGCCAGATGCGATCGAAAAGTCGGCGACCGGCCAATGACCAAACCCGTCCGTCGTGTTCCAGCTCCGGCGAAGTCGGTATCGCCCCGCGGCGTGTCCTCCACGAAAGGCGCCATCTCGTTCGCCACCGCGTCCATGAGCCCTTCACCGACCGCGCCCTCGACAACACAACAGCCGTAGTCGCTTAGCGCTGAACACAGTTCCTCAGGGTTATAGAGGGCTGAGAGTCTCGGTACCTCGGTCATGGTCCCTGACCGTATGACCAATTCTCCATCGCGGAATCATTGGGAGCAACCAAGGCGGCAACGCAGCGATTGCGAATGTGTACAAATCTGAAAACATGAACGCATGCAAAGCGCCATTGTGCGTATCGATATGGCTACCCATCAGGAGTTGAAGAGGCTCGCGGCATTCCTCGGCACAACAGTGGGTGACACGGTTGCATTGGCGGTACGACGACTGCGGCAAGACGAGATCGGAGCTGAACTGAGGGGTCGACTCACTGAAGACGAGATGGGTTGGCTCGATGCTGACCTCGGGTGATGCCGTCGAGGTGAATATCCTCTGGCTGGCGTTCGTGCCTAGAGGGCTCGGTGGAAGCGTCGGGATCCGCCTTTCACCAAGGGTAAGGCGTCTTTGACGTAGGCGTTCCAGGCGGGGTCGGCGATGGTTTTGGCGCGGAGGTCGCTGTAGGCGGCAAGGGAGTCGATCTGCCAGGTGGAGTGGACCTCGGCTTGGAGGTAGCCCTGATCGAGGGTGCGCCAGCGCTCCAGCAGGGTGGTGCCATTGTCGGCCATGAAGGGGTCGTAGCAGCGTTCGAGTAAATCGATGTAGGCGTCGGCGTCGGCCGCGGCGGTGTGGGCGGTGATGGTGTACAGCACCGGGAAGGTGTCCGGTGGCGTCTCGGGCGGCGACTGATCCTCAACCGGTGACAGCTCGAACGGGCAGGTGAAAATCTTCAGCGAGCCCACGTCGATGCCCAGAGTCTTGAATCCCTCGATGCTCGAACAGGCCGTGCCGTCGGGCGTGTCGAGGTAGCGCTCCAACTGGGCCATGTCGGTGAAGGCCTGCTCCCAGACGTGGGTCCAGGCTCGTCCCTTGGCCGACACCCACCCCACGTCGTCGGCGCCGAACACCGAAGACGCCATTTCCGGGGGCTGCGCCGCGAGGGCCTCGATCGCCGACGCGTCGGCCTCAGCGCTCGCGTTCAGCAGCAGCACCCGGCGGATCCCGCCTCGCACCTCCTGGGTGGCGTCGGGCGTCGTGTAGCGCGTGGCGTAGGTGTTGTCGGTGATGCACTCGGGGCTGTCGGGCATGACGTAGTTGTCGATGGCCCCGATGTGGTACGGGTGCACCATGTAGGGCCCGGAATAGCTCGCCTCGTCGACAAAAGTGTTCTCCCACAGCACCGTGCGCGAGTCGAAATCTACGCCGGCCGAGGAGTCCAACAAACCCGGAATGAACCGATCAGCAGCGCCCAGCACGCCGATCATCTCCTGCACTGTCGCGTCGGGAACCCCGGGATTCACAGGAAGGATGTAAAACCGCCGGATCATGCTCGCCATGGTCCTCGAACGTACTTCATCGCGAGGCGATCTCGACGGGCAGGCGGCTAGCATTTCCGCTGATAGCGCCGACAGGCGGTGAGGGGGAAGTGATGCGTCGAAGGAGCTGGTTGGCCGTCGTGGCTGTGGTGGTTTTGCTGGCTGCGGCGTGTGGGGGGGATTCGGGCGGGCCTTCTTCGGAGCCGGCTGGCGCAGGCGAGCCCACTGCGGCATCTGAACCCACCGCCGCCCCCGATCGCGACAGTGCCGATGCAGAGGACGCGGGCGATTCGGCCGCCACCGACGGTGGCTCTGAGGAGAGCGACACCGCACCGAGCGATGGCTCCGGGGAGGCCAGCAATGCCGCTGACGGAGATCCTGAGGAAGGCGACACCGAACCGAGCGAAGAGGCCGACGATGTTGTCGTCGAGCTGACGGCCACCGCTCGAGGTGTGACGGCTGACACGATCACCCTCGGCGTAGCCATCACCGACGTGACGGTTTTCGCCCAGGTGGGCGACATTTTGGCCCGGTATCAGCCGCTCGTCGACGCCACCAACGCTGCCGGCGGAATCAACGGGCGCCAGGTGGAGATCATTACCGAGCAGTGGGACATCCTCGACGAAACGGCTTACGAAGCGGCGTGCGTGGTTCTCAACGAGGACCACGAAGTGTTCTTGGTGCTCGGCTTTCTCATCAGTGGCTGGGGCAATCTTCTCTGCTACGTCGATATCTACGAGACCATCGTGATCAACACCGCCGACTTGGCGCTGGAGGATGTAGACGCCAGCGAGGGGCGCTTGATGACCACCCGCCCGTACCAGTTCGGCTCACTGCTCGCCGGGTTGGAGCTGTTGAGGCCCGAATTCGACGGCGCCAAGGTGATCATCTACGGCGGCTCCACCGACGGGCGGCATGAGGTGGCCGCCGAGGTGCTTCGGGGCTTCGGCGCCGAGGTCCTCGAGATCACCCAACAACAGATCGGAGGAGAGGACCTGATTGCGGCGGAGGCCGAGATCGATATCAATGTCGAGCGGTGGCGGACGCTCGATCCCGACTGGATCGTCAACGTGGACGGCGCCGTGGCCGGTTCCTTGAACGGTCTTGAGCGGGCAGGGCTGACCGACTGGAACATCGTGACTCCGGCCAACGATGTGGCTACCAATATTGCTCTCGGGGCCGATCTGAGCCTGTTTCCCAATCTGATCGCCACCGGCGAGCCGGGAGTGGACGAACTGATCGCTGAAGGCCTGTACGGCATTCCCGAGTGCTTCGAGATAATCAACGAGGCCACCGGGCAGGGCTTGGGGACGTCCACCGAGGGCGAAGACGCCGAATCCGGGACGGCGATGGAGGTCTGTGCGGCGTGGGACATCTTCGTGACCCTGGCAACGGCCGCAGGGCCTGAGCTCACCCCGGAGAGCTTCCTCCAGGCCGGATACGATCTCGGGACCTTCCCAATGACAGGGTCGCCCAGCGGGTCGCTGACGCCCGACAAGCCGTGGGTGTCCAACGCCCAGCCGGCGCTCTTCGTCTACGACGCGGAGCAGGATGCATTCGTTTCCCGCTGACAACAGCGAGTTGCCTGCCTTGTCTCGGTGCTTTAGTCGGCGCCAAGTGTCTCGAACGGAAGACCGGTGTATTGCTCTGCTAGCGACTGCTGAGCTGCCGGGGAGCTGGAGATGTAGCGCAGCTCCTGTTCCTGAGTGCGCTGCTCGAAAGCCGTTTGGCCGGGGAACCGATGGAGCAGGTTCGTCATCCAGAAGCTAAACCGGACCGCGCTCCATACACGGCGCAATGCCACGTCGGAATAGCGGTTGATGCCGGACGTGTTCCCGGCATAGACGGCCATCAGCGCTTGCGACAGATAGTGAACGTCGGCCACCGCCAGATTGAGGCCCTTGGCCCCAGTAGGCGGCACGATGTGGGCGGCGTCGCCGGCGAGAAACAGGCGCCCGTGGCGTAGCGGCTCCGCTACATAGCTGCGAAGCGGCGCTATTGACTTCTCAATCGATGGAGCTGGCGAGATGAGCGCGACCTGATCAGCAGGGAGGCGGGCCGTTAACTCCTCGTAGAAGCGGTCATCTGACCAGTCATCGACGGAATCGGTCAGCTCACACTGCACGTAGAAGCGTGCCAGCATCGGATTGCGGCTGGAGCAAAGGGCGAAGCCGCGATGATGGTTGGCGTACAGGAGGTACGGGACTGGAGGGGTCTCGGCGAGGATGCCGAGCCAGCCGAATGGGTATTCCTTGAGGTACTCGGTGCGGATCGACTTCGGTATGGTTTGGCGGCTGATGCCGTGGAAACCGTCGCAGCCAACCACGTAGTCGCAGTCAATGCGTTCGTTGACCCCGTTGTGGCAGTAGGTAACCCATGGCGCTTCTGTCTCAATGTCGTGTATGGCTACGTCATCCGCTTCAAAGACGATCTCGCTGCCGACCGCGTCACTCGCATCGTAGAGGTCCTTTTGGATGCGGGTTTGGCCATAACCCATCATTTGACGGCCCATTTGGAGGTTGGTGTCGACGGTTAGCAGTTCGGATCCGCGCCATGCGATGTTGATCGTGTCGTGGACATGACCCTCGGCATCCATATTGCGCCCAAGTCCGTTGGCCCGCAGAACTTCGACAGTGCCCCACTCGAGCACACCAGCGCGGATGCGGCCCAAAACGTAGTCGCGGGTTTGTCGTTCTAGGACGATCGCGTCGATTCCAGCGTTGTGAAGAATGTGCAGCAGCAGCGATCCGGCCGGTCCCCCGCCAACAATGACCACTTGCCTCCTCACGCAGTAACCGTGCCGTTCTCAAGAACCAGCTGTCCGACCGCGGTGTTGCTCGCGGGCACGTGATACAGGCGATGTACCTCCCCTGGACTACCTCCGCCGGCCAAGTCGGCCATGGAGCCACGGGCGATCAGCCACATAACCAGCTCGATCCCCTCACTGCCTGCTTCACGCAAGTACTCGACCGGCGGCACTTCGGCGAGGACTTCGGGGTTGTTGATCATGTCGTCCATGAATCGATTGTCGAACTCAGCGTTGATCAATCCGGCCCGGGCACCCTGAAGTTGGTGACTCATACCGCCGGTCCCCCAGATCTGGACGATGATGTCGTCATCGAAGGTCTCGACGGCGGCTCGCAAAGCCTTGCCGAGCTCGACGCATCGTCGCCCGGAGGGTGTCGGATGCTGCACCACGTTGACCGCAAGCGGCACCACCTTGCACGGCCACGCATCGGGCTTGTCAAACATCATGGTGAGCGGAACGGTGAGACCGTGGTCAACGGTCATCTCATTGACGAGGGTGAGGTCAAAACCAGCTGGGATAACACTTTGGGCGATATGTGCCGACAACGCCGGGTGCCCTTCGACCGTGGGTACCGGCCGTGGCCCCCAGCCCTCGTCGGCGGGTTCGTAGAACGGGGCCATGCCGAGCGCGAACGTCGGGATCATCTGGAGGGAAAACGCATTGCCATGGTCGTTGTACACCAGGATCACAACGTCGGGCGGATTGGCCGCTATCCAGTCGCGCGCCGGCTGCATGCCGTCGAATAGTGGCTTCCAATAGGGCTCCTCGGTCTTGCCCAAGTCAGAAGCGACACCAATGGCGGGGACATGCGACATGAACAAGGCCGCAGCGATGCGGGCGCTCACGGGCGATCCTCCCACTCATGCAGATACCGGTTGCCATCAACCGACCGACCGCCGGCGATCATCATCGCGGCATGCTGGTCGGCGTCGTTCTCGGTCATCGAGGACACAATCTGGACGTAACTGAGACCGTCGGTCGCACCGATTTTGGCCAGGAAGTAGATGTTGCCACCAAGGGCGAGGAGACGGTTGAAATCGCGGTCGACAACTGCTTGCTTCTGCTCGTGGGTCATACCCCACTCGTCGAGGTAGGCATCCTCGTCGGCTTTGAACCGCTTGCGGTTGTCGGCGTTCATGAGCGACATTGCGAACTGGTTGAGGTGATACCCCAGACGAGCCTGGTCGGCATCAAAGACGATCGTGCCGGGAATGTCGAGGTAGGGCTTTTCGATAGCCATTGGATCTCCTCGGTGAGTTGTAGGCCCTGTTGTTGCGCGTGCGCAGTATGGCAAACTGTTTACACGATTGTCGACAATCCAGGGGGCCCGTTGGTCATAGATTGCCATGGCCATTACACCACTACACCGCCGTCGGTTGGCGAGTGGCGAAAGGCTCAAACTGCTGAAGTCGAGGCTGATCCGCTCCACGTGGGAGAGAAAGGGGTCATCAATGTCAGCGACGACCAAATCCGCGAGTCGCTCGAGGGCGCCCAGCTGAAGTTCCAGAGGGAGCGGGGCACCGATCTCACGATCTTCTCGCCGCGAGCCAGTTGGATGGGTCACCATTTGGGCAACGAATACACGTCACTATTCTGGACCGAACACCAGAACGAGTTGATTCGACGTTGCTGCGACCTTTTTCCCGAGAATTTCGCCCCAGTATGCCAACTGCCGCAATCACCCGGAGTGGCTATCGACTCGTCGGTGCATGAGCTGCGCCGCTGTGTCCAGGAGATGGGCTTCATCGGCTGCAACGTGAATCCCGATCCGTCCGGTGGCCTCTGGAACGGGCCGCCGCTCTGGAACCGCTACTGGTGGCCCCTTTGGGAGGCCATGCAGGAACTCGACGTACCCGGAATGATCCATGTCTCCACATCGTGCAATGAGCACTTCTTCACCACCGGTTCCCATTATCTCGGCGCCGATACAACAGCATTCGTCCAAGCGCTCACGTCCGGGTTCATGAGTAGCTTCCCCGGACTGCGCTGGGTGATACCCCACGGCGGAGGCGCTGTCCCGTACCACTGGGGTCGCTTCAAAGGCCTTGCCCAAGACAATGGCTGGGACTTCGACGGGCTCATGGATCACATCTGGTTCGATACCTGCGTGTACCACCAGCCCGGAATCGATCTGCTCGTCGACGTCGTTCCGATGGGAAACGTCCTATTCGCATCGGAGATGGTCGGTGCCGTGCGCGGCATCGATCCTGACACCGGGAATTACTTCGATGACACAAAGGTCTATATCGACGCTGCGAACATCACCGATGCCGATCGGGCGGCGATCTACGAATCAAATATTCGCCGCGTCTACCCCCGTCTCGGAGCCTGAAATGACCAATATCCATGGACCACGCCACGTCGTCGTCACTTCAATCGAGCGAGCGCCGCTCGACACCGTTGACTCCCTTGCCTCGATGGGCACGGCCACTGTGCACGAGGCCATCGGCCGTCGTGGTTATTTCGGCGCCGAGATCACGCCGATACAGACTGGTGCCCGCGTCGCCGGCACCGCAGTCACCGTCCTCTGTCATCCAGGCGACAACGGAATGATCCACGCTGCCGTCGAACAGTGCGGCTCTGGCGACATCCTGGTTGTCACCACCACCGCACCGTCGACCCACGGCGGATTCGGGGATCTACTCGGCACGTCGGTAATGGCCCGGGGCGTGCGGGCCCTTGTCACGGACGCAGGTGTTCGCGACACCGCTGAACTGCGAGAAATGGGCTTCCCCGTTTGGAGTCGCCATGTCTCTTGCCAAGGCACGGTAAAGAACACCGCCGGTTCGGTCAACGTACCGATTCGCATCGGCGAGCAGATCGTCCATCCCGGCGATGTGATATGCGCCGACGATGATGGAGTTGTGGTCGTAGCTCGCGGAGAAGCGGCCTGGGCGCTTGAGCAATCGAATGCGCGGCTTGCCAAGGAGGCAGGCACTCGAGCAAAGCTCGAAGCTGGCGAGCTTGGACTCGACTTCTACGGGCTGCGCGCCGAGCTCGCCGCTATGGGCGTCGAGTGGGTCGAGTCACTCGATTGATGCGCATCGCAGTCTTCGGCCTAGGCGAAGCGGGATCGGAGATCAGCCGAGACCTCGCCGCCGCCAGGGCCGAGGTCATCGGATTTGATCCGGCTGACGTTGACACGCCAACCGGTGTCATGCGTGTGACGGATCCTGCGTCTGCGGTGGTCGACGCCGAGTTCGTACTCGCCATCACGGCGGGGGCTGATGCTTTGGACGCGCTGACCCAAGCCCTCCACACAATTCCCAACGGTGCCGTCTATGCCGACTTGTCGACATCGTCACCGGCAAAGAAACGAGAGCTCGCAACTATGGCGGCAGGCGCAAGCCTCCGGTTCACCGACATCGCACTTATGACCACCGTTCCGGATCGTGGCCTGCGCACGCCGATGCTCGCCTCCGGCCCCGCCGCCGACGAGTTCCTCGCTGCCGTCACCCCTCTCGGTGCCACAGTCGAGGTCGTAGGCACCGAACCGGGTGAGGCCGCCACCCGAAAGCTGCTGCGCAGCGTCGTCATCAAAGGCGTTGCCGCCGTTTTGATCGAGTCCTTGAGGGGCGCCCGAAAGGCCGATCTCGCCGTCGAGACCTGGCAGAGCGTGATGGGACAGCTGGCCGATGCCGACGAGCAGTTTATCCGTCGTCTCGTAGAAGGAACTGGCCTCCACGCCAAGCGACGTCTCGATGAGATGGCGGCCGCCGTCGACCTCCTCGACGAACTCGTTGTGGCATCCACCATGACTCAAGCCACGATGCAAATTCTCGAATCGGTTCTTGCCGAAGGTCTGCCAGACCTCCCCGACATCTGATCCCCGTCAAATTGAGCCCCGTACCAGGACATCAAGCCTTCAGCGGGGAGCGTCTCCCCATCGTGTCAACACGTCGATCACCGAGTGGAGGTGGTTTTGCATTGCCTGCGCAGCCGTGTCCTCTTCGCCAGCGACGACTGCTTCGACAATTGCCCGATGCTCCTCCAGGGACTCGATTGGGCGGCCCGGCATCAATGCGAGCCGGTACTGGTGATGGGCGGCGCGATCGCGCAGATTAGCGACCAGCTGCGAGGCAATATGGTGGCCGCTCATTTCCCTTAGGCGGCAGTGCATGTGTCCATTGAGCTCGGAATAGGCCTGGCTCTGGCCGTCGCTGACAGCTTCTTCCATTTCGGCGATGATCTGGCGGAGTTCTGAGTGGCATTCGGCTGACGCATTGCGGGCCGCCCTGGCGGCGATGAGACTCTCGAGAACGGCGCGTGCTTCGGTGATCTGGATCGCCTCGGCGATCGAAATCCGCCGCACAGTCGCGCCACGGTTGGCCTCTCGCTTCACGAGTCCCCCGGACGTCAGCTCCAAGAGCGCAGACCGAATCGCGGCCCGGCCCACCGCGTACTCCTCGGCAAGCGCCACTTCCAGGAGGCGATCTCCCGGCTCAAATCGGCCCTTCAGGATGGCCTGCCGAAGGGTGTCGGTGACGGAATCAGCGCGGCTCATAGCAACTAGAAGGTATACAGCACCTGGGGATTGTCCACCAGAATGCGGTTTCGTACGGATTCGTCGGGAGCGAAGGCTGCAAGGAGATCGAGAAGCTCGCCTTCGTCGGGCATGACTTTGAGGTTCGGATGGGGCCAGTCGGTGCCCCACAGGAGTCGATCAGGGGCTGCTTCGACGAGCGCCCGAGCCAATGGAATGACATCGTCGAATGGTGCTACCTGTCCTTCTGTGAGACGTTCGGCGCAACTGATCTTCACCCAGCAGCGTTCGTCGGTGGAGATGCGTTCGAGTAGTCGCTGGAACGGCTCCTGATGGATACCGTGCGCGGCGGGGACGCGGGCCATGTGATCGATGATGTACGGGACTGGTATGGCATCGAGGACGTCGGTGTATGTGGCGAAGTCCTTTGCGTCGAAGTGCAGGACAACGTGCCAATCGAACTTGGCGACCCGGTACACAAGCTCCCAGAACTCGTCGAGGTCGGGGGCACCGCCGAGATGGGCGACAAAGTTGAATCGGATGCCCCGCACTCGGTTTTCGTGCAACTCGATTAAGTCGTCGTCGGTAAACGACTGATCGATCATCGCCACACCGGCAAATCTCTCCCCACCACGCTTGATTGCGTCTACCATCGCAGTGTTGTCCGAGCCGTGGCAGCTGGCCTGCACGAACACTGCACGCGAGAGACCGAGACGGTCCTGAAGGCGTAGAAAGTCGTCGATCCCGGAGTCGGGCGGCGTGTAGGTACGGTTGGGGGAGAACGGGAACGCCGCGGCCGGGCCGAAGACGTGGCAGTGGGCGTCGCACGCGAGCGGCGGGGGGGTGAACGCCACCGGGGGACTGATCTCGGGTCGGGGACCAGCCACGGTTCGCTTAAGCGGGAACGTGTGGGGAGGATTACGAGTAGCCATTGCTACTCCGGACGAGGGAAGACGGTGCCGTCCATCAGCTTTCGGGTGGTTCGAATTATCCCGACGCGGGGAATCTCGATCGTGCCGTCGGCATCGGTGCTGATCTCTATGACTGCGTCAAAATGGCCGGTGGGGTGTTCGAGCCGGACGACGCTGTCGTCGGGTGGAGTGAGCAGTTCGTGCGCCGGCGACCCGCGAAGCAGTGCGGCGGTGGCGACTGCCACCGCACCAAACACACCTATAGCGTCGTGGCACCGGTGGGGAATGAAGGTGCGAGTACAGAGATTTCCACCCGCCTGCGGTGGGGCGACGAACGTGAGCTTCGGCACTGTCGTTGCGCTGACGTCACCGAGACCCATTCTGTATCCCGCTTGGACGCGGATCGCTTCGAGTTTCGTGCGCAGGGCCTCATTGCCTTCGAGGACGGCGCATGGCTCATAGCCGGTGACACCGAGGTCGGCCGCCGCCATCACGACCACCGGCATGCCATTGTCAACCATCGTGCAGGCGATGCCCTCGACTTCATCAAACGGCTTGCCGGTCGGGAGTAGCGCAGCGGCCGAGCTCCCGGCGATTTCCTCGAACTCCAGAGAGATCGCTGCGGCGGTTCCTGGCACGCCCGAAATCGTCATATCGCCGTCGTAGACCGGGGCGCCGTCGCGCACTTCGAGCCGCGCAGTGGCAATCGAGTCGGTGTTGAGCATGCGGATCCTCACCGTCGCCTCGCCATCGCTGGGAGCATCGATGACGCCTCGTTCGATTGCAAACGGGGCGACGCCGGCAAGCAGGTTGCCACAGTTCTGCCGGTCGGAAACTATGTCGTCTTCAACGTTGACCTGGAGGAATAGATAGTCGACATCGGCCTCTCCGTCGGGAGACGGCGCGACAATTGCCACCTTCGACGTGAGTGGGTGGGCCCCCCCAATCCCGTCGATCTGGCGAGGGTCTGGTGAGCCCATGATCCGACGAAGCAGGGAAGCACGCTCATCGGCACCAGTGGGCAAGTCTTCTTGCAGGAAGTAGGCCCCCTTGGACGATCCACCGCGCATGATCATGCAAGAAATGCCGCCTTCCATTGGACGAGTTTCGCAAATGTCAACAAGATTGTCGACATTCCTGGCGGGCAGGTGGCAAGATCATCTGCACGAGTGGAAGCCGAGAGGATCTACGATGAAGCTTGCCCTTGCTGGTGCCGGTGCCTTTGGTCGCAAACACCTAGAGGGAATAGACGCCATCGATGGTGCCGAAGTCATATCGGTCATCGACCCCGTGTCCAACACCGCCCGCGAGGTCGCCGAAGAATTCGGCATAGCCCACTGGGGAACCGAACTCGACGAGGCTCTGAACGTTGACGAGGTGGACGCCGTAATCCTGGCCACCCCCACTCCGATGCACGCTCGCCAGTCGATTGCCTGCATGGAGGCTGGCAAGCACGTCCAAGTCGAGATCCCACTCGCCGATTCGCTTGCCGAGGCCGAAGCCGTGCTCGCTACTCAGGAGCGTTCGGGCCTTGTGGCCATGGTCGGTCACACCCGGCGCTTCAACCCGTCGCATCAGTGGCTGCGCAGCAAGCTCCAGGCTGGCGAGCTCAACATCCAGCAGATGGTCGTGCAGACATACTTCTTTAGGCGCACCAACACCAACGCCCTGGGACAACCTCGTTCATGGACCGATCACCTGCTTTGGCACCACGCCGCCCACACGGTGGACCTATTCGCCTACCAGGTCGGTGAGGAGATCGTAGCGGCCAATGTGCTCGAAGGTCCCCACCATCCCGAACTCGGCATCGCCATGGACATGTCGATCCAGATGAAGACCAGCGGTGGTTCGATCCTCACGCTCTCACTTTCGTTCAATAACGACGGACCGTTCGGCACATTTTTCCGCTACATCGGCGATTCCGGCACCTACATTGCCCGCTACGACGACCTCTTCACAGGGCGCGACGAACCCATCGACGTGTCTCATGTCGACGTTTCCATGAACGGCATCGAGCTCCAAGACCGTGAGTTCATTGCCGCCATCCGCGAGGGCCGCGAGCCCAATAGCTCCGTCCGCCAAGTCATGAGTTGCTACAAGTGGCTCCACAAGCTTGAGCAGCAGCTTCGGAGCTGAGCTGAACCGACCACGCAAGGAATGCGACAATGTCCAAGACCAACCCCCCATTTCGAGCCGATCATGTCGGTAGCCTGCTGCGCACGCCAACAATCCTCCAAGCTCGGCTGAACCACCAAGCTGGGCAGATCGATGCAGCTGGGCTGCGCGTAGTTGAAGACACCGAGATCGCTGCTTTGGTCAATCGTCTGGCCGAGACTGGTATCCGTAGCATCACCGACGGTGAGTTTCGCAGAGAGTGGTTCCACCTGGACTTCCTCCAGCAGCTTGGCGGTATCACAGTCGAGGGCATGATCGCGGCGACGTCCGACTCGGAAGAGACCGTTCATCAGGCGCCTCCGCGGATCACAGTGACCGGCAGACTCACTCACGACCATCCGATTCAGGTCGCCGACTATGAATTCGTCTCCAGTCACACACCGGCGGGCTGCCTCACCAAAGTCACAATCCCGTCGCCGACGATGGCGCATTTCCGGGGAGGACGCGCCGGAATAGACATCGTGTCGTACCCCTACCTCGATTCGTTTTTCGAGGATCTCGCGAAGGTATATCGGGACGAACTCGCCGCGCTCTACGCCGCCGGATGTCGCTATGTGCAACTCGACGATACCAACCTGGCGTACCTTTGCGATCCTGGCATGCGTCAAGGCGCCATCGATCGAGGGGACGACCCCAATGCGCTCCCTCAAACCTATGCGGCGCTGATCAATGCGGCCCTTGAAGGTTGCCCCGACGATCTCACGGTCTGTATTCACCTCTGTCGTGGCAACTTTCGCAGCACCTATTTTGCTAGCGGTGGGTACGAACCGGTGGCTGAAGTGTTGTTCAGCGAACTCGACGTCGACGCCTACTTCCTGGAATACGACGACGAGCGTTCCGGCGACTTCGCTCCGTTGCGATTTGTTCCCGAAGACAAGACCGTTGTGCTCGGGCTGGTGACCTCCAAGTTCCCCGAGCTCGAAGATCCTGACGACCTCAAGTCAAGGATCGATGACGCCAGTGGCTATGTCGCAATTGACCAGCTCTGTCTCAGCCCGCAGTGCGGGTTTTCTTCGACGGTTCACGGCAACGTCATGACCGAGGACCAGCAGTGGGCCAAGCTCCGACATGTCGTCGCGGTTGCAAACGACGTGTGGCGTTGAACCGGTCAGCCTGCTTGGTGGCGGGCAACGACATCGGCGTAGACCCGGGCACTCGGCTTTGGTGTGCGCAAAAAGGTCTTGAAGTCCACCTCGTGCAACCCGAGGTGGTGGTTGTAGCCGGACACCCACTCGAAGTTGTCGAGGAGCGACCAATGGAAGTACCCGAGCAGGGGGACACCACTGTCACGAAGATCCATCAGTTGGTCGAGGGCGGGTGGAATTAGGCCAGCTCGCAGGGTGTCGTCGTCGGTCGCTACCCCGTGCTCGGTTACCAGAACTGGGACGCCGGAGCGCTCGTACGCGTAGGCCGCCGCCCCGGCCAGTGAACCGGGTTCGACGGCCGAGCCCATGTCGTTCAATGGCAGTGACGAGTCGACCTCAACGGCTCCGTCGCCGTCGTACCAGCGTCGCTCATAGTTCTGTACGCCGATGAAGTCGTCGTTGGCAGCTATGTCCAGCCAGCGGTCGTAGCACTCCGCCCGCTTGCGATCACGCACGGTCGTGTCGTCGCCGACAACGCAGTCGTCGCACATGGCTATGCTGAGGCCAATTGGAAGATCAGGTACGGCCGCCTTGATAGCGGCGCGGGCCGCCTCATGTCCTGCTGCGAATCCATCGTCAAACTCCTCGAACTCAGCTGGAATCCAGACATTGGCCACCCGGTACCGATCGACGCCCGCGGCCTTT
Organism: Acidimicrobiia bacterium; assembly: GCA_022822905.1. GTDB lineage: Bacteria > Actinomycetota > Acidimicrobiia > Acidimicrobiales > Bin134 > Poriferisocius. The sequence goes on along the minus strand of JAJDYE010000014.1, from coordinate 72,135 downwards.
GACGCCGCGGCAAGAGTCGCTTTGTTCGCCTCGTACACGAAGTCGGGAAGCGGGATCCACGCCAGCAAGCGATGCAACTGGGGCTCGTTGAGGGTGAGTCCGTAAGCGATGCGGTCACCGAATGCCTCTGTGACCCTGGCGCAGTAGGTGGCGAACCGCATCGGCGCATCGGCATCCAAGAAGCCGCCCCGAGCTCCAAACCAGTGCGGGGCGGTGAAGTGATTGTAGGTAACGACCGGAGCGAGGTCCCGCTCAAGACAGCCGTCGACGATCCGCTCATAGTGGTCGAGGGCGGCGGTGCTGAACTCTCCCGGGTTCGGCTCGATCCTGGCCCACTCCACCGAAAACCGGTAGCTGTTCAAACCCATTCCGGCGACGAGCGCGAGGTCGTCCTCCCACCGTTCGAACGAATTGCACGCCGCCCCGGACGGTTCGGCGAACACCGTCGGCTCAACGTGCTCGAGGAACCATGTGTCGCTATTGATGTTGTTGCCTTCGATCTGGTGGCCAGCGGTGGCCGCGCCCCATAGGAATGAGGCCGGGTTCGTCGAATATGTCATGGTTCCTCCTAGGCGAGCTGCCCGATCAGTTTGGGGGTGGGGGCCAGGTCACACCGACTTGTTCGGCGTGGTGACAGGCGACGCGTTGACCGCCGATCAGTCGGAGCATCGGCCGCTCGGCATGGCACTGCCCATCGGCCAACGGGCAGCGAGAGGCGAACGGGCAACCTTTGGGGTCGGGGGGCGCGGTGCTGGCCGAGCCTACGCTGAGAGCCTCACGGTGGGCGCGACGATCGATCTGCTCGGCCGGACGAGGGACCGGCGCCGCAGCGGTCAGCGCCACGCTGTACGGATGGCGGGGGCGGCTTGTCACATCCTCGACCGGGCCGGACTCCATGACTTGGCCGCGGTACAGCACCACAACTCGATGGGCGAGGAAGCGGACGACGCCGAGATCGTGGGCAATGAACAGGTACGCCAGCTTGTGCTCGTCGCGGAGATCGGCGAGCAGGTTGAGTACTTGAGCCTGGGTGGATAGATCGAGGGCGCTCACAGGTTCGTCGAGGACGAGCACGTTGGGGTCGCGAACGAGTGCGCGGGCGATGGCGATCCGCTGGCGCTGACCACCTGAGAACTGCGAAGGGAAGCGGTCAATGCTGTCACTGGGCAGCCCGACGGATTCGAGGGTTGTGATGGCGCGGGCGCGAGCGGCGTCACCTTTTATCCCGATCAGGCGCAGCGACTCAGCAAGGGTTTGCCCGATTCGCCGGGCCGGATTAAGCGACGAATACGGGTCTTGAAAAACGACGCGCAATTCGGATGCGAGGGTCCGGCGCTCCTTCAATGATGCCGTAGTGACGTCCTTGCCGTGCAGCCATATGGTGCCTTCGGTGGGCGGCTGCAACCCCAAGAGCGCCTTTCCGATCGTGGACTTGCCCGACCCCGACTCGCCGACGAGTCCGAGTGTCTCACCGGGCGCTATGTCGAAGCAGACACCATCGACCGCGGGGGGCGTCTTCATGGCTCGTCGACCCCCGCCATAACGGACGACGAGGTCGCGTACCTCAATTGCCGGAGGATTCGACTGGACGGTCGTGGTCATGGGGCCTCCGATTCCACAGCCAGTTCGGCGCCGCGGTGCTCAGGCGCCCACTGCGCGCCAGTTCGTCGGAGTTCTCCAGTTCGAATGCACAGCGACATGCCGTCTACGTGGGCGGGCTCGGGCTCGAAGGCGACACTGCATTCGCTTGCCGCGAACTGGCAGCGGTCCGCAAAGCGGCACCCCTCCGGCCAATTGCCCGGAGGCGGCACGCTGCCGGAGATCGCAGCCAGCCGCTCGGGCTCAGGGGCATCGTCGGCGACATGCGGGTTCGCGCCGAGAAGCGCCATCGTGTAGGGGTGATACGGGTCTTCGAGCACTTCTGCCACCGTTCCGGCCTCTACGACTTGTCCGGAGTACATAACCGCGATCCGGTCGCAGATATCGGCCACCACACCGAGGTCGTGGGAGACCAACAACACTGACATGCCCGTTTCAGCAACCAGTGCCCGCAATAGGCTCAGAATCTCGGCCTGCACAGTCACATCCAGGGCGGTGGTCGGCTCATCGGCAATCAGGAGCTTCGGCGAGCCGGTGAGCGCCAGCGCGATCGCGACCCGCTGGGCCATGCCGCCCGAGAGTTGATGCGGGTAGCACCTGAGCACCCGTTCGGCATCGACTATGCCGACCTGTCGGAGAAGCTCAAGGGCGATTCGCCGGGCCTCGCGTCTCCCCACGCCGCGAAACCGCCGAAGCGGACGGGTGAGTTGCGACTTTACGGAGAACAGCGGATCCAGCGCGACCATGGGTTCCTGGGAGATCATGGCGATCTCCCGCCCGCGGATCTTGATCGTATCCCGTTCGGGCAGACCGGCGATCTGCCTTCCCTGCCAGATGATGGAACCGCTACTCACTTCCACACCCGCGGGAAGCAAGCCGAGGAGCGATCTGGCGGTCATCGTCTTACCGCAGCCAGACTCACCGACCAGGCCCATAACTTCACCTTGTCGGAGATCGAAGGATATCCCGCTTACAAGGGTCGGTCCCCCCTCGACAACCACCGACAAATCGCGGACCGAGAGGGCGAGGTTGTCTGTGCCCTCAGACTGCTGTGCTGGGGAAGCGGAGATAGTTCGGCGACGCTTAGGGGGGGTGTACTCCGGGATGCCGAGGGGTCCGGCCAGCGCATCGGCCAGCGCATTCGCCGCCATGACCGTGAGCGAGAGGGCGACGCCGGGAGGAACCATCATCCACGGGGAGTTGAAAATGTTGTCGGAGGCGTCTTTGATCATGAATCCCCAGCTGGGCTGAGGTTCTCCGGGCCCGAACCCGAGAAACGCCAGACCATTGATGATCAGCAGTCCGATCGCGTAGACAATGGCTGCCTGAACGGCGATCGGGCGGGCCATGCTGGGCAGAACATGGGCAAGGTTGACCCGAATGGAGCCCATGCCGTCGACTCGGGCAGCATCAATGTACAGATGTTGTCGGCTGGACTTCGCAACCCCGATCAGTATCCGGTACAGCGCTGCTGAGACCAACAGGCCGAAGATCATCATGACGGGATAGATGCGATTGCCGATAGCCCCGATTGCCGCCAACAGGATCACCGTGGATGGCAGCGACATGATTGTCTCAGCGAAGCGACCGATGGCCTCTTCGACGCGTCCGCCTCGTTCCGCCGCGATGAGGATAAGCGGCAGACCGATGCCGAAAGCGACGAGAACCATCACCGCCGACGCCTGAAGGGGTAAGGCGCCGGCGGTGAAGACTCGGCTGAACAGGTCGCGGCCCACAGCATCGGTACCGAGCCAATACTCGCTTGAGGGCCCCTGCAGCCGTGCGATCAGGTCCTGCTCCGCGACGTCGTAAGGGCGCCACCAACGAGCAGTGATCGAGGCGAGAAACATAATGATCAGCCATCCGGCACCGAACACTCCTCCCCACGATCGCAGGAACGCCGGAATGCGCTGATGTTTGGCTTGCCGAATGCTGCTCATCTGGTCCGCAACTTCGGATCGAGTACGGCGGTGAGAAGGTCGAGGACGAGGTTAGTAATCACCACTACGGCCGTGGACATGACCACCACGCCGATGAGGATGGGGAAGTCGTTGCCTGTTGCCCCAAACAACGCAGCTTGACCGATCCCCGGAAGGGCGAAGAGGTTTTCGATGATGACCGACCCACCGAAAAGCACGATGAACTGGACGCCAAGCGCGCCGACCACGGGCAGACTCGCCGCCCGCAGGGCATGTATGTAGCGAATTCTCCACTCTGGTGTGCCAATAGCCCGCAGGGTTGTTATGTACTCGCGTGCCAAGGCCTCTCGCATTCCGGACGCGGCCATTCGGGCCACCACGGCAGCACCACCGATCGCGAGAGTGATAACCGGGAGGGCGAGGCTCTGTAGCCAACTCCCGACGCCCTCGCTGAACCGGCTGTATCCCGTTGCTGGCAGAAGGTCGAGCCGAATCGCGAAGAAGTAGACGAGCACCACACCAAGCCAGAACGAGGGAATTGAGAGCGAGAAACCAGAAAACGCGTTGACAGCCTTGGCCGTACCGCGGCCGCGTACTGCGGCTACTACTCCAAGTGCGGTGCCAACGATGCCCGCGAGCAATGTGGCCAGAACCGAGATCGAAGCTGTGACCGGTAGCCGATCTGAGAGCTGGTCCCTGACATCTCCGCGGTTGATGAGGGACTGACCGAAATCGAACCGCACCATCTTTCCGAGGTCGTCTGCGTATTGAGTCAGGAGGGGTCGATTCCAGCCAAGGCGCTCGTTTTCGACCTCGACCTCTTCGGGAGTGGCCCCCATCCCGAGTCGAACGGCACCGGGGCTGTTGTCGGTACTGTGAACGAGGAGGAATGTAAGCGTGAAGGCTGCCCAGATGGTTCCGACGCCGATAGCAAGCCGTTTTGCTATGTACAACGGCATGGTTCCGGATCCCCCAATATTCTGAGCAGGCCAACGGCCTGGATGGAGCAAGAGGGGCTCGCCGACCTCTGCCGGCGAACCCCTCCTCGTCAGCTCAATTTAGGCATCAGCCCACCGGTTCGACATCAGCCATGACGACGATGCCCGAGATGCCCCCGAACGGCACTCCCTGGATGGAGTCGGGATTGTAGCCAGCGTATGTGAAGGTCTCGTAGAGGCCAATCCACCAGCCCTCGTCGACCAGTGCGTTGTTCAGCGCTACCAGGGCTTCTGGGTTGCCACCCAGCGCCGGGCCCAGCACTGAGCTGATTGCCTCACTCTCGGCGCCCTGGGTGTTCATGAAGCCACTGGTCACAGGACCTGCGACGAATCCGGCGGGCCGGAGGCCGAGACCCCACTCGTTGATGATGATGGCAGTCGTATTGACGGAAGCGAAGAGCTCGCCGGTGTTGGTGACGGCCGGGAAGTTCAGGGTGACCCCCAGCTCTTCCTGCCACATCCGCTGGATGGCGAGCTCAACATCGGTCGGCTCGCCGAGCACCACCTTGTCGACTTCGAAGCCGTCCTCGAGACCGACCGATGCCAACAGCTCGCGGGCTCGGTCGGGGTCGTAGGCGTACCGCTCATTCAACGTCGGGTCGAATCCGACAGCCTGCTCGGGGAAGTACTGCACAGTTGGCCGGGCGCCAGGCCGCAGTGCATCAACGATGGTCTGACGATCGATCGCCAGCGACAGAGCGTGGCGGGTCTCCACAAATCCGAAGGCGGGCACTCGCTCACCAGTCTTGTCGAGCACGTTCACAGCCGCGACGGTTCCCCCAATCTTGGCAAGGGCACCTTCCGACTCCAGTTGGTTGATCTGGTTTGGTTCGATCTTGATCGCCAGGTCGGCCTCCCCGGAGAGGACGGCGTTTGCCCGGGCCTGCGCGTCGGTGATGATGTTGAAGATGATCGTGTCATAGGCGTAGGCATCGGCATTCCAGTGGTCAGCCCACTTGCGGAGGACATAGGTGGCTCCACGGGTGCTCGCGTCAAGGTCGAGGCGGTACGGGCCAGAGCCTTCTGGTGCTGTCTCGAGGGTGGTGCTGTCGGCCGCACCGTTGGGTCCGACGATCGCACCGACGTTGTCGGCGAGGAATTCGTGGCCGTTTGCAATTCCTTGCTCGAACGCCCAGTGAATCGTGACTTCGTACGGCCCGTTGACGACGACATCGGCGATCTCGCCTTCCTGGCCCTCTCCGAAGAGGCTATACGACCGCAGATCTTCTTCGAGCCGTCGATCCAAATTGGCCTTCACCAGCTCTGCGTCAAGAGGACTGCCGTCATCGAAGACTAAGTCTTCGCGAAGCGAAAACGTCAGCTGCGTCGCCTCCTCGTTGGTCGCGAACTCGGTGACGATGTTCGGCACGATCTCGCCGTCGCTAGTCGTAACAAAGAGTGAGTCGTACAGCAGACTGTGGAACGGAAATTGGGACAGTGCGTAGGCCTGAGGGTTGTATGTCGCCGGCGAGTAATCGGATTCAAGGGCCACCGTGAGCGTTAGACCTCCGCTGGACGGGGCCGCATCGCCGGACGGGGCCGCATCGCCGGAATCGCCGCTGTCGTCGCCGGACGGGGCCGCATCGCCGGAATCGGCAACTGAGTCCCCTGCCCCGGGGCTGGCATCGTCGTCATTATCCCCACAGGCAGCGGTGACCAGCACGAGAGCGAGCAAGACTGCCAGAAGCCTCAAAAGTCGGCTGGATTGTTTCATCGTGTATCGACCCCCTCAGAGTCCACCCGCACATGCGGGCGTGTCAAGGGACGCACATCGCCCCACGGGGGAACGTACCAACGCCTACATCATCAGCAAAGCGGAAACTGCTGATACTCGATATCGGCTCTAGTTATTGGAAGAGGAGTTGATTTCGAGCAGTTTTTTCTCAATGCGTTGGCCAGCCTGACCTATCAATTCTCGGAACCACGCGTGACCGGGATCGTTCTGAAGTGACGGGTGCCACCAGAATGACTCAGCGAGTGGAACGACATCGAATGGACACTCGAGGAATCGGAACCGCTCAGCCGGGGCGATCTGTCGGGCCAAGCCCTCTTGGATTACGGCAATGGAATCGGTTCCCTGAACGTACAACGGCAAGGGCACGAACCCCTCCACTACGACTCTGACCCTCATGTCCACACCAAGCAATTGAAGTTGGCGAACTGGAGGTACCGGCGAGTCCTCGCGGTGAAAGGCCGTTACCCATTCCAATTCGCTTAGTTCGTCAAGTGTGACCTGTTCTCCGACCTTTGGGTTGTCGATGTCTACCAAAAGAACCCAACGATCCTCATAGGCCTTGAAGTGTGGAATGCCCTCGATGAGGCCCACAGGAAGAACAAAGCCATCCACATTCCTCACCGCCGTTGCGGCGGTGGCAATCAATTCGTCGTTCAAAGGCCGGAACCGGAGACGAGCGTGAGGGGCTGCTGACTCCAGCTCAGCCGCGATTGCACGGCCCAGCAAGAGCTGTCCGTAGTCGGACACCGCAATTGTGAACTCCCGGGTAGATCGGGCACTGTCAAAAGTTGAACGCGTCTCGTAAAGACGTCCGACGTCGGCGAGCAGGACCGCAACGCGAGTCTTGAGCTGGGCGGCCAACGGGGTCAACTCGTATCGATTTCCCACCCGGACAAGCAGCTCGTCATCGAACTGGCGGCGCAGCCGCTGAAGTGAGCCGGACAAAGCCGGTTGGCTGCGCAGAAGTCGGCCGGCGGCCCGGGTCACGCTCTGCTCACGCAACAGAGCGTCCAAAGCGATGAGAAGATTGAGGTCAAGGACGTTGAGATCGGTGGCCGGCTCATTGCCTTCGTCGGTTCTCACCGAAATCCTCCCCTATAGCTCAAACCAATGACACATATTATCAGTTTCACCTTCGCTGATGAATGCCACTTGAGTACTGTTCGCCAAGCAAAGACAAGTCAGTTTCCGCATTTGCAGGGGAATGTCGAATGGCAGCAGTTGAACCGACCCTAGTGGTGACCGCTACCGGCCAGGCGCACGGCATCCACGACGCACTCGGCGGCCACGAGCAGTACATGACAGCACTCGAGTCGCTCCTCGCCGCCCTGTGATCACTTCGAACGACCGATGTATCGCGAATCGAGGACAACGATGACCATGCCCACCGAGCTCCCGACCAACCAGTGGTTCGTCATCGCCTCCGTCGACGAGCTCGGTGACGGCCCGCTGGCACGCACCGTGTGCGGCGAGAACGTCGTCCTGTTCCGGGACGCCGAGGGAACGCTGGCGGCGCTCGTCGACCGATGCCCTCATCGGAATTACCCCCTGTCACTCGGCCAGGTCGTCGATGGGCAGCTGCAATGCGGCTACCACGGACTGACGTTCTCGTCGTCCGGCACGTGCGTCTGGGCGCCGAACCAGTCGAGAATTCCCTCGAGCGCCTCAGTTGCGTCGTACCCCCTTTGTCAGACGGGGCCGTGGATCTGGGTGTGGATCGGGGATCCCACGCACCCAGGAGTGGCAGCGCCGCCGGTCCTTCCATGGCTCAGCGAGCCTGGCTGGGCAGTACTCCACGGTATGGAACCGATCGCCGCTCGCTACGGGCTGTTGGTCGACAACTTGCTCGATCTGTCGCACGAGACCTTCCTCCATGCCGGCTACATCGGAACCCGCGAAGTCGCAGCGACGCCGATCGAGACCGAGGTCGATGACGCGACCGGGACCGTCAGGGTCAGCCGCCGCATGGCGGCGGTCGAGTGTCCCAAGTTCTACTCCGAGACCACGGGAATGACGTCGCCGATCGATCGCTGGCAGGACATCGAATACCGCCCGATCTGCCAGTACGTCCTGCACTCTCGGATCGCACCGGCGGGAGTCGCCCCGGCCCTCGACGGCAGCGACCCCGATGCCGCTCATCTGAAGATCTTGTACGCCATCACTCCGTCCACGGCAGGAACCACCCTCGACTTCTGGGCGTTGTGTCGCAACTTCTCGGTTGACGACGAGGGGGTCGACGAGGCGATGGCCGACATGCAGCGCACGGTGGTTCTCCAGGACGTGGAAGCACTAGCGCACGTGGAACGGGTGCTCGGGCAAAGCGATGTGGTGACCGAGGTCAGCCTGAAGATCGATTCCGGTGCGCTCGCAGCTCGACGGGTCATCGGACGCCAGCTCGAAGCCGAACCATCCACAGCGAACTGATGCGCACGGTGCTCGAGCTTGGCGTCGGTGGCGCCGATGTTCTCGAAGACGGTGTTCATGTCCGCGCCCTCGGCTTCAGGGGTGAAGCTGACGACCTGCAAGCTTCCATCGAAGGGGCGAGCTCATGACAAATGACCGGCCGAACGTGTTGATGATCGTGGCCGACCAGCTACGAGCCGACGCAGTCGGCGCGTTCGGTACCGACTTCGCCAGTACGCCGAACATCGATGCCCTGGCAGAGGGAGGGACCCGCTTCACGAATTGCTTCACCCAGCATCCCGTGTGTTCGCCGAGCCGGGCGTCGTTTCTGACCGGTTGGTATCCGCACACGCGGGGACACCGCAGCCTCACCCATCTGTTGCGCCCCGACGACCCGAATGTCTTGAAGTCGTTCAAGCAGCGTGGCTACCACGTCGTCCATGTCGGTGAGCGTGGCGACACCTGGGCACCTGGCGCCACCGAAGAGAGCTGTCACGAGTACGGATGGGCAACGCCGCCGGACACCCCAATGATGGCCCCCAAGGGGCAGATGCATCCCGACTGGCCGATGTCGAGAGCGTTCTACATCGGCAAGGTCGACGACGAGCACGACCACGACTTCGACGAGGCGTGCACCCGAACCGCCGAGGCGTGGCTGGCCGAGCGACCTCATGACCGGCCGTGGCTGCTCTACGTGCCCATGATCTTCCCGCACTGCCCGTTCGCGGCGACTGAGCCTTGGTACTCGATGCACGACCGCGCCGCGCTACCGCAGCGGGCGGGGCATGTGCAGTCGGGTCACGAACCGGCGTTCATGCAGAACGTTCGCGACACCTACGGGCTGGGCCGCCTCTCCGACGAGGAGTGGCGCGAGATCGCGGCGGTCTATCACGGCATGGTCTCCCGGCTCGACTCACAGGTCGGTCGCATACTCGCAGCGGTCGGCGACGACCTCGAGAGCACCGTGGTGGTCTTCTTCAGCGACCACGGCGAGTACCTGGGGGACTACGACCTGATCGAGAAGTGGCCCTCCGGCATGCACGACTGCCTCACCCGAGATCCGCTGGTGATGGCCGGACCCGGCATCGCCGAAGGACGCTCTGTCGACGCGATGGTCGAGCTGATCGACATTGTCCCCACGCTCTACGATCTCGCTGGTTTCGAGCCCGACTACACCCATTTCGGGCGCAGCCTCGTTCCGGTGCTTCTAGATCCGGACGTCGGGCACCGGGAGTACGCGTTCACCGAGGGCGGGTTCCTCGTCGAAGAACACGGCCAGCTGGAGAACCCGGGCTTTCCGTACGACCTCAAAGGCAAGGCGCAACACGAACTACCCGAGACGGTCGGCAAGGCGGTGGCCATCCGCTCGACGGAGTGGACCTATGTGTGGCGCCTGTACGAGCCGCCAGAGCTCTACGACCGGCGCGCCGACCCTCAGGAGCTGCACAATCTCGCAGGCCAGCCCGAGCACGCCGAGCTCGAAGCGACGCTGAGCGCCGAGCTCTTGCGGTGGATGGTCGCGACCGCTGACGTGATGCCGTGGGATGACAATCCCCGATTTCCGCAGGTCGACCTGCCTCAGCCGGCGGGCTCCCGGCCTATGGAGGCAGGATGACTCGGCGCCCGAACATCGTCGTCGTCTTGACCGACGACCACGCTGCGCAGTCGATCGGGTGCTTGGGTGCCATGGGCTCGGTCTGAAGGCGCGGAACAGTCAGGACGAAATGCGAAGACGATGTGCGATGTGGTGAGTCGGGCCGTGAACAGCATGCCGGAGCGCGAACGGGGAGAGGTGCTGGCAGCGCTTGCGGAGGATGCTGCTGTGGCCGCCTCAGCGTCGCCACGCATAGCCCCGGGGTTCGAAGCGATGGCGCCGAGCGACCGCGCCGACGGACAAACCCGTTTAGTGATGGTCGGTGTGGCCGGTGGGCCTGTCATCAGCAATCCGAGCCGCGTCGGTGTCTGCACCGCAATCATCCATGCGGACCGCATGTATGTCGTCGATCTCGGGGTCGGCTCGCTCAACCGTTTGGCAGCACTCGGTCAGCGTGAGAACGGCGGCGATTCCAGCAACACCTTCCTGTCGCTCCGGGCACTGTTCTTCACGCACATGCACAGTGATCACTGCGTGGACTGGCCGGCCCTCTACGCCACGGGGACCATGATGGCGAACAAAGCGACCGACCCAGTTCAGGTGTTCGGTCCTGGACGCCGAGACACGCTCCCCCGAGTGTTCCCGCCGCACCGGCCCGAACCCTCGGTGATCGAGCCGGACGACCCGACGCCGGGGATCGAAGGCATGACCAGGTATCTGCGAAAGGCATTCGCGGCAGACTTCAACGATCGGGCGCGAGACAGCAACTTCAAGATTCCCGACGACTGGTTCGATGTCCACGACATCGACCACTCGCCACACTGGACGGTCGATCCGGCTGGCATCCCGCCCCGGTTGTCGGGCCCAATCGAGGTTTGGGAGGACGGCGACGTGCGCGCGACGGCGACGCTCGTCGATCACCACCCGACGGCTCCTGCATACGGCTTCCGGTTCGACACTCCTGACGGGTCGATCGTGGTCTCCGGTGACACGACGGTTTCGGAGAATCTGATCGACCTCGCGCATGGGGCGGACTACTTGGTGCACGAGGTCATCGATCCGGGCTTTGCCGACCGGCTCGCGTCGATTCTCCCGCCCGATGTCGGTCCGGCAGTGCGCGAACACCTGCTGACTGCGCACACCACCGTCGAGCAGGTTGGTCGAGACGTCGCCGAACCGGCCGGCGTTCGCAACCTGGTGTTGTCCCACATCGTGCCGTCGACGACCCCGGCGGATGTGCTCGCCGCCGCTCAGGACGGCTACTCCGGGCGCCTGATCATCGGCGAGGACATGCTGGAACTCAGTGTCTGAAGGGTCTGACGAGGATCGTCTCGCCCTGGGAGGCGGTCTGGCCGATCTCCACCGGTGGAGCATTTCGGAGGACCGGCGGGTCTGGCGCCAGCGCCTGGCCCAGCAAGAGCTGTCCGTAGGTTGAGATCGGTGGCCGGCTCATTGCCTCCGTCGGTTCTCACCGAAATCCTCCCCTATAGCTCAAACCAATGGCACGTATTATCAGTTTCACCTTCGCTGATGAATGCCACTTGAGTACTGTTCGCCAAGCAAAGACAAGTCAGTTTTCGCATTTGCAGGGGAAAGTCGAATGGCAGCAGTTGAAACGGCCCTAGTGGTGGGCGCGGGCAGCGCAGGATGTGTCGTCGCCGCAGTCCTAGCCAGAGACGGCGTCGATGTAGACATAGTGGAAACCCAGAACGACGTGACCGCACTTGGCTCAGGTATCACCATCCAAGGCAACGCATTGCGAGTGCTCCGAGAGATCGGTGCCTGGGAAGCAGCATCAGACGCCGGCTACGCGTTCGACACCACCGGGATCCGCATACCCGACGGCACCCTTGTGGCGGAACTCGATGACATCAAGACTGGTGGTCCGGATCTCCCGGCGACCCTCGGAATGGAACGGAGGCACCTAGCTGAGATTCTCGTCGACTCCGCGTCGGCAGCCGGCGCAACGCTGAGTTTCGGCATGACGGTAGCCAACTTCGATGACGAGGGCGCGGGGGTTGATGTGACATTCAGCGACGGGACTAATAGCCGCTACGACCTTGTAATCGGAGCCGACGGTGTCAAGTCGACGGTGCGGGACATGATCGGGATCACTACCAGGCCCGAGCCCACCGGCATGGGAATCTTCCGAGTCTTCACGAGCCGACCAGACTCGGTAGAGCGCACCGACCTCTGTTACGCGGGTCCCGCCTACATCGCCGGCTACTGCCCAACTGGTGAGGATTCCCTGTACGCCTACATCGTGGAACCGATGCAAGATCGCGAAGAGATGCCGCCAGAAGACCAGCTCGCCTATATGCGCGAGCTTTCCGGGGCCTACCAAGGACCGTGGGAGGACATTCGCGAGCTGATGATCGACCCAGCGACCGTCCACTACACCTGGTTCGAGAAAATGATCCTCGAACCGCCCTGGTGGCGCGGCCGCGTAGTCCTGATCGGCGATGCCGCCCATACCTGCCCGCCGACGATTGCGCAGGGTGCCGCACAGGCCATGGAGGACGCGTTAGTCCTAGGCGAGAGTTTGCTGGCCCACAGTGATCTCGCGTCCGCGCTCGACGCATTCATGGATCGCCGTTACGACCGGGCCAAGACCGTGGTGGATGCGTCGGTGCAAGTGGGGCAGTGGATGATCGACGATGACCCCGACGCAGACATCCCCGGACTATTCATGCGAACGCTCGGCGCGCTATGCGAGCCGGCCTGACCATCTCGGAGCCGGAAGTACTTATGACAGAACGATTGATAACCCACCTCCGCCACGTCGACCTCGCGGTGTCCAACTACGCGGAGCAGCGGAATTTCTACCTCGACACCTGGGGCCTCAGCGAGGTCGCCACCGACGGCAACTTGTCCTATTTGGCCGCAGAAGGCTCACCTGAACCCTTTGTCGTGCGGCTGCGGGAGGCCGACGACAAGCGGATCGACCTCATCAGCCTGGGCGCCGCAGATCGCGCCGCGGTCGACCGGCTCGCGTCCTTGCTCGGCAGCGCCAATGTTCAGCTGGTGACCGAGCCCAGGGATTTGACGACCTACGGCGGCGGGTACGGCTTCCGATTCTTCGACGGTGACGGACGCACGCTCGAGGTCTGCTGCGAAGTCGAGGAGCACGAAGCCCGCGAGATCGAGCCGATGGAGGCGATCCCGCGATCGCTGTCACACGTCGTTATCAACTCGGCCGATCCGGAGAGCACGGTCGCTTGGTACATGCAGCACCTCGGAATGGCGATCAGCGACCAGCTGACCATGCCTGGCATGGGCGACCTGATGTGGTTTCTGCGTTGCAGCCCCTGGCATCACACCTTCGCGGTCGTCCGCGGCCCGCATGCGTCTCTCCATCACCTTTCATTCGAGATGCGTGGTGTGGAGGAGAACATGATGGCGACGGGCCGGGTGATGCGGGCCGGCATCGAGCGCATCTGGGGGCCCGGCAAGCACAAGGCCGGCGACAACATGTTCAACTATTTCATCGATCCGGCTGGCAACACAATGGAGTACACGACCGAACTCGAGTTGGTGGACGAGGCCACCTGGGTACCCCACAAGTACCCGATAGTCGAGCCCATGGTCGCCGACCAATGGGGAACCGCCAACCCAATGGGCCCCGACATTGCGCAAAAGAGCCACAACGACCCGGACCGAGGGCTCTATGTCCCTCCGCCAGTCTGACAACCGCCTTTCCGAGTTTCGGCATGGTGCAGACCTCTCAGTTGCGAGATTCCCCATCGAAAGGAATTGATGGCTCCCACGCAAGTTCCCATGTCCAAGCGCTTCGAAGGTCGATCTGTTCTCGTTACGGGGGCAGGCACCGGCTTCGGTGCCGAGATTGCCGTGCGGGCCGCCCAGGAGGGGGCCCGGGTCGTCGGCGTGCACTACCGGAACTCGATGGAGGGCGCTAAGCGCACCGTTGAGCGGGTACAGGCGACAGGCAGTTCTGCGCTGCTCCTGCAAGCCGATATCTCGGATTGGAATCAGGTTCGGGCCATGGCGGAGAGGTCCTTTGCTGAGATCGAGACCGTCGACACCCTGGTCAACAACGTGGGTGATGTGGCCCGAGAGCAGATGTCCTGGCGCGATGTCACTGAAGCCTCGATCGATCACGTCATCGACGTCGATGTGAAGGGAACGATGTTCTGCATTCATGAGTTTGGTACGCGGATGCTCGAACAAGGCCACGGCAACATAGTCAACATCGGGTCGACGGTCGTGGTTCGCGGCAGCGCTCGAGCTCCGCAGTACGCCGCGGCCAAATATGCCTTGATCGGGCTCACAAAGTCCTACGCCCATGCGTTTGCCCCCACCGTCCGTATCAACACTTTCGCCCCGGGCTTCATCGAGACCGAAGCAACTCTCGGCCGAGAGGACTGGAAGAGCGGTCGAGCGGAGGAACTGCGCTCCATGACCCCCATGAACCACATCCCAGGGCCAGCCGAGATTGCTGGGGCTGCGCTGTTCCTCGCCACCGACGACGCCAACCACATAACGGGCGCGTACATGCTGGCTGATGGAGGCTTCAACATGGTGGGTGCGTAGGTGACTGGTGCCCCCGGGTCGCTAAGGGCGGTCGTGTTCGCCGTGGACGGCAGCCGTCGCGTGGGTCGTCTCGAAGGCGATACCGTCGTCGATGCGGGGCCGGCTTCCGAGCGCGGCTTCATTCCAACCACCGAGGCCTGGAACCAGCTCCGCAGTGCCGATGGCCCGAATTACCCCTTCGACAACGTGGCGCTCGACGCGCCAGTCCGACCAGCCAAAATCCTCGCCATTGGGATCAACTACCGCGACCACGCAGCAGAATCGAATAACGAGGAACCCGAAGAACCAGTTGTGTTCGCGAAATTCCCATCGTCGGTGATCGGGCACGGACAAACCATCATCGTGCCCCAAGAAGAGACCCGTCCCGACTGGGAGGGTGAGATGGGTATTGTGATCGGCCGATCGGCATACCGCGCCAACGCCGCCAGCGCACGGACAGCAATCGGAGCCATCACGGCAGTGAACGACGTCTCGGGCCGTCGGGCCCAACTCGAGACCCCCCTCAAGCAGTTCACTATGGGCAAGAGCTTTGACACCTTCACCCCCATGGGGCCATGCCTCGTCGACTCCACCGACATTGACCTTGACGATCTCGAGGTCACAACGGTAGTGAGCGGTGTCAGGAAACAGCACTCCTCAACGAGCAAGATGATCTACTCGGCTGTCGAGCTAGTGGAATACCTCTCCCGCGGGGTGACGCTCGAGCCCGGCGACGTCATCGCCACCGGTACACCAGCGGGCGTGGGAAACCGCGAAAGCCCCCCTCGATACCTCCGCGAGGGTGACATCGTCGAAGTCTCGGTGTCACACGTGGGTACGCTGCGCAATGCGGTCAAGATGGAGTCGGAGTCATGATCGCGCGCCCGATTGAACGTTTCCGACCAGCCGAGCTCAACGAAGCCCAGCAACGCCTCTACGACGAGCTCACCACCGGCTTAAGGTCGCGCGACCCGCAGTACTTCTCGATTGTCAATGCTGACGGTGGATTGGAAGGACCTTTCAATGCCTTCCTGCTCCAACCGGCTCTTGGATCTGCCCTCCAAGCGGTTGGTGCAGCGATCCGCTACGAAACAAAGTTGACCGATCGGACCCGGGAGCTCGCCATACTCGTGGTCGCAGCCGCATGGAAATCCGAGTTCGAGCGGCACGCGCACGAGCCAATCGCACGAGCAGCGGGTGTCACAAATGCTGAGATCACCGCGATCCGTGAGGGCAACGACTCTACAGCGGTGTGGCCCGACGCAAACGACCGGACGGTGGTTCAGGCAGTGCGCTCGCTCCACGAATGTGGCGATTTCGACGACGAGCTCTACGACCGCGTCGTAGCTGCTCTCGGCCTCCCGGGGCTGTTCGAGCTGATGACCCTCGTCGGCTACTACGCCACCCTCGCCATGCAACTTAGAGTCCTCCGGGTCGCACTTCCCCAAGATTTGAATTGTTCCAATTGAAAGGCCGGAGATTCCCATGAAACTCGCAACTTTCAACAACGGAAGAGTCGGCCGCATCGAGGATGATCTAATGGTCGAACTCGAATGCGGAACAACTCGCGAGTACTTCGAGCGAGCTGGTGACGTTCCCGAGACCGGCGAATGCATCGCCATGAGCGAAGTTCGCCTTGAAGCGCCGATCGTGCCCAAGAAGTTCTTCCACACCGCGGGCAACTTCCTCGACCACCACGAGGAGCTCGCTGCCGTTGACTGGTCACATCCCGTCCACAAAGGGATCGTCTTTTTTCAAAATGTCGACGCGATCATCGGACCTGACGATGCAATCGTGTATCCCGAGGGTCTCACCAATGAGGTCGACTACGAGCTCGAACTAGCCATCATCATCGGCAAGCAAGGACGTTGGTTCAGCGCCGAGGAGGCTGTTGACCACATCGCCGGGTACATGGTGTTCAACGACATCACAGCTCGTGACATCCAGCGCCGAGAGATGGAGTCTGGAGTCTTCTCGTTCTCAAAGGCGATCGAGACGTTCTGCCCCATTGGGCCCTACATCGTCACCGCCGACGAAATCGATGACGCCCAGAACCTGGCCATGGAGCTACGCGTCAACGGAGATGTACGTCAGAAGGGCCATACGAAACAGATGCGCATCGACATCCCCCACCTCGTCGCTTACCACTCGCCCCAGGGTTACTCAGCTGGCGACATCATCACGACGGGGACGATCTCCGGCGTCGCCGCCGTGCAGCCCAATCCCTTCGACTACTACCTCCGGCCCGGAGATCAGATCGAGGCCGAGATAGAAGCCGTAGGCATCTTGCGCAATCACGTAGTTCGGTGGAGCGCAGCACACGACACAGAGCCATACACCATGGACCTGTACACACCGACCGACAGTTGACACACTCGACTACCAAGGAATGGAACCAAACCCATGTCCATCATCATCACTGGAGGCCAAGTATTCGACGGGACCGGATCGGCGGCGACCCCGGGTGAAATAGTCATTGATGGCGACCGGATCACCGAGGTCCGATCCGGCCACCACCCAGACCACCACGACGGCCACGAGATTGTTGATGCAACCGGCTGCACCGTCATGCCTGGGCTCGTCGAATCGCACGCTCATATCACGTTTCCGTCAGCCGTCGGCCATATAGACCCATCTTTCAATCCTCCGCTCGATGTCTCCTTCTTTGAGAAAATCGAAGGATTTCCTTCGGAACTCGCCCGCGCCGAGCGAAACGCCGGCATTCTCCTCGACGCCGGATTTACATCCGCCTACTCCGCGGGATCGCTCATTCCGATGCCCACCGAGGTTGCCCTCCGAGACAAGCTAGATGCCGGCGTCATCCCCGGCCCGCGGTTCAAAGCTTGTGCGGCAGAGCGAGATGCCGTGCCCCGAGGTCCAGTCGACAGGCCGGAGGACTGGGATAAGCCGGCAGCGCTCGCAGACTGGGTTCGGTCCCACGCCGAGCAGGGGTTCGACTCGATCAAGCTGCTCCTCAGCAATGACGACGTCTTCGTCAAAGGCGGCAACCAGATCACCCAGTACTCTGAGGACCAGGCGAAGGCCGCTGGAGAAACTGCTCGTGAGTACGGCGTCTGGCTTGCCGCGCATTGTCAGGCCGCAGAGTCGGTGAAGCTCGCCGTCCGCCACGGCTTTCGGTCGATCTACCACTGCACATATGCAGACGAAGAGGCACTCGACATGCTCGAAGAGGCCAAAGACGAGGTGTTCGTCTCGCCGGCGCCGGGGATCATTTGGGCAAACATCCACGCCGGGGAGGAGTACGGGATCGACCGGGCTATGGCAGAGCAGATGGGCTCAGTGGCATGCCTCGACCACATGCGTGAGCTCTATCCGAAAATGCGAGCCCGTGGCATCAGGGTGCTACCCGGTGGCGACTACGGCTTTCCAAACAACCCCATCGGCAAGAACGCACACGACCTGGCCCTCTTCGTGACCGAGCTCGGCTACACGGAAACAGAGACACTGGTAGCAGCGACGAAGCTCGGTGGCGAGCTGATGGGCATGGGTGATGAACTGGGATTGCTGGCCGAGAACTACTTGGCCGACGTGCTCGTCGTCGAAGGCGACCCCATCGCCGACATCACCGTACTCGAGGAACCCAAGAGGATCGTGGCGATCATGCAGGGCGGCCGATTCCACAAGCAACCCGCGGCGCGCTAGCGACATGATCGCTGTCCACCATGCGATCACCTACGCATCAGTCATGGGCTTTCGGCCGCTGGCGCTGGACCTGTACGTCCCAGAGGAGCCCCGAGCAGTCTGCGTCTACCTGCACGGCGGGGGCTGGCGCCGGGGGTCGCGGCGCGACGGGCCAGGGCACATGACCGGACCCGGTGAGGAGTTCCTCAAGAGGATGGCGGAGCGCCAGCTTGCCGTTGCTGCCTGTGACTACCGGCTAAGCGGCGAGGCTATATTTCCTGCCCAGCTCGAAGATGTGATTGCTGCGTGTCGCTTTGTCACCTCCGATCTCGGTGTTTACGGGGTCTCCGAGATTCCGCTCACGCTCTGGGGTCTGTCCTCAGGTGCCCACCTGGCCGCACTCGCTGCTCTCAACCCACGCCTCGACGTCGAGGTGGCCGCCGTAACCTGTTGGTCCGCCCCCTCAGACATTGCTCGACATCAAGATGATCTTGAAGCGCTGGGGGCCCCCGTCGACCGGGGACCGGACTCGCGTGAGGCTCAGTTGTTGGGGGGTGTGGTGGACGAGCTTCCCGATGCGGCCAGGAATGCAAGCCCCGTACATCACATTCGAGCCACGTCGACTCGCTTCGAGCTCGTGCATGGCACCAACGATGTTCATGTGCCCGTAGCGCAGAGCAAGCGCTTTGCCGCTGCGCTGGAAGAGACGGGGACATCGGCGACTTTGGTGCTGGTCGAAGGTGGCGATCACTTCTACAAGGAGATCGAACGCGATCGCTTGTCAGAACTGGTGGATACCTCGATCGACTTTCTGATCGACAACTCTTCGTGAGCGCTTTATCGGGACAGCGAATTGCAGTCGTCGGAGGGGGGCAGATAGGTGCCAGCTGGTCGGCTCTCTTCGCTCATTACGGGGCTGCCGTCACCTTGTGGGATCCGGTGACCAAAACGTACGAGATCGCAGACAAACGGATCAGGCGAGCACGGTCTCAGCTTGCCGAAATCTGCCCGGCCGTCGAGGCCGGCTCTGTCGAGTTTGCCGATGACTTTGCTGAAGCCTTGTCGGGTGCATCGCTAATCCAGGAGAACGCACCCGAATCCATCCAGACCAAAAGGCACCTGTACGAAAACATCGAGGCCGTTGTCGCCGACACGGCGATCATTGCATCGTCGACCTCATCGCTGCGGTGGAGCGACTTATCACCTGGCCTTCGAGTCTCGGACCGATTCGTCACAGCACACCCCTTCCACCCACCGCACCTCGTACCCCTCGTTGAGATATATGGAATCGACCCGTCTACCTGCGATCGAGTCGAAGCAATCTACCGAACAACAGATCGTGTCACGGTCCGGCTGAAAAAAGACGCTGTAGGGCACATCGCAAACCGGTTGGCGTCTGCCCTGTACCGTGAGGCAGTTCACATCGTGGCGGAAGAGATCGCCGACGTCGAAGCCGTCGACACTGCTCTCATCAACGGACCCGGACTGCGTTGGGCTGCGGTCGGCGTCCACATGGGTTACCACTTAGGTGGGGGAGACGGTGGGTTGGCCTCCTATCTTGACGCCCTGGGGCCGAGCCAAGAGCGTCGATGGGCAGACCTCGGTAAACCAGCGCTCGACCAGTCAACAAAGGCCGCTCTCGTAGCTGGCGTTCAAGCAGCAGCCGCTGGTCGCGATGTGCCAATGCTTGAGGCCGAACGCGATCGCCTTCTAATTGATTCGGCTCGCAAACGTCTCGGGCGTACCTTCGACGAATCGACCTGAAGGCCTGAACGGCTCGCCCGCTATGCCGGTTCGATGCTGAGGGGCAGGGAATCGAGCCCGCGCAGTGAATTGTTGAGGCGCGGAATGGGTTCCCCATTCGGTTCAATCAATCGCACGCGATCGCGAAGAGCTGTGAAGACGGCCTCCCCCTCCATGCGGGCGATAACCATGCCGACGCAGGTGTGAATTCCGATGCCGTAGCCCAAGTGCCCGGTAAGCCGCCGTGTGACATCGAATCCGTCGGGGTTGTTCCACCGACGTGGATCGCGCTTGGCACCTGCGAACAATATGAGCACTTTCTGATCTCCGGCGATTTCCAAATCGCCAACAGTGGTGGACCCCGTCGTCGTGCGGAAGAACCCAATGACCGGGCAATCGCGGCGTATGGTCTCCTCGAAAGCAGCGCGTGCCAGTAGAGGATTCTCACGCACGAGCAGCCACTGGTCGGGCTCCGTCGCCAGGTTGTTGAGCGCAAATGCAATTCCGCTGACCGTGGTATCGACCCCTGCCGACAGGAACGAGCGCACCAGCATCGCTCCATCATCAGGAGTCAAACCGGCCGCCTCGGCGGCATCGTGGATCGCCGCGCCTATTCCTCCTGACTGGAGCGCATCGCGTGCACATGTCGCCGTGACCCAGGCGATCGTCTCTTCTGCATTCGCCATGGCAGTGCGGAAGCGTTGGTTCTCGACACCGTTGCCGTTGAAGACCAGGGATCCGTAGTCGAGTAGCCGTTGTCGCGTCTCGTTGTTTACCTCAATCCCGAAAGCCCGCGGAAACACCTCTGTGGGAAACACCTCGGCCAAGTCTCGAACGCCATCGAATTGCCTGCGATCGATCAACTCGTCGACTATCCGGCCAGCTGCCTTAGCGAATGCGCTTTCGAGTGATCGCAGTGCCTTGGGGGTCATCGTGCCCGCTACCACCTTCCGGTTGCGAGTGTGCTCGGGAGGGTCTGCTTCGACGAGAATGCTCGGTCGGCGCCATGATTGGTCGACGGCTAGGTCGGCCAGCCCCACGCCCCGACTCGACGAGAACTTCTCGTGATTGCGCAGCGCTGCCACTACGTCGTCATGTCGAGCGATCGCCCAGATTCCGTATCGGTCGAGCCAGACCGCGTGACCGGCATCCCGGATCAAGGTCAAGTCGTCCCACGGTTCTGCGAGAAACTCGTCGCTGTACGGATCGACCCTTGATGCGGTGTGGCTGGTCATCGCCCTCCCTCCGGCGCCGACCGTATACGGATTCCCATGGCATCAGCACAACAGATGACCGTTATCAGGGGATTCAGCTGTGCCGATGAAGATGTCGCTGATACGTTGCGGCCCGAGGGGGTGACGGCCGAGATGTTCTCGTATTTTCCCGGCAATTACGTGTGGAATCTCTCCGTCTGCATCGCCTTGGAAAGCGGTGCGCAAATCGGGGAAATCGAGGAGATGTGCGCACCACTGCGGGAGGCGGCCGCCCAAGGCGACAACCCTGGCACAGGTGACTTTCTCAAGTCTTGGGTCATCATGGCCGACAAACTGGTGGGACTCGCCGACGAGGACTCCGCCGCCGGGCATGGATTTGCGGCCGCCGACAAGTTGAACCGGGCGGCGCTCTACTACCAAATAGCCGAGCGCATGCAAGCCCAAGGCAGCACCGAGCGGGCCGCGGTGTACCAGAAGTCGCTTGACTCCTTCGCCCGTTCCGTCGAATTGGGCGGCGCAAACATGGAGCGGGTCGAGATTCCCTACCTCCACGGTACGATCCCGGCCTGGTTCCGGAGCGCTGACCGAGGAGAGGGCCCGAGGCCGACGATGGTCTACGTGAACGGACTCGACTCCACAAAGGAGATGCTCCACTGGAGCTGTCTTGGAGATCAGCTCGCCAGACGTGGCATCAATACCCTCAACATCGATCAGCCAGGCACTGGTGAGGCGCTACGTCTTCATGGCCTCTTCGCCACCCCCGCCTGCGAGTGGGGCAGCGTGGTTTACGACGCCGTCAGCGCGCGTCCCGACGTAGACAACTCTCGCATCGGGGTGGCTGGCATCTCTTTGGGCGGCTACTACGCTCCCCGCTTGCTCGTTGCCGAACCCCGGTTCTCGCTCTGTGCCATTTGGGGGGCGAACCACAATTGGGGCGAGGTCCAGCGCCGTCGTTTGGAAAACGAGGGCGAGCGCCCTGTGCCCCACTATTGGGAACACGTGCGGTGGGTGTGGGGTGCCGCCGACATGGACGAGTTCCTGGATTTGTGCTCCCAGATCACTCTCGACGGACTGCTGGACAAGGTGACCGTGCCATTCCTCGTAACCCACGGCCAGAACGACCGCCAGATCCCACTCGAGTATGCCCACCAGACGTACGACCAGCTCGTAAACAGCCCTAAGCGCGAGCTGAAGATCTTCGACGACCGAACAATGGGCGTCGAACACGTCAGCGTCGACAATATGACCTACGGCGTGCATTTCATTGCGGACTGGATTGCCGAGGTGTTTGACGAGGTGCCGGGGCCGGTGTGAGCGGGCAGTTCTTTGAGGGAGATGCACGATGAAACTCGCAACGTTGCCTGGTCCGAGCGAAAACGGGCGTTTGGTGGTGGTCTCGCGGGATCTAAAACACTGCGTGGCGGTCGATGACATCGCAGAAACACTGCTCGAGGCGATTAGACGGTGGGACGACGTGGCCCCGGCACTCCAGGATCGATTTGATCAGATTGAAGCCGGTAGCGACGACGGTTCCGCGGCGTTCAAGGCGGGCGAAGCGATGGCACCGCTACCGCGGGCGCCCCAGTGGCTCGACGGCTCAGTGTTCCAGACACACCTAGACCTCATGTCGCAGGCGCTGCACCCCGAGCGACCCAACGAGCCCAGCGACTACCCATTCATCTACCAGGGTGCGTCCGACGACCTGCGTGGCCCGACCGATGCGATCTGCGGATACCGATTCGACGAAGGCATCGACTTTGAAGGTGAATTTGGGGTGGTAGTCGATGAAGTTCCCATGCGGACCACTGCCGCCGATGCCCTCGACCACGTCAAGCTACTGGTGTTGATCAATGACGTGAGCCTGCGGGCTTACGCCGGTCGTGAAATCTCGGCCGGATTCGGCTTTCTCCAGGCGAAACCGTCCACCGCTTTCGCAGCGGTCGCGGTGACGCCAGACGAACTCGGTGGCGCATGGCGCGACGGCCGAGTGAACCTCCCATTGCGCGTCGAGCGAAGCGGCGAGTGGTTCGGCCACCCACATGGATCCGAGATGACTTTCCACTTCGGAGAGCTCATCGCCCACTCTGCTTATACCCGCCTGTTGTCTGCGGGAACGATCATTGGTTCGGGAACGGTGTCCAGCGCAGACCGCTCCGTGGGCTCAGCCTGCATCGCTGAGCGCCGCGCGATCGAGATCATCGACTCGGGGGCGCCGTCAACACAGTTCCTGGGCGATGGAGAAACCGTCCGGATAGAGGTTCTTGACGACGATGGCACTTCTATCTTCGGTGAGATTTACCAGCCTGTCGTCGTCGACGAATGAGGATGCAGTGTGCCTCGGGAGTGCCGCACCCCGAGCTAGCCGAGCCCATCGGTGTATAGGCCGTCTATCAGAATGAAGGCGACTCGGCACGGTTGTTCGGTTCTGTTCATCCAGCCGTGGTTGGTGCCGCGTTGTACGACGATGTCGCCTGGGTAGACGGTCGCCTCGCCCTCGTCCATCAACAGCACGACCTCGCCGGATAATACGATTCCGAAATCGATGGTCTCGGTGCGGTGGAAGGACCGGTGGCGGTCGGATTCGAGCTTGGCATCGGTCGCGCCGATGTTCTCGAACACGGCGTCCATGTCCGCCCCCTCGGCTTCGGGCGGAATGTCCAACACCCGAATGCGGACCCCGTTTGTCGGCGGCGCGAGCACCAGTCCGGGCTCTTCGGCCTCGCGTCGGTCGCGGTCGATTAACGCAGGCGTCTCGGTGGTGTGCCAAATCTCCTGGAAAACCAAGCCCTCCTCGCCAAGCGCGTCAAAGATCCGGCTCGTAGGGCCGTCGGCGACGATAATCGCAGTGCCATCGTCGTCGTGGCCAGTGATGATTCGGCGAACAGGTCCGGTAAAGCTCATGAAGCTGCCTCTCTTAGGGTGAATGTGTTAGTCCGACACATTGTCCCCACCTTTAGGCCTTTCGGCCAGAGCTCCCAGCCGATACTCGTCATCTATCCCGCTGATGACGCTAGATCCGCGAAGTGCTGGGACTGATCCTCGATAACCCCGGCTGATGCCACAAGCGGCGCTGAGGCCCTAATGATGGTTTCGGCCATCGACTATTGGGGCTCTGCTGGTGGGCGGGTCAGGAACCCGGGAGTTGGGTGAAGGGGACCAATTGGGTTTCCGCTGTGGGAAGCGATGCGGTGGAGCGGAACCAGCGGAGGCTTAGCGATCCTGCGGGGTTGCCGGCGGTGTCTAGCCAGTTGGGCAGGCCGGGGTCTTGGTGGGCAACTACCAGCCGCACGGTGCCGTCGTCGCGGCGAACCGCGGTGTCGCCGTTGATGCCCGCGGTGCGGGTGCGCCGGTCCACCGTCTCACCCCAGTGGTTCAATAGCACTCAGGCCCAATAGTCGGCCCCGCCTGAGGGACTGCTCCAATCCAAAGGCCATGTACCGGCTCAGCGCCCGAATCCCCTCCGCCCGCACATCGGGATCGTCGGGTGCTCCAGATGCGAACACCATCTCTCCGGGGTAGGCAATCGATAGGCAGTACACCCGCCAAGCCGCAACCGAAGGGTCTAGTTCAGCCATCTCGTCCCCCACCCCACATCAACCGTCGGATCATGCTCGCCATGGTCCCCAAACATAAGGGATTTACAAGCGGTGGGGTGTCGGAGCGAAGGCCTGGTGGGAATCGGCATTCTTGGCATGGAGTATTCGTGCCAAGATCAACCATCCATGAGCCTTCGGCGACTTCTCAAGAGCCATTTGGCCCCTCACCGTCGGGCCATTGTGCTGGTGTTGATCCTCCAGGCGGGCCAGACCACCACTGGGTTGCTGCTGCCGGGGCTGAACGCCACCTTGATAGACGACGGCGTGCTGCTGGGCGACCAGTCGGTGATCTGGCGGATGGGCGGGATCATGCTGTTGGTCTCGTTCATCCAGGTGGCGCTGCTCACGGTGGCGGTCTGGTACGGGTCGGAGGTGGCCATGGCGTTCGGCCGCGACATCCGGCGCGACGTGTTCGACCGGGTCACCCGCTACTCCACCCGCGAGATCGGCCGATTCGGCACCCCCTCTCTCATCACCCGTATCACCAACGACACCCACCAAATCCAGACGCTGACCGCGCTGTTCACGATCATGATGATCACCGCCCCGCTCACCATGATCGCCGGCACGGTGCTGGCCATCCGCGAGGACGCCGGCTTGTCGGTGCTGCTGTTCGTGGTGGTGCCCCTCGAAATTGTGGTGGCGGGCGCGATCATCGCCGCCATGACCCCGGCGTTCCAGCAGATGCAGGAGCGCATCGACCGGATCAACGCCGTGCTGCGCGAGCAGATCACCGGCGTGCGAGTGGTTCGGGCCTTCACTCGGGAGCCAACCGAGAGCGCCCGGTTCGCCGAGGCCAATCACCGCCTCACTGAATCCTCGCTGCGGGCGGCGCGGCTCATGGCCGCCGTATTCCCCGCGGTCACGCTGCTGGTGAACCTGTCCAGCGTGGCGCTGCTGTGGATCGGCGCCGACCGGATCGAGGACGGCTCCACCCAGATCGGGTCGCTGGTGGCCTACCTCACCTATCTGCTCCAGATCCTGTTGGCCGTGACCATGGCCGCGTTCATGGTGTCGATGATCCCCCGGGCCGCGGTGGCCGCCGAGCGCATCGTTGAGGTGCTCGACACCGAGTCGTCGGTGGAGCCCCCGTCCACCCCGATCCGCGACTTCACCCGGCCGGGGACGGTGGAGTTTCAAGAGGTCGGCTTCCGCTATCCCGGCGCTGAGCACCCTGTGCTCGAGGGCGTGTCGTTCAATGCCGTCCCCGGGCAGACCACCGCCATCATCGGATCGACCGGCGCGGGCAAGACCACGCTGTTGACGCTGGCCGCCCGCCTGGCCGACGCCAGCTCCGGGCGGGTCTCAGTGGGCGGCATTGATGTCCGCCGTCTCGACCAGGCCTTGCTGTGGGGCGCCATCGGCTACGTGCCCCAGCGGGCCTACCTGTTCAGCGGCACGGTGGCCTCCAACCTCCGCTACGGACGCCCCGACGCCACCGACGAAGAGCTGTGGGAAACCCTGGAAATCGCCCAAGCCGCGGGGTTTGTGCAGTCGATGCCCGACGGGCTCCAAAGCCGCATCGCCCAGGGGGGCACCAACGTGTCGGGCGGTCAGCGCCAGCGGCTGTCCATCGCCCGGGCCCTGGTGGCCCAACCGGCGGTCTACCTGTTCGACGACTCCTTCTCCGCCCTCGACCTGGCCACCGAGGCCCGACTGCGCCAGGCCCTCGAACCCCTCACCCGCGATGCCGCTGTGCTGGTGGTGGCCCAGCGGATCTCCACCATCGAGACCGCCGATCAGATCATCGTGCTCGAAGGCGGCCTCGTGGTGGGCCAAGGGCGCCACGACGAGCTGGTGGACACCTGCCCCACCTACGCCGAGATCGTCTCCTCCCAGAGAGGAGGTGAGGCGACATGAACCAGCGCAACCCGGGCGACGGCGAGCCGGAGGATCCCCAGCCGGACGATCCCCAGTCGGGCGACGACAGCCAAGACGAAGAAGACCAAGAGGCCCTTCAGACCTACGGCCGCGAGGCGCTGCGCTTCTCAGGCCGCATGAGCGCGCCGCTGCCGGTGGAGACCAGCCGCAATTTCCGGGGCACCGTTCGCCAGCTGGCCAAGATCACCGGCCGGGAGACTCCGATTCTGATCTTGGTGATGGTGTTGGCGGTGATGAGCGTGAGCTTGACGGTGATCGGCCCCTGGCTGCTAGGCGGCGCCACCGACATCATCGTGGACGGCGTGCGCGAGGGCGGCATTGACACCGGCCGGCTCCGGGACCGGCTCCTTTTCATCGGCGGGGTATTCGCACTGGCGTGGGCGCTGGGCCACATCCAGAACTACCTGCTCAGCGGGGCGCTCCAGCGATCCATGTTCCGGTTGCGGGAGACCATCGAGGCCAAGCTCCACCGCATTCCCCTGTCCTACGTCGACCAACACGCCCGGGGCGACCTGCTCAGCCGGGTAACCAACGACATCGACAACCTCTCCCAAAGCCTCCAACAGACCATCAACCAGATGCTTACCGCCGTTTTGACCCTCGTCGGCGTGACCGTGATGATGCTCACGGTCTCCCCCCTGCTGGCGCTGGTGGCCTTTGTGACCGTTCCCCTCTCGGTGGTGGCCACCAGGATCTTCGCCACTCGGGCCCGACCCCGGTTCCTGCGTCAGTGGCGCACCACCGGCACGCTCAACGCCCAGGCCGAGGACGTGGTGAGCGGGCACGCCATCGTCACCGCCTTCGGCCGCCAGCACCAGGAGCGCCAGCGGTTCGCCGAGGAGAACGCCAAGCTCTACGAGTCGAGCCGTGGAGCCCAGTTCCTGTCGTCGGCCATGCAGCCGGTGATGATGCTGATGGGCAACCTCCAGTTCGTGTCGGTGGCGGTGGTGGGCGGGCTGCGCATTTCCAGCGGGGCCATCACCATCGGCGACATGCAGGCCATGATCCAGTACACCCGGCAGTTCGCCATGCCCGTCCAGCAGGTGGCCTCGATGGCCGCTACCTTCCAATCGGGCATCGCCTCGCTGGAGCGGGTGGTGGAGCTGCTCGACGTCGACGAGATCAGCGCTGATGCCGAACCGGTGCCCGACCAGCCGCCCACCCGGGGACGGGTGGTGTTCGACGACGTCCACTTCTCGTATGAGCCCGACAAACCCCTCATCACCGGGCTACAGCTCACCGCGGAGCCGGGCCAGACGGTGGCCATTGTCGGGCCCACCGGCGCGGGCAAGACCACGCTGGTGAACCTGCTGCTGCGGTTCTACGAGCTCGACGGCGGGCGCATCACCCTCGACGGGCGCGACATCACTGCCCTGCCCCGCGCCGAGCTGCGGTCGAAGTTCGGCATGGTGCTCCAAGACACCTGGCTTTTTGGCGACACCATCTGGGAGAACCTCCGCTACGGCAACCCCGACGCCACCGACGCCCAGATCCTGGAGGCCGCCCGGGTCACCTATGTGGACCGCTTCGTCCCCTCGCTGCCCGACGGCTACGACACCGTGATCAACGACGAGGGCGACAACATCTCCGCCGGCCAGAAGCAGCTCCTCACCATCGCCCGGGCCTTCCTCGCCGACCCGGCCATCCTCATTCTCGACGAGGCCACCTCGTCGGTGGACACCCGCACCGAGGTGCTCATCCAAGAGGCGATGAACGCCCTGCGGGCCGACCGCACCAGCTTCGTGATCGCCCACCGCCTGTCCACCATCCGCGGCGCCGACACCATCGTGGTGATGGACGGCGGCCACATCGCCGAACAGGGCTCCCACGACGAGCTCTTGGCCCGCGGCGGCCCCTACGCCGACCTGCACGCCGCCCAATTCGCCGGCCAAGCCACCTGACACCCACATCGCTCCAGAAGCGGTCGTCGACGGTGGCCGACAGGGCGCGAAGAAACTGGCGGAAGGTATGGGATTCGAACCCATGGTGACCCGGAGGCCACAACGGCTTTCGAGGCCGCCCCATTCGTCCGCTCTGGCAACCTTCCGTTCTTCAGGATAGTGAGCGGTGGCGGCGGTCTCCCAGCCCATATCCTGACGCTGTGACCGATGACCGCACGCTCATGGAGCTGGCCTTGGCTCAGGCCCGGCAGGCGGCTGAGCAGGGCGAGGTCCCCATCGGCGCGGTGGTGGCCATCGACGGGGAGGTGGTGGCCGCCCGCCACAACGAGCGGTTGAGCACCAACGACCCCACCGCCCATGCCGAGATCTTGGCCCTGCGGGATGCGGGCGCAGCGCGGGGCACATCTCGCCTCGACGGAGCGGTGCTGGCCACCACGCTGGAGCCTTGTCCGATGTGCGCCGGAGCGGCGGTAATGGCCCGGGTGGGCCGGGTGGTGTTCGCCGCCGAGGACCCCAAGGCCGGGGCGTGCGGCACCCTCTACAACCTGGGCGCCGACCCTCGGCTCAACCACAACTTCGAGGTGGTGGCCGGCGTGGGCCGAGACGAGTCCGCCGCCCTGCTCAAGGACTTCTTCGCCGAACTCCGCTGAGCTAGCTGCGCTCCTCGGGGTTGTCCGGCTTGCCGCGCTTGCGGGGCCAGAAGACCCAGACGGCTAAAACCACAGCCACCGGGATGACCACAATCAGCGCAATGGTGCTGCCGCTGATGCCGCCTCCGCCCCCGGACCCTTCGGCGGCCGAAGCGGGCAGCCACTCGGGCGGGGCCGCGTCCGGGTCGTAGGTGAACTCGAACTCCTCAGTGGCCCAATCCCCATCGGAATCGTCTAGCAACTCCCATATCACCTTGTATGGGCCGGGCTCGGTGAGTGGGTTGAAGCGGCCCCGTACCAGATGGCCGTTCACCTCAATTCTCATCAGAGCGCGGGTGCCGTCGGGGTATTGCAGCGCCACTCCGTTTGACTGGTGGGGTCGGATGGGCTCTCGGAACTCCATCTCCACCCGGTCGACTATTCCGCCCACTGTTTGACCGGGGTTCGGGGCTGACCGGCGCATCTCAGCATGGGCGGCGGCGGTGTCGCTGAACACCACCAGCAGCGAGAGCAGCAAGGCCAGCACGATGGCGATCGCCACCACCAGCGCCACTGCCCTCTGTGCCCTCTTTCGGCTCCGAGCCCTCACATCGCCACACTATTTCCCGCCGAACCCCCTACAAACAGCCGACTGTCACACCTGGGGCGTATCGTGCAGGAAGTGCATGCGATGGGCGGCGCCCACGGCGCCATCGGCCACGATCCAACCGGGGTCAAGGGCAAGCAGATAGCCGGGCAGACGATCCGCCGGGTTGCCGGATTCGCGCGTCCCTACCGGGGCATGCTCATCGGCTTCGTGGTGGTGCTGCTGCTGGGGGCGCTGCTGTCTCTGGTGCCGCCGCTGCTGTTCCGCTCGATCATCGACGACGCCATCGCCAACAGTGACCGGGGCCAGGTACACCTGCTGGCCGGCATCATCGTGCTGGCCGCCTTCGGGGAGGCGGCGTTGTCGTTCATTGAGCGCTACTGGTCGGCCCGCATCGGCGAGGGATTGATCTACGACCTGAGAGTGGGACTGTACGACCACGTGCAGCGGATGCCGATGGCGTTCTTCACCCGGGTGCAGACCGGATCGCTCATCAGCCGGATGAACAACGACGTGATCGGCGCCCAGCGGGCGTTCACCGGCACGCTGGGGTCGGTGGTGTCCAACACCATCGTTTTGGCCACAACTCTGGTGGCCATGTTCCTTTTGGAGTGGCGGCTCACGCTGATGGCACTGGCCCTGTTGCCGGTGTTCATCCTGCCCACCAAGCGGGTGGGCCGGAAGCTCCAAGCCCTCACCCGGGAGTCGATGGAGCACAACGCCTCCATGAACACGGTGATGACCGAGAAGCTCAACGTGTCGGGAGCGCTTTTGGTGAAGCTGTTCGGACGTCACAACCAAGAACGCGACGGCTTCGGCGCCACCGCCGGGCGAGTGCGCGACATCGGGGTGCGCAGCGCCATGTACGGGCGGACCTTCTTCATCGCCCTGAGCCTGGTGGGAGCGGTGGGGGCCGCCATGCTGTATTGGGTGGGAGGCCAGCTGGTGATCTCCGGGGCGATCACCGTGGGGACCCTGGCCGCCATGGGGCTGATGGTGGTGCGGATCTACACCCCGCTCACCAGCCTGACCAACGCCCGGGTAGACGTGATGACCGCGCTGGTGTCGTTCGAGCGGGTGTTCGAGGTGCTGGACACCCCCAATCCCATCGCCGACCGGCCCGACGCGGTCAAACTGCAACAGCCCAAGGGGCGAATCGAGCTGGCCGATGTGACCTTCACCTATCCACCCAGCGACGACCGGCTGGCCTCGCTGCAAACCGACACCGCTGCGCCGGAGGCCACCGGCCAACCGGTGCTTCGCCACGTGTCGGCGGTGATCGAACCGGGGCAGTTGGTGGCGCTGGTGGGACCTTCGGGTGCGGGCAAGACCACTTTGGCCGCGCTGTTGACCCGGCTGTACGACGTGGACGACGGCGCGGTGCTGATCGACAGGACCGATGTGCGGGATGTGGCCCAGGAATCGCTGCGGGGGTCTATAGGAGTCGTGCCCCAAGATCCCCACCTGTTCCACGAGACGGTGGCCGACAACCTGCGCTATGTGAGGCCCGACGCCACCCCGGCGGATATGGAGGCCGCCTGCCGCTCGGCCCACATCCACGATCTCATCGCCTCGCTGCCCGAGGGCTACAACACCGTGGTAGGTGAGCGGGGCTACCGGCTGTCGGGAGGCGAAAAACAACGGCTGGCCATCGCCCGGGTGCTGCTCAAGGATCCGGCCATCGTGGTGCTGGACGAGGCCACCAGCCACCTCGACAGCGAGAACGAGGCGCTGGTGCAGCAGGCATTGGGCATCGCATTGGAGGGGCGGACCGCGGTGGTGATCGCCCATCGGCTGTCCACCGTCACCAACGCCGATTTGATCTTGGTGCTCGACCGGGGAGAGCTGGTGGAGTCGGGCCGCCATGATGATCTTCTTGCGGCCGATGGGCTGTACGCCGAGCTGTACCGCACATTGGTGCGAAACGAGCAGCGGTCTCCCGCGGGGAGCGCGCTGTGAGCCTGTTCGACTCGGCCGATGCGGGGGTCGCCTCCGGACCAGCCACGTTCACCGTGGCCGAACTGGCCGAGCGCATCAAACAGGTGCTGGGCGATGCCTTCGGCGACGAGCTGTGGGTGGAGGGCGAGATCCGAAACCTGAGCCGGGCCCGCAGCGGGCACATGTATTTCAACTTGGTCGAGCCCGACCCCGACAACGGCTCCGGCAAACAGCCCGAGGCGTCAATTTCGGTGGCGCTGTTCCGGTTCAACCGCGAGCGGGTGGAAGACACGCTGCGCCGCCACGGCGGGATGGCCATGGAAGACGGGATGAAGGTCCGCATCCAGGGCAAGCTGGACTTCTGGCCTCCCCAGGGCCGTCTCCAGCTTTACATGTCAGGCATCGACCCCAACTTCACGCTGGGCGAACTGGAGGCCGAGCGGCTGCGGTTGTTGGAAAAGCTGCGCGACGAGGGCCTTTTGGCCAAGAACCAGGCCGTGCCCTTCCCGGTGGCCCCGCTGCGCATCGGGCTGGTCACCTCCAACGGGAGCGCCGCCCACCACGACTTCCACAATGAGTTGGAGAGCAGCGGCTTGGCCTGGGAGGTGGTGCTGGCCGACACCCCGGTTCAGGGGGCGGACGCTCCCCCGCTCATCGCCGCGGCCATCGCCGCGGTGGGCCGGGCCGGGGTGGATGTGATCGCGGTGGTGAGAGGGGGCGGGGCCCGCACTGATCTGTTGGCCTTTGACAGCGAGGTGGTGGCCCGAGCCGTCGCCGATGCCCCTGTGCCGGTGGTAACCGGGGTGGGCCACGAAATCGATCGGACCATCATCGACGAGGTGGCCCACGAGGCCCAGAAGACGCCTACGGCTGCCGCGGTATTCATCGTGGGTACCGCCCGGGCCCACTTGGAGGCAACCGAGCTGGCCTGGGAGGCAATTGCCGAGTGGGCCCAACGGCATGCAGAAGACGCCGACCGGCGACTGGCGACGGTGAGCCAGACCACCGCCCGAGCCGCCGAGAGCCATCTGCATCGGGCCAGCAGCCGATTGGAAGGCCGAGCCGGGCGGATCCGAGAGCTGGCTGAGACCCGGTCCAGAAGCGAGACCCGCAAAGTGGACGACTGTGCGGGAACCATGCGCCACCGGTCTGCGGCGGCCATCGCCGAAGGACGGCGCACCCTGGAGCAGAAGAAGTCGGGCGTGGCGGCCCAGGCCCTGCGGACGCCGAGAGCCGCGGCCAAGGAGCTGGCCAACCTGGAAAGCCGGGTGCGCTTGCTCGATCCTCGGAAAATCTTGGCCCGTGGTTGGTCGATAACCCGCCATAGCGGCAAAGTTGTGCGCGACCCGGCGGTGCTGGCCGCCGGTGATGAGCTGGTAACCACCGTGGCCGAGGGCGAGCTGCACAGCACCGTGTCTGAGAAGCAATGAGGAGAACGAGAAGATGAGTACACAAGAGATCGGCTACGCCGACGCCCTGAGCGAGCTGCAACAGATCCTCAGCGAGCTAGAGGCCGAGGACATCGACATCGACGTGCTGGCGGTGAAGGTGGAGCGGGCCGCGGAGCTGATCCGGGTGTGCCGGGGGCGGATCAACGACGCCGAGGGGCGGGTGAAGGAGATCGTGGCCGGAATGGACAGTGAAGAGGGCGAGTCGTCCGAATAATGCCCATTGAGAAACTCGAAACGGTCGACGCCTTCATCGTCTTCGATCTCGCCGACGCGCCCGAGTCGGTGGGCATCGTCCGTTCGGCCCGCAAGATCCTGCCCGGCGGGGCCAGCGACCTGGCCCGGTCGATGACCTATGCCTTCGCCACCTTCGAGATGCGCCGCAGCGGGGCTTCGGCGGGAATCAACGCCCTCGACGACGACCGACCCGACGCGGTGGCCAAGTTCACCGCCGAGATTGCCCCCATGGTGGGTTCAGGCCGATTCCTGCCCGAGCCGGGCACCCGGGTGCCTCGGGCAGCGCTGGAGTCACTGGCCGACGCTGATCCCCGAGCGGTGGTAGGCGATGTGGCCGACCAGGCCACCGTCGCCGGAGTGGTGGCCGCTGCCGCTAAGGCCAGCGGCGGGTTGGACGGCCGCACCGTGGCCATCGAGGGCTCGGGACCGATCTGCGATGCCCTTAAAGCCGCCGTTGAGGAGCGGGGCGGAACGATGGTGGAAATGAACGGCCAAGCCGACGTGCTGTTCGCCGGCTCCAAGATGGGTGCGATTGATCACACCATGGCTGAACAGCTCCAAGTAGGCACCCTGGTCCCCTACGGGCCGATCCCGGTAACCGCCCGGGCCTTGGCCGTGCTGGGCCGGGCCGGCACCACCGTGGTCCCCGACTTCATCTCCACCGCCGGCCCCCTTTTCGCCTGGTGGCCCACCGGCGACCCCACCCCTGAGGCCATCGCCGCCGATGCCACCGCCAAGATCACCGCTTCCCTAGAGGAGATCGCCGACCACCCCGACGGCCTCTTCCTCGCCGCTGCCTACCGGGCCGAGAGCTTCCTGGCCACCTGGCAGGAATCCCTTCCCTTCGGCCGCCCCCTGGCTTCGTAGAGCGGAGGTCGGCCCCGGCGGCCTAGCCGCTGCGGGGGACTTGGTTGAAGGGAAGGTCGCGGTCGGCGGCGGGCTCGCGGGGCATGCCGAGGATGCGCTCGCTGATGATGTTGCGGGCCATCTCGGTGGTGCCGCCGCCGATGCAGGCCTGTTGGCGCTGCACATACTCCGTGCCGAAGGCGCCAGTGTCCTCGCCCTCGTTCCACACCAGGGCGCGGTCGCCCTGCACCTCCATGGCCACCGTCTGGCGCTCAGTCCGAGAAAGTCCGTGGAACAGGCGCACCAGCGATCCAGCCGGGGCGGGCAAAAAGCCGCCCTCGATGCCCTTCACCACCCGGGCCGACAGCAGTTCCTCCACTCGGCTGAGCGCCTCAATGTGCCCCAGCCGCTGGCGGTGGCGACCGACGTCGGCGCCGCCGTGGTCACGGGCGATGGCGGCCAAATCCTCCACCCCGTCGGCCGTGCGGTTCCGGTGGCGGCCCTGGGTATAGGGGGAGGCGTTACCCACCGCGGCCCGCTCGTGGAACAGCAACCGGCTGGCCACCGTCCACCCGTCGTCCACCTCGCCCACCACGTTCTCGGCGGGGATCACCACGTCGTTGAAGAACTCCTGGCAGAACTCCTCGGAGCGGTCCACCATCTGAATGGGATGGATCTCGATGCCGGGATGGTGGATGGGGACGATGAACATGGTCAGTCCCCGGTGCTTGGGCACCTCCCAATTGGTGCGGGCCAGCATGAGGGCGTAGTCGGAGCGCTGGGCGAACGTGCTCCAGATCTTGGACCCGTTGATGATGAACTCCTCGCCGTCCCGGTCGGCCCGGGTCAGGGCGCCGGCCATGTCGGAGCCCCCGCTGGGCTCGGAAATGAACTGCACCCACAGTTCGTCGCCTCTGATCCAGGCCGGGATGTAGCGCTGCTTCTGCTCCTCGGTGCCGAACTCCAAGATCACCGGCCCGCAGATCGACAGGGTGGGCACGCTGAACAAGATGGGCATGTCGAAGTCCATGCTCACGTCGTCGATGATCTTCTGGTGGGCGGCGGTCAGGCTCTGGCCGCCGTACTCCTTGGGGTAGCACACCGCGGCGTACCCCCCGTCGGACAGCCGCCGCTGAAGCTCCCGATTGCGGCTGCTCCTCTCGTCATCGTCTTGGGTGGGATGCCAGGGATTGACCGGGTCGCGCCGGGGCATGTTCTCGTTCATCCACGCCTCCACCTCCTCCCGATATCGGGCCAGTTCGGCGGGATCGGTTTCGGCATACACGAAGTCGTCCATCGGTCCCCCTAGTACCCCATCATCTCGGAAAGACATACCCGGTGGTCGCCCGGCGTTCCGAACAACCCCCGGTTCACGGTGGCCCGCCGCAGATACAGGTGCAGATCGTGCTCATAGGTGACCCCGATGCCGCCGTGCATCTGCACGCAGTCGTGCATGAGCTCCACCGAGTGGTCGCCCACGTACGACTTGGCCACGCTCACCATACGAGCCTCGTCCTCTCCATCGGCCAGCGCGTCGGCCGCACCGTCCACCGCGGCCTGGGAGGCCTCCGACCACAGCTTCATGTCGGCGAAGCGGTGCTTGAGGGCCTGGTACGACGCCAGGGGCCGCCCGAAGGAATAGCGGTCGAAGGCGTACTGAACGGTGAACTCCAGCACCCTGGCCGCCGATCCGGCGTTGTCGGCACACTGGAGCACCGTCATCACCTGGCGCTGACGCTCCACATCGGCCTCGGTGGCGGCACCCGGCTGGCCGACCAAGGCCTCGGGGCCCACAGCCACCCCGTCGAGCCGCACCTCGGCGAAGCGACGGCCCAAGTCCAGAGACTCTTGGGGAGTGACGGTCAGACCCGGAGTGTCCGACGGCAACAGGAATTGGGCCAAGCCGTCGGGGCACTGGACGGTTACCAGCAGGTGATGGGCCTGAGCGCCGGCCTCCACCGCGGTCTTGGTGCCGGTGAGCACATAGCCCCCGTTGGCGGGCGCGGCCTTGGCGGCCACATGGACGGCGGTCCAGTCGCCACCGGGCTCGCAGAATGCCCACCCCAGCACCACCTCGCCGGCCACAACCCCCTCGAGCAGCGCCTGCTGGTCGGGCGATCCCGACCGGCCCAGGGTGTCGGCCACCACGTTGGTGGGCATGAACGGCCCCGGAGTCACCCCCCGGCCCATCTCGTCGGCCACAATCGTGAGGTCCACGATCGGGCGGCCGGAGATGCTGCCGCCGCCCAGCGACTCGGGCACCATCAACGACGTCCAGCCCAGTTCAGCCGCCGACTGCCACCAGTCCGGCGGGCAGCCGTCGGGGAGGTCGTGCCACTCCCGCACCACGCTGATCGGAACCTCGGCCTCGATAAATCGTCGTGCGGTTTCCCGGAAGAACTCCTGATCGTCGCTCAGATCGAAACGCACCGGGGCAATTCCACCACGACAGCGCCAGCCGGTCACATTGAGCGGGGTATTGGATCGATTGCCCCGCAAGGCGCCCGGTACCATTGAGCAGTCCGGGGCTGTAGCTCAGCTGGCTAGAGCACCTGCTTTGCAAGCAGGGGGTCGTGGGTTCGAGTCCCATCAGCTCCACTCATGGCGATGACGTCCCACGTGCCCCCCGCTGCTATCGACAGCTATCACGCGCAGGGGTTCTTCATCGTGGAAAGTTTCTCCCCGGCCGAAGTAGGCCATCGGATGCTCGACGATGTGGTGGGAGTGGTGCGCGAGGTGGACGAGTCGGGGGTAACTCCAGAGGGGATGTTTATCGCCCCCGAGTCCCAGGGGAACCTGAGCGGCGACCTCCCAGAAGACACCATCTCGAAGGTGTTCACCCTCCACGACCGGCCGGCGTTCTTATCGTTCCTTCACGACGAGCGGATCGCCGGAATGCTGAACGACCTGATCGGCCCCAACGTGGACTGCTTCTTGTCGCAGTTCATCTTCAAGAACCCCGGTGCGTGGGGCCAGCCCTGGCACCAGGACAGCTACTACTTCCCGTTCGAACCACCTAGGCCCATCGTGGGGCTGTGGCTGGCGGTGACCGAGGCCACCTTGGAGAACGGCTGCCTACACATCCTGCCCGGAAGCCACGTCGAACCGGTCCACGAACACGTCTCCGACCGACGGCCCAACGCCAACCTGGGGTACGTGGAGATCGTCGACCACGACATGAGTGACCGCCAAGCGGTCACGATGCAGGCTGGGGACCTACTGGTATTCGACAGCCACCTGATGCACTGCTCCACCGACAACGTCTCCGACGGAATCCGCGCCGCCATGGTGTACCACTGCTGTGCGGCCGGCACCGAGGACCTCGGCTTCGAGCAGTTCGACGGCTTCAAGAACCCTATGCACCGCTTCGACCCCCTGCTGCGCGATGGCCAGTTGGTGGGCTAGCCCCGCAGGGCGCACACCAGAATCAGCCGCGTAGGCTGCCGCCATGGCCACTCCTGCTGCCACCCTGCTGGTTGATTCCCGGCGCACTACGGGAGCGGTGGACCAGCGGGTGTACGGGCAGTTCTTGGAGAACATGGGGCGGGCGATCTATGGCGGGGTTTTCGAGCCGAGATCGGCGCTGGCTGATGCTGACGGGTATCGCACCGACGTGCTGGGCGCAGCTCGGGAGCTGGCCCCGCCGGTGCTGCGGTGGCCGGGTGGGAACTTCGCCTCGGGCTACCACTGGCGCGACGGCATCGGGCCCCCAGACGATCGCCCCGCCCGCTTCGATCTGGCCTGGTCGATGCTGGAGCCCAACCGGTTCGGCACCGAGGAGTTCTTGGCCTACGCCCGTCTGCTGGGCTCGACCACCTACCTCAACCTGAACGCCTCTACTGGGACCATCGATGAGGCCCTGGAGTGGCTTGCCTACTGCAACAGCGACCTGCCCGTTCCCGAGGTGGCGTTGCGCCAGGCCGGGCCCCATCCCAACCGCCACGATGTGCCCATCTGGGGCATCGGCAATGAGAACTTCGGTTGGTGGCAGCACCTGCACACCACCGCCGAGAGCCACGCCGAGCTGACCCGGGAGTGGGGCAAGCTGCTGCGGTGGGCCGACAACAACATCTCGCTGGTGGGAGTGGGCGCGGACGACCCCGACTGGAATTGGACGATGCTCAACGAGGCCGGCGCGGTGCTCGACTGGCTGTCGCTTCACTTCTACTGGAATGAGCTCGAATACGAGGGCGCTCTGGCTGGCCCGATCGCATCGGAGGCCGAGATCTGCGATACGTGGGGGCTCATCGGGGCGGCCAAGCGGCGAAGCAAACTGCACCACGACCTGCGGATCTGCATCGACGAGTGGGGGGTGTGGCCGGAGGCCTACCTGTCGATGGCCCACCAGCCCGAGGTGATCAACCGGCGGCTGCGGGCCGAAGTCGGCCCGCCGGTACACACCGAGCCCGCCCCCATGATCGAGTACCACTTCGACCTCAAAGACGCCCTGGCCCACGCCACCTGGCTGCACGTGCTGTGGCGCCATCCCGACAAGGTGTCGCTGGCCACCCAGGCGCAGATGGTGAACGTGCTGGGCCCGATCTTCACCACCCCCGACGGCATCGTGCGCCAGACCACGTTCCATCCCCTGGCAATGGCCCGACGCTGCGCCCATGGCACCGGTTTGGACGTCGAGGTGATCACCGAGGCGGGGCTCGAAGCGGCGATTGCGCCGGGCGGCGGGCTGTCGGCGCTGGATGCGGCGGGCACCCTCGACCCCGATTCAGGCCAAGCCCACCTCTCGCTGGTCAATCGGCTGCCCGACGACGAACTGCTGGTGAACCTCGACGGGATTGGCGGCCCGGCCCAGCGCATCACCCTGTGGGCCGACGAACCGGCTGCCACCAACACCCCCGAAGACCCCAACAGGGTGGTGC
Source organism: Acidimicrobiia bacterium (assembly GCA_022822905.1). Taxonomy (GTDB): domain Bacteria; phylum Actinomycetota; class Acidimicrobiia; order Acidimicrobiales; family Bin134; genus Poriferisocius. The sequence continues at coordinate 32,798 of JAJDYE010000014.1, read as the reverse complement.
CCAGCGAAGACCAAGTCGAAATCGACGGACCTCTGGTGATGCCGCCCCACAGCCACGTCACCCTGGTGTTCCCCGGATCATCATGAGCAGCACCTACTCCCTGCATCCGTGGAACCAGGACTTCGCCTGGCAGCCGGCCACCACTACGCCGGCGGCGCTCACCTCCGAGCAGACCGAGGCGTTCAACCGCCAGGGGTTCTTCGTGATGGACAACCTGCTCGACGCCGACACCATCGCCGCCATCACCGAGGAGATCGACGCCATCGAGGCCGAGACCGAGGCCGGGCTGAGGTCCATCGAGGGCGAGCGGCTGATGATCGCCGAGGCCGGGGCCATCACCTTCACACCCCACCTGGTGGCCCGCTCCAACACCCTGCGCCAAGTGGCCGCCGATCCCCGCATCGGCGCGGTGTGCCTCGACCTCGTGGGCCCTGACGCGAACCTGTACTGGGACCAGGCCGTGTACAAGAAGCCCGAGAAGCCCCGCCGGTTCCCCTGGCACCAGGACAACGGATACACCTTCATCGAGCCGCAGCAGTACCTCACGGTGTGGCTGGCCCTCAACGACGCCACCATCGAAAACGGCTGCCCCTGGGTGGCGCCCGGCGTCCACCTCCACGGGACGCTGGCCCACACCTACGTCGATCCCCTGGGCTTCGAGTGCTTCGAGCAATGCGAGAACCCGGTGGCCGCCCCAGTCCCCGCCGGGGGTGCCGTGGTGTTCTCTTCGCTCACCCCGCACCTAACCGGCCCCAACACCACCGACGGAGTCCGCAAGTCCTACATCCTCCAATACGCCCCCGCCGGGGCCGAGCTGCTCACCGGCGATCCGGCGGCCGGGCCGACCACCGGCCGGGAGCCCTGCGATGATCCCAGCCGGCAATATCCGGTTGCCCGCTCAGGGAGACCGGTCATTCCTGATCGAATATGATCCCCTGAGCCAAGACAGCGGCCGTGGGGCTGCTGCGGTGCCGAAGGTTCACCCAGAATTGAGGGGGAATTCGATGTTGACCAAGAAGATGCGCTGGCTGATTGCGATGCTCATGGCGCTGGCCATGGTGGCCGCGGCGTGTGGCGGCAACGACGACGAAGGCGATGCCGACGCTCCAGCCCCCGCCCCGGCGCCGGCCACCGAGGCCCCGGCCGAGCCCGAGCCGGAGCCTGAGCCGGAAGCCCCCGCAGACGCCTCTGAAGAAGACGAGCCGGAGGCCCCCGAAGAGGCCCCGGAAGAGGAGGAGGCACCCGAGTTCCAGCCGGCACCCACTGAGGAGCCGGAGCCGGAGATCGAGCTGACCGCCACGTGGCGAGGGGTCACCGCCGACACCATCACCATCGGCGTCACCCATCTGGACATCGAACAACTGGTTGAGCTCGGCTTCTCCCCGGCCACCTGGGGCGACCAAGAGCTGGTGATCCGAGCGCTGGCCGATGACATCAACGAGCGGGGCGGCATCAACGGACGCCGAGTCGAAGTCCTCGTGGACAAGTACAACCCCATTGGCGCCACCGAGGCCGAGGCGGCGTGTCTGCGGCTGACCGAGGACAACGAGGTATTCGCAATCTTGTTCGGGTTCCTCGGCCCGGCCGAAGTGGCCAACACCTGCATCGTCGGCACCCAAGAAACGATCCTCGTAGGGGGAACCATCACCCCTGATCGCCTGGCCGACGCTCGGGCGCCCTGGGTCAACGAGCGGGTGACGCGCGAAGTCAGTACCGGTGCCCTGTTCACCTTGCTCGAAGCAGAGGGAATGCTCCAGGGAAGATCGATTGCGGTAGTCGCCGACCTTTCTGCGGCCCCGCAACTCGAACAAGTGGCCGACCTGCTGCGGGAACATGGAGTCGAGCCGGTGCTCGAAGTCGCAACCTCCTCCCAGGTGGCTGATCTCATCGCCCAGAACCAAGAGTGGGCCGCGCTATCAGAGCGCATCCGAGCCGCCGGAACCGACACGCTCTTGCTGGTTGGCAACGTCTCGGCCGGCATTTCGAATGCCGCACTCAATGGCCTTGAGGTGGACATCTGGGCCACCGACGCCTCCGGGCTAGGCAGCAACATCGGGGCCAACGTCGAACCCGAGGACGCTAGAGGCGTGATCACCGTGGGGGCCATGACCGGGTCCCAGATATACGAGACCGATCCCCGGTTCAAGGAATGCCTGGACGCGTTCAATGCAAGACATCCCGATATCGAGATCAAGCACCCCAACACCCTCGAAGAGGGCGAACCGCTTTGGTATACCAGCCTGTCCGCCCACTGCCGGTTCTTCCAGCTCTTCGAGTTGCTGGCCACCGCGGCCGGGCCAATCCTGACCCACGAGACCTTCGCTGAGGCCATCGCCAACATTGGAGAGTTCTCGATTGCCGGCCAGCCCTACGCATCGTTGGGGGCCGACAAGCTCTCCAGCAACGACTCCTTCCAACTCTTGGCGCAAGACCCGGATCGGGGCGCACGGGGTGAATTGGTCCCGATCGGCCCGATGCGAGACGCCACCCCCTAGGCAGGCGAATCTGAACTGACCGAGCCCCCACATCGGGGGATACGGTTGCGGCCATGAGCGACGCTGCATCCGCTTCCCATCCGCTGGCCGAGGCCTTTGCTTCGGGGCGCCCCGCGCTGGGTGCCTGGGCAGGGTTGCCCACGGCGATGAGCTGTGAGGTTATGTCCCGGGCCGGGTTCGACTATGTGTGCATCGACATGCAGCACGGCCTGGCCGACTACTCCGACGCGCTGGCGATGCTGATGGCCATCGACTTGGGCACGGCCACACCGGTGGTGCGGGTGCCGTGGAATGAGCAGGGCATCATCGGCCGAGTGCTGGACGCCGGGGCGATGGGCATCATCATCCCCATGGTCAACAGCCGGGAAGAGGCCGAGGCCGCGGTGCGGTCGTGCCGCTACGCCCCCGAGGGATCACGCAGCTTCGGCCCCACCCGGGTGGCGCTGCGCGACGGACCGGGCTATTTCGCCGGAGCCAACCAGGCCGTGAAGTGCATCCCCATGGTGGAGACGGTGGCCGCGCTGGAGAACTTGGACGACATCGTGTCCACCCCCGGGGTGGACGCCGTGTACGTCGGCCCCGCCGACCTGTCGGTCAGCCTGGGCCTCCCCCCCGGCAACAACGACGGCGATGCAACGTTCGATGAAGCTCTGGCCGCCATCGTGGCCGCCTGCCAGACCCACGGCGTAGTCCCCGGCATCCACTCCACCCCCACGCTCACCCCCACCCGCGTCGAACAGGGCTTCCGCCTGGTAACCGTCACCGCCGACAACGCCGCCCTCTCCGCCGGTGTAACCACCCACCGCCAATCCGTCCTAGACGCCCTAAGCGGCAATACCGATACCAGCAGCGCAGCCGGCGGCGAATCCCTCTACTGAGCACTTCTGTGGGGCAAATTACCAAGAAGAAGTTATGAACTAGCGAGAGAGGAATCTGTTATCTATCTTTGGTGGGATTTGCAATATATCCTAGGTAGAGTTTGTAATGTTGATGTTATGATCGGGCGATGGGCCTCGTTCGACGACAGATCCAGCCCCTGATCGAAGAGACGCTGGAATGGGCTCGCGTGGTCATGATCCATGGCGCTCGCCAAAGCGGCAAGACCACCCTTGCCCGGATGATCGCCGAAGCTCGCGGCGGCACCTACCTGTCGATGGACAACGAGGAATTGCGGGAGGGCATACTCGACGACCCGACGACATTCCTCAACAACCAGCGCTACCCCCTGGTAGTGGATGAGGCCCAGCGCGGCGGCGACAGGCTGGTGTATGCCATCAAGCAACTGGTCGATGAGGAGGCGACACCAGGACGGTTCATCCTCACCGGATCCACCAATTTCCTGACCGTTCCGCAAATCAGCGAATCCCTCGCAGGGCGGGTTCAGATCTTCCGGCTTTGGCCACTCTCCGAGGCCGAGATTGCCGACTCGTCACCGGATGAGATCGGCCGTTGGTTCGAGAGCAGCCCGAACCCAGCCCCTGCTTCCAGCCTCAACCGAGCCGACTATCTGGAGAGAGTGTGTCGAGGCGGATATCCCGAAGTGGTCAACCTCGATCCCGGCCAGCGGCGGCGCTGGTTCCAGGGGTACGTGGAGACCGTCATCCAACGCGACATCGCCGCGCTAACCGATATTCGCAAGTCGTCGGCACTGGCACCACTGCTGAGATGGACCGCCGGGCTAACCAGCAGCCCGGTCAACATCTCCGACGCATCCCGGCAGTTAGGAATTAGCCGTCAGGCAATCACCAACTACTTCGAATGGCTTCAAACCGTATTCCTCGTCCACGAACTGCCCGCATGGTCCCGGAGTCTCACCGCCAGCACGGCCCGGCGACCCAAATTCCACATAACCGACTCCGGGCTGGCCGCAAGCCTGCTCGGAACGGATGCCAATGCCCTCGCCTCTCCTACCAACCCCGCTACTGGACCACTGTTGGAAACCTTTGCGGTCAACGAGATCGCTCGACAGCTCTCGGCATCTGTCCGGGCTTACACGCTCTCTCACTACCGCGACCACAAAGACCGCGAAATCGACCTCATAATCAAGGCCGACAACGACGATGTTGTTGCAGTGGAAATCAAGGCCACCAGCTCTCCGACTGCAAAGCACATGGCGCATCTCCGATGGCTACGAGACCAGCTCGACACCGTGTCCCCCGACAGCTTCCGAGGCGGAATCCTCCTTCACACCGGCCCCTACGCCGTAACCCTGGATGACCGGCTCCACATGCGTCCCATCAGCTGCCTGTGGTCCAACTGACCGCCCCAGTCGTTGTTTTCGGCCACCAAAGCACCCATGCCACAATAAGGGCGATGTCGGACTACACCACGCCTCCAACCCTGAACGGGCGACTTGTCGGGGTAACCGGCAAGGCCCCCACCGCTGAGGTTGTGGTGTGGCTGGCGGTCCAGACAACTGATGGCGAAGCTTCGACGTTGGAGACCATCACAGATGACGAGGGGTTTTTCTCGTTCGAACCGCCGACCGAGCCCCTGCGTGCCGCCAAGCTAGGAGCAGTGCTAGAAGGCGTGCAGCCTCTGGACCTCGAACCGAACGACGAGCCGCTGGATCCCGGGGAGATCATGCTGTTCGTCGACGACTTCACCCCCTCCCACCTCAAGTACGCCGGATAGTCGATTGGCGCCCAATGGAGGCGCGTATCCCTGGTGGCTGATTCGCGAGGGATCACAAAGGTGTCACTGGGGGTGGGTATTCTCTAGTTATGGCAGGTCAGACGGCTCCGGTACCACCTTTGGGTGAGGGTGAGGCGCTGGCTTTGCTGCTTGAGGAGGGGGTGGTTTGGGGGGACTCTGCTGAGTGGCTGCCGAGGTTGCCGCAGAACTCAGTGGACTTGTTCTTCATGTCGCCGCCGTATGCCGATGCTCGGTCGTACTCCAAGATCAGCCCGGACAGCTATGTGGAGTGGTTCCTGCCGTTTGCGGAGGCCATGCTCAGTGCTACCAAGGAGACTGGGTCATTCGTGCTCAACATCAAGAACCGGGTGGCTAAGTCGGGGCCGCTGCGGGGGCAGCGCCATCCGTATGTGTACCAACTGGTGATCGCTTTGCAAGACATGGGGTGGCGGTGGACGGAGACGTACATCTGGAGCAAGCCAAACGCCATCCCCGGTCGGTTCGGGCCTCGCACCAAAGATGCCTTCGAGTACGTGTACCACTTCACTAAAGGCCCTGGTCCTTACTTCGACCTGGATTCAGTGCGGGTGCCGTACCGAGCGGATGAGGCTGAGATCAACCGGCGGCTCAAGGACAAGAATGGCCGCCGAAACACCGACGCCGGGTTCGGTCGAGACCGTACTCGGACCTACGGCCGAGGTGGGGCTGATCCTGGGAACGTGATCACCGTTGGCCAGACCTACAACCAGCACAAGGGCCCTGCCGGGCAACACACCGCAGTCATGCCGGAGGGCCTAGCCGAGTTTTTTGTCAAGGTGGCCTGTCCGCCCGATGGGATCGTCATTGACCCATTTGCTGGATCGGGTACTACTGTCGCCGTCGCCCGTCGACACGGCCGCAAATCCGGTGGGATCGAATTGCACGCCGAATACGCAGCAGTCGCCAAGGAACGCCTGGCAAGCGATCATGTCCAGGAAGAACTGGGACTGCTCCGTGTCGCTAACTGACTCAGACCGAGAACTCCTCGCCAACGCCGGAACTACAGCCAACCCCACAATCCGACGGCAAGCGGTAGCGGTACTTCTACGCCAGCCAGAATCGGCCAGAGACGAGGCTGCCTCACTTCTGGGACAGAGCTATGTGGCCGCGACTCAGCCGTCGTTCCACTACATCCCCAAAGGCGACGCCATGGCTACCGAAGTCGCTTTCGATGAGGCATACCGGCGATTGGCTGAGCACACCAACGACTTCACAGACGTCTCGGCAGCAACCCTGACAGCAGCCTTGACACAAGCGCCCGAGACTCTGGCACCGCTTCGGATGATCTTGGGCTTCACTCACAACGAGTTGGCCTGGGCCATGAAACTTGCCCAGCCTGGAACCAACACTTCGGGAGGAACTCTCAAGAAATTCGAACGCAGCCCAGTACCTGAGCAAGCAACAGCCAAACGAACAGAGATGGTCAGTTCGGTGGCTGCCGCAGTTATCGCGGTCATGGACCGGAGCATCCTCCAGGTGCCTGAATCAGCCCGTGGTTTCTTCCATTCCAAACTCGACAAACGGGACACGCTGCATGGCTGGGACACGGTTGCCGAGTCAACCGGCGGAGTTCCGTATTCGGCTCTCCTATACCAGAGGTACGTCGGTGGGGTCTGGCGGCAGGTTCAAGACGCCTACTCCGAAGTCAAAGGTGACAATCTGCTGGAGCAACCCATCGCCGACCTGTTCGACGATCATCACATTCCGTACTACCGATCAGGGTCAGGTGCTTCCGGTGCTGCACAAACCTCAGAGACATTCGGCCTTTCGCCTGGACCCGATTTCGTGTTACCCGAGGAATCTCCGACGGTGATCATCGAATCGAAGGTGGCTGAAGACGGAGGCACGGCTCGAGATAAGGCTGCTCGCATCAAGAATGCTGCCGATGCTGCTAGGGACCGCGGTCTGCTTCCCTGCGCAGTTGTCGATGGCAAGGGCTGGTCAGAACGCCCGAACGCCCTAGTTGATGTAGTGATCGCCACTGAAGGACGCACCTACTCCCTCGACACGCTCCCTCATCTTCTTGAAATTCCCGAGATCATCGGCCTCAGAGAGTCTTGATCCTTAAGAACTGAACCGCCGCTAGCGGTAGCGGCGGATTATGGCGGTGGTGTCTAGGCGGTTTTCGCCAAGCGCCGCCGTCTCTTGGGTGTAGTGCTGGCAGAGTTCTACCAGGGGGATGGGGGCGTTGAGTTCGGCGGCGGCGTCGGCTACTAGGCCTAGGTCTTTGATCATCCAGTCGATGGCGAAGCCGAAGTCGAACTCGTCGGCCACCATGGTGTGGCCTCGGTTCTGGAGGTACCAGGAGCCGGCTGCGCCCTTGGTGACGGCGGCCAGCACCTTTTCCATGTCGAGGCCGGCCCGCTCGCCGAAGGCCAGCGCCTCGGCCGCGCCCTGCACGGCGCCGGCGCACAGAATCTGGTTGACCATCTTGGTGAGCTGGCCGCTCCCCGCCGGTCCCATGAGGGTGACCGCCGAGGAATAGGCGTCGATCACCGGGCGGGCGGCTTCGAAGTGCTCGGGCTCACCGCCGCACATCACGGTGAGCACGCCGTTCTCGGCCCCGGCCTGGCCGCCGGAGATGGGGGCGTCCAGCCAGCCGATCCCCCGACCGGCGCACACCTCGGCCAGCTCCCGGGCCACTTCGGCTGATGCGGTGGTGTGGTCCACCAGCACCGAGCCGGCAGGCATCGTCCCCAAGGCCCCGTCGTCGCCCAGCACCACCGCCCTCAGGTCGTCGTCGGCCCCCACGCAGGTGAACACGAACTCGGCCCCGTCGGCCGCCTCGGCCGGGGTGGCGGCCACGGTCCCGCCATGCTGCTCGCCCCAGTGCTCAGCCACCGAGGCCGTCCGGTTGAACACCCGCACCTCATGGCCGGCGGCCACCAAATGGCCCGCCATGGGGAAGCCCATATTGCCCAGTCCGATGAATGCACACACGCTCACGTCGGCCACGATATCCGGCCCATTCCCCCGTTCTCCCGGCGATAGGCGGCTTCCACAGCGTTCCCATAACATCGAAGGCGATGAGCGACAACGGCTTCGACGTATTCTCCGCCGACTCCCACGTGATCGAGCCCCACGACCTGTGGCAGATCTACACGGTGGAGGCCTTCAAGGACCGGGCGCCCCGCCTGGTCCATGAGGAGACCACCGACCGACTGGTGTGCGACCAGGCCCGGCTTCCCCCGGTGGGGCTTTTGGCCGGGTGCATGCGCACCGACGACAAGGTGCGGGCCAGGGGCCGCTGGGACGAGGACGTGCCCGACGTGGGCTGGGACCCCGAAGCCCGCATGGAGGCGCTGCGCACCGACGGCGTGACCGGCGAGGTGCTGTACCCCACCATCGCCATGCAGATGTACCCCATCCGAGACGTGGAGTTCCAGTGGGCCCTGTTCGAGGCCTACAACACCTGGGTCGGGGAGTTCGTGAGCCAGATTCCCGACACGTTCGTGGGCATTGCCCTGCTCGCGCCGGTGGACTTGGAGCGGGCCGCCAAGGAGATGAAGCGGTGCCGCGACATGGGGCTCAAGGGGGTGATGATCCCGGTGATCAACGGTGAGGACAACCCCTACCAAGACCCGGAGTTCGACCCGCTGTGGGCCGCGGCGGTGCAGCACTCCATGCCGGTGAACCTGCACGCCGCCACCACCCGCGACCCCGACAAGGCCTGGGACCAGGGCACGTCCACCCGGTCGGTGCTGCAAACGGTGGACATCCAAGAGGTGGTGCTCGACCTCATCTTCGGCGGCGTGTTCGACCGCTTCCCCGAGCTGATGATCGTCTCGGCCGAGAACGACGTGGGCTGGGCCGGCAACCTGCTGGAGCGGGCCGACTACTGGTTCCATCGCCACGCCCAACTCCTGAAAGACATGAACTGCCAGCAAGAGCCGTCGCACTACTGGCGCCAGAACTTCCGGGTGACGTTCATGCGCGACCTCACCGGGGTGGCCGCCCGCGACATCATCGGCACCGAGACCATGATGTGGGGCAACGACTTCCCCCACCACGTTTCCACCTGGCCCAACAGCCAGGCGGTGATCGCCGAGCACTTCGCCGACACCACCGACGACGTGCGCCACGCCATCGTGTCGGCCAACGTCCGCCAGCTCTACGACATCCAGGTTTAGCGGGAGAACATCAATGGCCAAGACCTGGACCGAAGACCATCCCGCCTTCCAAGTGGCCGCATCCCGGCGCATCCTGGCCCGTGAGGGATGCGAGAGCAGGGTGGCCGGCCACGTGTCGGTGCGCGACGCCGAGCGCTCCGACGCCTTCTGGGTGTCGCCGTTCGGCTACTTCAGCGAGACGCTGCCCAGCGATGTGAACTGCTACGACATGGAGCTCAACCTGCTCGACGGCGACACTCTGGCCTCGCCGGCGGTGCGCTTCCACGCCGGGTTTTACGAGGCCCGCCCCGACGCCAACTCGGTGATCCACACTCACTCCCACTACGTGGAGGTGCTGTCCACCACCGGCAAAGACGTCGGGCTGTATTCGGCCGACGCCTGCCTGTTCTACCAAGAGCAGGCCCACTACGCCGACAATGGCATCGACAACCCGGTGGACGGCCCCCGCATGGCCGAGGCGCTGGGCGAGCGGTCGGTGGTGCTCATCGGCAACCACGGCGCCTGCTTCGTGTGCCCCTCGCTGGAGGAGGCCACCATCAAGGCCATCGCCTACGAGAGCTCGGCCCGGGCCCACTACGAGGCCAAGGTGGTGGGCGGCCACGAGATGCCCGAGGCCGAGGCGGCCCGGGCCAAAAAGGCGTACCACAAGTACTTCATCCCCATGATGTGGGAGGCCAACTACCGCCGCCTGCGCCGCACCGACGCCGACCTGTTCGAGACCCTGGCCGGCTGAATGGCCCCCGAGCCCGAAACCCACCCCATGACCCCTCACCCAATTGAGAGCATCGGGGTGGTCGACCTCATGCTGGGCGTGCCGTCTGACCGCGACGCCTGGTACGCCAACTTCCAGGGGCTGCTGAAGGACACCGAGAGCCGCAGCTTCGGCCACGGCGCGGCCTACATGTTCAAGGATCTCCCCCAGGTGGACGGCACGGTGGACTTCATCGCCTACCTGCTGGCCGAGATGGACCTCTGGGGCATCGACAAGGGGCTGTTGCCGGTGAACTTCGGCGACACCTGGGGCACCCGGGGCGTCACCGAGCATCCCGACCGCCTCTACGGCAGCTACCTGGTAGACCCCAACCAGGGCGTGCAAGCGGTGCGGGACCTGCGCCGGGCCGTGGACGAGCTCGGAGTGATCGCCGCGGCCTGCTTCCCCACCGGGCTGCACCCCCAGGTGAACATCAACGAACCGCTGATGTACCCGATCTATGCGGCGTGCTGCGAGCTGGAGATCCCAATGTGCATCAACGCCGGGGTGCCCGGGCCGCGGTTCCCGTTCGACCCCCAGCACGTCGAGCACCTCGACCGGGTGTGCTACGACTTCCCCGAGCTGGTGCTGGTCACCCGCCACGGTTCCGAGCCGTGGGAACGCCTGATGGTGAAGCTCATGCTGAAGTGGCCGGGGCTGCACTACTCCACCTCGGCGTTCGCCCCCAAGCACTATCCGAAGGCCATCATCGACTACGCCAACACCCGGGGCGCCGACAAGGTGATGTACGCCGGCTACTTCCCCTCGGGGCTGTCGTTGGAGCGGATCATGACCGAGATGCGCGACGTGGGATTCCGCGACCATGTTTGGCCCAAATTCCTGCGGGACAACGCCCTGCGGGTGTTCAATATGGCATGAGCATGATTGAGCACATCTTCCGCCGGCGGGACCTGGGAATCATCGACTCCCTCATCGGAGCGGGCATCCTGGTCGTCGCCGCATTCACCTGGGCCGAGCGCTCTGAGATGGTCCACCCCGACCCCACTGCCGAGGCGGTCGACAACTGGAAGTGGCAGCTCTGGCAGATCGGCCCCGTGGTGATCTCCCTGGTCGGCGTGTGGCTGTTATGGCGCAACACCAGCAAGGTGCCGTGGGTGCGCACGGTGAGCTTGGTGGCGCTGGCGGTGGCCATCCTGCTCAATCAGTACACCGACATCTTCAACCACAGCGGCAACCTCTGGAACACCATCGATCCGCTGTTCATCGCCTGCGGCACCGTGGCCGTCGCCACCGGGTGGGGCCGGGTGATGGCCCAGAGGCAGGGCATCGAAGCGGCCAACCCCTTCACCCTGGTCTCTGTGGTCATCGCCCTGGGACTGGCCGCGTCGGTGCTCGTCAACAACTACTTCGTCGGCGATGAGGGTGCATGGGACATCCTCGATCCCCTGATGATCCTGGCCCTCTTGACCTGGGCCATCGCCGCTCGTCGCACCAATGTGGGCGACGCCATCTGAACCTATACGCTGCCTGAAATTCGGCCGAAACAGGGAAGAGGAGAACGACCATGCCCGAGGTAGACGGCTACGTCCACGGAGACTTCAGCTGGGTTGATTTGTGTACCGAGGAGCCCGACAAGGCCAAGGCGTTCTACTCGTCGCTCTTCGGACTGACCTTTCGCGATGAGCACGACGGATCAGAGGTCGTCTACACCCTGGGGCTGAAGGACGACAGGCCGGTGCTGGGGCTGCTGGAAAAGCCCCAGGAGATGTGCGAGATGGGGATCCCCAACGTGTGGGAGACCTACATCTCGGTGGACAACGCTGATGAGGCCCTGGCCAAGGTGGCGCCCGCGGGGGGCACGCCGATGGGACCGGTGATGGAGCCGGCGGGTGCGGGGAGGATGGTGGTGGTGGCCGACCCGACCGGTGCAGTGGTGATGCTGTGGGAGGCGATCGGCCAAGATGGCGCCGAGCTCAAGAGCGAGCACGGCACGCTGTGCTGGAACCAGCTCCTGACTTCTGATGTGGAAAAGGCCCTGGCGTTCTACTCCGAGATGCTGGGCTGGACCCCGGTGCCCCTCGACATGGACGGTTCGGTGGGCATCAGGCACAACGGCGAGATGATCGCCAGCGCCGGCCCGCTGCCCGCGCCGCTAATTCCCGCCCACTGGGCGGTGTACTTCGCAGTGGACGACTGCGACGCCACCGCGGCCCAGTGCCAAGAGCTGGGAGGCCATGTGGTGGTCCCGCCCATGGACACCCCGCCGGGGCGCATGGCCCAGCTCGTGGACGACGCCGGCGCCATGTTCTGGGTCATCACCCTCAACCCCGACTTCTCAATGGATTGAGGAGACACCGATGAGCCAGGAGACCGCACGGCCCGAGCCCTACCAGGGGTGGGAGGGGCGAGCAGGGCGCACGGTGGCGGGGTCGGACCCGTGGTGGCCGGAGGCGGTGCGGGCGCCGGAAGGGGCGCCCAACATCGTGGTGGTGCTGTTGGACGACCTGGGCTTCGCCGATCTGGGGTGCTACGGCTCGGAGATCGACACCCCCCACATCGACCAGATGGCGGCCGAGGGGCTGCGCTACCTGAACTTCCACGTCAACCCCATGTGCTCGCCCACCCGGGCGTCGCTGCTCACCGGGCTCAACCACCACGACGTGGGGGTGGGCCACGTGTGCCACTCCGACCCCGGCTACCCCGGCTACACCGCCGAGCTCACCGAGCACTGCGCCACAGTGGCCGAGATCCTGCGGGCGGGGGGCTACGCCACCTTCATGGTGGGCAAGTGGCACCTGTGCAAAGACTCCAACCTGGTGGGCCCCCGCCACTCGTGGCCGCTCCAGCGGGGCTTCGACCACTACTACGGCTTCCTCGACGGGTTCACCAACTTCCACCACCCCCACCGGCTGATCCGCGACAACAGCGTGGTGCGCACCGACCAGTACCCCGACGACTACTACTTCACCGACGACATCACCGACGAGGCCATCGCCATGGTGAGGGAGCAGAAGGCGGCCCGGCCCGACCAGCCGTTCTTCCTGTACCTGTCGCACGGAGCGGTCCACGCCCCGCTCCAGGCCAAGCAGGCCGACATCGACAAGTACCGGGGGGCCTACGACGCCGGCTGGGACGAGATCCGCCAACGCCGCTTCGACCGCCAGATCGAACTGGGCATCTTCGACACCGACACCGCGCTGCCGCCCCGCAACTCCGAGGAGCGCAACGACGTCCCGCCCTGGGACGAGCTGTCCACCACCCAAAAGGAGGTGTTCGCCCGCTACATGGAGGTGTTCGCCGCCATGGTGGACAACGTCGACCAGAACTTCGGGCGGCTGCGGGCCGCCTTGGAGGAGCTGGGCGAGTGGGACAACACGCTGGTGCTGTTCACCTCCGACAACGGTGCGTCCCGAGAGGGCGAGGACACCGGCTGCGCGCAGTACTTCGAGGTGCTGTCGCCCACCCAGGGCGACATCGACGCCGACCACGCCCGCCTCGATCTGCTGGGCGGCCCCCAGACCCTGGCCCACTATCCCCGGGGCTGGGCCATGGCCGGCAACACCCCCTTCCGGCTGTACAAGATCAACACCCACGCCGGCGGGCACCAAGTGGCCATGATCTCGTCGTGGCCGGAGCGGATCGCCGACCCCGGCGGATTCCGCCGCCAGTACCTGCACATCACCGACGTGCTGCCCACCGTGCTCGACATCGTGGGGCTCAGCGCTCCCACCGAGCGCAACGGCCAGCCGCTCAAGGGTCCGCTGGTCGGGGCCAGCTTCGCCCCCACGTTCGCCGACGCGGCGGCCGACGAGCACCACACCGAGCAGTACTACGAGCAGATCGGCCACCGGGGGTTCTACCGCGAGGGCTGGGAGGCCGTCACCCTGCACCTGCCGATGACCCCGTTCGGCGACCACGAGTGGGAGGTGTACAACCTCCATGACGACCCCACCGAGACGGTGGACTTGTCGGAGGCCGAGCCGGCCAAGCGCCAAGAGCTGATCGACGCCTGGGAGGAGGCCGCCCACCGCTACCAGGTGTACCCGCTGGACGAGGGCTCCATGCTCAAGTACGTGCAGCGACCCCCGTCGGAGGAGGTGTACGAGACGCCGGTGCGGATCACGCCGGGCACCGACACCCTGGAGCGCTACCGGAGCATGAAGATGATCCAGGCCCGGTCGTTCACGGTGGACATCGAGTTTCACTACGCCTCGGGCGACCAGGGCATGCTGGTGGCCCACGGCGACCAGGGCGGCGGCTACGCCTGCTACGTGGAGGGCGGCGAGGTGGTCTACGTCCACAACGGCTACGGCCACATGCGGCACCTGCACAGCGGCCCGCTGGCCGAGGGCCGGCGCACCGTGCGGCTCGACTTCACCATCACCGACGGTTTCGCCTGGGATCTGCGGCTTCTGGTGGACGGCACCGAGACCGCGGCCGGCGAGGAATTCACCGGAATGTGGACCATGGCCCCCTTCGAGGGCATTGATGTGGGCATCGATCGCCGCTCCCCCGTCTCATGGGACGTCTACCAGCGCCACGGCCCCTTCCCCTACACCAACACCATCGACTCCGCCACCTACACCCCCGGCCAACAAGGCCCCATGGCCGCCACCCACACCGTGGAAATCCTCAAACAAATGGGCGCCCGCTTCGAGTAAGACTGGCCGGAAGCACACGAGGAGCTTTCCTTGGCCACATGGCTACAACCTTCACCTTCTGAGCCGGGCAACCGGAAGCCGCCGTATCGGCATTTGATTCCGGCGGGGGTGTTGGTGGTCTTGCTGCCGGTGGCGGTTTGGCATCTGTTTGGGGATCAGACGGATTACTCGGATGATGAGCTTCGGCTCTATTTCATCTGGCGGGCGCCAGGGTGGCTGAATGAGCTGCCCCACCCGATTGGCTTTGTGGCCTCGTTGGTGGTGTTGGCGGCGCTCCTTTGGCTGGCGGTGGAGTACTGGCTGGAGCCCTGGCGCAAGTGGTGGTTCTTCGTGCTGGGGCCTCTCTGCGTGTTGGCGATCTATGCCGGGGTGGCGGGCAGATACGCCACCGCGGGCATCACTGAGGATGACGAAGTAAACGTCTACGGATGGCTGAGCCTCTTGAGCGTGCCCGGGGTTGTTGCCCTGTTCTTCACGATGCTCGTGGTGGCGGCATCCAAGGTCCGGCCGGAAACGACCACTCGCTACCTCGCCAAGGTAGGGCTCACGCCCACTAGGAGGACGGCGATTGCGGCGATGCTGCTCGGCGGTCTCATTTCAGCCGGTCTCTCGCTGGGCATCGCCGCGGCCAAGACCGTGGCAGCGCCCTCGAACAGCCTGTCGTTGAATGAGTCCATCAACATGTCGCTGATGTTTCTGCCCGTTCTCCTCTTTGTCGGGGTGATGGGGCTTTTCGTCTACCTGGCCCTGATGTCCGGAGGTCTCGTACTCGCTTGGCTGCTGTTGTTCCGCTCCGCCGACCGGATGCTCAAGAGAAGGAACTACTGGTAAACCAGGTTGCTCAGTCCCAGCGAGGGCGGGGGGATTGGGGGAGCCAGGAGTCGGGCTGCTGGGCGATGAGGTAGTTGTAGTCCCAGTATTCGCGCCAGTGGGCGATCTTTCCGTCGCGGATCTGGAGGCGGCACAGCACGGGGAGGCTGGCCACGGTGCCGTCGGAGTGGTGCCACACCTCCACCCGCTCCACCAGCACGTCGTCGCCGTCCACCCAGATGTCGGTCACACCCAGCTCGAAGCGCTCCAGCGTGCTCAGGCCCACCTCCAGCTTGCCGATGATGCCAGCGTGGCCCACCGTGCCGCCGGAGTCGGTCTCAAAGGGCATGTCCTGGTAGGTGCCGTCTTCGGTGAACAGCTCGGCCACCGCGGGCCAGTCCATGCGCTCCAGCGCATCGAACAGGGCCTCGGCCAGCGCTCGATTCTCAGCGTCGCTCATGGGGCTCTCCGGCTCACTCGGGCTCGGGCATGCCCAGGTACTGGGCCAGCATCTGGGTGGAGGGGTTGATCCGCTCGTACTGGGCGCCGAAATCGGCGGGGAACGTCCCGTACTTCACCTGCATGTTCACGATGGCCACCATGATGATGCAAAAGCGCAGGCAGCCCCACGCCTCGAAGTAGTCGATGTGCTCGGCTTTGCGGCCCACGGCCTGCTCCCAGCGGGCGATGGTGCCGTCGCGGTCGGCGAAGCCCGGCAGCCAGCTTATGCCAGCCCCCTCGCTCAAGAACCGGTTCATGTACAGGAACCAGCCCAAGTCCACCTCGCCGGGGCCCAGGTCGGCCATCTCCCAGTCGAACACGGCCATCACCTTGAAGTCGTCGCCGTACATGAGGTTGCTGGGCCGGGCGTCGCCCCAGTTCAGCTGCACCGGCATCGACCCGGAGGGGTCGTTGGCGTCGAACCAGTCCAACGCGGCGTCGATCAGGGGCTTGGGCCGGTCCTCGGCGGCCCAGTCGGCGTAGTAGCGCTGGTAGCCGAGTTGCTGGGCGAACCCCGGCCCGCCGTATTGGGGACGCTCCACGAAGTCGAAGCCGTTGGCCTTCCAGTCAGTGCGGGCCACCGCGCCCAGCGTGTCCACCGACGAGTTGTAGAGCGTGGCCTGCTGCTCAGCGGTGGCCTCGAACACCCAGCCCTCCTGGAAGAAGGGCGGGTTGTCGGTGGGCACCCGGCCGTGCAGCCGCTCCATGATGAAGAACGGCTCGCCCAGCACCTCGCCGGTGTCCTCCACCCACAGGATCTCGGGCACCGGCACGCTGCCGCAGGCGGCCATGTTCTGCATGCTCCGGTACTGCACGCTCATGTCGTAGGCGGGGAAGATGGCGTAGTCGGTGGGCCGCTTGCGCACCACGATGCCCGAGTCGCGAGTCTCGCCGTCGCGGGTGTAAACGGCGTCGCACACCAGGGTCTCGTTGCTGAACCCGGAGGCCTCGGGGTTCACCAAGAAGGTCACCTCGGCGTCGGACACTCCCGACTGGGCGTTCATCCACTCCGACAGCGAGGCCTTGAGGGCGTCGATGTCGCGGTCTTGGGGAATAGCCATAGAAGCCTGAGATTACCTACCGGAACCAGCGAGATATCAGGCGGGGACGGGGACGACTTCCACCTTGATGCCGTTCACGATGGCGTTGCCGGAGATCTCGTCCACCAGCTCGCCGGGGGCCAACAGGTTGTTGTTGACCCCGGCGAACTCCTTGGCCACCGAGAGCTGCACGCCGTCGAGGTTGTGGCCCCAGCCGTGGGGCAGGCACACCACGCCGGGCATCATCTCGTCGCTCACCTCCACCGGCACCTCGATGCTGCCGATCTCCGTGCTCACCCGGGCCGCGGCCCCGTCGAGCAGTCCCATCCCCTGGGCGTCGTCGGGGTGTACCAGCAGCGTGCAGCGGTCCTTGCCCTTAACCAGCACCTTCACGTTGTGCATCCAGGAGTTGTTGGAGCGCACGTGGCGGCGGCTCACCAGCACCATCCCGTCGTCGCGGCCCAGACGGCGGTGGAGCCGGCCCACGTCGGCGGTGATGTAGGGCGGGGCCATCTCGATCTTGCCCGACGGGGTGTGGAGGATCTCCGGCACCCGGGGCACCATCGGACCGAAGTCGAGGCCGTGGGGGTTGTCCTTGAAGTCCTGGAGGGTGAGCCCGCCGGGGTTCTCGCCGTAGCGGTCGCCGCGATGGCCCACCCGGATCATGAAGTCGGTCATCCGCTCGGGGCCCGCAATGTCGTAGTGCGACAGAACGTGCTCGGGATCGAGCCCGAAGAACATGCACAGCCCGGCGAAGAATCCGTCGTCAACGGCTTTCTCGTCGATCTCGTCGTTGGATTGGCCGCCCATCAAAGCGCCCACCCGCACAAGCACCTCCCACTCGTCGGGGCGGTCGCCGTAGTCGAAGATGCGCTCCGACCAGTTGCCCGCGGTGCGAGCCGCCCACGACCAGATCATCTCGTCCCAGTGGGGCTGCTCCAGCGGCGACAGCCCCGGCAGGATCACATCGGCGTGGCGGGTGGTGGCGTTCACCCAGTTGTCGATGCAGATCATGGCGTCGAGCATGGGCAGCGCCTCATCGAGGCGGCCGGCCTCGGGCGAGCTGATCACCGGGTTGCCGGCGATCACCACCAGGGCCTTTATCTGGCCCTCGCCCGGGGTCATGATCTCCTCGGAGAGGCACGACACCGGCACCTGGCCCAGCACCTCGGGGGCGCCGCGCACCCGGCTGTGCCAGCGGCCGAACTCGGGCTCCTTGGGCGCCTCGAAGTTGAGGGTGGTCATGGCCGGGGCGATGGGGTTGCCGAACATCATCCCGCCGGCCACGTCGAAGTTGGCGGTGAGCAGGTTCACCACGTCGATGAGCCAGGAGGCCAGCGTGCCGAACTCCTGGTTGCACAATCCGATGCGTCCGTACACACACGCGCTGTCGGCCGCGGCGATCTCCCGGGCCAGCCGCCGGGTGGTCTCGGCCGGCACCTGGGTGGTCTCGGCCACCATCTCAGGCGTCCAGTCGGCCACCAGTTCCCGCACCTCGTCGAGGCCGTTCACATGGCCGGCCATGGTGCCCAGCTCCACCAAGCCCTCGTCGAACAGCACGTGGCACAGGGCCAGCAAGAAGGCGGCGTCGGTGCCCGGCGTGATGGGCACCCACTCGTCGGCGTGGTCGCAGGTGCCGGTGCGACGGGGGTCGATCACCACGCACTTGCCGCCCCGCTCGCGGATCTTGTCCATCTCGCCCAAAACGTCGGGGCAGGCCAAAAGGCTGCCCTGGGAGGCGTGGGGGTTGGCCCCCATCACCACCAGATACTGGGTGCGCATGATGTCGGGGGTGGGGAAGGTCCAGGCGTTGCCGTACATGCACTGCGACGACACGTTCTTGGGCCACTGGTCCACGGTGCCCGCCGAGTAGCCCATCTCCACGCCCGACTGGAGTACCAGCGCGCCCACGTAGCGACTGATGGAGAAGTTGTGGGCGGCGGGGTTGCCCACGTAGTAGGTCATCGACTCCACGCCGTACTTGTTGCACACGCCGTGGAGCAGCTCCTCGCAGCGGGCGTAGGCCTCCTCCCAGGTGGCCTCCTGGAAGGTGCCGTTCTCGTCTTTCACCAGCGGCACCCGCACCCGGTCGGGATCCTCGTGCAGGTGGCCCAGCGTGGTGCCCTTGGGGCAGATGAAGCCCTTGCTCCACACGTCCTCGCGGTCGGCCCGAATCGGGGGCAGAACCTTGGTGCCCTCGGTCTTTATCTCCAACCCGCACATCGCCTCGCACAGCGGACAGGTCCGGTAATGGGTCTCCACAGTCACGCGAAGGATGGTAGTTGTAGGGTGCGATTAGGACCGCACCCGGTACCTTCAGTTCTGCAAACGACAACCATGAAGTACTAATTGCTACTAATCGATATCAAATTAGTAGTAATCGGGATACGGTGACTCTAGACTGATGCCGTGGCAAAGGTGCTCCCACCACCAAATTTGCATGAACTCGCCTCAAGGATTTCGGAGGAAAGCCCACCGCGCCTGCTTGAGGTGATGACGACAGGACAAGCACTGGATCCCAAGGGTCGATACTTGCACTGGGATGAAATGCGACACCGGGACCCACCCGAAGGCCTCACTCTCGACGAATGGTGGCTGGGAACTGCCTACAGCCGACTTACAGTTTCTCGCCCGCTGCCCTTGACCAACGTCAACGGGGAATCATTCCGGTTTTCCAACATCGACTTGATCCAAGAACTGGTCCACCACATCGACCAGTACGCCAGCGGCCAGATCCAAATCGATAATGCGATCATCAATATTGGGTCAAGCGACCGTTATCTGGTCTCCTCGCTCATAGAAGAAGCAATCACCTCCAGCCTTCTGGAAGGCGCCGCGACGACACGACGAGTCGCCAAGGAAATGTTGCGGACAAAACGGGCACCCAGGACCCACGGAGAACGTATGATCTCCAACAACTTCAATGCGATGGTGGCAGCCGAGCAACTGGCCCGAGAAGACAGGCCGTTGACTCCAAAAGATGTGTTGGAACTGCACCGCATTGTCGCCGACGGCACGCTCGATGACGAGTCCGATGCCGGCCGCCTTCAAAGACCTGGAGAAGATCGGGTATTTGTCGTTGACCACGATGAAACAGTGCTGCACCGTCCACCGCCCGCCGAGGAATTGCCTGAACGGTTAGCAAAGCTCTGCGAATTTGCCAACGGCGACAGCACTGAGGGATTCCTGCACCCCGTGGTCAGGGCCATCCTCATCCACTTCTGGATGGGTTATGACCACCCGTTCGTGGACGGCAATGGGCGAACCGCTCGGGCGCTGTTCTATTGGTCGATGCTGCGATCCGGATACTGGCTGGCCCAGTACATTTCCATTTCCGCCATCCTGCGCGAAGCACCCGGGCAGTACAAGAAGGCATACCTGAAGGCAGAGACCGACAACAACGACGCCACCTACTTCGTGATCTACCAACTCGAGGTGATCGAACAAGCCATCGAAAGCCTGCGAGGATACCTGACCCGCAAGACAGCAGAGGTCGCCGAGACAAAGCAACTTCTGCACAACGTCTCAGGACTCAACAACCGCCAACTCTCAATCATCAGCGATGCCTTGAATGACCCGTACAAGACATTCACCATTCGTGGACAAGCACAACTCCATCGGGTGGTGTACCAGTCGGCTCGAACTGACTTACTTGCACTCTCTGAACTCGGCCTCCTCTCCAAGATCAAGGTGGGAAACAAATTCGAATTCCACGCGGCTAGCGACTTCGAGAACAGGCTTCACGCACTCGTTGAGTCGACAAAGCAGCAGGCTTGAGGGATGCTCGCAATTCCAACTACTAGTTGATCCTAATTCATGTAAATTTAGTATGTACCGCGAGGTTTCCCCTGGTTAGCGGAGTTGGTCTACGTAGGTGTCGGTGCCGGGGATGGTGGGGATGAAGGGGGCCGACAGGGCGAGGGAGGCCTTGGGGTGGGCGGCCAAGGCGTTGTGGTGGGCGGCGAAGGCCTCGGGGAACACGTCGGCGGGGTCTTGCTCCAAGAACCACAGCAGGCACAGGCGCTGGCCCACCTTGGCGGTGGGGGCCACCGGCGGGGTGCCGGGCTCCTCGATGCGGCCCTGGGCAAACTCCCGGGGGGCGAAGGCCAGACACATCACCGCGGGCGAGCCCAGCAGCACTGAGGGCAGGTGGTCGTTGGCCAGCCACTGCTCGAGGGCCTCCTGATCCGACACGTCGGCGGCGTCCACCACCTCCACCACCAGGCCGGCGAAGGGGTGGTTCAGGGCCAGATGGGGCTTCATGGGGCCGCTGCCGGGGCGCACCACGCCGAAGCGGTAGTGGTGGAAGGCGGTGTACACGTGATCTCGCTGGGGGAAGCCCCGGCCGTGGGGCATGAGGGCCTCGGCCATGGCCAGAAAGCTCCACCGCTCGGTGTCGTCCTCGTGGCCCGGCGTGCTCCAGTACAGCGAGATGTAGCAGCCGGCGTCGGGAGGCTCGAACGCCGGCTCGTTGACGGCGGGGCGCAGATCCCGCAGCGCCCTAGGGGCCACCCAGCGCCGTCCGGCGTACACCCAGGGGCCGTGCATGGCCCCGGAGAAGAAGTGGTCGTCTTCGTACCAGCGGTTGTAGTCGTATTCCTGGCCCTCGTGGGGCTCCACCATGGTTATGAGCGCGCTGCCGATGCCGATGTCGTTGGGCAGATGCAGCGCCAAACGCTCATACACCGACCGGTCGGCCGGGGTCCGATCAGGCTCGCTCGTTGTCATGGGCACCTCCTTGAGGTGGTCATCTCGATGTCTGCTAGGTGAGCGCGCCGGTGGCGGCCAGGGCGGTGATCTCTTCGTTGGAGAAGCCGAGGACCTCCGACATCACCTGCTGGGTGTGCTCGCCCACCATGGGACCGGCCCGCCACGGGCGGGCGGGGGTGGCGGAGAACAGGGTCACGGGGCCGTCGAAAGTCATGGTGCCTATGGCGCCGTGGTCGAGCTCGATGAAGAACTCCCGGGCCACCAGGTTGGGGTCGGCGTAGAAGTCGCTGGCCCGCAGGGCCACATAGGCGGGCACGCCCGCAGCCCGCAGCTCCTGGGCGGCTTCGAAGCCGTCGCGGGGGGCGAACCACTCGGCCAGGGTCTCATCGGCGGACGCCGTCTCGGCCCACCGGTCTCCCACCCGGCTCAGGTCGGGCACCACCGAGCCCAGCGCTTCCCACTGCTCGTCGGTCTCCACCGCAACGGCGCAGAACCGCTCGATGCCCGCGGTGCGGTACACGCCGTGGGGGGCGGCCCGCTCGGAGCTCAGCCCGGCCTGGGTGCGCACCCGGCCGCTGTCGCGGTACTCCAGCACTAGCGGGGCCAAGAAGTGGATGGAGGCCTCTATCTGAGACAGGTCTATGTACTGGCCCTGGCCGGTGCGGTTGCGATGGTGAAGCGCGGCGCCCAGAGCAGAGAGGGCATACCGGGGGGAGATGAAGTCGGTGTAGGCCCCCCAGGGAGCGTTGGGCGCCCGGTCGGGCCAGCCGGTGATGGCGGCGAAGCCCCCCAGGCAGGCCCCGTGGAGGCCGAAGCCGGTGTGGTGGGCCTCCGGGCCGGTTTGGCCCCGCATGCAGCTTGAGAGCATCACTGCTGCGGGGTTGAGGGCCGCCACGTGCTCGTAGCCGAAGCCCAGGCGATCGGCAGTGCCGGGGGTGTAGTTCTCCACCACCACGTCGGCCCACTCGATCATCCGATCGATCACCGCGGTGGCCTCGGGAACGGTGAAGTTGAGCCCCAGGCCCAGCTTCGACTGGTTCATGTTGGCCATGGGATGCCCGGCGCTCATGGGCGAGGCATGGGGCAGGTGCGGGGGGATCCAGCGCAGGGTGTCGAGGCGAGCCTCGGTCTCCACCCGCACCACGGTGGCCCCCAGGTTGGCCAGGTCTTTGGAGATGAGCGGCCCCGCCGCGATCCACGACAGGTCGGCCACCTTCAGGCCCTCGAACAGTGCCCCCCGGGGCTCCGCCCACACCCGGCTGGGGGCTTTTGGCTCACCAACGGGGTCGAGACCCCCCAGCAGCTCTTGGTGCTGGCCCAGGGCGGGCGCCGGATGGCGGTAGGCGATGGGGGTGGCCGACAGGCGGGCGAACGGCCCGGCATGGGTGGCTCCGTCGACCTCCACCCAGAAGTCGCGGGCGGCCAGCTGGGGGTCGGCGGCCAGATAGGCGGAGGTGTAGCAGGGGGCCACCAGCATCTTGCCGGCCACGGCGTGTTCTTGGATCTCGGCCTGCGTCTTGGTCTTGATGAACTCCAGCATCTGGCCCAAGGCCCGATTGGCGTCGGCCGGCGCCAGGGTCTCGTCGCCCAACAGCTCCAAGTAGCGCTCCCAGTCCACCTCGCACAGATCTTCGTCGAGGGCGCCCTCGGCGATCACCCAGGCCATGAGCGACTTCATGCCCCGGTTGCCCTGCTCGCCCAGCACCAGGGTCATGCCCACGAAACCGTCGGCGCAGGGCTCTATGAACGGCATGCGCACGCCGGGAACGATCTCGGGATGGGTCACCTGGGCCCGGTCGTCGCCCCGGCCGGGGAAGTCCTGGCCCAATGCGGCGTAGCTGGTGATGGACATCAGCGACCACATCACTGCGGCCTGGATGGAGCTGTCGAGGTGCTGGCCCAGGCCGCTGCGGTCGCGCTCGCACAGCGCCATCACCGCGTCGGCGGCGGCCTGCATCGCCCCAAGGAACGACGTCTCGGGATAGCCCACCGGGGTGGGCACCCGGTCGTGGTCGCCCTGCATGCCCAACAGCCCGCCGGCGGCCGACAGGGTGAGATCGGTCATGGGCACGGCAGCGTCGGGGGTGCCGATGCCGAACGAGGTCACCGATACGTACACCAACCCGGGGTTGACTGCGGCCAGATCGTCGGGGCCGAGGCCCCGCTCGGCCAGGAGACCGGGGGCGAACGACTCCACCAGAACATCGGCGCCGGCCGCCAGGGCCCGCAGCTCCCCCTGGCCCTCGGGGGTGTCTATGTCGCACACCACGCTGTGCTTGCCCAGGCCCCACGCCTCCCAGAACAGCGAGCGGCCGTCGGCGGCGAACGGCGGCGTGGTGCGGGCGTCGCACCCGCCGGGGGGCTCCACCTTGACCACCTCCGCCCCCAAGTCGGCCAGAGTCTTCCCGGTGGCCTCGGCTATCCGGGTGGACAAATCGAGGACCCTGATCCCGTCGAGGGCGCCGCTCATGGAGGTCAGAGTAGCGGCCGACGGTGACACAGAGCCTTGCCGCAGCAAGGGCAAAGCCGCCGGATTTTAGCGGAAAACCGCCAAGTGGTGTCGGCCCTTTGAGCGACCACCGGCTTGACAGATGTGGTTACTCTGTCGCCATGGCCGACTCAATGGCCGCAGCAGTAGGGGTTCACCCCGAGCCCGCCTCCACGGTGGACTACCGGCTGGTGCGAGCCCATGTGCTCCAGCGGATCTTGAGCGGCACCCGAATGGCCGACGACGTGTGCGACGCCCACCCGGAGCTGGTGCGGGCCGGTCGGGAGGTGGGCACCCCCGCCGGCGAGCCGTGCCCGGTGTGCCACGGAGACGAGCTGGCCCTGGTGTCGTACGTGTTCGGCCCCCGGCTGCCGGCCCACGGCCGCTGCATCAGCTACGCGGCGGAGATCGCCAAGCTGGCCCGGCGCAAGGGCCGGTTCACCTGCTACGAGGTGGAGGTGTGCCCCGACTGCCGCTGGAACCACCTCCTGCGGAGCTACGTGCTGCAACCCCGCTGAACTAACCAAGTAATTCGGCGACCCTGCTGATCGCCCTTGGCGGGTGCCTCTGGATCAGCGGGGTCCGCTCCAGAACGGGCGGGCCTGCTCCAACTGGGCGGCCAGCCGAAGCAGCAGGGCCTCGGCGCCGTAGGGGGCGATGAAGTGGCTGCCCACGGTGAGACCCCGGTCGTCCCAGTGCAGGGGCACCGACATGGCCGGCTGGCCGGTGGCGTTGGCCATGGCGCAAAACGGGCTGTAGGCCCCCTGGCGGGCGCCCCACGCAGCCACGTCATCGGCGTCGGCCATCAGCTCGCCCAGCGGGGGCGGCACCCGGGCCAGGGTGGGGGTGAGCACCAGATCGATCCCCGAGGCGTGGTACTTGCCCATCTTGCGGCCCATCAGGTGGCTGTCGAGCACGGCCTGGGCATAGTCGGGGCCGGATATGTCGGCGCCCCGAGCCACCATGGAGGCGGCCAGCGGCTCCAGATCGCCCTCGCCGGGGGGCCGCCCGCACACGGCCTCGCGCCGGGCCATCAGCGCGGCGATGTTGGAGGTGGTGATAACCCCTTGGGGGCCGCCCATCCCCCGGCGTATGGGCAGGTCGGCCTCCTCGATGCGGTGGCCGAGCTCCTCGCACAGCGCCACCGCGGTGTCGATGGCCCCCCGGGCCACCTCGTCGATCTCGATGCCGTCGGCCGAGCCGTCCCACACCGCGATCCGCAGCGGGGGCGGCGGCACCGCCATAGCAGCCTCGAAGGTGGTGTCGGGCGTCGGCGCCACATAGGGGTCGCCGGTGGCCAGCCCCGATATGGCGTCGAGCATCACCGCGCTGTCTCGCACGGTGCGGGTGATGGCGTGGGTGGTGGAGTAGCCGCTCCACCCCTCCCCGGCGTCGGGGCCGAAGCTCACCCGGCCCCGGCTGGGCTTGAGCCCGAACAAACCGCAGGCCGAAGACGGAATCCGGATGGAGCCGCCCCCGTCGGAAGCGTGGGCCGCCGTGAGCATCCCCGAGGCCACCGACGACGACGCCCCGCCGCTGGAGCCGCCCGCGCTGCGAGAGACATCGAGCGGGTTGGCACAGGGGCCGAACAGGGCGGGCTCGGTGGTGGTGGAAAGGCCGAGCTCGGGCGAGTTGGTGCGGCCCACCAGCACCAGCCCCGCCTCCCGGTAGCGGCGCACCACCTCGGCGTCGTGGTCGTCTACCGGGGCGTCGGCAAAGTACCGAGACCCGTGGGTGGTAACGGTGCCCCGCATGGCGAAATGCAGGTCCTTGATGGCGAACGGCACCCCCCGCAGCCGCCCGTCGGCGGCTGGCTCGGGCTCAACCACCGTGGTGATGGCGTTCAGCTCGGGGTTGCGCTCGTCGATGCGGGCCATGGTGGCCTCCAGCACCTCGGCCTCCGACACCTCGCCGGCCCGAATGGCATCGGCCAGCCCCACCGCATCAGTGCGGTCCAACAAATCGTCCATGGCCTCGACGCTAGCGGTCGATTGCAGGGCGAATACAGGCGAGGGGTTGGCACCGGTGCCAAGCCGGTGGACTACAGTAGAAGGCGACCGCCGGCAGCCAAGTGCGCTGGACGGGAAAGGGGAACAATCATGGGCTCTAAGCTCACTGCGCCGGCTATCTCCAAACGGAAGACAAGCCTGGGCGCCGACCCGCTCGTCATGCTCACCGCCTACGACGCCCCCAGCGCTCGCATGGCCGATGAGGCCGGGGCCGATCTCATTCTGGTGGGCGACTCGGTGGCCATGGTGGTGCTGGGCCACGACGACACCATGAGAGTGACCGTCGACGAGATGGCCCACCACACCGCAGCAGTGGCCCGCACCCGCCCCAAGGCGATGGTGGTGGCCGACATGCCGTGGATGAGCTACCACCTGACCGCCGCCGACACCGTGACCAACGCCGCCACCCTGGTGCGGGCCGGGGCCCAAGCCGTGAAGCTGGAGGGCGGCGCCGACCGGGTGCCCATGATCGAGGCCATCGTGAGCGCCCAGGTGCCGGTGATCGGCCATCTGGGGCTCACCCCCCAGTCGATGCTGGCCCAAGGGGGCTACCGGGTGCAGGGGCGCAGCAGCGAGGCGGCGCTGGAACTGGTGGCCGATGCCAAGGCACTGGCCCACGCCGGATGCTTCGCCATCGTGTTGGAGGGGATGCCCGCCGCGGTGGGCCAGATGATCACCGACGCGGTAGACGTGCCCACCATCGGCATCGGCGCCGGCGGCCACTGCGACGGCCAGGTGCTGGTGTTCCACGACGTGCTGGGGTTGGAAACCAGGATGCTCCCCCGGTTCGTGCGCCGCTACGCCACCCTGCACGACGACGGCGTGGACGCCCTGACCCAGTTCGCCGCCGACGTGCGCTCGGGCGCGTTCCCGCACCCCGACGAGTGCTACGAGATGAACCCGGAAGAGGAAATGGCCCTCGGCCTGTACGGATACCAGGGATAAATGGCCCTCGGCCTGTACGGATACCAGGCCTAGCCGGTAGAGTTCTCGTGCAATAGAAACCCCTGCCCCGAATGTCGGGGCTCCGGTACACACCGGGTCCATAGGGAGGTGAGCTCGCAATGCGGGCATACGAATTGATGGTCATCCTGAACGCGGGCGTCGAGGAATCCGACGTGGCCGGCTGCATCGAGCAGGTGACCCAGAACATCGAGGCCCAGGGCGGCGAGGTGAAGACCGAGGATCGGTGGGGCAAGCGCCGCTTCGCCTACGAGATCAACCATCAATCCGAGGGCTATTACCTCGTCCTCGAATTCGTGACCGAGACGCGCGAGATGGGCACATTGGAACGTCTCCTACGACTCGCGGACGACGTGGTCCGCCACAAGCTGATCCGTCTGCCCGACGACGAGGCCGCCCGACGCGGCCTTCTGGGCGACGACACCCCCCTGGCTGCGGCCGGGTAACCCAAGGAGACACAGAGATGGCTTTTGACAACACGGTAACCGTCACCGGCAACATCACCAGAGACCCGGAGCTGCGATTCACCCCCGGCGGCAGCGCGGTGGCCACCTTCGGGCTGGCCTGGAATCGGCGCTGGCAGAACCGCCAGACCAACGAGACCGAAGAGCAGGTGTCGTTCTTCGACGTCACCTGCTGGAACACCCTGGCCGAGAACGTGAGCGAGAGCCTCACGAAGGGCACTCGGGTGATCGTGAGCGGGCGGCTGGAGCAGCGCTCGTGGGAAACCCAGGACGGCGATCGCCGCTCCAAGGTGGAGATCATCGCCGATGAGGTGTCGCCCAGCCTGCGGTGGGCCTCGGTGGAGGTGATCCGCAACGAGCGGCGCGACGGCGGTGGCGGCGGCGGACGCAACCAGGGTGGCGGCGGAGGCGGCTACCAGGGTGGCGGCGGAGGCGGCGGACGCCCGCCCCGCAACCAGGCGCAGGACTACGTTGCCGACGAGGAGCCGTTCTGATGGGCAAGGGACCGAAGAAGCCGAAGGCCAAGGACATCAGCCGTAGGCGCAAAAAGAAGGTCAGCGTCCTCACCCAGGAGGGCATCGGCTATGTGGACTGGAAAGACATCAACCTGCTGCGGCGGTTCATGTCCGACCGGGCCAAGATCCGGGCCCGCCAGGTAACCGGCAACAACCAGCAGCAGCAAAAGGAGATCGCCCGGGCCATCAAGAACGCCCGCGAGATGGCGCTTTTGCCCTACAACAACCGCATCACCACCCAGCGCAGCGCTGGTCGGATGCGAGACGACAGCCGCATCGACGGCCCAGCGCCCCAGCCCACTGCACCGCCGCCCGGTTTGCGGCCAGGAGGCGAGATGGACGGCGACGAGCTGGAGCCCATGGACATGAGCCCCGACGCCATGGCCATGGAGGCTCCGCCCGAGGGGGGAATGGCCCCGGAGGATGCGATGGCCCCGGAGGCCACCGCGGAGGCTGTTCCCGAGCCAGCCGAAGAAGCCGCTCCCGAGGCCGCCGAGGCCCCAGCGGAGCCGACCGCGGATGAGGCCGTCGAGGTCGCTTCTGAGGCTGAAGAAGCCGCGGCTGACGCTGAGGAGGCCGCGGAGGAGCCGGCGTCATGAAGGTGGTGCTTCGCGACAACGTCGACGCCTTGGGCAAGAAGGGCGACGTGGTGGAGGTGGCCGACGGCTACGCCCGCAACTTCTTGATCCCGGCCGGCAAGGCCTTCAAGTCGTCGCCGGGGGCCGAGCGCCAGGCCGAGCGCATGCGCCAGGCCCGCGAGCTGAAAGACGCCAAAGAGCTGGCCGAGGCCCAGGAGATGGCCTCCCGGCTGGTGTCCACCCCCATCCACATTGCGGCCCGGGCCGGCGCCGAGGGCAAGCTGTTCGGCTCGGTCACCACCGCCGACATCGTGCGGGCGGTGGCCGAGCAGGCCAACATCATGCTGGAGCGCAAGGCCATCGACACCGAGGGCATCAAGGAGCTGGGCAGCCATTCGGTTGTCGCCAAGCCTCATCCCGAGGTGGAGTTCCCCATCACCGTCGAGGTGATTGCCGCCGAATAGCCCCGGGGGAGGCCGCTTTTGGCAAATCCCCAGGTTATCCACCTATTTCAACAGCGCTTCCCCTAGCGTTACACACTGCGCTTTTGCCAGAGTAAGCAACCGTGGAATGCGGTTGGGCAGGGCAGCAAGAGCATCTGTCGCTGGTGTCTGGATAATAGGTGCAGTTGTGAGCGATCCCTTCCAGTATTCCGACGACGGCCGATCCTCAGCGCCCCCGGGGCGTCTCGGCCGGGTGCCGCCCCACGACCTCGACGCCGAGGAAGCGCTGCTGGGGGCGATGCTGTTGAGCCGCGACGCCATCGCCGATGCGGTGAACCTGATCCGCCCCGAGCACTTCTACCGCCCGGCGCATGCCCATGTGTACGAGGCGGTGTGCAATCTCTACGCCCAGGGCGAGCCCGCCGACGCGGTGACGGTGGCCGCCGAGCTGAACGCCCGGGGCCTGGCCGACAAGGTGGGGGGCAACGCCGCGCTGGTCAAACTGCAAACCGGCACCCCGGCGTCGGCCAATGCGGCCAAGTACGCCAACATCGTGCACGAGGCCGCCACCCTGCGGAAGCTGATCGAGGTGGGCGGGGAGATCTCCGAGCTGGGCTACGAGGGCGCCGACGACGTGGTCAAAACGGTGGACTCGGCCGAGGCCATGGTTTACCGTCTGGCCGCCGACCGCATGGGCGACTCCACCGCCCGCATCTCCGAGCTGCTGCCGGCCAACTTGGAACGAATCGAGATGCTGTACGAGAAGGGCGAGATCGTCACCGGCACCCCCACCGGCTACAACGACCTCGACGAGATCACCAGCGGCTTGCAGCCCAACACCCTGGTGGTGATCGGGGCCCGCCCGTCGGTGGGCAAGACCAGCTTCGCGCTGGGCATGGCGGCCCATGCGGCCATGCGGGCCGACAAGCCGGTGCTCGTCTTCTCGCTGGAGATGAGCCAGCTCGAGATCAGCCAGCGGATCCTGTGCGCAGAGGCCCGGGTGGACGCCACCCGGGTGCGCACCGGCAAGCTCACCGACCAAGACTGGGCCGATCTCTCCACCGCCATCGGCCGGCTGTCTGAGGCCCCCATCTGGGTGGACGACAACCCGGCGGTAACCATCATGGAGATCAGGGGCAAGTCTCGCCGGCTCCGCAGCCAGGTGGGCGAGCTGGGCATGGTGATCGTGGACTACCTCCAGTTGATGACCGGGCGCAACACCGCGGAGAACCGCCAGGTGGAGGTGTCGGAGATCAGCCGGGGCCTCAAGATCCTGGCCCGGGAGCTGCAATGCCCGGTGGTGGCGCTCTCCCAGCTCTCCCGCAACCTGGAGCAGCGCCAAGACAAGCGGCCCATCCTGGCCGACCTGCGGGAGTCGGGATCCATCGAGCAAGACGCCGACATCGTGATGTTCCTGTACCGAGACGAGATCTACAACCCTGAGACCCAAGACGCCGGCACCGCCGAGGTGATGGTGGCCAAGCACCGCACCGGCCCCACCGGCAAGACCCGCCTAGCCTTCATCAAACACCACACCCGCTTCGCCAACATGGCCCGCTCCGCCTGATCCAGCCAAGTGGGAAAATCATTTCCAATTTTCCCACATAGGAGGGTTTTTCCTTTTGACTCAAACGTCCCAGTGTGTGCAGCATTGCGTAGCGAAACCAATCTGAGGAGGAAAAATGGACGACACATTGATTCTGACGATCGTGTTCTGCGCTTGGGGGCTTGCAGCCATCCTCGTGATGCTCTACTTCCATTGGATATGGAGCAAGGAGCAGAGGGAACGGGAGCTCAAGAAATTCATCGCAGAGTCGCTTCAAGACTGGCCCGTCGAGAGAGCTCTCAATGACTGGTTCGAGGCTGCTGCCAGCGAAGGGCGTGCCAGATACACACTCGAAGACTGGCTGAAGACCGCTACTAGCGAGGGGCGAGCCAAGTACACACTGAATGATTGGCTTGAGACCGCCACCACCGAAGGGCTAGCCAAGCACAGACTCGAAAACTGGCTGAAGACCGCTCTGGCCAGTTGGCCGGTCAGAGAAGAGCTGCGGAAACAAATCGGCGACATCGTCGAATCCGAAGTCCGCAGACAGCTCCTAGACGCCAGACTCAAGGCTGCATAGCCAACCAGCCAGGACAGCCAGGCGAACCCAGCAGGGGGCTGGTCCCTGGCTTGACCTCGATGCAGGCCAACCGCCCCTTGCTGACCATTTCACGTGGTGGCAGCGGGAAGGGGCTGGCCGAAGTCTGAGGGGTCGGACGGGGGGTTGCAGGCGTCGACGGCGAGGTCTTCGGGGTCGTCGCCAAAGTCGAGGGTGCCCAAGGCGGCGCACTCGAAGGCCAGAGTGGTCTTGAACTGGGGATGTTCGGCGAAGGCGGCTTCAAGGGCATTCTGGCGGGCGACAGCCTCGCGGCGGGTGTAGGGCAGCGAGCAGGTATCGGCCACCCCGTCACCGGGGGGCCGATCGAAGGGATAGGTTCGGGCACCGCCCAGGCTGCGGTTGGTGCAATAGTGGGGGCCGTCGATGCCGCCGGAGAAAAACGTGGCCGCGGTGGCCGAGTCGACAGGAGGCGGCGGTGGGCTCACCCGTTGGGTTGTGCAGACGTCCCTCTCCAAGTCGGCGGGGCTGTCGCCGAATTTGATTTCCAGAAACTCCTCGTCTTCACACTCTTCGAGCACCGCAGCTCGGAACTCCTCGGGGTTGAGGGTGGCCAACGTCTCAAGGGCGTTCTGGCGGGCCACAGTGGCCCGACGGGTGTCCCGCAGCGAGCAGACATCGGCGATGCCGTCGCCGTCGCTGTCAAATGCGTAGGTTCGGGGGCCGCCCAAACTCAAGTTGGTGCAGAAGTCGGGGCCAGGGATGGGACCCTGCCAGTGGGCCTGCACGGCGGAGCTGGGGGCAGCCCACACCAGCATCCCGGCAACCAGCGTCGTCAGCATGAAGATCCACGACCTACCCATGGCCGTTGAAGTGTACCGCCAGGTGGCCTTGGCGGGGAGGTCGGCCTCCCGCTTGGCCTCAATTCGGGCCAGCGGGTCACCGTGAGCCGTGCTTGAGGATCTGAAATCCACAGATTATCTGGTGGACATACAGCAACTTGTCAGTGATGATGCTTCACCCAGCGACAAATCCACCAGCACCGGGAGGCAGCATGGCAGCGAGGCAGAGGCTCACAGCGAAGTTCGTAGCCGAGGTGAAGGAGCCGGGAACCTACGGCGACGGAGGCCACGGCTCCCATGGGCTGGCCCTGCGGGTACGGGCGGCGAGCGGTGGGGGCGTGACGAAATCATGGGTGCAGCGGCTCATCATCAACGGCAAACCCACACACATCGGGCTGGGTCCGACGTGGCTCGTGTCTTTGGGCGAGGCCCGCGAGGTGGCATTGGACAACCACCGCATTGTGCGGAAGGGGGGCGACCCCAGGCGTGTCGCCGACACCCCCACCTTCGCCGAGGCCGTCGGTCCGGCGGTGGGAGTGCTGCTGCTCGTCGGAAAGTATTGATGACTCTGGCGCTTTTGGCGTTGGTGGCTAGTGTGCTGGTCTGGGCGGCGCCCAGTTCGCAGGCGCAGGGCAATCAGGCGCCTTTCGCTGATGCGGGTG
>JAJDYE010000034.1 GCA_022822905.1 Acidimicrobiia bacterium | reverse complement strand
CATTGAGCAACCGCTCACCCTCACGGACCTAGCGGATCGCCTCCTCCGGCGTATGACGCCTTCGCTTCATCTCGGTCATCCTCCCATCCTCCAGGAATCAGACCCACAAAACACGGACCGAAAACAGGGTCCCCCGTCAATATCTATCCAACTTAGAGCGTTTTCTACGGAAGAGATGCGCAGAACACTCTTGTTTCATTTGGCAGAATTCAGAGATGGGCGTGCTTACTGATTCTGTTGTGGCAGCTTTGTCCGCTCTGGCTGCGGCGTTGACGTGCGAGTCGTCCGAGGGGGCGACGTGGCTGGCGAGGCCCTAGGCCTTTGCGACCATCACCAGATCCCCGAGGATCCACACCTCGGCCTCGTCGGCGACTGCGTCGTTCCAGCGGGCAACCATCTCTTTGTCCATGGCATCAGCATCGGCAAACGGTCGCCCGCAGTAAGGCTCCAGCATGAAGCTATGAGAACAAGCCGCGATTCCGTGTTGGGGGAGCACCGCGAGGCCATTCTTGCTGCCGCGGCCCGGAACAAGGCCGACTCGATAGCGCTAGTCGGCTCGGTGGCGCGCGGCGACGACACCGACGACAGCGACTGCGACCTTTTAGCACGGTTCATAGAAGGCGCCTCGCTGTTTGACCAAGCAGGGCTGAAGCTGGACCTTGAGAAGATGTTGGGCTGCAAGTTGGATGTGCTCTCTGTGGACGGGCTGAAAGACAAGCACAGCGGCTTGCTCGCCGACGCAATCTCGCTGTAAGCAGCCGCGATCGCGACCTCAAAGAGCACATAGTGCTCGCCGCGCAGCGCCTCAAAGGGATCGCTGGCGCCGGCCGAGACCAATTCGAGGCCAGCTAGATGGTGCGAACTCCTGCGTCGGCCTGTGCCTATCCCCCAGACCCCTCCTCAGGAGCGGTTGCTTCAGGGTTGCTGGACTAGGCCGAGGTCAATGTGCGGGAGTTGTTGGGGCTAGTGTAGGCGGGCTGCGCCTGACTTGGAGTAGCGGCTAAGTTCCCGCCTGGCATGTGAGCCCATGCCAAACCCGAAGGGAACTGCTATGCGCCGAGTGTCCAAGATCGGGGCGACAGTCGTCGCCTTCCTGGTTGTCTGCGGGGCGATCGCGGCCGTGTCGGTCGCCTCTGCGCACGACGCCGACGGCGAGATCGCATCCAGGGATACCCTGATCCAAGCGCAAGAGGACCTATTGAACACCTATCGGTGTCTGTTCTCCATCGACATGCAACTCGTCCCAGGCGGTTGCGACCCCGACCGGGAGGCTGGATTGGTGCCCGTCCTAGGCGTGTCCGGAACCGGCTCAGGCGTCCGCACAGCCAGCCTCGAAACTGGCCGTTATCAAGTGGACCTCAGCGTCGAAGGCGCTGGTGACTTTGACAATTTCATCGTCAGGGGCCATGACGCAGGGGGATCCTGCGATCTACTGGCAAACGAGCTAGTGGACAGCTCGTGGTCAGGTTCAGTCGTGCTAAACGTCTCGACCGAGCGGTTCAGTTCCGACTGCGAACCTGGCGACCTTTTGCTGGAGGTAGATGCTCCAGCTCAAGCCTCCTGGCAGATCACCTTCACCCGCCGTTAGGAACACCAGACTCCGCAGCCCAAGCTGAGCCAGAGTTCACTTCTATGCATGGACTTATTGCAGAGTGCTGCATAGAGATGGACCAAACCGGCAACCGCTGAAGCACATAACCTGCTGTCCGAACTGATCGACAGGTTCACCGCCCTCTCGGTACAAGCGGGCTGTTGCGGGGGCGGCTATCAGGAAGACCCGTTTTGCCGCGCTCTTAGTGCGGCGATGAAGTCCTCGGTGCTGGCGTGAAACTCGCCCTCTTCAAGATCGGCTGCGGGCCCTTTGCCGGTGTCGGCGTCGATGTCGGCGAGTGTCAGGGTCTCGGGCTGCATTGCTTTGCGCTGCTTGCGGGCCGAAGGTAGCCAGCGCTTCAGATGCAAGACAGCCATTGCCTGTCCTCCGTGGTCAACGACGTCTCTCACTCTATCTAGGTTGTCGCGCAAGGCAATAGAGATCAGCGGGTGGGCTGTCCGAAAGAACCACACTCCATGAGTGCATCCGGACAGCGCACGATTGAGAACTCCGTGCTATAGTTTTTTTGTTCCGCATTGCGGTACTGGTCCACAGTATGGAACCCGCCCTGGGGTCCAGCACCACAGAAGGAGTGTGTCGAATGACTGACACGCCCGAGATCGACGACATCGATCTGTCGAGTCTGAACGACGAAGACCTCTGTGCGCAGATGCACGACGATCTTTATGACGGCCTGGCCGAGGAGATCGACGAGGGCACCAGAATCCTGCTGGACCGGGGCTGGCCGGCCGACAAGGTGCTGGACGTGGCGCTGGTGGAGGGGATGCGCATCGTGGGCATCGACTTCCGCGACGGCATCCTGTTCGTGCCTGAGGTGCTTTTGGCCGCCAACGCCATGAAGGCAGGCATGGCCATCTTGCGGCCGCTTCTGGCCGAGACCGGCGCCGAGCCCATCGGCAGCGTGGTGATCGGCACGGTGAAGGGCGACATCCACGACATCGGCAAGAATCTGGTGGCCATGATGCTGGAGGGCGCGGGGTTTGAGGTAACCGACCTGGGCATCAACACCGATGTGGAGGAGTTCATAGCCGCCCTCGACGAGCACCAGCCCGACATCTTGGGCATGTCGGCGCTGCTCACCACCACCATGCCCTACATGAAAGTGGTCATCGACACCCTGGTGGAGAAGAGTCTGCGGGAGGACTTCATCGTGCTGGTGGGCGGCGCGCCCCTCAATGAGGAGTTCGGCGAGGCCATCGGCGCCGACGCCTATTGCCGCGACGCCGCCGTCGCCGCGGAGACCGCCAAGGAACTCGTAGCTGCCCGCCGAGCCGCGGTCTGACCATGTCCAGGGTGCTCGTGGTGGCCTGCGGGGCGCTGGCCAAAGAGCTGCGCCACCTCATCTCGGCCCTCGAGAACGAGGGCGGCGGCCCTGCCATCGACCTTGAGTGCCTGCCGGCCAAGCTGCACAACCGCCCGGAGCTGATCCCCGAGGCGGTGCGGGATCGGGTGCGGGCCGCCCGTGGCCGCTACCAGACCATCCTGGTGGGCTACGCCGACTGCGGCACCGGGGGCCTGCTCGACAAGGTGTGCCGAGAAGAAGGGGTGGAGCGCCTCCCTGGCCCCCACTGCTATGAGCTGTATGCCGGGACCGAGGGCTTTACCCATCTCCAAGAGGAGGAGCTGGGAACGCTGTACCTCACCGACTATCTGGTGCGGCATTTCGAGCGCCTGATTCTGGAGGGGCTGGGCATCCTCGACCACCCCGAACTTCAAGACGTCTATTTCAAGAACTACACCCGGCTGGTGTACCTGTCACAGGAGCACGACCCCGAACTGGACCGATTGGCCAAACAAGCGGCCGACCGTCTGGGGCTGCGCTTCGAGAAGGTGGTCACCGGTTACGGAGGTTTGGTCGATGCGCTGGTAGAGATCCGGGAGCGAGCCGCGTGAGTCGGCGGCGGGGGAGTAACGGCAACCTAGTGGTGATCTGTTGGCGGGACATCCCCGCTCAGGTGAACGCCGGCTCGGGATCCTCAAAAATCCAGCGCATCCTCCCCCGCCGCTTCCAAAGGGCCATTGACGAAGCCGCCATGGTGGCCGGCAAGACCCAGGCTTCACAATATGTGGGCGAGTGGCGCCGCAAGGTGATCCCGGGCGATCCCAATGATCCCGAGGGTGCCGCCTTGCGGGCCGCTGAGGAACTCGAGGCCGCCTTCCCGCGGGAGCGCCTCAAAGAATTCGTAGCCACCGGGGGCTGGGACCCGGACAATGCAACCGTGAGTCCCCAGGAGGCGACAACGTGACCGAAACCGTGCTCAGCTCGGCGACAAAAGAGGTGGTGATCGGCTTCGACCGCCCCTTCGTGATGATCGGCGAGCGGATCAATCCCACTGGGCGCAAACTGCTGACCGAGGAGATGAAGGTCGGAGACTTCAGCCGGGTGGAGGCCGACGCCTTGGCCCAAGTGGCCGCCGGCGCCCACATGCTGGACGTGAACGCCGGCATCCCGCTGGCCGACGAGCCCGCGCTGCTGGCCCGGGCCATCAAGCTGGTGCAGTCGGTGACCGACGTGCCCCTGTCCATCGACTCGTCGATCATCGAGGCGCTGGAGGCGGGCATCGCGGTGTACGACGGCAAGCCGCTGATCAACTCGGTCACCGGCGAGGAAGAAGTGCTGGAGCGGGTGCTTCCCCTGGTGGCCCGCCACAGCGCCGCGGTGGTGGCCATCTCCAACGACGAGACCGGCATCAGCGAAGATCCCGACGTCCGCTTCAAAGTGGCCCGCAAGATTGTCGAGCGGGCCTCCGACCACGGCATCCCCCGCTCAGATGTGGTGGTGGACCCACTGGTCATGCCCATCGGGGCCATGGGCACCGCGGGCCAGCAGGTGTTCCGCCTGGTTCGGCGTATCCGGGAAGAGCTCGGGGTGAACACCACCTGTGGGGCCAGCAATGTGAGCTTCGGCCTGCCCAACCGCCACGCGATCACCGGCACGTTCTTGGCCATGGCCATCGGTGCCGGGATGACTTCAGCCATCATGAATCCCTTGCACGCCGAGGTGAAGCAGGCGGTGATGGCCGCCGACGTGCTGGCCGGGCACGATAAGGACTGCATGGCGTGGATCGCCGAGAACCGGGACCCGACCGCGGCCGGGGAGGGGGCGGCCCGCCGTCGAGGAGGACGTCGCCGGGCCGCAGTATGAGCTCTGAGCACCGCGTGGTGTTCACCCCCAGCGGCATCGAGGCATCCGCCGCCGAGGGGTCGACGGTGCTGGACGCGGCTCGCACCGCCGGGGTGGACATCGACTCGGTGTGCGGGGGCCGAGGGCTCTGCGGCCGCTGCCAGGTATCCCCCAGCACGGGCCAGTTCGCCAAGTGGGGGCTGACGAGCACTGACGACGCCCTGTCGGCGCCCGGGCCCACCGAGCTCGACTACCGAGGGCGCCGCCCGCTGGAAGCAGGCCATCGGCTGAGCTGTCAGGCCGCCGTGCTGGGCGACGTTGTGATCGACGTCCCGCCCCAGAGCCAAGTACACAGCCCGGTGGTGCGAAAGGCGGTCGATCTGGGCGAGATCACCCTCGACCCGGTGGTGACCCTCCACTATCTGGAACTGCCCATCGCCGTGCTGGGCGACGAGATCTCCGATGCCGAACGGCTGGTCGGCGCTTTGGACGACGACTGGGACCTGTCCGGCGTTGAAGTTCCCGCTTCAGCACTGCCCGCCTTGTCTTCGGCGATCGCACAGGGGAACGGGGCGGTCACCGCCGTGGTCCACACCCGACGGCAGTACTCAACACATGCCGAAGACGGCGAAGTGGTCGAGCGGCGGGTGCTCACGGTGCGACCGGGGTATTCCGATGCGGAATTTGGCGTGGCAGTGGATGTGGGCTCGACCACCGTGGCCGGCTACCTACTGGATTTGGCCACTGGTGAGGTGGCTGCCACCGCAGGGCGCATGAACCCGCAGATCCGTTTCGGCGAGGACCTGATGAGCCGGGTGTCCTACGCCATGTTGAACCCCGGCGGCACCGCCGAGCTGACCACGGCGGTGCGGTCGGCCATCGACAACGTGATCGGCGAGCTCTGTGAGGCCGCGGCCATCGACCGAACCGACGTCTGCGATCTCGTGGTGGTGGGAAATCCGATCATGCACCACCTGGTGCTGGGCATCGACCCCACCCCGCTGGGCGCAGCCCCGTTCACATTGGCCGTGCGCGACGGGGTGTGGGCCAATTCCAGCGACATCGGCGTGGACCTGCCCGGCGCATCCCTTTATGTGGGGCCGTGTATCGCCGGCCATGTGGGCGCCGACGCGGCGGCGGCCCTGCTGGCCGAAGGGCCGCACCGATCCCCCCGCCCTCAGCTATTGGTGGACGTGGGAACCAATGCCGAGATCGTGCTGGGCGACGGCCAGAAAGTATGGGCGGCGTCGAGTCCTACCGGGCCCGCATTCGAAGGCGCCCAGATCAGCTGCGGGCAGCGGGCCACCGCCGGGGCAATCGAAGGAGTGCGGATCGACCCCGCCACGCTGGAGCCCCGCTTCAAGGTGATCGGCTGCGACCTGTGGTCCGACGACCCCGGCTTTGAAGACGCGTTGGGCTCTCTGGAGGTGTCCGGGCTGTGCGGTTCGGGAATCATCGAGGTGATTGCGGAGATGTTCCTCGTCGGGATCATCGACCACCGAGGTGTCATCGGCGGTGAGTTGGCCGAGCGCAGCCCCCGCATCATCGCCGACGGTCGTACGTTTTCTTATGTGCTTCAAATCCAGCCGGTACCGCTATTGGTGACCCAAAACGACGTGCGAGCAGTTCAGTTGGCCAAGGCCGCGCTACGGGCTGGCATCGACCTGCTCTTCGAGCACGCCGGGATCGCCGAGGTGGCCGATGTGAGGTTGGCCGGAGCGTTCGGTGCCCACATCAGTCCGGTTCACGCCATGGTGCTGGGTTTGGTGCCCGACGGGCCGGTAGAGGGGGTCAAAGGGGTGGGTAACGCTTCGGGGGCGGGCGCGGCCCGGATGCTGGTTTCGGGATCACAGCGGGCCGAGACCGAGCACGCCGCCCGGGAGGTGGTCAAGATCGAGACCGCCACCGAGGCCCGTTTCCAGGAGTTGTTCGTGGCCGCCATGTCGCTGCCTCATGAGACCGCCCCCACCCCCCACCTTGAAAATGTGGTGGATTTGCCCCCGAGGACCACAACCGATAGCGAGACTGCCGGAGCGAAGCGGCGGCGCGCGGGCAGAGCGCGAAGGGAAATGCAGGAGCAGCGATGAGCGAGCGACAAGGAAGGCGGGGCGGCGGTCGAGCCGGCCGCCAGGCAGCCCGGGCGGCCAGCCAGGTTTTGGCCGCCCCCGTGCTGGAGCGGCGCCTTCCGCCGGTGGAGATCATCGACGAGGCCGGCCTGGCTCAGATCGAGGAGAACGCCGAGACGATCCTGGCCGAGGTGGGCGTCGCCTTCCAGGACTTCCCCGAAGCCCTGGACCTGTGGCGGGATGCGGGCGCCGATGTGGACGGCGAGCTGGTGCGGTTCCCCCGGGGGCTGTGCCGCCAAATCGTGACTCAGAGCGCCCCCGCCACCTACACCCAGCACGCCCGCAACCCCGAGCGCAGCGTGAGCATCGGCGGCAACACCACCGTTTTCGTCCCCAACTACGGCTCGCCGTTCGTCACCGACCTGGACCAGGGACGGCGCTACGCCACCCTGGCCGACTTCGAGAATGTTGTGAAGCTGGCCTACCGCCTCCCCCACCTGCACCACAGCGGCGGCACAGTTTGCGAACCGGTGGACGTGCCGGTGGAGGTGCGCCACCTCGACATGGTGTACGCCCACCTCCGCTACAGCGACAAGCCCTTCATGGGCTCGGTGACCAGCGCGGCCCGCGCCGCCGACTCGGTGGAGCTGGCCCGCATCGCCTTCGGCGGCGATCTGGCCGACCGCACGGTGATGACCTCGCTGATCAACGCCTCCTCCCCCATGCGCTGGGACGCCACCATGCTGGGAGCGGCCACCACCTATGCCCGGGCCAACCAGGCCAGCATCATCAGCCCGTTCATCCTGGCCGGGGCGATGTCGCCGGTGACGGTGGCCGGCCTGTGCGCCCAAGCCCTGGCCGAGGCCCTGTCGGGCATGGCCTACCTGCAACTGGTGCGGCCGGGATCGCCCGTTGTCTTCGGCACGTTCGCCTCGTCGATGTCGATGGCCACCGGCGCTCCCACGTTCGGCACCCCCGAGGCCGCCCAGGCCATCTTCGTGATGGCTGCGCTGGCCCGCCGTTGCGGGGTGCCGTTCCGCTCCGGCGGCCAGCTCACCGCCTCCAAGGCCGCCGATGCCCAGGCGGCCTACGAGTCGGCCCAGACGCTGCTGCCCACCGTGCAGGCCGGGGTCAACTTCGTACTCCACGCGGCGGGGTGGCTGGAAGGGGGCCTGACCCTGGGCTACGAGAAGCTCATCATGGACGCCGACCAACTCGGCGCCATGGAGGTCCACGCCCGGGGGGTGGACCTGAGCGACAACGGCCAGGCCATAGAGGCGTTTCGCACCAACACCCACGGCGACCACTTCTTGGGCAACGCCCACACCCTGGCCAACTTCGAGACCGCCTTCTGGCGCTCTGAGGTGGCCGACAACAACAGCTACGAGCAGTGGTCCGAGGAGGGCTCCCTCACCGCCGCCCAGCGGGCCAACACCCGCTGGAAAGAACTGCTGGCCGACTACCAGCCACCCCCCATCGACGACGCCATCAACGCCGAACTGCAAGATTTCATCTCCCGCCGCAAAGCCGAGATCACCAGCGAGTCAAGCTGAGCCGACCCCCAGCGGCAGACCCCTGAAACCTCACTCCCCCATTCGACAATCTGCTGCGAAAGGCCGTTGAAAGGGCTTGCTCACCCCTCTATATTGCTCCTTGGCTTCCCCCCAACGAACAGAGTCGAAAGCGGGAAGCCATGCCTGCAAACACCGCCTTCGCTGCAAAGCGCCGCGTACAGTTGAGATCGGTGAATGCCGACGATCTGCTCAACCGGCTGATGGGCCTCGGCATTGCCCGGGAGATGCCCAATCGCCCCGGCATCAAGCGGTCGGTGCGGGTCAACAAGATCGAGGTGGCCATCGCCGAGAAGCCCGGCGAGCGCAGCCTGCGGGCCCGCTGGCGGGAGCACGCCGACAGGATGGACTTCCGCTATCTGCTGGTAATCGACGATCCCGAGCATCCCGACAGCGTCCGCTCCCTCGGCCCCCGCACCTACGACGAACCCATTCGCTCGGTGGACTGCGCCAAACTCTCGACTGCCATCGAGGCCACCGCCGATATGCCCAGCTACGACGCCGTCCGCCACCTGGCCGGCGAGGTCATCCGGCTGGCCGGTCGGGGCAAGGTGGTCCACGGCCTGCTCACCCACCACACGCTGGAGGCCCGCCTGCGCGACCACCCCGGGCGCTGGGCTGAGGCGGAGAGGATCACCGGACAAGTGGACTTCATCGGCCACTGGCAGACCCTGCTCAAACAGATGGGCTACGAGATAGAGAGGCTCGACCACCGCGGCTACCTGGCCCGGTTCGACGGCCGGCCGGTGGCCATGGTCCACCCGTGGAAGAGCCCCGAGCACTTTGTGCGCGTCGACGACATGGGCCGCCCCGCCGAGGGGCTCTTGGCGTCGGACTGCCGTCGCCACGGCGTCCGCTACGGCATCATGGCCTGCCGCAACCGCTACCGGCTGTTCGACTGCGACCCGTCGGCCACCACCGGCGAATGGCTCGACCTCGACGCCGACCTGCTGGACGAGGCCGAGCACCCCTACCTGGCCCTGCTGTCGCCCCGTTACCTGGCCCACGGCGGCCTGGCCCAGCTCCAAGCCGAGGCCCGGGACTTCGGGGCTGAGCTGCGCAAGCGGCTCGACCACACCATCCGCCAAGAGGCCCTGCCCGCCCTGGCCGAGGGGCTCGACCACTGGGCCAAACAGGCCGGGCTCAACCCCGCCGACGACCGCCAGCGCCTGGAGCTGGAGCGGGCTGCGTTGACGCTGCTGTTCCGGCTGCTGTTCGTGCTGTACGCCGAGAGCTCGCGCTTTCTGCCGGTGGACAACGAGACCTACCGGCGCCACTCGCTCACCCAGCTTGCGGCCGAGGCCCACAGCACCGGACCCCGGTTGAGCCTCAAGTCCACCGCCCTGTGGGAGGGCTTCCAAATACTGGTGAAGGCCCTGCGCGAAGGGAACCCGGCCTGGGGCGTGCCCGCCTACAACGGCGCGCTGTTCGCCGCCGCCGACTTCGAGGGCGCAGAGGTGCTGGAGCGCATGGAGCTGGCCGACCCCCACTTCGGGCGCCTGCTGCGGGCGGTGGGGCGAGACGCGGCCACCGGGCACGGCATCGACTACTCGTCGCTGGAGGTGGGGCATCTGGGCCACATCTACGAGGCCCTGCTCAGCCTGCGACTGTCGGTGGCCGACCGCCCGCTGCGCTACGACCCCGGCAACGACCGCTTTGTGCCCGTTCAGGGCCGATCAGACGCCGCCGAACAGCCCAAGGGCCAGACTGATGACAACAGTCCATCCACAGTTGCCGCCGGGTCGCTGCTGTGGCTCACCAACGAGGGGGGTCGCAAGGAAAGCGGGGTGTACTACACACCGGCCACGCTGGTCGAGCACCTGGTGCGCCACACGGTGCGGCCCGCCTTCCAGCAGCACCTGGAGCAGGTGCGCGAGACGATCAACACCGATCCCGCCCAGGCCGCCCGCGACCTGTTCGACTTCGCCGTGCTGGATCCGGCCTGCGGCAGCGCCCATTTCCTGGTGCAGATCACCGAGGAGTAGGCCGACCAGACCGTGGCCTTTCTGGCCGAGCACCCGCTTCCGGTGGTGCGAGAGGCCCTGAACCGGCTGCGCGAGAACACCC
This sequence comes from Acidimicrobiia bacterium, assembly GCA_022822905.1. GTDB lineage: Bacteria > Actinomycetota > Acidimicrobiia > Acidimicrobiales > Bin134 > Poriferisocius. The sequence continues at coordinate 24,096 of JAJDYE010000034.1, read as the reverse complement.
TGAGGGGCAACGCGGTCACCGACGTGGCCCTGCTGCGGCGCCTGGTGCTCAAGCAGTGCGTGTTCGGCGTGGACCGCAGCCCCATGGGCGCAGAGATAGCCACGCTGTCGCTGTGGCTGGCGTCGTTCGTGCCCGGCCTTTCGCTGGCCTACCTCGACCGCAACGTGGTGGTGGGCAACTCCCTCATCGGAGTGGCCGGCGCCGACACAGTGGTTCGGGAGGGCACGCTCCAAGCCGACGCCCTTCGCTCAGCGACGGCGGAGGCGTCCGAAGCCGCCGCCCGATTGGCCGACATCGACGACCTCACCCCCGCGGATGTGAAGGCCAGCCGGGCCGCCGATCTTGAGGCCCGACAGGCCACCGAAGGGCTCGAGCGGCTGTTCGACCTGTGGACCGCCGAGGGCTTCGGACTCAAGGGGGCCCGGGGCCATGTTGAGACCCACGGTCCCGACGTGGTCTCCGGCGCCAACGGCCACAACGGCCAAGCGCTCGTGCAGCATTCCGCCGAACTCGCCCGAGCTCACGCCTTTCTGCACTGGCCGCTCCAGTTCCCCCGGGTGTTCTCCCGAGACCGCCCGGGCTTCGACGTGGTGGTGGGCAACCCGCCCTGGGAAGAGGTGGTGGTTGAAGAGCTGTCCCACTACGGCCTGCACCGGCCCGGATTGCACGGCTTTTCGGCCGAAGAACGCGATGCGGCAGTGGGCGACCTGTTGGCCGAGCGCCCCGATCTGTCCGTGCAGATGGACGCCCAGCGGGAGCGGGCCCGAGCCGAACGGGTAGCGCTGGCCTCGGGGGAGTACGAGTCCACCAAAGGCGACCCCGATCTGTACAAGTACTTCTGCCAGCGCTACCGAGCCCTGGTGCGCGCCGGCGGGGCCATCGGCGTGGTGCTGCCCCGAGGGGCGTTCGTGAACCAGGGCTCGGAGGGATTCCGCGACTGGCTGTTCACCCAGACTACGGCTCGGCGGGTGGATTTCCTGTTGAACCGAAAACTCTGGATGTTCGAGACCCACCCCCAGTATGGCGTGGCCCTCGTGGCCGTTTGGCAAAGCCAACCCGCGGCCGACCACCGGATCCAGATCGCCGGGGTAGCCGACTCCCCCGAAGCCTGGGCCGACCAGTCATCATCGCCGGGAATCTTGCTCGCCCCCAACCTGTTCGGCACCGGCTGGATGACGCCCCGGCTCCGCTCGCAACGCGAGGCCGACGTGCTGGCCAAGCTCCGGATCGGCTCGCCCTTCCCCCTTGGCGCCGGCCGTCGTTGGCAGTGCTTTCCCGTGAGAGAACTGGACGAGACCAACGATGCCAAGCTGTGGCGCAACGCCTCCGAGGGTAGGCCGCTGTGGAAGGGGGAGAGCTTCGATCGGTACGACCCGCACGGGGCAGAGGCTCGAGCGTGTCCACCCAGCGAAGAAGTCTTGAAGAAGGTTCGCAAGCCCCGACCGGGGTCGTCGTCGTTGCTGGCGGATTCCACACCGGTTAGGGAACGCAAGCAAGCGGTGCGGGCTGAGCTGGAAAGGGCTCGGGTGGCGTTCCGGGACGTGTCCCGGTCAGACGACAGCCGCACGGTGCGAGCCTGTCTGGTCCCCACCGAGGTGTTCTTGACCAACAAAGCCCCCTATCTGGCCTTTATGGACGGCGACGAGCAGACCCAGGCCGCCTGCCTGGGCATCATGAACAGCCTCGCCTTCGACTGGCAGGCTCGCCGGTTCGTCGAGATGAACCTCAACTTCTTCATCCTGGAAGCACTGACCGTCCCCGATCTCGACGATCAGGATTTCTCCAAGATCGCCCAAGCTGCGGCACGCCTATCCGCCGTCGACGAACGATGGGCCGACTTCGCCGCCGCCATCGGTGTCGAGTGCGGACCGCTGCCCGAAGAGGAACGCAGCCGCCTCCTGATCGACATCGACGCCCGGCTGGCGCAGGCCTGGCAGCTCGCCGAGGCCGACTTGGAGACCATCTTGGAAGACTTCACCACCGACGCGGTACCTCCCGCCTACCGGCAAGCCCTTCTCAACCGCGTCGAAGAACTGGCCTGATGCCCGGTCGCCCCTATCTGATCGACAACCTCGGCGACGGCAGCCGCCACGCCGAGGCGCTCACCTATCTCCTCGACGACTTCGCCGGGCGCCACGGCCTGTCGGTGGCCACCGGCTATGTGAACCTCGGCGGCTTGGACCACCTGGCCACCGCGGTGGCCGACGGCCGCACGGTCCGTCTGCTGCTGGGCGCCGAGCCAACCCCCGGCCTGGGCGCCCAGGTGCCGGTGACCCGTTTCGAGCTGGCCCTGGCGGGGCTGCGAGCCGAACGCGATCTGGCCCGCTTCCCTCCCAGTCGGGCCGCGGCCAGGCTGGCCCGCCTCGATGGCTGGCTGGAGCGGCCCGACGTGGAGGTGCGGCGCTACACCAGTCGCTTCCTCCACGGCAAGGCTTACCTGTTCGGCAACCGCGACGACGCCCGGGCCGCGCTGGTCACCTCGGCCAACCTCACCAGCGCCGGGCTGTTCACAAACCTGGAGCTGGGCCTGGTGCAGTACGACCCGCCGGTGGCCCAGCAAGCAGTGGGGTGGTTCGACCGGCTCTGGGACCAGGCCCAAGACTTCAAGGCCGATCTGCGGCGCCTCCTGTTTCCCCATGTCGGGCTGCTCGATCCCCGCGAGGTGTATCTGCTGGCCCTGATGGAGCTGCTCGGCCCCGACGACGAACCGCCCGACGGCCCGACGCCGCGCGCGGTCACCCTGACCGGGTTCCAACGCGACGGATTCTGGCGGGCACTGAGCATCATCGAGCAGCACCACGGCGTGATCTATGCCGACGGCGTGGGCACAGGAAAGACCGAGATCGGCCTCGCCCTCATCGAAGAGTACGTGCAGCGCCGAGGTTTCCACGCCCTGGTGGTGGCCCCGGCCCAGCTTGTGGGCCACTGGCAAGAGCGGCTCGACCAGGCTCGGCTGCCGGCCCAGGTGGTGAGCTATCACCAGCTCGCCGCCGATGAGCAGCTCGTGCCGGCAGGCACCGCCAACGCCCGCCGCCATCTGCACAGCGACAAAGACGTGTATCGGCTGGTGGTGATGGACGAGGGACACGCCCTGCGCACCCCCGACACCACCTGGTACCGGGCCGCGGCCCGGCTGCTGGGCGGCCAACAGAAAGACCTGGCCCTGCTCACCGCCACTCCCATCAACAACGGCCTGTGGGACCTGTACCACCTGGTGATGGCGTTCGCCCACCACGACCGGGCCTTCGCCTCCCACGGGATCCCGTCGCTGCGGAAGCTGTTTCTGCGGGCGGGTGCCAACGAGCGCGACCCGGAGAACCTCAATCCCGATGTGTTGTTCTCGCTGGCCGACCTGGTGAGCGTGAGGCGGGACCGCCGCTTCATCGAGCAGCACTACCGGGGCGAGAGCTTTCCCGACGGCACACCGGTGGCATTCCCCACCCCGGTGCTGTCCACCGAGCGCTACGACCTGGACTCGGCCTATCCGGGTCTGGTCGCCGCCATCACCAGCCATGTCTCAAACCTGTCCATGGCCCGGTACCGGCCCAGCACCTACCGCCATGGCGATGAGGGCCACGAGCAGGAGGTGGTGCTCGGCGCTCTGTTGCAATCAGCGGTGCTGAAGCGCTTCGAATCGTGCTGGCATGCCTGTTTGCTCACCCTAAACCGGATGATCGCTGCCCACGACGTGTTCCTGGACGCCTGGAAACAGGGTCGAGTGCTCAGCGGCGAGGCGCTGCGGGAGGCGGCAGGCCTCGACCTCGACGAGACCGGGCTGGCCGAGTGGCTGGCCGAGACCTTGGAGGAGGCCGAAGCCGAGCCGGTGAACCGGTTCAAACCCGAATTCCGCGAAGACGTGGCCCAAGACCGCGAGCGGCTGGAGGCCGCGGCCAACGCGCTCCGGTTGCTGACCCCCGAAACCGACCCCAAGCTGGCCCTGCTCGGCCGGCTGCTGGATGAGTCGCCCTCGCAAAAGGTGATCGTGTTCTCCGCGTTCGCCGACACAGTCCGCTACCTGGACGAGCACCTGCCCGATTCGGTGCAGGGCCGCCAGCGGGTGACGGTGATCGGCGCCGACACCAACCCCGACGAGCGCACCCGGCTATTAGCCCGCTTCTGCCCCGACACCGTGGTCCGCCCTGGCTATACGCCCCCGGACGGGGAGGTGGATCTGATGCTGGGCAACGATGTGCTTTCAGAGGGCCAGAACCTCCAGCAGGCTGGCGCAGTTATCAGCTACGACATGCCCTGGAACCCCCAGCGGGTGGTACAGCGGTATGGCCGGGTGGTCCGGCTCAAGAGCCCCCACCGGGAGGTGCGGCTCACCACCATGCTGCCCGATCAGGGCCAACTGGAGCGGTTCCTCCAGTTGGAAGCCGCCATTCGGCGCAAGATCGTAGCTGCCCGTCCCTACGGCATGGAGATAGAAGTGGTGGCCGGCGACACAGCCGAGGAGATCCAGGCTTACGCCCGCCGACTGGCCCAAGGCGATGCCACGCTGATCGACGAAGTCGACGCCCGGGACGATCCCCAAACCCTCAGCGCGGAGCTGCTGCGGGCCGAGTTGCGCCGAGCCGGATCAGAGGGCGAGCTCGACCGCGTGCAGGAGCTGCCCTGGGGTGTGGGAGCGGCTTTCGCCCAGGGTCCAGGCGTACCCTCAGCCGGACCGCCGGGCGTGTTCTTCGCCTGCCGCACCCGAGATGGCAACAGGCACTGGAGGTATGTGTCTGCCCAAGGCGACATCGATTCAGCGCCGCCGGTGATCTTGCGCCGCATCAACCCTGGACGGGCGCCGGGCGTGAGCGATCCGGCCATCGACTTGGAGGCAGCGTGGTCGGCAGCGGTGGAATCCATCATCGAAGAGCACAACGACACCGCCCGGCACCTCGCAGGCCGCTCGCTCGGCCCGACCCAGCAATGGGCCCGCGAGGTGCTCGACCACCCCGACGTGTCATCACTGCCCGGTGCCCGCGCCGCCTACGAAGCCTTAGAAATCGAACGAGGCAGCCAGGTGCGCCAAGCCCTCGGCGCCGTCCGGCGAGACCTGAACCGCAAGGAGTTGGAAAGAGCCGACGCCGCTCAGCAGATCATCGAAATAGCGGAGTTCTACGGCCTGCACAGCATCGACCCCACCGCCCCACCCCCCGAGATAACCGAAGAAGACATCGGCGTCGTCTGCTGGATGGCCGTAATGCCTTGAAATGGCTTCGCTCTTGTGTGCTGAACAAACTAGTATGAATTTGCCAGACAGTAATTCTGAAAGATCAAGTATGCGAATTTCTGAGAGAGGACAAATTACGATCCCCAAGAGCCTGAGGGAGCGTTTTGGCCTCAATTACAACGTTGAGGTGGAGCTCACCCCTACCGAGGGAGGACTCCTGATTCAAAAGCGGACAGCGGCAAGACACCCTGTCGATGGGGTGTTCGCGATCCTCAGCGATGGCAGCAGCACTGATGACTATATCGAGGAGATTCGAGGACGGTGATCACCGCCGTCGATACCAGCGTCCTGCTGGATATCTTCCGAGCCGATGCACGACACGGGCCAGAATCGCGGGAGCGAATGAAGGCGGCGTACGACGCGGGGGCAGTCGTCATTTGCGGCATCGTGTATGCCGAGTTGGTACCGGCGTTCGGCAGTCGAACCCTGCTGGATGAGACGTTGCAGCAGATCAACACATCGACGTCCCCTATCACCACTGACATTGCATATGAGGCTGGCTTGCGTTGGCAGCGGTACCGCCAAGCTGGCGGACCGCGTGAACGAATCATCACCGACTTCCTCATCGGCGCCCACGCCCTGGGCGCGGCGGACAAGTTCCTGACACGCGACCGCGGCTTCTACACGACCTATTTCCCCGAGTTGTCTACCGAGTGACGAGTGTCCGGTCATTAGAGGAATCTGACTAGTCGTCAGCGTCCAAGTACGCGGGGGTGATCGCCTCGCCGAATTCGATGATCGGGAACACCACGGGAGCTAGGGCGTCGGTGGCGATGGCAACCCAGTCGGCAGGATCGAGCAGCGCCGCAGACTCCCCGTTTTCAGACTTCTTCGCCGCATCCCGCGCTGCTGCGTGGGCGCTGAGGGCCGACAGGCCAATGACGAGCATGGAGTTCTTGAACCGCTCGTTCAGCACCTCCAAGGCTTCAGCGCTGTCCTTTGCATCTGATCGGCGCCGGGCTTCCACAAGGAACGGGTGGTCGTAATTCCACTGCCACAAGTTCTGGGACGGGTCCGCGTCGGGAATGAAGCGGGCCCCGGTCGTCTCGGTGAACCCCTCCTGCTTCCAGTCGCGCTTTCTCACCTCTTCGGCTTCGGGCAGGTCGAAACCGGATGGAGGGTCTGAGCTGGTCTCGGGTCCAGACTGCGTGTCCCTCTGGTCTATGGCGACAATGGTGAACTCATTGACGAAAGGAGTGAGAAGCCCTGGGCCTGACGACTCAAGCCGAGCGGACATATGACCACCGGCAACTGCGCCTTCAGGCATCTCAAACCGAATGCTGGCCCGACCATCGTGCAGAGACTCGCGAATCAGAGGCACCGGACGCCTGTCCAGCGTGAGCAAGTGCTCCCCGTTATCGAAGTACCCGTTCACCGCGTCGGTTGTGAAGGAGACGGCGCATGGCTTTCCGATCTGGGCGTTCTGTCTGTCTTTGCCTCTCAGCTTGAAGAACGTCGGCGGGTCGTATCCGATAAACTCCTTGAGGCCGCCGGACGAGCTCGGGCCTATCGGGCCGTGGCCGGCAGGAAGGACCCCACCGGCCAGATAGTCGGCCAGCGACTTGTTCGCCGCCAGCAGCCGCTGAACGATCTCCGCCGCGGCCTTGGCGCGCTTGCCGCGCTCGCTCTTGCGGCGGGCATCAAGCCTGGCATGATGGAGGCGTCGAAGCCGCTGGTCGGTTCCAAGCATCTCTTCCAGCTCCTTGTTGAGCCACGACCTGAGCGGTGAATCGTCGATCATCCTGTCGCGCCCGCCGGTGAACAACTCGCTGGTGCCTTCGTTGGACAGCTTCGAACAATCCACAACCACAAGCAGGTCATCTGCCAATAGCGAGAGTTCGACATCTTTCCTAGTGAAAAAACGCGAATGCCAGCCAGCATGGAGCTGCCCGTTGACGGTAAAGGCCACCGCATGCTTCGCCTGTCGACGCTCCCCTCCCCGGGGGCGCCCGTCGTCGCCCTGCCTGAAGGCGTACACCGCCACGCCGAACTGCTGGCCAGACGGCTTGACTCCCGATGGGCTAGTCAGCTTGGCGGTAAAGGGAAAACCATCTTCTAGCGAGGCACGACCCCTGTCCCCCGAGTAGCGGTTGACCAGTCCCACACAGTTGACCGCGGTGTTCCCCCGCGAATCAGAAAACCGGCACTCATGCACCCTGAACGGCAAAGCCGGATCGGCCAATTCAACCTCGAGTCGTGCAGTCAACGACATCGACTGGCCCGAGGAACGAGTATCGGTGGCATTCCCAGTCTTCATGTATTCGTACAGCTTCACCAAGGTGCCGTGTTCAACCGGAATTACCCAAGGCTGCTGCTGGCTGCCTTCGCTTGGGCTTTTCGGCAATAGCTTCACCTTGTCGGCTGCAAACCTCAGTACCGCACCCGGCGGCGTTCCGTCTCTGCCATCCGGTGGAGCTACCAGGTAGACCCAATAGGGATTGCGTTCGCCTTGCGCCGGGGGAATCTTGCGGAAAACGGTGAACCCCCAAGCGGGATCTTCGCCGAACGCAGGATCGCGCCGAGATACGATTAGCTGGGTTCCATGGTCGCCGCAGAAGCGGAGGGTACCGGTACCGCCCATGTTGTAGCGGCCCTGGACGAATCTGACCGTATTCTTGTTGCTCCGGAAGATCGAGCAAAAGGTCTCAGGGAAGCTGTCTGGCGCTTGACCTTCGCCTAGGTCGATCACCGAGATGCAGGCCTTGTGGGGCCGCCTTCCACCTGTCACCACCACCGAGATCTTCTGAGCATGGGGTGTCACATTGTCAGACCTCCCGCCAGCTAGCTCCCACCTGCATCCAAACGCCTCTACGGCCTCAGCCGGGCTGGACGGCATCGGTGTGCCATCGCGCTTGAACTGCCCCTCAGGGACTTCCCCAATCCGGCGGCATTCGGCCATGAGCCTCGCGTCGATGCTGTTGGTGACCTTTTCGGCCAGCGCCGCCTCGGCAGAAGCCTGCTGGTTGATGATCGTGCCGTAGTTGTTGGGGATTGCCCCAAGCGGTTTCCAGCAATCCAGGTCATCCCAGAGTCCTGCACTCTTGAGGACCTGAATCGCGTCTTTCTCCGACTCGGCTTTCACCAGCGCTCGGCAGAGTTCCCGGTTTGTCATGCCGTCCATATTGGGCAACCCCCTCCACCCTCTTAGGCCAATAGAGTTTGCCACGCATGAGTGACACATTGAGCGGGCGGTGTATGTGCGGAGCTGTGAGGTATGTGATCGACGGGCCGGCCCGGGGGGTGTGGAACTGCCACTGCGACCGGTGTCGGCGCTGGACGGGGCACTTCACCGCAGCCACCAACTGCCACCGAGACCGTCTTCGCCTGATCGCCGACGAAACGCTGGAGTGGTACCACCCCGAAGAATGGCCTGATGTGGCCTACGGCTTCTGCCGACGGTGCGGAAGCTCGCTGTTCTGGAAGGTATTGGCCCCGCCTCCGGGAGAGTCGGAGCGGAAACTAGAGACCATTGAGATCTGGGCCGGGACTCTCGACACCCCCACCGGGCTGTCGACCTAGCTGGTGATCTACGCCGAGGACGCATCCGATTACCACACGATCACTCCCGGAATCGAGACTCTGGACCGCGACTAGCAACTCGACCAGAATTTCCTGTTCCGTATCGTGGAACTGTTTCAGCACCGGGGTAGGGTGAGGCCATGGCGGTGCAATCGGTGGAGCGAGCGTTCATGCTGCTGCGGGCGCTGTCGCAGGAACCGCTCGGAGTAACCGATCTATCCGATCGAGTGAGCTTGCCCAAGAGCACTGTGGCCCGGCTGCTGGCCGCGCTGGAAGCCGAGAACGCCGTGACCCAAATCGCTGTAGGGGGGGCGTACCAGTTGGGCGACGGGCTGATCGACATCACCGGAGCGGCGTCGGGCACCCGCAACCTCATCACCGCCGCCCGTCCCCACCTGCTGGAGTTGACCGACGCACTGCACGAGGTGGCTGGCCTGTCGATAATCGACAGCGGTCAGGCTTACTACCTAGACCAGACCCACATCTCCTCCGACATTCAAATCCGAGACTGGACCGGCGAGTATTCCCCGCTGCACGCCGTGGCCTCGGGGCTGGTCTTGCTGGCCCACCTCCCCGTTGACCAGCAGGAAAAGTGTCTTGCGCAACCGCTTGAGGCCTGCACCCAGTGGACAGTGGTGGACCCCGATGCGATCCGTGATCGCCTCGCCCAAGTGCGCAGCCTGGGATACGCCTGGGTTTACGAGGAGTTCGTGGAAGACCTGAACTCGGTGGCCGCCCCCGTGCTCAGCGAGAACGGCCTGCCGCTGGCTGCCCTCCACATCCAGGGCCCCGCCTACCGCTTCCCCGACCCCGACCTGGCCCACGACCACGGCTTGGCCGTAGCAGCCGCCGCCAATCGCCTCGCCGCCCAGCTCACCGCCTGACCAGCGGGCAAAAAATCGCTGGTTGAGGCCCCTGAGATCCAGGAGAATTAGGCGATGAGCGGGCATGGGCCGGTGACGGTGGAGGCGGGAGCGGGTCGCTCCGTGGTGAGCTGGGCGTTCGACGCGGAAGCCGAGACACTGGTGCAGGCCCAGCGGACGGCCCGCAGCCCCGCGGTGTCGGGACCGGTGGCTTTGATGGCCGATGCCCATGTGGGCATGGGGGCCACCATTGGGTCGGTGATTCCCACCGAGGCGGCCATCATTCCTGCCGCGGTGGGGGTGGACTTGGGCTGCGGGATGACCGCAGTTCGAACTCCGCACACCGCGTCGCAACTGCCCGACGACCTCAGCGGCGCGCTGGATGCGGTGGCCGCCGCGGTACCCGCGGGGTTCAGCGCCCACCCGGAGGCCACTACGGCGGCCCGCGACTGGCTGCGCGACCGCAGACTGCCCAACAAAGCGGCGGTGCACAACAAGGTGAAGGCCAAGATGGGCATCCAGCTCGGCACTCTGGGGGGTGGCAACCACTTCATCGAGATGAGCCTCGATGCCGACGACGGCGTGTGGGTGGTGCTGCATTCCGGGTCGCGGGGCGTGGGCAACGCTTTGGCCACCATGCACATCAAGGCCGCGCAGAAAACCTGCCAGAAAGCAGGCCGAGAGCTGGAGGATCGCGACCTGGCCTACCTCATCGAGGGCGACGACGGGTTCGACGCCTACGTGGCCGACATGCTGTGGGCCCAGGACTACGCCCGGGCCAACCGGAAACTGATGACGGCCGCCGTGCTGGGCGCACTGCGAGCGGTCACCGGGCTGGACTTCACCCCGGTCGATACCGTCATTGGGGCCCTCGGGAGTCTCAATGGGGCACATCCGGGTCACCGGGCTGGACTTCACCCCGGTCGATACCGTCGACTGCCACCACAACTATGCCGAGAAGGAGACCCACGGCGGGGCGGTGGTGTGGGTGACCCGCAAGGGGGCCATCCGGGCCCGCCAGGGCGACCGGGGGGTCATCCCCGGCAGCATGGGCGACGACACCTACATCGTGTCGGGGCGGGGATGCGCGGAGTCGTACTGCTCGGCGTCGCACGGCGCGGGCCGGCTGATGAGCCGCACCCGAGCCAAGCAGGAGATCACCCCCGAGCAGCTCACCGAGCTGATGGAGGGGCGAACCTGGCAGGCCCACCAGGCCGCCAAGCTGACCGACGAGGCCCCCGGCGCCTACCGCTCCATCGCCGCGGTGATGGAAGCCCAGCGAGACTTGGTTGCCATCGATCACCGCCTGACCGCCATCCTCAACTACAAGGGCTGTTGAGCGCCAACGACACGAAGCTCAAACAGGCCCTGAAATATGTCTTGTCTAGTCTTTTCAATATGACTAGATTGGTCATATGGGTTCGGTGTCGGTGTCTGATCTGAAAGCAAATCTCTCCCGCTACCTTCGCGAGGTGCGCCGCGGCGGCGAGATCCAGGTTCTTGACAGAGGGAATCCCATCGCCCGGCTGGTCCCTCCGGCCATTGTCGGCGACAGCCATAGAGAGAGGCTGATCAGCGCGGGGGTTCTGCGCCCGGGCCAAGGAGATTCGGCCGCGATCCTGCAAGAGCCGCCTCTAGAGCTGCAAACCAGCATCTCCGAGGCCCTGGATCTAGACCGCGCCGACCGCCTGTGAGGTACTGGGACGCGTCAGCGCTTGTCCCTCTGATCGTCTCGGAACCGGGCACCGATCTGACCCGATCCTGGTTGGCCGACGACGGCGCCATCGTGACCTGGGCGTGGACGCGTGTAGAGATCGCCAGTGCCATCGAGCGTCGGACCCGGGAGGGAGCGCTGTCGCGTCGGGACCGGCGACAGGTTCTTGAGCGGTTGGACTTCTTTGCCGACACTTGGGATGAGGTCACCGAGATCCTGGCTGTGAGGTCGCGTGCCAGCTTGCTGCTGGCCCGTCACCCCCTGAGGGCCGCTGATGCCGGACAGCTCGGTGCGGCCTTGATAGTCAACGAACAGCTAGACGGAGGGTCGCTGTCGTTCATGTGCTTGGACCGCCGCCTGTCAGAAGCAGCAGAGCTGGAAGGGCTAGCAATCGCAGACGTGTGAGCCACCCCTCCACTACAAGGGCTGCTGAGCCATGCCAATGTCAGGCGCGGCGGCGTTTGATCTCCTCGGTGATGGCGGGGATGACCTCGTGGAGGTCGGCGATGACGGCCCAATCGGCCTTGACCACCATGTTGGCCTCGGGGTCGATGTTGATGGCCAGGATGTGCTTGCTGGCCTTGGCTCCCACCCAGTGCTGGATGGCCCCGGAGATGCCCGAGGCGATGTAGATCTCGGGGGTGATGCGGGTGCCGGTCTGGCCCACCTGATCGGAGTGGGGTCGCCAGCCGTTGTTGGTCACCGCCCGGCTGCAACCCACCCGGCCGCCCAGCATGGCCGCTAGCTCCTCCAGCGGGGCGAACGCCTCGGGCGATCCCACCCCCCGGCCGCCGCCGATCACCACCGGAGCGGTCGACAGGGTGACCCCGGCTTCCAGCACCACCCGGTCTTTAACCACGGTGCGGGCCAGGGAGGGGTCCAGGTCGACTTCTACCGCCTGGGTGACAGGTTCAACCGCCGCCTCGGCACGCTCTGCGGCCAGCGTGTGCAGTCCGCTGGTCAGCAGGGGCCGCTCGGAGACCAGGCAGGCATCCTCCAGCAGCGAACCGCCCCATTGCTGGCGAGTGATATTCCACTCCCCCGCCCCGCCGTTGGGGTTTACTTCGAGGCAGTTGGCCACCATGGGCAGATCGAGTCGGGCGGCAATCTGGGCCATGACTTCGTTGCCCCGCTCACTGCCCCCGGCCAGCACCGCCGCCGGATTGAGTTGTCGAACCATTTCAGATGCAGCCTCGCCCCAGGCCTCGGGACCGAAGTCCGCCAGCACCTCGTGGACGGCGGTGTACACCGCCTCGGCACCGAAGGCGCCAGCTTCCGACACCAGTTCAGCGTCGTCGGCACCGATCAGCGCGGCATGCAGCGGCGCACCCATCTGGGCGGCCAGCCCCCGCCCGAAGGTCAGCGCCTCCCGGGCGGCCTCGTCCATGGCACCCCGGTCGTGCTCCAACACCACGAGCAGCATCACACCACTCCCAGTTCTTCCAACACGTCCACCACAGCCGGAGCCGCCTCGGGGCTATTCCCCAGGATCACCGTCTCGGTGACCGTCTCCCTCGGCCGGTGCAATCGCACCAGCGACTGCCCGCCAGGTTCGGCGTCGGAGGCCTGCTCGGCAATCTCCAGCTTCTTGGACGCCAGCCGACCTCGCATGGTGGGGTACCGGGGCAGGTTGATGCCCTCTTTGACCCCGACCGCGGCCGGCATGGGCAGCTCGTACACCTCGAAGCCGCCGTCGATCTCCCGTCGGGCCCGAACCACGCCGCCTCCGGCCTCGGTATCCACTTCAATGCCCTTGATGCCGTTGACGATGGGTCGGCCCAGGGCATAGGCCACCCGCACGCCCACCTGGAAGCCCCCGGAGTCGGCCGACTCGTTGCCGAACACCAACAGGTCGAAGGGGCCGTCAGCCGCCTCCAAGCCCCGGATGGCGTCGGTGAGCGCAACTGCGGTGCGTTGTGGGTCCCAAGCCGAGCCGTCGGTGGCCACCAGCACACCGTGATGGGCCCCCACCGACGCCGCATAGCGAAGCTGATCGGCCGCCTCGGGCGGTCCCAGCGTCAGCACGGTCACCTCGCCGCCGTGGCGCTCGGTGATCTGCACCGCTTCCTCCACCCCGCACTCCTCATGGGGGCTGGTGGCAAAGCCCAGATGGGAGGCGTCCACAGCCAGCCCATCGTCGGTCACGTTGATCTTGGCCCCCGGGGCCGGCACTCGCTTGACGCAGCACAAGATCCTCATGGCCAATTCGCTTCCTCAGCCCCTCAAACGGGTGTCTTCGGGGTCGAACACCGCGCCGGTGCTGGCCACCTTCACCGGGAACAGCTCGTTCATGTACATCACCTGGAGGTCGGTGCCCGGATGGGCCAGCTCGGCGGGCAGATAGGCCATCAGCAGGTGCTTGTCCACCGACGGGCCCGGCCCCGCGGTAGTCACCCGCGACACCCGCCCGTGGGAGTCGGTGATCCGCTGGCCGTCCTGGGTCAAGATCGGCTCGTTGCCCCCCTGCATGTAGCGCTTGCGACCCTGGCTGTCGGTCAGATCCTCCACCGTGAGCACGCACATCGACACCTCGGGGTCACCGGCCTCCCGGGCGGCCAAGTACGGCTCTTTGCCGATGAACGGGGCGGCCTTCACCTTGGGCCGGGCCAGGCCGGCCTCCAGCGGGTTGTACTCGCTCTCCAGCTCGGCCCCCATCAGCCGGTAGCCCTTCTCCAGGCGGCCAGAGGTGCCGTACACACCGCCACCGGTGGGGCGCAGCCCGAAGTCGGCGCCCACCGCCATGAGGGTGTCCCACAGCACCGGGCCGTCGTCCCAGGCGGCGTAGATCTCCCAGCCGGTGTCGCCCACATAGGAGATGCGGAACAGCGTGGCATCAATGGTGCGGCCCCCGCAGTTCAGTTCCACGTCCACCAGCGAGCCGTAGGGCGACCCGGCCTGGCTGAGGTCTTGGCTGGTCAGCGCGCCGATCACGTGGGGGGCGTTGGGCCCCCACACCCCGAGGGTGGTGATCTGGTCGGTGATGTTGGCGAAGCTCACCGAGCCGTCGGTGGGCAGGTGACGGCGGGTCCAGAACTCGTCGCGGCCGCCGTCGAACACGCCGGTCACGATGCGCACTCGCTCGTCGCCCATCCGCATCATGGTCAGGTCGGAGTGGAATCCGCCGTCGGGGGTCAGCCACGGGGTGTAGATGGAGCGGCCAACCGGCACGTCCACTTTGTTCACGGCCAGGTAGTCGGCGTAGGCCACGGCGCCCGGCCCGGCCAGCTCGAAGATCTGGAAGGCGCTGAGGTCGACCATCCCGCAGTTCTCCCGCAGGTTGAGGTGCTCGGCCACGGTGATCGGGCTCCACCACCGGGCGTCCCACTCCACCTCCCGGCCCTCCACCTCATAGCGATCCACCAGATCGGCGTTCGACTCGAACCACTGGGGCCGCTCCCAGGTGCGGGCCTGGAAGAACTCGGCGCTCAGCTCCTGCTGGCGGGAGAAGTAGGGGCTGACCCGCAGGTTGCGGCGGCTCTCCCACTGCTCTTGGGGGTGGACGATGCCGTAGGTCTTGTTGAAATGCTCCGCCGATCGGGCCCAGATGTGGTCGTCGCCCCGCTCCTCGGGATAGAAGCGGGACACGTCCGCGCCGTGGACGTCGATCACCCGGGGATAGCCGAAGGTCATCCACTCGGCCACCACCTGGGCCATGCCCGGCCCCTCCTTGACCCAGATGGCCGCGGCTGACCATAGGTTGCGGACCTCAGGCAGCTCCCCCAAACACGGCATGGCGTCGGGGGTGAGCGACAGCAGCCCGTTGATGGCGTACTTGATCTCGGCGTCGCCCAGCATGTCCATGAGGTCGATGGCCTGCTCCATCTGGAGGTCGAAGTCATCGGGGGTGAACGGCATCTCAGTAGGCGAGAGCGCGGCCTCTTCGTTGGAGGGGATGTCGTCGGGGTGGTGGAAGATGGGCCGGTGGGCGTACGACCCCACCTCCATGGAGCCGGCCGACTGGCGCTCGTAGCAGAAGGTGTCCATGTCCCGCACGATGGGGTAGCCGATCTCATTGTTGGTCTCGGCCAGAATGTCGAGGGGGCCGACGTCGGCCATCTGATGCACGGCGGGAACCAGCGGGATGTAGGCGTCGGCCATATTGGCCACCCGGTTCGACCACACGCCGCAGGCAATCACCACGTACTCGGTCTCGATGGTGCCCTTGTCGGTGACCACCGCCTTGACGGTGCGGTCGCCGGGATTGGGACCGTCTTCGGTGATGATGTCGAGCACCTCGGTGTTGGCCGCCACATGGCAGCCGCCGTTCACCGCAACATTGCGCATCTGGGTGCCGGTCTCCAGCGAGTCGACCACCGAGACCGTGGGGCAGTAGAAGCCCTCCAACACGATGTCGGTGTTCACGAACGGCACCAGCTCCTTGACCTCTTCGGGGGTCAGCAGGTGGGCCTCGATGCCCCAGGCGGTGGCCGAGGTCATGCGCCGCTTGAGCTCGTCGACGCGCTCTTGGGTGCGGGCCACCTCGATGCCCCCGGAGTCAACCGACAGCCCCAGGTCTCGGTATTGGTTGGCGCTCTGCTCCCCCAGCAGGCACATCTCCTTGTTGTGGTCCACCGGGAAAATGAAGTTGGAAGCGTGGCCGGTGGATCCTCCGGGGTTGGGCAATGGGCCCTTGTCCAGCAGCACCAGGTCGGTCCAGCCCAGCTTGGTGAGGTGTCCAACCAGGCAGTTGCCCACGATTCCCGCGCCGATGACCACGCACTTGGCCTTTTCGGGGACCTCAGCCATGTCCTGCCTCCATCGTCATGCCCAATTAGCTTCCTTAACAGGCCATGCTGCCTGCAAGTATTGCACTTCTGGTCCGTATTATGGTACAGTTCCGTTATGCGGAACGACTCGGCCAGTCTATCGCGGTGGGAGGAATCGCAACCGACCGGTCCGAATCCCGACGTTCAGCAGCTTATTCGCAGCGCGATCTTCGAGATCATTCCCCTGAACAGCGCCCCAGAAGCCATCGACGCGCTCCCGGAGAATTCGCGGGTTTCGGTCACCGCATCGGCCGCCAAGGGCCAAGAAGCCACGCTGGAACTGGCCCAAGAGCTGATCAAGCGGGAACATCACGCCATCCCCCATTTCTCGGCCCGCTTAATGCGAGACCACGGCCAGGTCAAAGACCTGGCCGACTGGGCCAAGGACAACGGGGTGACCACCGCCTTCGTGATCGGCGGGGACGCCACCGAGCCGGGTGCCTACCACGACGCCCACAGTTTCATGAAGGACCTGTTCGAGCACGACCACGGCCTCGACACAGTGGGAGTGGCGGCCTATCCCGACGGCCACCCCCTCATCGGCGAGGATGTGCGCCGCAGCGCCCTGTTCGCCAAGCAGGAGCTGCTGGCCGAGGCTGGCCTGCGCGGCTATTGCAGCACCCAGATGTGCTTCGACCCGGCCAAGATCATCTCCTGGCTCAAGGCCGAGCGGAATGACGGACTGACGCTGCCAGTGCACCTAGGCATCCCCGGCGCAGTGGAGCGCACCAAGCTGCTCACCATCGGCGCCCGCCTCGGCGTCGGCCAGTCGCTGCGCTACCTCCGCAAGAACCGCCGCTCCATGGCCAAGCTGCTCGGCTCCTCAGCCCACGACCCCTCCGACCTCCTGGAAGCCCTCAGCAGCCAGCTCGCCCCCCTCGGCATCGACGGCCTTCACATCTTCACCTTCAACCAGGTAGCCACCACCGCCGCCTGGCGCCAAGCCCTTATCCACGGCTGAACCATCCCGAGCGCCCGGCTCTGCTCGGGTAGAAGTAGGGTTCCAAGAGCATTGAGCTCGGGGAGTCCGGCATGAAGCGCTTCACACTGCGAGGGGGAACCGTCGTCGACGGCACCGGGGGGCCGGTGCAGCGGGCTGACGTGACGGTGGCCGACGGGAGGATCGCCGCGGTGGGCGACATCCCTCGAAATGGCGGCGGCACCGACGTGGATGTGTCGGGGCTGGTGGTGTCGCCGGGGTTTGTGGATATCCATACCCACTTCGACGCCCAAGTGTTCTGGGACCCGGACCTCACCCCATCGTCGTGGCACGGGGTCACCACCGTGGTGCAGGGGAACTGCGGGTTCGGGATCGCCCCCACCAAGCCCGAGGACCGCGACTTGGTGATGGAGACCCTGGAACTGGTGGAGGGGATGCGGGTCGACACCCTGCGGGAGGGCATCGACTGGTGCTTTGAGACGTTCCCCCAGTATCTGGACGCCGTGCGAGCGCTGCCCAAGCGGATCAACCTGGGGGCGTTCGTGCCCCACTCCATGGTGCGGCTCTACGTGATGGGCCCAGACGCCGCCTTCTCCCGGACCGCCACCGACGCCGAGCTAGCCGAGATCCGCCGCGTAACCCGAGAAGCAATGGACGCCGGGGCGGTGGGCATCTCCACCTCTCAGGCGCCGTCGCACCAAGGACCCCAGGGGCGACCGGTGCCCAGCCGATTCGCCGATATCCGGGAGGTGGCCGCCCTGGTGGAAACGCTGGCGGAGGTCGGCCGGGGCATCATCGAGATCACCTACGGCCCGCTGATGGAGATCGAAGAAGTGGCCCAGTTGTCGCGAGACCACGGCGTGCCCATCACCTGGGGCGCGGTGCTTCCCGGACTGTTCGGCCCGCCGGGATCGGCCATGGACATGCTGGAGCGGGGCACCTCGGTGGGCGGCCAACTGTGGCCCCAAACCAGCACCCGGTTCATCACCACCCAGATGAGCCTGGAGAACCCCTACCAGTGGAGCCGAGTGCCCGCGTTCGCCGAAGTGCTGGGCCGGGGCGCCGACGCCATGGCCGCGGCCTATGCCGACCCCGCCTGGCGAGAGCGGGCTTTGGCGCAGATGGAGTCCCTTGCCGGCCAGACCGACTTTCTAGACGGCGACATCCAGGGCTACTTCCAACGCACCTCGGTGGAGGAGACCGGCTGCCACTTCGACCTGCGGGGTGTTCCGCTGGCCGATGTGGCCGCGGCCCGGGGCGGCCACCCGCTGGAGGTGATGCTGGACTTGGCCCTGGAAGACGGACTGGCCACCCGGTTCCGCAACCTGCCCCGCACCGACAAGGCCGAGCTGACCGAACTGGTTACCGATCCCCGCACCGTTCTCGGTGCCCACGATGCCGGGGCCCACGTCGACATGCTGTGCGACTCCTGCTATCCGAGCTACACCCTGCGCTATTGGGTGCGCGAGGAGCAGGCCATGACCCTGGAGCAGGCGGTGTGGCGGATGAGCGGCCAACCCGCTGCCCTGTGGGGACTGGCCGACCGGGGCACCATCGAGGAGGGCAAGGCCGCCGACCTGGTGGCCTTCGACCCCGACACCGTGGGCGAGACCCACCCCGAACGAGCCTGGGACTTCCCCGCCGACGGCGACCGCTTGATCGCCCGCAGCCAAGGCATCGAGCACATCTGGGTAAACGGCACCCCCACCCGCCAGAACGGCACCGACCTCGAAGGCGCCACGCCGGGAATGGTGATCGACTCCCGCTAAGAGGCACCCTTGGCCCTCTCCCTCCCCCCAGTCGCCCCAAAATCCCAAGACCGAAGAAGCTGGTGAGGTCTGCTGGCGCGGGGGAATTTCATTGGCGCACTGGTCGTCGGGGATGCGACGTTGGTCTGATGGAAAGGTGGTACACGTCCGATCACCATTTCGGGCATTCCAACATCATCAGGTACTGCGGTCGTCCATTTGTCGATGCCGACGCAATGGACAAAGAGATGGTCGCCCGCTGGAACGACGTGGTGGCCGACGAAGACGAAGTGTGGATCCTCGGGGATCTGGTGATGGGCAGGAAGGTCCAGGGTCTTGCCGGCCACGTCGCGCGCCTCAGGGGGCGCAAAATCCTGGTGCCCGGAAACCACGACCGGTGCTGGCAGGGCCACAAAGACCACCGCTGGGAGCGGGCCGACTACTACCGCATCGGCGGGATAGCCAAGATCATCGACAACCCCGAGCCCCACACCATCGCCGGGCAGGCGGTGCGCCTCAACCACTTCCCCTACAAGTTCGACGCCCGCCACGACATGAAATACACCCAGTGGCGCCCCCAAGACGAAGGAGGCTGGCTGCTACACGGACACATCCACGAGAAATGGCGCCAACAACACCGCCAGATCAATGTCGGTGTCGATGCCTGGAACTTCGCCCCCGTCCCAGAAGAAACCATCGCCGACCTCATCAAGGGAGGCCCCTCGAACACCCCCATCGCCGACCACACCTGAGCCAACCGCCGCACAACATCCCGCCGATCAACCGACCCCCAACCACTCCGCCAAGCCAACGATGCAAGAGCCCCGCCTAGCCAGTCGGAGACTTGGCGAGGGCGGGGGTGGGGCCGTCCAGAAAACAAATGGACGTTGATACGCTGATGGAGGCTGGGGAAAGAGAAGGCGAGCATATGGCAGATGCACAAACACCGGAACGCCAGCGCAGGCCCAAGGAGGAGACTGCTCGGCTTGGGAAAGAGATCTACGACCGGGACATCAAAGCGCAGGTGGAACCGGACCACAACGGCGAGTACGTGGCTATCGACGTCGAAACCGGCAACTGGATTCTGACCGATGACCTTTTGTTCGCGGGGAGGCAGCTCCGTGAGCAGTATCCCAACGTCGTAGACGCCTATCTGCATCGGGTTGGGCATAGTGTAGTGCGTCACTTTGGGCGGCGGCCCTGGAGGAGGGCGGAGTGATAGAAGGCGTGGTGAATTCCTCCTACGAGGCCGTCATACCCCTCTCCCTACAAGGCCCGGTGGGGCTGCCACAGGAGCTTGAGGCCGTGATCGACATCCATAGGATCTTCCTCCCACGAAAGACCCCTACTGTCAACGACCTCCGTCAGCTTTAGAACTAGGCCACCCACCGGCTACCGGCCGACCGATCTCGCGCAAGTGATAGGCGGAAAGGCACTCGTACGTGTCGCCGCCGTGGCGGGAACTCAGGTCAGGCAGAGCCTATGTGCAGGGAGGCGGAGCTGCGAGAAACGGGGGCCTCCTACTGCAACACGAAGAGTCGCTATAGGCAACTTGCCTTCTGCCCACATCTGTCAAAGTGGCCGATATCTTGCCTAGAGAGAAACGAATAGACGGAGTCGACAGGAGCCTGTTGGGATGATCGGTTCGAATCGAGTGCATTGGGAGAGTCTGGGCCGGGAGGTGTACGAGGACATGGTGGCCGTGCTGATAAGCCGGCTGCACCCGGAAGCGCAGAGGATCGACGGGTCGGGCGGAGACGGGGGCCGCGACGTGCAGATCCAAACCGACGACGGGCTTGTGATCTACCAGTTAAAGAGTCAGACGGGCAGAATGGACCGGTCTCAGCGGCGACAGGTCAAGCGTTCCCTGATAAGCGCGTCGCAGCACAGTCCCGCCAAGTGGTTCCTCGTCGTCCCGATTGATCCCACTCCCGACGAACTGGAATGGTTCGAACAGCTGGTGGTGGCCTATGGGTTCGAGTGCCGGTGGCTGGGCAAGACCTGGCTTGACGGCGAGATGGCCCAGAAGCCGGAGGTCGCCCGCTACTACGCCCACGGCTACCGCTACGAGCTGTCCGAGTTCTTGGAGCTGTTGGGGGGCATAAACCCGGACCCGCTGCCCGGTGGCGCAGGAGTCCTCGGAACCGCCGCCGGCAACGCGCAGGGCATCGTCGACCACCTGAACCGGCTCGACCCCCATTTCGAGTTCGCCATCTCGACAACCCCCCACGGCGGGCCGCGTGTGACGGTCATCCCCCGATATCCCGGCGCGGAGAAGGACCGTCCCCCGTTCAGCGTGGCATTGGCCTTTCCGGACACCGAAGAGGGCACAAGCGCCCAGCAGGCACTGCAGGCAACCTTCGACTACGGCACCGCGTCCGTCGTCGCCCCAGAGTTCATCTCCGAGGTGGTCGTGAACGTGCCGGCCGGCCTCGGCGCTGTGCTCGAAGGCTACGAGATGGCCCTGGGAGGGCCGACTCCCGGCCTGGCCGACGACGTGAGGGTGGCGCTGAAAGCCATCGGCAGCGCCGGAGCGGTGGAAGCGCAGCTGCCCCTAGTCGCCGAAGAGGCCAGCTCCGGGGGGCGGGGCGCCCTCATCTCGCTGGCCGACAAGTCCAAGGCGGTCACCGCCGAGATCAAGATCGACGTCTCAGAACTGACCATAAGCCTGAACTGGGCCTATTCGCAGCCCGACGCCTACTCGCCGCTCGACCTGCTGCCCGCCGCAAGGTTCGCAGCCGCACTCGAAGGCGGCGCCCAACTGGCCTTCGACTTCAACGGCGAGACCCACGGCCCCTGTAACACCGGCCCGTTCCCATCGGACGTCCCCGGCGAGGCGGCGCGGTACGCAGACTTCTTGGGACACCTCGCGAACTTGCAGATCAAAGCCAGCATGTTCTTCGACGTCCGACACGATTTCCCATCCGAGGAGGTGACCGCTATCGAGCAGGCCAGCCGCCTTTTGAACG
Organism: Acidimicrobiia bacterium; assembly: GCA_022822905.1. Classification (GTDB taxonomy): domain Bacteria; phylum Actinomycetota; class Acidimicrobiia; order Acidimicrobiales; family Bin134; genus Poriferisocius. The sequence continues at coordinate 2,356 of JAJDYE010000034.1, read as the reverse complement.
GGGAGACGCTTGAGGGGACTTGGCAGAAGCTGTCGATGATTGTCAAACCCGAAGGGCGCGACACCGTAGAGGCCGCGCTGGGAGACTCGCCGGTAGTCGGAAACGTGCAGTCCGGCGGCGACCTGGCCATCGTCGTGCAAGGCCACGAAATCCCGGTCGGCCGAGTAGTGGACAAGCTCGACCCGGCCACGGTGCTCAGCTGGGAGGAGCTCGAAGACGGCGACACGCCGGGGACAACCAAGCTCACCCTAGTGCCCGCAGAATCCAACAAAGTGGCCCGATCCCTGGAAACAGCCAGAGCTTGATCGACAGGCGTGTTGGCCCTGCTCACCGACCGGCCGAAAGCACCGCCAGCGCTCAACTCCCTTCGCCGATCTCGCTGCGCCGGAAACCGTTCCGCGCCCGCAACCGGCCCTGGCGACACCCGAAGGCGGCGCGTCCCGGCCCCACAGTTATGGGTTCAGCCGGTTCAGGGGCGTGGCTGCCTAAACCGTTAGGTGCGATGGAGCGGACTAGCGGCGCCGAGCTCGACATCTTGGCAGCTACCCCGAACCTGGCGAAGCGCCTTCCAACCACTGGGAGTCCGCCCTGTTCGGGCTGGGCCCCTATATTGCGGAGGCAGTTCTAACCCGTCTCCCAGCCTGTTGGCCTGCCAGGCAATCGCAGGATTCATGGGGTCGTCCCAGGGGTTGGACGGCGCCGCGTAGCAGCACCGGGCGCTAACCCAAGCCCAGCATCCTGCGTGGGGCCGCTAGGTTTGTTGGCGGTGGCCGGGCTCGGCAGGAGGGGTCGCCGCGCCATCCCCAGGAGGGTCTTTGACTGAGCCGATATTTGACAACAACCCCGACTACTCTCTGCGATGGCCTCCGGAGCTGTTAGCCCGCGAGGTCGAGCTCCTAGTCGAGAGCGGTTCGGAGCGGGGCATGGATTCAAGCTGGCAATCTGAGGTTGAGACGCTGCTCTTGCTGGCGTTCGAATCGTCAGCCCCCGTCGACGATTTCAAGAAAGTCCTAATGGCCCATGCCCAGCAGAAAGCCCGGACAGGGGCGAATCGGACTGCACGCGCGCCGAAACCCGACTATTTGGCTGATGAAGAGCCGTTCTGAACTGCCGCCCATACGCTGGCTAGGCGATCTCGCCGACGCAGCCCACAGCCTCCCCATACACCGGCCACGCCTCTACTACTCCCAGCGCGTACCGGACGAAGCGGATGCATCGAAATCGCTGCTGCCCGCTATCGCCCGCCGTGCCCGCGGGCTAGTAGACGAGCTTGCCGAAGACTGCTACTTCGATCAGGTCTTCGAAGTGCAGTGCATAGAGTTTTCGCTCCCTCCCGGCCCCACACCCGAGGAGATACTCGCCAACTGCGTCGGCAAACCGCACCTATGGTCGGACAAATTCAACGAATGGACGGAAGCGGACTTGTGCGACTTCATCGAGGTATTCCACGACCAGGCGGCCCTTCCGAAACGAAGATGGTTCCACACCTTCGCCGATATGGTTTGCGGATGGCATGTGGAATCGTTCTCGAAGCGGTCCGGCCAGGCGATCTACCGGTGGCGCATGAACCAGCTGCTTGACTCAACATCGTTCGAATTCCGGCTCGCCGAGACTGGCGAGGACACCGGACGCATGGTGTGGCGCGTCCCCAGCGACCTGGGACGGCTCGTAGACAAAGTCCTCGGGGATGCCTCTGTCGAAGACCCGGAAGCCCATGCGATTGCCCTCTTCCGCAAGCGTGACGCGACACGCGAAGACCGCCGTTCAGCAGTAGTCGCGCTCGCCAGCGTCCTGGAGGAGCAACGCGAACTCCTGCAAGAAAGGCTCTTGAAAAAAGATGAGCGCGCCCTCTTCGAAATCGCCAACAAATTCGCCCTTCGACACCGCAAAGCCAACCAACGCGGCGACTACGACGACGCGTACCTCGAATGGATCTTCTACTGGTACTTAGCGACGGTGCATCTCACCCGACAGCTGAGCGGAGACACATCCGACGCGCCGCCAAGCACCCGCCGATAACACGGCGAAACCCCACGCAAACAGATCTGAATACGAGCCGACGGCAAGCATCGCTAATCGCCGATGATCTCCGACAGACACAGGGGCTGTAAGCGGACATGTCGGCGGCGGCACCCGCCGCAGGGGGCGCTGGGAGACTCTCCCGGCACTGGGCCGCAAACAAGCCAGGGCGATCGACGTCAGACGGGAGCGCTCCTGACGGGGTCCCGTTTTTGAGTCCATGGGTTATGGGTGTTTTGGGTTGTGTTGTCGGGCCCATTGGGTGGCGTAGGCGGCGGGTGTTTTGCCGTCGAGCGCCCGGTGGGGCCGGTGGTGATTGTAGTCGTTTCTCCAGTCT
>JAJDYE010000001.1 GCA_022822905.1 Acidimicrobiia bacterium | reverse complement strand
GACTGGCGGACCGACTACAACACCTACCGCCCCCACTCCGCGCTCGGCATGCTCACCCCAGCCGAATACGCAGACCAATGGGCAAAAAACAACCCGAAAAAACTCTCATAACACCTGGACCAAAAAACGGGGTCCGGTCACGTCCTCAAGAGCTGGTATCAGATCCGTGTCAGCGGAGGCGATGATCGCTACGTCGAAGAGGTCGCTGCGGGCGCCGATGGAGATGTCGAGGGCCATCAGCACGTCCACCCCTTTTTCGCGCGCTGCCCAATATTCCGTGCCGTCGGGATTTTTGGCCCGGTGGTACCGAAGTGGCCGAGTGAAGACCTCCACTCCTGGGGCTTGCCGCCAGCTGGAGACTTGCCTGTCATAGAACCGGCGGGCTTTTTCTCTGCTGCGTCCAGCGATGGGCTGGCCCCGGTACACCCGTACGCCGGCTAGAACCCGTTCGGGGTCGCCGGGCTGGCCGAGCCTGCACAGCAGGTTCCCCAACTTGAGCGGATCTACGTGCCCTGCGGTCCGCGGCGGCGCCGGAACGGCAGGCCAGAACATGTCGCGGGCGCAGTATTGGACGTTCTGGTAGTCGACGTAAACGACGACCCTTGTTCGAGGCATGGCTCCAAAAAATAAAACCCCGCCACGCCCTGCGATGCAGGGTAGGCGGGGAAGGGTAGGGCCAGCCCACCGAACTCTCCCCGCTCACCATGAGTGGGAAAAGCTCGGCTAGGCCGGCGAAAAAATAGCCCCGCCATGCCCTGCAAAGCAGGCCAGGCGGGGAATACTGAGGTTCAGACTACCCGAGCGCATGGCCGACCGCAACGGCAATTTCTCCGACCGTGTTCAAACTAGGGTCGGGAGTGGTGCGACATGGGTTGACGATGCCGTTGTTCGGGGCGTTGGCGGAATAGAGCACGGTAAAGCGCTCTGGCCAGGTGCCTGGTCCAGTCGGAGTGCGAAATCGGAAGCTGCGTTCTGTCTAACCAAAGCCCCTGCTGGCCGAGACCAACCGTAGGGAATGTAGGCCATATTACTTATGTTCAAGTTAAATTCAATAAATTATGATATAGATTCAGCTATTCACATTTATTCAGAGAGATGTTGTCACAGGGGTCGGTATACTTGCATTTATGGAGTTTAGGCCTCTTGAACAGGGGGAACGGGCTGATCGTGAGCCTTCTGGGGCGGTTTGGCCGGAGGTGGTTGATGTTGACGGGTTGTCGTTGTCGGAGTTGCGGGCGCGGCTTAGGTTGATCAAGAAGGCTGAGGCTCGACTGGCTGCGATGAAGACGGCCACGCTGGTTGCGTATTCCAATCGGGGAGGCAAGGGTTTGGCCCGCCGGGTGGCTCTTGAAGAGCTTCAGGCCTCCAAGCAGCAGGCCCGGCGGGAGGTGGAAACCGCCTCCCAGTTTGCCCAGGTTCCTGAAACCCTCGATGCACTGGGCGCCGGGGACATTCCCGCGGCCCACGCCACCCAGATCGCCAAGGCCGCTTCCCAGGGGCCGGTTGACGAGACCGTGCTGGTGGAAGCGGCCCGACACCAAGACTTCGGCACCTTCTCCCGGACATTGCGCGACCACCAGCATGAGCAATCAGGCGACGACGGCAAGTCGCTGATGGCCAAGCAGCGGGAGCGCCGCGACTTGAGCTTCTTCAAGTCGCCCGACGACGGCATGTTCATCCTGAATGGCCGATTCGATCCCGTTGCCGGGAATCGGATCGAGGCTGCGTTGGCCGATGAGGAACGCCGTCTGCGGAACAACCAGAGCGACAAAGCGGCGGCCGATCAGGCAACGTTCAACCAGCGCCTGGCCGACGCCCTAGAGAACCTGGTCTGCGCCGAGACTGGCGATCGCAAGCCGCAGGGCACCACCCTGGTGGTGACCGCCGATTGGGACTCGCTTAAGCAGAAGCTGGCCGATGCCCGCCTGCTCGACGGTACGCCTCTGCCTCTGTCTGAGGCTCTGCGGCTGGGCTGCAATGCCGACATCCTGCCTGCCCTGTTCGACACTGAGGGCCAGGAACTGTGGCTGGGGCGCAAGTACCGCTCGGCTACCGACGCCCAGCGGGCTGCTCTCATCGTCCGGGACAAGCACTGCATCGGCTGCGGCCGCTCGGCCGCTTGGTGCGAGGTGCATCACATCACCGAATGGTTCCGAGGCGGGCTCACCGACATCGACAACCTGGTGCTGGTGTGCACCAGTTGCCAACACAGCATCCACGACGACGGCTGGGTAGTGCATCGAAACAAGAACGGCACCTACGAGTTGCGACCGCCACCCGAGCCTCGCGCCGATCTCCCACCCTGGAAATCCAAATCCAATTCGCCTCCCCACGAGTGTGACCTCTTCCCCGATGTAGGAGTCAGCAACCATCGGCCCTGCAACGTTGAGCCTGTGCTGCTGAGCTGAGCTCCGGCTGACATCAGAGCCTCGGGGCCCTCTCCGTAGCAGACCACGGCGAGCATCAATGCCTGTGCTGCTGAGTTGACCTCAGGGCTGAACTCTGGGTTGACCTCAGAGCAGGTTGTCGCTGGGTCGGGCCATACTGGTGAAGTGGCGGAGGCAGCGCCGGGGCGAGTTCGGGATTGGGAGGTGGCCGGGGGAGTGGTCTTGCGGGGGGAGCAACTGCTGCTGGTGCGGAACCGGCGCCGGAACGATTCAGTGGAGTGGAGCACGCCCGGCGGGGTGGTCGATCCCGGAGAGACCCTGTTGGAGGCGCTGGGCCGGGAAGTGCTGGAAGAGACCGGCATCCAGGTGAGTCTTTGGGAGGGGCCGCTGTATGAGATAACCGTGGATTTCACCGATCTGGGATGGCGCCTCCGAGTGGAAGCCCACCGGGCGGTGGACTGGAACGGGGAGATTGTGCTGGAGGATCCCGACGGCATCGTGGAGCACGCTGATTTCTACGATCACGAAGAGTGCGAGGCCCACTTGGTGCAGAGCCCTCGCTGGGTACGCGAGCCGCTGCTGGAATGGTGCCGCCAGCGCCCCAGCCAGATGCTGAGCTATCGCTATCAGGTGACCGGCACCGAGATCGACGGCCTCACCGTGGCCCGTCTCTCGTAGTCCCATCCGGCAATGGCCCAGGGCACTCAAAGCGGCGCTACCCAATCGGGCACCATCCTGCACGTGGACATGGATGCCTTCTTTGTGTCGGTAGAGCTGCTGCGGCGTCCCGAGTTGCGGGGCTTGCCGGTGGCAGTAGGCGGTTCGGGCAGTCGGGGAGTGGTGGCGTCGGCCTCCTACGAGGCCCGATCGTATGGGGTCTCATCGGCCATGCCCGCAGGGCAGGCCCGCCGACTGTGCCCCGAGATCGTCTTCTTGCCCGGCGACCACCAGCTCTACCAGGAGGTGAGCAGGCGCATCATGGTCATCCTCCGGTCGTTCACTCCGCTGGTCGAGCCCTTGTCGCTGGACGAGGCCTTTCTGGATGTCGCCGGCGCCCATCGCGGGCCGGTCGAGATAGGCCATTTGATCCGAGGACAGGTCCGCGGGGAAGAGGGCATCAACTGCGCGGTGGGGGTGGCTGCGATCAAGTTCTTGGCCAAACTGGGCTCCAAGCTGGCCAAGCCCGAGCCCACCCGGTCGGGACCGTCGGAGGGGGTGGGCGTGTTCGAGGTGCCGGTGGGCGAGGAGCGGGCGTTCTTGGCCCCTCGCCCGGTGAGCGACATCTGGGGGGTGGGCCCGGCCACTTTGGCCCGCCTCAGCCGGATTGGGATCGCCACTATCGGGGAGTTGGCCCAGTTTCCCCTTGAGCGCCTTGAGGAGGCCGTCGGCAAGGCCCACGGCCAGCATCTGCACAGCTTGGCCAATGCGGTGGACCCCCGTCCGGTGATTCCCGAGACAGCACCCAAGTCGATGAGCCATGAGAAGACGTTTCCCCGCGACGTGCACACCCACGACGCCCTTGGAGCGGAGTTGGTTGCTTTGAGCGATTCGGTGGCCTCCCGGCTGCGGACGGCAAGGGTGGCGGGGCGGACGGTCACCATCAAGGTCCGCTTTGGGGATTTCACCACCATCACCCGGTCTCACACCCTGGCGAGTCCGGTTGACTCGGGGGTGGTGTTGGCCCGGGAGGCCAAGCGGCTCTTGGAGGAAGTGGATGTGGACTCCGGTGTTCGCCTCATAGGGGTAGGAGTGTCGGAGCTTGAAGATCCCGGTCAGCGTCAGCTTTCCCTGGAGGATGCCGGCGCTCCTTCATGGCACGACGTGGACCGGGCCGTTGACCGCATCAGAGACCGCTTTGGAACCGAGGCGATTCACACCGGAGGAATCGCCGACACGGGCCCTCGACAAACCGGCTGGACCCGGCCGGGTTGAGTCCGACAACCCCTTTGGCGCCGATAGCTGGCATTGTCTCAGGGGTCGGCCTGTGAGACACTTAGCAAGTGCCACTTTCCGAGGACGAGCAACGCATCCTCAGTGAAATAGAGGAACGGCTCTATGAAACCGACCCCGCACTGGCCCGCGAAGTCGGCCGGACCACGGTGTTCACCCATCCGGCCCGCAATCTCCGACTGGCGGTGCTGGGCTGTATAGCGGGGCTGGTGTTCATGATCCTGACCCTCTCCACCTCGTACTGGCTGTCTTTCCTTGGCTTCTTGGTCATGTTGGCGGCATCGCTGTGGGGGTGGAGCAACCTGCGTCAGCTTGGGCGGTTCGGGTTGCAACAGATCAGTGACAGCATCAACCGTGGCGACGTGAGCAACTACTTGCGCTCACCGGGCCGTCGAATACTCAATCGACTGCGTCGCGGTGGCGCGGAGCAATCCGAGCGCGACTAGCTCGGACAGACTGCCGGCAAACAAGCCTCAGCAATCAGGCCCCAGAAATCAGGCCCAGCAATCAGGGTCCAATGGTCCAGCTCGGGCCGCGCCGTCCTCGCCATCGCGAGCCGAAGAGCGGCTGAGGGTTGAAGGCCGCGGCCAGCTTCTGCCCCCGGCTCACCCGGAAGTTCACCTCGGCCCGCACCGACAGCGACCATGTCCGGGCCAGCCACCGATTCCGATCGCTGGGCTCTGAGGGGGCGAACGTTGCGGCTGCGGCGAGTTCGCCCAATTGCCGCAGGTCGGGGCTGTGAAGCGGGACTTGCTCAATGGCCCGACGGGCAAACTCGGCATAGGTCTCGTCTAATCGGGGGGTCATGTTGATGAGGGCCAGTGATTCCACCGTTTCCGTCCACAGCAGTCTGATCTTGCCCCGATTGCCAGTGATCTTGAGGAATCGCCGCTGACTTTGGACCTGCTTGAACCAGGGGATGAGCAGAATGAGCAGCACGGCCAGCACCGGGGCCAATATCGCTATCCAAATCGTCCAGGTCATCCCTCCGCCTCGGCTGCCCCCGAAATCGACCAGGGGGTTGTCCAGGTCCGGGGATTCAGGGGGGAAAAGGCTCTCGAAGTCGGTGGGGTTGTCGGGAGTGAACGGGGAATCGAGGTTCGGGTCATCCTCAGCCGGAGCGATTTCCGAGGCGCCGATGGCCTGGTCCTCGGCTATTCCGGTGTAGTTCTGGGCACCGGGTGCGCCGCGGCCCGGTGTGGGTTCGAACGCTACCCATCCCGCACCGGCCAAATACACCTCGGGCCAAGCATGGGCGTGCCTTCCGCTGACTACGTAGAGGTTCGGGTCGTCGGGGTCGGCTTCGCCCACCGTGAAGCCCACCGCCACTCGAGCTGGCAGGCCCACCGACCGGGCCATGGCGGCGAACGTTCCGGCAAACTGCTCGCAGTATCCCCGTCGGTTGCTCAAGAACTCCTCGAGGCGGTTCTCGGAATGGCCGGGGGCCACATTGGCGTCATAGATGAAGTCCCCGTTGCGGAAGAAGTTCTGTAGGGCCAGCGCCTGCTCATAGCCCGAACCGGCTCCGGCAGTCAGCTGGGTAGCCAGGTCCTGCACCCGAGGACTGAAGTCGGATGGCAGCGCGGTGTATGACTCCACTTCGGGAATCATGGCGGTATCAAGCGGGATGGCTTTGAGCGCCTCGGGGTCGAATCGCGGCAACGCGGACGACACGGTATAGGTGAGACCGTTGGAGCTGACCATCGATCGCCCCACGATGAGGGTGGAGGATGAGGGCTCGTAGCTGATATCGATTGTTGCGGATGCTCCGGATGTCAACGACCGGGGTTCGAAGGCTGCGGGGACCCACACTGCGCCCAACTGCTCGATGCTGAAATGCTGGACGGACTCGAGCACGCTGGTGCCCGACTGGAAGAGCGTGGGCAACTGCGTGGGTCCGGCGGCATAGTCGGCTCGGGAAGTCCACACCCGACCGTCGAATTGATCCAACGAGGTAAGCCGCCAATAAGACCGATCTTCAGCCCGCACCCGGAACATCACCGCATCGCCTTGATTCACCAGTCGGCCCCTGATGTCGACCAGGGGGCTGATCACCACCCTTCCCGAAGTCCTCTGGCCCCGGTTGACGGCTTCGGTCAGGTCGACGATCGGATCATCTTGGGTGCCCAGAACTGGGCCGGCGGCAAGGGCCCCGACCAGTGCAACTGCTGCGATTGCCGAGCTTCCCGCCAATAGCGCCCGGCGCCCAGACGAAGCTCGCCCCTCGCCCCCCAGCCACCGGACATCGGCAGTTCGGGCCGCCACTCGGTGAATCGAGGCGAACAACAGCAGGGCCCCGGTGAACACACCGATGGTCAGGGCTCGATGTTGGTCGCCGCCCACCAACCCCGCGAAGCCGGTGGCGGCGATGGGCAGCACCATCGGCTCGAACAGAGCCCGTGCTCTCATGGCGGCCCAGTCGTAGACAAAGGCCAGCAGCCACAACGCGGCCACAGCACTCACGATAAAGCCGTCGCTCGGCGCCACCGGGGGGCTGATTTCGCCGAATACCGTCCAGGCCTGCTCCAGATCGTCGCCCAGCTCAGCCCAGGTGCTTCCCAAGGGCAGGCCCCAGAAAACGGTGCTCCAGTAGTGGGACCATGTGACCGTCAGCACCAAACCGACGCCACTGGCCAGCGTGGAAACCAGCATTCCCCAACCGATGCGGCGGATGGCGATGGCCAGCAGATGGCTTATCGCCGCGGCAACGTACACCGGCAGAACCCAGCCATCCCCTTCAAACACCCGAATGAGGCTGAAGGCGGTGGCCGCGGTCAGGACCGGCCCGGTGGCCTCCAGGGCCGCTTCCCATGCGCCTGATATACGAGAGGTGATCATGGGCGTTGATCGAAGGCAGTGGATGCAGCCGGGAAGGGCGGTGTGGAGGACTCCTCATTGGAGGCCGTATGCGTTGCCCATGCTTCGGCAAATCCCGAGGGTTCATCCACAGGCAGCAAGGTCGCCCCCGGGACGAAAGTAGGGGGCAAGCGCCCCGCTTGCGCCTGCTCTAAAGCAGCGAACAACACCACCGTTTTGGAGGTGAACTGCGAGCCCAGCGGCGTAAGCGATCCGGCTTCAGTGCCATCTGCTTCAGCGACAACGGCCACCACCAGCCCGCCGCCGTGCTCTCGTCCCAGCCGCTCAACCGCACCGATCAAACTGCCGACGTCGGGGCTGACGAGGGCCAAGTGCTCGTAGATCTTGTGAAGGTGAGCCGAATCACACCCAAATCCGCTGTCGTAGTCCGCAGTCGTCGTCAACCGGGTTTGATCTCCCCGGCGCAGGCTGGCCCGACAGATGCTGGCCGCGGCCGACACCATGGCCTCGAAACGCTCGAAGCCGGCCTCAGCATCTAACTGCGCGCTCCGAGTATCCAGCAAAACGGTGGTGTGAGTGTGGGAGAACTCCTCGAACTGGCGGACGATCAGCTCGTCGTGATGGGCGGACGACCGCCAGTGAATGTGACGCGGGTCGTCTCCCCTCTGAAACGGGCGCAATCCGTACAGCTCGTCGCCGCTTTGGGCCATGGGGCTGCGCCGAACGGCGTCGAACGTGTTTCCGGGCAGGCGGGGGGGAGGCTTGATCGGGACGACTGCCGGGTAGACCAGCGCCTCGGCTTTGCCCCCGACCAGGAAATGCCGGGCTGCCATGCTCAGAGGATCGGCCACGGTCAAGGTGAGCGGCCCGGTAATGGCCCGACCTCTCTCTTCGGTAGGCAGTCGGTAGCTCACCGTCAAACTGTCACCCGATGAAACCGGTGCCACCAGCAGGTCTGGTGACCGGAAGTCGCTTATCGAGTTCTTGGTGGAAAACGAGATTTCATCGGCCAGTCGCAGCACCGGGGTGCGGAAGCGGCTGGGGTTGGCCAGCTCCAGCTGCACATGGCACTCGCTGCCCACGTGTATTTGCTGCGGTTTGAGCGACCGGGACATCGCCCGCAAAGGCGGGCAGACCTTGACGTAGGCCAACGCGAGGACAGCCACCGCGGCGCCGGCGACGCCTACGGCCAGCAACTCGCTGGAGCCAAACACCCAGCCTGCGGCTATCAGCAGCGCCGACCCGATCAGCAGCAGCCAGCCGGAAGGGGTGAGCATGGTCGGGCTGGTTCTAGTCGACGGGGGCCGGAACCGAGCTCATGATGTCTTCGACGATGCGAGTGGCTGGAGTGCCTCGAGCCCGAGCCTGGGGATCCAACAGCAGCCTATGGGCCAATACGGGTACAGCCAGATGCTTCACGTCGTCGGGAAGCACGTAGTCCCGCCCCTGAGCAGCGGCCCGAACCCGGCTCGCCCGCTGAAGTGCGAGGGTTGCCCGGGTAGACATCCCCAAGATGAGGCTGGGGTGGTCTCTGGTGGCGTTGGCGATCTGCACCAGATAGCGCTTGATCCCCGGAGCCATGAACACCGTGCTGGCGTGGTCGGCCAGCATGCTCACCGTCTGGGAATCCACCACCGGGCGAAGGGTGTCCAGCGGGTTGTCAGTGCCATGGGCGTCGAGAATCTCAAGCTCGTCCTGCTTTGAGGGATAGCCCACCTCGATTCGCATCAAGAACCGGTCGAGTTGGCTTTCCGGCAGCGGATAGGTGCCCTCGTGCTCAAGTGGATTCTGGGTGGCGATCACCATGAACGGCCGGGGGAGGCTGTGGGTGGTGCCGTCCACCGTGACCTGTCGCTCGGCCATGGATTCCAACAAGGCCGACTGGGTCTTGGGCGAGGCGCGGTTGATCTCATCGGCCACCACGATGCCGGAAAATACCGGTCCGGGCTGGAAGTCCAGCGAATTGGCCGCTCGGTTCCAGATCGTGGCCCCCACCACATCGGAGGGGAGCAGGTCGGGGGTGAATTGGATGCGGCCGAACTCAGCTTGCACGGTGATGGCCAGAGCCTTGGCCAGGCTCGTCTTGCCCACACCGGGGGCGTCTTCGATGAGCAGATGCCCCTCGGCCAGCAGGCAGGTAACGGCCAAGTCCAGCACATCGGGCTTGCCCATGATGGCCTTGCCGATATTGGAGACGATGGATTGGAACTGCTCGGCGAACAGCGGTTCCTCAGTTTCTCTCATCGCCATACCGCTGAGTCTCTCAGGTGCCGTGGAGTTGGGGCCAACGGGTCGGCATGTCCACAAGCATCCCATCGGTGCTGGGGCCGTGGTCTCGCAGCGTTCCCCGGCGCCGAAAGGCCACGTGATAGCGCTCCGGCTGTGACGTCCAGCAGACGTTTGGAACCAGCCCGGAGACGATGGCGTCGTCACAGTCCTCCAGTTCCACCCGGCGGGCGCCCGACAGCCATACGGTGCGCTGGAGCACCCAGGCGGCCTCGGCGGCCTCGGGATCCAACACCTCCTCGCACCAGCGGACGAACCCGCCCTTGAGCTGACGACCGCCGAACGGCTCAGGTGATTCGATCTCCAGGGTCGCGGCCATCCGCCAGCGGCAGACCTCGATCCCATCCCGCTCGATCCAGGCATCGAACGGGGGCTGGTCCCAGTCGGGCACGGTGGCGTCGTATTGGCGGGTGCCGACTCGCCCCCGGGCAGCGTGGAGCACCCCGAGAACGGCAGCGTCATAGAGGTGAGTGCATTGCTGGCGGACGTCGGTCCAGGCGAACACCTCCGACGCGGTGGTGGTCAGCGGGCAGCCCACCAGGGCCTGGAGCTGGTCGAGTGCGCCGGAGCACGGTTCCCAGGGCATCCTGGGCCCCGCGGCGGACGCATTGGTGATGTGGCGGCCGTCATGGGTGAGCGCCGCCTCGTAGTGGTGCATGTCGTCCTCAAGGCCGACCACCACTGTTTGGGGGTCGGGGGCGATCATCCGCAGCCGTCGGCGGAAGGCGCCGCTGCCATGGCGATTGCGGACCAGCGCAGGCTGTAGTTCATCCTGGGGCACTGGCCGATGTTGGCACACCGACCGCGGACGACCAGATTCATCATTGGGGCAAGTAGCAAAAGGGAGACGACCAGATTCATCATTGGGGCAACTACTGTCGGCTGATCGTGTCTGTCCCGTCTTCTCCGTTTCGCGCCCTGTCTCATCGGGGATTCCGGCTGTTCTTCATCGGCGTGTCCATCGCCACCACCGGTCAGTTCATGCAGTCGCTGGCGGTGCCGTTCTATGTGAACGAGCTGACCGATTCGAACACCTGGGTCGGGGCTTCCGCGTTCGCGGTGCTGGTGCCATCTCTGATCATGACTCCGGTGGCCGGCATCTGGAGCGACCGGACCAGCCGCAAGGCCATTTTGTTGGGATCGTTCTGGATGCAGATGGTGGTGGCGACCGCCTATCTGGTGCTCTATCTCGCCGGTGCTTTGAACCCGTGGCTGATCATCGGGCTCCAATTGGTGGTGGGGGCGGCATCGGGATTCCAGTGGGCCCCCACCCAGGCCATGACCGCCCTGCTGGTTCCCCCCGAGGATTTGGTGTCGGCGGTGCGGTTCGTGTCCTTGTCGTTCACCGCGGGGAGGGCCTTGGGCCCCGGCTTGGCCGGACTCATCCTGTGGTTGTGGAGTCCGGGCCCGGCCTTCGCCATCACCATTGTCGGGTTCGCTATTGGCCTGATGTACATGGCCCCGATCAGGCTGCGTCCCGCGGAGCCAATTGAGCGGGAGCCGTTCCTGGTGCAATTCAGCCGAGGTGTCGCCTACATCTGGCGGCGTCCGGCGATGCGCCTGGTGATGAGCACCTCGTTCATCGTGGCCAGTTTCGGTGCGGTCTTCGCCTTCGCCCTGGTGGCCAGCGTGGCCGACGATGTGTTCACCCTGGGCGATGGCGGGCTGGGCTGGCTCACGGCGACGTTTGGGTTCGGGTCGATGCTGGCCGCGCTGTACGTGACCAGGTACGGCGATCGCCACGCCCGATCCCGGGTCGAGATGACAGCAGTGGGGGTGTATGCCGTCGGGGTGTTGGTTACCGGGGCGACTTCTTGGCTGGTTGTCGGCCTGTTGGGGTACTTGATCTTCGGAGCGGGCCATATGGCCCATGGCGTGACGATGAACAGCGCCCTGCAAGTGCAGGTGGACGAGCAGTTTCGAGGCCGGGTCATGTCGGTGTGGCTGATGTCGGTGCTTTCCGGGCTGCCTATCGGCGCGTTCATCGGGGGATTCCTGGGCGACCTGGTGTCCATGCGGTTCGTGGTGCTGGTGTACGGGGGATTGCTGGCTGTCTTTTGGGCGATCACGGTCATCCGGTCCCGCGGTTTCGCCGGCCTCGACCTCGGCCCCGGCTGATTTGTGGTTACCACCATCCACAAGGGAGAGGAGAATTTCGCCGGCCTCGACCTCGGCCCCGGCTGATCCATTGCGTGGCGGGCTGTGCTCGCGGAGTACGGTCGGAGGTCGATGGGAGAGAGCATTCAGGCCCCGGGGACTCGGCTGAGTCGAAGAGACCGGTTTCTTCACGAGCCCCGCTTTCGGGACTGGAATTGGGTGGAGACCAACTGGTTCTGCTTCTTCGTGCCTGAGGAGGCGATGGTCGGGCACCTGCGCTCGATGTGGCGGCCCACGCTAGGAGTGGTGGGGGCCAACGTGTTCGTGTATTCCAACCGGGGGCTGGGCGCCACCGGGGCCTTGGCCAACGATATGCACGAGGACCGCTTTGCCATGCCCATGCCGCCCCACAACCTGGACGACTACCGCCTGGACAACGGCATCGCGGTGCGCCAGACCGAGGCGTTCCAGCGCTGGGAAGTCCGCTACGACGGCATCGACGGGACGGTGTTCGACTTGGAGTACACCGCGTTGATGCCGCCGGTAGAGGTGGGAGAGACCAAAGTGGCGGGAGCGGGGGAGGGATTCGGGTCGATCCAGCGCTCAGATGCGACCTTGACCCACGGCCATATCGACCAGACCCTGCACGTTTCGGGGGAGGCAGTGGTGAATGGCGTGCGGTTCGAAGTGGATTGCGCGGTCAACCGCGATCACTCGTGGGGCCCCCGCCGGGAATCAGTGGCTCGGCTGGGCTGCGGCAACTTCGATGACGGCCATTGGGGTGACGACCTCCACTTCCTGGTCCAGACCCGCAACGACACTCCTGATTCCTGCGTGATCACGCACGGTTACCTGCTTGATGGCGGGGAAATCGTCCGCATCGCCGAGGGGATGGGCCGGTTCGAGTTGGACGGCTATCGCACTACTGCACTGGTCTATGAGATCGTCGACGAGCGGGGCCGCAGCCACCGTTTCGACGGCCGGGTGGCCCGCACCATTGAGAAGGTGTCCACCAACGCGTTCTCGTGCAACGGCTTCGTGGATTGGAGCTACGAGGGCGAGCCGGGAATCGGGGAGTACCGCTGGCACTGGGGCGTCCGGGAGCTGCGGGAATGGCTGGCAGCGACGACTCAAGAGGAGACACAGGCATGAAGACCCGGGCTGCGGTGTATCGGGAGCCGCATGCGCCGCTCGACCTCGTCGAGCTGGACATCTGCAATCTGGCCCCCCAAGACGTGTTGGTGCGGATCACCCACAGCGGGATCTGCCACAGCGACCTGCACGTTTACCACGGCAACCGCGATTGGGAGACTCCCATGATCCTGGGCCACGAAGGGGCCGGGATAGTGGAGGATGTGGGGGAGGGCGTCACCGGAGTCAAGTCCGGCGACCGGGTGGTGCTGTCGCTGGTGGCCAGTTGCGGTCGATGCCGGTCGTGCGCCGCGGGTTTCTCCAACCGCTGCCAGGTGCTGCCTGCCTTCCCCATCGGCACCTACTACGACGGTGGCCATCGCTTCGAGAAGGACGGCGAGATCCACCACTCGTTCTGCACGGTGGGTTCGTTTGCCGAGCACGCCGTGGTTCACTTCTCCAAAGCGGTGAGAGTGCCCGACGACGTGGGATTGGACGTGGCTTGCCTGGTGGGTTGCGGCGTGCCTACGGGGGTGGGTTCGGCCGTCAACACCGCCCAGGTCCGCCGGGGAAGCACCTGTGTGGTGTACGGCTGTGGCGGTGTCGGCCTAAACGTCATCCAGGGCTGTCGCCTCATGGGCGCAGCCGAGATCGTGGCGGTGGACTTGCTGGATGACAAGTTGGCTCTGGCCGAGAGATTTGGCGCCACCCGCACTTTGAACGCCACCGACGACGATCCAGTGGCTGCGGTAATGGAGCTGACTGGAGGCAGAGGCGCCGACTACGCCTTCGAGGTGATCGGCACCGGAGCCACCTACAAGAACGCCTGGAACTCGATCGGCATGGGCGGTTTGGCCGTGATGGTGGGCGGGCCGCCCGCGGGGACCCCGTTCCACATCGACGCTACCGAGATCTACTTCGGCAAGGCACTCACCGGCAGCATGTACGGCAACTCCTCGCCCTCTCGGGACTTTCCGTGGATCTTCGATCTCTACCGTTCCGGCGAGCTCCTGCTCGACGAGTTGATCACCCAGCACCGCCCCCTCAATGACGTTACCGCTGCTCTTGATGAACTGGACGCCGGCGGCGTAGTCCGCACTGTGCTCGACATCGGTGAGGAATAGCCAGCTCGTTTACCCGAACTCTTCGATCCAGCGGGTGTAGTCGTCCAACACCGGCAGTACTTCGTCGGCTGAGCCGCCGTGGGGGAATCGCAGCACCACTTCGGTGATGCCGATGTCCCGGTAGTAGGCCAGCTTGCCGGGGTCGGGGTGGGTGCCGTAGGTGACCAGCTCTAGCTCATCGATGCTCCGTCCCGCGGCGGTCATGGCCTCGGCCAACTCGGCCAGAGCAGCTCGCATCCCGGCACCGCCGATGGGCATCCAGCCGTCGCCGAACTCGGCGATGTGGGCGAAGGTGGTTGGGCCGGGGGCAGCGCCGATGATGGTGCGGATGCGGGGCTGCTGGACGGGCTTGGGCCAGCTCCACGAGGGTTCCATGTGGACGAATTCTCCGTGGAACTCGGCAATCTCGTTGCCCCACAACGCCTGAGCGCACAGCATGTGCTCGCGCACCCGGGCCCGGCGGCGGCGCACGTCGATGCCATGGTTCTCCATCTCCTCGTGATTCCAGCCGTAGCCGATGCCCAGCACCAGGCGGCCTCCGCTCATCCAATCGAGGGTGGCGCACTGCTTGGCAAAAGTGATGGGGTCGTGTTGTGCGGGCAGGGCGACCCCAACCCCCAGTCCCACAGACTCGGTGGCCTGGGCGCAAGCCGCTAAAGCGATGTAGGGGTCCAGCGTGCGCAAGTAGGTCTCGGGCAGCACTTCCTCGCCGGTGGGGGGCGGTGTGCGGCGGCTGGTGGGGATGTGGGTGTGCTCGGGCAGGTAGATGCAGGCGTACCCTCGGGCCTCTGCTTCCTGGGCCAGGCGCACCGGCGACATCGACCGGTCGGTGGTCTGCATCATCACCCCGAACCGCATGCCCAGAGCGTATGTCGCTTTGGCTCTCCCCCTTGCTTTGGCAAAGCCGAGCCCTCCTTTGCCAGCACGTAGTCCCCTTTGGCTGCCAGTTTCACTGCTGGCAGGGGTACTCTCGGGGCCAGCTAATGGGACGCCAACCAAAGATCAGGCTGGTAGCCACCACTGAGGTGCCTATGAGATGGGGGCGATTCGCCTGCCACGCCTTCGAGTCGATGGACGACGGCGTGGAGCATGTGGCGTTCACCCTCGGCGACATAACGGGCGTCGCCGAGGTCTTGGTGCGGGTACACAGCGAATGTCTCACTGGGGATGTGTTCGGCTCGTGGCGCTGCGACTGCGGGGCTCAGCTGCACGCGGCCATGGACGCCATCGCGGCCTGCGGCACCGGCGTGCTGGTGTACATGCGGGGCCATGAGGGAAGGGGCATCGGCATCGGGCACAAACTTCAGGCCTATGCCCTTCAAGACCAGGGGCGGGACACGGTGGACGCCAACTTGGAACTCGGCCTGCCGGTGGACGACCGCAACTACGGCGTCGGAGCGGCCATCCTGGCCGAGCTGGGGGTCACGCGAGCGGCGCTGATGACCAACAACCCCACCAAACTCGACAGCCTGGCCTCCTTCGGCCTGGAGATCGCCCGCCGGGTTCCTCTGGTAGTTCCCCCCAGAAGCGAGAACGTGGACTACCTCCGCACCAAACAACAACGCCTCGGCCACCTATTGGACTTGGTGTAGCCGGAGTTCAGCTTTCCGACTTGGCCGCCGGCAACAGCGAAGCCGCCTCAGCATCCAGGACCACGGAGACATCAGGGTGCAGTCGAATTGCGGAGGCCGGAGTCTCAATCGAAACGGGTCCTATGAGGGCATCACAGATTGGACGGGCCTTGTGGGCACCGAGTGCTACTAGAAGTATCGCTCTTGCTCGCAAGATGGTTCCGATTCCTTGAGATATCGCCTGGCGGGGGACATCGTCAATCGAGGCGAAGAACCGGGCATTGTCCCGTCGGGTTTTCTCGCTCAACGTGACGACGCTTGACAGCCCTTCGAATGAAGCGCCTGGTTCGTTGAAGGCGATGTGCCCGTTGCCGCCGATACCGAGAAGTTGGATGTCGATGCAGGCCTCAGTGACCAGTTGCTCGTAGCGCTGAGCCTCAGCCTCGAGGTCGGGTGGGCTCCCGTCGGGCCCGAACACTGCGTCATCTCTCAGGTCGACGAGGTCGGCGAGACCTGCCCTGATCACGTTTCGGAATGCCTGCGGATGGTCGGAGTCGAGGCCCACGTACTCGTCGAGCAAGTAGATGGACGTTTCAGCAAAGCTGAGCGCCCCGGTCTGGCACCGATCGACTAGCGATTGGTAGACGCCGACCATGGTGCTGCCGGTCGCCATCCCGAGGCGCGGCCGAGGTCTCGACCGGACGACGTTCTCCACAATGTCGGCTGCTTTGTCGGCAGCCTCTGAGGCATCCGCCGCGATGAAGACCTTCACAACCGGACTCCGGCGCTTCAGCCGGCGCTACGGGCCCCGGTTATGTATGACACCAGGTCGTCTTTCGTGACGTCGGCCACGTCCACTTCGGCGCACTTCCGGCCTTGGTAGAGCACGACTGCCTGATCGCAAACTGCCAGTACCCGGTCCATGTTGTGGGTAATGAGCAGTACTGCTACCCCTTGGTCGCGCAGGTTGACGATGAGATCCAGAACTCGCTGGGTCTGCTCGACGCCGAGGGCGGCAGCGGGCTCATCGAGCAAGACGATCTGCTGGCCCCAGGAAACTGCCCGGCCAATGGCAACGGCTTGGCGTTGCCCACCGGAAAGCGAGCCGGCCGATCGCCGAAGCGAGGGAATTCGAATGTCGAGACGGGCGAGCGTGTCGGCGCATTCGTTGCGCATGCGCCGTTTGTCGAGCAGGCCGATGCGGGCACCCAACCATCCCCCTCGGGTGTGCTCTCGATTCAAGAAGAGGTTCTCCGCCACATCAAGGGGGTCGATCACCGACAGCGTTTGATGAACGGTTTCAATGCCCAGTTCTCGGGCGTGGCGGGATGAGCCGATGCGGTGCTCTGACCCTTGAACGAATATTCGGCCGGCGTCAGGCTGGTACAGGCCGGAGATGCACTTCACCAGGGTTGATTTTCCTGCGCCGTTGTCGCCCAGCAGGGCAGTGACCCGGCCGTGGTGAAGCTCGATGGACACGTCGTCGAGGGCCTGCACAGCTCGGAATGACTTGGAGATTCCGGAGGCGACCAACGCTGGGGCCGTGCTCATCGCTGGCCTTTCCAGGCCACAGGGTTGCCCAGCACATCCCAGACACCGGACACCGACGCCGCTCCCGACCGCACACCGGCAACGCCGACGACAAAAGCCCTGGTCACAAAGGCCTGGATGCGGAAGCCGAAGACCACGGTGTCGCCCTCGCTGACCATGCGGCCGGATTCAGGCCTGAGTTTGGCGTAGTAGTCGATGGCGGCAGGGTCGGGCATGTCCACGGGCATCGCCTTTGTTGCCGCCTCGCTCGGGTCGTGAGCGACAACGGCAGTGGTCTGGTAGTCGCCGAATACGGGGTCGATGTAGAGACCGCCGCCGAAGCAGAACGGGATGCCCTGATGGACATGGGCGATCTCGGTGACATAGCAAACCGCGGGTTGTTCGGGCAGGTCGCGAACCGCATGCAGGGGCGTGGTGCCGGTGAGGCCATGGCCCGGTTCCACTTGCGTGGCGCCGGCTTCGGCAAGCTGGGCCAGCACTGCCGTCGACGTGGTGCCCGGGGCATTGATCTGGAGCAACCCTCGGTCCTCATGGCCGAAGTGCTGTTGGGCAGTTTCTGCGGCCCGAGCCAGGGTGGCCATGTTGGGAGTGGTTCGTGCCCCGCCGCTGTCCGGGTCGAAGAGCAGCGCCGGGAACGTGGTGAGGCCGGCAAACCGGATCCCTGGCAGGCCGCTGATGTGGTGGAGCATCCCGGGCAGCTCTTCGAGCGGGACGCCACCCTCGTGGCCCGAGTAGAACTCGTCGCCGGGAGCGAACACCCGTACCAGCAGATCTTGGACCCGTCCGAGGCGGGTGGCCGCAGCCGAGACTTCTGCCGCTTTGTTGGGCGAGAACACCGTCCAGTAGTCGGGCTGCATGGCCGCGGCTTCGCCGGTTTCGGCCGCGGGCACCTGCACGAGGTGTCCGAGGTGCCCGAGATTGTGCCCCTGGGCGGCAATGGGCCGGGCGCAGGCCATGTCCACCGCCACATAGCCGTCCGCCCCCGCGGCGGAAATCGCTTCGAGTGCGCCCGGCGCCCTTCCCACCTGCTTGGTCATGGCGTACACGCTCAGCCCAAGCCCCCTCGCCTCACCCATGAGATGCGAGGTGTTGGCGGCCATGGCGTCGAGGTCCAATGCGTAGCTGTTGGCGGGAAGGGAACCGGCCTGATGCAGCGCCACAACCGCCTCCAGAAAGGCCGGGTTCTTGTCCATCAGCGATCGCAGGAACACCGTCAGAGCTCCTTGGCTTCTCGCATGCTCAGGGCCACGGCCAAGATGATGATCACACCCCGGGCGATGAGCTGGTCGGCCACTTCGAGCCCCATGAGGATGAGGCCGTTGTTGAGCATGGCCATGATGAGGGCGCCGGTGACAGCTCCAAGAATGGATGCCCGGCCGCCGAACAAGTTCGTTCCGCCGATCACCACCGCGGCGATGACGGTGAGCAGGTAGTCCTCCCCTAGATCGTGACGGCCGATGCTGAGGCGACCGGCGAGAAGAATCCCGGCAAAGCCCGCCGCGGTCGCGCTGGCCACCAGCGCGGAGATCTTCACCCGAGCGGTGTTGATTCCGACTGCGTTGGCTGCATCGCGGTCGGCACCGGTGGACAGCACATGGCGTCCCCAGCGCAGGTGGTTCAGTGCAAAGTGTCCGAGTGCGCCGACAATGACGATCCAGATCAGAAGCGAGGAGACGGGACCCAGACCTCCCGCGCCGAATATCCCGCTGAACCGGTCGTTGCGAATGGGGAGTGACTGCAAGTCATTCCAATTGCGGGCGATCCCGCTGATGATGCCCAGCATGCCCAGGGTGACCAGAAAGGACGGGATTCGCACCTTGACCGATATGAGCCCGTTCACTATCCCCACGAGCGCCGATGCCCCGAGCGCGGCCAGCGCGCCGGCCAGGAATCCATAGTTGCCCACTAGTTCCGCAGCCACCAGGGATGACAGCGCCACCACCGAGCCAACCGAGAGGTCGATCTCGCCTGCGGCAAGGGCGAAGGCCATCCCCACTGCCATGACCGCGATCGGCGCAGCCTGCCTACCGATATTGAGCAAGTTGGAGGAACTGAGAAACCCGTCGTCGTGCAGGATGATGCTGAACGTGGCCAGAATCAGCGCGAAAGCCAAGTAGACGACGTACTGGCGCAGTCCGCCGTCATGTCGATAGCGGTCGATCCAAGCCCCGACCGGGGAGGGGAGACCGGTCGGGGCCTGTTTGCTGATCGACTTCCGAATCACCTGTCAGGCTTAGCCGCCGAGAGCGTCAAGCACCTCTTGCGGCGGGTCGGCGGCCAGCGATACCCGGTATGCCTCGACGATGTTGTCAGCGGTTACCTCGATAGCAGGGACAACAACGAAGGGCGGTGTTTGCTTCCCGAGCAGGCCATAGGCCCCCTCGGTGGCCATTGTCCGGCCGATCTCGTAGGCCTCGTCAGCCGCGATGCCCACGATGTTGCCGCCCTCCACAAGGTCGAGCGAGACGTTCGTGTCCAGGTCCATGGTCACAACCGCCACGTCGCTGGCCCCTGCCGCCCGCAGCGCGGCCAGCACGCCATCGGCCGGTCCGGCCGACCACGGGGCGTAGATGCCGTCGAGGCCCGGGTTGCGGGTCAGCATGGCTGAGGCGATGTCTTCTGCGGCAGCCGGATCGGCAAGACCCTGTTCAGCCACGATCTCGATCCCGGGGAAGTTGATCTCGATCCAAGCCTTGAACGCCTGGTCGCGCTGGTTGGTCACGTAGAACGGGGCATCGTGGAAGATGTAGCCGATCTCGCCTTCACCGCCCAGAGCGTTGCCCAGCAGGTTGGCGGCGGCAATGCCCATGGCGGCGAGGTCGTCGGTCACCACGCCCACGAATTCCTGGCCCTGCGTATACCCCTCCGGGGTCGTGGACAAGAACACGAGCTGCACACCGGCATCGACGGCAGGCCGGAAGCCTTCCGCGGCCGAGACCGGGTCGATGGTGAGGCTGAGGATGATGTCGGGACTCAGCGCCATGGCGGTTTCAACGTCGTTGGCCTGCTGGGCCGCGTCGAAGCCGGCCTCGGTTTCGACCACCACATCGATGCCCATCTCAGCGAAGGCGTCCCGAGCCCCCTGGCTCACCGCGTCGGTGAAGGCGCCGGAGGTGTGCCAGAGCAAGGCCGCGGTGTAGCCACCCTCTTGGATCTGGGCCAGTTCATCGGCCGTTAGGACGATGTCGCCAGACGGGCTGGCCGTCTCGCCATTCGGCCCCTGGGTTACCGGGGCCTCTATGGCCGGCGCCTCTTCCTCGGTGGGCTCGGGCTCGGGGTCGGGTTCGTCAGGCGGTTCGGGCGCCGCAGTGGGCGCGGCGGTTGCGGGCGCGGCAGTGGGGTCGCTACCGCTGTCATCGTCGTCGTTGCCGCAAGCTGCGGCCAGGAGAACGAAGACGGCGAGCAGTGCGCCCAGTACGAGCCATCGCGATTTCTTTCGGGGTTGCATGGGTTTCTCCTCTTTCAATTGGTGGTTGGGCATTTAGGTGGTTGGGGCTGGTTCGAGTCCGCACCATGACGCCACAAAATGGGCCAAGGTGCGGGTGGCGGTTACGAGTTCGTCAATCTCCACACGCTCGAACGGTGTGTGGGCGTTCGAGATGTCTCCGGGCGCGAAGTACACACCGGGCACGCCGATGGCGGAGAGGAACGACTTTTCCGACCAATACGGCGCAGCCTCAATGCGGGGCTCATCGCCAGTGGTCGCGGAGATGGACGCACCGAGGGCTTGCACCGCGGGATGGTCAGTCGGGGTTTCGTCGGGTGTGCCCCCAACCGGGTGATCCCGGGGGGCGGTGAACTCCACCGAGGCATCGACACCGTGATCTGCGGCTACTTGGGCGGTGATATCTCGGATGGATTGCGCCGCTGCGTCAAGGCTCTCTCGGGGAAGGACCTTGCGGATCAAAGACAGATCGAACCGCCCGGGCACCGCGATGCTTTCCCCAGATCGGACTTCGGTAACGAGCAGGAATGCTTCTCCAATCAGCGGATGCGCTGGTTGGGCGCGGAGGTTGTCGGAATGCTCCCAAAGCGCGGTGAGGAGGTGATGGCCGGCCTTCAAGGCGTCCACCCCCAGTTCCGGTCGTCCGAAGTACGCCGACTGTCCGGTCAGTGCGATGTCGGCGATGAGGAAGCCCATTTGCGCGGTGTAGATGGCCGAGGTTGTGGGCTCGGTGTAGACGAGGAAGTCCGCCGGATGGTCTTGCTGGACCTCCCCGTCAGCTATTGCCGCTTTCATCCCGGCAGAAACGCCGCTGCTGGGTTGGCCTGATTCTTCGTCGCTAATGAAAAGCGCAGTCACCGAGCCCTTTGGCCGACAACCAGACCGGTGGATTGCCCGGAGTGCCTCCAAGATGGCGCAGATGCCGGCTTTCTGGTCGGCAGATCCTCGGCCCCAGATCTCTTGGCCGATGATCGAAGCGGCAAAGGGGTTGGCCCGCTCGGTTCCAGCCCAGTGTTTTGCCCAGTCGTCAGCATGCACGGTGTCGAGATGTCCCGCCAAGACCAGTGATGGGCGCCCATGGCCGACGCTGGCGTAAACGTTGGCCCGGGTGTCGCCAAAGGGAGCGAGGAGCCTGTGGTCCCAGGCGTTGTCGTCCAGTTGATCGTGTACCCACCGGGCGAAGTCTTCTTCGTGAGGGGTTACGCTGGGTATGCCGATGGCATCTTGAAGGAGATCGACCACCGCGTCGGCATCCACGGACTCGGCGACGGCCTCGGGGGTCATCGCGGGCGCCCCAGCGTGTCGGTTACCAGCGACTCGTGCAGCTCGTCGAGCGCCCGTGCCACCGCTCCGAGAAACGTGGCCCGCCGTCCGAGTGTTGAGGCAAAGACTTCCACCGGCTGGGATAGCCGTTGACGCAGCTCGGCGTTGACAGCTTCCACAAACACCGGATTGGCGCCCACGCCGCCGCCGAAGACAATCCGCTCTGGGTCGACGACAAGGCACACGTGCATGACGGCGGTCGCCATGGCTTCGGCCGCGTCCTCCAACACATGTACGGCTGCCGGGTTGCCCTGAGCGGCCGCGTCGAAGATCTCCGGCACGTCGGCGCTGCCGTGCAGTTCTGTCGCGTACCCGGATTCGACGGCCTGTCCGAATTGCTTGCGGATGGCGGGTGCCGACGAGACGTCTTCCAGGATGAGGGGGGCACTGGAATCGGCGGGGGAGCCATGAAGGACCAGCGACCCCACCTCCCCGGCGGCTCCGGTTCCCCCGCGGTACAGCTCTCCGCCCACGATGATGCCCATTCCGATTCCGGTACCGATCGAGATGGCCACAAAGTTGGTTTGGTCGATGTCCAGGTCGGCTTCGGCCAGCGCCGCCAGGTTCACATCATTGTCCACATGGACATCCATGTTGAGGAGATCTTCGAGCTTTGCCCGTACTCGCAGGCCCTCGAAACCCGGAAGGTTCAGGGCCTGTTCGACGCTGTCAGCAGCCGGACGATAGATGCCCGGGACGCCGATGCAGGCCGACCCGGCTCGACCTCCGATCCCTGACAGCATCTGACGTGCTGTTTCCGCGACACGGTTGAGCGCGGTGTCAGCGTTCGGTCCGGTCTCCAGTTCCTGTTCGGCGACAACTGCGCCCAAGAGGTTGGCGATGCCGACGATGATCTTGGTGGCGCCGATGTCGGCGGCCACAACGAACCCTGCCTCCGGCACGAACTCGTAGAGCATGGCGGGCCGGCCTACGTTCCCCGATGTGGTCGGGGTTTCGGCCAGGCGGATCAACCCCGATGATTCCAAATCGGCCACAAGGTTGGAGACGGTCGGCTTGGACAGCCCCGTCACACGAGCGATGTCTGCTCGGGAGATTCCCTGGGGGGCGGCATCGAACATGGCATCGACGATGCGCTGCCCATTCAACAGCCGCAGCAGCCGGGAGTCTGAGGCCCCTCTCACTAGTTTGTAAGCATAACTAACAAACAGTGCCCTGGCAAGAGGCTCTTGACGGTATCCTTTTGGCTCCTGAAGCGGCCCTACATGGGGGCCTCAGATCAGCAGAACACCGGGGCGATGGTGTCGGCGAAGGTGCGCATCCAGCCTTCTTTGTCGTCCATGAACTGGGCCAGCACCATGCGGTTGACGCCCCGCTCGGCCAACTCGGTCAAGCGGTCGATGCAGTATTCGGGTGGGCCGGCAATGGTGCCGCGGCTGGCCAAGAACTCGGTGAGGCCGTGCTTGTCGGCGAGTCCGGCGTTGACGTTGGCCCCATCGGCGAAGGCGTGGTGGCGGCTGTCGTACTCGGCCATCATGGCGGCCATCCGGGGCTTGATGTCCTCGGGAAGGCCCTTGCCGTCCATGTGGAATCGGTACACGTGGTTGGCCGTGCCCGCGATCAGGAACTTGATCTGCTCCAGGCCGGCCTCCTCCGACTCGGCGAACAGCAGGTTGGCGAACCACCACACCTCGACCTCGTCGGGGTCCCTGCCCACCGAGCGGGCCCCTTCGGCGATGTTGCCCAGCACGATCTCGCACACGTCGGCGGGCAGGCTGTTGGACAGGATCACCCCGTCGGCAATCTGACCGGCCATGTACTGGGTGCGAGGCCCTTCGGCGGCAATCCACACCGGGACCGGGGCGGGGCCCCAGCGCATGTGGAGGTCTTTGTCCTGCCAGCGGGCCGTCTCGCCCTTGCTGAGGGCCTTGACCGCCGCGGTGTAGTCCCGGAGGTAGTCCACGGTCGCCGGCTTCTCCCCGATATTGAGCAGCGCGCTGTCGCCCGAGGCGATCCCATAGCGAAACCGCCCTCCAGAAATCTGCTGGAGGGCCATGGCGGTGGAGGCGGCTGCGGCCGGATGGCGGGTGACGGGGTTGGTAACCGTGGTGGCCAGCAGGGCGTTGTCGGTGTGGTTGGCGGCCACGGTGAGAGTGAGGAAGGGGTCGGCCCATAGCGACTGGGAGTCGCCGGCCACCACCATGGAGAACCCGGAGCTCTCCACTTGGCGGGCCCAGGCCCCGTACGTGGTGAGGTCCTCGGGAACCTTCCCGGTGCCGAATGCGATGGATGCGCTCATGGCCCGAGGATAGAGGCCGCTCAACGAGCCCGCCGCCTACCATGGGCCGGTGCTGGATGTCCCCCCGATCGACTTCGGCGAGCCCCTGTCTCTGGGTCCGCTGCTGGAACGGGCGGTGGCCGCAGTGCCCGACAAAGCCGCCCTGGCAGGGGCCCGGGGGAGGCTCAGCTACGCCGAACTGGCCGACGAAGTGTCCCGAACCGCCACTGCGCTGGACGAATTGGGGGTCCGGGTCGGCGACCGGGTGGCGGTATCGCTGGCCAACGACATCGACATTGTGACCGCCCTCATGGGCATCTGGGCCCGGGGGGCGGTGTTCGTGGGGGTCCACACCGTGCTTGCTCCACCGGAGAAGCGCTATCTGGTCGACGACTGCGAGCCTTCGCTCTACCTCACCTCCAATGCCGCAGAAGAGGTGGGTGCCCCCCGGGTGGTCGGCTTGGAGCAGTGGCGGGCGGAGGTGGCCGGAGCGGAGCCCATGGACCCGTGGCCCGGGTGCGACCCGCTGGGGTTGGCGGCAATCGCCTACACCTCGGGCACCACCGGCAACCCCAAAGGGGTGATGCACAGCCAGCACAATGCCCTGCTTCAGGGGGCGGTGGCCGTGGCCCGGGGGAGCTACGACGCCGACGACGTCTTCTTGTGCGTACACCCCTTGACCATCCTGAACCTCCAGGTGCTCCACGGCCTGACCACCATTCAGGCGCTGGCCACCTGCGCCATCGCCGACCGCCACGATCCGGTGTCACTGGCCCGGTGGATCAAACGGGAGGGGGTCACCCACTTCGCTGTGGTGCCCACCGTGGCCTACGACCTGCTGGCCCATCCCGATGTGCACCCCGACGACCTGGCTACCCTCACCAAGCCCCGAGTAGGGGGAGCGGCCATGCCTGAAACGGTCAAGCTGCTGTTCGAGGAGCGGTTCGGGGTGAAGCCAGCCACCAGCTACGCGCTGACCGAGGGGCCCACCTTGGTGACCCGCCAAGACCCCGACCTGCCGATCGTGGAGGGAAGCTGCGGGCGGCCGCTGCCCCATATCAAAGTGGAAGTGCTCGACGACGATAGCCGGCCCGTGCCGACCGGGGAGGTAGGGGAGATCTGCTTCGGACCCCAGCGCGACGGCCACTGGGCCGGTGTGTACCGCACCATGCTGGGCTATTGGGGCCAGCCTGACCTCTCGGCTGAGGCACTGCGGGGAGGTGTGGTTCGCTCCGGTGACCTGGGCCGTTTCGACGCCGACGGCGAGCTCTATATCGTGGAACGTCGCAGCCAGTTGATCATCCGGGGCGGCAACAACATCTACCCCGCAGAGGTCGAGCGAGTGCTGGGCGCCGATAGCCGAGTGGCGGAGTGCTGTGTTGTAGGCCGACCCGACCCCCGCCTGGGTGAGAAGGTGGTGGCCTTCATCCAGCCCGCCGCGGGTGCGATCGTTGGCGTCGAAGACCTGCTCTCGTTGTGTCGAGCCAACCTCGCCCCCTACAAGGTCCCCGATGATGTCCGCTTTGTGGAAGCCTTTCCCCGCAGCCCCTTGGGCAAGATCGCCCGAGCCCAGGTGCAGGCGATGGCTGAGAACTGACAACGAGGAGAACTGATGAGCGACGAGCCAGCTACCGATACCGAGTCGGCTGACTACGAGGACGTGACGGAGTGGTGGCTCGACAACGATGCCGAGGAGGCCATGCTGGCAGCTCAGACCGAGTGCACGTTTATCTGGGCCAACAAGGAAGGGTGGCCGGTTGGGGTCATCATGAGCTTCATCTGGCGCCAGGGCCGATTTTGGCTCACCGCCACTTCCCAGCGGGCCCGCATCTCCGCGGTGCGCCGAGACCCCCGAGTGTGCGTGGTGGTGACCAGCACCGGAGCCAAGGGGGTGCCCCAAAGGCAGACAGTGACCTACAAGGGCATCTGCCGCCTGCACGACGACGACGAGACCAAGGCATGGTTCTATCCGGAGCTGGCCGCCGCGCTGCACTCTGGTGAAGACATGCAGCGCCACTTCGCCAGCTTTCTGGACTCACCTCGGCGGGTGATCCTCGAGGTGGTGCCCACCCAGCGCATTTCGTTCGACGGCACCAAGCAGGCCGCGGCCACCGCGGCGTGGATTGACGACAGCGGCTGAGAACTGCTGGGGCGGGATCGCTTAGACCGCAGCCGGAGGGCGCAGGCGGTCGGCGATGGCCCGGGTGAGGCGGTCGAGGATGCTGGCCAGCAGCACGATGGCGATACCGGCCTCGAATCCCCGGCCCACCGCATCACTGCGCCGCAAGCCCCGGACAGCTTCCAGGCCCAGCCCGCCGCCGCCGACTAGCCCTGCGATCACCACCATGGCCAAGATCAGCATGATCACCTGGTTCACCGCCACCATCAGCTCTGGCGCGGCCAGCGGCAGCTCCACTCGGCGGAGGCGCTGGCTGCGGGTGGCGCCGAAGCTCTCGGCGGCCTCGTGGACTTCGGCGGGCACCCGGCGCAGCCCCAGATCGGTGTAGTGGACCGCGGCGGGAAGGGTGTAGATCACTGAGGCGATGATGCCGGGAATGCGGCCCACGTGGAAGAGGGTGATGACTGGAACCAGCAGCACGAAGCTGGGAATGGTTTGGAAGAAGTCCAACACCGGCTTCAAGGCCGTTCGCAGCAGATCGTTGTGCGATGTCATTATCCCCACCGGCACGCCGATGATCAGCGTGATGGCCACCGCCACAATGGTCTGGGCCAAAGTGTCCATCGACAGCGCCCACATGCCCAAAAAGCCGATGGCGAACAACGCCGCTCCGATGCCGACGGCTAGGCGGATGCCCCGGGCCCACAGTCCGAGGACCACCCCGATCCCGATCATGGCGGGCCATGGGATGTCGCTCGAGAGCAGCTCGCGCAGCGGGGTCACGAATCGGAGCGTGACGAAGTCGCTGAATGGGCCGGTCCCGATCCCCGAGCCGCCGATGTCGTACAGGTTGTCCCGGGCCCAGTCGGTGGCATCGTCCACGTAGGGGGCAAACTGCCAATTCAGCGATTCTGGGAACTCGTTGTGGCCGAGCAAGCCCCCGACAACAGCCACCACGGTGACCGCGACGGCGAGCCATCGAAGGGCAAGGGCGTCGTGTCCCGGGTCCGCGGTGGCGATGCCGGTGGAGAAGCGGTCCAGAATAATGGCCATGATCACGATGGCGATGCCCGCCTCCGACGCTTTCCCCACCTCGATGCTCTGCATCGCCCTTAGCACCACTTGGCCCAGACCGCCCGCACCGATGAACGCGGCAATGACCACCATGCTCATGGCCAGCATGGTGGTCTGGTTCATGCCTGCGAAGATGGCCGGGCGGGCTTGGGGCAGGCGCACCAGCCGCAGAGTCTGGCGCTCGGTGGCCCCGAACATCTCCGATGCTTCGACGGTGACCTGGGGAACAGTCCGAAGCCCCACCTCGGTGAGCCTCACCACCGGAGCGAGGGCGAAGATCACTGTGGAGATCAGCGCCGGAACCCGCCCGACCCCGAAGAGCAGCACGAAGGGGATGAGGTAGACGAACCCCGGCATGGTCTGCATGGCGTCCAATGTGGGACGGACCACCTTGGCAACGGCATCGCTGCGCCAGGCGGCAATGCCCAGCGGAATGCCGATGATCATGGAAATGAGCACCGACACTCCCATCAGGGCCAGGGTGGCGAAGGATTCCTCCCAGAGGTCGATGATGCCGATCAGCGACACGCTGGCCAAGCCCAGCACTCCGGCCACCCGCCCGCGGGTCCACCACAGGCCGACTCCGGTGATCGACGGGTAGGAGTACCACGGGAACCACTTGAGAATGGATTCCAGCCGACGGATACCCCAGTCGATGGCGTCGGTGATGGGATTCAAGAAGACGGTATACAGCCAATGAGAGGTTTGGTTGCTGATCAGCCATCGCCGGGCCCGATCGATGGGATCGGCCAGCCCGACGTCCCAGGATTCGGGGAAGACGCCGAAGTTCGTGGACAGCCGAAACACCAATATCAATACAACGATGGTGCCGATGGCCAGGATGAAGCGCGCCAGGCGGCTGTCCGACGCGGTTCGAAGCCCGTTGGCGGTGCGGCGGGCCTCCTCCACCACCGTCATGGGCGGTTCTCAGAGATCACACCCGCGACGTCGTCCCCGTGGAGCAGGCCCACCGGCGTACTGTCCTCATCGCACACCACTACCGGAGAGGTGGACCCAAGCAAGTGGGGGAGCGCGGTCTCCAGTGGTGTGGTCGACGACACTTGCGGCCATCCCGGGTCGATGTCGGTCCCGTCGAGGGGCCGCATCAGCGAACAGGCCTGCAAGACCTTGGCCACCGGGGCATCCTGGGTGAATGCCCGCACATAGTCATCCGCCGGGCTGGTGAGTATCTCCACCGGTGTGCCGACCTGCACGAAGGCGCCGTCGTTCATGATGGCGATGCGGTCGGCCAACTTCAGCGCTTCGGCAAAGTCGTGGGTGATGAACACCAGCGTCCGCTGGAGTTTCATCTGGAGGTCGATGAGCTCGTCTTGCATGTCGCGGCGGATGAGCGGGTCGAGGGCGGAGAACGGCTCGTCGAAGAACAGCACTTCGGGGTCCACGGCCAAGGCTCGGGCCAATCCCACCCGCTGTTGCATGCCGCCGCTGAGCTGCTGGGGATAGTGGTCGCCCCAGCCCTCCAAACCGACCGTGTCCAGCAGCTCTCTGGCTCGGTCTTGGCGGTCTTGGCGGTCCATCCCCTGCACCTCGAGCCCGTAGGCCACGTTGTCCACCACCTTGCGATGGGGGAACAGCCCGAAGTGCTGGAAAACCATTGCCATCTTCTGGCGGCGCAGATTCCGCAGCGTGGCGTGGTCGGCTCGGGTGAGCTCGGTGCCGCATAGCTCCACTCTTCCCTCGGTCGGCGCCACCAAGTGGGAGACGCACCGGATGAGGGTGGACTTGCCTGAGCCAGAAAGGCCCATGACCACGAACGTCTCTCCCGCATCTACATGGAAGGTGACATCGCGGACGGCCACCACGCTGCCGGTGGCTGTTTGGATTTCTTCCCGGGTAGCCCCGGCTTCGGCCATCTCTCGAGCCTCACCGGGCTTTCGGCCGAAGACCTTCCACACGCCTTCGACCCTGACTTGGGCTGTCTCGCTGGCTGTGTCCATCGCCGCCCCCCGGATCAGACTTTACCGTCCGAACAGACGGGTATTGGTTTGGGCTTTCCTCACATCGCAATGGGGGATGTCGCACGGGAGGCAGGACCGGTCGGGTCGAGATGTTTGGGCTACCCTGACCCGGCAATGGGAGAAGCGGCCGATCGGCCCAGGAATCTGCCGGTACAAGAGCGGGCTGTGCTGACCCGCGATCGGATTCTGCAAGCGGCCACCGAGGTGATCAAACAAGAGGGTGTGTCGTCGCTGACGCTTGACAAGGTGGCGGCCCGAGCCGGGGTGAGCAAGGGCGGCTTCCTCTACCACTTCGGCTCCAAGGACGCGCTGATCATCGGGTTGCTCAATCAGGTGATGGGAGTGCTCGACACCGAGTTGAATGTGCTGGCCGACGGCATCGATGCCCGCCAGGGAGCGTTTGCGCTGGCTTACCTCGAATACGTGCAGGAACCGACCAAGGCGGCCACAGACACCGCGGTGTCGATTCTGGCCGCAGCCGCAGTGGACGACGACCTGCTGGACAGCACTCGGGCGACGTTCCAGCGCTGGCAGGATCGGCTGCGTCACGACGACGGGCTCGACGAAACCGAGGCACTGCTGGCCCGGGTCGTGGGTGACGGGCTCTGGCTCATCGACCTGTTCGGTTTGGCCCCGCCCACCGCCGATGAGCGCCGCAAAGTGCTCGACCTGGTCTCGAACCTCATCACCGATCATGGGGCGGCCCGGGATTTGGTTGACTCGGCGGAATAGACCGGGGCGTCCTGGGGGGTCAGGGGCTCGTTGCCCAAGATGATGTCGGCCGCCTTCTCGGCGATCATCATCACCGGCGCGTAGATGTTGCCGTTGGTCACGGTGGGCATCACCGAGGCGTCCACCACCATCAGCCCCCTGGTTCCGTGAACCTGCATCGTTGCGGGATCCACGACTGACTGATCATCACACCCCATGCGAGCCGTCCCCGCGGGATGCAGCGCGGTCTCGGCATCGCGGGCCACCCAGTCCATGATCTGGCCATCGGTGGCGACTTCGGTGCCCGGGGACAGCTCGCCCGCGTTGTAGGCGGCAAACGCCGGTTGGCTCATGATGCTGCGGGTCACTCTGATGGTCTCCACCCACTCGCGCCGGTCCTGCTCTGTGGAGAGGTAGTTGAACTGAATCGCCGGCTTTATCCGGGGATCGAGTGATTTGATTCGCAGATGGCCCCGGGCGTCTGAGTACATGGGTCCGACGTGAACTTGGTAGCCGTGTCCGCTGCTCGGCGACGAGCCGTCGTAGCGGATGGCCAAAGGCAGGAAGTGGAGCATGAGATTCGGGTAGGACTCGTCGGGATTGGAGCGGACAAAACCGCCGCCCTCGAAGTGGTTGGTGGCCCCTGGCCCTCTTCGGGCCAGCCATTGCAGGCCGATCCAGGGCCGGCGCCACAGCTTGAGATGGGGCTGCATGGAAACCGGCTGGCTGGAGGCGTATTGGACGTACACCTCCAGGTGGTCTTGGAGGTTCTCTCCCACCCCGGGCCGTTCGGCCACCACCGGGATTTCCAAGGACTCCAGCAGGCCAGCCTGCCCTACCCCGGAGAGCTGAAGCAGCTGGGCTGAGCCGAATGCCCCCGCACACAACAGGATCTGGCCCCCCCGGGCGGTGTGCCTGCGTCCCCGTCGGCGGTACTCAACGCCAACCGCTCGGTTGCCCTCGAACAGCACCCGGCTGATGAGAGTGCCGGTCTCCACCTCGAGGTTCTTGCGGTGCATCACCGGGTGCAGGTAGGCCCGCGACGCCGAGAGCCGCCGTCCCCGGTGGACGTTGCGGTCAAACGCGGCAAAGCCCTCTTGGCGGTACCCGTTGACGTCATCGGTCAGTTCGTACCCGGCCTCCTGCACTGCCTTGAAGAAGGCGGTGAACAGGGGGCTGTCGGCTGGCCCCCGCTCCAACACCAGCGGCCCTTCCTCACCCCGCCATTGGTCGCCACCGGCCAGGCAAGTTTCCATGCGCTTGAAGTACGGCAGGCAGTGGCGGTAGTCCCAGTTCTCCATGCCGGGTTCGGCAGCCCACTTGTTGTAGTCAGCGGGGTTTCCCCGCTGGAAGATCATGCCGTTGATCGAGCTGGAGCCGCCCAGAACTTTGCCCCGGGCGTGGTAGACCCTTCGGCCACCCATGTGGGGCTCAGGCTCGCTCTCGTACTTCCAGTCGTAGAAGCGACTGCCGATGGGAAAAGCCAGGGCCGCGGGCATGTGAATGAACACATCCCACTTGTAATCCCGCCGCCCCGCTTCCAGCACCAGAACGCTGTTGCCGGCATCCGCACTCAGTCGGTTGGCCAACGCGCATCCGGCAGAGCCGCCTCCGACGATGATGAAGTCGTACAACGACTGCTCCTAAAGAGAAGAAGAGAAGAAAGGAGAACTGGCGTCGGCAGCTCCCGCAAGCCGCCGACACCGGTTCTCAGCTGGAGCCTAGGAGGGGAGCCAAGCGCTCCAGACGTCTTCGTTGGCCTCGATCCACTGGGCCGCAGCGTCTTCCACTGACATTCCATCGTTTTCGATGGCGGCCAGCATCGAAATTTGGTCGGCCGTGGAGTAGTTCATTGACCGCAGGAAGATATCCGCATCAGGAGCGTTCTCAATCAAGTCGGCGTTGACGATCTTGAACAGGGCGTCCTCTGGGTAGTCGCAATCGATGCCGCCTTCGGCGTCACGGGCATAGCAGTCATCGCTGTAGGCGGGGAGGGCAACCCTGGTGAGGTCGTAGGAGCCGAATGCGGAGTGCGGTGTCCAGAAGTAGAACAGCACCGGATCTTCACGGCTATAGGCCGCGTCCACAGAGGCCAGGATGCCCGCCTCGGAGCCGACATAGACGATCTCCAGCGGCAGATTCAGGTTTGCGATGATCTGCTCGTCGTAGATCGTCCAACTGGGGTCGCCGCTGAGGAACTGCCCTTTGGCGCCGGTCTCGGCAGTGGCGAACAATCCGGCCAGCTCGGGATCGGCAAAGCCCTCCCAAGTGGCCAGGGCGGGCTCACGCTCCACCATGTAAGTGGGCATGAACCAGCCGATCTCGCCGACGGGGCCGAGCAGGCCGGCGTCGTCCACATTGCCGTCGGCGCTGTCGATGTAGTCGGCCACGTTGTCGGCGTGGCCCGATGGCCATACTTCTAACGAGGCGTCGATGTCGCCGGTGTTGATGGCGGCCCACTGGGCGTTCTCGTCGATGTCTACTGTCTCGACGGTGTAACCCAGTTCGCTCTCCAGCAGTTGGGCGGCTACCGCGACATTGGCTGCCGAGCCATTCCAGGGGTTGACGGCAAGCGTGATCGTCGTCTGCGAGCCGCGGGAGTCGTCATCGTTGCCGCAGCTGACGGCAACGAGCGCCAATACAGCCAGCAGCAAGGCGATTGCCCTCCAGCCTCGTAGCGATTTCGTTGTGTCTGTCCGCATGGGATCCCCCCTTGAGTCGATTGCCAAAAACAGGCTAACTGGACTGTTTTGTAAGATAGCACATAGCTCAGCGGTGCGCTAGAGCCTCTTCGCATTTGGCAGAGCGGGTGCGGGGCGGGCCATGCTGGGCACTCGCAACGACAGGAGAACGCCATGGCCGATCTGCCGACCGATCCCAGCGAACTGGTGAGCCAGTTTTGCGCCGCGTGGGCCAACGGCGATGCCGACGAGCTGATGGCCTACTTCACCGACGACGCCGTCTATCACAACGTGCCGATGGATCCTCTGGAGGGGGCCGAGGCCATTCGGGCGTTCTTGGAGGGGTTCTTCCCCACCTCGGGCGGCATCGTGTTTGAGACCCACCATCAGGCGGCCAATGGCAATGTGGTGTTGAACGAGCGAACCGACTACATCAGCACCGGCGACGGCCAGTTGGCTTTGCCGGTGTGCGGGGTGTTCGAAGTGCGCGACGGGCGCATCGCCCGCTGGTCGGACTACTTCGACATGGCCAAGCTCACCGGCGGCTGAGCCCGGCGCTCAGCCCGGCAACCCCTCTAGCCGCCGAACAGCTCAGAAAGGGTGTCCACCACGTAGCCGATGTCGTCTGACCCCAGGCCGTGGTGGGTGGGGATGCACAAGGCGTGGTCCATCACCACATCCGCGTTGGGGAAACCGTCGGCCGGGGCCCGGTGCTCGATATCCGAGAAGCCGGGCTGGCGCAGGATGTTGCCGGTCCAGACCATGCGGGACTGCACGTTGCGGTCTTCGAGGAAGTTCTGCACCTCGGTGCGGTCGTGCCCCGACTCGGGACGGAGGATGAAGCCATAGCGCATCCAGGTGGTCTCCAGCTCAGGGGTCGTGCGGGGCAGGATCACCTTGTCGGTGTGGTTGGCCAGTAAGTCGTTGTAGCGGTCGAAGGCGTGGCGCCGGCGGGCGTTGAACTCCTCGAGCTTGGAGAGCTGCACCAGCCCGTAGGCCGCGCCCAGCTCCGAGGGCTCGAAGTTGTAGCCCATATCGTCGAAGATGAAGATCTGGTCGTACATGGTGCCGTCGTCAAGGGGGCCCCAGCGGGTGTCCTCGCCCTGGCGGGAGCCGTACAGGTACGACTCCGAGCGCCTTCCCCAGCGCCGCCGGGTCAGGCACTTGTCGTGCATCTCGGGATCGTCCATGGCCACCATGCCGCCGTTGCCCGCACAGGTGAGCGAATGGGAGATGGCGAAGCTGGTCACGCTGATGTCGCTGCGGGCGCCGATCCGGGTGCCCCGCAGTCGGGTGTCCAGCACGTCGCAGGAGTCCTCGATCACCTTCAGCCTGTGCTCGTCGGCGATGGCCCGGATCGCATCCCAGTCGGGGCAGTTGCCCATCAGGTTGGGGGTCAAGATGGCCTTGGTCCGGGGGCCGATCATCTCGGTGATGCGGTTGACGTCGATCTGGTAGGTGTCGGGCTCCACGTCGACGAATACCGGCACCAGCCCCTGATGGACGATGGACGACACATCGGTGGAGAAGGTGAGAACCGAGGTGATGATCTCGTCGCCTGGTTCCAAGTCCAGAATGCTCACCGCCAAGAACAGCGCCGAGGAGCCGGAGTTGACCATCACCCCTCGTTCCTTGCCCAGCAAGGTGGAGATCTCGTCCTCGAATCGGGCCACGTTCTCTCCGATGAACAGGTCTCCGGAGCGCAGCACCTCGAGCACCGCTTCGATCTCGCGCTCGTCTTGGATGGCCCCTGCGGGCGGCAGGGTGCGGACGGGTTGGTTTGCCATGGCGATTGCTCCTAGGCGGGGCGCTGCTCGACGAGCCGCACCAGGGGGATCTGGCGGTGGGGGGCCTTGGCCTGGTAGTCGGCGTACCAGGCCCGGTCGGCCACCAGGCCATCCCAGGTGGCCGCGTAGTCGTCGCCCTCGCAGATGTCGGCCACCGCCCAGAACTGCCGGCCCTCCTCGGTGATCAACAGCTCGGGGTTGGCCTCCTTGTCGGCGATGTTGAAGTACCACGAGGGATGAGCCTTGGCCCCGGCGAACGACGCCACCACGATGCGGTGGCCGTCGGGGTCCCGCCAGTAGGGCAGGGCCACCTTGTGCTCGTTGCCCGAACGGCGGCCGACGGTGCGGATCAGCACATGGTGCATGCCCGCCACGCCCCACACCATGGGGTCGTCGCTGGACTCCATGGCCTCCACGTGCATCTTGGTGATGACCGGAATCTCCTCCAATGAGGGTGTCTCCCAGGTCTGCTCGACTCGCTGATCGCTCACGGGCTGTCTCCTATTTCTTGGTTCGGTGGGGCGGTCAATCCAGCTTCAGCACTCGGCGGGCGTTCTCCCGCAGGAAGCCGGGCCATACCTTGTCCCGGAACGGGACGTCTTTCATGTCGGTCATGATTCGCTCCAGCGACAATCCCATTGGGAAGTAGCCGGCGTAGATCACCTTCTCGGCGCCCCGGGTGTTGGCGTAGCGGATGATGGCCTCGGGGTAGTGCTTGGGGGCGAACGCCGAGGTGGAATAGTGCAGGCCGGGCCACTTCAACATGAGCTTCACCGCCAAGTCCTCCCACGGCTCGCAGCCGTGGCGGGTCACGAAGGTGAGCTCGGGGAAGTCGTACATCACCCGGTCGATGCGCTCCACGTGCTGGGGCGAGAACGGGAAGCGGGGCCCGGGAACGCCGGCGCACACGAACATGGGCAGGTCGAGCTCCACGCATTTGGCGTAGATCGGATAGAACTTGGCGTCGTCGATCGGGACTTGGGGGAAGCAGCCCGCGGGGAACGCGCCCACTGCCTTCACGCCCCACTCCTGGTGAAGCTGGTTCATGCGGCGCACCTCGCCCATCACGTCGTTGGGGTCGACGTTCATGGAGGGGATGAACCGCTCGGGGTAGTCCTTCAACGCCCGCTGGCCGGTCTCGTCCTCGCAGGAGATGAGGGCCAACTCGATGTTGAACCGGTCCATCTCTTTGAGCACTACCTGAACGGGGTCGTCTTCGGTGCCGTACAGCTCTTTGGGAACGCCCTTGAACATGTACTCCACCGGGAAGTCGAACTCCTCCGACGTCTGGTCGTCTTTGGTCTGGGCCCGTATGAAGTCGTAGGTGGAGAAGTCGGGCTTGGGAAACCCGATCATGGTGTCGATGATCGGAATGTCGGTGGGCATGGCCATGTTGTGTTCCCTCCTCAGGGAGTTCGGTCGGCTCTGACGGCGCTCAGGCAGCCAACGCGGACCGGGGCGTGATCACGTCCCAGGCGTTGTCCCGCATCATGGCCTTGGCCTCGGCGTCGGTGAAGTTGGGGATGTCGTAGATGAAGTCGGTGGGCACCTCCAGCCCTTCGGCGTGGGGGTAGTCGGAGCCGAACAGCATGTGGTCGGCGCCTATGGTTTCCTTGATCAGGTCGATGTCGTCCTCGTAATAGGGCGACACCCAGACATGGTCGATGAACTGGTCCACCGGGTCGGTGCGGAACTCCTGGGGCATCTTGCCGTAGGCGATTTTCAGCTCCTCCACCAGACGGGGGGCGAACATTCCGCCGTTCTCGATGCAGGCGATCCGCAGGTTGGGATGGCGGTCGTACAGGCCGTGGCACACCAGGGCGGCCATGGTGTCGAAGATCTGGCGGTCGTGGCCGGTGATCTGCTTGAACGTGGAGGTGCGGAACGACTGGAAATCCTCGGTCGGCTCCCACATCTCGTTGTATTCGTGCAGGCCGCCGTCGCCGCCGTGCATGCCCACGGTGATTCCGGCCTCGGCAATGCGGGCCCACACCGGGTCGTACTCGGGCATGGCTGGCGAGCGGCTTCCAC
Organism: Acidimicrobiia bacterium; assembly: GCA_022822905.1. Taxonomy (GTDB): domain Bacteria; phylum Actinomycetota; class Acidimicrobiia; order Acidimicrobiales; family Bin134; genus Poriferisocius. The sequence goes on along the minus strand of JAJDYE010000001.1, from coordinate 3,295 downwards.
CGTCGAGGGTGGGTACCGGCCCGGGCACCATCACCACCATGCGGGCGTCGTTGTCCAAGGCCCACTCCACCTCGGAGACGGCCCAATCCACGTCGATCATGGAGATCACCGGAGCCGCGAAGATGCGCTCCTGGTAGGCGAATCCCCAGTCTTCCAGCAGCCACCGGTTGAATGCGGTGAAGGCGGCGACCACCGCGGGAGGATCGTGGCGCAGCGACTGCTCCATGCCCACGCCCAGGGTGGGAAAGAACAGGGCGGCTTCGATGTTCTGGGTGTCCATCAACTCCAGGCGCTTGTCCCGGTCGCGGTACTCCGGTCGCTCGGAGATGGGATCGAGCTCGCCGAACATGGTCTTCACGTCCACGCCCTCTTTGTTTCGGCCCCGGAAGAAGTCCTGGAGCGCCCCCGGCTTGGAAACCGGGTCGAACGTGGGATTGGGGATGAACCGGTTGATCTTTCCCGCCACCAATAAACGCTGCTTGCCGTCGATATCGGCCCACTGCATGCAGCGCTTCTTCATTGCCGGGTCGATGTGGCGGGTGAAGGCGTCGGTGGCCTCGTAGTAGTGGTTGTCGGCGTCGAACACCTTGAACGGCAGGTCTGCCATGTTGCACCTCTGGGAGTGGCGGGGCGGGCGTTGCCCCCGATTTTCGCCGCGGCAGCCCAGGCCCACAAATCCCGGCGCGCCTAATCAGGTCATTCAGGTTTCCAGGCGGTGCAATCCCCATATCTGTTGGTTGCCTCGCTCGGCGTGTGAACCTCCCCGGACATTGCGCAAGCTCAGACAGTCCCCATTGCGGCTTCTTTGGGCTCTGTTCCGCCACGAGGCAAATCACAACATCCTGACAACACCCGCACAAAAATCCGAGTGCAAATGCCTATCTGCACACCTTTCATGGTGCAATGCGCCATGAAGGGCCCCAGCATTCCAGAGAATCGTCTATTCCGAGAGCGCACATTGTTTCTTGGTGCCCCCTAAAACCCGTAACGACATCTTTGTACCGCCCCGCAGGATGGAATCTGGAGAAGCCATCCCAATAAAAAGAGAAGGTAGGATCTGTCATATTCCAACAGGCGAGGGAACCTCCCGTGGTAAGGGCACAAGCACCCGTGTCAAGCTCCCACAAATGAGTATACTTACCTTTGGGAGGTGGTTTGTAATCAGTGAGTTCTCCCCAACATGCAATCTCACTTTCGACGCTGATGCCACACCATCCCTGTCGGCCCATAATTTTTCCGCTCATAGCAAGAAGTTCAGTGAATTTTCCGCTTGGCGGGTTAGACTTTATAGCTTCTGCGGTCCCCCAGCAAGCTATACTCTGGTCGATTCCGAGGGCGCACCATTCAGAATAAGAATGACTGGCATTATCGTTTCTGATGGTCCCAACGGTTCCAACGGATATGGAGACATAGGAACCTGAAGGGGGTTTAGGCATCGAGGGTCGCGGTAAACCATAGCTGTCAAAAAAGTGAGAGTTGATATTGCCGTGGCCCCAGCAAGTAATGGTTCCATCTAGTCGCAACGCACATGAAAAGTCTATTCCTCCTGCTATTTGGGTGTAAGCACCAGGAGAGGGTTCAATGTTTTTGTTGTTTTTGTTGGGTCCCCAGCACTTCACTGTATTATCAATTCGAATGCCACATAAAGAATTGATTACGCGTGTAATACTTGTGTATTGTCCTGCTGGAGGATTTCGAAGCGAGTCTCCAGAGATAGAATTTCCCTGCCAACATTTGATGAGTCCGTCAACTGTAAGTGCACAATGGACATGGTCATCTACAGGGTAAATCTGAGCGAAAAGTCCTTTCGGGGGTGCCTCATCGCTATCGTCACAATAAATGGTCTGGTCGGCTCTCAGCATACAAGTATGGGGGTACCTTGAAGGCACCACGTCAATATAGTCACCATCAAAGTTGCCTCTAGGTGTATAGGTAGGGCCCAAGTAAGATCCCCCCCAACATGAAATATTTCCGCCGACCTTTATGCCGCACCAACTATCACCGTCGTTGTTAGACCTGAGGAGAGTGTACTTGCCGCCAGGCGCCATTGCTTGAGCATAAATTCTCTCGCCCCAGCATGTTATTGTCTGGTCTATGCCTAAGGCACACAGGTGGTCATGTCCGAGGGCGATATCGGTGTATGAGCCTGCATATAAGTCAGACCCGCCGAAATCCTCATCCCCCCAACATATGAAACTCCCGTCAGCTCTTAGAGCGCACGATGCAGCACCACCACTTTCAATAGCGGTATAGGAGCCCGAAGGAACGTCTAACTGACCGTGCGTATTGTCGCCCCAACACGCAATAGCACCATCATCCTTCAGCGCGCATGAATGTGTATCACCGACTGCAACTGCTGTATAAGTGCCTAGAGGGGCGTCTGATTGCCCGTATTCGTTAGCTCCCCAACATATGATTGTCCCATCGCTTCGAAGGCCGCAGGAGTAAAAGGCTTGTACGCTGATAGCGGTGTACTCGCCGGCAGGGGAACGCATCTGTCCAAAGTCAGTGGAGCCCCACCAGCCTTCGGGCTCCTGCATCCACCAGCATTCTATTGTGCCACCCACTCGGATTCCACATGCATGTTCCGAATGCGTATCCAGGTGAGTGAATTTTCCACTAGGCATCTCTGCCGCGTGAAGGCCAGAGCCCCAACAAGCTATTGTTTTGTCAATTCTGAACGCACAGGAATGGTCATAACCTGTTGTTACATGCGTGTAGAAGCCTACTGGTGGGTCGGACTGTCCAACATCATTCTTGCCCCAGCACGAAATAGTCTGATCAGTTCTGATGGCACATGTGTGATTTCCATTAGCGGAGATCTCTGTGAATGAGTTGACAAAGGGAAATGATGACGATGCCTGCTGGGTACTCTGATGGTCCCCCGTTGGCACGGGACAGCCATTTGAGCTAATAAGTTGAGTATCGATATTGTATTGGCAGCGATATGAGTTCAGCAGGGCTTCTTGATTATGGATCAACCGATCTCTGATGTCGATATCGTTTTGGTTGGGAAGCTGCGGGAGAACTCCAGGAACGATGGTGTCTGGGTTGACGCATCCGCCTGGGACAAGATCGGTATCGGCGCCGAAAAGGCAACGGTAAGTGTTCAGCAGGTTTTCCTGGTTGGCAATGAGTTCGTCACGCAACTGGATATCGTCAACGGAAACAGCAGCCTGAGCTGAAACTGGCCCAGAAGAAACAGCAGCCGCGCCAATAATCATAAAGAAGGCAGCGACTACGTATCTGTTCACGATAGCCAATATAACCCCCCCCCCCCCCCCCCCCCCCCCCA
>JAJDYE010000006.1 GCA_022822905.1 Acidimicrobiia bacterium | reverse complement strand
CGCGGAGGTGTCGATCACCGCGGTGTAGGAGGCCGAGGGGTCGATGCAAAGCGCCGGGGCGCCGCCGAAGTCCAACACACGCTCAACCGCCCCCTCGGCCGGAGCGCACGGCCCCGACCCATAATCAACCTCAGTGAACGGATTGAACACAACCCCGGCGGGCTGCGGTGCGACGAGATCGACGGCGTTGGCATCGGTTGCGGGCGGGCTGGCGGCCAAGTCGTCGTTTCCGCTGCCGAACTCGGTTGCGGGCGGGCTGGCGGCCAAGTCGTCGCTAGCAGCGCCGCTGGATTCGATCAGAGGCGGGGCAGGCGCCGCATCGTCGTCTCCGTCGCCGCCGATGAAGGTGCCGGTTAGCAAGCCGGCGGCGAACACCGCCAGAATGGCCACGACCACGATGCCGACCCGAAAAGAGCTGCTCTTTTCGTCGATGGGATCGCTTTCGCCCTCGAGGGGTGTACTGTCGCCTTCAACAGGCTCGGAGGCGGGGTTCTCGCTGCTCACAGGGTGCTTGCCACCTCGTCTCTAGCTTGAAAGCAGGCTTGGCGCATGCTCTCGCGGATCGACTCACATATTAGGGTGGCTTGGATCGTGTTGTGGTTGTTGTAGATGGTGTTGGTGGCCGCGCCGATGTAGCAGTCGGACTGGTACGCGGGGAGGCCCAGCGAGCAGAGCCGCACGATGGTGGCCGGATCCTGGTAGTGCGAACTGCTCACGTCGCGGCCCAGCGCCCGGTAGCAGTTGCCCACCATGTCGGCCCGCACGCTGTTGCAGATGGAGAACACCTCGTAGAACCCGGCGGTGTCGTATCCGGTGTTGTGGAGCATCCAGGAAGTCTGGGTGGCGAAGCAGTCGGCCACGTACAGCTCGGGTATGGCGTTGCAGGGGTAGACGAGGTCGTCGGTGCGCAGGTAGGTGGGGGTTCCCTGCTGGCCGAGGATCATGTTCTCCATCAGGGCGCCGTTCATGCAGCTGCTGTCCTCCCACGGGTCGCTGAACACCTCGCAGTACGGGACGGTGGCGAAGAGGTCGCCGCCGAGGATCTGCATGATCCCGTGGCCCAGACCGTGAACGCAGTTGAAGTGGTCGAACGAGTACCGCCGGGTCGCCACTTCCGAGCAGAAGCCGGGAAGCTCGGCCTCCAACTCCGTGTTGTCGAACTGCCCGAGGGCGTACTCGACCACGCCGTGGTAGTAGCCCGACCAGCACGCCGAGCCCTCGTAGGTGAGCGCCGTGCCCACATCCCCGTACCAGACGACCGCGTCGTTGCCCAGGTCGTGGACGATCTGATGGCAGTTCCGAGACACGAAGTCGTCGGTGGCAGACAGCAGCTCCACCTCGTCCACCGCCTTGTCGGCCCCCTCGGCCCGCATGATCGACGAGAAATAGCTGCGGTAGCAGCCGGGCATTCCTATGGTCCGCTGGGCGCACTCCTCAGCGCTGGCCGGGGGCTCATCGCTGAGCAGCCCGACGTCGAGACCACCGGCCACATCGCCGTCGGCGTCCTCCAGAACGGTTTCGAGGTCGCGGGCGTTGAGGCTTGCGGGGTTCAGCCCGGTGACCAGCGCGGCCACCGCCACAACCGCTCCCAGGCCCCACAGCTCAAGCCGCAGCGACCGCGGGGAGACTTCCGCCCCCCGTTTGCGGCGGCGAAGGCCGGCCAGCCAGCCTGCCCGCCAGTCGTGGTACATGCCCAGGGGCACCGCCACCAGAACTACCAGCCCCAGTTTCACGAGCAGGGCGGTGGTGTAGCCGGAACCCTTGAACAGCTCGGCGCCGGCCAGGAGCCAAGTGGACCGCAGACCGGTGAGCGCCAGCACCGCGAAGGAGGCCGCGGCCACCGGGGCGAATCGCCTGAACAAGTCCCCCAGTGCCGCGGAGCGATCGGGGGCTGCCAGCTTCCGCCACGCCGGGGCGGCCATGGCCGCGCCCGCGATGAGCAGCGGTCCCAGCCAGGCGCCAGCTGCCGCCAGATGGAGGGTGGACACCCATATCCCGAACGGGTCTTCCGACAGCGTCGAGGTGTGGCTTGCAGAGGCGCCTAAGGCGATGAGCACCACCACGCCGATGCCGGCTTGGGCCAACGTGATCTCTGAGCGCGCCCCGGCCAGTCGGCGGGCCATCACCGCTAGCACCCCTGAGCCCACCACCGCCAATAGCAGCGTGCGCCCGGTGCCCTCGGTGAGGGCCAAGCGCAGGTTCTCTCGCAGCGATCCGTCGCCGTAGCCGCGGGTGATGAGAGCGACGGTGGCCGCCGTCCTCACCACGATGGCGAGGTGCAACACCAGCGCTCCCACCAGCAGGCCGCGCCGGGCCGCGGCGGCCAGAACCCTCCATACCTCTGTCTGAGAATGCCGGCCCCGCAGATGCCAGCTCAGCACCAGCAAGGCCCCCGCAATCGCGGCCAGCCCGGCGTACCAGAGGAATCGCCCGATGCCGCTGACCAGCTCCAGCGCCCGGTCGAGCGTGGGGGTTTGGGTGAAGCTGGCCGCCGCCACCGCGGCGCCGTCCACGATCCCCACGCCCACCACGACCTCGCCCGCCACCCGGTGCCCGTCGGGGCCGACCGTCACCCACGAGAGCCCGAAGATGCCCCGGCCCAAATCAGGCAGGGCAAACCGGATGATCTCGGAGTCCTCGCCCTCGGGGGTGAGGAGGGCGGCGCCGGGTACGGTTTCGCCTTCGGAGGAGATGATCTCGAGCCGCACCGACCGGGGGTCCACCGCCTCGGCGAAGACCAGGGTGAGCTGCTCGGGCGCCTCGGCCGACACGGCACGGTCGGCGGGCACTGTCTCCAACAGCCGGGTATGGGCCGAAGCGCTGGACGCGCCGAACCCGACCGAGGCCGCCAGCGCAACCAGGCACACCACCGCCAGCCGCAGCAACGGCCGTCGTCGGCGGGAGTCTTGCGATTTCCGCAACATGAATGTTGGAAATGCCGATATCATTTGATTGCTAAATCCTAAATCAAATAGTTGCAAAATCCCAATTAGCGTGCTAATCCGGTTGCCGTGGAGTACATATCACGGATCGGGGACGCCATTCTCACACATCGTCTGCGCTCTGCGCCGATGGTGGTTGTAGAGGGACCCCGAGCATGCGGCAAAACGGAGCTGGCCCGGCGCCAGGCCGCCAGCGTGGTGCGATTCGACATCGACGGCGACGCACGAGCAGCAGCCGAGTTGAATCCTTCGGCGATCTTGGATTTGCCGCGACCGGTTCTGCTCGACGAATGGCAATTCGCGCCCGCCATCTGGAACCAAGCGAGGCGCCGCAGCGATGACGCGGGTGGCGTCGGCCACTTCATCCTGACCGGCTCGGCGGTTCCCCCGGACGATCGGACTCGGCATTCGGGCGTCGGGCGGGTGTCGCGCTTTCGACTGCGCCCGCTCTCTCTGTTCGAGCTCGGCCATTCGACCGGCGGGGTTTCGCTGGAGGCGCTCTTTGCAGGGGCGACAAGCGCGGGTGCCGGCCGACCCGAACTCATCCTTCCCGACATCATTGAAATGGTGTGCCGCGGCGGTTGGCCCGCTACCGCCACCGCATCTGCCGCGACGGCGATCGAATACGTGCGCGATCAGATCGAAGAGATCTGTCGGACGGATATCGCCAGCCTCGAAGGGCGCCGCCACGACCCCGTGCGCATGCGCCAGCTTCTGGCCTCGCTGGCCCGCAATGTGGCAACCGAAGTGACGCTGGAGACACTGAGCACCGATGTGGCTGAGACCGGCGAGACGATCACCACCGACACCATCGCAGCGTATCTCCGGTCGCTTCAACGACTCTTTGTGGTGGAGGAGCAGCGCCACTGGTCGGTCAGCTTGCGATCACGCTCGCGGCTGCGCAAGTCGCCCAAGCGTCATTTTGTCGACCCTTCCCTGGCGGCGGCTGCTCTCGGTGCCGGAGTCGACCGTTTGGGACGCGATCTCCAGATGCTCGGCTTCCTCTTCGAGTCGCTGGTGGTCAGGGATCTGCGGATCTACGCCGAGCTGCTGCGAGCATCCGTATTCCACTACCGCGACAACACCGGCCTGGAAGTCGATGCTGTCGTCGAGCATCCCGACGGCAGTTGGGTTGCTGCTGAGGTGAAACTGGGCGGCGAGCGTGCCATCGAGGCCGCGGCCCAGAGCTTGTCGCGGCTGCGGGATCGGGTCGATACCAGCCGCATCGGTGAGCCGGCCGCGCTTGTTGTCGTCACTGCTACTGGCCATCCCTACACACGTCCCGACGGCGTTTCGGTGGTCCCTGTGACAGCCCTAGGCCCCTGACCTCTTATTTCCACTGGTCAGCCGGGGCGGGGGCGGGCCGCCGGGCTTTGTAGGGAGCGGCCCGGCCCCCGCCAGCTCATAAGCTAGGGGCTGTGCCGGGCGGGCTGGGGGACCGTCAGGGCGCCGAAGCCGAGACGGCATCGAAATGTTCAGTCGGCTTCTTCGCGTTCTGCGATAAGGGCAGCGGCCTGGGTGGGCCACTTCCACTTGCTGATCCGGCCGGGGATCTCCAGGGCGGTTTCGAGTTCCTGCACTGCGTTGTCATCGAGAGCGGCGAGGTCTTCGTAGGACACGACGCCGTGATCAGGCAGCGCTCGGGCCAACGCAGGGTCGGTTCCCATGATTCGGGTGAAATCGTCTGGCCTCTTGGATGGGTCTGGAGCGGGCCTCTCTGCGGGGGCTGGTGCTGGTGGCTCTGGCTCGGCTTCCGGCGCCGATGACTCCTCTAGTTCGGCTGCTTCGACTTCGATGGCTTGCTCGGGCTCGGCTGATGGCGGAGCCTCGACGGCCACCGCAGCCTGCGGCTCGGCCACCGCGACCGCTGCTGCTTCGGACGCCCGAGTGCGGATGGTGAGCAGCTCGGATTGGCGGGCTTCCTCCTCGGCGGCGTCGCGGTTCTCCAGGGCCTCCAGCAGGTGCATGGAGATGTCGCCCACCACCACGTCGTCGTCGGCCCCCTCGGCCTTGATGCCGTCGTCGATCATGATGTAGCAGAACGGGCAGGCGGTGGCGATCCGGTCGGCCCCAGTGGCCAGCAGCTCCTGCGAACGCTCCACGTTCACCTGCTTGCCGATGGTCTCCTCCATCCACATGCGGGCCCCGCCCGCCCCGCAGCACATTCCCTTGGTGCCATTGCGCTCGGCCTCCACCACCTCCACGCCGCCCAGCGATCCCACCACTCGGCGGGGGGCCAGGTACACGTCGTTGTGGCGGCCCAGGTAGCAGGAGTCGTGATACACCACCCGCTCGTCGAGGCGGGCGCCGGTCATGTCCAGGCGCCCGTCGTCGATCAGCGCCTCCAGGAACTGGGTGTGGTGGACCACCTCGTAGTGCCCGCCCAACTGGGGGTACTCGTTGGCCAGGGTGTTGAAGCAGTGGGGGCACTGGGTGACGATCTTGCGGACCCCCATCTCGTTGAGGGTCTCGATGTTCTGCATGGCCAGCATCTGGAAGATGTACTCGTTGCCCGAGCGCCGGGCCGGGTCGCCGGTGCAGTTCTCGGCCGGCCCCAAGATGGAGAAGCTGATCTCGGCTCGCTGGAGCAGCTTGGCCACCGCCTGGGTCACCTTGCGGTTCTTGTCGTCGAACGATCCGGCACAGCCCACCCAGTAGAGGTACTCGGACTCCAGCGGGTCGCCTCCGTCGAGCACCGCGATGCCCTCGAACTCGGTGGCCCAGGCGCCGCGGTCGCCCTGGGACATGCCCCACGGGTTCCCCGAGTTCTCCATCGACCGGTAGGCCTGACCCAACTCGGTGGGGAAGTCGGACTCCATCAGAGACAGATAGCGGCGCATATCTAGGATCTTGTCGAGAATCTCGATATTCACCGGGCAGATCTCGTCGCACGCCTTGCAGGAGGTACACGCCCAGATCTCCTCGCCGGTGATCCGCTCGAACAGCGAGTTGGCCTCAACCTTGATCTCCGGCACCGTGCCCAGGGGCGGCGTGGTGGCCGGCTCGCCGGTGGCCGCCATGACCTCCCCGGTCTTGAGAACAATCTCCCGGGGGTCGAGGGGCTTGCCGGTGGCGTGGGCCGGACACACCGACGTGCATCGACCGCACATGGTGCAGGCGTCGGTGTCCAGCAGCTGCTTCCAGGTGAAGTCCTCCACGGTGGCTGCCCCGAACGACTCCAGGTCGGTCTCCATCAGGTTGGGCATGGGCTTCATGGCCCCCTTGGGCCGGTCTTTGTCCCGCAGGTACATGTTCAGCGGGGAGGTGACCATGTGGCGCAGCATGGTGATGGGCAGCAGCACCAAGAAGGCCACGAAAGCGATCACGTGTCCGGCCCACCAGAACTGGTGCCAGTGGTCGAGGCCCTCGAGGCCCCGCATCTGGGTGGCCACCTGGTAGCCGAGCACCGACCACTTCTCGAAGTCGGGTACGCCGTGGTCGGCGATGCGGAACACCTCGGCGCCGAATCCGGTGACTCCGATGGCGAAGAACGTGCCCAAGATCACCGCGTGCTCGGGCCGCGACTTGATGCGGATGCGATAGGGGCGCAGTCGTCGGGGGCCGTAGCGGCGCACGATGGCCCACATCACCCCGACCAGGAAGATGGCCCCGGCGATGTCGCCCACCGCGGAGTACACCTGGTACACCCGGCCGTGGAGGAACTTGGCCCCGTCGGGGAGCTGCTCGTCGATCTCCAGGGTGGTGGTGACGCCCAACAAGATGATGAACCCCACGTAGATCATGGTGTGCATGACGCCGGCGCCGGGCTCCCGCAGCAAGGTGCGCATGTACATGCCCCGCCGGAGGTCTTCGAGCCGGGTCTTGGCATTGGAAAGGGTGGTGCGCCGGTTGTCGGGGCCGCCCCGCTCCCAGTTCTTCACCCGCTTGGCGAACTCCCAAGAGGCCCACACCAAGAAGATGGGGATGATGGTGTAGAAGGCGGCCTTCCACCCGCTGGGGATGTTCTCCCAGGGGTGACGGGTGATCTCGGCCGGGTTCTTGAACTCGGTGATGGCCGAGGCGATGCCCGAAGCAATGGTGAAGGCGGCGAAGCCCAGCCCGAGGCCGAGGACTATGTGGAAGGGACGCAGGCGCTTTGGGTCCATGGCGACTCCAAACCTAGTTGTTGACATCCCCCGGTTCCGTACTCAAGCAGGCAGTACGAGTTCCGCCCAGTCCTGTGCTCAAGCAGGCAGTACGAGAGCACCACCGTCTGCTTGAAATTCACAGCGCAGAAACAATTGTGAAACCTGGCCTTCCTACCTTGTTCCCGACTGCGACGGCGCCGCAGTGGCGCGGGCGCAGAAACGGCGAAGGAGGGCCGGTCATATGAAAAGGAAATTCGGAATTGGAGCGCTGATTGCCGCCGGAACAGTGCTCATCGGGGCTGTTCCGGCAATGGCCCAAGACGGCGGCGCCGAAGCAGTGCAAGTGGTGATGGACAACCTGTGGGTGTTCATCGCCGGCATTTTGGTGTTCTTGATGCAGGCCGGCTTCGGCATGGTCGAGGCGGGCATGACCCGAGCCAAGAACGTGGGCAACATCATGGCCAAGAACCTGGCCGACATGTGCATTGGCGCGCTGGCCTTCTTCGCGTTCGGCTACGGCATTGCCTTTGGCACCGACGGCGGATCGCTGATCGGCACCGACGGGTTCTTCCTGAGCGGCACGTTCACCACCTTTGGCGACGGGCTCAGCACCCCCACGTTCTTCTTCTTCCAGGTGGTGTTCGCGGCCACCGCGGTGACGATCGCCTCGGGGGCCATGGCCGAGCGGACCAAGTTCTCCGCGTACTTGGTGTTCAGCTTCTTCATGACCGCGCTGATCTATCCGGTGGTGGTCCACTCCTTCTGGCACGGCGACGGCCTGCTGTCGGATCTGAAGATCGGCGACGCCCGGTTCGGCGACTTCGCCGGTTCCACCATCGTACACAGCACCGGCGGCTGGGCCGCTCTGATGGGCGCCATCTTCCTCGGGCCCCGCATCGGCAAGTACGACGAGAACGGCAACCCTCGGGCTATGCCCGGCCACAACATCGCCTTTGTAGTGCTGGGCGTGTTCATCCTGTGGTTCGGCTGGTTCGGGTTCAATCCCGGCTCGGAGCTGGCTGCGGACGACTTCGTGATGCGTGCTGCGGTAACCACGCTGTTGGCCGCGGCTGCCGGTGGCCTGGCCGCCGGGGCGGTCATCTGGCGCAAGGCCGGCTCGCTGGATGTGGCCATGACCGGCAACGGCGTGCTGGCTGGTCTGGTGGGTATCACCGCCGGCACCGGAACCATGAACCCAATGGGCGCAGTGGTGACCGGCGCTATCGCCGGAGTCATCGTGGTGTACTCGGTGCTGTTCTTCGACCGGGTCCGCATCGACGACCCGGTGGGCGCCATCTCGGTTCACGGTGTGTGCGGCGTGTGGGGGACGCTGGCCGTGGGCCTGTTCTCCCGCTATGACGATGCGTTTGTGGGCCAAGACAGCGCCGGACTTTTCTACGGCGGAGGCATCGACCAGTTGGTGGTGCAGCTCATCGGCGTGGTGCTGGTGTTCGCCTGGGTGACCATCACCACCGGCATCTTGTTCGCCGTCATGAAGAAGACGATGGGTCTACGGGTGTCTCGTGAGGAAGAGATTGGTGGACTCGACCTCCACGAGCACGGAGTGCCTGGCTACGGCCCTGATGCCACTGCCGGATCGCTCGGGTGATGCTTCGACTAGCCGGGCGACTGGCGTCGGGAGCTATCCCGGACACCTCCACCTCTGTGGGCTGACACTCCTACAGCCTGACAGGCGCTCAGCCCGCTTGTTTGGCCACTGCTGCGGCGGCTTCGGCCGCCGCGGCGGGGTCGAGCGAGCGGGCGAGCGTCGTTTTGGCCTTGATGGGCATCATGTCGGGCCCGAGTTCGTAGACCAGCGGCATCCCGGTCGGGATGTTGAGCCCGACGATGCCATCCTCGCTGATTTGGTCGAGGTGCTTGGCCAGGGCCCGCAGGCTGTTGCCGTGGGCCGAGATCAACACCAACTGCCCGGCTCGCAGATCAGGGACCACCTCGTCATACCAATAGGGCATCAGCCGTTCCACCACATCGGCCAGGCACTCGCTCTTGGGCAGCAGCTCCGGGGGAATGTGGGCGTAGCGGGGGTCGCCGTTGGGATTCCACGGGTTGTCGTCGGCAATAGGGGGTGGTGGGGTGCGGTAGCCCCGGCGCCAGGCGTTGAGCTGCTCATCGCCATAGCGCTGTCGGGTCTCGGACTTGTCCAACCCGGTGAGGTCGCCGTAGTGGCGTTCGTTCAGCCGCCAATGCTGCTTCATCGGCGCTGATGTCCGACCCATCTCGGCCAGGGCCAGTTCCGCAGTGCGGATGGCCCGAGTCTGCACTGAGGTGTGTACGACATCGGGCAGCAGTTCGGCCTCAGCCAGCGCCTGCCCGCCAGCTCGAGCCTCGGCCTCTCCTTGTTCCGTGAGGTCGCAGTCGAACCAGCCGGTGAACTGGTTGGAGGCGTTCCACTGGCTTTGCCCGTGGCGAAGCAGGATCAGCGTTGCTGGACTCACCCTGGGCAGCGTAGCGGCTCTAACCCTTAGTGATCTGCACTCAAGTTTTGGGATATGACAATTTGAGGGGTATCCTGAGGGTCGAAGATAATCCTCAAAACCAAACTTCAACCTGAAAACCAACAAAAAAGGAGTCGAACAAAATGGCCAGAGTTGTCGGCATCGATTTGGGCACCACCAACAGCGTGGTTGCAGTGCTCGAGGGCGGTGAGCCCACGGTCATCGCCAATACTGAGGGCTCTCGCACCACCCCGTCGGTGGTGGCCTTCTCCAAGGAGGGAGAGGTGCTGGTGGGGGAGGTGGCCAAGCGTCAAGCCATCACCAACCCCGACCGCACCATCCGCTCGGTCAAGCGCCATGTGGGCACCGGCTGGTCGGAGAGCATCGACGGCAAGGCTTACAGCAGCCAGGAGATCTCGGCCCGGGTTCTGCAAAAGCTCAAGCGGGACGCCGAGACCTATCTGGGCGCCGAGGTCACCGAGGCGGTTATCACCGTCCCGGCCTACTTCGACGACGCCCAGCGCACCGCCACCAAAGAGGCCGGCACCATCGCCGGCCTCGAGGTGCTGAGGATCATCAACGAACCCACTGCGGCCGCACTGGCCTACGGCCTCGACAAGGGCGACACCGATCAGACCATTCTGGTTTTCGACCTGGGCGGGGGCACCTTCGACGTCTCCATCCTGGAGATTGGCGACGGGGTGTTCGAGGTCAAGTCCACCAGCGGCGACACCGCCTTGGGCGGCGACGACTGGGACGATCGGGTGATCGGCTGGCTGGTGGACTCGTTCCGCAACGACCACGGGGTGGACCTGAGCAAGGACAACATGGCTATGCAGCGGCTCAAGGAGGGCGCGGAGCGGGCCAAGATCGAGTTGTCGCAAACCCAGAGCACCAATGTGAACCTGCCCTTCATCACCGCCACCGACGCGGGGCCACTCCACATGGACTACGAGCTGAGCCGGGCCAAGTTCCAGGATCTCACCAGCGACCTGCTGGATCGGTGCCGCAAGCCCTTCGAGCAAGCCCTATCTGACGCCGGCCTGTCGGCGGGCGACATGGACCACGTGATCCTGGTGGGCGGCTCAACCCGGATGCCCGCGGTGGTGGACCTGGTTACCGGGATGACCGGAACCCAGCCCCACCAGGGAGTCAACCCCGACGAGGTGGTGGCCGTGGGCGCGGCGGTGCAGGCCGGCGTGCTCAAAGGCGAGGTCAAAGACGTGCTGCTGCTGGATGTGACCCCGCTGTCGCTGGGCATCGAGACCAAAGGCGGCGTGATGACTCGCCTCATCGAGCGCAACACCACCATCCCCACCCGCCGCACCGAGGTTTTCACCACCGCGGACGACAACCAGCCCACGGTGGAGATCCATGTGCTTCAGGGCGAGCGGGAGATGGCCGCGTACAACAAGACGCTGGGCAAGTTCCAGCTGGTGGACCTGCCCCCGGCCCCCCGAGGGGTTCCTCAGATCGAGGTCACCTTCGACATCGATGCCAACGGCATCGTCCATGTGTCGGCCAAAGACCGGGCCACCGGCAAAGAGCAGTCCATCACCATCACCGGCCAGACCTCGCTTGACAAGAGCGCCATCGATCAGATGATCGCCGATGCCGAGGCCCATGCCGCCGAGGATGCGCGTCGTCGGGAGGAGGCTGAGGCCGTCAACAACGCCGACAGCCTGGTCTACCAGGTGGAGAAGTTGCTGGCCGAGGCCGGTGAGTCGGTGGACGCCGACCAGCGCAGCGAGGTTGAGGCCAAGCTGGGCGAGTTGAAGTCGGCCATCGACGAGAAGGACCTCGACCGCATCCGCTCGGCCACCGAGGAGCTGTCGGCCATCAGCCAGCAGATCGGGGCGGCCATGTACGAGCAGGCGGCCGCCGCTGCCGGCGATGCCCCCGGTGATTTCGATGCCCCGGGCGACTTTGATGCCGGCGGCGCCTCAGACGATGAGAGCATCGTCGACGCCGAGATCATCGAAGACGAAGAAGGCGGAAGCTCCCAGTGAGCGAGGAGGCTGCGGCTGATCTGGCCAATGACGAGCTGGCCAACGACGATCTGGATAGCGACGATCTGGCCAACGACGATCTGGATGGCGACGAAGTTGCTGATGAGCAGACCGTTAACGAGCAGTCCGCCGACGAGCGGCTTCAGGAAGTGGGCGACGTCGAAGAGCCGGAGACCTCGGTAGGGGAGCTTTTGGCCCAGCGGGATGGCTATCTCAACGACCTTCAGCGGGTGACCGCTGAATTTGCCAACTACCGCCGCAAGGCGGCCGAGCGCCAGCAGGAGACGGTGGCCATGGCCGCGGCCGACATCGTGGAGAAGGTGCTGCCGGTGCTGGACGCCTGTGATGCTGCCGTGGCCCAAGGCGCTGAAGACGTCGTCCCCATTCGAGACGCGCTGTTCGCGGCGCTGGAGAAGGAGGGCTTGGCCAAGCTGGACGATCCGGGCGCGCCGTTCGACCCCACATGCCATGAGGCCGTCGTCCATGAGCCGGGTGAGGGAGAGGCGGTGATCGCCGAAGTGCTGCGGGCTGGCTACGAGTGGAACAGCCGTGTGTTGCGGCCCGCCATGGTGAAGGTCCGGGGGTAGGACGGAGGCGATCGAGGCATGGACGTGAAACGGGAATGGCTGGAGACCGACTATTACAAGGCCTTGGACGTCTCCCCTTCGGCGTCTGACAAGGAGATCACCAAGGCCTATCGCAAGCTGGCCCGCAAGCTGCACCCCGACGCCAACCCCGATGACGCCAAGGCCGAGGAGCGGTTCAAAGAGGTGTCGGCCGCCTACGACGTGCTGGGCGACGGTGAGCGCCGGGCCCAATACGACCAAGTGCGCCACATGGGGCCTATGAACTTTCAGGCCGGACCGGGCGGCTTCACCATGGAGGGCGACCTGGCCGACATCTTCTCGGCGTTCATGGGCGGTGGCCGTTTCGACCGCGGCGGCCCCCCGTTCAGCGGCCAGACCCGCCCGGTACGAGGCCACGATCTCAACGCCCACCTGACCCTGGAGTTCGCCGAGGCGGTGCGAGGCGCCACCACCGACTTGACCCTGAGCGGCGACACCGCCCGGGCCGGGCGCTCCATATCCGTGCGCATTCCCGCCGGGGTGGGCAACGGCGCGAAGATCAAATTGGCGGGCAAGGGGGAGCCCGGGATCAACGGCGGTCCGCCCGGCGATCTCTATGTAACGGTCAAGGTCAAATCTCACCCGGTGTTCGGCCGCCAGGGCAAGAACCTCACGGTTTCTGTGCCGGTGACGTTCGCCCAGGCCGCACTGGGCGCGGAGATCGCGGTGCCCACCTTTGAGGGCGACCCGGTGACACTGCGCCTGCCTCCCGGCAGCCAGCCCGGAAGGGTCTTGCGGGTTCGAGGACGAGGCGTGGAAACCGCCAAGGGAACCGGCGATCTGCTGGTGACAGTGGACCTGGAGGTTCCCACCGAGCTGAGCGATGAGCAGCGCCAGGCTTTGGAAGCATTCGCCGAGAAGATGGAGGCGTCACCATGATCGATCCCCGAGGCCGTGATCGGGCGGTGTATGTCATATCGGTGGCTGCTGAATTGGCCGGTATCCACCCCCAGACCCTGCGGATCTACGACCGCCGGGGCCTGGTGCAACCGGCCAGAACTGGCGGGGGGAGCCGGCGCTACAGCGACGCCGACATTGAGAAGCTCCGCCGGGTACACGAGCTGACCAGCGAGGGCATGAACCTCGACGGAGTGGAGCGGGTGCTCGCCCTCGAGGCCGAGGTGGCTCGGCTCATGGCCCAGGTGGCGCGCCTCACCCGAGAGCTAGAGTCAAAGCGGGCCGACATCGTTCTGTATCGAAGAGGCTGAGTGCTGCCTTCGGCGGTTAGAGTTCAAGCCCTGCCAATCCTGTGACCGTAACCCTCGCCTCCGACCTCTCCGACCTCTTGGTGGGCTACCAAACCGTCCGGTCTTACACCGACGCGCTCGCCGCTCCGTTGAGCAATGAGGACCAGTGCATCCAGTCGATGCCCGACGTGAGCCCCACCAAGTGGCATCGAGCCCATGTGACCTGGTTCTTCGAGACCTTCCTGCTCAAGACCCGTCTCGACGGCTATCGCGAGTTCCACCCGGCGTTCGGCTTCCTGTTCAACTCGTATTATGAGGCGGTCGGGGATCGCCACCCTCGGCCCGAGCGGGGCAACCTCTCCCGACCATCGTGCGATGAGGTGGCCGCCTACCGGGCCTATGTCGATGGGGCCATGGCCGAGCTGCTGGCTCGCCCGCTGGACGATGCCACCGCCGATCTGGTGCTGTTGGGCCTTCACCATGAGCAGCAGCACCAAGAGCTGTTGCTCATGGACATCAAACATGTGCTGTCGACCAATCGGGCGCTGTGGCCTGCCTATCACGACCTACCCTCGCCACCCTCCGGGATGTCGAGCAACGGACAGCCATCTGGGCAACCATCTGGCGGCTGGACCAGCTTCGGCGGCGGCGAAGTGTGGGTGGGTCACGACGGCAACGGCTTCGCCTTCGACAACGAGAGCCCTCGCCACCGGACCATCCTCCCTTCGTATCGGCTGGCCAACCGACTGGTGACCTGCGGCCAGTGGTTGGAGTTCATGGCCGACGGCGGCTACGACACTCCCACTCTGTGGTTGTCGGACGGCTGGTACCAGCAACAGGAGCACGGCTGGGAGGCGCCTTCGTACTGGGACTTCCACCCCGAGGACGGTTGGCGGGTGTTCACCCTCCACGGCCTCCAACCGATTTTGCCCGACGAGCCGGTGTGCCACTTGTCGTACTACGAGGCCGATGCCTTCGCCCGCTGGGCGGGGGCCCGACTCCCCACTGAGGCCGAGTGGGAGCATGCTGCCGCCGCTCAGAAACCGGGAGGCAACCTCGGCGACCAAGGCCGATGGCATCCCGCCCCCGCCCCGGGCGACGATGGCCTGCACCAGCTCTACGGAGACGTGTGGGAGTGGACGTCGAGCTCCTATGGCCCCTATCCCGGGTTCCGGCCCGCGCCAGGCGCAGTGGGGGAGTACAACGGCAAATTCATGGTCAACCAATTCGTGCTTCGGGGTGGCGCCTGCGTGACCCCTCCCAGCCATATCCGGGCTACCTACCGCAACTTCTTTCATCCCCACACCCGCTGGCACTTCTCCGGGATGCGCCTGGCCCAGGACGCGTAATGCCAGGACGCGTAGTTCCAGGAAGCCCGATTGTGGAGCCGGTGGTCGATATCCATCTGGATCCCGCCTGGATCGATCGAGCGCTCCGGGCCGACGTGGCCGAAGGTCTCACCTCCCAGCCCAAGGAGCTTCCCCCCAAGTGGTTCTACGACGACCGGGGCAGCGAGCTCTTCGACCAGATCACCCGGCTGCCCGGCTACTACCCCACCCGAAGGGAGCGGGAGATCCTGGAGCGAGAGGTCGACGTGATCGCCGAGCGGTCGGGTGCCGACACCGTGGTGGAACTGGGGTCGGGCACCTCGGAGAAGACCCGAATCGTGCTGGACGCTCTGGCCGCCACCGGACGGCTCCGCCGCTACGTCCCGTTCGACAACAGCGAGGCCACCCTGCGAAACGCGGCTGCGGAGTTGGCTGAGGCCTATGAGGGCCTGGCTGTCCACGGAGTGGTGGGCGACTTCGAGCACCACTTAGGCCACATACCTGATGGCGGCTGTCGGCTGATGATGCTCCTGGGCGGCACCATCGGGAACCTCCCCCCCGCACCGCGGAAGGACTTTCTGGCCAGCGTGGCCGCCACCATGGTGCCGGGCGACACCTTCTTGCTGGGTTTCGACTTGGTGAAGGGTCACGACCGGCTGATTGCGGCCTATGACGACCCCGAGGGTGTTACCGCAGCGTTCAACCGCAACGTGCTGTCGGTGATCAACCACCGTCTCGATGCCGACTTCGACCTCGACCAATTCGAGCACGAAGCCCGCTTCGACCCCGACGAGGAGTGGATCGAAATGTGGCTGCGCTCCCGCTGCGCCCAGCAGGTGAACATCCGCGGGTTGGGCATGACCGTCGACTTCGCCCAAAACGAGCGCATGCGGACCGAGATCAGCGCCAAGTTCCGTCCCGAGAACATCGGCCCCGAGCTTGCTGGTGTCGGACTGGCCATGGAGCGCCTGTGGACTGACGCCCGAGGGGACTACGCCCTGACCCTGTCCCGCATGGTGGAAGGGGAGGGGTAGCGCTTTGCCGGCAACCGTGGTCGTCGGGACGCAATGGGGTGACGAGGGCAAGGGCAAGTTCACCGACCTCCTAGCCCGCGACATGGACATGGTGGTGCGCTACCAGGGCGGCCACAACGCCGGTCACACCCTGGTGGTGGAGGGTCAGACGTTCAAGCTCCAGCTCGTTCCCAGCGGGGTTCTCTATTCCCACGTGACCCCGATGATCGGCAACGGGGTGGTGATCGACCCCAAAGTGCTCATCGACGAGATGGATCGGCTCACTGCGGCCGGGGTCGACTGCGGCAAGCTGAAGGTCAGCGGCAACGCCCACCTCATCCTGCCCTATCACCAGACGCTGGACGTGGTGGCCGAGCGCCATCTGGGGCGCAACAAGCTGGGCACCACCAAGCGGGGCATCGGCCCCGCCTACGCCGACAAGGCGGCCCGGGTGGGGTTGCGGGTGCAAGACCTGCTCGACCCCAAGATTTTCCGGGAGAAGCTGGGCGTGGTGCTGCACGAGAAGAACCCGCTGCTGGCCAAGGTGTACAACCGGCTGCCCTTCGAGCTCGAGACGGTGGCCGAGCAGTACCTAGAGGAGTGTCGTCCTCGCCTTGAGCCCCACATTGCCGACACGGTGGGGCTGGTTCACGATGCATTGGAGACCGGCCAGAACGTGCTGTTCGAAGGGGCCCAGGCCATGTTCCTCGACCTCGACCACGGCACCTACCCGTTTGTCACCTCCTCCAACCCGGTGGCCGGTGGGGTGTGCGTAGGGGCGGGCGTCGGTCCTAGGCACATCGATCGAGTGATCGGGGTCACCAAGGCGTATATCAGCCGGGTGGGGTCGGGGCCGTTCCCCTGCGAGCTGACCGACGACATCGGCGACCACTTGGTGGATGTGGGCCGCGAATACGGGACCAATACCAAGCGCCGCCGCCGGTGTGGCTGGCTGGACACGGTGATGCTGCGCCACGCAGTGCGGGTGAACTCCTTGTCGGACCTGGCCATCACCAAGCTTGATGTGCTGGACGCCCTCGACCCCATCAAGGTATGCGTGGCCTACGAGGTGGACGGGGAGCGCTGCAACTCGATGCCCTACCACCAATCAGAGATCCACCGGGCAGTGCCGATCTATGAGGAGCTGCCCGGCTGGCGCACCGACCTGAGCGAAGTCGGCGATCGCTCGGATCTGCCCCAAGAGGCCGAAGACTATCTGCGGTTCATTGAAGAGCAGGCCGGCGTGCCCGCCTCCTTGGTTGGTGTGGGCCCGGGCCGGGATCAGTTCATCACCTTCAGCGCAGTGTCGTGAGAGTCTGCGTCGTTGGCAGCGGGGGACGTGAGCATGCTCTTGCCCGCGTGTTGGGCCGGTCGTGCGACGTCGTGGTCACTCCCGGAAACCCCGGCATTCCCGGTTCTGCTGCTTTACCAGCAACCGAGATTGAAGCCGATCTGTATGTGATCGGCCCCGAGGCCCCGCTGGTGGAAGGTCTAGCCGACGAATTGAGAGCAGCAGGTCGGCTGGTGTTCGGCCCTGGAGCCGACGGGGCCCTCTTGGAGGGCTCCAAAGCCTGGATGAAGGAACTGCTGATGGCCGCCGGGGTGCCCACCGCCGGCCACGGCTCGTTCACCGAGCTCGAGCCGGCTCTCCGCTACTTGGCCACCATGAGCGATCTCTTTGTGATCAAGACCGACGGCCTGGCCGCGGGCAAGGGGGTGCTGGTTACCGGGGATCGGGCCGAAGCGGAGGAAGCAGTGCGGGCCTATCTCTCGGGGGAGGCCTTCGGCGACGCCGGGCGCCGGGTGGTGATCGAAGAGGGCCTCACTGGGCCCGAGCTGTCGGTGTTGGCGGTGTGCGATGGCCATCGGGCGGTGCCATTGGCTCCGGCCCAGGATTTCAAGCGCATCGGTGAGGGCGATGTCGGGCCCAATACCGGGGGCATGGGGGCCTACTCCCCGGTGCCGGTGGCCGGTGCTGATGTGGTTGATGCAGTGATGGATCGAGCGGTGCTGCCCACGCTGGAAGAGCTACAGCGACGGGGCATCGACTATCGGGGTGTGCTGTATGCCGGGCTGATGCTCACCCCCCAGGGAATCAAGGTGCTGGAGTACAACGTGCGCTTCGGCGACCCCGAGGCCCAGGTGGTGCTGCCCCGGCTGAAGTCCGACTTGGCCGACCTACTGGCCGCCGCGGCGGCCGGATCACTGGAGGACGACCCGGTGTTCGGCGATGACGCCGCGGTGACAGTGGTGTGCGCGTCGGGGGGATATCCCGTCTCCCCCCGGACCGGCGATCCAATTGCCGGCATCGAGGCGGCCAACGCGGTGGAGGGCGTGACGGTGTTCTGCGCGGGAGTGGCATCAGCTGCTGAAGGCGGAGTTGGTGATATTTCTGCTGGTCAGGACGGTAAAGAGCTGGTCACAGCGGGCGGCCGGGTGCTCAACGTGACCGGGCAGGGGCCCGACTTGGCCACCGCCCGAGAGCGGGCTTATGCCGGGGTCACCCACATTGATTGGCCGGGCCGCTACGTTCGCTTTGACATCGCCGCCGCGGCGGTAGAGGGCGCTTCACAGAGGGAATCGGCATGAGCTTGAAAGTCGCTGTCATCATGGGATCGTCGAGTGACGAGGACACCATGGCCCCGGCCCGCACCACGCTGGAGCAGTTCGGCGTGGAGTGCCACTGGGAGGTCATGTCGGCCCACCGCACGCCGGAGAAGGTCCGCCAGTTTGTGTCCGGCGCTCGCGATGCCGGGTTTGGGGCCATCATCTGCGGGGCGGGCATGGCCGCTCACCTGGCCGGCGCCACTGCGGCCCAGACCACTCTGCCGGTGATCGGCGTGCCTTTGGCCGGCGGAGCGCTGAACGGGGTGGACTCCCTGTATTCCACCGTGCAGATGCCCAAAGGGATCCCGGTGGCCACCGTGGCCATCAACGGCGCCATGAACGCGGCTTTGCTGGCCATTCAGATATTGGCGGTGACCGACTCGGGGCTGGCCGAAAGGCTGGCCGCCCATCGCGCTGAGATGGCCGGTGGCTGAGAAGGACCTGATTCCCGACGTTCTGGCCGACCGCTATGCCAGCGCGGCGATGGCTGCTATCTGGTCGCCGGAGGGCAAGGTAAAAGCGGAGCGCCGCCTGTGGGTGGCGGTATTGGAGGCCCAGAAGGGTCTCGGCATCGAGGTGCCCGACGGGGTTGTGGAGGCCTATCGAGATGCCATCGACCAGGTGAACCTGGACTCCATTCGGGAGCGGGAGCGAGTCACCCGCCACGACGTGAAGGCTCGCATCGAAGAGTTCTGCGCGCTGGCCGGCCACGAGCACATCCACAAGGGGATGACGTCGCGCGACCTCACTGAGAACATCGAGCAACTCCAGATCCGCGATTCATTGCGATTGGTGCGAGACAAGCTGGTGGCGGCGGTGTGCGCTCTCGGGGCACAGGCCGACGCCCATTCCGAGTTGGTGATGGTTGGCCGCTCTCACAACGTGCCCGCCCAGGCCACCACCCTGGGCAAGCGTTTCGCCAACTACGGCGAGGAGGCGCTGGCCGCCTTGGGTCGGATCGACGACCTGCTTGACCGCTATCGGCTGCGGGGGCTCAAGGGCCCAGTCGGCACCCAACAGGACCAGATTGACTTGTTTGGCGGCAATACCCAGCAGGTCGCAGCACTCGAAGACCGGGTGGCCGCCAGTCTCGGATTTGCCGACACGATGGGCAGCGTGGGGCAGGTCTATCCGAGGTCGCTGGACTACGACGTTGTGACTGCGCTGGTGCAGGCGTCATCGGCCCCGGCCAACTTGGCCCGGACCATCCGGCTCATGGCCGGCCATGGCTTGATCACCGAGGGCTTTCAGGCTGGGCAAGTGGGCTCGTCAGCCATGCCCGGCAAGCGCAACGCCCGCACCTCCGAGCGCATCTGCGGGTTCTCGGCGGTGGTGCAGGGCTACGCCAACATGGTGGGCGCCCTGGTGGGCGATCAATGGAACGAGGGCGACGTGAGTTGTTCGGTGGTGCGCCGGGTGGCCCTGCCCGGCGCGTTCCTGGCTCTCGACGGCCAGCTTGAGGCCGTACTGGTGGTGCTCAATGAGCTCGCAGTGTTCGAAGACGCGATCGCGGCCGAGCTGAGCGCCAACCTGCCGGCGCTCACTGCCACCCGAGTACTGATGGCCTCGGTGGCCGCCGGTGCGGGCCGGGAAGAAGCCCATCGCATCATCTCTGAGCATGTCCCCAAGGGAGGCGGGTTCTTCTCGGCTGTTGCCGATGATGAGAGGTTGCCGATTACTTCTGTGGACGTCGAACAGATCAAGAGCCAACTCTTGGCGTTGACCGGGGCGGCTGCTGGCCAAGCCCGGGCTTTTGCCGACAAGGCCCAAGAGTTGGGCACCCAAAATCCTGACGCTGCCGCCTACCAACCGGAGCCCATCCTATGAGCACCAAGAACATCAACTTGCCCCCAGTTCATTCCGGCAAGGTCCGCGACATCTTCGACGCCGGCGACGGCCGGCTGTTGATGATCGCGTCCGACCGCATCTCAGCGTTCGACGTGGTGATGGACGAGCCCGTACCCGAGAAGGGGCGGGTGCTGACCGCCATGTCGGCCTATTGGTTCGAGACCCTGGCCGATGTGCTGCCCAGCCACCTCATCTCCACCGACGTGGCCGACTTCCCACCCGAGGCCCAGGCCAATGGGGTGGCCGGTCGAACCATGCTGTGCCATCGGGCTGAAATGCTGCCCATCGAGTGCATCGTGCGGGGGTATCTCAGCGGCTCGGCCTGGAAGGAGTACAAGGCCCAGGGCACCATGCACGGCCAGGATCTTCCCAAAGGGCTCCGGGAGTCCGACAAGCTGCCCGAACCGGTGTTCACACCTTCGACCAAAGCCGAGTCGGGCCACGACGAGAACATCTCCTACGACCAGGCGGTAGAGCTGGTGGGTTCGGATCTGGCCGAGAAGGCCCGGGCGGCCTCGCTGGAGCTCTATCGACGGGCGTCGGAGGCGGCCGCCGAGAAGGGCATCATCATCGCCGACACCAAGTTTGAGATGGGCATGGTGAACGGGACCCTGGTGGTGGCCGACGAAGTGCTCACTCCCGACTCCTCCCGCTTCTGGCCGGTGGACGGCTGGGTGCCGGGGGCAACCCCGCCGTCATACGACAAACAGCCGGTGCGCGATTACCTGAGCACGTTGGATTGGGACAAGCAGTATCCGCCGCCGCCGTTGCCCGACGAGGTGGTGACGGCCAGCGCGGCCCGCTACGTGAGCGCCTACGAGATCATCACCGGCCGCAGCTTCGCCGACTGGCCCGGAGGCTCATGAGTACAGCATTTGATGTGGCAGTTGAGGTGAGTCTCCGGGACGGGATAGCCGACCCGGAGGGCCTGACCATCGAGCGGGCGCTGCCCGCGCTTGGATTCAGCGGCGTGAGCGGCGTTCGGGTGGGAAAGAGCCTGCGCTTTGTGGTGGAAGCCTCAGACGAAGATGAGGCCCGTACACAAGTAGAGGCCATGTGCGAGCGGTTCCTGGCCAATCCGGTTATTGAAGACGTGGACATCTCTCTGAGTCCGGCCTTATGACGATTCCCGCTGTTTGCTCTGTTTGGGGGCGAGGATGACCACCAAGGTGGGCGTCGTCGTGTTTCCCGGCTCCAACTGCGAGCAGGATGTGGTGGAAGCGGTGGACACAGTTGGGGGTTCTGGCGAGCTTCTGTGGCATAAGGACACTTGCCTTGGAGATGTCGACGCAGTGGTATTGCCCGGAGGCTTTGCCCATGGCGACTATCTGCGCACCGGAGCGATGGCCCGTTTCTCCCCCATCATGGGCGCGGTGGAGCGCTTTGCCCGCGACGGCGGGCCGGTGGTTGGAATCTGCAATGGATTCCAGATTCTCACCGAAGCTCAATTGCTGCCGGGAGCCCTCTACAAGAATCGGGGACTCAAATTCCTGTGTCAGCCTGCGGTTTTGAGGGTGGAATCAATGGGCTCGGTATTGACTCGCGGCCTGTCCATTGGCGACGAGCTCAAGATCCCCATCAATCACTTTGAAGGCAACTTCATTTGCTCACAACAAGTGCTGGAACAATTGCGCGACAAAAATCAGATCGTGCTCACGTATCGGGACAACCCCAATGGGGCCACTGCTGATATTGCGGGGATTTGCAACGAAAGCGGCAACGTGGTGGGGCTTATGCCCCACCCCGAGCGTGCCGCTCACCCGTTACTGGGCAGCACCGACGGTGCTCTGCTGCTGAAAGGGCTGATCAGCGGTGATTAGTCAGTGGAAGGTGTGCGGGCAACTCCGGCTGCTTTCAGCACACTCGCCGGAACCCCGACCTCACGCCATGCCGCATAGGAAATGCCCTTGCGGCCACTGTACTCGGCGGCGATAGCGATGAATTCGCTCTCAATGCCGCTGATGTCAACCGTTTCCTCTTCTTTTCCGAGTTCGGCTTCCAAGTCCATGAGCTCTTGGATCAGATGAACCCGCTTCAACGGCTTGGCCTGGGCGATCTCACCGGGGAGCTCGGCAACCCGAGCCTGCATTCTCTCCGGAGAGCGCTGGCGTCCCCGCTTGGGCTTGCTCTGGTCAAGCGCATTCAGATAACGGCTGACTGTGCGCCCCTGAGCCTGTCCGAGGGCCCGCGCCGATTTGGCTTCTTCAGATACCATCATCACTCCTTGATCTGTTTGATCAGTTTGCTGATCGCCAATATAGAACTATATTCGGCGCGCTCATTCAAACTGGGAGTCTCATCTGATGAAAGTTCTGGATTTTCCTGCCTAAAACGATTTCGGATGATTTGAGATGAGTGAGCCGCTGCACCGGTCATTGGGGCTGACAGACGAAGAGGCCGAAGCGATCGAGAAGATCTTGAACCGCCCGCCCAATCATCTCGAATTGGCGATGTATGCGGTGATGTGGTCGGAGCACTGCTCTTACAAGTCTTCCCGCTTGCATTTGCGCCGACTGCCCACCGAGGCCTCTTGGGTCTTGGTTGGTCCCGGTGAGAATGCCGGGGTGGTGGATGTGGGCGACGGCATTGCTGCTGCGATTCGGATTGAGAGCCACAACCACCCTTCGGCCATCGAGCCCTATCAGGGAGCGGCCACCGGAGTGGGCGGCATTCTGCGGGACATCTTCACCATGGGAGCCCGCCCGATTGCGGTAATGGACTCACTGAGGTTTGGCCGTCCCGACGATCCCCGCAGTCGGTGGATTGCCGAAGGGGTGGTATCGGGCATCTCCGGGTATGGCAACGCGGTTGGGGTGCCAACCGTGGGAGGCGAAACCGTTTTCGATGAGACGTATTCCGGCAATCCACTGGTGAATGTTCTGTGCCTTGGGTTGATGCCGGCTGATCGGCTGGTGCTGGGGCAGGCCAGCGGCGAAGGCAACCTGGCGGTGCTGTTGGGTGCGTCGACGGGGCGTGATGGGATCGGCGGGGTGAGCGTGCTGGCGTCAGCCTCCTTCGGCGACGAGGAAGGGGAGGCCGAAAAGCGCCCCAGCGTGCAGGTGGGCGATCCGTTTGAGGAAAAGCGGCTCATCGAGGCCTGTCTGGCCCTTTTGGACGCTGGGCTTGTGGTGGGGATCCAAGATCTGGGGGGCGCAGGACTCACCTGCGCCACCAGCGAGACCGCATCGCGGGGTGGGGCGGGCATGGATGTGGACGTGGCCGCTGTCCCCCGCCGTGAGCCGGGCATGGAGCCTTTCGAAGTGCTCACCAGCGAGTCGCAGGAGCGGATGCTGGCCATCGTCTCGCCCGACGGGCTCGACGATGTTTTGGCCATTTGCGATCGCTGGGACGTGCAGGCCTCGGTAGTGGGGCGGGTGACTGAAGGCGGTCTGCTTCGGGTGCGCGACGGCGTCGACGGTGAGGTGTTGGCCGAGCTGCCGGCGGCTTCTCTCCACGAAGACGCCCCGCTGTATGACCGTCCCCGGCGTCCTCCCCCAGACTGGGAAGACTTGAAGGCCGACACCGCCGAGCAGTTGCCGCCACCCGAGAACGTGGGCGCCGACCTGTTGGCCATGCTGGCCGATCCATCGTGGGTCTATCACCAGTACGACCACATGCTGTTCTGCAATACCGTGGTTGGCCCCGGCGGTGACGCCACCGTGCTGCGGCTCAAGCATCCTGCTTCTGGCGCCGATACCGGCCGGGGTTTGGCCCTGACCGCAGACGGCAACCACCGCTGGTGCGCGGTGGACCCCCGAGCCGGAACCGCCATGACGGTGGCCGAGGCAGTGCTCAACTTGGCCTGCGTGGGTGCCCGACCGCTGGCCCTGGTCAATTGCCTGAACTTCGGCAATCCCGAGCACCCGGAGGTGATGTGGCAGTTCTCCGAGGCGGTGGACGGGATGGCCGAGGCATGTGACGCATTCGGCATCCCAGTGGTGGGCGGCAATGTGAGCCTCTACAACGAGTCCAACGGCCACAACATCGACCCCACTCCGGTGATCGGTCTGCTCGGGGTGATCGACAGCTTGACTCACATTCCACCCGGGTTGGCGTGGTGCGAGGGCGATCGGGTGATCGTGCTGGGAGAGGGGAGCGCCGAGCTGTCGGGCTCGCTGTGGGCTGCTTCCACTGCCGGGCACAAACGGGGCCAGCTTCCCAGTTTGGATTACGAACAGCATCGGCGGGTGGCCGGCTTGGTGGCCGGCTTGGTGGCCGACGACCGGCTGTCAGCAGTCCATGACGTGTCCAGCGGGGGTTTGGGCGTGGCTCTGGCCGAGATGGCCGCCGTCTCCGGGGTTGGCTTCCGGGGCGCTCGCATCCACAACCACGGGGAGTTGTTCGGCGAGGCCCCGTCCCGGGCAGTGGCCGCGGTGGACCCCGAGTTGTTGCCCGAGGTGGAGGCGGCAGCCGCGGCAACCGGCGTGTCCGTCGCCCGAATCGGATTGGCTGCCGGCGACCGCTTCTCCATCAAGGGTCTGCTGGATTTGGATATGTCGGCGATAACTGACCGCTGGCGCTCGGCCATGTCAGATTCGAACGGTCAGGCGCAATAGGCGACGCTCCGCATGTCAGACTTAAGCAGTGGCTAACCCCATGGACGACTCTCCCAGGGAGGCCTGCGGGGTTGTTGGCATCTATGCCCCTCATGATCCCGTCGCCCATCTGAACTATCTGGCTCTGTACGCGTTGCAGCACCGAGGCCAGGAGTCGGCTGGCATCGCGGTGAGCGACGGAGAGAACATCACCGTGGTCAAGGACATGGGCTTGGTAGCCACCGTGTTCGACGACCGCACCCTGGCCACCCTTGAGGGCCGCCTGGGCATCGGCCACACCCGCTATTCCACCGCGGGATCGAGCTCGTGGCGCAACGCCCAGCCCGTGTACCGCAGCACAGGCGACCACCAGTTTGTGCTGGGTCACAACGGCAACCTCACCAACACCGCGAAATTGGCCGAGGAGACTTCGATCCTGCCCGGCATGGTTGGCTCCGACAGCGATTTGATTGCCGAGCTGCTGGCCATCGAGATCTCCGCGATGCCCCCGTCGAGCCGATCGGAGGGCAAAGTTCTCGAACGGGCATTGGAAAGAGTGCTGCCCCGGCTCGAGGGAGCCTTCTCGCTGGTCTTGGCCGACGAGAAGCGGGTGATCGGCGTGCGCGACCCCAACGGCTTCCGCCCTTTGTGCCTGGGCCGTCTGGATCGGGGCTGGGTGCTGGCGTCGGAGACACCCGCGCTCGACATCGTGGGGGCCCACTTCTTGCGGGAGCTCGCCCCGGGGGAGATGGTGGTGATCAACGGCGAGGG
The DNA here is from genome assembly GCA_022822905.1 of Acidimicrobiia bacterium. GTDB lineage: Bacteria > Actinomycetota > Acidimicrobiia > Acidimicrobiales > Bin134 > Poriferisocius. Next base: position 181,191 of record JAJDYE010000006.1, on the reverse strand, counting down.
CGTGCGGTCGGTGCGCCCCTTCCCGGAGGAGCGGGTGGATCCCCGGTTGTGCATCTTCGAGTTCGTGTACTTCTCCCGCCCCGACTCGGTGATCTACGGCCAAAGCGTGCACCACGCCCGGGTGCGCATGGGGGAGATGCTGGCCAAACAGTCCCCGGTGGATGCCGACTTGGTGATGGGAGTGCCCGAATCGGGACTGCCCGCCGCAGAGGGATTCTCACGGGCCAGCGGCATCCCCTACGGCCAGGGTCTGGTGAAGAACCGCTACATCGGCCGCACGTTCATCGCCCCCAGCCAGCAGATGAGGTCGATGGGGGTGCGCATGAAGCTCAACCCCCTGCGAGACAGCATCGAGGGCAACCGCCTAGTGGTGGTGGACGACTCGATCGTGCGGGGGACCACAACGAGGGCTTTGGTCACCATGCTGCGGGAGGCGGGTGCCGCCGAGGTTCACCTCCGCATCAGCTCGCCTCCCTATCGCTGGCCCTGCTATTTCGGCATGGACACCGGCGACCGAACGGAATTGTTGGCGGCCCACCTCAGTGTGGCCGAGATGTGCGATTACGTGGGAGCCGACACGCTGGCGTTCATCGACATGGAGGGCTTGACCGACGCCACCGGGGCGGTGGGGGCCGGATTCTGCAATGCCTGCCTCACCGGCGAATACCCGGTGGAAGTGCCGGTGGCGCCGCCCGGCTCGATTGCCTATCAGCGCAGTGCCGCGCAGTTCGCCGACGCCGACGAGGAGTCCGCGCCGTCGCTCTGGGCCACCGGCGGCGGCTGAGCTTTCGACGGAGGGGGTGGCATCTGCTGATGGTTGAGACCTACGAGTCGTCAGGGGTGGATATCGCCGCGGGCGAAGAGGCGGTGCAGCGCATCAAGGAGCATGTGCGCTCAACGTTTCGACCGGAGGCGATCGGCGAGATCGGCGGGTTCGGAGGGCTGTTCGACTTCACCCGTCACGGCTACAAGAAGCCGGTACTGGTGTCGACCACCGATGGGGTGGGGACAAAGGCGTATGTGGCTTCGGCGGCTGGCCGGTACAACACCATCGGCATCGATCTGGTGGCCATGTGCGTGGACGACCTGGTGTGCCAGGGGGCCGAGCCGCTGTTCATGTTGGACTACATATCGGTACACAAGCTTGACCCCGACCGGATCGAGCAACTGGTAGTGGGGGTGGTGGAGGGCTGCCGCCAAGCGGGCTGCGCGCTCATCGGGGGCGAAATGGCGGAGCACCCTGCCCGGGTAGACGAGTTGGACAATCAGTTTGAACTGGTGGGGTTTGCCGTTGGGGTGGTGGAGCGGTCGCGGCTGATCACCGGGGCCGACGTGCGCCCCGGCGACACGCTGATCGGGCTGCCGTCGCCCGGCTTGCGGAGCAACGGCTATTCCTTGGCCCGCCGGCTGTATTTCGAGGTGGCCAAGAGAAGACTGGACGATCCTGCCTGGGAGGGGAGCTCCCATTCGGTGGCCGAAGAGCTGTTGCTGCCGTCGGTGGTCTACGCCCCCGCGGTGCGAGACATGCTGGCCAAGGTGGAGGCCCGGGCCATCACCCATGTGACTGGCGGAGGCATTCCCGGCAATTTGGCCCGTGTGCTGCCCGACAAGGTCGATGCGGTGGTCGATCGGAGCAGTTGGGAGCAGCCCCCGGTGTTCGCCGAGTTGCAGCGCATCGGCGAGGTCCCCGACGAGGAGATGGCCAAGGTGTTCAACCTCGGGTTGGGCATGATCGTGGCAGTGCGAGACAAAGACGCCACCAAGGCCATCGACACTCTGCGGACTGGCGGGCATCGGGCGACCGTGGTGGGCGAAGTGGAGAAGGGCGACGGCCAAGTTAGAATGGTTGGAGCGCCTGAGCCGGCCGAGAGCTTGCCTTAGGCCGGAATCAGCGGTCCCGCAAAACGACCATGCAGGGCTCTGCGGCGCGGGCAACCCCGCCGATCTGGCCGGGCCGCGGTCTGGCATCATCGAACAGAGCCTCGAGGTCGAAGGCGTCGAAGAGCCGCTCGATCACCCGGGACATGGCCGTCACCGAGAAGGGCCGGGCTGGACAGGCGTGGGGACCGACGCCGAAGGTTATGACCAACTCAGAGGGCAGCCCCGGCGGCGACACCAGGCGGGGGCCCTGCCATCGGTCGGGATCGTAGCGGTCTAAACCGGGGCCGGCGTCCATGTTGGTCAGGGGCAGGAACGTGGCCAGGGTGGCACCGGGCGACACTTCGTAGGTGTGGGCGCCGTCGTCGATGGACACGGGCTCGAGCACGGTGCGAAGCATTATGGAGCGCTGGCCGATCCGGGTGGATTCCAGCACGCAGCGCGACACCAAGTCGTGGTCTGCGTCCTGTTTGGCCCGCACTCGGGCCAGCACATCGGGATGCTGGGCCAGATGGACCAGCGACCAGCCCAGAGCCGCGAACAGATTGGACATGGATCCGAGGTGGACCAGGATCACATCTCGGGCCACTCCGCTCAGCCGTTCGGGATCGGGGATGTCGGCCCATCGCTCCAGAATCATGTCGAGCAGGTCGCCAACTGGATTGCGGCGGGCGGCGATGGAGTCGGCCAGGATCAGCTCGGCCTTGGCCATGGCCTCGCGCTCGGCCGCCTTTCCCGACTGGGCCACCTCTTGCATCCGGGTGGGGGCCACGAATGCCTCCGACCCGTCGAGCACATCCAGCGCTTCGATCAGTTCGTCGAAGCGATCTGAGTGCAGTATCTCGCGCCCGCCCCAGCTGGCCAATCCCAGGCGGTGGCCGAGGCGGCGGGTGAAGTCGAACAGATCGATCTCGTCGCCCAGATGCAGCTCGGAGAGCTGGATCGAGATGGCCTCCTCCAGCGCATCGAGGTAGCCGGCCACGTTGGGCCGAGTGAACAGCTCGTGTGGCAGGGTGCGCCGACCGTCGAAGAGTTCGTCAGGAAGCTTGCGGACCAGCATCTTCCAGTCGGCAATGCCCTTGCTGGCCTGCTGCTCGGGAACGGCATAGAAGTCTCGCAACCCGGCTGGCGAGAAGAGGAACAGATAGCGGTCGTCGCCGCCGTCGATCACGAAGGTATCGCCGCAAGCCGATCGGGCCGCGCCGATGGCTGCCACGGTGTCGCTGACCGGCCCGTCCCAAGGGAGCACGCAGTCGGCGACCGTGGGCATCGGGGTGATCAGAGGCAGTTCGGCCATGGCTGTTGTTTTATCTGATTCGAGCTCGAAGCCTATTGTCGTTGCCTGATGCCGCTCAGCAACTCTGACGAATACCTCCACAAGCCGCCGCCGGGCCGTGACGCGCTGTGGAGCGACAACTTCTGGTTCTCGGTGTGCGACCGGGAGGCTGATGTCTATGGCATCAACCACATCCACGCCAGCCTCTCCCACGGCTACTTGCGGGCCAGTGCGTACTACGTGATCGACGGTGTGCCCGTGCAATGGGCCTCCCGACAGCCGCTGGACCCAGAGCCGGAGTTCTCGGTGTTGGGCGACGGCCGGGTGTCGTACTCGGTGGAGGAGCCGTTTGCCCGCTATCGCTGGCAGCTTGATGCCCCTCGCTTCGGCTTCGATCTGGTGTTTGAGGATCGCTTTGGCGTGTTCGACTACAACGACTGCTTCGGGGGGAACCCACTGGGGGCCTACGAGGGCTATGGCGGCCACTACGAGCAGGCTCTGATGTGCCGGGGTGAGCTCGAGTCTCGGGGTGGGCCTCGGGCGGGGGAGCGCCGGGCCATCGAGTGCTGGTCGCATCGGGACCACTCCTGGACGCATCGGTTTGAGCGGCCCGGGCCCTGGGATGTGCGTCATCGTCGGACCCAGGCTGAGTCTTGGGGGCATTTCTGGCCGTCGGTGCAGCTCCCCGACCGGCATCTCAACTCCTTCGGGTGGATGAGTCCGACGCAGCCGCTGCCCGACGATACGCCTGGGGTCGGAGGCTGGATCGGCGACGCCGGCGGCACCCGCGCGCTGCGGTCGGCCACCTGTGTTCCCCGATTGGAAGAAGACCAGCGCACCGCCATGGCCTTCGATATGGCCTTTGAAACCACAGACGGCGAGGTGCTCACCGTGCGCACCGGCCGCAAGCACGCCCACACCCGCAACGGGCTCATGCGGGACGAGAACGACGCCGAGGTGCGACTGGACTGCCACGAGCCGTTCTTCGACTTCGAGGTGCTGGAGACCGGCGAGCGGGGCTACGGGGTGGTGGAGTACTCGATCCACCCGCCCTGGCCCCGGTATCGGTACTAGATGCTTCGTAGGCTGATGGCCGTGGGCATCATCAGCGGGAAGCTGGTCCCATGAAGTGGGGCATCCACCTGCCCCAACTCGGGCGGGCCGCCTCTTTGGAGCTGCTGGTGGAGATTGCCCAGCAGGCCGAGGCCGCTGGCTTCGGCGACGTCTGGACCGCCGACCACGTGGCCGTGCCGGTCGACTTGGAGGGGATGCCGTCGTTCTTCCCCGAGCCGGTGCCGTTGTTGTCGGCAGTGGCTGCTCACACCCAGCGGGTGGGTCTGGGCACGTCGGTGCTGATCCCCGCCTATCGGAACCCCATGCAGTTCGCCAAGCAATGGGCCACCCTCGACTGGCTGGCCCCGGGCCGCACCATCCTCGGGGTGGGTGCCGGGTGGCTGGAGCCCGAGTTCGAGGCCTGCGGCGTGCCCATGTTGCACCGGGCCCAGCGGTTAGATGACTACATCGCTGGCTGGCGAGCCGCCTGGTCAGGCGCCACTGAGTTTCAGAGCGAGTTCTTCAGTTTCTCCGGCGTGCGAATCAACCCCCAGCCCGCGGCGCCGATCCCAATTTGGATCGGCGGATCATCCCCCGGCGCCCTCCGCCGAGCCGCAAGGTGCGACGGCTGGATGGGCACCTGGGCCCCCCCCGAAGTCTTCGCCGAACGCCTTGATGTACTGCGGACCGAACAGAGCCGACTAGGTCGCGCTCCAGAGGACACCACAATCTCCATCCACATGGAGCTAAGAATTGGCGACCCGCTCGACAGCGCTGGCCGCTGGTCAGTAGTAGGCGACGGCTACGGCGACCGCGAAATGGTGATCGGCGACATTGACCACATAACCGACACCCTGGCCCCCTACATAGAAGCCGGCCTAGAACACGTCCTACTCGTCCCCCTAGCCCTCTCCCCCGAAGAGTGGCGCGATCACGTCGACGCCCTCGCTGGCTTGATTAGCTAGCCCCCGTCCGCCCATGACTTAGCGGTGGGCCTTTGTGACAAACGAACCGCTAGGCCGAGATGGCTTTGCGGAGTGACTTCACCGCTTGTTTGTCAGTGATCTGTTGCTGGGAGGCATCTGGCTGGAAAACGAATTCGTCGTTTCCGAGACGGATCGTCATAGATGATCCTGGCCGCAGGATGCGCAGCAAGTCTCCAACCGTCGTGGCTGGGGTAGTAGGCAGGTGGCTTCCGTCGTCGTAGCCACTCGCGGATTCGACAGTAATCCAGCGGAGAACTAGCTGATTCTTCTCCTGGGGTGAACTGGCCGTGACCAGCACTCCAGATCGGTGCCCCTTGTCGTGGATGATTGCGATTGACTCGTTAAGGCTGTCTTTGGGGAGCACGGGCACGATGAATAGGTCTTCTCTGGCTCGCGCTGCCCATTTGATGAGGTGATCATCAGGGCCGCTCAGAGAGGCCATCCGGCCAATGAGCTGTCGCAGGGCAATCTCGTTCATCACATGATCTCCCTCGTGGCTTGGTCCCAAGCGTAATTCTTAGCCCATTCCCAGGCCAGATCAATGTCGTGGCGGCACTCTCGAGGTACAAGAGTGGTGTCGTGCACATTGCCCCCGGCCTCTGGTCGGTGGACGTGCACAACTCGGTGGGCGGTGTCGATCCTCACAAGATCGTCCCAGTCGTTGCCGTTTCTGCTGACCTGGAGTATCACCGCAAAGTCTACAAGTTGCCCGTTCGATTCCATTCTGGCCTCTCGTTGCACGATCTGAGCGCTGATAGAGGGGTCGGAGGAGGGACCATTGAGGATCATCCCGTTGGCGGTCACCTCGATGGGGAGGTATCCATGTCTTCGATGAAGAAGGTCAAGAGTGCGATGGCGGCTCGCGGCTCGCGGGGTTTGGCGAAGGTTGCTGGGGTGGGGATGGTGGCGGCTTGGAGGGTTCGGGTTGGGAGTCGGGCGGCGATTGATGGGGCGAAGGAGCGTGCGGGGCGGGTCTTGTCGGTGGCGCAGGCTTTGGTGGCTAGTGATCTCTCTGGGAGCCTCAACCGGTTGGTGGCTGCGGCGGTGAAGGGGGCTCCGACGGTCTACGACAAGGCGATGGACGCCAACTATCTTGATTCGGCGCAGCGCTCCGGACTAGGTGGCAGCTATCACCGGCTGTTTGATGGGGGCCATTCCATTGCCGGGGCGGCTAGGGCCGCAAGGGGGGTGTCGGCGGACGACACGGTGGTGCAGGAGGCCTTGGGAACGGTCAAGGCGCTGATGAAGGACGCGTCGACCCCCCGGGGGCTGCCGCTGGCCACCTGGGACAAGAGCACTTTCGATTCGGTGGCGGGCTCTTTGAATTCGAGGTTCGGGATTCCCAAGAGCTGGTTTTACGAGCTGAACACCTATGACGCGGCCGACCTGCTGGGGGCCTCCATCGGGGTGGTGTCGGTGATCTTTGGCTGGAACCGCGCTGACACTGAGGAATTCGCCCGGATTGCCTCGACCGTCGGCATGTCGGCCGCGGTCAGCACGAACCCGTTGTTGATGGTGGTGTCGGTGGTTGCCATGGGCCGGGCCTACAACAAGGCCAGCAGCGCCGAGGAGTTCGCCGAGCTCGCCGATGGCGCGTTCAAAGGTGCCGCGACCTCCGGGGCCAGCCTGATGGCCGTCGCAGTGATCGGCTCAATCGGTGCCTCTGCGGGAACAGCGCTCATCGTTGGCATCACCACCGGCGTACTGGCTTACCGGGCCACCAAAAACGTGAGCTTGGTCGAGGTAACCCGCTTTATCAAGGACCAGGCCGCCGTGATTGTTGCCGCTGCCGAGGAAGCTGCCCGCCGCAACAGGGGTTCTGACTCTTCCGATGGGCGGGATGGCTCAGGGCGGTTGACCAGCGGCTTGGTGTGGTTTGTTAGTGGGCTGCTGTTCGGCGTTGGTGTAGGGCTTGTTCTATTTGGGGGGCTCGCTTCTTGAGGTAGGCGATGATCTGGTCGCGGGACTCGTCGAAGAGGGGGTCGGCGTTTTCGGCGGAGGGGAACCTCAGCCTGAAGACGAGCTGGTCGAGCGCGGCGTTGTCCCATTCGGCCCCGAATTTCTGTAGCCAGTAGAACAGGCCGTCTTCTAGGCGGTGCCCGCTGAGCTGGTCGATGGCGGCAAGGTCGATCAAGTCTCGCAGCGTGCTTCGCCAGCGGATCAGATCGAGTTTGAGGGCCAGGAGGTCTTGCAGCGATGCCACCGGCATCGTGTCGATCTCCGGTCCCTGCTTCAACACCGCCACGGCAGCGGTGCGGGATTCGGCGTTGGGGTCTTCGAATATGTGTACGCTCACCCCGTCGACCAGGGCATGAACCTCGTGGGAGCTCAACCCGATCATCGTGAAGGACTCGTCGGCTTGTTCCTCCAATTGCGATCTCGCACCCGCAGTGTCGAAGGGGCCGGGGGCCAAGATGTCGATGTCTTCGCTGAGGCGGTGCCTCAGGTGAATGGCCACCGCGGTGCCTCCGACTAGCACGCCCCCGCATTCGGCCGCGGCGGCCGCCGCTTTGGGCCACACGGCCCGCTGGCGATGGCCGATCACCTCCCGCCAGTCGTCGATCTGGTTCATCGGACCCAGTACTCCGGCTGTCGGTTTGGTTGGCCCGATTCCTGTTCGACGAGTTCGGCGACGGCCAGTTCGACGCTCCTGGGGCATCCTGGGATCCCGGTCTGCGCTGCGAGGGCGTCAAGCGGGAGGCAGCGCAGTGCCCATCGGCGGGCGTCGAAGTCCAACAGCCTTCCGTTGAGCAGCCGGTTGGCCACCAGCACGGCGTCGCGGGGAAGCCGGATGTCGGCGGGGTCGGGGCCCGACCAGAACAGGTGCCAGAGGTCGGGGGGCAGCGTCTCGGGGCACCGGGAGCGCCGAGCCCAGCGCATCATCGGCAGATAGGGGCGCAGGTCGTCGAGTTGGCCGCCCTGGGCCAGCTTCCATCTCAGTATCCGCCGGGTTCGGTGCTTCCAGGGCACCTCGGCGAATGCGGAGTCGACGTACCCGTCGGCTTCCAAGCGTCGAAGCGCCCGTTGTGCGCTGCGCCGGGCGATGCCCGCGGCGTCGCCGATAACCGCTGAGTCGGCACCACCCAGATAGGAGCGCAGCACGGTCAAAACCAGCACTTCTGCCGCAGTGATGTCGGGGCGGGGATGGGGTGGCAGCGATGCCGGCAATTGCTCGGGTGGAGCAGGGGGCGTCAGCCAGCGCTCTGCACTGGCTGGAACCGCGAATTGGCGGTCAGGCGACCAGTGCATCCAGTTCAACGCGGACCCCTCGCTGGATCGGTTGGGTCCCACCTCCCTGTCCTGGCCGTTCGCCCGGGTGATCCGGGCCGCGAGCTGCTCGGGCTGGTCATAAGGGCTGACCCGGCTTCCGCACACTAAGCGAATGCCGTCGGCAATTGCTCGCGCTGCCCCCGGTGAAACCCCGTCCAGCCTGCTCAGCGCCCCTGGCTTGGCTGTGAACGGGCCGTTGGAGGTGAGAACTGCTCCCACTGCCCACCCTCGCAGGGGCGCATTCCCGTTGGCCAGGATCGTACCCGTGCGCACGCTGTACCGTCGCCGGCATCGGCCGCACCATCTCCTCCCGGCATCATCGGGGAACCGGCTCTTCGCCTTCGCCCCACAACGGGGACAAGCAGGCCCCCCTGGCCACCGGGCCTGTTCCAAGAACCGAGTAGCCGCCGGCTCATCGCCAAAAGCCCGGCAGGCGTCTTCAACCGGTACTGCACTGGGATAGCACAACGAAGAGGCTGCCATGATCGTAACCCTACCCCCGAGCGGCGACACCCATGCGCCGCAAACTAAAGATTGTGTCGCCAAGAATCGACAAGTTGGGGCACTGTGGCCCAGCCGGATTTTTCGGGGGGAGGGATGGTGTGGTGGGGGGTGGTGGCTTGGCTGGCGTGGCTGCCGGCGATGGCGATGCTGATGGAGGCGGCTTCTAGGAGTTCTAGGTCGTTTACTCCGTCGCCGATGGCGGCGAAGTCGAACTCGTGGCCTTGCCATTGGCAGAAGGCCTCCACTCCGGAGACCTTGGATATCCCGGGGGGTGACACTGTCAGGCGGCTTCCTCCGTAGAGCGGGTCGGGTTCGTCGACGCGGGCGACTCCTAGCGACCTTGAATGGACCTCCTTGGCCGTCCGGTGAGCGAGGTCTGATGGGAGGCCGGTCAACACCAACTCCAGTACATCGGCCTCGACGTCGGCGGGGCTGAGGGCGTGGTTGATGTCTTCTTCGAGGAACTCCAAGTGGGTGGGTTCGCTGGTGGGGTACTTCGGCAGCACTACGTCGCCGCCAGGCTCACTGTGGTCGTCTATGTAGAGGCAGGGGCGGATGCCTTGGGTGTCGAGAACGTCCAATAGCTCCCACAGAACCGCCGGGTCGAACGCAATGCGGTGGAAGCGCTCCATGGTGGCAAAGTCCATCCCGATCGATCCGTCGAGGGCTACCGCGGGCAATCGGAGACCGTTCAAGTCGAACAGGCGGGCGATGTTCAGCAACCGACGACCGGTGGCCGCCAGCACGACATGTCCTGCCGACTCGAGCTCGGCCAGCGCCTCCAAGTGGGCCGTCGGCGCGACACAGTCCAAGCCCCAGAGCGTTCGATCTAGATCGGTCACTACCAGCATTGTTTGTGGCCAAGGCCGGGCTAGTCGCCGGGGTTGAAGCGGCGCAGGATGCCAGAGCGGACGCGCCACCGGGAGAGCTGGCGGACCAGGGCGGGTGGCATGTTCGACTGGGTGCCCGGTGTCGGGCCCGCCGAGATAATCCCGGCGCGGCCCCGGTAGGGCTGGTCGTCCTCGTTGTGGCCCGACCACACCACCACCTGGGGGAAGGCGATGGTTATGCCCACGGCGGCAAAGCTCTGGTGCACCGACAAGATCACGTCGTGGCGGGTGGCCAGCTCCGTCGGCACGTCGCTGCCGTGCCAGTAGTACAGCGTGAAGTCGATGCTCGACGATCCGAAGCGGGTCAGCAGCGCCTGCGCCGGAGGCTCAGCGCTTACCCGCTCCACCTGCCCGAGTGCTTCTGTCAGGCACTGCGTGGCTGCTTCCAGGTTGGTGTCATAGGCCACGCCCACCTCCAGTTCGCTGCGCCGCAACGGCTCGTTGGTGAGGTTGACGATGGGACCGGCGGCTACCTCGCTGTTGGGGACCCGCACCGCAGATCCGTCGAGACCGCGCAGCACGGTGGTGCGGGAGTCGATGTCGGTGGCGACGCCCAGGTGGTCGCCCAGAAGCACCGTGTCGCCCACTCTGAAAGGCCTTCGAGCCTGAAGGATCAGCCCGGAGAAGAAGTTCTCCACCAGCTTCTGCAAGGCCAGCGCCAGAACCAAACCGCCGAGCCCGATGGCGCCGATCAGCGGTCCGACCTGCACCCCCAGGCTGGTGAGCGCGTAGAACAGCCCGATCAGGAAAAGGAGATAGCCGACAAGCCGTGCGGTCACGATCGCCGCAAAGCCCGGTCCCACCACGTGGATCAGCACCCTTCGTACAAGGCGGGCGACGATCACGGACACCACGATTGAGGCGGCCACGATGATTCCGGCTTGCACCCAGTCGGACACGGTCAGGGCCTCGTCGATGATGGAGTCGTCAGACGACTGGGCCAGTAGGTCGGCTGCGGCCAGGGTTGTCATCGAAGTGCTTTTTGAACGTCGGTGGTCACGGTCTCGTCATGCTAGTGACGCCTTACCGGTTCAGCAGCAGGCTGGCGGCTTGGGGGCAGGGCATGCCGACCTCGACGCCGGCATCAGCGGCAAGGGCATTGGCGGCGGAGATGATGCCGTCGTGGTAGTGGGACAGACCGCTGCCCATGCGGGCGCGGCGAGCGTCGACGGTGGCGCCGGCCAGGCCGTCGGGCTCCACGATGAAGAGCCCGGCCATTCCGGAGTCGTCCATGCCCCGGCCGCCGTCGGAGCAGATGAATCCGAATGGGCGGCAGCGGCGCAGGTAGGGCACCGCTGAGCGGCCGGTGTGCCCGGCGGTGACCAGCACGTTGCGGTCGGTGTCCTCGCTTGTGCCGAAGGCGATGGAGTCAGCCGCCACCACGCAGCGCCCGTCGGGAGCGGTCTCCATAACGGTGCGGTTGGTGATCTCCGATGCCGTGGCGGCCACCGGGTCGTTGTCCAGCAGCGCTGCGGCCGCGTCACGCACCGACATGCCCGCGGTCACCCCGCAGTCCAAGGCCAGCTGGTTGACAAAGCTGACCACGCCATGTTCATAGAGGTGCACCCCGTCACCCAAGTGAGCGGTCATCACATCAGCCACCGCGGCGGGAATGCCCAGGGCCTCCAAGTACCACAACCCGGCGATGGCCGAGCCCTCCGGCCCGATCCCGCAGTCCATGCCGATGGCCGCCCGAGGCCGATGCTCGGCGATGAACCGGGCGGGCAGCACCCCGCAGTACGACGAGTTGACGCACACATCCCGGTCCCGGTTGGCCTCGTCCACGTCATAGGCCGAGTCCATGCACATCACCCGACCCCGGGCCGAGGCCAGCACCTCGGTCTGCTTGTCGGTCTCTGCGCTCATCGGGCGGTTCTCGGGGGGAACTCCGGGCGGCGCTTCTCCATGAAGGCGGTGGCGCCCTCGATCATGTCGGGCGACCCGATGGCCTGGGCCAGCATCCCCAGCCCCGAGGCCATGTTGTCCCTGAGTTGGTTCCAGTACACGTTGGAGCTGATCTTGGCCGCCTCCAGATAGCGGGGGCTCATCTTCAGCAGCTCGTCGCACCAGCGCCCCACTTCGTCTTCCAGCTCATCGTCGGGCACCACCGCGTTGATCCACCCCATTTCGCAGGCCTGCTCCGCGGTGTACTTGCGGCACAGGAACGCCACCTCCTTGGCCCGCTTCTCCCCGATGGTCATGGCCAGCAGGTTGGTGCCCCCCAGCACCGGGGCGCTGCCCACCTTGACCCCGGTCTGACCCAGCTCGGCCGACGCAGCGGCAATGGCGAAGTCGCACGCCACCACCAGCTCGTTGCCGCCTCCGAAGGCGGGGCCGTTGACTGCCGCGATCACCGGCATAGGCGCATTGCGGATGGCGTCGAACAGCTCCAGCGAGCCGTAGAACATCGTCCGCAGCTCATAGAAGTTCGCCTCGGCCAAGTTGGCCAGGTATCCCCCGGCGCAGAACGCTCGACCCTGGCCGGTGATCACCACCACCCCGGCGTCGACGTGCTCTCGGAACGCGGCGATGATCTCGTCGATCGTGTTGCGGTCATAGGAGTTCAGCCGCTCTGGCCGATTCAGCCGCAGCCAGACGACTCGGTCGTTTCGCTCAACGATGATGTCGCTCACGGTGGTGTCCTTTCCCCGTACCGCATACTGTCCAGCATCGTATGGCGTTAGAGCTTGGCCCTGACATCCTGGCCATCCAGCAGGAGGCCCGGGCGGTAGCCCGCCTGGTTGAGGGGTTCGCCGCGGAAGCCGATGAGTGCAGCCACGTCCACCAGCCCACCCTCGACGTGCTGCGCAGCAGCGACCTGTGCTCGTTGATGGTGCCGGCGGCCTACGGCGGTCGCCACGAGCGGGTGGACCCGCTGGCAGTGTGCGTGGCCCGTGAGGCGCTGATGCGGGCCTCGTCGCACTTGGATTCGCTGTTCGCTCTTCAGGGCATCGGCAGCTACGCCATCGCGGTGGCCGGCACCGACGAGCAGCGGGAGGATTGGCTGCCCAAAGTGGCCAACGCCGAGGTGCTGGCCGCCCTGGCCCTCACCGAGCCAGTAGCCGGATCCGATCTGCGGGGCATCGAGACCACGCTGATGGCGAACGGCGACGAGGTGGAGCTGAACGGAACCAAGTCGTTCATCTCCAACGGGGGAGCGGCCGGCTTCTACACCACCATGGCCAAAGAGGAGGACAGGTTCTCGCTGGTGCTGGTGCCTGCCGATGCCCCCGGCGTGTCGATCGAGCCCTCCCCGGAGATCATCGCCCCCCACGTGCTGGGCGAGGTGACTTTCGACCGTGTGCGCCTACCCGCCTCCGCCCGCCTGGGAGAGCCCGGCGCGGGATTCCGACATGTGCTGGCCACCCTGTCGGTGTTCCGCATCTCGGTGGCCGGAGCCGCCATCGGCCTCATGGACGGGGCGTTGACCTGCGCCGCCAACCACGCCGCCACACGCGAGCAGTTCGGACGACCGCTGGTGCGGCTAGGGCCGGTGGCGGGGCTGCTGGCCGACTCCTGGGCCGAACTGGAGTCCACCCGGCTGCTGGCCTACGCCACCGCCGAGGCTGCCCGCGAGGATCCATCGGCCCACCTCGACCGGTCGTCGCTGGCCAAGCTGGCCGCCACCGAGGCCGCCAGTCGGGTGGTGGACCGCTGCGTGCAGGTGATGGGCCGATGGGGGCTCATCAGGGGTTCCGATATAGAGCGCTACTACCGACAAGCCCGGCCTATGCGGATCTACGAGGGGGCCTCCGAGGTGCTGCGGCTGGGCATCGCCACCCGGCTGTGCGACGAAGTGGCCGATCGGGCGGACGAGGAGTAGAGGCATGGCGGTGGACTGGGGCTTGGACGGCCATGTGACGGTGGTGACCGGGGCCAGCCGGGGGCTGGGGGAGGCCGCGGTGCGGGCCATGGTGGCCGAGGGCGCCCGAGTGGTGGCCGCAGCCCGCTCAGCTGACGCTCTGGAAGCGCTGGCCGGCGAGCTGGGCGACAGCGTGGCCGCGGTGCCGTGCGACATGCGGGATCGGGCGGCGGTGGCCGGCCTGGCGGACGAGGCCATTGCGCGGTTCGGCCGCCTCGACTCGGTGGTAAACAACGCGGGTATCGCCCCCGCAGCCAAGTTTGTCGACCAGCCCGACGACGTGTTCGACGAAGTGCTGGCTGTGAATCTGGCCGCTCCGGCTGCGCTGGCCCGACGGGCCGCTTCCCACTGGATCGACATCGGCCAGCCCGGCTCGGTCATCAACGTGGCCTCCACATCGGGGCTCAAGGGCAAGCCAACGCTGGCCGCCTACTCGGCCTCCAAGGGCGGGCTGCTGCGGCTCGCCGAGGCCTTGGCCGGAGAGTGGGCCCGCTACGACATCCGGGTGAACGTGATCGCCCCCGGTGCGTTCGAAACCGACGCCCAGGCCGCGGTGCTGGGCGATCCCGACACCCTGGCCGCCCGGCTGCGCAAGATCCCGGTACGTCGCATGGGCCAGCCCGATGAGCTCGGACCGCTGGTCTGTTACCTAGCATCGGAGGCGTCGGGGTTCGTTACTGGATCGTGCTTCGTTATCGACGGGGGCGAGGTGTCCAAACTCTGACGATGAGACTCTGACCATGAAGACGGCCAAGAGAGGCGATAGATGACCATGCAAGCCACGACCAACAACGCGGTCCACAGCGACCTGGGCAGCCCCGCGCTGTCGAGCGGCGAACTGGCCGCAATCTCGCCCAAGTTCGCCGAGGGCTATGCCCGGATTCGCGACGTGACCGACCGCGACGGCGCCTGCCCGGCTTGGGCCAAGGCGCTTTACATGGCGTGTGCGGCGTCGGTGAGGGTCCAGCCTGAACTGGCCCTTCGCGAGCTCATCCGATCCCGCGAGTTGGGGCTCACCCTGAGCGACGCCCGAGGCGCGTCGCTGGCCGTCCTCATCTCCCGGGGCGAGGCCACCTACAACGCCTTCGCCCGGGCCGTCGACGAAGCATTCGACATCCCCGCCGATCACTCCACCGAGCCCATCCCCGATTTCTCCCTCGACCGCCAGGCCGCGCTCGACTACTTCCAGAGCTATTTCGGGTTCGTGCCCGACTACATCGAGGTGATGGCCGACAACGCCCCCCGGGCCTTGGAGGGCTATGTGCTCATGCGGCAGTGGTCGCTGGCTGAGAACAAGCTCGACGCTAAGCACGTGGAGTTGCTGCTTTGCACCATCAACGCCGCCGAGTTCTCCAGTCGGTTTGTGAACATCCACTGCAACGGCGCCCGCAACGCCGGGGCCACCGAGGCTGAGATCACCGAGGCAGTGGTGTGCGCCATTCCCATCTCCGGCGTGGCCTCCTGGCTGCCCGGTGCCGACGGAATCATGGAAGGCCGTTAAGGCTGTGATTTGCCGCCTCACGGCGGACCGATGTGAGGTACGCGGGCTGACATGACCGGGCTTATCGACGTCCACGCCCACATCGTGCTGGAGGGCACGATGGGAGCGGCCGGGCCGTGCGGTCCCGAGATCGGCGCCCACGACGACGGCACCCCCTGGTTCCGGGTAGGCGGCTATCAGCTCGACGGAGTGGCCTACCGGGGATCGCTGTTCATCGAGCTGGACATGCGCCTGGAGGCCATGGACGCCCAGGGCATCTCGGTGCAGGCCCTGTCGCCCAACCCGCTCACCTACCTCCATTTCATTGAGCCGCAGTTGGCCATCGACTTTTGCCGCCGCCACAACGACGACCTGGCCGCCGCGGTGGCCCTGCACCCCGACCGCTTCGTCGGATTGGCCGCGTTGCCCATGCAAGACGTCGACGCCGCCTGTGCCGAATTGGAGCGGGCAGTGGGGGAGTTGGGCTTGTTGGCCGGCTACACGGGCACCGACTTCGGCACCCCGTTGGATGACCCGGCCCTAGACCAGCTCTGGTCGCTGTGTGTCGACCTCAACGTTCCCCACTTCTTGCACCCCACCCAGTCGGGCATCGACGGTCCTCTACTCGACCCCCGGCTGCGCCGCTGGGACCTCGATTTGGTGCTGGAGTACTCCTACGAGGAAACGGTGGCAGTGGCCACCCTGGTATTCGGCGGCGTCACCGAGCGCAATCCCGATCTCGACCTGTGCCTGTCCCACGGCGGCGGCACCACCCCTGTCATCCTGTCGAAGCTCCGCAAGCTGGCCGAGCGCCGCCCCGCCGCCCCGGAGTGGATCAAAGAGCCCGGTGCCTTCGACCGTGCCCTCAGCCGCCTGTGGTTCGACTGCCACATAACAGGCGCCGCCGAACTCACCCTGGCCCTAGAGCAATACGGCACCGACCGACTGGTCTACGGCACCAACTTCGGCGGCTGGGACCGAGGCACCGGCCCCGACGTCACCCACCTAACCGACACCCTCAACGCCAACGCCACCCGCCTACTTAGGCTCTAGCGGCTAGCGAGTCGCAAGAACCTGGATATCCGCTTCGTCGATATCAGGCCACTTGGTGTCGCAGGTCACGACTGCGCAGCTCCGTTCTAAGCCCAGGGCGACCACGGCGGCGTCCACCATCGGGAAGTTTCGGTTGCCGTACACCGCTCGCAGTTCCCTGGCCCGGTCGGCAACGGCGTTGTCGAGCACTTCGACTTCAAACCCAAGTTGATCGAGCACCGCAGTTGCCTCGTCGAGTTTGCCTTGCTGACTGGGATAGATGAGTGCTTCGGCGTGGGTGATATTCAAGATCGCGACCCCTTCCGACTCGAGGCAGCGCCGAACCGCAACTCGGTGGAAGGAGTGCTGGGGGTCGAGAACGGCGATGGCGATGTTCGCGTCGACAACGATCGTCATCGCTCCCCGGCTTCTGATCGCTGCTCATCCAGATAATTTCTGGGCCAGTCGATTCCCAGCTCACGTGATCGGTCGGAGATGGCATCAATACGGGCTCTGAGGGCTGTCTCTTGGTGCTCGGCCACAAAGTCCCTGATCGCCTGCTGGGTCAGTCGAGAGAGATTGAGCCCCACACGGCGGCTGATCTCGTCAAGCTCCTCAGGCAGATAGATCGTCCGATTTGGCATACGCATATACTAGCAATAGATATACGTATAGAACACCGCTGTTTTCGTCCCCGGCCTGCTGATGGGGGCAATTGGGAACCGAATTGGGTCGTGATGCGTCTAGTGCTCGCAAAGGGGGCGGAGGATGCGCGTTTGCTGGGTTGGTTTGATGCTGGTGATGGCCCTGGCTGCCTCTGCTTGCTCAAGTGACGGTGGAGAAGAAGTCGGTCTTCTTCCGCCTACTGAAGATGTAGCGATCACCCCACAGCCAACCGCTACAGCGACTGCGGCCTTGACTCCTGTTCCCCTGTCTGCGCCGACCCCGACACCTACTTCCACTCCGATGGAATCTCCAACGCCCACACCAGCGCCGACTCCTTCGTCCGTACCCACACTGGCGCCTACGCCAACCCCAACCCCGGCTCCGGAGATTCCTTCTTGGGCGGAAATTCCAGGCGGTCCGTGGAGTGCGGTCTCAGCTGGGTTGGACTTTGCCTGTGGGCTGCGTGAAGACGGGACCGTTGACTGTTGGGGGGTGCTTCGACGGGATTGTTCTCTCCCAAATGTGGCGGAATTGCGTTGGGACGAGACCATCGACTGTTGGGGGGATCGGTCCTACGGGCAGTTGGACGCTCCCGAGGACAAGTTCACAGCAATTTCGGCGGGCCAAACCCATGCCTGCGGATTGCGTATGGACGGCACCATCGAGTGTTGGGGTAACCATTTCTACGGCCGACTAGCAGCACCAGGGGGCGAGTTCTCTGCGGTCTCTGTCGGTGCGGAGCATTCATGCGGATTGCGTGTAAGCGGAGCAGTGGAGTGCTGGGGCTACTACCGCTCCAAGGTTGTCCGGGATGTGCCGGAGGGCGAGTTCGCATCTGTTTCTGCTGGAAGTGTTCGCTCGTGCGGGCTGCGGTTCAGCGGGGCTGTGGAGTGTTGGCCGCGCTTTCCGGGTGGGGGGCATTTTGATGAGTTTGACGTTCCAGAGGGTGAATTCAAAACACTGTCAGTTGGCCGCCCTCACGCGTGCGGGCTGAGAGCCGATGGAGCAATTGAGTGCTGGGGCCACTACGTGCCCGAGGTGCATGATCTCGGAGACTACGTTCCTGCGTCTGTTCGCAACGTCGCAACCGGTACTTGGAAGTTCGTGTCGGTTGGCGCAGTGCATTCGTGTGGTGTGCGTTCAAGCGGGGTTGTCGAGTGTTGGGGGGACAACGAATACGGGCAGGTGGAAGCTCCCATTGGTGAGTTCACATCTGTGTCCGCCGGTGCGGTTCACACCTGCGGATTGCGCAGCGATGGAACCGCTCAGTGTTGGGGCTACGTCGGCAACCAGCTAGGAGAAATCGGTGCCTTCGAAGGCGTGTTCACATCTGTTTCTGCCGGAGGGTGGCATTCGTGCGGGTTGCGATCGGACGGGTCGGTTGAGTGCTGGGTTCACGTCATTTCGAACGACTACGTCCAAAACGCCGCTACTTACGAGCCTGGCGGTGAGTTCACGGCGATCTCGGCTGGTCTGTGGCATACGTGTGGGCTTCGCCCCGACGGAATTCTGGAGTGCTGGGGAGAATTTTACGAAGGGCAGTTGGATATGCCGTAGGGCCTAGCCTTCGCTTTGCTGGCGGGCGGCCCAGCGGGTTTGGGAGATGGTTTCTACTTCGGGGTTGCCGTCGAGGAAGGTTTGCTCTAGGAGGCGGTGGGCGATGCGCCAGCCGTCGGGGGTGCGAACCATCTGGTCGATGTACTTGCCGCCCACGATGAAGGTGTCGCCGCCGGGGACATCCGCGATGTACTTGGTGGCGATGAAATAGCAGCCGGCGATGGCCTTGTCTCCGTCGATCTGGGCCCAGTGGCAGCCGTTGAGGTGCTGGCTGGCATCGGCCGGCTCCAGCGACGAGGCGCACTTGGCCACGATGGCCTCAAGCCCCTCGAACCGCTCGCCCCGATAGTCGGCCACCGCGTCGGGCAAGAAGACCTCCTTGAGCGCCTCCCAGTTGTGGTTGTCCAGGCTCCAGGCGTAGCGAATCTGGATGTGGCGGATGGCGTCGCGGTCCAAGAGGTCTTGGATTCGATCCACGTCGAGGGCCTGGGTGTCTTCTGATCTGGTCTCCATAGGCCGCTCAGGTTACGGTGCCGGGCGCAGTCGATTCACAGGAGGCAAAGATGAGCGGACGACTTGACGGGCGGGTGGCGGCTATCACCGGGGCATCCAGCGGTATCGGCCGGGCTGCGGCTGAGCGATTCGCTGAGGAGGGCGCCAAGGTGGCCATCGGCGATATCCAAGACAACGCCGGACAGACGCTGGCCGAGTCTCTAGGCGACGCCGCAATCTACGTCCATTGCGACGTGACCTCCGAAGACGACGTGTCCGGCCTGGTAGACGCCGCGGTGGCCGAGTTCGGCCAGCTCGACGTGATGTACAACAACGCCGGCATCGTCGGTGCAGTGGGTCCTGTCGACACCACCCCGGCCGACGAGTGGCACGCCAGCATCGACGTCCTGCTCCACGGGGTGTTCTACGGCGTCAAGCACGCCGCCCGGGTGATGAAGCCCCGGATGACGGGCTCGATAATCTCCATGTCGAGCACCGCCGGGGTGATGGGCGGCCTCGGCCCCCACGCCTATGCCGCCGCCAAGCACGCCGTGGTCGGCCTGACCAAGAACGCCGCCGCCGAGCTGTGCCGCTTCGGCATCCGGGTGAATTGCATCGCTCCTGCGTCCATGGCCACCCCGATGGTGGCCTTCGCCCATACTGGCGACCACACCAACATGGACGGTGCGCTAGCCGAGCTCACTGCCAGTTCCCCGCTGATCGGCCGCCCCGGCCTGGCCACCGACGTGGCCAACGCCGCCCTGTGGCTGGCCTCCGACGAGTCGGGCTACACCAGCGGCCACACCCTGGCCACCGACGCCGGATTCACCACCGGGGCCCGGCCCGACGCCCCCGGCTTCGCCGACTACGCCCCTATGATCCGCGAAGCCGGCCGCACCGGTCTGTAGGGAATCAACGGAGCAAGCAAGGAGTAACGTCGAGCCGTGCCTGAAGAAGCCCCACTGCTGGCCAACGAAGAAGACCACCCCCAAGAGGTGGTGTTCACCGACGGCGACCGCCGGATCGTGACCATGGACTCGGCCCGGTACGTGGACGCCCGCAACCGGGACAACGACGTGGTGGTGCCGTCTTCGTATCTCGGAGTGCTGCCCGCCCGGCTCATGGCCCCCCATCGGCCGAAGGGGGTCATCGGCCACGACGGCTGTATCGGAAAAGACGGCGCGGGCATCTCCGGGCTCTGGTTCTTGGAGGCCCTCGGCATCCCCGCAGCCACCGCCGACGGGATGAGCGCCGAGCTGGGCAACGGCCTCGACCTGTACGAGACCGGGGTCATCTCCCGGCTCAACATCTACGCCGAGCGCTGCGGGGTCACCGAGGGCATGGCCGTTTCAGAGGCGGCCAAGCTGCTGTTGAACAACGATCCCGGCGAGGTGGACGAGGGCACCAAGATCCGCCGCGAGGTCAAGGCCACCACCGACAGCGGACGTCAGATCGTGGTGACCGACTCCATTGTGTTCGCCTTGCCTGAAGACTCCCGCAACGTGCTGGTCACCGCGGGCCACACCGGGCGCAGCGGGGCGGACTTCCTGCTGGAGGTGAGCCCCCACGGCTTCATCTGCTCCGACGGAGGCCGCAGCAAGAACGACGCCGGCATCGCCGGGTTGGCCATCACCGAGGCCCACGGACTGGCCGGTGCGTGCTGCGATGCGTGGAGTGCTCCGGTGGGGGATGCGTTCAAGGCGTACGATGAGGGGATCATCAGCGCGTGCAACCAGCCGGCCCGCGACCGAGGCGTCGAGGTGGGCATGTCCGTCAAGGACGCCGCCGCGGCCCTGCTGGGGGACTGAAAGGGGCTAAGTCAGATGACCGAGCCGACGCCCATCCTGATCACCGGGGGAACGGTGATCGACGGCACCGGTTCCCCACCCCAACCCGACACCTCGGTGCTGCTGGAAGGCGACCGCATTGCCGCTGTCGGCCCCGATGCAAGCACCAATCAGCCCGGCGCCATAGTCATCGACGCCGCCGGATGCACCGTCATGCCCGGTCTGATTGACGCCCATGTCCACTGCACCTTTGACGACGTGCAGTCCAACGACGAGCTGTTCTTCCACCGCGACCACACCCTGGCCGCGCTGATCGCCGCCCAGAACCTCCAGAAGCTGCTGATGGCCGGGGTCACCGGATTCTGCGACCCCGACACGCTGTTCTCCATGGGTCCGTCGTTGCGCGACGCCGTGGACGCCGGGGTGGTGGAGGGCCCTCGCATGGCCACCGGCGTGCAAGCGCTGGTTACTGCGGTGGGGGGCACCGCCGGGCGGCTCATCCCCGACACCGGGGTGGTGGGCTACGCCCAGGTGGTGACCACGGTCGACGAGATGATCCAGATGACCCGCCGCCACATCAAGTACGGAGCCGACTGGATCAAGATCCACGCCACCGGGTCCATTCCCCGCCACAAGGGCGAGTTGCTGGCCTGGAAGCCCGATGAGCTGAAGGCGGTGTGCGACACCGCCCACGAACTGGAGACTCCGGTGATGGCCCACGCCCGCTCAGCGGGCAGCACCCGGGCCTGTGCCGAGGCCGGCGTCGACCTCATACTGCACGCGTCGTTCATGGATGACGCTGGCCTCGAGGCGGTGATCGAAGCCGGTGCCGCCCTCATGCCCACCTTCACCTTCCTGGCCAACCTGGCCGACTATGGCCACCTGGTGGGCGCCGGGGCCGGCATGCAAGACGTGTTCCGGGGCGAGATCAAGGCCACCGCCAAGATGATGGCCAAGGCCCACGACGCCGGAGTGCCGCTGCTGTGCGGCTCAGAATCGGGGTTCGCCCTCACTCCCTACGGCCACTGGCACGCCCGGGAGATGGAGGTGCTGGTGGAATCGGTCGGGCTGAGCCCGCTTCAGGCCATCGCCTGCGCCACCGCCAACGGCGCCATCGCAATGCGCATGGAGGGCGAAGTGGGCACCCTGGCCCCCGGAATGGCTGCCGACGTGCTGGTGGTGGACGGAAACCCGGCCGCCGACGTCACCGTGCTGGCCAACAGGGCCAACCTCCGCAGCGTGATCAGCCGCGGCGAACTCGTCGATCTGGACCGCCCGTGGCCCACCCGGGCCCCCATTCCCGGCGAGAAAGTGGCCAACTGGGCCGCCCAGATCCTCACCAGCGACTTGGTCAACTAAGCCGCAAACACCACCGGGTAGCGGCCGAAGTAGGGGCGGGTGGTGGAGGCGTCCATCTCGGGCGGGTCGTCGGGATCGGGGCGGCAGCCGTGGTCGAACAGGGTCTGCACCGCTGCCGGCACTAGGCCGAACAGATGGGCGTCGACGTCGTCGCCGTCCATGAACGTGACTCCGGCGGCCAAGTCTTGGCCGATGCAGGCGTGCATGCCCTGACCAAAGCTCAGTCCCCACGGGGCAATTCCCTCGGGCAGGGTGCGGTCGGGATTGAAATCGGCGGCATCGTCGCCGAACACCGAGGTATCCCGGTTCACTGATAGGAGATCGAGCGTGACCCGGTCGCCTTTGGCGATGTGGACGCCACTCGACAGGTCTATGTCGGCCAGGGCCCAGCGCATGCCGGTATGGCTGGAGGGCTGGAGGCGGATGGTCTCGTGGGTGCAGCGCTGCATGAACAAACGGTCGTCGCGCACCCGGTTCTCGTCTTCAGGGTGATCGGCCAGCCAGCCGAATATGTTGTGTACTACCCGGTTGAAGGCGGTGGCCGAAGTGTGCGCCCCGGCCAGCATGTAGAAGGCGATCTCCCGCCGGATGGTTTCATGGCTTAGCTCGAGGCGGTCCTGGTTGTGCATCAGCACCATCAGCACGTCCTTGGGCAGCTCGTCGGCATCGATCTCTCCAGCTTCGAGTTGATCCAGCAGCGCCTGGCGCCGGTCCATGCCCGGGGTGAGGAACTCTGCGTCGAACGCCTCCAGAGCAGCCTCGATCTCGACCACCTTGGCCTCCTTGTCACCGGTGTAGTGGGCCAGAGTGGCCCCCTCGATGAACTTGGTCAGATAGTCGTAGAGCCGGAAAGTCTCCTCCGGCGTTCCCTGGGGCCGGTCCACCCCGGCGGTGAAGGCGGCCAGGTTCATCATGAGCTGGTGGCCCAGCTTCACCAGCTCGGCCTTGCCCTCGGCCAAGTGGGGCGCCAGCGTCGACTCGATGATGGGCGGGAACAAATCCTGTTCGTACAGCATGAACGTGTCCCGGCGGAAGAGGCGGTTCTCCAGTCGACGGCGATCCCGGTGCTCATCGCCGTGGAGGTTCACCACCACATCGCTCATGATCACCTCGCCCGCGTCGTACAACGCTTGGCGAAGGTTCTTGTTCCGATAGCACTCGCGGGCTTCGGCGAACGTGGTCATGGTGATTTCTGCCATCTCCGGCATTTTGTCGCAGAAAATTCTCTGTTAGAGTTCCGAACTTGTGTACGTCCGATCAGTGCACGTCCAACCAAGTGGAGGGGAATCCATGTCCAAGCTCTTGAAAGTTCTGGCGCTGCTGTTCGCAGTGGCTCTGGTAGCAGCCGCATGTGGCAACGACGATGACGACGGCGGCGCTGCGCCAGCTCCGGCAGCCACCGAAGCGCCCGCTGCTCCGGCCGAGGAAGACGACATGGCCGAAGAGGACATGGCTGAAGAAGACGACATGGCCGAAGAGGACATGGCCGAGGAAGACGACATGGCCGAAGGGGACATGGCTGAAGAAGAGATGGTTGACACCTGTGGCGCCAACACCGACGGCGACGTACGGGGCGTGGACAAGGAGAACGGCGTCATAACCATCGGCAGCTCCCAGCCGTTCACCGGCCGGGCCGCCGTTGCCGGCGAGGGTCTGATTGCCGGCATCATCATTGCCGTCGACGAGGTCAACGCCAATGGCGGCATCGACGGATGCACCTTTGAGCTCGTTTGGGAAGACGACCGCTTCGAGATCGAGCAGATGGTCACCAACGTCCGCAAGATGATCGAGCAAGACGACGTGTGGGGTTTTGTGGGCACTGCGGGTTCGCAGGCCATCCCCTCCACCTATCCCGACATCGAGGCTGCCGGCACCCCGCTATGGGGTCCGGTCTCACCCGCCGATCAGGACATCCAAGAGGTGTACCTGACCAACCCGACCCGTACTGAGCAGGGCCGAATCTGCATCGACTACTTCGCCGAGCAGGGTGCCACCAGGGTGGCCGCCATCGGCCAGGACAACGAACTGGGCGAGGAGGCGTTCAACGCCATTGACATGCAGGCCCCGGTTCACGGTATGGAGATCGTGGCCAAGGAAGAAGTCGAGGTGCTCTCCGACGCGGTTGCCCCGGCAGTGCTCTCGGTTATCGACTCGGGTGCCGATGCGGTGCTCACCGCGCTCGACGGCACCCAGAACGGCTTGGTGCTCGACCAATTCCACGAGGCGGGCTTCGATCCGCTGGTGTGCTCTGACCAGGGTTCGGCTGGAGCCGGAGGCCAGACCACGGTTGGGCTCGCCGTCCCCGAGGCGGCCGATGGCTACTTGGGCGGCCTTCAGGGAGCCCTGCCCGATTCCGACATGGAGTTCGTGCAGCACTGGCGTGAGATGTGGGAGGCCTACGACGGTCCCGGCGCAGGGAGCTTGGCCCCCAACTTCAGCCTTCAGACCTATTCCATCACTCGGGCCTTCTTCGAGCTGTGGGATCGGCTGGACGGCGACTACTCCTACGAGAACTTCCACGCCACAGCCGAAGCAATGGCGGATGACCCCATCCTGATTCCGGCGATGCCAGTGCTGGCCTGTGGGCCGCTTCCTGGTGGCCACGGCTGTGCTTCGGGTGCGGGAATCGCAGAGTACGATGCTGAGACCATGTCGTGGACTCAGGTTCGGGAGTTCCTCCCGCCCGCGAGCTAATTCACTAGCTGGTCCGGGACCGCTGAGTGCCGGTCCCGGACCATCTGATCCTAGGAGCACAGCGGGTGGACCAACTCCTCCAGCAGATTGTGGCCGGACTGGAGTCCGGGTCGAGCTACGCCCTCATCGGCTTGGCCATCGTGGTCATCATGAAGTCCACCGATGTCCCCAACTTCGCCATGGCCGAGATGGGGCTGGTGGCCGCGTTCATGGCCTGGTTCTTGTCCGGCGATCCCGCGCTGGGTGGAGTCGGGTGGCCGTTCTGGCTGGCCATTGTCCTGGCGCTGGGCTTTGCCGCGGTGTTCGGGGCCGTTACCCATTACTTGGTTATTGGGCCATTGACTGGCCTGTCTCCACGGCCTTTTGCAGTTGTCTGGGGACTAGTTATTTTGATTACCAGTATTCCCTTTCTCAATGATGAAGGATTGCCTACGTTTCTTGACTGGTTCCCAGTCACATCTGGTGGCTTTTACCTAATAGTGTCTATTCCGTTGGCAATAATCGCGGCAATATTGAACTATCTTTTGGTTTATAAGTTGGTGATAGTTCTCCGCGATGTTGATCACTTCCCCTTGCTGTTGGCAACTATCGCCCTTAATTTCATCCTCGGCTCAGTCATCGAAAATGCCTGGGGGTCTACACCTAAGCGATTCGACGCCCCTTGGTCGGGAGAGACCTTCGATTTGGGCAGCACCCGGATCGGCTGGGATCAGGTGATCACTATCGCAGTGGGCATTGCCATTGCCATTGGGATGGCCCTGTTCTTCTGGTCCAAGTGGGGCGTGCGAATGAGGGCAATCGCCGAAGACGGGTCTACTGCCCGACTCTTGGGCATCAATGCCAGACGGGTATCCCTTACTGCCTGGGCAATCGGGACCTTTGTCGCCGGAGCGGCCATGATCCTCAACACCAGTTCCACGGTGCTGGAGCTAGGCAGCGCGGAGGGCCTGATTCTCAAGGGGTTCATTGCCGCAGTGCTTGGCGGGTTCACCTCACTGGGCGGCACTTTCGCCGGAGGGCTGCTCATCGGAGTGGGCGAGGCTCTGGCTGGCGGACAGATCTCCACCAGTTTGCAGCCCACCATCGCTCTGTTGGTTGTGGTAGTGGTTCTCTTGGTGGCTCCAGGGGGATTCAGCCGTACCGCCCAAACACGAGAGGTGTAGCTGATGTCTGATCAGACTCTGCCTTCACTCTATGCCCCCAAGAGTTCTCTCAGGAAGGCTGTGCCCGAATGGGTCACCACCCTCGCGGTGTTCCTCTTCTTGGCTTTCTTGCCCTGGATGCCGATCTTGGGCTGGACCGATATCTTTGACAGCAGCAACAACTTTGGGTTGGGCAACCTTGCTTTCGTTTATGCATTCACGGTTGCAGCCGTGGGGTTCAACCTACTGGTGGGCTTTTCGGGCACCCTGGGCCTAGCGGTTGCGGGCCTGTTTGCATTGGGGGCCTATGGCACCGCCGTGCTGTCGGCACCTAGCGGTGCCAGGGAAGCTCTGGCCGGATATGATTGGCCGTTTTTTCTGGCATTGCCAGTTGTATGTGTCGCCGCAGCCATCATTGGCTTTATCGTGGGCTTCCCTGCGGCGCGGCTCAAGGGGTTCTTTTTGGCCATCGCCACCTTGGCTCTTGGCGAATTGATCGTCACCATCATCCGCCTCGATGAAAAGGTGTGGAGCGGCCTCAAGACCAACGGTGGCACCGGAAAGCAAGTGCCGCAGTTCCGAGTGCCGGGTCTCGACCGCATCCAAAGCGTTTACATGCTTTCGTTGGGGGCATTGTTTATCACAATGGTTGCATACGTCGTGCTTACGAATCGAAGACTTGGCCGTACACTAAAAGCTGTACGAGATATCGACATAGCTACCGGCCCGCTAGGCATTCCATCCACTTACTATAAATTGCTAGCGTTTGGAATTTCTGCCTTCGCTGCTGCCTTTGGCGGGGCTATGTGGGCACAGAACAGTTCTTTTGCCAATCCATCCGCCTTCAAGACACGGCTATTGGTGTTCTTACTGGTGGTGTTGATCGTGGGTGGACTTAGTCACAAATGGGGCCCACTGATCGGAGCTATCTTCTTCATATACTTCCGCCAGAGGTTTCAAGACACCCAGAAGCTGTTGTTCTTGTTCTTCGGCCTCACGCTACTCATGGCGGTACTCATTCTTCCGCATGGCATAGCAGCCATTCCGAAGAGAATCAGAGATAGCAGGAGAGGAAGACAAGTCCAGGACTGGTTAGAAAAACAGAAATGGATAGAGCGGTTGCAACGCAGGGCGCAAATGTTGGCGGGACAATAATGGCTGGAATTACGTCTGGTGCTGCACAGGTAGTGGAATCTACTGCTTCCCTGGGCATCGACAACATGCATGTGTCATTCGGCGGGAACCATGTGCTCCAGGGAGTCGATTTGACCTTCGCGCCGGGCTTCAACGGGCTCATTGGGCCCAATGGTGCGGGCAAGACCACTGTGTTCAATGTGATCTCTGGCTATGTCCGCAGCAGCCAGGGCGAAGTTCGCCTACATGGCAAGGATCTCCTGCGTATGTCCCGCACCCAGCGGGTGAAGGCCGGTATCGGGCGTACTTTCCAGGCGCCTCGTCTGATTCTCGACGCCACTGTGATGGAGAACACTCTGTTGGGCCGTCACCACCTGTTCCGCTGGGGACATCTGGCCGAGCTTCTGTTGTTGCCCCAACAACGCAGAGAAGAAACCAATGCCCGGCAGATCTGCATGGACATGCTCGACCGGTTCGGCTTGGCCGATGACGCCCACGAAGAGGCCGGAGCACTGTCGTTGGGTTCGCAGAAGCTGGTGGAGGTGGCCCGGGCCCTGGTGTCCGATCCCACCGTGGTGCTGCTTGATGAGCCCGCCGCCGGGCTGGGGGCTGACGACGTGACGGTGTTGCTGCGGGGTTTGCGGGAGATCCAAGCGGAGCGCAACCTGTGCGTGATCATCATCGAGCACGACCTGCAACTGGTGACCAGCCTTTGCCCCAAGATCAGCGTGCTGCACTTCGGCGAGATCATCTCGGAGGGCAGCCCCGAGCACGTCACATCCGATCCGGCGGTGATCGAGGCCTACCTGGGTCATGGTTTCGAGGCTGAGGAAGGCGGCGAGATTCACGAGGTGGAGGGGCCGCTGTCGGAGCACCATCACATTGACCACGTCGAAGAAGAGGGAACACTGGAAGAGGTTTGGACCGAAGACGACGGTCCCGAGAAGGGGGAGTCGTCCTGATGCTGCTCGAGATCAACGACCTGGTTTCGGGCTACGGCCGCCTCGAAGTGCTCCACGGCGTCTCGCTGTCGGTAGAAGAGGGCGAGATCGTGTCGGTGCTAGGGGCCAACGGAGCGGGCAAGACCACCCTGCTGCGGGCCATCTCTGGAGTGCTCGACACCTGGTCGGGATCGGTGGTGCTCGACGG
Organism: Acidimicrobiia bacterium; assembly: GCA_022822905.1. GTDB lineage: Bacteria > Actinomycetota > Acidimicrobiia > Acidimicrobiales > Bin134 > Poriferisocius. The sequence goes on along the minus strand of JAJDYE010000006.1, from coordinate 152,980 downwards.
GGAGAACTTGGGCAGCCTGGCCATCGAGCGCCGGGCCATGCGAGGGCTCGGCCACCTGCCCGAAGGCCGGGGCATTTTCCAGAACCTGTCAGTCAAAGAGAACATGGAGTTGGGCCTGGGGCTGCGCTCGGACGGCGCGGCGGCAATTCGCCGCGACCGCGACCGCCTCTTGGACCTGCTGCCCGCGCTGGCCGAGAAGATCGGCGAGCAGGCATCCTCGCTGTCGGGTGGACAGCAGCAGATGCTGGCTCTGGCCCGGGCCATGATCACCCGGCCCAAGCTTCTGATGATCGACGAGCTTTCTTTCGGCTTGGCCCCCAACCTGGTGGACCAGCTGTTCGAGTTGGTGGTGGACCTGCGGGACGAGGGGGGCACCACCTTCCTGCTGGTGGAGCAGAACGCCGGGGTGCTGGAGGTTTCCGACCGCACCTACGTGCTGCGCACCGGCAACAACGACATCAGCGGGCCGTCGGCCGAATTGCGGGCCTCCCACGACTTGGTGCGTTCGTATCTCGGCCACTGATGCCGGGTCGGGTGCTGGTAACCGGCGGAGCTTCGGGCATCGGAGCGGCGACATGTCAAACACTGGCTGACGCTGACTGGGATGTTGTGGCCGCCGATGTGACGGCCGCCAGCGGCGTGGTACTCCTCGACGTGACCGACGAGGCCGCCTGGGATCAGGTGTTGGACGATGCCGGTCCGCTGGCCGGGTTGGTGAACTGTGCTGGCATCCGCAGCCGCAGTTCGATTGTCGATACTCAGTTGGATGACTTTGAACGCCACATGCAAGTGAATTTGGTCGGCACCTGGCTGGGCATTCGGGGGTTCTTGCGCCGCCACCAGCCCGGCACTGCGGGGGCCATCGTCAACGTGTCTTCGGTGAACGCCGAGATCGCGGTGCCTGATCAGGCCCACTACGTGGCGTCAAAGGGGGCGGTGTCGGCGCTTACCCGGGCGGCCGCAGTGGAAGCTGCGCCGCTGGGAGTGCGGGTCAACGCGGTGGCGCCGGGGCCGGTACGGACCCCCATGACCGCAGAGCGGCTCGGCGACCCCGAGCAGGCGGCCTGGCTGGATGCTCGGGTGCCGATGGGCCGGGTGGCTGAGCCCGCCGAGATCGCCGAGGTGATCTCTTTTTTGCTCAGCGACAAAGCGTCCTACATAACTGGCGAGGTTCTATTCACCGATGGAGGGTGGCACGGAAATGCCTGATTCAACTTCCCAATCGCTGACGGGGCTGGTGCCCCTCGACGACTTCTACCACTTCGGCGTCGTGGTCACCGATCTCGATGCGGCTATGGCCGAGTGGACCGCCATCCACGGATTTGAATGGGGCCCCGTCCAGAACCGGGAGTTCATGGTTCGCCAGCCCAACGGGGTGGTGCTGGCCGAGTTCCAGTTCACCTATTCCATCGCCGGGCCGCCCCACATCGAGCTCATCACCGGCACGCCGGGCACCGTGTGGGATCCCTGCACTGCTGGTGGAGTCCATCATCTGGGCTACTGGAGCCACGACCTGGTGGCCGACGCCCAACGACTGGCTGATGCCGGCTATGAGCCCCTGGCCTCCTATGAGGCTTCCGACGGGCGTCCGCTGGGCTTTACCTACCACTGGCTTCCAACCACCGGCCTGCGAGTGGAGCTGGTGGACGCGAACCGCCGTCAAGACTTCCTGAATTGGCTGGCCGGCGCCGACTTCCCCGCCGCCACCGACCGTTAATCGGCAAACCGCCGATAGCCTGAAAGGTGCAATGGAAACCTTCGATGTAGTCGTCGTAGGAGGGGGACCGGGAGGCTCGGCGGCCGCCCTAGCCGCCGCCCGCAGCGGCGCCTCGGTGGTGCTATTGGAGGCCGACAAGCAGCTCGGCGGCAACGCCGCTCGCTCCACCGGCTATGTGGCTTTCGCCGACTTCGACATGCAAGGCGACATCGGCGCTGACGACAGCCCCGAGCAGTACTTGGCCGATATGCAGGCCGAGATCGACCGCCAAAAGCACCGCTACGGGCTGATCTTCGACATGGACTTGGCCCAGCGCTACGCCGAGGACTCGGCTGCCACCTACCGGGAGCTCATTGAGTTGGGCTTCCGATTCGACCGGTTCCTGCCCCGGCCCGTCCAGCACACCGTGGACCGAATGGTGAGCGTGGCCGACACCGCCATGTTCACCGCGTGCTTCGAGTCGGCCCTGGCCGACGCCGGAGTGGACGTTCGCTACAAGACTCGGGCCGTGCGCTTGTTGCAAGACGATGACCGGATCTCAGGAGTGGTCTCCGATACCTGTCGGCGCTTCGGGGCGGCCAACGGCGTCATCCTGGCCGCAGGCGGGTACCAGGCCAACCCCGACCTACGCTCCCGGTTCCAACCCGAGGCCAAGGCGTCCACCCCCTATCTGGGCACCGAATTCTGCCGAGGCGACGGCCATCTCATGGGCCTAGCGGTGGGGGGCGACTTGATCAACATGACCATGATCCCTCCGCTGGTAATGGTGGGATCCGCTCTGGTTGAAGATGCGATCGCCGTCAACCGGCACGGCCGCCGCTTTCACGATGAGGCCGGCCCCTACGACGACCGAGTGGCGGCATTGGAAGCCCAGCCCGACCAGCAGGCCTGGTACGTGTTCGACAACCGAATCGCCCAAGAAAAGGCCCAGCTGGTGGATGAGATGCCCGAGCCGGCGGTGTCAGGAACCGATGCCGCGGAGCTTGCGGCGGCAATGGGGTGCGATGTCAATAGTTTGTCCCAAACGCTGGGCCGCTGGAATCAGACGGCGCAGTCAGGCGCCGACCGCGACCCCGAATTCGGCCGGGTGATCTTCGGTGAGCCGCGAACCGGCATCGTCGAGCCGCCGCTGTGGGCCGCTCCCATGGTGGTGGGTATCAACTTCCCCGCCGGAGGCTTCCGGGTAAGCGCCGACATGCAGGTGCTCGATGTGTTCGGAGATGCCATTCCCGGTCTCTACGCCGTGGGCGATTGCGTGGGCGGAGTCAGCCCGGCTATCGGCCTGGGCGGGGTGAAGATCACCGCTGCCCTCACCCTGGGCCGCATCGGTGGCCAGGCTGTTGCCAACAGCGGCTAGCAGCTATCGACACTGCCATCAATATTGGGTTGAACTTTTGTAAAGCCACACTAGACTAAAGTCGTGCTTCGCTTCCCCGCACAATTTCAAGAGACTGCGAGGGAGCAGGATGCTGAAGCGAAGAGAGTTGGTGGCGCAGATCAGAGAGCTCGCCAGCCGCCACAACGTTGTCGCCGAGCCGGTGCGTCAGGGCAGGCATGAGATCTGGGAATGCGACGGACTCACTTTCCCCATTCCCAGGCACCGTGAAATCGCCGAGGGCACGGCCCGAGCAATCATGAAACGGTTGGCAGAGCACTTGGAAGATCGAGGAGGAAACAGCAGATGACTGAAACGGTCTACGAGGTCAATGCAAGCCGTTCCGGTGATTGGTGGGCAATCGAGGTGGTCTCTGGGCTACCCGAAAACGTACTGGGGGTGAGCCAAACTCGCCGGCTGAACAAGGTTCCAAAAGTCGCCCGCAGGTTGATCTCTGAGCTTCTTGGACTGGATGCAACCGACATCAAGGTGGAAGTCAGCGTTTCGATGCCCGAGAATCTCGAAGCTGCGGTGGACCGAGCCCGACAGGCCGCAGTCACTGAGGCGGAGGCGCGGGCAGTTGCTGCGAGAGCCCGCCGCGATGCCGCGACCGCGCTGTTGGATGCCAATCTGACGATGCGAGAAGCTGGTCAAGTCCTAGGTGTCTCCCATCAGCGGATCAAGCAACTGGCCGACCAAGCCAAGTCGTGAGTCCTCAGCGGCTGAGGGCGTGTTCGACGGCGATCTGGCCGAAGCAGAGGGCTTCGGACAGGTTTGATCCGTCACTGGGGTAGAGCAACCCGGAGGCTTGGCCCAATTCCCCTGCCCCGTACAGGCCGGCAATAGGGTCGCCGAAGGCGTCAAGGATGCGGCCGTGGCGATCGCGGCGGGGACCTCCGGTGGTGTTCGATCCTCCGGGCCACAGCACCACGCAGTAGTAGGGCGGCTTCTCGATGGGGATCATGGTGTCGGACGGGCGGCCCCACGGGTCGGGATCGCCGTTGCGACACAGTTGGTTGTAGGCGTCCACAGTGGCGGCCGCCTGCTGGGCGGCGTCCTCGGTCATGCCCGCGGCCACAGCCGCCTCTGCGATGGTGGACCCCGGGGCGATCCAACCCTGCTCGATCTCGGCGGTGTTGTCGTCGCTCCAGTCGTAGAGTCCCACAGCCACCGCGCCGAAGTGGGTGTAGGTGAGCGGCCCGGCCTGGCGTCGGGACTCGTCGAAGAACCAATAGCAGGGCACCCGGGGGTAAGTGTTGGTGGCCGGATCGTAGGCCAGCAGGTCGTAGTAGAAGTCGTGGCGCAACAGCGCTTGATTGTGCTCGTTGGCGAACCGGTTCCCGGCCTGGTCGCAGATCACATAGCCGGGAGGATCGATGCCGATGATGAAGTTCAGCGGCTGTCCGTTGTGGTCGAAGTGGCCGATGGCCCGGCCGATCATCTGGTTCATGTGCCACATGGAGGCCCCGACCCCGGCGGCCATGCGCACCCCATCGCCGGTGTTGTTGGGGTTGCCGTAGAAGTGCGCGGGATAAACCCGCAGGTGGTCTCGCTTGAGATCTTCGTCGAACTCATAGCCGCCGCAGGCCAGCACAACGCCGCGGCGAGCGCCCAGAGCATTTGTTTGACCGTCGCTGGTCACAGTCAACCCGGTAACCCTGCCATCGGCATCCTGGATCAGCCGAGACGCCGCAGTGTCCCACCGGATGGGGATGTCCCGTCGAGCGACAGCGGCAGCCAGCCCATCGAAGAACCGGGGACCGCCCCCGGCCGCGGCGGCCAACCGCTCGGCCACCCCGCCGGGCTGCACGGCCACAATCGCCTCCGCCCCCTCGAAATCAGGATGCTCGGCTCCCGCTGAGGCCACCATGTCCAGGCCGCCGATGACGTCCTCAAACCACTGCGGCAGACTCGCAGCCCGTTCCGACCAGGCATGGGTCACGTCGAAGGGCACCATGCCCGAGGCGCAGGCATCCAGATAGCGGGCCCCGGCGTCCACATCGGTCACCGTCATCACCATGCCCCCCGACATCCGGGTCGACGGGGTGTGGCGGTACTCGGGGTTCTTCTCCACCAGCACCACCGAGGCGCCGGCATCGTAGGCGGTGATGGCCGCGGCTGTGCCCGCCGCGCCGAAACCCACGACCACCACGTCGTAGTTCTCGTCGAACACTAGAAATCCCCGCCGTCGAGGGCCACTGTCTGGCGGACGATCATGCCGTCGGCCACGTCGAAGCGATCAGTACCTGACGTGCCGTCGCCGGGGCCGCCCACCAGCGTCCAAGAAACCGCTACCTGCTCTCCCTCCATCCGGGGCTCGGCAAACTCCACTCGGCCGCCGCCCAGCCGCTCGGGCACGGTGGTGAAATAGCCGGCAATGGCGTCGCGGCCGCGATATGCCTCATCCCGCATCAGCACGGCATCGGCGGCATAGTCGGCGGCCATGGCTTCAGGGTTGCCGGAGCGGACCGCGGCCAAGTGGTCTAGAACCACTGTCAACGAATCACGCATTGGTGATGCCGAGGCTGAGCCCGCCATCCACAGTGAGGACCGAGCCGGTGGCCCATTCGGCCCCGATCAGGTACTCGAACGCCTCGGCTATCTCGGCAACGGTGCCGATGCGGCCCAAGGCATGAGCCGGCCCCAGTCCCTCCAGCCGGGCCTTGGCCTCCTCGTCGCCCATCAGCCCGGCCCGCTGGTTGATCTCGGTGAACACGGCACCAGGCCGTACGCAGCCCACCCGCACCCCCTGGGGCCCCAACTCGGCGGCCAGCACTCCGGTGAGCGCCTCCAGCGCCCCCTTGGTGGCGGCGTATGGGGCCACGCCGGGAAAGGCCCGCTGGGTGTGGACCGACCCCACAAACAACACGCACCCTTGCCTTTCCCGCAAATGGGGGAGCGCCTCGCCCACCAGCATCATGCCCGCCACCACGTTGGTATGGAACACGTCGAGCAGGGCTTGCTCGTCCAGTTCGTCCACCGGACCCCGGTACATGTTGGCTGCATTGCTGATCAGCGCGTCCAAACCGCCGCCGTGGTCCACCGCGGCCTCGATCATGGCGGTGCGGTCGCCTGCCTCGGTTACGTCTCCAGCCACCGCCCGACACCGGTCGCCCACCCCAGCCGCCACCGCTTCCACTTTGTCCTGACGACGGCCGGTGATGGTCACCAGCGCCCCTCGGCCAGCCAAGTGCCCCGCCGCTCCCGCGCCGATGCCCGAACCGCCCCCGGTGATCAACACAGACATGCCGTCGATTGACTTCATCGACTTGCGACCTTACTGGGCAGCCGTCAAACCATCAGGGTCAGGAGATGGCTAGGGTCATGCCATGGCCTACCGGGTGGAGATCGATCAGGACGAGTGCATGAGCTCGGGGCGATGCGTGGCCGACTACCCCGCGGCATTCGCCTTTGACGACGACGAATTGGCCACCGTGCTGCCCACCGTGGGGAATCTCACCGATCAACAGCTCCTCCGGGCGGCCCGGAATTGCCCCTCTCGAGCCATCCAGGTCTTCGACGCCGACGGCACCCTCCTGGAGTAGCTTTGACCGCTGCTGTTGCCGACCACCTCCGCTGATTTGCAGGCGGACCACTAAGGTTTGCGCTCGTGACGAAATCGATCATTGTGACCGGGGCCGGACACGGCATTGGAGCGGAGATCGCCCGCCAAGCGGCGGCGGGCGGCTATCGGGTGGGGGTGCTGGACATCAATGCCGACGCCGCAGATGAGATTGCCCAGTCTTTGCCCGATGCGGTGCCCCTGGTGGCGTCAAGCACCGACTCCGGCGCGGTGGAGGCCGCGCTTGACGCCTTCGGCACCCCCGATGCGCTGGTGAACAACGCCGGCATCGTGCGCTTCACCCCGCTGGTCGACCACACGGAGGACGATTGGCGGGCGGTGGTGGATGTGAACCTCAACGGCCCGTTCGTGTGCGGTAGAGCCGTGGCCCGCCGCATGATCTCCGAGGGCCGCAAGGGATCGATAGTCAACATCTCCTCCATCAACGGCATCGCGCCCGGCCCCAATTCGGGGGCCTACAGCCCGACCAAGGCCGCCGTGATCCAGCTCACCCGGCAGATGGCCATCGAATGGGGCTCGGCCGGCATCCGGGTCAACTCGGTGGCCCCCGGCATCATCGACGACGGCATGTCGGCCCCCGTCCTGGCCGACCCCGAAGTGCGGGCCACCCGCTCCGAACGCACCCCCAGCCGGCGGCTGGGCACCGCCGACGACATTGCCAAGGCCGTGATGTGGCTGTGCTCCGACGACGCCGAATACGTCAACGGCCACAACTTGGTGGTGGACGGCGGCGTGGTTTCCACCGTGCTGGCCGGGATGCCCCGCCCCGCGTCGATCGACGGCGTCGAGGAATGAAGCCGACCCCCACAACCTGATCCAAGGAGAGAAACCGCAATGGCAGAGATCACCCTCACCCGGTTCGACGAGGTGCGCGACGCCTACCGGCAAAAGGGCCTCAAGCAGGCACTGTATGACGCGGCCGGGGTGATCATGGCCGACACCCTGCTCACTCTGTGGGGTGACGATCACCGCCGCCGCCGCCGGTTGGAGAATCGGCTGTTCCGCCGGGAGACGTTTGAGCACTATGAGCGGGATCTGCTTCCGCTGGCAGTGGACAAGCAGTTGGATCCGGCCGCGGCCCAGGGAAAGGGCGATGTGGTGCCCTTGGCCCGCAGGATCGTGGTCAACCTCACCGCGGCCGCCGCTGGCGTGGACTACTCAGAGGGCACGGCAGAAGAGACCGATCGGCTGTTCTCCTATGCAGTCAAGTTCAGCGAAGGCGCCACTGCGGTTCACAGCACGAGAGACCCCGAGGAGTTGAGAGCCGAGGTGGCCGAGGCGCTGGAGGGCTGGGACAAGGAGTTCTTCGCTCCGTCGCTGGACCGCCGCACCGAGCTCTTCGAGCGGTTCAGCGCGGGCGAGATCGAAGAGGACGACCTGCCCAAAGATGTGCTCACGGTGCTGGTCCGCAATCAGGACTCCCTGGATCTGCCCCGAGATGTGGTTCGCCGAGAGGTGGCCTTCTACATGCTGGCCGGAATGCACTCCACGGGAGCAGCAACCACCCACGCCGTTCATGGCGCATTCGGCTGGTTCGACGACCATCCCGAAGACCGCAACCGCATGATCGAGGATCCGGTGTTCCTCCAGCACTGCGTGCACGAGTCCATGCGGCTGCACCCGGCCAGCCCGGTGGCCCGCCGGGAGGCCGTGGAGCCGGTCACGCTGCGCAGCGGCACCGAGATGGCGGTGGGCGACACGGTGGTGTTCGATCTGTGGTCGGCCAACCGCGACACCGAGGTGTTCGGGGACGACGCCGACAGTTTCAACCCGCTCCGCTCGATCCGCGACGACGTGCCCCGGTGGGGTCACACCTTCGGCGGAGGACGTCACGCCTGCATCGGCATGGAGCTCGACGGCGGCGTTCCTGCCGATGAGAACACCGGGGCCCCCATCCTTTTGGGAACGGTGGCGCTGATCTTGCGGGGTCTGCTGGTGCGCGGTGCCCAGCGGGACCCCGACAATCCCCCTCAGCAAGACCCCAACATCGCCCGGGTCTGGTGGGGCACATACCCCGTGGTGTTCTGATAGGCGGATTGCTGATCCGATGGGCAGGCCGCAGTTCTGATAGGCAGATCACCGATGGAGGGGCCCACTGGCGAGCTTGAGGACCGGAGTCTGCGCCCGCTGACCGGGGAATTCTGGGCCGCGGTGAACCGGGGTGAGTTGGTTCGACCGGTGTGCAACGACTGCGGGCAGAGCTTCTTCGTTCCCCAGTTCGCCTGTCCCCGGTGCCAGAGCACCAACTGGGACTATCAGCCCAGCATTGGCCGAGGCCGGGTGTACAGCCACACCACCGTGCATCGGCCCCCCACCGCGGCGTTCACCGCCCCCTACGTGATGGCCGATGTGGACGTGGAGGAGGGGTGGCACCTGCTCACTTGGATCGTGGACTGCGAACCCGATCACGTGGAGATCGGTATGCCGGTGAGAGTGCGGTTCGTCAACGGCCCCGACGGCCACCCCCTTCCGGCGTTCGCCCCTGCGGAGGCAGCCCGGTGAACGTCGGCTTGGCCTTCGCCCGCAACGCGGCCCGCCATCCCCGCGACCCCGCCATCTTTGGCGAACGGGAGCTAGACAACCGCCAGCTCGACGAGCGCACCAACCGCATCGCCAATGCCCTGTTGGAAGCCCATGGGCTGGGCAAGGGCGACCGGGTAGCCCTGCTGGTGGCCAACCGCCCCGAGGTGGTGGAGGTGCTTGGCGGCATCACCAAAGCTGGCGGCTGCTATGTGGGGCTCAATTTCCGGCTTGGCCCGGTGGAGTTGGAGCAGGTCTTCGACAGCGCCGACCCAACCCTGGCCATCACCGACACCGAGCACCGAGATCAGCTCGACGGGTTCGACTTGCCGATTATCGACATCGACCGCGATCTGGACGCTCTGGCCGATGCCGCCTCGGCCAAACCCCCGGCCACCCTCCATCAGGTGCGCCCGGAAGACGACTTCTGCATCGTGTACACCAGCGGCACCACCGGGCGGCCCAAAGGGGTGTACTTCGACCACGCCCGGGTGCTCCAGCACGCCACCGTGGCCTGCCTGGAATACGAGATCGATCGCCACAGCCGCTACCTCATCCAGATTCCCCACAACTCCAGCGTGAACATCACCATCCTCCCGTGCCTGATCATCGGGGCGGCCCAGGGGTTTGTCGACAGCCGCAACTTCGACCCGGTGCGTTACGTCCGCCTGGTGGAAGACCATGGGGTAAGCCACTCGTTTCTGGTGCCCACCCAGCTGATGCGCCTACTCGACCGACTAGACCGTTCCGACGACCACAGGCTGGGGTCGCTGCGCACGCTGGGCTACGGCTCTTCGCCCATCTCCCCCGACCGCCTGGCCGAGTTGGTGGAGCGCTTCGGCCCGGTGTTCAACCAGCTCTACGGCATGGCCGAGATCGCCTCCATCGGCACCATCCTGCGCAAGGAAGACCATGTGCGGGGCTTGCAGGAGCGGCCCGAGTTGCTGTCGTCGTGCGGGCAGCCGTCGTATGCGGTGGACGTGCGGGTAGTGGACCCCGACGGCCGCGGTATCTCGGTAGGGGAGCGGGGCGAGGTGATCTTCGGCGGCCCCCATGTGATGAAGGGCTACTTCCGCGACCCTGAGCGCACCGCCGAGGCGCTGCGGGATGGCTGGATGCACAGCGGCGATGTGGCCGAGGTCGACGAGGAGGGCTTCATCTACATCGTCGACCGCATGAAGAACCTCATCATTCGAGGCGGGCTCAACATCGCCCCCACCGAGATCGAGAACGTGCTGTACCGCCATCCCGCTGTGCTGGAAGCATCGGTGATCGGCGTGCCCGACCCCGAGTGGGGCGAGGCCATCGTGGCCGTGGTCGCCCTCAAACAGGGGGCCTCGGCCGACGACCAAGAGCTGCGGCTGTGGTGCCGCCAATCGGAGCTGACCTCCATCAAGATCCCCGAGCGGGTGGAGTTCACCGATTCGCTGCCCAAGAACGCGGTGGGAAAGATCGCCAAGGAGGAATTGCGAGCCCGCTATTGGGGAGAAGGCCGGCAGGTGTGAGCGGCACCCATCCGCTGCACCGAGTGGCCATCGTCGGGGTGGCGGCCACCGAGATGGCCCGCCAGCTCGATACCACCTCGGCGGAGGTCTCCCTTCGGGCTGCGCTGGCTGCCCTCGACGACGCCGGACTGGGTGTGGCCGATGTCGACGGGGTGGCCGCCCGCTGGCCCGGACCGGGAGGAACCGTGTTCCAGCCCGGCTCCGCCGACTGGGCCGAGGTATTCGGTCAGCCACTGCGCTGGGTGTGCGACACCTACCCCCAGGGAGTTCCCGGCGCGCTGGACGCCGCCGCCGCGGTGGCCGCCGGTTTGTGCGAGACAGCGCTGGTGTTCGGGGGCCAGGCCGGGGTCATGGGCGGGTCGGCGGTGGCCGACTACACCCGGCCCGACAACGAGTTCATCGCCTGCTGGGGTTCGCTCACCGCGGCCCAGTTCGCCCTGGTGGCCCAGGTATACCGGCACCGCTATGCCCCCGACCCCGAACAGTTGGCTGCGATCGCCGCCGCCATCCGCAATGCGGGGTCGACGAATCCGGCTGCGGTGATGGCTGGTCGGGGCCCCTACACCGCGGCCGACGTTCTGGCCTCTCCGATGGTGGCTGAACCGTTCCGGCTGCTCGACTTGTGCCTGGCCACCGAGGGGGCCGCGGCCATGGTGATCACCACTGCCGAGCGGGCTCGGGATCTAGCCCAGGCGCCGGTGGCCATCCTTGGCGGGGGATCGGAGTGGCACCGCCAGCAATACGTGAACCCGCCCCGCTACGACGAGGTCTGGGGGTTGGGGGCCGACGCTGCCCGGCGGGCGTTCGACTTGGCCGACCTGAGGCCGCACGACGTGGACGTGTTCGAGCTCTACGACATCAACACCTACGAGGTGGTGCGCCAGTTCGAGATGCTGGGCCTGTGCGCCGAAGGCGAGGGGGCCGAGTACTTGTGGGAGGCGGGCATCGGCACCGACGGCAGCCACCCCCTCAACACCGACGGCGGCCTGCTCAGCTACAGCCACATCGGCTGGGGCGGCCCCACCCTGAAGATCGTCGAAGCCGTGCGGCAATTGAGGGGCACCGCCGGCCCCGGCCAAGTCCCCAACGCCCAAGTCGCCCTAGTCACCGGCGCCGGCTCCGGTGCCCAGTATCACAACGTGATGGTGCTGGGCGGGGGCTAGCTAGCCCGCGGCCCAAGCCAGTTCTGTCTGCATAGCCTCCTCGCCGCGGCGGCCGATGGTCAGGAGGCGGGGGTCGTGGGAGCGGCCGTCGAGCCAGGCGCGGATGGCTCGCATTGATGCGGTGAAGGAGCGGACTCGCTCGAAGCGGGCGGCATAAGCCAGTCGCTCCTGGTCGAGGTGGTGGCCGTAGTCAGTGGAGTCTTCGATGGCGCACCAGCCGGAGAAGCGTTGGGTGAAGGCCACGTCGCACATCGGGTCGCCGGGCCAGGAGCGCTCCCAGTCCAAGATCCCGCCCAACTGGCCCGGCCCAGACCAGCTGAAGTTGGAGAACCGGAAGTCCCCGTGGCACCACACCGCGGGATCGTCGCAGTCGGGTCGATTGGCTGTCAGCCACTTCAGCGCAGCCTCGAATTCAGGGTGGCGGTCGGGAGCGGCCCGCCGATAGACGGCCTCGGTCTGGTCGAGTTCGGCGTCGTAAGCCTCGGCCACGGTTATTGGCGCCGTCAGTTTGTGGAGTTGGCCTAACGCCTGGGCCGCGGCGGCGGTGTACTCAGAGCGGTGCTCGGTCACATTCCCGAGTCTCAGCACCTTGCCCGGCATCCGGGTGTGAACGCCGAATGGCCGACCGATGGGGTTGTCAGGGCTGGGCTGTACCGCCAGCACACAGGGCGCGGGCACAATCCCTTCCACCCGGCGCAAGCTGGCCGCCTCCACCTCCGGGTCGTAGGGGTCTAGAGACCCGCCCGACGGTGCCACTCGCACGATCACGTCGTCTACCACCAGCGTTACCCAAGAAAACCCCCGGCTGAGCCGCTCGACTCGGGGGTGAGGGTTGGCCCCGTCCATCACCTCTGCGACTGCTCTCCCCACTGCGGGTGGCGACAAGTCCACTGAATGAGCGTACCGGGGTGGCACAAGGTCACTTGACCCCAACCACGAGGCCACTTATGCCGCCCAGTAACGTCGCCTGGAGTGTTGGGCGGGCGAGCTAGATGAATTCACAGGCAAACGCCGGCCGAGGCCCGGCCGTGGTGGCGGCCAGCATGCTGGCGCTGGGCATCGGTTCAAGCCTGGGCTTCTTCCCCGGCTATTTCGTGGCCGCGGTGCGCGACGACCTCGGCATTTCCCGGGCCCAGGTCGGGCTGCTGGTGAGCCTGCATTTCGGCTGTACTGGTTTGGGATCGATTATCGGAGCCCGGATCACCGAGAAGATCGGAACCCGCACCGCAGTTGTTGCCGATCAGTTGATCGTAGCGGTGGCTGCGTGGTCTGCCGCTCTGCTCGATAGCTATGCCGCTTTGATCGGGGCCGCGGTATTCGCCGGTTTCGGCTACGCGCTGACCAACGCGGCCACCAATGAGGCGGTAGCCGCTGCGGTGCCGGAAAGCCGTCGCACGCTGGCGTTGTCGGCCAAGACGTCGGGAGTACCGACGATGGCACTGATTAGCGCAATCTTGGTGCCCTGGGCTTCCGATCGCTGGTGCTGGAACCTCATTCTCATGATCGGCGGGACCATCGCCGCGGTGAGTGCGCTCATCGCCACAGCGGTCATTCCCGACATCCGCTCTTCTCGGCTGCGGGTCCAGCGCCAAGGGTCGGTCCTACCGAGGGGATTCTGGTGGTTCGCAGTATCGGCCTTCTTCTTGGTGGGATCCTCCCAGCCGCTTTTTTCTTGGGCCGTTCCGTACTTGGACGAAGGGCTAGGCACCTCCAAGCCGGTGGCGGGCGCTATCGCCGGAATTGCCGCCGGACTGGGCGCGGTTTGCATGTCGCTGACCGCGTTGCGGGCCGACTACCTCGGCCGAACTCGCCGGGTGCCGCTCATCGTAGGGCTGTGCGTAGTGCTGACCGCGTCGCTTCTTGTGACCATGAGTGGCCTGACGCTAGGTCTGGCCGTGGCCACCGTCGGGCTATTTGCCGGTTTCATCGTCCAATTGGCGGCCATAGGCGTCATGCACGCCGCAGTGGTAGATCGGGCCCCGCAAGCCGTGGCCCGGGCCACCGGCGTCACGATGACCGGCTATTACATGGGCGCGCTGGCCACCCCGGTGAGCTTCGGCGCGTTGGTCGACTGGCTGGGCACTTACACCTGGGCCTGGCTGGTCATGGCACTGGGCAGCGCCGCATCTGCCGCCTGCTTCGCCCGCGCCAACCGAGTCGGCGACGTTGTCTCTTGACCAATGGCCGGGCGACGGCCAAGCTCGCTGACGGGCTCCCCGGGGTGAGGCAATGAGCTACGAGCACGTTCTGGCACCGATTGAGATCAATGGGCTGAAGATCAAGAACCGAGTGGTGCGCACCGCGCACGGCACCAACATCGGCCAAGGGCGGATCACCGACGAGCTGATCGCCTACCACGAGGCCCGAGCCGCCGGTGGGTGCGGGCTGACCATCTTGGAAGCGGCGTCGGTCCATCCCACCGACATGGGCACGCTGCGGCTGCACGACGCCTCGGTGGTGGACGACTACCGGCGGCTGATGGGCCGGCTGGCCCCTTACGGCATGACGGTTTTCCAGCAGCTCGGCCATCTCGGCTATGAGGGGGTGACCTCCGATGGCGACCCGCCGTGGTCGGCGTCGGAGCTTCCCGGCCCCAGCATTCGCCGCCCGGCCAAGGCTATGACCGCCGACGACATCGCCGAGCTCACCGATGCCTTCGCCCATGCCGCCCGGTGGAGCGTTGAGGGGGGTGTCCACGGGGTGGAGGTCCACATCGCCCACGGTTACCTGCTCCAGCAGTTCATGTCGTCGGCCACCAACCAGCGCACTGACGAATACGGCGGATCGTGGGAGAACCGCATCCGCCTGGCCCGCGAGGTTGTCGGCGCGGTGCGGACGGCGATCGGTGCCGAGATACCGCTCGGCGTGCGGATCGGATCAGAAGCCGTGGGCGACGGGGGAGTGACAGAGCACGATTGCGCCGAGTTGGTGAGGGTGCTGGCCGACGACGGCCTCATCGACTATGTGAACCTCACCTACGGAAGCTGTCTTCGGCCCCACAAGATCATGGGCGGGATGCACGAGCTGCCCGGCTACGAGTTGGAGGCCGCTGCTCCGGTGGTGGCTGCTGTGGATCTGCCCGCCATCGTCACTGGCCGGTTCCGCACTCTGGCCGAGGCCGACCAATTGATCGCCGAAGGGGTGGCCGACATGGTGGGCCTCACCCGAGCCCACATCGCCGACCCCGATCTAGTGGCCAAGAGCGTTGAAGGCCGGGAAGCCGAGGTTCGCCCCTGCATCGCCGGTAACGATGGCTGCGTCGGCGGCCTCAACCGAGGTCGCCTGTCGTGCGCGGTCAACCCCGCAGTGGGCCGCGAGCTGGACCAGCCCTCGCACCAGCCCAGTGCCCAACCCCAACAGGTTGTAGTTGTCGGCGGTGGCCCCGGCGGCATGGAAGTCGCCCGCTTGGCTGCCATCCAGGGCCACGATGTGGTGCTGTTCGAGGCCCGCGACTGCTTGGGCGGCGCCGTCCGGCAAGCCCAAGAGCTACCCACCCGAGCCTTGCTGGGCGACATCTGCGACTGGCAAGAGCGAGAGCTATCCCGCCTCGGCGTCAATGTGCGTTTGAACCAAGCCGCCGATGTTGAGTCAGTCACCGCTTCCCACCCCGACCTCGTGGTGGTGGCCACCGGTGCCACTGGCGCTGAACTCCCCGACCTCAGCACAGTGTCGAAGGGCACCACTGCCGTGGTCGACGACCGCTTCGGCGGCTACGAAGCCCTTGGCCTCGCCGAGTGGTTGGCCACTCGAGGGCTAGCCGTAACCCTGACCACCCCCCGCCGCCGGGTGTCCGCCAACGCCCTGCTCGACTTGGTAGTCCAACCCGCCCTAGAGCGCCTGCAAGCCCTAGATGTCAACATTCAAACCAAACTCGACATCCCCCCCGAGGCTGACTTCACCCTCACCGTGGCCAAACACGCCCACGACCCCCTGTCCGCCGGTCTCGCCAACGCCGGCCTCAATGTCCAAGTCGTCGGCGACGCCCGCGATCCCGGCACCATCCTCACCGCCATCACCGACGCCCACGGTGTTGAATTCGGCTAGCTACCTCGGCGGAGACCGACGCCAGACCGCAATCGACCCTATTGGAATGAAACGAACTCTGGGGTGGGGGTGAGTTCTAGGACTTGTTGCGGGGTGGCCATGGGGGAGTCTTCGTCGTAGAAGTTCTTCCAGCCCCAATAGAACTGGTCGGCGTCAGGTTCGTTGGTCAGAAAGTTCCAGGTGTTGTACTTGAGATTGAGAGGGCCTTGGCCGTCCATGTGGATCAGCACTGCCAGCTCTGGGGGCGTGTCGATGAGTTCGCGGTCGGTGATCATGGAGAACCGGAATTGGTGGAGGACGAGCAGCTTCTGTGGCAGGGCCTCTTCTCGGACGATCCCGGCCAGCCACTCCACCACCTGGTTGATCTCGGCCGCGTCCACTGTGCCGATCTGCTCGAGATGCACCTCGTGGGGCTTGAGCCTCCACTCAGGATCGAGGGCTAACCCCACATGGGGCAGGCGCAGGAACTCCTCGTACATCTTCGCCTGCGTCAGAAAGTCGCTTCGCCCCGACTGAAGGTCCAGCACCACGTACATGTCATTGGCGGCCGCAGCCTCGATCCAAGGCCTGGTGTCGTCCTTGAGCGTCCCCACCGAGTAGTCGCCATCGCTGCCGGCGCTGGCCGATGCAACGGTGGCGATGATCTCAAAGGTGGGCAACACCACAAATCCGTCGCCGTCGTAACCCGCGGCGATGGATCGGAGACGCTCAACCCCCGCATCGGGACCCTGTTCTCCCAGCACGCCCAGTGCCGCTGTCGCCGGGTGGCCGTAGAGGGCCACCAAGCGGCGGTTAATGCCTGAGTCGAACATAAGCAAGCCGCCCCCAGGAATCTCTTGGCCCCGGCGGATGACCTCCAACTGCCAGAGCGCGTCCTCGCTGAGGTCCGGAGCCAGTATTAGCTCCGAGGCGTCGAGGATCTTCTGCCTGGTCGGTAGGGAAAGGGCTCTCAAGTCGCCGGTGGCCACGATCACCGTGTTGCCGATTTGGTGGCCTTGGGCCGCCAGCGTCGCGGCCTGCTCGTCGTCGGCCACTATCCACACCCGCTCGACCACCGCCACGGGCTCCGGTGTCGCGGTCGGCTGGTCCACCTCGGGGGGCTCGAGGTTTAAATCGACCTGAACTTCAGGTGCAGAGGAGGCCCCCTGGATAGCGGCCACTGCCAAACCGGCGAGGGAGGAAGGCGTGCCAGCATCATTGGCCCCGGTGCCTTCGGCCGTGGGAGACGCAGTGATGGACGCATGCGTAGTCGTCGAGGCCGTCCCAACCGGCAGGCACGACGTTGCAATCGCAACCAGCGCAATAGCAACAATGATCCAGTAGGGGCGAAAACGGACTCGCAACTAAGGCTCCTTCAGATTTCATCAGGCCTTGTCGCCAAATCAGCGCAATGCCAGCTTTGAAATCCGCATGCCCTGGCTCGAATCCGACCTTTCGGACAAGAACCCCCTACAAAGCGGCAGGCAACATGCTAGCGCAACACCAAGTATCTCGGAAGGACAATCGACAAGATTCCCAACGTGAGACTTGCAATCGACTTGAGGGGGCCAGGCGACCCCGAATGCTCAGCTGATGTGTGTTACTTCAGCGAGAAGGGGGGATAACGGTCGGTGATGAGCAGAAACGCGTAGGCGTTGACTCGCAAGTTCCAGCGCCCTACGCCGACCACGAAGTCGAAGAGGCCGCTCGGGTAGCGACCGGTAAAGATGATTGCGAACCATGCAAACACAACGCTGAGGAAGGCTGCGATGCCCAGGATGGTCAGAAGGAGGTAGTGCGGGATAGCGAGGAACCATTTGACTAGAGGCATCCAACGCTTCAGATCGCGGGACGCGTCAGGGTAGTCCAAGTCGAGGTGGACGGCTTGTTGCTCGTCGGTTGACGGGTATTCCTCTCGCAGCAGCCCCAAGTAGGCCCAAATTCGGGTTGTGAATCTCGTGAGTTCGAGGTTCCAGTCGAACCACCACCGCGGGTACTTGCGGCGAAACAGGAGCATCAGCACGGTGGGAAGGAACAGGGCGCCAAAAATGGCTAACAGGCCATCCCAGTTGTCGCTATTTGAGATGCCGACGCTGGAAACTAGCAGGAACACGATCGCAATGGGGATTACCAGAATGATGCGGAACAGCGTTTTCACCCGACTGAGTCCCGCTTCTGGGTATTCGACATCCAACCTTGCCGGATAACTGGCTCCAGTGCCTTCTGCCATGCTCGAGGTGTCGGACATGTCTGCCTCCAAGAGGTATCGGCTGTCGCATATTACCTTACTTCTCGGTGGTGCCGAGGTAGGAGGCTTGTAGGTCGGGGTGGGCCAGGAGGTTTTCGGCGGTGTCGTCCAGTACCACTCGCCCGGTTTGCAGCACCCAGCCCCGGTCGGCGATGGACAGGGCCATGTTGGCGTTCTGCTCCACCATGAACACGGTTAGCCCGGCTTCATGGATCTGCTGGATCAGCTCGAAGTTCTGTTGCACCAGCGCAGGGGCCAGCCCCATGGAGGGCTCGTCCATGAGCAGAATCTGGGGGCGGGCCATCAGCGCCCGGCCGATGGCCACCATCTGCTGCTCGCCCCCCGACAGGGTGCCGGCCTTTTGGTTCAGACGCTCCTTCACCCGGGGGAACAGCTCGAACACCCACTCCCGGTCGGTGGCGATCCCATCGGAGTCGGTGCGCAGAAACGCCCCCATCTCCAGGTTCTCGCCCACCGTGAGGCGTTTGAACAGCCGCCGGTTCTCCGGGACCATGGTCACCCCCAGCGCTACTCGCTCCCGGGTGGATTGGGTAGTCACCACCTGCCCGTTGAGCACCACATCGCCAGTGGTGGGCTTCACCATGCCCAGGATCGTCCGCAGAGTGGTGGACTTTCCGCTGGCGTTGCCCCCCAACAGGCACACCAGCTCGCCGGAGTAGATGGCCAGGTCCACATCTTTGAGGATGTGGACCGCTCCGTAGTGGGTGTTCACCCCCCGCATCTCCAGCACCGGTGATTCAACTCCCATCGGTCGTCTGCCCCAGGTAGGCCTCGATCACCTGCGGGTTGGCCGACACCTCGGCGTAGGTGCCCCGGGCGATGGCCTCGCCGTGATCCAGCACCACCACCCGGTCGGAGATGTCCCGCACCACCGACATGTCGTGTTCGATGAGCACGATGGTGTAGCCCATCTCGTCGCGGAGCTTGCCGATGAGCTGGGTCAGCTCAGCCGATTCCACCGGGTTCATGCCCGCCACCGGCTCGTCTAGAAGGATCAGCTTGGGGCTGGTGGCCATGGCCCGGGCGATCTCCAAACGGCGGCGGTTGGCATAGGAAAGCACTGAGGCCGGCTGGTCGAAGCGGTACCCGGTGAGGCGGGTGCCGAAGAAGCCCAACACCTCCTTGCCCCGATCTCTTACTAGCGCCTCCTCGGTGCGGAACCGGCGGGTTTGGAGCAGGGCGTCGAGAATCCGTTGTCGGGTGCGGCAATGCTGGGACACCATCACGTTTTCCAGCACCGTCATGTTGTTGAACAGCCGCACGTTTTGGAAGGTGCGGGCGATGCCCCGGGCGGTGATCTTGTTGGGGTCGAGCCCCAGCAGCGACCGGCCCTGGAACAAGAGCCGGCCCTCGGTGGGCTTCACCATCCCGCTGACCACGTTGAAGAACGTGGTCTTGCCTGCTCCATTGGGGCCGATCACCGCCACGATCTCGCCCTCTTCCACGGTGAAGTCCAGATTGTTGAGGGCGTGCAGACCCCCGAACTCCACATGCAATCCGGTGATCTCCAGCATCGGGTGGGAACTCACAGCCGGCCCCCTCTGGGGTTGCCGCCTTCGTTGTGGGCGTCATCGGCCGCAGCCTGGGCCCGTAGCCAGACATCTTGGTTCATCTCGTCGATGTGCAGCTCGCGGGCTCGCCTCATATTGGGTATCAGGCCCTCGGACCGCTGGAGCATCATCCACACCAACAGCGCGCCGTAGATGAGTATCTTGTACTCCGCGAACTCTTGGAGAAGCCCCGGCTGATTCGGGCCCCCCAGTATGCCGATGAGCACTACGGCGCCGGCGATGACGCCGGGGATGTTGCCCATGCCGCCGAAGATCACCACCACCAGGATCACAATCGACACGATGATGGCGAAACTGTGGGGGAACACCGATCCTACTTTGGCCGACAAGATCGCCCCGCTGAACGATCCCAGCACCGCGCCGGTGACGAACGCCATGAGCTTGGCGCTCACCGTGTCCACCCCCATGGCCTCGGCCACGTTCTCGTCTTCCCGGATGGCCATCCAGGCCCGGCCGATGCGGGAGTTCTCCAGCCGCCAAGAGACATAGACAGCGATGGCGCAGAAGACCAGCACCAGATACAGCACCGACCGGGGCTCGAATCCCCGCACGGTGGCCAGCCCGAACACCTCCACCCCGGGGACGTTGGTGATTCCCTGAGCGCCGTTGAACGTGCCCGAGAGCCAGTCGGACAAGAGCAAGACACGGATGATCTCGCCGAATCCCAGGGTGACGATGGCCAGGTAGTCTCCCCGCATCCTGATCACCGGGGCGCCGATGAACAGCCCCGCCAGCCCGGCCAGCAGCATGGCCGCGAACAGGGCTCCGAACCACGGTATCTCAGGATCGAACCGGGGCGATCCCGGCGAGGTGAGCACGGCCACGCTGTAGCCGCCCACCGCGAAAAATGCCACGTAGCCCAGATCGAGGATGCCGGCTAGCCCCACGATGATGTTGAGCCCCAGCGCCAACAAGATGAAAAGCCCTACGTTGGCCAGCAGCTCGTTGGTGAGTCGTCCCAAGAACAGCGGGAGCACCACGATGGCGGCCACGGTGAGCACAAGATTCATCGCCCGCCTGGTCGGCATGCGCCGCCATGCTGGTCGAGCTGATTCGGACCCTCCGACTGTGGCTGCGCCATTACCACGGGTTGTCCTTCCGTCTCGGGCCGGTGAAGCTCGATAGGCCGCCAGCCCAGTCATCACCCCCACTGCTGTGGCCGCTACCGCGATGGCCGCGGGGTAGGTGAGCCCGCGCTTGGGACCATAGAGCCAGTCCGACACCGCCTCGACGTGGAAGCCCTGGGTCAGATCGGTGATCACGCTCTCCAGCACCGCGGTCCCGAATACCGACAACAAGACGGTCACCGTAGTTCGGCTGGTCCGGGAGCCTGCCCAGTGCATCCCGCCGCCCAGAGCTCCGGTGCCCGCCCCGATCGCCGGCCAGATGAGCGTCCCCAGCCATACCGACTCCTCAAACTCCAAGATGTCCAAAAGCTGGGGACTCCAGTTGACCAGCGGGTCGCGGATGTCGAAGTGAGTGATCCCCAACACCAGCAACGTGAGGCCGGCGTTGCCCAACAGCCCGGCGATCGCCCCAGCCGCAACGTCCCGACCGCCCCGGGTGTAGGCCGCCATCCCCTCGAGCACTTGCTCTCGGCCTACCCAGTAGCCCACCACCAGCGGCAGCCAAAGCAACGACAGATAGCCGAGGCTCAGGACCGGATCGATCAGCAGGCGCCGATCGAATGAGACCGGCATGCCAGACAGGGCGATGAAGACCTGCCCTAAAGCCAAGACGGCACCCGCCCGCAGCAGTCTCGGCCAGTCTTGGTCTAGCAGTCGCCGACGGTGGGCGGGGGCAGGGCCTGCGCCTCGGATGGCGGAGATCTTCC
Source organism: Acidimicrobiia bacterium (assembly GCA_022822905.1). GTDB lineage: Bacteria > Actinomycetota > Acidimicrobiia > Acidimicrobiales > Bin134 > Poriferisocius. Next base: position 131,420 of record JAJDYE010000006.1, on the reverse strand, counting down.
CAGTCACCGTCAAGTGCGCTCCTCGGAGGGGAGCCGCTCGCCGAAGATGCCGCTGGGGCGCACCAGCAGCACGATGATGAGCACGGCAAACGCCACCGCGTCGCGAAGCTGCGAGGGCCCGCTCACCCCGAGTGGCTCTAGGATCATCAGTGGTCCCAGAGATTCGGCCACCCCGATGGTCAGGCCTCCGGCCATGGAGCCCCCCAGGTTGCCGATTCCGCCCACCACCGCGGAGCTGAACGCCTTGATGCCGGGTAGGAACCCGGTGGTGTGGATCACGCTGCGGAACAGCAGCCCCCACAAGATGCCGGCCACCCCGGCCATGGCGCCGCCCACCGCGAAGGTTTTGACAATGATGCGGTTCACATCGATGCCCATGAGCGAGGCGATCTCAGCGTCCTCCGCCACCGCTCGCATGGCCTGACCGGTCTTGGTCTTCTCCACCAAGTACCACAGCCCCACCATGGCCAGCGCGGCCACTGCCAGCACCAGGACCTTGGAGCCCTGGATCTCAAGGAACGTCCGCTTGTCGGTGAGCCAGTTGGGCAGATCGGGATAAGACTTGACGGTTGACCCCAACAGCACCAGCACGCAGTTCTGGAGGAAGAACGAGACCCCGATCGAGGTTATGAGCGGAATGAGCCGGGGTTTGCCCCGCAAGGGGCGGTAGGCCACCCGCTCCATGATTACGGCGGTGATAGTGCATACCACCACGGACAGCGCCACTACCAGCATCAGGCAGAGCACAAAGCTGCTCTCCCAGTACCCGGCTTCGGCCAGCTTGTTGGAGGTGATGGCCCCGGTCATGGCGCCCACCATGAACACCTCGCCGTGGGCGAAGTTGATGAACCCCAGCACCCCGTACACCATCGAATAGCCCAGCGCGATCAGCCCGTACATGGCCCCTTGGGCCAGACCGGTGACCACGAGACCTTGGAACTGCTCACCGGTCAGACTGATGGCGTCGGGGTTGGCCCATCGGGCGAACGGATTGTTGCTGTCGATGATCTGGGCGGCGAAAGCCAACAGTCCCGCAGCGATCATCGCCAGGGAGGTGACGCGAAGAACGGTGAGGAACCAGTCAACGTTTGTGCGCTGTTTGGTGGTCTTATGCATCACCGTCCGCCTAGCCCCACCGCCCAGCCCCACCATCTAGGCCGCCGCCGATGAGAGCCACCGGCGGCGGCGCAATGGATGAACGGCTAGGTCGAAAGTGCCGGCCGCCTAGGGGTAGGAGTAGACGACGTTCTCCTTGCTGGCCTCTACGTCCTCTGAATCCTGGTGGTAGAGGACGGTTATCTTCTGGGATGCGCAGTCGCCGAAGTCGTCGCAGCTCAGGGTGCCGGTGATTCCGCTGTAGCCGCTGACCGAGTTCAGGTGTTGGCGCACCCCGGCCCGGTCGATGTGCAGATCGCCGTCTTCCACCCATGAGGCCGCGGCGATGGCGTCGAGGAGCAGCGTGGCGGCGTCGTAGGAATGCCCCCAGAAGGCCGCCGACGGCGCCTCGCCGTAGGCTTGGGTGTAGGCGGCCAGGATCTGGTCGGCGTTTTGGCCGGTGCTCTGGTTCGTGTTGGTTCCGAACCGGGTGTCGGGACCCGAGAAGTGCATGCCCACCGAGTCGGTGAGGGCCAGGAAGTCGTCCACGAGCAAGCCGTCGGCGGCGAGCAGCGAGGTGCCCTCCAGCCCGGAGACCGTCGGGGCTTGAGCGGCCACGAAGTCGCCCTCGGGCTGGAAGATCGGGAAGAACAGCGCCCCGGGGCTGCCGGCAGCCAATTCCGTGAGGGCGGGCACCATGTCGGTGTCACCCTTGTTGATGCCGGTGAAGCCCGAAACCGTGCCGCCCAGCTCTTCGAACGAATTGCGGAAGGCCGAGGCCAGCCCCTGGGTGTAGGGGTCGCCGTCGTGGAGGGCCGCCGCGTTGTCGATGCCCAACTCGGAGAACACGAAGTTGGCCATTGCAGCGCCCTGCACAAGGTCGTTGTGGGCGGTTCGGTAGTAGCCCACGTTGTAGCTCGCACCGGGATTGCCCTGGAAGTCTGAGGTGAGGGCGGGAGAGGTATTGGACGGCGAGATGATCACCATGCCGGCCTGGGTGATGAGCGGGGCCGCGGCCACCCCGGCACCGCTGCAAGACGTGCCGATCACCCCGATGACCTGCTCGTCCGCGGCGATGGTCTGAGCCGCGGCCTGGCCTCCCTCCGAAGAGCAGAGCCCGTCGAGCGGCGTGCCCATATCCACTGAGAACCCGCTGATATCCCCGTAATCGGCGATGGCCAACTCCACGGCTCGCTGGTTGGGCAGCCCCAAGAAGGCCACCGGACCGCTGATGGCGTTCAGCGACCGGATCTGGATGGACTCGCCGGTGGGAACGGTCACGACACCAAGCGAACCGTCGCCCAAAGCATCACCCCTCGGGTCGGCCGCAGGCGCTGGGTCGGCCGCAGGCGCTTCGGTGGCGGTGGCCAGCGGGGCCTGATCGACGACGGCAGGCCCGTCGTCGTCGTTGCCGCAGGACGCTGCGAGCAGCGAGAACGCCGCTAGAACGGCAAACGCCCACGCGAATGTGCCCTTGCGCGGCGCGAGTCTGCGGGAAAAGCGGAATCTTCTCATAGCTGAGCCTCCTGTAGGTGCAAAATCTCCAGGCAAGACTAATCGCGGGCGGTGACAAGTGTGGTGCCGGCTCTTGCCGCTGGCCTGATCTGCCATTGCAGTTTCGCAGACCGACTGCGGTCAGGGCGTGTCGATGAGGTCGGGGCCGATGTCGTCGAACCGAGGACGTCCCACCAGGGCCAAAGTGCGGTCGATGTCGGTGCGGTAGATGTCGAGCATTCGGGCCACCCCGGACTCGCCGGCTGCGGCCAAGCCCCAGAACCAACTCCGCCCGCCCATCGCGGCTTGGGCGCCCAGGGCCCGGGCCTTCACCACGTCGGCGCCCCGCTGGCATCCGCCGTCTACCAGCACCTCGGCCCTGTCGCCCACCGCCTCGGCAATCTGGGGAAGCACGGCGAACGCCCCCGGCACCGAGTCGAGCTGTCGCCCGCCGTGGTTCGACACGATCACCCCGTCGGCCCCCCATTTCACCGCAGCCTCGGCGTCGGCCACCGAGATCACTCCTTTGATCAGCAGCGGGCCGTCCCACTCCCGCCGCAGCCACGCCAGGTCGTCCCAGGTGCGCGACGGATCGGCCAGCTCTCGGTCCACGTAGGCCCCGATGGCGCTGGCGTCGTCGCCGATGCCCAGCTCCACCAGGCTGCCGAAGGTGATGTCGGGGCCGGTCACCAGTTGGCGCAGCCACCGCAGCCGCCGGGCTGTGTCCAGCGCGCTGTTCAAACGGATGCGAGGGGGAAGCGACATCCCATTGCGCAGGTCGCGCTCTCGCTTGCCCACCACTGGCACGTCCACCGTCAACACCAATGCCTCATAGCCCGCGTCTCGGGCCCGATTCACCAGCGACTGCACCACCTCGGGGCTCTTCCACAGATAGAGCTGGAACCACCGCCGGCAGTTGGGGGCCGCGGCGGCGATGTCCTCCAGCGAGTAGCCAGATCCGGTACTCACTGCGAACACCGTGCCCGCGGCGGCGGCCGCCCGGGCTGCGGCCAGCTCTCCCTCGCGATGCACCAGCGTGGCCAGCCCGGCCGGGGCCAACAGGAATGGCAGCGACACCGGCCGGCCCAACACGGTGGTGGACACGTCCCGGTTTGCCACGTCCACCAGGTAATTCGGGGCCAACTCCACCGCATCGATGGAAGCCCGGTTGGCGGCGATGCTGAGCTCGCCCTCCGCGCCCCCCTCCACGAACTCGAACACCATCTTGGGCAGCCGCCGCCGGGCGGCCTCCCGGAAGTCGGCGTAGGTGTGCCACCGGGCCGCCCCCTTGGGGGCTCGGGCCAGCATCCGGCTCAGCTCTCGCAGCTTCATCGTTTCATCATCCTCCAGACATAGCCGCGGCCAGCAGCCGGGTGACGGCCCGCAGCGTGGGCACCTCGAGTCGGTGGTTGTTGGCGACCTCCACCAGGTCGCCGAACACGGCCTGCACTTCGAAGGGCCGCCCCCGGTCGATGCTCTGCAAGATGGACACCCGAACCTCGGTCTCTCCGGCCGCCTCCATGCCCTCGCCCACGGCTAGGAGCCGCCGATGGGCCTCAGCCCGGCTCTCCTGGGTAAGCGCCCGTATTTGGAATGGCCCGTGCCCGTCGATCAGCTCCACGCCTTCTGCCGCGGCGATGGCTGCTCCTTCGCAAGCCAGGTCGTAGAACACGTCACGGGTCTCCGGCAACAAGAAAATTCGGTGGTACACCAGCCGGGTCAGGCCCACCACTCCCATGGCCGCGGCGGCCAGCACCCCTTTGGACCACAGCGCGGGGGCGATGTCGTCGTGGACCTCCAGCTTGCGTCCCGGCAAGGCCGCAGCGATGGCCGCCGCCGTGCCTGGCGTGGTGCTCGACAGATCGCCCAACATGGTGGGGCCGTCAAAGGAGTGAGAAGCATGGCCGGGCTCGCCCAGCGTGCCGCCCACCAACGACACGCAGCCCACTGCGGCGGTTCCGAATCGGGCCGCCAGAGGCTCGGCTTGGCGCACCCCGTTCTGCACTGAGAACGCGGCTTGGGCCGAACCCCGATAGCCGTCCAACAGCTCAGCGTTGTCGAACGCCTTGCTGGCCAACAGCAGAATGTCGCAGTCGCCGGCTTGGGCCGGGTCGGTGATCGCTCGGATGGCCACCGGTGCCTGGTCGTCGATCCTCAGCCCGCTCCGATTCACCGCGTCGGCGTGAGCCGGTCGGGCTACCAGGGTCACATCGGCACCTGCTTCGGCGAACCATGCGCCGTACACCGATCCCAGCGCTCCGGCCCCGAGCACTACCACTGTCGTCATTGATGCTTCCCACGATTGGGGCCGTAATCAGACACCCCGGAGGTCTCACACTGGCGCTGTCCCATTGATGCCGTACTCTAGGGGCCATGAGCACTACCGAGAGCGAAGCCAGAGAGATTGTGAACGACATTGTGTTGGCTTGTCGGGCCCTGACCGTGAGGGGGTGCGACACTGGCATCGGCGGCCATGTCAGCGTGCGGGTACCCGGCGAGGACGCCTTCTGGATCAACGCCTTCGACCGGACGCTGGGCGAGATCACCGCCGACGACGTAATGAAGCTCGACTACGAGGGCAACCTGCTGGAGGGCAACCGGGAGGTGAGCCTGGGCTTCGAGTTCCATGCCGGGGTGTATCAGAACCGCAACGAAGTGAACGCCATCGTTCATAGTCACGGCCGATGGATCACCGCGCTGGCCTCCTTGGCCCGCCCGTTGAAGATGCGTCACAACCTTTGCTGCATCTTCCACGACGACCAGGTGCTCAGCCCCGACGACCGCTTCGAATCCATCGGGCCGGCCATCGAGACCAACCACACCGTGATCATCCCCTGGCACGGGGCCATCTGCGTGGGGGCCACCCTGGCCCGGGCCGCCGCCCTTCACGCCACCCTGGAAGACCAGGCCCAGCTCGACGTGCTCCTTGAGCCCACCGACGCCCCCGAGATTCCCGAGCACTTACGGCTCGGGCTGAAGAAGCTGGTGGACGACCAGGCTGGCTACCTAGAGCAGACCTGGACCCTCATGCGCCGCCAAGGCCAGCGCCACCTGGAGGCCCATCCCACCGGCTAAGCGCGGTTAGCTGCGGCTAAGCCAAGTCAGCCATCGAGGCCAGCTCGTAGGGCTGGCTCATCAACCATTCTATCCAACCATAAGTACCGAACAGCTCGTACTCGTCGGTGCGCACATGGAAGGAGTCGGGCTCGATCACCTCGATCTCCGCCCCTCCAGGGGCGTTGGGGTGAAAGGCGCAAAACACCAAGCTCTCTTCCAAGCCGCCCAGCATCTCCTGATAGTCGGCTGGCTGGTGCGGTAGCCGAGAGAAATCAGTCTCCAGCACAACGTCAAACACCGGCATCCCTGCCGCTCGGGCATCCGCGGCGGCGGACCTGATGGCCTCGTCGGCGGCTTGGGCCTCTGGTGGGCTGGCCACATGGCGTCGGGGGCCATAGGCGGCCAGAGAATCAGTAATGAGCACCGGCACCCCGTAGTCGATGCCCACCGCCACGTAGCGGTCGCACCACTCCGGGGCCAGCGCCGAGCCCATGTGGGCATCCAGGTGGGTTACGTTGACCCCGAACGCCAGCGCCCGGTCGATCTGCGCCCGCCACTCCTGTTCCACCGCGTCGGGGTGGGCGTTGCGCCGCACCTCGGCCACGGTTCGCCACAAGAATCCGTGCTCGTCCACCAGCCCCGATGAAGGGGCCGCCGTGCTCACAGAACCCCAGCGGTAGTGCGTCTTCTCAGCGTTGAGCGTGAGGTGGATCCCGCAGTCGAGGGAGTCGTCGCTCGCCGCAGCCTCGGCGATCTCGGTGAACCACGGACAGGGAACCATCACGGAGCCAGAAGTAATGGTGCCGAAGTGCGACAGCTCCACAAAGGCCTGGTTGGCGCCGTGGCACATCCCCACGTCATCGGCATGGATCACCAGTCGAGTCACGGTTTCGAAACTAGTCCGCTTACCATCTTGTCGTGGCCCTGAGTCATTTCCCCCCAAACGCCGATCTGGCCGAAGTGAGCGATCATCTGCGCCGCTTCGGCTACGCCATCGTCGACGACGTGGCCGATGCGGCCACCATGGATCGGCTTGAGGCCGAAGCCATGCCCTATATCGAAGCCTCCGACGCCGGCCGCGATGAGTACGACGGCCGGTTCACCCGTCGCACCGGTGCCCTAATTGCCCGCTGCCCCACCGCCCGCGAACTGATCATGCACCCGGTGGCGGTCGGCACCGTCAGCCATTTCCTCAGCCATGTGAGCGCGGTGCAGCTCCACCTCACCCAGATCATCTCGGTGGAACCGGGGGAGACCCGCCAAAAGCCGCACCGCGACGAAATGGCCTTCGACTTCTTCCCCTTCGGGGCCGACTACCACGTGCAGTGCAACACCATGTGGGCGCTCACCGACTTCACCGCGGCCAACGGCGCCACCCACATACTGGCCGGCAGCTCAGGTGTGGGCGACGACGAGGCCCTCAACTTGCCCGATGCCCAGGCCGAGATGGGCCGGGGCAGTGTGCTGTTCTACGACGGCAAGGTTCTCCACGGCGCCGGGGCCAACACCAGCCACGGAGTGCGCCGAGGGGTGAACATCACCTACGCGGTGGGTTGGGTGCGCCAAGAGGAGAACCAGTATCTGGCCTGCCCGCCCGAGATCGCCCGCACCCTAGACGACGATCTGCTGAGAATGATGGGCTACACCCAAGGCGCGTTCGCCCTGGGCTATGTAGGCGACCAGACCGACCCGCTGGCCGCGCTGCGTGGAGGCACCGCCAAGGCCAAGACCATCGGCACGGTCGCTGAGTTCAACGACAACGCCCGCGAGTTCGTGGCCGACATCGACGACCTAGAGCACCCTGGGTAGCACCGGCTACCGTGCCGACATGGCTCTGATCACCGACCCATTCCATACCGGCATCGTGGTGGCGGACGTCGAGGAATCCATGGCCCACATCTCGGCTGCCACCGGGCTCACTTGGCACTCCTTGCAGTCCCTCGATCTCGATCTGCTGATAGACGGCGAGGTGGTGGCCACCAGCGTGCAGTTCTCCTACACGGTGGAGGGCCCGGTGCAGCTCGAGCTGGCCGCCGGCCCCAAGGGGTCGTTCTGGGATTTCGACCTCTACGGGGGGCTCAACCACATGGGCTACTGGACCGAAGACCTCCACGCCGACATCGCCGCGCTTCAGGCCGGGGGGTGCGAGCTGATCTACGGCGGGGCCAGCGAAGACGGTGGGCTTCAAGGGTTCGCCTTTCTGGTTCCCCCCACCACCGGCCTGCGGATCGAGCTCATCGATGTGGCCATGCGCCCCGCATTCGACAACTGGTTCGCGGGCGGGGAATTCGGCTGATCTCATTCTGGGGGCCTCAGATATGACCGCTACCCTTAACAGCGTGACCGCCGCAGCCGTGTTCGACGAGATCCCCGTAGTGGATCTCGGCCCGCTGTCGGGAACGCCAGCCGAACGCGAGGCCCTGGCCGAGGAGCTGTGCCGGATCTGCCACGAGGTGGGCTTCCTGCTGGTGGTGAACCACGGCGTCTCGCCCGACCTGAGCGACAACATCTTCGCCATGCTGCGGAAGTTCTTCGCCTTCTCCGAAGAGCAGAAGAAGTTGATCGACAAGCGGCGCTCCCGCCACTTCCGGGGCTGGGAGCCGGAGGGGGCCGAATACACCAACAATCGCCCCGACATCCGAGAGCAGATCGACTGGTGGACCGAGTGGCCTGCCGAGCCCAAAGACGTCGAGCCCTACTACCTGCGCCTGCTGGGCCCCAACCAGTGGCTTCCCGATGGGCTCCTCCCCGGCCATAGAGACCTCACCAACCAGTGGTTCGACGAGCTGGGGGGCTTGGCCAACCGCCTCTTGGGAGCGCTCTCGCTGGGGCTGGGGCTGGGGGAGGATTACCTGGAGCGGTCCTTCGGAACCCAGACCATGTCGCTGGCCAAGTTCATCCACTATCCCCCCACTCCCGAAGGTGAGGCCGGTGTCAACGCCCACCGAGACACCGGGTTCTTGACCGTGCTGGATCCCGGCCCCACCGCCGGGCTGCAAGTGCAGAACCAGGATGGCCAGTGGATCGACGTGCCCTCGGTGGATGGGTCGTACGTGATCAACCTGGGCGAGACGCTCCAGGCCATGACCGGCAACTACCTGGTGGCCACCGCCCACCAGGTGATCACCACCGAAGAGCGCTACTCGGCAGGCTACTTCCACGGCCCGTCGCTCGACGTGGCCCTAACCTCGCTGCCGCTCGAAGAGAAATTCGCCGCCGCCGTGGCCGCCAGCCCCCACCACAACAGCGCCGGGTTCATGGCCAGCATTGCCGAGACCGAGGCCGGTGTGGCCGACATGTCCAGCTCCTACCGCCCCTCCACCTACGGCGAGCAGCTCTGGAACTACTTCTCCCGCAGCTACCCCGAAAACGTCGCCACCCACTACGGCTAGCGCTTTCAGGTAGTTATAGCTATAGCCACTGGCTATGGCTATGATTGACTTCACGAGTCGTTGGGGAGGTCACCTCATGGCAGCAAAACAGCGCACCATTCCTGCTGGAGAGTTCAAGAACCGGTGTCTAGCCCTGATGGATGAGGTGAATGAGACCGGCGAGGAGATCGTGATCACCAAGCACGGCAAACCGGTGTCGCGCCTGGTTCCGGTGAAGGAGCGGAAGCCTCAGATGTGGGGACGTTACCGGGATCAAATCCGAATAGTGGGCGACATTATGTCTCCCGCTGTCCCTCTAGAGGATTGGGAGGCCATCAGCAATCCCGATCGGGTGCTGAACCCCGATCTTCCCCGTAAACCGTGATTCTTCTCGATACCCACATCCTGACATGGCTTATCACCGCGACGCCTCGTCTTGGAGTGGCCGCCAGGAATGAGATTCAAGCGGCTTGGGACCGGGGCGAGGCAGCGGCATCTTCGTTCACGTTTTGGGAGATTGCCTTGCACCACGCAAAGGGTCGACTCGAATTGGACGTTCCTCCCCGTGTTCTTCACCAGAATTGGATTGCCGACGGGCTGCGGACCATCCCTGTGGACGACGAGATTGCCATTCGCTCTGTCGAACTCGGCGCGTCGGGATTCCACCCCGACCCCGCTGATCGCATCATTACCGCCACCGCAATCGTCGGCGGCTACCAGTTGGCCACTGCCGACGAGGCAATCATCAACTGGGCCAACCAAACCCGGCTTGTGGCAATTCTCGACCCCAAGGATTGACGAGGCTCTGAATTCGCCGTCTTTGGGGCGGTTCGGGGGGTTGTTGCCAGGGGGGTTTGAGGTAAGGGCGGTGGGTGTCGGGGTGGCGTCGTAGGCCAGCTTGCGGAACTCGCCTTGGGGTATCGGTGTGCCGTCGGCCAGGCGGGGGTTGCCGAGTTGGCGGTCGATGGCGTCGTAGTCGGCGAGGATCAACAAGCTGGTGGGCTGGGGCTGGTCAGATTCACCGTCTATGGTTCGAGTCAGCAGCTCCGCGATGGCATCAGCCCTGCGGTGGCGGGCGTCGAGGCGCTCTCGGCCGGTGGTGGCGTGCCGCGCCATCTCGGTCTTACGTCTCAGCGGCGGCCACCATCTTGTTCTCGTCCAGCGGCCCACTCGCCGCGGCTGCCCTCAGGATGCGGGCGTCCTCAGTAGCGATCCGGCTGTCAGCCAGCGCCCCCCAAGCAGCCGGCAGCGATTCAAGCTGCTCGGCCTCGCGCATGGTCCTCTGAGCCTGCTGGCCCGACTCTGCCTTTAGTGGCTCGGCGGTGTCGTAGGGGGTGGTGCGGCGCTTCTTCTCCGCTACCTCTTCAGCCAAGAACCCGTCCAGTTGGTTACGGGCTCGCCCAGTTTGGCGCAGTCGCAAGTCCAGGGAAGCATCGTCCAGTCCGGCCACGTCTACTGCATCAACGTGCATACCGATCTTTGCATTTCCCCTGGTCAAAGCCACAGATTCCATGCAACAAGTCTGCTGACACTAGTGACAACATCTCTGTGGCTCACATCCAGGCCTGTATCTGCTACACAATATCGTCATTACATTGCGAGCACCTCAAGACGTTTCGGGCAGCGGCAAGGCCTGGTAGATGGACGACTTTCTCGTGGACCGGGATCCAACGACCTGGTCGGCGCCATCCGGATTTCCGTCATCACTGACGCCAGCGGGGGTATTCGTTCAAGATGCACCCAGCGGGTTGGAGGTGACGCTGGTTCGAGCGTCTAGTAAGCCCAGGACAGCGGAACTGCGTGATGGGTGGTCAAAGCGGCGGGCCGGGCGGGCCAGCCCGGTGCTGCTGGTGGCGTTCTATCCCACTGCTGAAGGTCAGCTGGTTTCCTTGTGCGGCCCGGTGGGGGAGCCGCCGGTGGTGCACCACGACCTCGAAGTGTCGCAGGCCGAGCGCCTGTCTGAGGTGGCGTTGAGCGAGCCCAGCCACCATGCTGCCACCCGGTTCCTGTTGGCGGCCATGCCCGAGCTGGAGTCGCCTTTCCCCGGACTCCGCAACGTTGGCCTGTTGGCCACTCAAGAACTGAGGGCTGGCGTACCCGATCGAACAGACTGGCCAACCGCTAGCCATAAGTCATTGGCGCTTCTTGGGCGTCGAGGCCGACGACTGGTAGAGGGCTTGGGCTTTCACATCCAGACGCTGGCCACCAATGCCTCTATGCTCACCATTGACGGCCGCAATCATGCCGTGGCCGTGTTTTGCGACGAGGACGAGCCCTTCGAGGCGCCCTCGAACCGGTTCGACAACACCTCCCCGGTGTCGAGGGCTCTGGCTCTGGCCGACCAGCACCGGGTGGACTGGGTGATTCTCACCCGGTCGTCGGAGATCCGCCTCTACGCCGCCCGTCCCGACACCGGTGTGGGCCGCAAGGGTCGGGCCGAGACGTTCGTGGAGCTGAACCTGTCGCTCGTTCCCGATGAGTTGGCCGGCTACCTGCACCTGCTGTTCTCAGCCGATGCGCTGGCCGACAATGGCACCCTCGATCAGATACTCGAGCACTCGGCCGATTTCGTCGCCGAACTGGCCGTTCGGCTTCGAGAGCGGGTGTACCACCAGACGGTTCCGGCACTGGCCAACGCGGTGGCCGCCCGGCGGTCTCGTGATCGACACGGAGACGACTTGGGCGAAGGCGATCAGGCCGACGCCTACGAGCAGGTGATGGTGATCTTGTTCCGGCTGCTGTTCGTGGCCTACGCCGAGGACAAAGACCTGCTGCCCTATCGCACCAACGGGCGCTACGCCGACCACTCGCTGTCACATATAGCCCGGCTGCTGGCCGATGATCGCCGCCTGGAACGTGCCGACTATGACGAGCAGGCCACTGATCTGTGGGACGACGTAAACCAGCTTTGGGATGCAGTCAACCACGGCAATGCCGACTGGGGCGTGCCCGCCTACAACGGTGGCTTGTTCTCCGCCGATCCCGAGGTGAGTCCGTCGGGAGCGGCCATCGCCCATATCAGTCTGACTAACGCCGAGTTCGGTCCTGCTCTCTCCGCGGTATTGGTGGACCAGAGCCCCGAGGGGGTGGGGCCAGTGGACTTCCGCTCGCTGTCCGTGCGGGAGTTCGGCACCATCTACGAGGGCCTCTTGGAGTCGAAGCTGTCAGTGGCCCAAGACGATCTGGCCATCAAGACCATCAAGGGCAAAGAGCAGTACGTGCCCGCGGCCGGAGACGACGAAGTGGTAGTGGAGGCAGGTGCGGTGTACTTCCACAACCGCTCTGGGGTGCGCAAGGCCACGGGCTCCTACTTCACCAAGCCGTTCGCCGTCGAACATCTGCTCGACAACGCATTGGAGCCCGCCCTCGATGACCATATCGCCCGGCTCGACGACCTGCGAGAGCGAGGCGACGACGCCGCGGTGGCCGAGGCCTTCTTCGACTTCCGCTGCGCCGACATCGCCATGGGCTCGGCCCACTTCCTGGTGGCCGCCGTCGACCGCATCGAGGCCCGCCTATCGGCCTGGCTCACCCTCCATCCCGTTGCCGCCGTGACCGCAGAACTGAACCGTCTGCGCACCACCGCCCTCGAAGCTCTGGGCGATCTGGCCGACGGGGTGCCGATCGAATCCGGTTCCCTACTGCGCCGCCAAGTGGCCCGCCACTGCGTCTACGGCGTGGACAAGAACCGAGTAGCCGTCGAGCTCGCCCGTCTCGCCATCTGGGTCCACACCTTCGTCCCCGGCCTCCCCCTGTCGTTCCTAGACCACAACCTGGTCCAAGGCGACAGCCTGACCGGGGTGACGTCTGTGGACGATGCCGCCGCAGCGGTTGCGCCGAAGGGGAGCAAGGACGGGGCATCGCTGTTTGTTCATCAGTTGGAGAGTCTCTTGGAAGCCTGCCAAGCGCCCCTGGCTCGACTCGGGCGGCTCAACGACGCAGACAAGGCCGAGATCGAAGCAGCCCGAACCGCCCACGCCCAGACCCGTGAGGCTGTCTTACCGGCCGAAGCCGTTTTCGATGTGGCCACCGCAGTGCGTGCGGGGGCCATTGAAATACACAAGGACTTCGACTTCAGCCCAGAGAAGGTGGCATCCCTAGCCGAACAGTCAGCCGTGCGTGCCGCGGTGGAGCGGATGACCCCGGTCCACTATCCGACGGTGTGGCCAGAAGTGTTCGCTCGGACCGAGCGAAGCGGCTTCGACTGCCTGCTGGGCAATCCCCCTTGGGAGAAAGTAGTGGTGGACAGGGAAGTCTGGTGGGGGATGCACCTACCGGGCGTCCGGTCGCTGCCAGTGGCGAAGCGGCGAGCCCGCATCGATGCTCTAGAGGCACAGCGGCCAGACCTAGCTGAAGAGTTCGAAAGCGAAAGGGAGCGGGCCGAAGCGCTCAAACTGGTACTGCGAGCCACGTTCCCCAACCTCGGGTCAGGGCAAACCGACCTCTACAAAGCGTTCTCCTGGGCCAACCTCGCCTTGTGCCGAGAAGGAGGCAAGATCGGTATGGTGCTGCCTCGGTCCGCGGTATCTGACGCTGGCATGGCCAACTGGCGAACCGAGATCGTCGGTGCTCCTATCAATGACGCAACTAAGCGCAGGGGGGGGGGGTACCCAGCCCGATGCGGCTATCGGTGGCCACGGTCATCAACCACAAGGGCTGGGTGTTCGAGGGGGTCCACAACTCCTACACGGTGGCGCTGGTGGCGGTCACCCGGTCTTCTCCGTCGTCACCTGCCTCAACACCAAGCATTGGGCGTTCGACGGGGTCGACGGCCGCTACACCGTCGCGCTCGTCGCCGTCCGCAAGCTCAGCCCCCGAGCCGAGCCAAGGGGGTGGCTTTGAGGGCGACCCAGATGAGCCGCATGTAGCCATCTACCCCGGCCCGGCGAGTTCGCCAGCCCATTTCCACACCATGGTGGACGGGAAACCGGAACTTGTGCCGGTATCGGAGTTCACCCGGTGGTCAAACACGGCGGCCTTCCCCCAGATTCCAACACGACCCGCCTTCCGCGTCTGGCGCAAGATCAAACAGCATCCTCGCTTCGACGGCGCCGACGTATCTGATCCCGCTGACTCTCTCTCTCTCTCTCTCTCTCTCTCTCGGAAAGCCGCGGAACTGGCGCTTCCGACCGGTTCAGGGCGACCTCAACGCGACCAACGACCGCCACCGGTTCTGGAACGACGACGGACGTGGCGCTTCCGGGCAGTGGCCGAGTTCCACGCGACGCACGACCGGAGCAGGTTCGTGAACGACGATGGCGCTTCCGCCCAGTTCGAGAATTCGACGCGACGCACGACCGGAGCAGGTTCGTGAACGACGATGGCGCTTCCGCCCAGGAGCAGCGGCCATGAGTGAGGCATGGCCAGTGTACAAGGGCACGTCGTTCAACCTTTGGGAGCCCGACACCGGCATCTATTACGACAGCGCAGACGCAGAGAGCATGATCGCTCATTTGCATGAGAAGCGGCTGTCGCAGCGTCGTACCCATTCATCGGCGTTCGCCCAACAAGACCAATCGGTCACCGACGATCCAGCAACGCTGCCTTGTCGGCATCCGCGTATCGCATTGCGAAATGTGACTAACCCCACGAATACACGCACGCTTCTTGCCGCACTGGTTCCCGGTGATCGGGTGATTGTGCATCACGCCCCCTATCTGCTGCGTACTGCGGGTTCGGCTGCTGACGAGGCGTTTGTTCTTGGTGTTCTGTGCTCAATGCCCTGTGACTGGCAGGCCCGGCGGACTGTCGAGTTGAACCTGACGTTTGAACAGCTCAACTTACTGTCCATTCCCGATCCTGGAAGAGGGCATCCCGTTCGCGACCGAGTAGCAGAAATCGCTGCCCTACTAGCTGCCCAAGACGACCGGTTCTCTGGATGGGCCGCTGAAGTAGGCGTGCCTGTCGGCACTGTTGACGCGGGGGGGGGGGGCTTGGCTGCTAGCCGAATTAGACGCCTGTGTCGCCTATCTCTACGGCTTAGACGAGGACGACATCACGGTGGTGTACGACACATTCGGTCGTCCGGGACAGTGGGATGAACGACGCGACGCCGTCCTCTCCTGCTTCCGCCGAATCGGGGATTCATGGACCTGAAGATGCCGCGTCTGAGTTCAACGAGATTTGGCCGGTCTACAAGGGCACCTCGTTCAATCTCTGGGAGCCGGACACAGGTGTCTACTACGACAGCGCGGATGCTCAGACCATGATTACTCATCTTCAGGAGAAGCGACTGTCGCAACGCCGCACCCGGACGTCTGCATTTGCTGAGCAGGACGAATCAGTTGCTGATGACCCTGCAACGCTGCCCTGCTTGAATCCCAGGATCGCATTTAGGGATGTTGCCCGATCGACAGATACACGAACGCTCATAGCTGCTCTTATTCCCGGTGTCCGGGTAATTGTGCATCAGGCGCCCTACTTGCTTCGCACTCTTGGTGCAGGCAGGGATGAGGCGTACTTGCTCGGTGTCCTGAGTTCAATGCCTTGCGACTGGCAGTCCCGGCGCACTGTCGAACTGCACATGACCTTTGAGCAGTTTGGTCTGTTGTCCATTCCCGACCCCGGAGAGGGTCATCCTGTCAGGGACCGAGTCGTGGAAATCGCCGGCCGCCTGGCTGCGGTGGACGAGCGGTTCGCGGAATGGGCGGCAGAGGTGGGGGTGCCGGTGGGGTCGGCCAATGACGAGACGGCCAAACAAGACCTCATCTGTGAGCTCGACGCCTGCGTCGCCCACCTCTACGGCCTCGACGAAGACGACTTGGCCGTGGTCTACGAAACCTTCAGCGAAACCGTTGACTACTCCGACCGCCACGCCGCCGTCCGCACCCATTTCAGGAAGCTGCATGACTGCGGTTGAGAAGCCCGAGTTGGCCGTTAACCGGGGCCAGGACACGGTGGCGGGAGCGCTGAACGGGTTCATTTCCCATGCCGCAACCGGGTTTGTGGGCGGGGCCTGTTTGGATGTGGCCACTGCCTATTTCAACGTGGGCGGCTACTCGCTGCTGGCCGATTCGCTGGATCAGGTCACTGGCGTGCGGCTGTTGCTGGGAGCGGAGCCGACCCCTCCGGAGAGCCGCCGGCGGGCGCTGCGGACTGAATCGGCCAATCCCCAGCGGGCGATCCGGGCTCGGCTGCGCCAGGCGCTTGAGGGCCACGAGCAGAACCTTGTGGTTGAGCGAGACCACTTGGGGTTCACGTTTGAGGTTGATGCCTCCACTCGCCGGCTGGTGAAGTGGCTGCGCTCGGAGAATGTTAAAGTGCGCCGTCTGGAGGGGCGGTTCTTGCACGGCAAGGCGTTCTTGGTGGGGAACCGCTCCCATGGGGTGGTGGCCGGTTCGTCCAATTTCACCTATGCGGGGTTGGCCACCAACTTGGAGCTGAACCTGGGCAACTACTCGCCCCATGTGGTGGGTCAGGTGCGCGACTGGTTCGAGGAACTGTGGGCCGAGGCCGCGGAATACGACTTGGCCTCGCTGTTCGAGGCCCGATTCGAGCCTCACTCCCCTCAGCTCGTGTATCTGCGAATGCTGTGGGAGTTCTACGGCGAGGAACTCGAGGCCGAGGCCGCCGCCGAAGGCGCGCCGCAGATTCACCTCACCAATTTCCAATCAGACGGGCTGTGGCGGGCCCGGCGCATCTTGGACGAGCGCAACGGGGTCCTCATTGCTGACGAGGTCGGCCTGGGGAAGACGTTCTTGGCCGGAGAGTTGATCCGGGAGGCGGTGCAGGATCGTCGTCAACGGGTGTTGGTGATCACCCCTGCCACGCTGCGCGACGGGCCGTGGCGGGCATTCGTTCATGAGCACTTGTTGGCGGTGGAGCTCGTGTCGTACGAGGAGCTGATGGCCGACAGCCGCCTAAACCCCGAGCACACAACTGCCATCAAGCTGAAAGCTGCCATCAACGAATACGCCATGGTGGTGATCGACGAGGCCCACAACCTACGCAATCCTGGCACCCAGCGGGCTCACGCGCTGCGCCAGCTGTTGGCAGGATCGCCTCCCAAGGAGCTGGTGATGCTCACCGCTACTCCGGTGAATAACAGCCTGTGGGACTTGTATCACCTGCTGGGCTACTTCTTACGCAGCGATGCTGTGTTTGCCGATGCTGGCATTCGCTCTCTGCGCGACCACTTCGCCAAAGCGATGGCTCTCAACCCCGACGACCTCACCCCCGAGCATTTGTTCGACGTGCTGGACGCGGTGGCGGTCCGCCGAACCAGGTCGTTTGTCAAGCGCTTCTACCCCAATGACACCATCAAGGTCGGCGGGCAAGAACGGCAGATCGTCTTCCCCACTCCCCGGGTCCACAAGGTGGACTACAACCTCGACGAGGTGATGCCCGGTTTCTTCGACCGGTTTGCCGATGCGCTCGATCCCGACGCCAGCGTCGAAGATCCCGGCGTGCTCACGATGGCTCGGTATTCGCCATCGCAGTTTCGTTTAGACCATGAGGAAGATGCTTACGAGAAACAGCTTGCCGGGCTGTTGCGATCTGGATTGCTGAAGCGTTTCGAGTCTTCGCCCTATGCCTTTGCCGAGACCTGTGAGCGAATGGCCAAGAGCCATGACACCTTTCTGTCGCTGCTCGACAACGGCCGGGTAGCCACTGGCGACGCTTTGGCTGACTGGATCGCCACCGACTCCGACGAGATGGACGAAGATCAGGTCGACACCTTCCTGGGCGGAATCGTCGGGGTGTCCGATGACGCGGCCGAGTACGACCTCGAACATCTCCGAGAATACGTGGACCGAGATCGAGACCTGCTGAGGTCGTTCGTTGCCGAGGCCCGCACCGTCACCCGCGCAGATGATCCCAACCTGAACGCCTTGGTTGAAGAGCTGGCCCAGATCTCCGCCGATGCCGCTGCTGAAGGTATCGGCCCCGACGACGTGCGCGATCGGGGCAAGGTATTGATCTTCAGCTATTACGCCGACACCGTCGCCTGGGTTTTTGAGCATCTGGTTTCCACTGTTGAAGCCGATGAGCGCCTGGCTCCCTATCGAGGTCGCATCGCCTCGCTAGCGGGCAACTCCGGCTCGGGGAGCAAGGAGCGAGTGCTGTGGGGGTTCGCCCCCAAGACCACCGATGCCCCCGAGGGCGCCGATGAAGACCTGTTCGACATCGTGGTGGCCACCGACGTGCTGGCCGAGGGGGTTAACCTCCAGCAGGCCCGTCACATCATCAACTACGACCTGCCCTGGAACCCGATGCGGCTGGTACAGCGCCATGGCCGCATAGATCGCATCGGCTCGCTCCACACCGAGGTGTTCCTGCGCTGCGTGTTCCCCGACGATCGCCTCGACGACCTGCTCGGTCTCGAAGAGCGACTGCACCTGAAGATCGCCCAGGCTGCCGCCAGCATCGGCGTTGGCGAGGTGCTGCCCGACCAAGTTACCCAAGTCGAGACCAACTTCACTGAGACCAAAGAGGAAATCGACCGTCTTCGCAACGAAGACGCTGAGCTGTTCGAACGAGGCGGCACCGCCCGAGGCGTACTGTCGGGCGAGGAGTTCCGCCAAGAACTGCGCCAAGCCCTTGAAGACTCCGACCTGGCCCGCCAAATCAAGTCCCTCCCCTGGGGCTCAGGCTCAGGCATGGCCGTGGCAAGCCCCGATGGCCACCCCGGCTACATCTTCTGCGCCCGAGTAGGCGACCACCCCAAACCCCTATTCCGCTTTATCGAAACCGGCTCCGATGCGGACAGTTCCGTGGTAGACGAAACCTTGGCCTGCCTCCACAAAGCCCGCCCCCCAGATGGTTTCGGCACCGACCGCCAATTGGACGACGCCACCATCCAAGCCGCCTTCACCGCCTGGGAGACCGCCCGCGCTCACATCGTGGAGCGGTGGAACTTCATGTCCGACAAAGCCAACCTAGAACCCAAAATCCCACCCCGCCTCCGCCGTGCCGCCGACATCCTCCGAGAGCACTCACCCCCCGACCTCACCCAAGAAGACCTTGACCGCGCTATAGACACCATCAACGCCCCCTACCCCGAACGCACCATCCGCACCCTCCAAGCCGCTATCAGCAACATCGAAGACCCTGCCCAGCAAGCCCAAAATATCCTCAACACCATCCACCACCTAGGCCTACAGCCCTACACACCCCCCACCCCCCTCCCCGAAATCCACAAAACCGACGTCCACCTAGTTACCTGGCTAGCACTGACCTGAGTAGCTGAGTGATTCCGCAGAGGAATCGACCGACTCCAGCGAGGAATATCGCTGTGTAGCCTCCCAGGGTGGATGGCTACCGAGGAGGTTGCACCCTGGTAGAAGGGCACGGCCCGGAGCGGGGTTGGGCTTCGCTCCGGGCCGTTGGGGGGTGGGTGGTGGTCGGGACCGGCGTCGATCCGGTGACCTTCCGCTTTTCAGGCGGACGCTCTGCCAACTGAGCTACCCGACCATGTTCTGTTGTGCGGTCCCGACGGGATTTGAACCCGCGACCTCCGGCTTGACAGGCCGGCGTGCACTCCAAACTGCACCACGGGACCATGCTGTGGGGCTTATGCACTCTACTCGCGCGCCGGGTGGACTGTTCTACTCGAATTTCCGCCTGGGAGCTTCGGGTGGCCAGGCCCTCGGGATCGAAGTTGGGTTCGCCCTGGAGTTGGGTGATCCGCAGGGCGACCTGATCGACATGGCCCTGCTCAATCCTTGAAATTCCACTATTGCATAGTAGAATTTCAAGGATAAACTGGCCGAGTGCCATTGATTGCTCGGTCGGTTGACACGCAGAGGCTGCGCGAGGCGATTTCGCATGCTCCGGTGACGTTGCTCACCGGTCCTCGTCAGGCAGGGAAGTCCACTCTGGCGGGCCAGACCGTTAGCTCGTCGCCGGCTGCGTTCTTCGACCTTGAAGATCATCGCGACCTCGCCCGTCTCGCCGAGCCGACGCTGGCTCTGCGCGACACCGGCGAGACGATGGTCATCGACGAGGCCCAGCGGATGCCGGAGTTGTTCCCCACGCTTCGCGTGCTCGTGGATGAGAACCGCAGGCCGGGCCGGTTCGTCGTGCTGGGCAGCGCGTCTCCCGACCTTGTCGGCCTCGGCTCGGAGTCGTTGGCCGGCCGGGTGACGTTCGTGGAACTCGGGGGCTTTCGGCTCGCCGATGTCGGCCCTGAGCGTCTCGACGACCTGTGGCTGCGAGGGGGCCTGCCGGAGTCCTTCGTGGCGGCCACCGATGAGGCGTCCAACCGGTGGCGCGACGATTACATCTCCACTTTCTTGGAGCGCGATCTGGCCGCTTTGGGCTTCAGGTTTCCGGCCACGACGATGCGGCGATTCTGGACGATGCTGGCCCATTATCACGGGCAGACCTGGAACGGGGCCCGCATCGCCCGGTCGATCGATGTCTCGGAGTCGACCGTGAGACGCTATGTCGACGCGCTGAGCGATGCCTTGGTGGTGCGCCAACTGCGGCCGTGGTTCACCAACATCTCGAAGCGCCAGGTCAAATCGCCTCGGGTCTACATCCGCGACTCGGGCCTGCTGCACCGCCTGCTCGGGATTTCCACGATGTACGACCTCGAGCGATCCCCGATGCTCGGCGCGAGCTGGGAGGGCATGGTGGTCGAGCAGATCCTCACCAGATTCGCCTCCGCCGACCCAACCTACTGGTCGACCCATGGAGGTGCGGAGCTTGACCTGCGCCTGGAGACCGACGGACGGGTCCTCGGATTCGAGATCAAGCGCACGGCCCAGCCAGCGGTCACGAAGTCGATGCACATCGCCCTAGCCGACCTCGAACTCGACCACCTCTTCGTCGTGTACGCCGGCCCCCACCGCTTCGCGCTCACCGATCGCATCACCGCCATCGGGGCGGCAGACCTCCTGACCGCTCAAGATCCCTTGTCCGCGCCCTAGCGCTCCGGATTCGATGCGGGTGGCAGGGCGCCGCTGTCCACGGCGCACCCTGTGTCGTTTTCTCCGAAGGCGAACCATGAAGCCCAAGGGTCTTCGACACCGCGATGCACGACCGCGGCTGAAACTAGCACCCCCAACGGGATTCGAACCCGTGTTACCGCCTTGAAAGGGCGGCGTCCTAGGCCGCTGGACGATGGGGGCTCTCGGCCCGATAAGGCCGACTTACGTTACCAGCCCTCCTTGGCGGAACCGCATTGAAAAACAGATACCATGATCCCTACCGCGAAAGGAGCATGGGGTGGAGAACGAGGTCTGGCGCTGGCTGTGGACGTGCTCCGCGGTGGTCTTCTCCTTGGCCGAGGTGTTTACCGCCGGGTTCTTCCTGCTCCCCTTCGCCATAGGCGCGGCCGCGGCCGCGGTGCTGGCTTGGGTGGACGCCCATATTCTCTGGCAGTGGCTGGTGTTTTTTGTGGGCAGCGCGGTCAGTTTTGTCTACTTGCGCCGGTTCGTCCGTCGCCTCGACAAAGATGAGCAGCCCCGAGTGGGGGCCAGCCGGCTCCTCGACGCCCACGGCAAGATCATCGAGCGGGTGGACGACGACGCGCAGACTGGCATGGTTCGAATCGGGGGCGAGGAATGGCGGGCCTCCGCCGCCGAGCCCATTGAAGTGGACACCCGGGTGATGGTCACCCAAATCGACGGCACCCGTCTGGTGGTCGTTCCCGCTCCCCAAGAGCAACCCACTGAGAGCACAGAAAGCTAGGTAGCAGTCATGGAAGCCGTGGTCGCCCTATTCATCATCATTGCGTTAGCGCTCATCCTGATCGCCGCGCTGGGAATCCGCATCATCCGCCCCTATGAGCGGGGTCTCATCGAGATGCTGGGCCGCTATCAGCGCACGGTGGACTCCGGCTTGCGGTGGATCCTCCCGTTCGTGCAGCGCATCAGCAAAGTTGACATGAGGGAGCGGGTCATCGACGTGCCTCCCCAAGAGGTGATCACCAAGGACAACGTGGTGGTAACGGTGGACGCGGTGATCTTCTTCGAGGCCACCGACCCGGTGAAGCTCAAGTACAACGTCGGCAACTTCCAGTTGGCGGTCACCAAGCTGGCCCAGACCAACCTGCGTAACGTGATCGGCGATCTCGACCTTGACGCTGCCCTCACCTCCCGAGAGCTGATCAACGGCAAGCTGCGCCAGATCCTCGACGACGCCACCGACAAGTGGGGCACTCGAGTGGTGAGAGTAGAGATCCAGCGCATCGAGCCGCCGCCCGATGTGACCGAGGCCATGCACCGCCAGATGAAAGCCGAGCGCGACCGCCGGGCCATCGTCACCGAGGCCGAGGGCGACAAGCGCTCAGCCATCTTGCGCTCTGAAGGTCTCAAGCAGAGCCAGATCCTCGAGGCTGAGGGCGAGGCCGAGGCCCTCATGCGAGTGGCCGACGCCGAGCGCTATCAGTTCGAGACGGTGGCCTCCGGTGAGGCCAACGCCATCGAGCTGATTTTCGGCGCCATCCACACCGGCGATCCCACCCCCGATCTCATCGCCATCCGCTATCTCGAAGCGCTGAAGAGCGTGGCCGACGGCAACGCAACCAAGATCTTCCTGCCCCTCGACACCAGCGGCCTCACCAACGCCATGGCCTCTCTCTCCGAGATCGCCCGGGCCGGCCAGGGCGAACCGGCGGCCCGAGCTGTCGAGGAATAGCCAGCTACAGCTCGGAGGCCGACGCCTCCACCAGGTGCTCTAGCAGCCAACCCAGGTACCAGTAGGCCGATCGGGCCACCGATTCGGCATCGGCCTCATCGGTTTCTTCAAACTCATCGTCTTCGGTGACCTCCAAGCGAGTGCCCAGCACCAGCCGGATGTCGTTGACCGCCCCCATCCACGCGGCCAACTGCTCTTGGTCCAACGCCGTGGCCTCGGCCAGCTCGGCCACTATGTCCAAGCGGGCCAGGCGCTTGGATACCAGCTCGTCTCGCACCATGTCGCGGAATTCGGCCTCGGCCTCAGCATCGTCGGGCCGGGCGGTGGGAAACAACCGGGTGAGCATCTCGTCGTTGGGGTCGTCGGCCAGCAACCCCCGCAGATCGGGAACGATGGCGGCGACCAGCGCCCGCTCCTCTTCTCGCAGGTTGAGTGAGTAAGTACCGTCGCCGTTGGGCACCACCGGCTGTCGCGGTGCCATCAGGTCTCTTTCCTTAGCGCAGGCACAGACAATTGGCCCATCAGTCGTCGTGCTCCATGGTGGCCCACAGGCCGTACTCATGCAGGCGAAAGACGTCCATCTCCGCCTTCTCCTTGGGGCCGTCCGACACCACGGCCCGCCCCTTGTAGTGGACATCTAGCATCAGCTGGGTGGCCTTCTCTTTGCTGTAGCCGAACAGCTTCTGGAACACGAAGGTCACATACGACATCAGGTTGATGGGGTCGTTCCACACGATCACCTTCCACGGCCGGTCGGGCCGCACGTCGGTGTCATCGGTGGTCTCCCAGACCTCAGAGGGCGCAATCTCGACGGGCGCAGCGGGAGCCATGGCGGCAGGGGCAACTTCGACAGGGACGGGCGGACTCATGCTGGCACCGCCTGGGCAATGTCGGCCTCGACCCGCACCAACGGGCCCCTTGCGTTAAGCCAGAAGAACACGGTGACTATCCACAGTAGGGCGGCACCGGCAATATGCGCGCCCACCAGCAGCACCGGCACACCGGTGAAGTACTGCACGTATCCAATGAGCCCTTGGCCCAGCGCCACCCCCAACACGGCCCGCCCCCACCGCTGGACTCGCTCTGGAGCGCCCCGCTGGCGCAGCCACCACACCATTCCGGCCAGCACCACCAGCAGCGCCACCACCGTGGTCCCGTGAATCTGGGCCACGTCCCTCACGGCCACGTCGATGCGCTCAGCGTCCTCATCACCGCTGTGCGGCCCGGCGCCGGTCACGATGGTGCCGGTCACGATCACCACCGAGGTGAGCGCCACCACCCCGTTGCCCAACCAATGGGGGCGGGGTCGGGGCTCGCGTTGGCGCTCATAGTCCTCCGAGGCTCGCCACAGCAGCACCACTGCATTCCACAGCAGCACCATCGACAGCAAGAAGTGGCCGATCACCAGCGCCGGGGGCAGTTCGTACAGCACCACCAGGCCGCCCAGCACGATCTGGGCCAGCACTCCGGCCACCAGGCCCCACGACAGCCATACCAAGTCGGCTCGCCTCGGCTTCCGCCAGTGGGAGCCCAAAACAGTGGCGATGACAATGGCCGACACCAGCCCGGTGATGAGGCGGTTGATGAACTCGATCATGGCGTGGGTCTCCAGCGGCGCCACCAGCTGGTCGTTGTCGCACGCCGGCCAATCGGGGCAGCCCAACCCTGAGCCGGTAAGCCGGACCGCGCCCCCGCTCACGATGATCAACGCCAAAAGGGCCAGCGCCCAGATGGTGATCTTGCGGTAAGTAGCGGGGGAGACCCGGGGTTGGATCACGTTTCGAATTGTACGGGTCGCCTGTGACAGTCGGTCATGCCGAGTCAATGGTTTTCGGGGCTTTCGCAACGGAAAAGGCGCCCCCCCGATACCTTGGCCTGCCCCGCGCCGAAACCGTACTCTGGGCAGGCCATGGGTGTTGCCCGCTTGTTTCCCCACAGTCGCACGCGCGCTGCCGAACCGGACTCAAGCCCGGGTATCGACCCTGCTCATCAATCTCCTCGCAGCCCCACGCGCACCGCGCGGGCCTACCTGGCGCTCACCAAACCCCGCATCATTGAGCTGCTGCTGGTTACCACGGTGCCCACCATGGTGGTGGCCGACAGGGGCATCCCCTCGGTGTGGCTGATGGTGGCCACCGTTGTCGGCGGCACCCTCGCTGCCGGTGGCGCCAACGCCATCAACATGTACGTAGACCGCGACATCGACCGGCTCATGGAGCGCACCAAGAACCGCCCCCTGGTCACCGGGGAGATCGTCCCCTCGCGGGCCCTGGTCTTTGCCATCGCCCTTGAGGTGCTGGCCTTTATGTGGCTGTGGGGCTTTGTGAACCTGCTCAGCGCGGTTCTGGCGGTGTCGGCCACCGCCTTCTACGTGTTCGTGTACACGATGTGGCTCAAGCGCACCTCCACCCGCAACATCATCATCGGCGGGGCCGCCGGGGCGGTGCCGGTGCTGGTGGGCTGGTCGGCAGTCACCAACAGCCTGAGCTGGGCCCCGCTGGTGCTGTTCGGCGTGATCTTCTACTGGACGCCGCCCCACTTCTGGGCCCTGGCCATCCGCTATCGCGACGACTACCGGGCGGCCAACGTGCCCATGCTCCCCGCAGTGGCCAGCACCCGCACCACCGCAGTGCGGATGATCGGCTACACCGTGGTGCTGTGGGGGCTGTCGGTGTTGTTCAGCGCGGTGGGCGAGATGGGGCTGGTGTACTTGCTGAGTTCCGTGGTGCTGGGCGCGGTGTTCTTGTATTTGGCCGTGGAGGTGCTGCGCACGAAGGAGACCGCGTCGGCGATGCGGCTGTTCTCCTACTCCATCACCTACATCACGCTGCTGTTCGCCGCGATGGCCGTCGACCAGGTGGTTCGCACCGGTGTTTAACGCAGATTTCCGCCGGCCCCTGGAGCCCATTGGGCAGAGTTGTCTGATGAGAGAAACGACACAGGCGATGTGTAGAGTTCGCTCGCACACTTGCCTTCGTGGAACACGATGACCCTCACTGAAACTAATCCAGAGGCAGAAGCGGTCGCTTCAGGCGACGACTTGAGGCCAGAAACAGAGGCGGTCGCGGCAGGCGACGAGTCGAGGCCGGCGACCCAGTCGTCGGCCCCTCAGTGGACCCCGCCCACCGGTCTCGCCGGCATTCTCAGCACCGGGGATCACCAGGTAATCGGTCGCCTCTACATCGTCTTTTCCCTGCTCCTCTCGGGTTTGGCTCTCGCCCTCGGAATGCTGATCGGCATCGAGCAAGCCGACATCGATGGGGGCTTCGGGGTGTTCGGCCAGGCCAATGAACTCTTCCAGGTCTTCGGCCTCTACCGGACCACGCTGATTCTCTGCGGCTTGGTCCCGCTGTTTCTGGGTTTGGCCACCGCGATAGCGCCCCGCCAACTCAGCGCCTCCTCGGTGGCCTTCCCCCGGGCGGCCGCCGCCGCCTTCTGGACCTGGCTCGTGGGCGCCATCGCCCACATTGCCGCCACCTTCTCCTTTGGCGGCTTGGGCTCGCTTGAGGCCGGAGCTGCCCGCGGGCAGTCGGTAGAGCTCACCGTGCTGTCGTTGGGCATGATCGGGGTGGGCCTGCTGGTGGGCGCCGGCGTGATCTTCACCACCTTGGTCACCCAGCGCCCCGCCGGGATGGACTTGCTCCAGATGCCCTCCTTCTCGTGGTCGATGCTGGTGGCCACCGGCGTGTGGCTGTTCTCGCTGCCGGTGCTGCTGGCCAACCTGGTGGTCTCCTGGGTGGACATGCGGGGGGCCGACTCCCTGCGCTTCGGCGGCGGAGATGCGCCGTTCGAGATGGTGGCCTGGGCGTTCGACGCTCCTCAGGTGTACGCCTGGACGATCCCGCTGCTCGGCATCACCGCCGAGGTGTTCACCGCCGCCCACCGCAGCAGCCCCAAGCTGTTCGAGCCCATGGCCTTCATCGTGGGCGCCTTCGGGCTCCTGTCGTTCGGCGCTTGGGCCCAGAGCTTCTTCGACAGCGCCGACCCGTTGGCCCAAGACGCCCACGTCGTGACCAACGAGGTGGTGTTCACCGCGTTCGCCTTGGCCATCGCCTTGGTGGTGTTGGCCTACGGCGGCTGGCTGGCATTCAACGCCTACTCTGCCGGGGAGCGTCCCCAGATCACCCCGCAGTTCGCGCTGGTCACGCTGTCGGGGGCGCTGCTGACCGCGGCGGCGGTCGCCGGTGTGCTCCGGGTGGCCGAGCCCGCTCTGGGAGTGCTGCGGGAGGCCGACGGCGACATCTGGCGAGGGTTCTTCGACGCCATGGACGACCTGGAGGGCTCCAGCCTGGTCACCGGCATGATGAACTTTGCCGTGTTGGGCGCGCTGCTGGCTGCGGTGGCCGGCCTCTTCCACTGGGCCCCTGCACTGCTGGGCCGCCCCCTCAACGCGCCGCTGGGATTCCTGGCGGTGCTGCCGCTGGCTGGGGGCGCCATTCTGGTTGGGGCCACCGATGCGCTGGGCGGGTTCTTCGACCAGCCGGCCCGGCCCTATGCCGCGGGCAATCCGCCCTATGGTCCCGGCCACTTTGATGAGATCGACGCCCTCGGGTTTGTAGAGGCGCTGAACGTGATCGGGCTGATCGGCTACATCGCGGTGCTGGGCGGTTTGGCGCTGGTGGCGCTGAACGTGGCTCGCAGCCTCGGCGGGGCGCCGATGGACGAGGCCGAGCAAGGGGAGGGCGCCTGATGGCTGATATTGCCGTAGGCACGCCGCTGGCCGCACCGCTGCCCCGTCAGCGCACCCTGCTGGTGGGCACGGTGTTCGGCACCGCCGCCTCGCTCATGTACTTCGCCGCCCTGCTGGCGGTTTATCTGCGGGAGCGCTCCGATGCGCTTTCCGACGGCGGGGAGTGGATCCCCTCGAGCGCCAACATCCAGTTGGCCCCGCCCACGGTGGCGGCGTGGACCATGCTCATGTCGGTGGTCACCATGCAGTGGGCGGTGTACTCCATCGCCCGCGACGACCGCACCCACGCCATCATGGCCACCGCGCTGACCACCTTGTTCGGCATGTCGGTGGTGGTCACCACCTCGTTCCAGTACACCGACATGGGGCTGGTGGCCGACGAGTCGATCGCCGCCACGTTGATATACGTCATCTCAGGGTCGCACTTGGCCATGATCGGCATCGGCCTGGTGTTCCTGCTCCTCATGGCCTTTCGGGCTTTGGCCGGCCAGTACAGCAGCCGCCAGACCGACGGGTTCGTGGCCGCGTCCATCTACTGGTACGCCGTTGTATTCGTCTATGTCGTCATCTGGACGGCGATCTTCGTGCTGAAGTAGGCCCTGGTGTTCTTGATCGGATTCAAGCTCATTCACCCCCGCTGGGCAGGGCAATAATGTTCACCCCCGGCTTCCGCTTGTTCTTCGGCTTCACTCTGGCCGCAGTGGTCGCCGCCGCCGTCTACGGCGTGGCCAGCGGCAGCGCGGGCGAAACCGAGTACTTCGCGGTGCTCAACGTGGAGACCTGGGTGGGCGTGCTCAGCCTCGGCTACAAGGGCGGCATCGGCGACCACGTGGGCTATGTGGTGCTGATGGGCTTCGCGGTGATGTCGGCGCTGGTGGCCCTGTTTTTGGTGGCCTTCCGTGACGCCGACGCCGAGTCGGTGGGCGAGCTGATGGACGACGGCCAGACCCCTGAGCCCCAAGCCGACCTGGAGGCCAATTACTGGCCGGCCGTGGCCGCCGCCGGGATGGGGGCGATGATTGTGGGTCTGGTGACCCACGCCACCATCTTCGTGATCGGGCTGGTGATCGTGGCGGCGGCGGTGTTCGAGTGGATGCTCGCCGCGTGGGCCGACCGGGCCACGGCCGATCCGGTGGTGAACCGCAATCTGCGCAATCGCATAATGCGCCCCATCGAGTACCCCGTGACCGCGGCAATCGGCGTGGCGGTGCTGGTGCTGGCCCTGTCCCGCGTGTTCTTGACCGTGTCGAAGTTCAGCGCGGTGATGGTGGCCGGTTCGGTGGCCACCGTGATCTTCTTCATCGCGGTGGTGTTCGCAGTGGCCCCCAAGATCAGCCGGTCGGTGATCGCCGGAACCGTGGCCTTGGTGTGTGTCGGCGTTCTGGTTGCCGGGGTGGTCACCGCGGCAATGGGCTCGCGCGACTTCCACCACAAAGGGCCGGCCTACGAGCACGGCGAGCCCGCGGCCGAAAACGGAGGCCACTAGTGATGGCGCTCACGCGGATGAGGGGCGGTGTCCGATGAGCGGGCGGGCTAGGGGACTGGTCTGGCTGTCCAGCCTGCTGGTGATCGCCGGCACCATCGCTTTGATCGTGGTGGCCATCGTGGTGGACAAAGACCACCCGCTGTCCACGCTGTCGCCCGTCGGCCGCCAGGGCCGCGACATCGCCGAGCTCATCAACCCCATCTTCATCGTGGCTGGCGTGGTGTTCTTCTTGGTCCAGGGGGCGGTGTTGGCCCTGTGGTGGCGCTATCGGGTGTCAGGCTCAGAGACCGGCGATGGCGAGTACGGCTACTACGACGACGACGAGTTCCCCGAGCAGACTCACGGAAACAACCGCCTCGAGATCGCCTGGACCATTGTGCCGACCGTGCTGTTGGCGGTGATCTCGGTGTTCACCCTGGTGGCCCTGTTCGCGCTCGACGATGTGAAGGCTTCCGACGAGGACATCACCGTCACCGTGATCGGCCAGCAGTGGTGGTGGGAGTACCAGTACCACCTCGACGGCGACACCGACACCCCACCCGATTTCGTGACCGCCAACGAGCTGGTCATCCCCGTCGGGGTGGACGTGGCCTTGGACATCAAGTCCCGCGACGTGATCCACTCCTTCTGGATTCCCAAGCTGAACGGGAAGCGCGACGCGGTTCCCGGCCGCTCCCACGACTGGGTGATCCAATCCGAAGAGCCCGGCCGCTTCCGGGGGCAGTGTACGGAGTTCTGCGGTCTGTCCCACGGCTACATGAAGATGGTGGCCGTGGCCCTGCCCACCGCCGAGTTCGCCCAGTGGCGCGACAACCAGATGACCCCGGCTGAGGCCCCTGTAGAGGGCACGCCAGCAGGCGAGGGCTGGGCGACATTCAGCCAGCAGTGCGCAAGCTGCCACGTGGTCAACGGGCTCACCTCGGCAGCCAACCGAGGCGGGGCCGCTGGTTCGCCCCCCGACGACTGGGACATCTACGGCGAGCACAACGGCGGCAGCGCCGGCCCGGTGCTCACCACCGAGCTGGTGGCCGGCGCAGCGCCCAACCTGACCCACCTGATGACCCGAGGCACCTTCGCCGGGTCGGCCTTCGATCTCTATCTCAACGCCGGCGACCACATCCCCTACCTGGAGCTAGCCGACAGCGGCACGCTCAACCGGGGAGAACTGGAAGCCTGGATCTACAACGCCCCCGAGCGCAAGCCGGCTGATGCCAACGACCTCCGGGGCATGCCCGCCCGCACCGGGTTGAGCCCCACCGACATCGACAACGTCGTCGCCTTCCTGTCCACCCTCGACTGATTGTGATTGCATGACCGTCACCGACCGCACGATCACCGCCCCCGAGGAGACCCTGGCGCTGCCGGCTGGCCCGGCCATCGCCCATCGCCCCCTCGGCGTCTTCACTCGGCCCCAGGGCAGCGAGGGCTGGAGGAGCTGGCTGTTCACCGTCGACCACAAGCGCATCGGCATCATGTACGGCGCCGCGGCCCTGTTCTTCTTCCTGGTGGGCGGGGCCGAGGCCCTGTTCATCCGCCTCCAGTTGGCAACCCCCAACGGCTCGGTTATCGGGGCCGGCACCTACAACGGCGTGTTCACCATGCACGGCGTGACCATGGTGTTCCTGGTGATCATGCCCATGGCCGCCGCCTTCGCCAACTACCTGCTTCCCCTGCAAGTGGGGGCCCGAGACGTGGCCTTCCCGCGCCTCAACGCCTTCAGCTTCTGGTGCTTTTTGGCCGGCGGTCTGCTGCTCACCTCCTCGATCCTCGTCGGCGGCTGGTTCCAGAACGCGCCCGACGGCGGCTGGTTCGCCTACGCCCCCAACACCGGCCTGCTTTTCTCGCCCTCCAAGGGCATCGACTTCTACGCCGTCGGGTTGCAGATACTGGGCATCGCGTCGCTGGTGAGCGCCATCAACCTGATCGTGACCGTGTTGAACATGCGAACGCCGGGCATGAGCTTCTTCCGGATGCCGGTGCTCACCTGGATGCTGCTCATCACCCAGTTCCTGTTGCTGTTCGCCCTCCCGGTGATCACCGTGGCCCTGTTCCTGTTGATGTTCGACCGGCTGTGGGACGCCAACTTCTTCAACGTGGAGGCCGGGGCCGATCCGCTGCTATGGCAGCACCTGTTCTGGATATTCGGCCATCCCGAGGTGTACATCCTGATATTGCCCGCCTTCGGGATCGTGTCGGAGATCATCCCCACGTTCTCCCGCAAGCCGCTGTTCGGCTACCACTTCATGGTGGCCTCCGGCATCGCCATCGGCTTCATGGGCTGGGGGGTGTGGGCCCACCACATGTTCACCTCCGGCGTGGGGCCGCTGTCGGTGGCCGCGTTCTCGGTGTCCACCATGTTCATCGCCGTGCCCACCGGGGTGAAGATCCTCAACTGGCTGGCCACCATGTACCGGGGGCGATTGCGATTTACCACCCCCATGCTCTACGCCGTGGGCGTGGTGTCGATGTTCACCATCGGCGGGCTCTCGGGGGTGACCCACGCCATCGCGCCCTCCGACACCCAGCAAACCGACACCTATTACATCGTGGCCCACTTCCACTATGTGATCTTCGGCGGGGCGCTGCTCGGGCTGTTCGGCGGCTTCTACTACTGGTGGCCCAAGGCGTTCGGCTACAAGCTCAGCGAGGCGTGGGGCAAGGCCAGCTTCTGGGTGATGCTCATCGGGTTCAACTTCACGTTCGGCCCCATGCACATCCTCGGCTTGCAGGGCATGTCCCGGCGCATCGCCACCTATCGGGCCGACGAGGGCTTTGCCCTCTGGAACATGGTGGCCACCATCGGGGCGTTCGTGATCGCCATCGGGGTGGCCATGTTCTTCTGGAACGTGTACGCGAGCACCCGGAACTGGCGGCGGGCCGGTCGGCCCGATGTGGGGCCCGACCCGTGGGACGCCCGGGGACTGGAGTGGATGACCGCCTCCCCGGTGCCCGAGCACAACTTCGACGAGGACATACAGGTGGACCGCCTCGACCACTTCTGGCACCGCAAGTACGGCAAAGACGAGAGCGGCCGGGTGGTGAGGGCCGCTCCCACCTCGGAGATCGCCCACGACGGCAGCAACACCAACGTGCACTTGCCGTCTCCGTCGTACTGGCCCATCGTTCTGGGCGGGGGCATCCTGCTGGTGGGCTACGGCCTCATCTACAACTTGTGGCTGGCCGCCGCCGGACTGGTGTTCCTGATCGGGGCCATCTACGGCTGGATTCTGGAGCCGGCCGACGACCCCGACGCCGCCGGCCACCACGACGATCACCATGACGACGATGACGGCGACGACCATGGCGACCCCGACAGCAACGGCGGACCCAGCGGCAACGGCGAGTCGGCGTCGGCTGACGAGCCGGCAGAAACCGAGGAGGCGACCGTTGGCTGAGACAATGACCGCCGAGGCGCCCGCTCACACCCCAGAGCACCATGACGGAGAGCACCACACCAGCACCGGCCTCTCCAACGAGAAGCTGGCCATGTGGGTGTTCCTGGGCTCGGAGTGCCTGCTGTTCGGCGGGCTCATCTCCACCTACATGTTCAACAAGGGGCGCATCGGCCCCGACGACGTCGGCCCCAACGACGTGTTCGACATCCCGTTCACCTCGGTCAGCTCGTTTGTGCTTTTGATGAGCTCGCTGACCATGGTGTTCGCGGTGTCGTCCATCGCCCGGGGCGATCTGCGGGGCAACCGCATCTGGCTGGCCACCACCGCCGCGCTGGGCGCCACTTTCGTGGCCGGGCAGGTGTACGAGTTCACCGCCTTCTACAGCGAGGGCCTCGGGTTCACCACCAACCTGTTCGGCTCTGCCTTCTACGCCCTAACCGGATTCCACGGCGCTCACGTCACCATCGGCATCGTCATGCTGATGTCGCTGCTGGTGATGTCGATGCGGGGCAACCTCGGCCCGGAGCGGGCCGAGACAGTGGAGATCATCGGTTTGTACTGGCACTTCGTCGACGTCGTCTGGATCGTTATCTTCACGATCGTGTACCTCTTCCCGCAATAGGATTCGTCATGGCCACCGTCACCCCAGGCTCCGCCGATACCGCCCAAGCATCCGACGAGTCCATGCGCGAGGCCACTCCCACGGCCCACGCTCCCGAGGAGCACGCGTCTGCGGGCGGGCACGCCCATCCATCCAACTGGCTCTATGTCAAGGTGGCCATCTACCTCGCGCTGCTCACCGCGTTCGAGGTGTTCACCTACTTCGAGACGGTGCACGGGTGGGGCGACACCGCCATCATCATCATGCTCGTGATCATGATGCTGCTGAAGTTCTTCTTGGTGGTGGCCTTCTTCATGCACCTGAAGTTCGACTCTCCGATCTTCTGGCGTTTGTTTGTCTTCGGTCTGATCTTGGCCATGGCGGTGTACATGGTGATGCTGACCGCCTTCCGCTTCTGGTAGACGGACTGGCCGTCGTGGTCTTCGCGGCCGACACCGATATCTGGCGGTACCAGCCCCATGCCGAGGTGTGGATAATCCTGCTGGCCGCTATTGCCATGGCCTGGTACGCGGCCCGGATCATCGCCCCCAAGGCCGCCCCCATCGGCGGGCCCCCCTTCGCCCGCCATCACAAACTGGCCTTCGTCGGGGCGATGGTGTTGCTGTGGGTGGCCAGCGATTGGCCGATGCACGACATCTCCGAGGAGTACCTGTACTCGGTCCACATGATCCAACACCTGCTCATCACCCTGGTGGTGCCCCCTCTGCTGTTGGGCGCCGTTCCCGAATGGCTGGCCCGGTTGGCGCTCAGCGGCGACGGCAGCGTGGGGGTCTGGGTGCGGCGGCTGGCCCGCCCGGTGGCCGCCGGGATCCTGTTCAACTTCATGGTGGCGGTGAGCCACATCCCCTGGGTGGTCAACACCTCGGTGGAGAGCGGCGCCCTTCACTACTTCGTCCACCTGCTGCTGTTCGGCTCGGCGATGCTGATGTGGCTGCCGGTTTGCGGCCCCTTCCCCGAGTTGCACATGCGCCCTACCGGCAAGATGGTCTACCTGTTCTTGATGTCGGTGGTGCCCACCGTGCCCGGAGGATTCCTGACCTTCGCCCAGGGGGCGGTTTACAGCGCCTATGACCACGATGTGCGCCTGTGGGGCATCGGCCTTCAGGCCGACCAGCAGGCCGCCGGGCTGATCATGAAGTTGGTGGGGGGGATGTATCTGTGGACGTGGATCGGGGTGCTGTTCTTCCGCTGGGCCGGCGCCCAGCAGCGGGACAATACAGAGATGCGCGTCGTGACCACCGTCCCCTCCGGGCCCATCGCCGCCGACACCCGAGTTCCGGTCACGTCCGGATCCAACGGCTCCAACTCCACTAACGGGTCTCGATGATCGATCTGCGCCTGGTGCGCAACGAGTACCACGCAGTGCGGGCCGGGCTGGCCCGCCGGGGAATCGACCTGTCGGAGCTGGAGCAGGTGGCGGCCTTGGATGAGCGTCACCGCTATCTCACCACCGAGCGCGATGCGATGCGCCACGAGGTGAAGGAGTTGTCCCAGAAAGTGGGACAGCTCAAGCGCGATGGCCGCGACGCCGAGGCCGACGAGGCTGCGGCCCGAAGCCGCACACGGGGCGAGCAGGGCAAGGCCCTGGCCGAAGAGGCCGACTCGGTGGCCGCCGAGATCCATGACTTGCTGCTGCACATCCCCAACCTGCCCGCCGCCGATGTGCCCGACGGCGAAGATGAGGGCGACAACCCGGTGCTACGGGTGGAGAACTTCGACCCCGATGCCTACGGCGAGCACCAGCGGGTGCCCCATTGGGAGTTCGCGGTGGAGGCCGGCTGGCTGGACATGGAGCGCGCTGCCAAGCTGTCGGGGTCCATGTTCGCCATGCTCCGGGGCCCGGGGGCTTCGCTGGCCCGGGCCATGGTTCAATTCGGGCTGAATCGCAACGCCGACCGCTACGAGGAGATCCGCCCGCCCACCCTGGTCCACAGCCAGGTGATGGTGAGCACCGGCCAGCTCCCCAAGTTCGCCGACGACGCCTACTGGCTGGAGCGCGACGACCTGTGGGCCATTCCCACCGCCGAGGTGCCGCTCACCTCTCTGGCCTCGGGCGAGATTCTCGACGAGGCCGACCTGCCCATGAGGATGATGGCCTACACCCCCTGCTACCGCCGTGAGGCTGGCGCCGCGGGCCGCGACACCCGGGGCCTGCTGCGTGTCCACGAGTTCGACAAGGTGGAGATACTGGCCTACGCCACCCCCGACCAGGCCCCAGCGGTCCACGCTGAGATCCTGGAGCGGGCCGAGGCCGCGGTGGCCGATCTGGGCTTGGCCTATCGCGTCGTGGACATCTGCACCGGCGACCTGGGCCAATCCCACCACCGGTCGTGGGACGTGGAGGTGTACGCCCCCGGCGCCGACCAGTGGCTAGAGGTGTCGTCGGTGTCCTGGTACTCCGACTACCAGGCCCGCCGGGCCAACCTCCGCTATCGGCCCACCGGCGAGAAGGGCACCCGCATCCTCCACACCCTCAACGGCTCCGCCCTCGCCGTCCCCCGAGTATGGGCCGCACTCGTGGAGACCCATCGCCAGCCCGACGGCTCCGTAGCCATCCCCGAACCCCTGCGCCCCTACCTGGGCCGCGACGTTCTCTGATTCTGCTCAGCTGGAGATCGCCAATCCGCCGGCGGCGGCGGCCAGACCCAAGGCGAGACTGACAGCGGCGTAGGCGATGGCGCGGGTGCGCCCGAGGGCGGTCAGTTCTACGGCAAGGGTCGACAGTGTGGTAAGCGATCCCAGGCCGCCGACGCCTACTGCGGTCATCACGGGGTTGCCGGTGCCTGCCAGCAGGCCGAGGGCGAAGCTGCCGAGTACGTTTACCCCGAGCGTGCCCCACGGCCAGGTGGGGGAGTTGAAGCGCTGCGAGGTGGTGGCCCGAAGCAGGGTTCCCGCCACCGCCAGCGCTACAAACCCAAGCGCGGTCATGGGGCTTCCTTCAATTGAACTCTCCGCAGTGCCGCACCGATCACGGCTAATGCCAGTCCGCCGGCCACCGAAGCGGCCAGATAGCCGGCGCCATAACCCCAGTCGCCGTCGCGGGCCATCTGGGCCACGTCCACGGTCAGCGCCGAGAACGTGGTGAGGCTGCCGCAGAAGCCGGTACCGATGCCGAGGCTTACCGGTAGTTCAGCCCGGGCTGACCAGGCCTCGGCGGCCAGATAACCGAGCACCAGACAGCCAATCAGGTTTACGGCCAGCACCCCCCAGGGCCAGGTGTCGGTGGAGGGCAGCGCCTCGACCAGCGCCCAGCGCGTGCCCGCTCCGGCTAGCCCGCCTATTCCGACAGCAATTGCGGCCCGGGGTGCGAGGATCAAACTATGCGCCACCGCTTTCGGCCAGGGGCGGGCCGGAATCGCCCCGGGGCCGGAAGCGGAACCACAGCACAATGCCCACGATTACTGCGAGCAGTACCTCCCAGAGAACCGGCCACCGACCCGGGTCGGTGAACCAGTGGCCCACTCGCTCGGGGATGGCGGCGATGGTTCGCGCCAGCGGCAGCACCAACAGGTCGCCCTGGTATTGGATTGCCTCCGACAAGGCGTATCCCACCGCAACAATGAGAGAGGCCGCGGCCAGCCAGGGTCGGGGGATGCGGTGGCGGAACGCCCACAGCAGCACGGCCAGCACCAGGAACGCAGTGGCCAGGCCGAAGCGGTTGCCGCCCACGTCGATGATCCAGTTCTCCAGCCGGATGGACACCCGATTGGAGGCCTCCACGAACGGATTGTTGGCCTCGAAGTCATCGCGCAGCAGCACCTGGACTTCCCACCAGCCGTAGAACCCCAGCACCACGCCGGCCACCACCAGGAAACCGCCCGAAATCTTGTTGATGTGGGGCAGCAGGCGGCGCATGTGGGCGGTGACCCCGGAGCGTCCCATGGCCACGGCCAGAGTCAAAAAGGTGATGACCAGACCCATCCCCAGCGCGTAGGCCAAGAACCGCGCGGTGCCCTCCCAGACTCCGTCGGTGCTGAACGAGCCGCTGACTGAGCCGAAGAAGACCGGGCTGGCGCATCCCAGCGACACCACCGCATACGACACCCCGAACAAGAAAATGGAGATCAGCCCTTGGCTATCGCCCCCCTTGGACAGTCGGGGTACAGAGATTTTGGGTTCGAAACCGGCCAGCATGGCGATGCCCAGCACCACCATGAGCCCGCTGATCACCAGCGTGATCCACGGACCTCGGTCGGCGATGGTTGATGTGGAGATGAGCGACGAGGTGAGCGCGCCGATGATGCCGAAGAAGGCCACAAAGCCGGCAGTGAGGGTGAGCCCGACCAGCAATCCCCGAAGCACGTTTCGCCCGGTATCGGACGACTGGTCTTGGCTGCCGATGCCCAGGAAGTAGGCCAGGTAGGCGGGCAGCATGGCGAACCCGCACGGGTTGACGGCGGCGACCAGGCCGGCGCCGAAGGGAACCGCCAGGTCGAGGTCGAACACAACCTGAAGGTTACGGGGTCAGATGGGCGTTTATGTGCTCGGTGATCTGATCGGCGGTCAGGCCCCCGGTGTGCTGATAGACGACCTCGCCGTCGGGGGCGATGAACAAAGTGGTGGGCATGCCCAGAATCCCATAGGCGTTTCCGATGGCCGAGTCCGGGTCGACCCCGGTGGCATAGCTGACCCCGGTGTCGGCCACGATCTCCCGGGCTCTGGTGGGGGTGTCGTTGTAGGCCAGACCGACGAAGGCGACGTCAGGACGCTGCTGGCTGATGGACTCCAGTGCGGGCATCTCCGTGATGCACGGCGTACACCACGAAGCGAAGAAGTTGAGCACCACCGGACGGTTGAAGTAATCGCCAACGGCGGCGGTGCCTCCATCCAGCAACTCGAACTCGATTTCCGTTGCTTGGACATCGTCGCCGGCCCCTGAACCACAGGAGCCGGCGACGACGGCGATCAGAACCGCTAGTGCTGCCCGGCGGCACCGCCCGGCCATCAGGCCATACCGGCTGTCAAGCCGAACCAGCCATCAAGCCGGGCGTCGGCCATCAGGCCGAGCGGAGCCGCTCACGCAGGTGTACGGGCACCGGCACCTGGACAAACTCGTCCTCGGGACGGGGCACCTTGGCCGGACGACCCCGACGACGCTTGCTGGTCAGCACCTTGCCGTTGCGGAACAACTGGCCGCCCCACACTCCCCACGGCTCGCGGCGGGCAATAGCGCCTTCCAGGCACTCGGCCATGACCGGGCACTCGGCGCAGATGGCCTTGGCTCGGGAGATGTTCTGGAGCTCGTCGGAGAAGAAGATCTCCCCAAGCGAGGCGTCGATGGTGCGGCACGCAGCGTCCAAGCGCCAGGGTGCGTTCTCAAAGAGGAGCGCTTCCATGTTGTTCTCCTTTCGGGGGTCTTCGGCTATGTGCTTTCAGATGGTTGGTTGGGTGGTGGTTGCAAACTGAAAAGGCCGCCGGATTTTTCCGGCGGCCTCGGTGAGTATTTGATCCTTGTAGGTGTTCTACGTGGATCCTCCCCGAGGCCTGGTGTTGGCAGTCTTCTGACCAAACACGCATGGTGTGTGATGGGTCGTCCAATAGCCGTGGCCAATTCGGGCCATGTCAGCCATCGCTACGCGCGCGGCTCGGCTTTGGCAGCCGATGGCGAGATAGCTCCTGGCGAACATGACCACTACTCAACAGTGTATTGAGCGCGATGTCAATTTATTTCCCGATCAATTTGCTCTCAGGACCGGCTACTACAGCCCGGGCTTGATTTCGAACGTCGTCAGCCCGTCGGGGGTGACGTCTTGGCGGGCTTCGCCGATCACCTTGAGATGCACCAGGTGGGCGAAGGTCTCACTGGCGGCCATGTCGCCCCAGGCCCGCTCGCTGAACAGCACCCGCATGAACTCCTCCACGGTGGCGCAGCCCAGTTGGCCGCTGGCGTGGCGAAGCACATTCAACCGCTCGTGGTGGTGGTCGCAGATGTGATCTGCTCTGGCCCCGATGTCGGAGAACGGGTGTCCGTGAGCGGGCAGGGCCACGGTGGCCCCATCCAGCGTCTTCATACGGTCCAGCGAGTCGAAGAACTCGGACAGGGAGTCATCGGTGTCGCTGCGCCCGGCGATGTGCGGCGTGATGGTGGGCAGAACGTGGTCGCCTGAGAACACCGCCCCGTGCTCGGGGTCATAGAGGCAGAGATGGTCGCCGGTATGGCCCGGGGTGTGCAGCGCCACCCAGTCCCGACGGGCGAAGCGAACCACTTGGCTGTCTACCACCTTGACTGTGGGCTTGGGGGTCTGGAACCAGCGAGCGTGGAGGTTGTCCTTGGCTCGGAACCGCTGGATGTACTCCCGGCTGGGCGGAGTCCTCTCGGTTCCCCACGGGGTGAACGAGCGGAAGCTCTCCTCGATTCGCTCAAAGATCTCCTCGTCGGTGGCATTGTCCTCGGCATCGTGGGCTTCTGTGGTCTCGCGGCGATCCCAGATCGGGCGAAAGCTCTCATGGGTCAAGATGTCGGCCCCGGCCTCTTCTCGCAGCCGCTCGGCGCCGCCGAAATGGTCGAAGTGGGAGTGGGTGATGATGGCGGTGTGGACATCGCCGATCTTGTAGCCGGCGCGGCCCAGCCGGTCGACCAGGGCGTTCCAAGAATCAGGACCGGGCAGTCCGGGGTCCACCACCGCCACCCCTCGCTCGTCTTCCATCATGTAGCAGTTCACGTGGCCTAGCCCCGGCAGGTTGATGGGCAACATGGTGCGGAGCACACCGGGGACAACCTCGGTGACCTCGGTGGTTGCTTCCTCCTGTTCCTGCTTGCGAGGCCGCTCGGTCACCCACCGGCCTCCGTGGGAATTGCAAAAAACTGTTCGCGATAGTGGCGGAGCTCATCGAGGCTCTCGCGGATGTCGTCGAGGGCCCGATGGCCCTTGGCCTTCTTGGGGGCCTGCCGGAAGGCCGCCGCGTTCCACCGCCGAGCCAGTTCCTTGATGGTGGAGACGTCGATGGAGCGGTAGTGCAAGAAGTGCTCCACCTCGGGAAGCTGGGCAGCCAAGAAGCGGCGATCGACTCCGATGGAGTTGCCGCACAGCGGCACGGTGCGGGGTTTGTCGATGTACTCTTTGAGAAAGGCCAGGGTCATCTCGCCCGCAGCTTCCAAGCTGAGCGTGGATGCTTTGATCTGATCCAGCAGCCCGCTTTTGGTGTGCATCTCCACTACCACGTCTTGCATCGAGGCCAATGCCTCAGAGGGGGCCGAAACCACCAGGTCAGGGCCCTCCGCCACCAGCTCTAGGTTGTCGTCGGTGATGAGTGTGGCGATCTCCACGATCACGTCGACGGCCGGGTCGAGGCCCGTCATCTCCAAGTCCATCCAAGCCAGCATCTTGAGTTGACCCTAGAGGTTGGGGCCTGAAAAACCTGAGTCGGCGGGTAATCGCCCAGATCGGGGGAAGTGTCTGCTCTGGCCATGTAGTGTCACCGCCGTGTTGGAGATCCCCATTGTCCGCAGCCGCCCTGACCTGCCATTTCCCCGCTACGCCACCGAGGGCGATGCTGGGGCCGACCTCGTGGCCAGCGAAGACGTTGAGCTGGCTCCAGGAGGTGGCCGAGGCCTGGTGCCCACCGGCACGTTCATCGCCATCCCCGAGGGATATGCCGGGTTTGTGCAGCCCCGAAGCGGGTTGGCGCTGCGCCATGGGGTCACCTGTTTGAACACGCCGGGGCTGATCGATTCCGGCTATCGAGGCGAGTTGAAGGTGCTGTTGGTGAACACCGACCCGGCCGAGCCGTTCACTGTGCGCCGCGGCGATCGGATCGCCCAGCTTGTGCTGCAAAAGGTGGAGCAGGCCGACTTCGTGGAAGTGGAGGAGCTGCCCCCGTCTTCACGGGGGTCGGGAGGATTCGGCTCTACTGGGGCCTAAGCCGACTTCTGAAGCCAAACACGGTGCTCGTCGGGGTCGAGCTTCCACGAGTCCACCAGCGATCCGGCGGAAGACTCGAAACGGTCGATTCTGTCGTGGGGGATCGGCTTATCTCCCCGCTGGTCAAGCTGGGCTTCCACGGTCACGATGCCCGCTTTGCTCTGGAAGTCGAATGCCATGGTTCCGTCGGACTGCTCTGGATCGAGCAGCAGCACCACTGCCTCCTTGATGACCCGGCTGAGGTTGGCGATGTCGTCGGAAGAGAATCCCTGGTGGCCGGCCGCGTGGACGGCGGCGATCTCAGCCATGCGGCCATACTCCTGAGCCGCCGGCACCTCGACCCTCACGCCGCCGCTCACAGTTCTCAGTCGGCGTTCTCTGCCGGACCCATGCTCTGAGAGTACCAACCGAGCAACAAGACATTGAAAAAAGAGAGCGGGGAGCGCGGCATATATCCTGGCTCGATGCTTCGAGTCGGCCTGATTGGCTGTGGGGCCATCGGCTCAGTGGTGGCCCGGGAACTGTCGCAAGGGGCGGTACACAGGGTGGAGCTGGCCGCGGTTCTCGATCCTGTTGTCCATCATCCCCTGAGTGTGGATGACCGGGAATCGCTGCTGTCCCGATCGGATGTGGTGGTGGAAGCCGCGGGCCATTCCGCCCTTCGCGAGCACGGGGTGGCAGTGCGGGAAGCAGGCACCGACCTGCTGGTGGTGAGCATTGGAGCATTGGCCGATGGAGACCTGGAGGCTCGGTTGCGACAGGCCGAGGGCGGGCGATTGTTTCTGTGTACCGGGGCCATTGGCGGCTTCGACATCCTGCGAGCAGCCATGCTCTTTGGGCCGTTGGAGGAGGTGGCCATCACCAGCACCAAGCCTGCGATGGCCCTCAGTCGCCCGTGGATGGACGAGACGGTTCAGGATGCGCTGGCCGACGGCACCGAGCCGGTGACGGCATTCGACGGCCCGGCCCGGGAGGCGTGTGCCCTCTTTCCGGAATCGGCCAACGTGACCGCCACCTTGTCGCTGGCCACCGTCGGATTCGACGACGTGCGGGTGCAGATGGTGGGCGATCCGGCGACCGCTCGGGTGCGCCACGTAGTGACCGCCTCGGGGGAGGCGGGCACCTACGAGCTGTCGTTCGAGAATGCCGCCTCCCCCGACAACCCCCGCACCAGCGCGGTCACCGCCTACTCGGTGCTTCGGGCGGTGGGCGACTTGCGTCGGCCCTCGGTGTCTTTCCTCTAAGCTGAAGCGATGGTTGACCTGCCGGACCAATTTGTCTTTAACACCTTTGCCTTTTTGATCTGGGGTGCATTGGTGATGTGGATGTGTGCGGGCTTCACGATGCTGGAGTCCGGCGCGGTCCGCACCAAGAACGCCTCCATGATCTGCCTCAAGAACATCGGCATCTATTCCATCGCGGGCCTGGCTTATTTCATCGTCGGCTACAACATCATGTACGTCGACGTCGGTGACATCTTCGGCTCATTCGAATTCCTCTACGGGCCGTCGGGTGCCGAGAAAGCCCTGCTCAACGGAGACGAGAGCGCGGTAGGCAGCGTGGTGGACAACGGATACGCCGTGATGTCCGACTGGTTCTTCCAGATGGTCTTCGTGGCCACGGCCGCATCCATCGTGTCGGGGGCCATTGCCGAGCGCATCAAGATGTGGTCGTTCTTTGCGTTCACTCTCGTGTTGACCGCATTCATCTATCCCATTGTGGGTTCCTGGACCTGGGGAGGCGGTTGGCTGGCCCAAGAGGGGTTCCAGGACTTTGCCGGCTCCACCATTGTCCACGGCACCGGCGGTTGGGCCGCCTTGGCCGGAGTGCTGGTGGTGGGCCCCCGGCTGGGCAAGTTCAAAGCAGACGGCAGCGTGAAGACGACCCCGCCCTCCAACGTGTTGGTGGTGACGCTGGGGGTGTTCATCTTGTGGCTCGGCTGGTTCGGCTTCAACGGCGGCTCCCAGCTCGCCTTGGGCACCCCCGCCGACGCGGTGGCGATGACCATCGTGTTGGTCAACACCAATCTGGCCGCCGCGGCCGGCGTGATTGCCGCCCTGGCCGTCTCCCGTTCGATCTTGGGGAGGATCGACCTCTTCGCCGGCCTCAACGGGGCCATCGCCGGACTGGTTGCCATAACCGCCGGCCCCACCATGGTGGATCACTGGTGGGCGATGATCATCGGCGCCATCGGCGGTCTGCTCTGCACTATCGCCATCAAGGTGCTGGATATAGTCAAGGTGGACGATGTGGTCGGCGCCATTCCCGCCCACCTCGTTGCTGGCATTTGGGGAACCCTGGCCGTGACCATCGCGGCCGGCGGCCGATTCCACATTCAGCTTCTGGGCATCGTGTCCATCGGGGCGTTTGTCTTCATCGCCTCTTTGGTGGTGTGGAAGGTGCTGGACATGGTGATGGGCCTGCGGGTGTCAACCGACGTCGAGCGCATGGGCCAAGATGTGGCCGAGCTCGGCATCGAGGCATACCCGGAGTTCGTGCTGATGCCCGAAGAGATGGACTAATAGCCCAGCTTCAGAAAATCAGGTGCGGAGTTCTAGAGGGTTGATCCGGTTCTGGCCAATCAGGTGCAGGGTTCGGCCGGGGCCACGGCGGGGAGTCGACCGGCCCGCATGGAGGTGACCGAGGTGCCGTCGGTTTCGAAGATCACCCGATAGTCCACGTCTGGCTCGTCCACCGGGACGAATTGGATCGAGTTCCCGCTGCCGTCGGCATAGGGGGTGACCACCAGTCGTTCCCCGAACAGCTCGTGGAGCTGCGCCTCGGTGCTGCCCACGCTGGCGCCCGACCGGGTGGTGATGCTCGGATTGGTCACGTCCACCCGCTCGATGGAGCTGTTGTAGATCGTGACCACCACTCCCGAGGGGCCGTTGGCCGGGGCGAGCAGGTAGCAGCGGGGGGTGCCGTCTTCTGGGCCGCCGGCCCACAGGGTGGGGAGCGACTGGGCTGCCTCTTCTGGGGTCATGCCGAAGAACATCGACCCGAGTCCCGCGGTGGTGAGCTTGTCGGAACTGCTGAAAGCGGGATCGCTGAGGTCAACAGGCTCGGGCACCTCAATCGGTTCAGCGGTCGAGATGGGGATCGGCGTGGGTTCATCGACGGGAGCAGGTGTGGGCTCCTCAACCGATTCGGTTGCGGGCTCATCCTCGACGGGTTCCTCAACGGGGCTGTCTTCAACCGGGGCCGGTGTGGACACTGGTGCTGGTGCTTCTGTGGCGGTGGGCTCTGGGGTGGCATCCTCCCCAGTGTCGTCGTTCCCGCAGGCCGCGAGGAACAGAACCAATATGGCAACCAAAGCAATCGATCGACGCATGGCCTCAGCGTAGTAGGCCAAGCGATAGGTGTCTTGTAGGCCGCCTGGGACTCGAACCCAGCACCTTGAGATTAAAAGTCTCCTGCTCTACCTGATGAGCTAGCGGCCCGCCGTCACTGTATCGCCCAGACCCATTGTTGCGGTCGGTAATATGCCCCGTGGTGGAAGCCTGGGAAGCCCTGCTAAGCGATGTGGAGAGCGAGTTGATCGACGTGGAGGCGGTGCTCGCCGACCTCGACGACCTCGACGTACTGCGCCATCGGGTTCACGCCGCCCAAGCCGACGGGAGCATTGACCAGCGTCCCGTGCTCCAGCGCTGCGCTGATCTGATCTAGAGCGCTGCGCTGAACTGATTCAGAGCTGATCCAGCTACTTCTGATCCGCTACGGGGCCAACGTCGCCTGGTTGCCTGGGTGGTTTTGCCTCATCCTCCAGACTTCAGATCGAGATCGCTGGTGATTGTCGCAGCGCCTTATGCGGCTTGCCGTCGAGGAGGCGTGGCGGTTGATCTGCCGACTTCGCCGATTTCGGGCTCACCCGTTTTCGTGGGGGTCTGGCTTTTGAGGTGTTGGGCGGCGGGGGTGTGTTGGGCTTGGATGCGCCGCGCGTAGTGGGCAGCGGTCTGGGGGGTGTGCCATCGGCCGGCGAGCATGAGTCCGCCCAAGTCGGTGCCTGAGGCGATGAGGTCTTGGGCCATGCCCACCCGCGGGGAGTGGGTGGAGATTCCGGCGGGGTCGATGCCGGCAGCTTTTGCTGCGGCCTTGATGCGCCGACGGGCAGTGCTGGGCGAGAAAGCGAAAATGCGGGTGTCGGGATCGGAGCCTGCTGGCCTCAGGCGTTCGAGGGCCTGCGCTGCGTATTCGGAAATGGGAACGGCGGCGCCTTCGCCGGCATGGTCGGTTTTGGAGCGGCCGATCCATATCGTGGCCAGCCCTTCGCCCTCGG
This sequence comes from Acidimicrobiia bacterium, assembly GCA_022822905.1. Taxonomy (GTDB): domain Bacteria; phylum Actinomycetota; class Acidimicrobiia; order Acidimicrobiales; family Bin134; genus Poriferisocius. The sequence goes on along the minus strand of JAJDYE010000006.1, from coordinate 86,488 downwards.
GGCGTTCAAAATCCCTCCAGGTCAGGGCCAACAGCTCTGCGCATCTCAAGGCGGCGTCGTGGGCGACGGCGACCATGGCGATGTCGATGTCGGCGCGCTTTTGAGCTTGTTCGCGGGATTCCAGTCTCCCACCGGGCTGGTTGCGCCTCGGTGCCGGGGCGGCGTAAGCGACTTGTTGTACGTGCTCCCAGCGCAGCGGGCTGGCCTGGCGGGTGGTGACGCCCCGTTCAGCGGCATCCCGGGCCAGCCCGGCCAGAACGAGCCGCACCCGCAGGTCGCGGGCCGGGTTGGTCCCCCGCTTGCCGCGAAATTCGAAGGCGACGGCGGCCAAATAGGTACGCAGGGTGGTCGGCTTCTTCCCTTCCATATGGAGGCTGACCAGCCAGCGCAGAATGTCCTCGACGGTCGGGGTTGATACCGGCCGCCCGCTGGCGTTCGCCCAGCGTGCCCAGCTGTTCCATCCGGTTTTGTAGGTCTTGCGGGTGTTGGCGGACAGCGCCGCGGTTTCGGCCTGAGCTATCAGCCCATCCACGCAGCAAAAGCTCCGGCCAGCACTGCCGCCTGAGCCGCTATGCGAGCACATGGCCGGGGGGGGGGGGGGTGCTTCATCGCCGGTTTCCTAGCCGAAACCCACAACCCAACTCTAACCAAAAACCCAAAAAACCCGCCGAAGCGGAAACGCTCCACGCGGCGGATAAATGCCGTTATTGCCTAGCTCAGGTTGAGAATGCTTGTCAACCCATGCCCGGACGCGAGCCCGCACAGCGATGCTCTCGAATAGGCGACTGTCTGCTTGACCTGCCAAAACCGCTTCGCAACCAGATAGGCGCGCCCGTCAGGAAAGGAGGGATCCTGTCGCAGGGACAGCACCGATCGGCTCGGGGCTGGTATCGGTCCAGCGGTCGCCGTGCCCTCAGATGCAAGGGAATCCGATTACCTGCTTGCCGGTCATAGTCCCGCGAATCTCTAGATGGGCGGGGTTTTCACACCCGTACTCGCAGCGATCCCATCCGGATCGGCAGGGGCTTGGACACGGCGGATAACGGCATTTATCCGCCGAATATCCGAACTCTCAGGAGATAGGAAAACTCGACCTAGCCCGAGGGGAGCCGCCAAGATGGCCGCACCTGCCAAGCGCCCGAGCCGGAAACTGCTTTTGGCCTTTTTGTCTGTGCTGCTGGTGGCCAGCGGCCTTGTGTTCGCGCTGCCCGACACAACGCCTGCCGCCGAGGCCCACGACATCACCTACACCGAGACTTTCCCCTGCGAGACAGTCCAAACCCCGTGGGGGCCGTTTGAGCACTGCCCGCCGCCGAAGGTCCACGTCGTTTCCCACACCCATTGTTGGAACGGGAAGGTGATCGCCTTCGGCATCGGCTCCTGCCCGCCCAGGCCCACGCCCCAGCCGACCCCGAAGCCGTGCAGCTTACTATCCCACCGCCACGGAACAACCGGGCCGTGCCACTACACGCTCAGGAAGTGCAACGGGGCATGGATCGACCACGACGCCGACTGCAAGGTGGTCCAAGACTGCAAGCCGGGGGCGGGCCAGCACCGCCACGCCAGCACCAACACCTGCCACGGCGGCAACCACTCATGCCCCGCAGGCCAAGTGCCGACATCGACCTCAACCCACGGTCACGTCTCGGGCTGCAAAAACCCGCCGCCGAAGGATTGCACGACGGGGAACGGCGAGCACCGCCACGCCGACACGAACACCTGCCACGGCGGCTCCCACTTCTGCACCACGCCCGGCGAGCACGCCAGATCGACCACCGCTCACGGCCACGTCGTCAACTGCCATTCGCCCTTGAACCCGCCCCACCAATGCCCGGCCGGGCAGGTGGTGGGATCGCGCGACGCCCACGGCCACGTCTCGGGCTGCAAGCCGGCCGACTGCAAGCCGGGGAACGGGGAGCACCGCCACGCCAGCACCAACACCTGCCACGCCGACCACCCGGCCGAGCCGGTGTGCGGAACCGGCAACGCGGGCCAGACCGTCACATGGACCACCCACACCGGCGCGGACGGCCACACCCAGCAGTCAAAGGTCTGCCCGCAGCTCTGCTCGTACGATCCCAACAGCGAGCACCGCCACGCCAGCACCAACACCTGCCACGCCGACCACGCCGCCGAGCCGGTGTGCGGAACCGGCAACGCGGGCCAGACCGTCACATGGACCACCCACACAGGCACGAGCAGCCACACCCACCACTCGAAGGACTGCCCGCAGCTCTGCGCGTTCGATCACAAAACCGAGCACCGCCACGCCAGCACCAACACATGCCACGCCGACCACGCCACCTGCGATTCAGGCAAGTACAAGGACGAGACCGGTACCGTTTACGGCTCCACCGGCGGCGACAGCCACGGCTATATCTCGGTTCCCGGCTGCAACGACCGGCCCACGACTACGCCGGGCCTGATATGCCCCACCGGGCAGTACGTGACGACGCAGAACCCAATTTGGATAGTTCAAACCGCTGACGGGCCAAGGCACGTCACACAAGAACAAGTCAGACAATACCCCACCATCGCCATAAACGGTGAATTGGCCGACTGGGAACAGGTGAGCAGCAATTGCTACAAGCCCGTGCTGCCGGAAGCGACACAGATAAAAATAGACCTCGGTGGAATAATCAGCACGGTGACTGATCCGATAGCGACTACATGGAATGTCGCTAAAGATGAAGTCGTAGCGGCTTGGACCTATGTAGACAACTTCCTTTACGTGACTTTGTGTCAACCATTTGTAGGAGCTGGGCTAGGCGTAACCGCAGGCCAAGTAGCAAAAGACATAAAAGCTGTGGCTAGCAAATCCGGGCCTATAAGTTTTGGCGTCGGCGTCAGCATTGAAGGTGCCTGTGTGTTTGAGGACTGGCAAAGAGGCCGATCTTCGGACCAATCCTCGGCCCAGTCTTCGGACCAATCCTCGGCTGGTGCTGTGCGTCCTGTGGGTTTGGTGCTGGCCGCGGGTGACGGGGAGATCGCGGTTTCGTGGACTGCTTCGGCCACGGCTCCCGCGGATGGTTTCGGGTATCGGGTGCAGTGGAAGCTCACGACCCAGACGTGGGACCAGGCCGTCAGCCAGTACAAGGATTTGCATTTCGGCTCGAACTTGTCCAAGTGGTGGATCATCGGCTTGGCGAACGGCTCGGCCTATGACGTGCGGGTGGCCGCCTACAACGCCAACGGCCTCTCCGGTTGGACAACCGCCCAGGCCACCCCGGCCAAGCCCGCTCCGGCTGCGGCGTCGGGCTTGTCGCTGAGCCCCAGCGATAAGCAGATCGCGGTTTCGTGGTCTGCTTCGGCTACGACGCCCGCGGATGGTTTCGGGTATCGGGTGCAGTGGAAGCTTGTGACCCAGGCGTGGGGTGACGCCGCTGTGGGGTCTGAGGATTTGGACCACGGCTCGGATTTGGCCACCTCCCACACGATCACCGGGCTTGTGAACGGCTCGGCCTATGACGTGCGGGTGGCCGCGTTCAACGCCGACGGGCTCTCGGCGTGGATCAGCGACCAGGCCACCCCCACAGCTCCGGCCTATAAGGCCCCGGCGAGCTTGGTCGCCACGGTGAGGGGGTATGCGGCTGAGACTCACCACGGCCAGGACCACGTCGACCGCTGGAACAGTGCTTTGGAGGGGTTGTGCGTTGAGGACTTCCCCGGCATCTCCGCGATGACCTCGGCCCAGGCCCAGGGCCACGCCAACACCTACTCGAGCTCGCGATGGAGCCCCGTGGCCGCCGAGCTGAAAAAGGCCGAGGCCGCCAACTGCACCATCGCCCCCAAGCCCAAGCCGAAGGCCGCGGCCCCCGATCCGGCGTCGGGCCTGTCGGTTGCAGCGGGCGACAAGCAGATCGCGGTCTCGTGGTCGGCTTCGGCCACCGCGCCCGCCGCCGGTTTCGGCTATCGGGTGCAGTGGAAGCTTGCGGCCCAGGCGTGGGGCGACGCCGCCGCCAAGAGCACGGATTTGGACCACGGCTCGGACTTGGCCACATCGCACACGATCACCGGGCTTTCCAACGGCTCGGCCTACGACGTGCGGGTGGCGGCGTTCAACGCTGACGGGCTCTCAACGTGGATCACCGGCCAAACCACCCCCGCAGCCCCCAAGCCCAAGCCCAAGCCCTCTTTGGCGTTCGAGTCTGTTTCGTGCGCGTCGTCGGGCTCGGGCTGGGTCATCACCGCTACTTGGAGCAAAACCCCCGAAACCCTCAAACCCGACATCTGGGCGAACGAGGCCAAAAACTACGGCCACCGCGGATTCCAAAAAGCGGTCGCGGGCACCTCGACAACCTTCGACGTCCCAAACGCCGGCTGGTACCAAGTCGGAATGCAAGCCAAGATCGCCGGAAACAAAAAAGTAGGCGACAACAAGGCCGTGCGCTGCCGATAGAACCGCACCCCCGGAAAACCTGAGACCGCTGAACCCGCCGAGGCCCGCTGGGGCGCTGTGGTGGCCCTGAAGCCCGCTGGGGCGCTGTGGGGGCGCTGTGGTGGCCCTGAAGCCCGCTGGGCCGCTCTCCCGGCCGCTGTGGGGCTGCTGGGCCGCTGAGGGCGCTGTGGCCGGCGTCGGGGCCTGGGCGCGGCCCCCGATCCCCCCGGCTCGCCCTGGGGCCTCGGCTCTGCGCCCGCGCCGCCCGCCGGACCCATAAACACCCCCCAAGCCCCGGCCCGCCGCCCTCCCGGCCCGCCGGCCTGGGGGAACGCCGACGCTGTAAGAGAACGCCCGTTATGTAAACCAAAACCCCAAAACCGAGGATGACCAGCACAAACAACCCCAAAACCCAACCCCAAAACCACCCCCCCCCCCCCCGACCATGCACCCCACCGCATAACCCCAAACCAACCCCAGCCCGCCGGCCCGCTCGATCCCGGCCCGCTCGATCCCGGCCCGCTGTGGCCGCTGGTGGCGCTCAGCTCCCCCGAGGCCCGCTGTGGCCGCTGGTGGCGCTCAGCTCCCCCGAGGCCGGGCGGCGTGGCGGCGACCCTAGCGGCCCGGCCCGATTCAGGGTGTATGGTGGGGGGCATGATCGCACAAAACCCCCCACCACACCCCCACGACAATACTGCCCCGCCCTTTGTCGTTATATTTGTATGGGCCCTCGCTGGTGGCTTGATGTTCAGGTATTCGTTGAGGTGGTCGCTCGATTGGTTTGAGTCTGCCGGGATGTCCTGGCCAATTGCGTTTGCGTGTGCTGTTCTTTTGGGGGTGATGTGTTGCTGGGCTGCGGCTCATGGGGCTGTTCTGCTGATTGGGCGGCTGGTTGGCGTTTACTGCACCAGATTCAAGCCCGACAGGGAGCGTTCCCAGACCTGAGCGCGGCCCACCTCAGGCGGTGCTGATAGCCCGCCGATGTTGTTTTGAGCGGGCCGAATCTAGCCTCCTCGCCAGCAACGGAGAGCCGTTTTCCAACACACGCTAACGCCGCGATCTTCGCCGCTCTCATTGCGGCTGAGATGTATCTGACTTTTCGCGACGGGTTGCCGGTTTTTTCAAGCCGCTTTGGCGGGTGGGCGGTGGTGGTTGGTTGGTCATGTTAGCGGTTGGTTTCGGTGCCAGGCGCGTCGTTGGGCGTCGGCTCGTTGGAGGCCGGTTCGTCGGTCTTGTCGGATTCGGTGTCCTTGTCCGGTGTGCTCGTCGTTGGGGGTGACGTATCCGATGGCTTCGTGGAGGCGTACGGTGTTGTAGTGGTGGCGGACGCGTTCGAGCTCTTGCTGGAGGTCGGCGGGGTCGTTGAGGGTTTCGAGGTGGGGGTGCTCGGTCTTGAGGTGGCCGAACAGGGACTCGATCCAGGCCTGGTCGGTGGGCGTGGAGGGCCTCCCGAAGCGCTGGACGATCGAGCAGATGGCCATGAACTTGGCGGTGTCGCCGGCGCGCATCTCGGGGCCGTTGTCGCTGACGGCCAGCAGCAGCGGCACGCCGTCGTCGGGCGGGACGGCGCCGGGGTCTGCGAGCCGTTCGGCGAGCTCTGCGGTGAGGAGGCCTTCGTTGTCGAGCGCTCGGGCGAACAGGACCCTTGCGGCGACCGAGTCCGGCGTCGCGGTGAGGTGGGTGGCGATCCATTTGCGGGACACGACGTCGACGATGGCGCACGCGTGTCTGGCTGTCGAGCAGGCCGGGAACTGGGTGCCATCCCAGCACCACAGCTGGTTGGGCCGCCACTGCAACCAGTCGGGCCACGGGGCCTTCGCTGCCCGCGGCGGGCGCGGCGCACCGGCGAGTTTGAGGCCGCTGGCTGCCAGGACGCGGTCCACCGTGGATGCGGATACCCACACGCGTCCCAGATACGAGCCTCGGTGGGCGAGCTTGCGGTGGGACCGGTCCACGTCGCCCCACTCGTCGAACAGGCGCACGATCTCGTCGCGTTCCCACCCCAGCAGACCGTGGACCGCCCGCCCTCCGGGGCTGGCGTCGTCGAGAGTCCCCCCACAGCGGCGCTTTTGCCAGCGCCACGCACGCCGCCGGTCCAGGCCCAAAACAGCGCACGCCCGGCCCAGCGTCCAGCCCGCCGCCACAGCGTCGTCGATCAACCCCAAAAGCACGGCTTTGGCGGCCCCGTCGACGCGGGCGGGGACAGGACCGCTCATCCCCAACCCGTTTTTCCCCGCAGCACCGCCAGCTCCACCGCCTGCTCGACCACGGTGCGCTGCAACCGCTCCACCTCGGCCCGCAACACCGCGGCCTCCGAGGCCTCCGCGCTGGATCGGCCGGGCCGCCCCGGCCTCGAAGACCCCAAAGCCGCGACCGCTCCGTCGCGGGCCACCGCCCGCAGCCGGCTGACCACCGACCGGTCCACACCCGCCTCCACAGCGGCCTGCGCCTGGGTGATCTGCCCCGAGAGCATCCGCACCCACAAGTCGTACTTCTGCTCCGCAGTCAGCACCCTCTTCGGTTTCCGGTCCTGCAAGCCCATAGGCCACAGCCTCCTGTCCTGGGACCGCCAACCCCGCACCATGCTGCTTGAAAAAACCCAGAACCTGTCGCGCGAAGTCAGACGCAACACACGGCCGTGTGGGGGGGCCTGCTGTATCTCCTCGCCACCAAGGTGCTCGGCCCGTGGGTTGCGGGCCTGTTGAACATCGACCCCGCCATCGTGATAGTGCCGTTCGGGGCCGCTGCCGTCTTGGTGCTTGCGTGTCTACCAATCGTTAGACGTGCCAAGGCGCGCTCTGCGGCGGGCCGCTGAGCTGCCACGGTTGTTCTTGGTCTAGCGGCTGGTGCGGCGCTGAGCGCCGTACAGGCTCCCGGTTCCCGCTTTTGCTGCTAGCGCCTTCTGCGCTGCCCTAGCCTCCCCGTCGTTACGAAATGAGTCACTCTGGGTTCGGTGGTGGCCCTGGGCGCTGTGGGCGTCGTGGCGGCCCCAGGTTCGTGCCCGATGCTTAACTGCGCCGATCCAGAGCGTTTGCAAGCGGGATCGCCACTGCCGCTATGCCTATTGCTACCAGCGGAAGCGCAGGAAAAAGCGGCAGATCGAGCAGATCGCGCGAAAAGAGCACTCCCCCACAAGCAAGGGTAGGTATTGCCGCTTTTCCCCACCAGACACGTTGGCGTCGTGGCCGCCGGGGGTTGCTGGCCCTGGCGGTCTCTTGAGTATGAGTAGAAGTCATGCTACCAAGCTAGCCGCTCGCTGGGGAGCGCTCAACGTTGGTGTGGCGGCGGCCACTTGACTTCTACTCATGTGGCCGCCGCCACACTCGCTCCCGATCCTACGCCATGCGCTTGGCGGTCAGCATGGCGGATGTGGCCGAGTGCGAGAGGTGCGCGGCCAAATTCTAGGGTTATGAAGTTGAATATCGGGCGGAACCGCAAGAATCGGCTAATTCCATGGCATGACTACCTATGGATGCTTGTCGCCGGGGCTGTAGGCCTCCAAATCATTGATTGGGTGAGCGGTGCGGGGATTTTGCTCACGATTGCGGCTGCTATGGCTGGTGGCTTTGCGGCGGGCCACTTGGCCCGCTATCTGGCTTTGTGGTTGGGCCGGCGTTTCCCCGCGCTCAAAAGCAAACACGTTGGTTCCTTCGACCGCTGATGGGCCGCTGAGCCCGGACCGGGCGGTAGCCGCTGCTGTCGCGAAGTGAGAGGAGCTAGCGGCTGTTGCCGACGAGCTGCGGGAGGCTCTAACCGACTTGGTGGCGGCTGTGGGCTACCACCCCGCCGCCGCGCACACCGGGCTGGCCGTAGGCACCCTCCAGCTCTGGGTCACCAGAGTGCCACCCTCGAAAACGCTCGCCGCCGCCCGCCAGCGCCGCAACTCCTAGTCCGCCTAACCGCGATATAGCATCGCTGCGCTATAGTGGGCGGTGGAGCTGGGGGGACTCGAACCCCCAAGGAATCGACTTTGGAGGCCGTCCTTGCACCATGCCAGCCCCACCAATGGAGATCCTATCGATCTCTTTGGAACAGCGTCGGGTCATATGATTCGGCGCTGTTCTACTTATAAAACACTGAAACATACTGAAAGCCGCTATTTCCAAGGGTCTCGGAGGAAAGCCTCGAACTGGGTGGCGAGGTCGTCGCCGGTGGGGAGTCTGGGCATCCACTAGCAGAGCTTGCCGTCGCCGACATGCTGGGGGTTCGCGCATTACAGCAAGCGGCTACCCTTACGGTCTGGTTTCCGCCCAAACTACGGAGACTGACAAGCCCCCTCTAGGGGGTGGACCCGCTCGCCGGGAACAATCAGGCCATCAGTTATCGTCACCCACCGGCCGCTCATGTTGGCGACCCGGTCGGTCGGGCAGCCCAGGTGGTGTTCCAGGGTGTGGATCACCCCGCCGTGGGTGACCACCAGCGCAGACTGGTCGCCGACGAGGCCGGCCAATCGGTTGAGCCCGGCCAGCACCCGGTCCAACAGGGCGGCATCGTCCTCCCAGCCCGGTGGGCGGCGGCCGTCTTCCAGGAATCCGGGGTACCGCTCCTCGATCTGCGCCCGGGTCAATCCGGAGAACTCCCTCACATCCCGCTCGATCAGCTCGGGAACCGGGATCGGCGGGTCGCAGCCCAGCGCTTCGGCAATGATCTCTGCGCTCACCCGGGATCGTTGGAGGGTGGACGTGGCCACCACGTCAACCGGCTCGAGCCGGGCCGCGGCTTCGGCCGCCTGCCGGCGTCCCAACTCCGATAATGGGGGGTCGGCCTGACCTTGCCAGCGCCGAGCCGCGTTCCATTCCGACTGCCCGTGTCGGATCAGAAGGAGACGAGCCACGGCTGTCACGGTAATGGGCGGGGCTTTTCAGACTGCGGCAGTGGCAGAGTATTCCCGTACAATTCTGCCCATGGCCACGCTGCGCCTGTTCGCACACGTCAGGGAGGCGGCGGGCACCGGACGAGACGAAGTCCCCGGCGCCACTGTCGACCAAGTACTGGCCACTGCGGTGGATCGCTATGGCGCGGCCTTTGCCGAACAGCTTCAGATTTGCCGGGTGTGGCTGAACGGCGAGCCGGTTACCGGATCTGAGCCGGTCGCCGACGGCGATGAGGTGGCTGTGCTGCCCCCAGTGTCCGGGGGGTAGCCTCAATTGGCCATGCCAGTTCTTTGTTCGCGGGGCAACCTCGTCATGATTCGGGGATTGGGGTCATGACCCAGAACGTGGCGATCTTGTCTCTGCACACGTCGCCGCTAACCCAGCCCGGCGTGGGCGACAGCGGCGGCATGAACGTGTATGTGCGGGAGATGGCCGCGGCCTTGGCCCACTCGGGCAGCGAGTGCCGGGTGTATGTACGGCGAGCCCAGGAAGGGCTGCCCGATGAGGTGGACATCGAACCGGGCGTGACTGTGGTCCACATCAACGCTGGGCCCGTCGAATTGAACAAGGAAGACCTCCCCGGGGTAGTGGAGGAGTTCGCCGATGGTGTGCTGGCTGACTTCCGGCGACACCGGCGCCCCGATGTGATTCACGCCAATTACTGGCTTTCGGGGGTGGCCGGTCACCGGGTCAAGCACGCGGTGGAAGTACCGCTGGCCGTGACCTTCCACACGCTGGCCCGGGTAAAGGCGGCCACTGGCGATCCCGAGTCGGAGCTCCGGGCCCAGGCCGAGACCGAGGTGATCGGCTGTGCCGATGCGGTGATTGCCTCCTGTGAGCCAGAAGCCCAGCAACTTCGAGAGTTCTACGACGCCCCGCCCGAACGGATTGAGCTAGCCGCGCCGGGAGTGGAGCACGCGCTGTTCTCCCCCGGAGATCGCGATGGTGCCCGCACCGCCCTCGGATTGGGCCAAGGTCCGGTGTTGCTCTTTGTCGGCCGGATTCAGCCGTTGAAACGGCCTCTGGTTGCGGTGGAAACACTGGCGTGTCTGGGTCGCGAGGATGCCCGCCTGCTTGTGGTTGGAGGGCCCAGCGGCACCGAGGGTAGGACCGAGTATCGGCGCCTCCAAGACCGCATTCACGCCTTGGGCCTGGAGGATCAGGTGACGCTGGTTCCCCCCCGTCCCCACCACTGGCTGTCCACTTACTACCGGGCCGCCGATGTTGTTCTGGTTCCCAGCCGCAGCGAGTCGTTCGGACTGGTGGCCCTGGAGGCGGCGGCCAGCGGCACCCCGGTGGTGGCCGCTCCCGTGGGCGGGCTGCGCTCGATAGTGGACCACGGCCGAACCGGATTCCTGGTAGACGATGCCACCGCCGAGGCATTTGCTGCTCAGACGGCCGCCCTCATCGACAACCCGCTGCTGGCCGCCGAGACGGCCATGAATGCAGCCGAGCGGGCCCGTTCGTATTCGTGGGCGGCCATGGCCCGCTCGTTGCGAGCTACATATCGAAGGGTCCAGTCCCGAGTGCCTGTCTATTGCACATGACGCCGCCGATGGCCTGCAACCCTGTCCATTGCCCATGATTCTGCGGCCCGAGGAGTTGGCCGCTTTGGAGTCGGACATCGATGCCTGGCTGGACGACCAACTCCACACCAATCCCACCGTGTTGACCGTGGACCGGGGCGAGCCCGGCCAGCGCCGTTGGTACGTGCGAATGGTGGGGGAGGAGAAGACGGTGTCCACCGTGTGGTTCACTCTCGGCCAGCGCCAGTTGCACTGCGAGTGCCACTTCATGCCCGCACCCGAGGAGAACGAGGGCCGGTTGTATGAGTATCTGTTGCGCCGCAACCGCGAGCTGGCCGGTTTGCGTTTCGCCATCGGGATCGAGGATGCCGTGTTCCTGGTGACCGAGCTGCCAGCCCACACGGTGACCGAGGCGGAGATCGACCGGCTCTTGGGGTCGTTCTACGCCTATTCCGAGCGGTGGTTTCGGCCCTGCATGCGGATCGGCTACCAGACCCGGCTCAAAGATTAGCACTTTTTAGTAATTTTAGTTGTTTTCAATGTAAATTGAATGTAAGTTCCCTGGGTAGTGCTCTTGGTCGGTGGGAGTGATCGGGGAAGTCATCCCACCGGCCAGAGTTTTTTGCCGGATGAGACCGGCTCCGGGGTGCTATAGCAGTGAGGTGGCACTTCGACTGCAACTCATCGGCGGAGGCCGCATGGGCGAGGCCTTGCTCGGCGGCTTGCTGGCCGGCGGATGGGCTCAGCCGGGCGAGCTGGCCGTAGTAGAGAAGATCTCCGATCGGCGAGAAGAATTGGCCGAACGCTTCAGCGGCGTGACGGTGGCCGGCCATCCGCTCCAACAGGCTGATGCTGTTCTCGCCGTCAAGCCCGACGATGCCGCCTCGGCCGGAAGCAACCTCAAGTCGGCGGGGGTCGGCCGGGTCCTCAGCATTGCAGCCGGTGTGACCACTGGGGCCCTCGAGGCAGTTCTCGGCCCCGGCGCCCGGGTTATCCGGGCCATGCCCAACACTCCCGCGCTGGTAGGCGAGGGCGCAGCGGCCATTGCCGCGGGCCGTCATGCCACCGAGGGGGATCTGGAATGGGCCACCGGCGTGCTGGAAGCGGTGGGCACGGTGGTGGTGTGCGATGAGTCGATGCTCGACGCGGTCACCGGGCTCTCCGGTTCGGGGCCTGCCTACCTGTTCTGGATGGCGGAGAACTTGATGGCCGCCGGACAAGAGGTGGGCCTTTCCCCGGACATGGCCGATGCCCTCACCCGCCAGACCCTCTTGGGGGCGGCCCGGCTGCTGGCCGAGTCAGGCGAGCTGCCCGCCGACCTGCGGGCCGCGGTGACCTCTCCGGGAGGCACCACCGCCGCGGGTATCGCCGAGCTGGAAGCCCGAGGGGCGGCGTCGGCATTCATCGCTGCGGTGGTGGCCGCCACCCAGCGCAGCCGCGAGCTGGGCGGTACCTGAGGAATCAAACGGCAGGTCAATCAGGCATAGGTGTGGTAGCCGGCCATAGCGGGGGGTGCCACTTGAGGAGGCAAACGGCGGGTTAATCAGGCATTTCTTGTTGTTGTCCATGCGGGGTGGCACACCACTAGCAGTGCCGCGTAAGGTGAGCGGCGCACAGCGGAGTCAGGGGTGTGATGGCATGGCTAAGCCAGATGGGCGGGAAAAACTCATGACCGTGGCAGAGGTTGCTGCCCTCATGAGAGTGTCAACGATGACGGTCTACCGGCTGATAAAGGCCCGAGACCTTCCCGCGGTGAGGATCGGCAAGTCGTATCGATTGCGAGAGGGCGACATCGACCGATACTTGGCCAGTCGCTACACCCAGGCAGGCTGACACTGCCACTCCCCCTTGGCCCCCACAAGGTGTTGGCCAAGCAATGACGCTGCGGTACGACACCATCTCGTTCCTGTCCGATTACGGGCTGAGCGATGAGTTCGTGGGAGTGGTCAAGTCGGTCATCCGCTCCATCGCCACCGAGGTGGCGGTGGTGGACATCACCCACGACATCGCCCCCCACGATGTGCGGGGCGGAGGTTTGGCTCTGGCCCGCAGCGCCCAGTACTTGGTGCCCGGCGTTGTGCTGGCGGTGGTCGATCCCGGTGTGGGCGGCAGCCGGCGAGCGGTAGCAGTGGAGGTGGGCGACGGCGCCTCGGTGCTGGTCGGTCCCGACAACGGCCTGCTGGCCCCGGCGGTGGCCATGGTGGGCGGCGCCTCCCGAGCGGTGGAGCTCACCGCCGAGCAGTATCAGCTTCACGCCCCCGGCCCGACGTTTGCCGGCCGCGATGTGTTTGCCCCCGCCGCCGCTCACCTTTGCCTGGGCGCCGGCCTCGAAGACCTGGGGACGCTGGTCCCGGTGGAATCCCTGACCCCCGGCATGGTGCCGGTCAGCCGAGTCGACGGCGAGCGGATATTCGCCGAAGTGCTGTGGATTGACCGGTTTGGCAACGTGCAGCTCAACTTGGACCCGGCCGAGATCGAGCCGCTTGGCAACGCGCTCCGGCTCACCGCCGGCGAAGTCGGTCGCAACGTCCGTCGGGTGGGCAGCTACCGCGATCTGGAGAGTGGCGAATTAGGGGTGCTGGTAGACTCCTATGGCTTGGTGGCCGTCGCCGTCAACCGGGGATCAGCTGCTTTTGAGCTGAACTGCACCGAGGGCGACTCTGTCACGGTGGAGACCGGCGGCTCGGCATCGACCACCTCTGTTCAGCTGCAACCCAAACGATCGGATTAACGGGCATGAGACCGGGTACGACCATCGCCATAGCCATCTTGTTGTTGGCCATTCTCATCGCTGCGGTCATCCAACTGTTTGTGCTCGTTCGCTAGGTAGCCAACGATGCCCGTACAAGAAGTGCTCTATCCGGTGAATCTGCGGGTTCGTGGCCACCGCTGCCTGGTGGTGGGAGGAGGCCAGGTGGCGTTGGCCAAGGCCGTAGGCCTGCTGGAAGCCGGGGCTATGGTGGACGTGATCGCGCCGGACGTGGTTCCCGAGTTGGAAGACCGCCCCGGCATCTCCGTGAATCGCCGTGAGTATCGCTCCGGCGATGTCGAGGGCTACCGGCTCGCGGTAGCGGCCACCGGCTGCCAAGAGGTGAACGCCGAGGTCTACCGCGACGGCGAGTCGGCCGGAGTGTGGGTGAACAGCGCCGACGACCCCGATAACTGCTCCTTCACCCTGCCCAGCAAACTGCGTCGCGGGCCGCTGATGGTCACCTGCTCCACCGGAGGCCATAGTCCAGCCTTGTCACGCTGGCTCCGCCAGCGCTTGGAGGCCGAGATCGGCCCCGAATACGAAACCCTGTTATGCCTGCTCAGTGAGGCGCGCGAGAGGATTCAGGCAACGGGGATGCACACCGAGGGCCTGGCTTGGCAAGATGTATTGGATTCGGGAATGCTGGAGTTGATCCGCTCCGGCGAAACCGGACAAGCGCAAGCAAAGATCGACCACTTGGTCGAGAACACCCTGATGTAGGCGAAACCGGTAGGCACACCCAATGTACGACTGCATAACTAGTAGTCCCCGGTAGACACGGAAGCTGGCAAAACGTGTCTGTACTGGCGATAGGCCTCAACCACCGATCGGCACCGCTCGGCCTTCTCGAGCGGATGACCATCGATGAGTCTTCCCTGCCCAAGGCGCTGGCCGACCTGATCGGTCGGGAGCATGTTTCCGAGGCGGTCGTGCTGTCCACTTGTAATCGCATCGAGGTCTACGTCTTTGCCGAGACCTTCCACGGGGCGTTTCAGAATGTGCGGGATTTCCTCTCCGAGAGCGCCTACGTGGCCCCTGAGCAGTTCAGCGATGCGCTCTATGCCCACTATGAGGCCGACGCCGTGTCGCACCTTTTCTCGGTGGCGTGCGGCCTGGACTCAGCCGTGCTCGGTGAGAACGAGATCCAAGGGCAGGTCAAGAGCGCATGGGAGACCGCTCGGTTGGAGGGCACTTGCGGCTCGTCGCTGAACAACCTTTTCCGCCACGCCACAGAAGTGGGCAAGCGGGCCCGTACTGAGACCGGCATATCCCGTCATATCACCTCGGTCTCCCAGGCGGCGGTGGCCTTGGCCACCGAGCGGCTGGGCGGTTTGGCTGGCCGTCGTCTGATGGTGCTGGGTGCCGGAGACATGGGTGAAGGCATGGCTGCCAGCCTGGCCAAGAGCGAGGCGGCCGAAGTCGTGGTGGCCAATCGCACCACCGGTCGGGCCGAGGAATTGGCGCAGCGGATCGGAGGCCGAGCAGTGGGCCTTCACGAGATGTCCGCCGAATTGGCGGTAGTGGACGTGTTGCTCACATCCACCGGTGCGTCGTCGATGATTCTAGAGCATTGCGACGTGGCCGAGATCATGGCCGAGCGGGCCAACCACCCGCTTTTGATCGTGGACGTCGCGGTGCCCCGCGATGTGGATCCCGCGGCGGGCGATCTGGACGGGGTGACCCTGCTTGACATGGACGATCTGAGGGCCTTCGCTGATAGGGGACTGCGAGAGCGCCGGGCCGAGTTGGACCGGGTGCGGGGCATCATCGACGACGAGCTGAACCGCTATCTGGACCACAGCTCGGCCCGCGAGGCGGCCCCCTTGATCGCCGCTTTCCGGACTCGGGCCGAGATTCTGCGCAAAGAGGAGCTGGACCGCCATTCGGGTGGGCTGTCCGCGGCCGAGCGGGAAGCGGTGGAAGCGGCCACTCGGGGTCTGGTGGGCAAGCTTCTGCACGAGCCTACGGTGAGGCTGAAGGACGCCGCCGGATCGCCGCGGGGTGACCGTTTGGCCGAAGCACTCCGGGACCTCTTCGATCTCTAAGCTTTCCCCCATGTTGCGCGCCGCCACCCGAGGCAGCGCCTTGGCCCGCTGGCAGACCGCCCACATCGCTGAACTGTTGGGCCACGCCGCCGATGTCCAGCCGGTTTTGGTAACCACAACCGGCGACCGGTTGGCCAACGAGCCCATCTCAGCCATCGGCGGCAAAGGGGCATTCGTCAAGGAAGTGCAAGTCGCAGTGCTCGACGGCCGAGCCGACATCGCCGTCCACTCGGCCAAGGACCTGCCCGCGGCCACCCCCGACGGCTTGGTTATCGCCGCAGCACCCCGCCGGGCCGACCCCCGGGACGCGCTGGTGGGCTGCCGGCTGGTCGATCTTCCTGAAGGAGCATTGGTGGCCACCGGCTCAGCCCGTCGCCGGGTCCAGCTTCGGGAGCTACGCCCCGACCTGTGGTTCGCCGACCTGCGGGGCAACATCGGCACCCGGCTGGCCAAAGCGGCCGACTACGACGCGGTGGTTATCGCCCAGGCCGCACTGGAGCGCCTGGGCGAGCATCCCCCGGTGGTCGACGTGCTGGGCTGCGAGACCATGGTGCCCCAGGTGGGCCAGGGCGCCCTGGCGGTGGAGTGCCGAGAAGACGACCACCAAGTCCGCGCCTTGCTGGCAGCCATCGAAGACCCGATCACCCGCCGGGCGGTCGATGCCGAGCGGGCTTTCTTGGCCACTCTGGGCGGCGACTGCACGCTACCGGCTGGTGCCCACGCCCATGTCCAGGGCCCGGCACTGGCCATGCGAGCGGTGCTGGCCGATGGCCCTGGCGGCCGGTGTCACACCGTGGTGGGTGAAGGAGAAGACGGAGAGGCCGTGGGGCAGCGCCTGGCCCGCCAGTTGCTCGATACGGTGGCCTGGTGACCGTTTACTTGAAGCTCGTTTGGATGTCCTGGTGACCGTGATTCACAAGCCGGCTTGGATGGCCCGATGACCGTTTATCTGGTCGGTGCCGGACCGGGCGATCCTGCTCTTTTGACTTTGAGGGGGGCTGAAGTTCTGGCCAGTGCCGATGTGGTGGTGTACGACCGGCTGTCGGTGGTCTCATTGCTCGACTTGGCTCCGGCCCATGCCGAGCGCATCTCGGTGGGCAAGCAGCCCGGCGGACCTCGCACCTCCCAAGACGACATCAACGCCCTGCTGGTGGCTCGGGGTCGGGCCGGCCAGCAGGTGGTGCGCCTCAAGGGCGGCGACCCCTTCGTGTTCGCCCGGGGCGGTGAGGAGGTCGCCGCGCTGGCCGCGGCCGGGATCGCCTTCGAGGTGGTTCCTGGCATCACCTCCGCGGTGGCGGTTCCCGCCTATGCCGGGATCCCCGTGACGATGCGCTATTCCTCCACCTCGTTCACCGTGGTCACTGGCCACGAGGATCCGGCCAAAGGGGAGGCATCTGTCAACTGGGAGGCAGTGGCCGCGCTGGGCGGCACGGTGGTGGTGCTCATGGGCGCGGCCCGCTGCCGCGCCATTTGCGAAAGGATCATCGCCGGGGGCATGGCCCCCGACACCCCGGCGGCCGCAGTGCAGTGGGGCACCCGCCCCAACCAGCGCACACTGCGGGCCACCCTGGCCACCCTGGCCGATTTGGATCCCCAACCGCCGGCCACCATCGTCATCGGCGAGGTGGCTGCTGCCGATCTGGCCTGGTTTGAGAACCGGCCTTTGTTCGGCCGCCGTATCGTGGTGACTCGGGCCCAGCCCCAGGCCGCCGAGCTGGCCTCCAAGCTTCGCCAACGGGGAGCGGAGGCCATCGAGCTGCCGGCCATCGCCTTCGCGCCTCCTGAGGACCTCGACCGCCTGGTCCAGGCCGCGGCCCAGGTGGGCCGCTACGACTGGGTGGTGTTCACCTCGCCTACCGGAGTGGCCCGGTTCTTCGAGCAATTGCGGGACGCACGCAGCCTCGGAGGGGTTCAAGTGGCCGCCATCGGCCCGGCCACCGCCGCCGCACTGGCCCAGCGCAACGTTGTGGCCGACTTGGTGCCCGAGCAGTACGTGGCTGAGGCTCTGCTGGAAGCTCTGTCTCAAGGGATTGGGCCCGACGGCCCCGGTCGAGTGCTCATCCCCCGGGCCGAGATCGCCCGCGAAGTGCTGCCCGACGGTCTGGCCGCCGCGGGCTGGGAGGTGGACGTGGTTCCCGCCTACCGAACGGTGGCGCCGGTCCCTGATCCCGACGCGGCAACCTTGCTGGACAACGCCGAGGTCATCACTTTCACGTCGTCGTCCACCGTGACCAACTTCGTGGATACCTTCGGTGCCGACGCGGTGCCCGCAGTGGTGGCCACCATCGGCCCTATCACCTCCGCCACCGCCCGCAATCTTGGCCTAGAGGTAGCCTTCGAGGCTTCCGAGCACACCATCGATGGCCTGGTCGCCGCCCTCGAGGACTTCTTCAGCCGCTGAGGGCCACCAGGTTCCCGCTGCCGAAATGGAAGAACCCAAACTCTAGGATCGCGGGCATGGTCACCAACCAGGAGTTGTTTGAGCGGGCGCGGCGGGTGATCCCCGGCGGGGTCAACTCTCCGGTGCGCTCGTTCCGCTCGGTGGGAGGCACCCCGTACTTCGTGGCCCGGGCCGAGGGGCCCTATGTGTGGGACGTGGAGGGGCGCCGCTACATCGACTACGTGCAGAGCTACGGCCCCGGCATCTTGGGCCACGCCCATCCGGCGGTGACCGACGCGGTGGCCAAAGCCGCCGCCGACGGGACCAGCTACGGGGCGCCCACCGAACGCGAGGTGCTGCTGGCCGAACTGCTGTGCGACCGGGTACCGGCAATGGACTGGACCCGGCTCACCTCCAGCGGCACTGAGGCGGCCATGGCCGCCATCCGGCTGGCCCGGGGCGCTACCGGCCGCACCAAGATCATCAAGTTTGCCGGCTGCTACCACGGCCACAGCGACGGACTGCTGGCCGCCGGGGGCAGCGGCGTGGCCAACCAGGGCCTGGCCGACTCGGCTGGCGTCACCCCCGGAGCGGTGGCCGACACCGTGGTGGCCCCCTACAACCAGGTTCCCGTTGTGGACCACGACGTGGCCGCAGTGGTGGTGGAGCCGGTGGCGGCCAACATGGGAGTGGTGGCCCCGGTCCCCGGGTTTCTGGAGGGGCTGCGAGCCGCGTGCGACGAGGCCGGCGCCCTATTGGTGTTCGACGAGGTCATCACCGGCTTCCGCCTGGCCCCCGGCGGCGCCACCGAGTGGTTCGGGGTGACTCCCGACCTGTGGTGCTTCGGCAAGGTGGTGGGCGGCGGATTGCCCATCGGCGTGTTCGGGGGGCGAGCCGATCTGATGGAGCACCTGGCCCCGCTGGGCGGCGTGTACCAAGCCGGAACCCTGTCGGGAAACCCGCTGGCCACCGCGGCCGGGTTGGCCACCCTGGAACAGCTGACCCCCGATGCCTACCGCACCCTCACTGACACCGCGGCCCGACTGGCCGACGGCATGACTGCGGCCGCCACCGCCGCGGGCGTGGCCTGCACCGTGCCCCGGGTGGGATCACTGCTCGGAGTGTTCTTCTGCGCCGACGCGCCGACCGATTTCGACCAGGCCAAGGCCGCCGCCGAAAACGGCGTCTATCCCCGGGTGTTCCACGCCCTCCTCGAAGCGGGGGTGGCCTTCGCCCCCGGCCCCTACGAAGCCCTGTTCCCGAGCCTGGCCCACGCCGAAGATGACATCGATGAGACCGTGGAGGCCTTTTCCGCGGCTTTGTAGATGTACTCGGCTGGGCCGGGGTTGTCGGGGTCCATGAGATTGGCCATGATCCGCAGGGCCCACTCCATGGCCGGGCGAGATTGCATGCCGATCCGGGTCAGCTGCCGCAGCAACGCTGGCTTGCCGATCAGCCGGGCGAATATCCGGGCCACCCGGAAGTACGCCCCGTAGTTCTCCTCCAACAGTTTCGGGTACCGCCAGATCACCCCGCCGTCGCCGGTGGCGATGGCCTCGGCCACCAAGTCGGCGGCCATCTTTCCGGTCTCGTAGGCGTAGTCGATGCCCTCGCCGTTGAAGGGGTTCACCGATCCGGCCGCGTCCCCCACCACCAGATACTTCGGACCCACTTTGGGGTGTACCGACCCGGCCATGGGCAGACGCCCTCCCACCGGCGCCATGAGCGGCCGGTTGGGGTCTATCTCCCAGTAGGAAGGGAGCGTGGCCGCGAACTCCCGCATCAGATGGGAGGTGTTCACCGAGGTGTAGTCGCGGAACGTGGACAACAGCCCCGCGCCCACGTTCACGCTCCCATCGCCCAGCGGGAAGATCCAGCCATATCCAGGGAGCGAATTGCCGTTGCGGTCTCGCATGTCCAGGGCGCTCTCGATCCACGGCGTGTCGTGCAGCGGGCTCTCGAAGTAGGTGCGTATGGCCATGCCCTGGGGGTAGGCCCGGTCTCGCGCGGTGCCCAGGGCCCGGCCGAACCGGGAGTTGGCCCCGTCGGCCACCGCCACATATTGGGCCTGGATCTGGTCGGTTTGCCCGGTGGCCTTGTCCACCACCTCCGCCCCGTCGAGCACCCCGTTGACCAGGAGCGGCCGGGTGGCTTCGGTGGCCAGAAGCATCTCGGCCCCAGCGGCCACCGCATGGTCGGCCACCAGGTTGTCGAGGTCCCGCCGTCGAACCACATAGCCATAGTCGGGGAACACCGAGTGCTGGGGCCAGGCTAGCTCCATGGTGCGCTTGTGGGCCACCGCCCGCAGGCCCCCGTAGCGGTGGTAGCGGGTGAGCTGGTCGGCCAGGCCCATGTCGCACAGCGACTTGACCGCCCGGGGGGTGAGCCCATCGCCGCAGGTCTTGTCGCGGGGGAACTCCTTGCGCTCCACCACCACCACGTCGAGGCCGTGGCGGGCCGCCCAGTAGGCGGTGGCTGCTCCGGCCGGACCACCGCCTATCACCAAAAGGTCGCGGCGAGGCGTCATCGACAGGATTCGCGGTTGATCACGCCGCCGACTCGGCTCGCGAGAGGATTAGCCCGCTCCGACCCCGGCGGTGGACAGCAGGCCGCTCAACGTGCTGCGGAAGGTCTGTCCGATGGTGAATTGGTTTGGCACCACTCCTTCGGCCTCAAACAGCTCTTCCAGATCATGCAGGTCGGCCTCATCGGCACCACCGATCTCCACCCGCTCGAAGTAGGTCACCGCCAGGATCTCCCGGGCGCTCAGGTCTTCGCCGAAGGCGGGCATGCCGTTGGCCGCTCCCAGCGACACCTCGTTGTTGTCGCCATACAGGGTGCCCGGTTCGGCGGGGGAGCCGTTTACGATCCAGATGACGTGGTCTCTCCAGTCGCCGAAGGTGGCCATTACCTCGCCGTTGCTCAACGCCGGGCCCACTCCGCCGCCGCCTTCAGCGCCGTGGCAGCCGGCGCAACCGCCGCTGCCGTCATACACCTCCCGGCCCATGGCGATGATCTCGCTGTCGCGCTCGGGCGATTCCAGGGTGCCGGCGAAGATGATGGCCCAGAACGGCAGGAAGATCAGCACCGGCACGGCCCACACCGGGATCTTCTTGCGGCTGAGCGCGGCCTGTACCCACGGCTTGACCGGTTCCGGTTGGGGTTCGGGCTCCGGATCCAGGTCGGGAAGCTCGGGCAATGAGGGGCCCGCCGCCGCGGCCGGGGCCTGGGCTTCAGCCACCGCAGGGGCGGCGGATGTCTCCGATGCCGGTGCCTCTGCGGCCGGTTCGTCGCCGGTGGACGCGCCGAGGTCCTTGCGACGATCTGCCGATCGTTTCAGCAGATGCTCGGGTACTTCTACCAACGCTCCTCCGGTGTGATTCCCGGCCGGCACCACGTCCAGCCCCGTGCCACATTAGGCCCGCTCAAGGCTAACGGCCTAACCATTGCCAGCAGTGGCTTGTGTCGGCGAAGAAGGGGGGTGGGGAGGGGGTACTTTGATGTGTAGAAGTGCAGGGTGGGGCTACTACTATCAATCGCGAACGCACCCACAAGGGGAGGACCGTGGCCGCTCGTAGGCCCATAGACATCGCCGTCACCAAGTTCTACATGGCCCTCGGAGGATGCTTCGTCCTCTACTTGGCGCTGTGGGCTTTCATCGCCGTCCACCAGTACGACGAGGGCTTGGGTGCGCCGTACTTCAACGTGGCCTTCACCGCCTCTTTGGTGGTGTCGGTGCTGGGCATCGTCGCCTTCTTGGAATACGCACGTCGCCGTCCGGTGGGCAAGTACCACACTTGGGGCGAGGCCATGTTTGGCGCCGCTTTGGTCTTCTTCCTGTTGTTCTGGATCTACGGCGTGGTGCCCCATCAGTGGCTGGTGTACGCCGACAGCGAGTTGGGCTGGCGCAAAGACCGCTTGATCGAGGGCTACTACGTGGGCAACCAGGGCATCATCTCCTGGGCCCTGCCCTTTGACCTTCCCTATCTGGTATTGCGCGATGTGATCGCGGTGTTGATCTACGGTTTGGCTCTGGCCGGGAACATCGCCGGCTGGATGGTGTGGCAGAACCGGGGCAAGACCGCCCCCGTGGAAGTGGAGAAGTCTGAGTATGGACGACCGATCGTGAGAGAGGGGGCACCAGTCTGATGGCCAGCAGCGACGCCAACCCCCCCATGCCGGAGTTCCGCGACGACTACGTGCTGGTCGAGGTGGACAACGACTACCTCCAGAGCAAGGTCAAGCCCAAGCAGTTCATCCACATCGACCAGTCTGAGTGCATCATGTGCGAGGGATGCGTGGACATCTGTCCCTGGAAGTGCATCCACATGGTGGCCCCCGACGCGGTCGATCTGGCCGTGGGCGCCGAGCAGCCCGGCGTTGATCCCAGCGATCATGTGATCTTCACCATCGACGAGGACGCCTGCACCCGGTGCGCCCTGTGCGTGGACCGGTGTCCCACCGGGGTGATCACCCTGGGCCGACTGGGCGACCCCGGAGGAGATGGCGACCCCCACCAGCGAATGACCAGCTACGGCTACGGCTACGGCATGCGGTTGACCTAGAACTTAGGCCCGGAACGGATAAGAGGACTCAGGAGCAACGTGGCAAAGCAGCCCAAACCACCGGCGAGCGAGCGAGCCAAGCAGGCCGCGAGCCAAATGATGAGCGACATGCAGGGGTCGCAAGCCTGGTCGTCCATCTTCCGACCCGGCTCCATCTTCCGCAAGGGCTACAGCGACAGCCCTCGGAACCGCAGCTACGTGATCATGAACAGCGTGCTGTACCACCTTCACCCGGTGAAGGTGAAGCGCCACGCGGTGAAGGTCAGCTACACCCTGTGCTTGGGCGGTCTCAGCTTCTTCCTGTTCATCTTGCTCACCGTGACCGGCATCTTCTTGATGTTCTTCTATCGGCCCACCGCGGCTCAGGCCTGGGACGACATCTACACCCTCCAAACCTCGGTGGCCTTCGGGCTGCTGGTGCGCAACATGCACCGATGGGCCGCCCACCTCATGGTCATCACCGTGTTCTTGCACATGGCCCGGGTCTTCTACCACGGGGCCTACAAACCGCCCCGAGAGTTCAACTGGGTCATCGGGGTCATCTTGTTGACCCTCACCCTGCTGCTTTCGTTCACCGGCTATCTGCTCCCGTGGGACCAGCTGGCCCTATGGGCGGTGACGGTGGGAACCAACATGATGGGGTTCACCCCGGTATTCGGCGATCAAGTGCGCTTCGTATTGCTCGGAAGCGTGGAGATCGGCACCGACACGCTGCTGCGATGGTATGTGCTGCATGTGCTGATGCTGCCCTTTGTGATCGTCATCTTCATGGCCATCCACTTCTGGCGAGTAAGAAAGGACGGAGGTATTTCCGGGCCGCTCTAGAAACCACGTCGCAACGACGTTTCTGGCCCGATCCGAAAGCCCATGGCGGAAGTCCCCGAACACCTCCTGAAGCGAGCCCAAGAGGCTCGTGAGCGCGCCGAAGCCCAACAGGGCGGCGGGGGCGGGGCCGCGCCCGAATCCTCCGAAGCGGCGTCGTCCGAACCCGCCGGGGAAGGGGACGCGGGCGGTCCCAAGATCCCCGACCACTTGCTCGACCGGTCGAAGTCGGCCCGGGACCAAGCCGCGGCCGGGGGCGGCGCCCAAGCAGCAGCCGCCGCGGTGGCCACTGCGCCCATGCCCGCCGGTCCGGCCCAGCCCGAGCCCACCGGCCCCGGCGGAGGCACCCAGCGGCTGCTCACCGTGGTGAAGTCGGGCTCCATCCAAGACGTCAAGGCCACCCCCACCGACAAAGTCCACGTCTGGCCTCACCTGCTGGTGGTGGAGTTTGTGGCCGCGCTGATCTTCACCGCCTTCACCCTGATCTTCTCCATATTCGTGAACGCCCCGCTGCTGGAGTTGGCCAACTTCAACGAGACGCCCAACCCGTCCAAGGCCCCGTGGTATTTCCTCGGCCTCCAGGAACTGCTCACCATGTTCCACCCGATGGTGGCGGGAGTGACCATCCCCGGAATCGCGCTGTTCCTGCTGATCCTGGCCCCCTACGTCGACCGCAACCCCAACAAGAAGCCCGAAGATCGCAAGTTCGCCATCTCGCTCATGACCATCCACCTGATGTTCTGGGCGATCTTGGTGCTGATCGGCTCGTTCTTCCGAGGCCCCGGTTTCAACTTCGTCTTCCCGTGGGAAGTCGGCCTCTTCTTCGATCTGTAGGAACTGACTATGGGCGTCGCACTCTCCATCGCCATACCCATCATCGTGGTGGCCGCAGTGATCGTGCTGATCGGCGCGGCCCGACGCCGGGAGACCATGGCGGCCGAAGGGCGACTCACTCGGGAGACCCGCCGTCGAGACCGAGGCCGGGTGGACATCGACGATCCGGCCGGAGCAGCCGACGCCCCCACCGGCCGAGAGGTGGAGCGGGCCGCAGTGGTGGCTCGCCAGACCGCGGGCACCGAGTTGGTGGAAGCGGCCGATGCGTCGGTGGAGGAGTGGACCCCGCCCGATCCCGACGCCGTCGGGGTGAGTCGCCGCCAATTCCTCAACCGCAGCACGGTGGCCATGATGGGCTTCAGCCTCACCGGATTCGGCGCCGCCTGTGTGGCGTTTCTGTGGCCCCCGTTCGTCACCGGATTCGGCGCCGACGTGAACGCCGGTCTGATCGACGATGTGAAGACCAAAATCGATGAAGGGAACGGCTTCTTTTACCTTCCTGAGGGCCGAGCCTGGGTGACCGAATACCCCGCCGCGGCCCTGCCCAAGGCGCAAGCCACCTATAGCGCCCTCGAGCTGGCCGGCATGGAGGCGGGCCTGGTGGCCCTGTTCCAGAAATGCCCCCACCTGGGTTGCCGGGTGCCGCAGTGTGAGACCTCGCAGTGGTTTGAGTGTCCGTGCCACGGATCCCGTTACAACCAGGTGGGCGAGAAGCGGGGCGGACCGGCCCCCCGGGGCATGGACCGGTTTGCCATGTCGGTGAATTCCCGAGGCGAGTTCATCATTCGCACCGGAACCGTGATCCAGGGGCCGCCCATCGGGGTGAACACCACTGGCCAAGAGCCTGAAGGGCCGAGCTGTCTCGGGGGGGCATCGCACTGATGCACCTGCTTGCCGCCTCAACCCAGCGCAATCTGGGCATGGCCATCGCGGTGGTGGCCATCGTGGGCTTTGCCATCTACCTCATCTACAACGTGCTGTGGGCGGGCCGTGGCGAGAGGGGTTCGGAGGTGGAGCTGGCCCCCAACCGCAAGCCCTACCTGAGCGACGAGGAACTGGAGACCTCCAAGCTCGACCTTGCTTTGGTAAGCGGCCTGGTCACTCTGGTCATCATCGGCGTGGCCTTGCCCCTGTACTGGCTGGGCGAGCCCGGACGCCAACAGGGATATTTGGAGGACTCCCGTCGGCAGTTCACCAGCCGGGGGAGCGAGCAGTTCGAGGAGCGGTGCGCTAGTTGTCACGGCGGGGGCGGCTTGGGTGGCACCACCGCCACGTCGGTCACCGATGACAGCGGCAACTTCATCGCTGCCATCGAGTGGGAAGTTCCCGCTCTCACCACGGTGCTGTACCGATTCTCCGAAGAAGAAGTGCGCCACATCCTCAACTACGGCCGGCCTCCCACTCCTATGCAGGCTTGGGGTGCCCCCGGCGGCGGCCCGCTCACCACCCAGCAGGTGGACGAGCTCATCCAGTACATCCAGAGCATCCAACTCGATCCCGACCAGGTGCAGGGCGAAGTGCTCGACGGCCTCGTCCTCCAAGTGCGCGACGACGTGTTGGCGGCCAACCCTGATCTGGACAGCCGGCTCAGCGATGCCAACGATTCCGTGAGTGCCGCGGGGGCCGACGAGGCCGCTGCGGAGGCCGCGGCCCGGAACCTGGCCGCGGTGGAGCAGGAGATCCGAGAGACCAGCGAGCAGCACATCCGCGCCCTACCCGAAGTGGATGGGGCCTCGCCCGATCGGGGTGAGCTGCTGTTCAACAACGGGGAGTACGGCTGCGCCCGCTGCCACACCCCCAGGGATTCCTGGCGGTTCACCGGACCCGAGTCCTCCCCCGGCGGAGGCCCGGTGGTCTTGGCCAAAGGCTCCCCCGAAGAGGCCGCAGAAATTGCCCGGCTGGGCAACCTGATCCCGGCGGGCATCGCTGGCGGCGGCGCGTTCGGGCCCAACCTCACCAACGGGGCCACCCTCCGGCAGTTCGACACCGCCGAGGGCCACGAGGGCTTTATCACCATCGGCTCTCAAGAAGGGGTGGGCTACGGCAACTTCGGCCAGGGCGACGGCGGGGGCCAGATGCCGGCCTTCGGCGTGTGCGTGGGCGACCGGGACTCCGGTGAGCGCAGCCCCATCCACGGGTTCTGCACCCTGGAGGACGGCAGTTCCCGACCGGGCATGCTGAACGATCAGCAGATCGCCGACATCGTGGCCTACGAGCGGTCGGAACGCTTCAACCAGCCGTTAGCCGAAGCGGAGCAGGGGCAGTGAGCATGGGCTCGGTTATTTCGGCAGTGAGCGCCCTAGGGGCCATCTCGTTCGACAACGAGATTCGCGGCCTGCTGACGGTGCTGTTGGGCTCGGCCATCCTCATGGGGTCGGTGTGGCTCATCATCTCCACCAACACCGGCTTCCGCCTCGGCACCCTTATCGCCATCTCGGCCATCTTCGGGTGGACGGTGATGATGGCGTTCATCTGGTCGTTGTATGGCATCGGCCTCCAGGGGGCCCGGCCCACCTGGGAGGTGCAGGCCATCCACATCGGCAATCCGTCGGTGACCGACAACGAGGCCAACCCGCCCCCGGAGATTCTCGATGACCTGCCCAATCCGATCACCTGCGCCACCTTGGGCGCTCCAGACTGCCTGCCCAAGGCCATCCAGGTGGTCCGTGTCTTGGGCGACAGCAGCCGTAAGGCCGAACTCGACTCCGTTGACGCCGGTGCCATCCGAGCCGAGCTGACCGTCTTCAACGACGGTCTCGCCGATGGCGACCCCCGGAAGCTCTCTACCGCCAGTTCTGGAGAAGCTCCGGAGTGCGAATTTGAGAAGGGTCTGAACGGAACCTCGGTGAAGGAACAGCATTTGGAGTGCGAGGTGCAGCGCTTGGCCGAAGAGCAGCGCATCCGCAACGAAGACCTGACTCTCAGCGAGCTGAAGGGCGTTGCTCCCGAACTCGCCGAAGAGGCCGAGCGGCAGGGCTGGCTGGAGTTGGGCGATTGGAACCTCCAGACCACCCAGGCCGCCGGCGAGGCCATCACCGCGGCCAGCGATTATCTGGCCGAAGCCGATCTGGGCTTTGCCTCGACTGACGAGCAGAGCAACACCTTCGTGGTGCTGGATGCCTTCCAGCAGGGGGGGAAACCGAAGCGGCTCAACAACGGGGTGTGGGAACGGGTCAGCAACAAGGTCATAACCAGCGCCATGCCCCGCCATCCCACCAACTACACCGTGGTGCAAGTGCAGCGGTCGATCTACGAGACCCCGGTGGCCGGCCAGGCGCCGTCCCCGGCCCAGGTGGACCCCGACGAGCCCGTCATCTCCGTGCTTTTACGGCGCAACCTGGGCCGGTTCCGCCTGCCCGGTATTCTGGTGACCATCGGCTCCGGTCTGTTGTTCTTGGCCTCTCTTTTGATGCTCCACACCCGCGATCTGGAAGTCCGCCGTCGCCTGGAAGGCGAGGGTTCGGGGTAGACCGCGATGACCGGCCAATACCTGCCGATCTTCGCCCTCGGGGTTTTGGCCGTGCTGTTCGCCGCCTTGAGTTTCGGCGCTTCCCGGCTGTTGGCGCCCCGGCGTCAGACCAAGGCCAAGCTGGCCCCCTACGAGTGCGGTGTGGAGGAGAGCACCGACGCCCCGGAGCGGTTCGGGGTTCGATTCTTCCTCATCGCCATGATCTTCATCGTCTTCGACATCGAGATCATCTTCTTGTACCCCTGGGCGGTGTCCTACCGGGGACTGGGCCTGTTCGGCCTGGTGGCCATGGGGATATTCGCCCTGGCGGTGTTCGAGTCGTTCGTCTACCTCATCGGCAACGGCGCTCTCGACTGGGGGCCGTCGCGCCCCACCTGGCGGCGTGATCCCCAGGTGTCGGCCCGCCGCACCAGCGATAGCACCATCCGCCGGGTGGGCTTGGACGGACGAGGCGCCCCGAAGGAAGCAGCATGAAGAGTCGGTGGTGCCAGGAGCGACTTGGGGGCGGTAAATGAAGCTGCCACTGTTGGGTGATCCCAAGGTCGTTCTCGATCAAGGGCTGGAGGGAGTCGATCACAACTTCGTCACCGGAAAGCTCGAGGATCTGGTCAAGTGGTCCCGGGCCCGGAGCTGTTGGCCGGCCACCTTCGGCTTGGCCTGCTGCGCCATCGAGATGATGGCCACCGGCGGCGCCCACTACGACTTGGCCCGCTACGGCATGGAGGTGTTCCGGGCCTCTCCCCGCCAAGCCGACCTGATGATTGTGGCCGGCCGGGTGTCCCAGAAGATGGCCCCCATCCTGCGCCGCATCTACGACCAGATGATGGAGCCCAAGTGGGTGATCTCCATGGGGGTGTGCGCCTCCAGCGGCGGCATGTTCAACAACTACGCCATCGTGCAGGGAGTGGACCAGATCGTGCCGGTGGACGTTTATGCCCCCGGCTGTCCCCCCGGCCCGGAAACCCTCATGCACGCCATCTTGACCCTTCACGACAAGATCACCAGCGGCGAGATCACCCGCCGCCGAGAAGAGACCGGGGCCGGGGCCAACCTCACTGTCGATCAGCGCGACGGCCAGAGCTCGACGGGCGTGGCGATTCGTACATGAGCGACGTCGTCGAAACGCCGGTATTGCACGTATCCCGCGACCAGCTCATCGAGACGGTGGCGGGCTTGCGCGACGAGGGCTATGTGTCGGCGCTCGACGTGACCGCGGTGGACTACCTGGAGCACCCCGGCCGCACCGACCTGCCCCCCGAGTTGGAACCAGAGCGGTTCGAGCTGGTGGTGACCCTCATCTCCCACACCACGCCGGGCCGCATCCGGCTGCGGGTGCAGGTGCCCGCCGACGATCCCACCGTGCCCACCCTGTTCGACCTCTTTCCCGGCACCGAGGCCTTGGAGCGAGAAGTGGCCGACATGTATGGCATCGTCTTCGAAGGCCATCCCGATCCCACCCGCATCCTCATGCCCCCCGACTGGGAAGGCCACCCGCTGCGAAAAGACTTCGCGGTGGGCCGCATTCCCGTCCAGTTCAAGGCCACCCGATGAGCGCACCGGAGACCACGGTGGAAACCGCCACCGACGAGGCCGTCCGCCGCCGGGAGGACAGCGCGGTGCTCCGCATCGGCGAAGACGACGGCGAGCGCCTCGAAGCCGAATCCAACGCCAGCGACACCAGCATGATCATGAACATGGGGCCCCAGCACCCCAGCACCCACGGCGTGCTGCGGCTCATGCTGGAGATGGAGGGCGAGACGGTGATGCGCTCCAAGCCGGTCATCGGCTACCTCCACACCGGCATGGAGAAGACTGCCGAAACCCTCACCTACCTCCAAGGCCCCACCAACGTGACCCGCATGGACTATGCCGCCCCGCTGTTCAGCGAGCTGGCCTTCTCCATGGCCACCGAGGCGCTGCTGGGCTTGGAGCTTCCCCCCCGGGCCACTTGGATCAGGATGCTGATGTGCGAGTTGAACCGCATCAGCTCCCATCTGCTGTTCCAGGCCACCAACGGCATGGACATCGGTGCGGTGTCGATGATGCTCTACGGCTGGCGGGAGCGGGAAGAGGCCCTTCGCCTGCTGGAAACCATCACCGGCCTGCGGATGAACCACAACTACATCCGGCCCGGCGGTGTGGCCGCCGACCTGCCCGATGGCTGGCGCGACGAGGTGCTCACGCTGATCGACGCCCTGCCCGCCCGGCTCAAGGAGTTCGACACCCTGCTCACCGGCCAGCCCATCTACCGGGAGCGGCTCCAGGGCGTCGGCGTTATCAACACCGCCGAGTGCCTGGCGCTGGGGGTGACCGGGCCCATCCTCCGCTCCACCGGCTACGCCTGGGACCTGCGCCGGGACATGCCCTATCTGGCCTACGACGAGGTGGACTTCGACGTCGTGGTGGGCACCTACGGCGACTGCTTCGACCGCTACGCCATCCGGCTGAACGAGATCAGGGAATCGATCCGGATCCTGGCTCAAATCCTCGACCAGATGCCGTCGGGCGACTACCGGGTGCAGGACAAGAAAGTCACTCCGCCGCCCCGAGCCCGCATTGACGAGTCGATGGAGGCCCTCATCCACCACTTCAAGATCTTCACCGAGGGGTTCAAGGTGCCCGCCGGTGAGGTGTACGCCGCGGTGGAGTCCCCCCGGGGGGAGCTGGGCTGCTACATGGTGTCGGACGGCTCGGCGGTGCCCTATCGCATGCACATCCGCGGCCCCAGCTTCGTGAACCTGCAAACCCTGCCCCACCTGATGCGAGGCGGCATGGTGGCCGACGCGGTGGCCATCATCTCCTCGGTCGACCCCATTATGGGGGAGGTGGACCGCTAGCCATGGCCCGCCTTAACGCCAACAGCCTCGGGGTGGCCCAGGAGATCATCGCCCGGTATCCGGTTCCCCGCTCTGCGCTCATTCCGCTGCTGCACTTGGCCCAAGAACAAGACGGCTACGTCACCGAGGACGCCATGGCTCACATCGCCGAGCTGGTGGGCGTGACCCCCGCCGAGGTGATGGGCACATGCAGCTTCTACGAGATGCTCAAACGGGAGCCAGTGGGCGAGTACATGGTCAACATCTGCAACGGCATCTCCTGCCACCTGCTGGGCTCATCCGATCTGATCCACCACGCCGAGGCCACTCTGGGGGTGAGGCCGGGCGGGACCACCGACGATGGCAAGATCACCCTCGAGGCCGTGGAGTGCATCGCGGCCTGCACTGAGGCTCCCTGTCTCCAGGTCAACTACCGCTACCGCAACCGGGTCACCGCCGACGACTTCGACCAGCTGGTGTCGGAGCTGCGGGACGACACCGCCAAGGTGGCCTCCCATGGCCAGTTGGCCAGGGTCCGCCAGCACATCAGCGACGACCGCCGGGCCGGGGTGTCACCTCCCGACGGCCAAGGCGAGCCGGCCTGGTTGGCCCGCAACCCCTCCGACAACGGAGACGGCTCGTGAGCGCGCCCGCCCCCCCAGACCTGCGGATCATCACCTCCCGCTTCGACGTCGAAGACGGCCACACCCTGGCCGGCTACGAGCGCACCGGGGGTTATGCCGGGTTGCGGCGGGCACTGGAGATGGTCCCCGCCGACGTCCACAGCGAGGTTCGCACCGCCAGCCTGCTGGGCCGGGGCGGCGCCGGGTTCCCCGCCGGGGTCAAGTGGGGGTTCTGCCCGCCGGGGGTGTGGCCCCGCTATCTGGTGGTGAACGGCGACGAGTCCGAGCCCGGCACCTACAAAGACCGACTGCTCATGGAGCGCGATCCCCACCAGCTCATCGAGGGCTGCCTGATCGCCTGCTACGCCCTCGGTCTGTCGCAGTGCTTTTTATATGTGCGGGGCGAGATGGCCCACGCCCAGGAGCGGCTGGCTGCCGCCCTCAACGAGGCCTATGAGGCCGGCTTCGTGGGCCGCAATGTGCTTGGGGCTCCCGATTTCTCGGTGGACATCACCCTCCATTGGGGGGCGGGGGCCTACATCGTGGGAGAGGAGACCGCCCTCATCGAGAGCCTGGAGGGCAACCGGGGGATGCCCCGGCTGAAGCCGCCCTATTTCCCGGCATCCATCGGTCTGTACGGCAAGCCCACCATCGTCAACAACGTGGAGACCCTGGCCAACCTGCCGTGGATCGTCTCGAACGGCGGGGAGGCCTTCGCTGCCATGGGGGCCGACAGTTCCACCGGCACCCGGTTGTTCGCGGTGTCGGGCCACGTGGCTTCGCCCGGGGTGTTCGAAGTGCCCTTCGGCACCACCACTTTCCGCGACATCATCTTCGACCCCCGCTACGCCGGCGGCATGCGCCCCGGCCGCACCCTCAAGACCTTCATCCCCGGCGGCGCATCGGCCCCGTGGTTCTTCGAGGAGCACCTCGATCTGCCCCTGGAGAAGACCACGGTGGACCAGGCCGGCTCCATGCTCGGCTCAGGGGCCATCGTGGTTATGGACGACACCACCGATGTGGTGAAGGCCTGCCACAACGTGGTGCGGTTCTTCGCCCGGGAGTCCTGCGGCAAGTGCACCCCGTGCCGGGAGGGGACCTCCTGGCTGGAGAAGATCCTTAGCCGCCTCCTGGCCGGCCAGGGCCGCCCCCAGGATCTGGATTTGCTCATGGACGTGTGCGACAACATCAGCCCCGGCATCAACTGGCCCCCCCGCCAGACCACCATTTGCCCGCTGGGTCCGTCGGCTGTGTCGCCCATCGCCTCGGCTTTGGAGCGGTTCCGCGGCGAGTTCGAGGCCTACCTGCCCGCCGCTGCGGTGACTGTTACGGGAGTGGCGTCGTGAGCGAGAACGAAACCGTGGTGAATATCACCGTCAACGGCCAGCCGGTGGAGGCCAAACCCGGCGAGTGGGTGATCGCCGCGGCCGAGCGGGCCGGGGTGTACATCCCCCATTTCTGCTACCACCCCCGCATGAACTCGGTGGGCATGTGCCGCATGTGCATCGTGGACATCGACGCCGGGCGCGGTCCCGCCCTGCAACCCTCCTGCATGGTGGAGGTGAGCGAGGGCATGGTGGTGGACACCACCTCCGAGCAAACCCGCAAGGCCCAAGACGGGGTGCTGGAGTTCCTGCTGCTGAACCACCCCCTCGATTGCCCGGTGTGCGACAAAGGCGGCGAGTGCCCCCTCCAAGACCAGACCATGGCCTACGGCCCGGGCGAGAGCCGGTTTGTCGAGGAGAAGCGTCACTTCGAGAAGCCCATTCCGGTGAATGATCTGGTGTACCTGGATCGGGAGCGCTGCATCCTGTGCGACCGCTGCACCCGATTTGCCGACGAGGTGGCCGGCGACCCGCTCATCACCTTCCAAGACCGGGGCGACCAAACCCAGGTGAACACTTTCCCCGACCTGCCCTTCTCCTCCTACTTCAGCGGCAACACCGTGCAGATCTGCCCGGTGGGCGCCCTTACCGCCGTGCCCTATCGGTTCAAGGCCCGCCCTTGGGATCTCACCGAGGTGGAGTCCACCTATCCCAACCCGATGGGCGACCGGGTGGTGGTGCAGGCCTCCCGCGACCAGGTGCTGCGTTATCAGGGGGTGGACAGCGACGCGGTGAACTGGGGCTGGCTCACCGACAAAGACCGATTCGCGTTTGAGGCCACCGCCAGCGAACTGCGGCTGCACACGCCGCTGGTGCGGGGCACGCCGCTGGGCCGACTCGACCCCGGCGGCTCCGAGCTGGTGGAAACCTCTTGGGGCCAAGCCCTCAGCATGGCCGCCGACGCCATCAAGGCCGCAGCGGCCGACAAGGGACCCCAGTCGGTGGCGGTGTTGGGCGGGGCCCGGCTTACCAACGAAGACCAGTACGCCTGGGCGCGGCTGGCCAAAGGAGTCATCGGCACCGACCACGTCGACGCCCAGCTCGACGACGGCCTGCCCGCCGAAGGCGTGCTCAGCCTGCCTCGGGCCACCATCAACCGGGCCTGCACCCCCGGCGGCACCGTCATCCTGATGGCCCCCGACCCCAAGGAGGAGCAGGGCACTCTGTACCTGCGGCTTCGCCACGCCATCGTGAACGACGGCGTGCAGCTCATCGAGCTCACCCCCCGGGCCACCGGGCTGAGCCATCTGGCCGCATTCCGGCTGCACCATCGCCCCGGCGAGGCCGCTGCCGTGGCCGCAGCCTTGATGGGCGGCGACATCGAAGCCGGACCCGACGGCGACATCGGCGGCGCACCCGTTTCCGCCGTGGCCGCCGCCGCGGCGGCTATCGCCGACCGGGCCGACCAGCCCCTTACCGTGGTGTTGGGTAGGCCCTCGCTGGCCGAGCCGGCCGACTTCACCATGGACGCCGTGGCCGAGCTGGTTCGGTTTGCCAATCTGCTGAGCGCGGGCGGACGCCCGGGCATCGCCTTTTTGCCCGCGCTGCACCGGGGCAACGTGCTGGGAGCACTCGACATGGGCTTGGCGCCCGGGCTGCTGCCCGGACGAATCACCCTGGCCGACGGCGGTCCGGCGCTGGCCGAGGCGTGGGGCTCGGTGCCCTCCAATCCCGGAGCCGACGCCCGCGGCATCCTGCAAGCCGCCGCAAACGGCCAAATCGACGTGCTGATCCTGCTGGGCGCCGATCCGCTGGGCGATTTCCCCCGTCGGGAGCTGGCCGATGAAGCCCTCAGCCGGGTGGGCACCATCGTGGCCTCCGATCTGTTCTTGAATCCGTCCACCGTCCGGGCCCACATCGTGTTCCCCGCCGCCGGGTTCGCCGAGCGGCGGGGCACCCACACCAACCTGGAGGGGCGGATCACGGTCCAGCGCCAGGTCGTCACCCCGCCGGGCACCGCTCGGGCCGATTGGGCCATCGCCACCGAGTTGGCCCGCCAACTGGGCGCCGATTTCGGCTTCGGCGCCCCCGAGGACGTGTGGGACGAGATCACCCGGGTGGCCCCGTCGCACCGGAACCTGTCCATGGAAGCCATCGACGCCTCCGAAGACGGGGTGGTAGCCGCCGACAGCTCCATCGCCTTCACCCCGCCCGACCACGCCACGCCGGTGCCCCATGTGGACGCTTATTCTCTGCGGCTGGTGGCGGCGCGGCGCATGTACGACCGGGGCACGCTGCCCCAGCACGCCCCCTCATTGGCCGGATTGGCCCCCACCGCCGTATTGGCCGTGAACCCCTACGACTTTGACCGCGTCGGCGTTGAACCGGGTGCCGACGTGCAGGTGATCTCCAACGCGGGCGAGATGGACATGCCGGTGGTGGCCGACCCCGGCGTGCCCCGAGGCACCGCGGCCTTCGGCTACAACTACCCCGATCTGGATGTGCGGGATCTCGTCGATCCGGATGCCATGGTCACCGATCTGAGGATCCAAACCCGATGACCGCTGCCCTGGGCCCGAGCGTTTTCGGCCTCGATCCCCTGTATATCGGCGGGGTGGGCTGGGCCGAAGTGCTCATCACCCTGCTCAAGGTGGGGGTGGCCTTTGCCGTGTTGTTGGTGGCCGTCATGTTGATGATCTGGTTTGAGCGCAAGCTCATCAGCGACATGCAGAA
Source organism: Acidimicrobiia bacterium (assembly GCA_022822905.1). GTDB lineage: Bacteria > Actinomycetota > Acidimicrobiia > Acidimicrobiales > Bin134 > Poriferisocius. The sequence goes on along the minus strand of JAJDYE010000006.1, from coordinate 51,346 downwards.
CCGCATCGGCCCCAACCTGGCTGGCCCGTTCGGCATCTTCCAGACGCTGGCCGACGGCATCAAGCTGTTCTTCAAAGAAGATCTGATCCCCGAGCAGTCCGACCGGCTCGTTTTCAAGCTCGCCCCCTATCTCTCGCTGGTCCCCGCCTTCTTGGTGTTCGCCGTGGTCCCCGTAGGGGGAGACTTCAACGGAGGCGATGGCCGGGTGTCCCTATTCGGCCACGAGACCTTCCTGCAAGTATCCGACCCGCCGGTGGGCATCCTGCTGGTGCTGGCCATGTCGTCGGTGGCCGTGTACGGAGTGATGCTGGCCGGCTGGTCGTCGGGCTCCAAGTACCCGCTGCTGGCATCGGTGCGGGCCTCGGCCCAGATGGTGTCGTACGAGGCCGCTCTGGGCCTGTCGCTGGCCGCGGTGCTGTTGAAGTCGGGCAGCTTGTCTACCAACCAGATCGTGTTCGAGCAGTCGGTGTGGAACTGGAACCTGTGGGTTACCTGGGTGGTGCCCATGGTGATCTTCTTGATCGCGGCCACCGCCGAGTTGAACCGGCCCCCGTTCGATTTAGTGGAGGCCGAGCAGGAACTGGTGGGCGGCTTTCACACCGAATACAGCTCTATTCGGTTCGCCCTGTTCTATCTGGCCGAGTTCATGAACACCATCACCATGTCGGCCATCGTGGTGACGCTGTTCCTGGGTGGCCCCAACGGCCCCGACTTCACCACGGTCGGCTGGCTCTCAGGGCTGCTGTGGTTCTTCATCAAGCTGATGCTGTTCCTGTTCGCCTTCGTGTGGCTGCGGGCCACCCTGCCCCGCTTCCGCTACGACCAGCTCATGGACTTGGGCTGGAAGCTGCTCATCCCCCTGTCGCTGGGCTGGCTGCTGGTGCTGGCCTCCTATGACGTGGCTGGCGACCGGGGCTGGAATCGGGCCGCCGCAGTGATCGTGATGTTGGCCATAATGGCCGCGCTGGCCGGGCTGCTGGCCCTGGCCCTGCGAGCCGCCCGCCAACGCCGAGAACTCGACCCCCAAGGAGGATTCGCGTGAGCCGTTGTTGTATCGCCAAGCGCGGAGTCTCGTCAACCGTTGGAGAGGGCGGGTAAATGGGATACCTCCAAGGATTTGCCGTAACTCTGCGCAAGCTGCTCAAGGGCACCGAAACGGGCCGGGTGGTCACCACTCAGTACCCCGATGAGAAGCGGCCGAAGCCCGAGCGCTTCCACGGTCGCCACGTGCTAAACCGCTACGAGGACGGCATGGAGAAGTGCATCGGGTGCGAGCTGTGCGCTGGCGTGTGCCCGGCCCGCTGCATCTACGTGCGGGGGGCCGACAACCCGCCCGACGATCCGGTGTCCCCCGGCGAGCGCTTCGGCTACGTCTACGAGATCAACTACCTGCGGTGCATCCACTGCGATCTGTGCGTGGAGGCCTGTCCCACCGAGGCCATCACCGAGTCGAAGCTGTTCGAGTTCTCGTTCACCAACCGGTCCGACGCCATCTACACAAAAGACGAGCTAGTGGTGGACGACGACGGCCGGCCCCGGCAGCTTCCCTGGGAACACTGGGAACCCGGCGACGACGAGCACACCTCGGCGTGGGTGCGGGCCACATCGCCGTCGGGCCAAGCCGCCTACGAGGGCCAGGTGGCCTGGTCGGGCGAACTGGGCTACGGCATCCGCTCACCGGAGCGGGGCCAGTCGGCTGAAGACGAAGCCGACGAAGCCACCGAGGACCATAGCCAGCACCATGACGGCGACCACGGAGGCCACCTCTGATGGAGACTGCGGTCTTCATCGTGTGCGCGGTCATCGTGTTGGCCGGGGCGCTGGGCGTGGTGCTGGCCCGCAACCCGGTACACGCCGCGTTGAGCCTGGTGGGAACCCTGTTCGGCATGGCCGTGCTGTTCCTCAACCTGGAAGCCCACTTCCTGGCCGCGGTCCAGATCATCGTCTACGCCGGCGCCATCGTGGTGCTGTTCTTGTTCGTGATCATGCTGTTGGGTGTCGATCGGCTGGAAGACCTGTCGGTGGAGCCCATCACCGGCCAGCGCACCCTGGCCGCTTTGGTGGGCTTGGGCACCTTCGGGCTGGCGGTGGCCTTTATCTTGAGCAGCGACATCGGCGCGGGGGGCCACATCCAGGTCTTGACGCTGGACATCACCGACCAGTACTCCAATCTCCGCCAGATCGCCGACGTTTTGTTCACCGACTACGTGTACGCCTTTGAGGCCACCGCCGCCCTGCTCACCATCTCGGTGGTGGGCGCGGTGGTCATGTCCCGCCGCATGGCCCGCAAGGACGAGGTCCAAGAAACCCAGGTGGACGACTGATGGTCACCGCCTCCTGGTACCTGATCCTGGCCGCTGCGCTGTTCACCATTGGCGCGGTGGGCCTCTTGGTGCGACGCAACCCGCTGATCATGTTCATGTGCGTGGAGCTGATGCTCAACGCCGTCAACCTCACCTTCATCACCTTCGGGCGGGAGCTCAACGACATCGGCGGGCAGGTGTCGGTGTTCTTTGTGCTGGTGGTGGCGGCCGCTGAGGTGGTGGTGGGCTTGGCCATCGTGGTGGCCATCAACCGCCGCCGCCCCCAGGCCACCGCCGACGACCTATCGGCGCTGAAGGGATAGCGCCGGGGTGGAATCATGAGCACGCTTGTTGATCTCGTCTGGTTGATCCCCGCCTTCCCGCTGGCCGGGGTGCTGATCTTGATGGCGCTGGGCCGCCGCTTGGGCGAGCCCCGGGCCGGCTGGCTGGCCATCGCCATGATGGGTGGATCGTTTGTGGCCACGCTGCTGGTGTTCATCGGGCTCATTGGCCACGAAGGCGATGAGCGGGAGACGGTGGTCACCCTGTTCGAGTGGGTGCCCGCCGGGAAGCTGGCGGTGGACATCGGCCTTCTAGCCGACCCGCTGTCCATCACCATGGCCCTGTTCGTGACCGGGGTGGGGGCACTCATCCACCTCTACTCCATTGGCTACATGCACGACGACGAGGGCTTCTCCAAGTTCTTCATCTACCTCAACCTGTTCGCCTTCTCCATGCTCATGCTGGTGCTGGGCGACAACCTGCTGCTCACCTTCCTGGGCTGGGAGGGAGTGGGGGCCTGCTCTTACCTCCTGATCTCGTTCTGGTTCACCGACGAGGCCAACGCCTCGGCCGGGAAAAAGGCGTTCGTCACCAACCGGGTGGGCGACTGGGGCTTTTTGGTGGCTATGTTCCTGGCGTTTTTGACCTTCGGGTCGCTCCAGTACGGGGAGATCTTCTTCGAGGTCGAATCGCATGGCGTGGCCGCGGGCACCGCGTCGGCCATCGTGGTGCTGCTCTTGGTGGGGGCGGCGGGCAAGTCGGCCCAGTTCCCGCTGCACATTTGGCTGCCCGACGCCATGGCCGGCCCCACCCCGGTGTCGGCCCTCATCCACGCCGCCACCATGGTCACCGCCGGTGTGTACCTGCTCACCCGCATGAGCCCGGTCATCGCCGAGGCCCACGGCTGGGTGCCCGACCTCATCATGTGGGTGGGCCTGGGCACCGCGCTGATGGCCGCCACCATCGCGGTGGCCCAAAACGACATCAAGAAAGTGCTGGCTTACTCCACCGTCAGCCAGCTCGGATTCATGTTCGTGGCCGTGGGCTCGGGGGCCTATGTGGCCGCCATCTTCCACATGGTCACCCACGCTTTCTTCAAGGCGCTCTTGTTCCTGGGGGCCGGGTCGGTGATCCACGGGATGGACGGCGACCAGGACATCCGCCGCTATGGCGGGCTGGTCCGGCTGCTGCCCATCACCTCGATGACCTTCGTGGCCGGCTGGCTGGCCATTGCCGGGGTGCCGCCGTTCTCGGGTTTCTGGTCGAAAGACGAGATCCTGGCCTACGCCTACGGCGAGAACAAGGTGCTGTGGCTGCTGCTGCTGGCTACCGCCATCCTCACCGCCTTCTACATGACCCGGCTGGTGCTCATGACCTTCTTCGGCCCACCCCGCTGGGTTGAAGCTGAGACTCAAGTTGAAGCTGAGGCTGGTGAGGAAGCTGTAGACACGGCCGAATCCGCCGTCGAAACCGGTCCACCTCACCGTCATCCCCACGAGTCCCCTTGGACCATGACCGTTCCGCTGGTGCTGCTGGCCGGGTTGGCCATGGTGGCCGGGGTTATCAACCTGCCGTTCGCCTCCGATGTCCACTTCTTGGGCAACTGGCTGAAACCGTCGCTGTTCGGCAACGATGGCCATCTCCCCTTCGGCGGGGGCACCCAGTGGGTGCTGGCCCTCGTGGCCATCGTGGGCAGTCTGGGCGGGGTGTCGGCCGGGGCTGCGGTGTACATCCGCCGCCGGATCGACCCGGCCCGTATCGAGCACCCCTTCTTGGCCCGGGCCTGGCGCATCGACGAGACCGTCACCGATTTCATGGGCGGTCCCGGCCGCCGGGCCTTCGAGCGCACCACCCAGTTCGATGAGCAAGTGGTGGACGGCGCGGTCAACGGCACCGGCACTCTGATCCGCCGGGCTGGTGCCTGGCTGCGTGTGTCGCAATCAGGCTTGGTTCGCAGCTATGCCCTGGGCATCGCCCTTGGAGCGGTGGCGCTGCTGGCCTGGTTCATCTCGAGGGCGGGATTCTGATGGGCGGCTCCACCGTTCTTCCGGTCATCATCTTCCTGCCCTTGGTGGGGGCGGCGGCTATCGCGCTTATCGCCCCCTCCCGCGCGACGGTGCTCAAGCCGGTGGCGGTGGCCACCTCGGCGGCCACCGGGGCGCTCACCCTGTGGCTCATGGGCGCCTTCGACAAGAACGATGGCGACTTCCAGTTCATCCAGCTCACCGAGTGGATCGGCTCCGCCGGAATCTCCTGGCACGTTGGGGTGGACGGCATCTCGCTGTTCTTGGTGGTGCTCACCGGTCTGCTGTTCCCCATCGCCATCGTGGCCTGCGACCCGCCCCACGACGCCAAGGCCTACTACATCTGGATGCTGGTGCTGGAAACCGGCTGCCTCGGGGTGTTCCTGGCGCTGGATCTGGTGCTGTTCTTCCTGTTCTTCGAGGTCGTGCTGATCCCCATGTACTTCCTCATCGGGAAGTGGGGCCACGAGAACCGCAAGTACGCCGCCACCAAGTTCTTCTTGTTCACCATGCTGGGCTCGGCCCTCATGCTGGTGGGAATGCTGACTCTGGCGCTTCTCACCGCTCGGGAAACCGGCGGGGCGGTTACGTTCAACCTCATCGAGTTGGCCAACAGCGCCGGCGAGTTGCCCACCATCACCGCCCGCTGGATATTCCTTTCGTTTGTGCTGGCCTTCGCGGTGAAGGTGCCGCTCTTCCCGGTGCATACCTGGCTGCCCGACGCCCACACCGAGGCCCCCACCGCCGGCTCGGTGATCCTGGCCGGGGTGCTGCTCAAGCTGGGCACCTACGGGCTGGTCCGCTTCGGCCTGTATCTGTTTCCCGAGGCGTCCCAGTACTTCGCCCCGCTGCTGTTCACCCTGGGGGTGATCGGCATTCTCTACGGCGCGGTGGTGGCCACCATGCAGCGCGACCTGAAACGCCTGGTGGCCTACTCCTCGGTGGCCCACCTCGGGTTCATCGTGCTGGGCATCTTCTCCATCAACACCGAGGGCATCGAGGGCGGGCTGCTCCAGATGGTGAACCACGGCCTGTCCACCGGGGCGCTGTTCTTGCTGGTGGGATTCATCTACGAGCGCCGCCACACCCGGCAGATCTCCGAGATGATCGGACTCCAGAAGGCCGCCCCGGTGCTGGCCGCGGTGTTCACCGTGGTGATGCTGTCGTCGGTGGGCCTGCCCGGCCTCAACGGCTTCGTGGGCGAGTTCTTGATCTTGACCGGGGCGTTCGTGGCCCACCGCTGGTGGGCGGTGGTGGCCGCCGCCGGGGTCATCTTGGCCGCGCTGTATCTGCTGTGGGCCTATCAGCGGGTGTTCCACGGCACCCCCGACGACGCCAACCGGTCGATGCCCGACCTCAACTGGCAGGAGAAGCTGGTGATGGTGCCGCTGGTGGGGCTCATCGTGTTCTTGGGGGTGTACCCCAAGCCGGTGATCGAGCGCATGGAGCCCGCTGTCAACGCGTTGATCGAGCACATGGAGGAAGTCGAGGGAATCGAATCGCCCACCGTGGGTGATCGGCCCGAGGGCAGCTTTGAGGAACTCCGCAAGCTCAAGGCCGACTACGGCGACGAGGGGGAGGGCCACTGATGCTCCCCGTCCTCGCTGAAGCCAATTCGCTCCCCCAAGCGAACATTCCCGACATCCAGTGGCTGCCGCTCATCCCCCACATAGTGATGGCGGGGGCCGCGGTGGTGCTGTTGACCATCGTGTCGGTGGCCGGTCGCTGGCTGCCGGGGTGGTTCGCATCGGCCTGGACAGCGGCCGCCGGGCTCGCAGTGCTGGCCACCGCCATTCCGGTGTGGATACGGGTTGACCAAGAGGGAGAATCCTCGACTATCGCCGGGTCGATCGGCGTGGACCAGTTCTCGGTGTTCGTCATCGTGCTGCTGGCCTGCTCCGTGGTGCTGACCGCGCTGGTGGCCGACGGCTTCTTGCACAGGGAGAGCCTCGACGGCCCCGCTTTCTACGTGTTGTTGATGCTGTCGGCCGCCGGTGGCATCACCATGGCCTCGGCCAACAACCTCATCGTGCTGTTTTTGGGCCTGGAGATTCTGTCGCTGGCGGTGTACGTGCTGGTGGCCATGCACCTGCGGAGGGCCGAGTCGCAGGAAGCGGGAATCAAATACTTCGTGCTGGGGGCGTTCGCCTCGGCATTCCTGCTCTACGGCATCGCTCTGGTTTACGGGGCGACTGGGTCTTTGAATTTGGCGGACATCCGGTTGCGACAAGGCGGATGGTTTGCCTATGCAGGATCGGAGTCGTCGTCGACAGATGCAGGGATGCAGGGCGTGCCGGAAGGCGTTGCCATGATGGCTGCCGACAACGGGCTGCTCCTTGCCGGGATGGCCATGCTCCTGGTGGGGTTCGGCTTCAAGGTGGCCGCGGTGCCGTTCCATGCCTGGACCCCCGACGTGTACCAGGGGGCGCCGTCACCGGTGGTGTCGTACATGGCTGCCGGGGTGAAGGCCGCCGGATTCGCCGCTCTGCTCCGGGTGTTCTTTGGCGGGTTCTTGGGAGTGGCCGACGACTGGCAGCCGGTGATGTTTGGCTTGGCCATCGCCAGCTTGGCGGTGGGCTCGATGTTGGCCATTGTCCAGACCGACGTCAAGCGTATTCTGGCCTACTCCTCGATCAGCCACGCCGGGTTCATCCTCGTCGGCGTGCAGGCCGCCACTGATGACGGCGTGGCCAGCGTGCTGTTCTACCTGGCCGCTTACGCGGCCATGGCCATCGGCAGCTTCGCGGTGATCACCGTGGTGAGTGGCCCCGGCGACGAGGGCACCGGCCTCGACAGCCTGCGGGGATTGGCCGCCCGTCGCCCGCTTCTGGCCGCCGCCTTCACGGTGCTGTTGCTCTCGCAGGCTGGCATCCCGTTCACCGTCGGGTTCTGGGCCAAGTTCGAGGTGATCACCGCCGCGGTGGACGCCCGCTCCTTCTGGCTGGCGGTGATCGCCATGCTGGCCGCGGTGGTGGCCGCCTTCTTGTATCTTCGGATTGTGGTGGCCATGTTCCTGGAGGCCCCCGAGTCCGACGCCCCCCGCCTTCGCATTCCCCGCGGCCCGGCGGTGGCTGTTGCCATCGTGGTGCTGTTCACCCTGGCCTTCGGTATCTACCCCGAGCCCCTCCTCAACCTCGCCGACGACGCTCTGCTAAGTCTCCACCTTCACGCCCACTAACCCTTCCAGCGTTGGTGCTGAGAACCTCACTGGTAGCCTGAATCAGCCATTTTGGAAAGGAAGAATATGACCAAGCGCATGAGCCTCACTGTGCTGGCGCTGCTGCTGGCCATCGGTCTGGTGGCCGCGGCGTGCAGCAACGATGACGACGGTGGAGCGACGGCCAGCCCGCCGCCCAAGACCGAGCGGGACGCGTACACCAAGTGGTATGTGCAGAAGGCCGTGGATCGATACCAGGAGACCGGCCGGCAAGCCACCATCGACTACTACAACAACGAGGCCGGCGCCGACGACCAGTGGTACATCTTCATCGCCGACGTCAACACGGGCATCACCGTGGCCCACGCCACCATTCCCTCGCGGGTAGGCCAAAATTCAAGCCAGCGAGTGGACATCACCGGTCACGCTTACGGTCCGCTGCTGTTTGCGGCGCCCGATTCAGGCCACTGGGTGGACTACGTGTTCTACAACCCCCAAACCGACACCGGCGGTACCAAGCACACCTGGGTCATCCGACAGGACGACCTGATCTTCGCTTCCGGCTGGTACGAGGACTCCCATCCCGTTCCTCCCCCCACCAAAGCCGAGCCCGGCTCTTACACCAGAGCCTTCGTCGAAGACGCCATTTGGTTTTATGAGTCCAACGGACGCAGCGCCCTGATCGAGCACTTGCATTCTCCCGACAGCACCGACCCCCCCAGCGTGGACGGTCAATGGTACGGGTTCGCCTTTGACCTCGACGGGGTGGTGCTGGCCCACCCCACGGTTCCCGACAATGTGGGCCAGACGCTCCACGAGATTCTCGGTGGCACCCCCGAGGGCCTGGCTGCCGCTGATGAGATGGTGACGGCCACCGAGACCGGCAAGTGGGTTGATTACACCTATCTCAACCCCCAAAGCGGAGATTGGGAGACCAAGCACACTTGGATCGTCAAACGAGACGACATCCACATCGCCTCCGGCTGGTACGAATCCGGCTAGACGCCTGTGTTGCCCTTGTCCTGAGCCTCAGCCGTCTCGGGAGAGCGCTTGCAAGCATTTGTGCAAATCCGGGACGGGTGCTAGGGCGTTGCGTCTTCCGAAAGAAGTGAGCGCGCAGTCGTAATCGTCTCTGGCACGTCGAAGGTGTCGAACGATGTCAATGCCCCACAAACTCCACCGATGGCAATCAGCCCAAACCATCTACAATGCCCTCAGCAGCAACCACCAATAGAGCTTGTCCACCAATAGAGCTTGCCGTCCCTTTGCCTGTGAACTCCGAGCATCTTCAACATCTCGGCGCTACCTGCCCAACACACCCAGAATCGCGTCAAATTCCGGATATTTCGCCACCAATGGGGTGCCGCCACTCCCAAGATGGCTCCGAGAAGAGTGAAGAGTGCCGCACTGGGCCATTCGACCATTACTGAGCCCTGTGAGATAGCATATCAATCACGGATTCGGCAATCGCTTGCCCGAGGAGTGGCGGGACAGCATTTCCAATTTGCTTTGAAATTTGCGTTCTGGATCCCGCGAAATGAAAGTCGTCGTCAAAGGATTGGAGCCGGGCGCCTTCTCGAAGTGTCAATGCTCGATCTTGGTACGGGTGTATGCACTTGTTGGATGCTGGATGTACGAAGTTGACCGTTAGCGTTACCGCTGGGCAATCAGGGTCGAGACGCGAGTAGCTTGAAGAAAACCCTGAAGAGATCATGTGTTGTGGAATCGCCGTGATATTTGAACCGGCATGACGGATGATGTCCAACATGCGTTTAGTGTGCCCCGTTGCTACATGCCAATCGAGGCGAGTTGCATTCCTTCGACGTGCTGCCTGGTAGTCGTTCTGAGGTGGAAGGTCGTAGTCGGAGATGCACTCTCCTGCGGCTACGGGCGGTAAATCACCGATAGCTTCCATAACGGTGAGTGCTTCTGGAAGTTTTGATTCTTCACTTGTGAACAACGAAGGCGCGTCTGAGATGAGCGGTGGTAATAGCAGACGCGAACGGTCTTTTGTGCCAATAGTTTTGAATTCGCCGGCGTGAGTTGGCGAAGGGAATAGGATGTTTATGCCAGATTGTGCACCGATCATCACGAGTCTCTCACGCTTTTGTGGAACACCAAAATGTGCGGCATTCACGATACGCCAGTCCGACACATATCCCAGAGAGTCAAAACACTCCTGTATCTGCTCAATAGTGGAGCCCTTCTTATGCGTAGCTAAGCCGACCACGTTCTCCATCACAAAGACAGGAGGTCGAAAGTAGTTCACATAGCTAGCAAACTCTTCGAAGAGAGAATTGCGAGGATCGTCTTCGTATGTGGAACGAAACGGCCGAATGGATGAAAATCCTTGGCATGGGGGCCCGCCCACGATTACGGAGGGCCCTCCAGGTGAAAGGCCCGTTCGGTCGGCGACGGTGGATAGTCGGATTTCGCGGATATCGGCTGCGAGCGCGACTGCTTGGGGATGGTTCATCTGGAAGGTTTCCACCGCTACCGGAAGGAGGTCAACGCCATAATCCACTCTGAAGGCACCGGAGTTCTCGAACCCCTTTGAGAATCCCCCTGTTCCACAGAACAGGTCCATTACCTTCAGCTTGGCCACTTGAGGTTCCCCCTCTCCTAGGATTGCTTGGGAGACTATAGTCTCCCAACGGCATGTAGCGGGTTTCATACGATGATATGCCGTGGCAGTGACAACGAATGGCGATCCAGCCGAGGAAGCTGCAAAGGCTGTTGCCCGTTCGTTGGGCAGGCTCATAGCCGAGCTTCGGCGTCAACGAGGGTGGTCACTCGAGGACCTCGCTGATGAGGCAGGTCGGCACCGTACCCATTTTGGGTTGGTCGAACGCGGTGAGCGGCATCTAAGTGTCGCTTCGGCCTATCGCGCCGCGGAGGCGCTCGGGGTCTCGCTCTCTGACTTGATTCATATGGCAGAGGCAGAGAGCCCTGTTGCCAGTCGTAGCGTCCACTTTGAGCCTAGGGCAGTTCCTCCCGGTGCGGCCCGTGGAGTAGATGCTGTCCGAGAGTTTACTGGTCTGGGAGAGACATGGGTGCCAAAGGCCGTAGAAGCGACTTACCGAACTTTGGATCGAATCGACGAGCAGTTGATGAACACGGGGTCACTGCCTCTCGCTGAAGTGGTCGAACTAGCAAATCTCTCGGCGATCATCGGAAATCTGTTGCGGGCAGCCTTGGCAAGGGGCTCAAACGGTCGATTCGAGAGCAACAAGCCGCACACCTACCCTGACCTCATATCGCCTTCAGGTGACGCTGGAAGTCTTGAAATCAAGGTTGCTCTGGAGACAAACAAGCCGAAGGGCCACCTCCCAAAACCTGGCCCACACCTCGCTTGTCGATATGTCCTAGCTGACCGTGCAGGGAACTACAACAGGAAAGAGCGGGGCAACGTAGTTTGGGTCTGGGAGGTTCGGCTGGGGGAGTTGTCAGCAGAGGATTTCAGTCTTTCCAATACTCCCGGTGATTCAGGAAAGACGGCAGTCATCAAGACAGGCTCATTGGACCGGCTTGCGTGCGTTTACTATGACAGCCGGTTTCTCCCATACGCCAAGCCCCGTCCAGGCCACAACTAGAACGCGATCAGCCCCTCCTGCGGATGGGCCCACGGAAGCCGGGGAACGTGCTCGATCTGTTTGGGCCGAGCCAGCGGTATGTGGCCGATGGGGACGTCGATGACTGCTGGTGCCTGCTGTTCGAGCGCGGCCGGGATCATCGCTTCGAGATCCATGGGATCGTCGGCCCTCGTTCCGATGGCGCCGAACGATCCAGCGAGTTTCACGAAATCAGGGTTGGCGAGGTCGGTTCCGTAGGTGCCGTCGAAGAAATCGTCTAGATCGCGGGCAACGTTGCCGTAAGCGTCGTCTCTGAAGATGACGGTGGTGACATTGATGCCGTACTTGATCGCGGTCGACAACTCAGATGAGCTGAACGAGAAGCCTCCGTCCCCGGTGACGCACACCACGGGGCGATCCGGTTGGGCCAGCTTTGCTCCCAGCGCAGTTGGGAACGCGTATCCCAGGTTGAAGGAGTACCCGGAGTCGATGAAAGTACTCGGCTGGTTCACCTGCCAGTGGGTGCGAGCGTAGAAGCCGAATTGCGTGACATCCCAGACAGTTAGGGCATTTTCAGGTGTGCCTTTTTGCAGCGCCTCCAAAATGGGGTACTGCGGTTCTCTGGATCGGATGTCGTAGTAGGCGATGAGTTGGCGGGCGGCGGTCACTGCCTCAGCAGGCGACGGGCGCTCGTGGCATCCAGTATCAATGAGAAGTGGCAAGAGCGAGTTGATGGTTGCTTGGGCGTCGCCGTGCAGGGGAATTGTGTTTGCTTGAATCCGGGTGAGGTCGAAGTCGTCAATGTTGATGTTCACCAGCGTCGACGACTCCCCGGCGGGGTTGCCCAACGAAAAGCGTGTTCCAATGCCGATGACCACATCGGCGGACTTCATCACGTCTAGCAGCTGGTTCAGTTCATGCCGCTCTCCACCGGGGCCGACGCAGGAGCCGTAGCACAGAGGATGGCTATCCGGGATAGCCCCCTTTCCGCCTCCCGACGTGATTACTGGGATGTTTGTGGTTTCGACGAGGTCGAGAAGAGCCTGCTCTGCGCCCGACAGAGCTACTCCGCCTCCGGCGACGATCAGGGGTAGACGAGAGTGTGCGATGGCCGAAGCCGCTTCTTGCAGTTGCTCACGGCTGGGAATGATTCGCGAGATGGGGGTGGGATCCATCAGTTCGACTTCATCTCGCTCCACCAGGGCATCCGGGGGGCACTCGATGTAGGTAGGACGGGGGCGGCCGGTGCGCATTTGTCGAAATGCCTCGGATACGGCCGCGGGAATTTCCACTGGCGCAAGGGCCTGCTGGCGCCATTTGGTGATGGGTCGCACAATGTCGATTTGGTCGTCGACCTCATGGACGGCGCCGAGATTCTTGCCCATCTGACCCCGGGGGATTTGCCCGGCAATGAGCAAGACAGGACAAGAGCGGGCGTAGGCGGTGGCCAATCCCGCAGCTGCGTTGTATACGCCGACACCGGGAACCACTAGGGCCGCCCCCGGCTTGCCTGACGCTCGGGCGTATCCGTAGGCCATGTAGGTGGCGGCTTGCTCGTGGCGGGTGACGACCAACTGAATGCCGGGCTCGTCACGCAGCGCAGCCACAATCCCGTATATCTGGATGCCGGGAATTCCGAAGACGATCTCGACTCCCTCTCGGGCCAACGACTTGACCAGCGCCTCTCCGCCGCTCATATTCACAATGCTGATCTTGTCAGAGCGGGAAGCTGCCAGGTCGGACGGAAGCGGCTATTCCTCCGGTTCCAGCCGGTATACCGTGTCGTCGAAGCTCAACACGTACAACTCGCCCGCCGCGTCCTCGCCGAAGGAGACCAGCGTGACCGGATCGACGGAGAGGCCGAGTTCTCTTCTGGTGTCCACTCCTTGGTCATCAACGGTGAGACCCCACAGGCGACCTTGGCAGAAATCGCCGAATACGTAGGTGCCCACCAGGCTGGGTATGGCCGAACCCCGGTACAGGTGGCCGCCGGTTATGGAGCAGCCCGTGTCGTGGTCGTACACGTGAATGGGGAAGTCCAAATCTTCGGGAGTTTCCACGCCGGAGAACCGGACGTGGCCTTCGAATAGCGGCCATCCCAAGTTGGCCCCTGGCTTCCAGCCGTCGGCGGCCCGCAGTACGTGGATTTCCTCCCACTGGTTTTGTCCCACGTCTGCGATCCACAGATCGCCGGTAGTCCGGTCGAAGGAGAATCGCCACGGGTTGCGAGCTCCGTAGTGCCAGATCTCAGCTCGCCCTCCGCCGTCGGCAAACGGGTTGTCGGCGGGAATGGAGTAATCCGCGTTGCCATCGGCCTCGGGGTCGATGCGGACCATGGCGGCTAGCAGGGTGTCCAGATTCTGGCCCTGGTTGAACATGTCATCTCGGCCGCCGCCGTCGCCGAATCCGATCCACAGGTAGCCGTCGGGCCCGAAGGCGATATGGCCGCCATTGTGGTTGCAGGCTGGCTGGTCGGCGTCCAGCACCGTCCGGCCCTGGTCACCCTGAACCCACTGCCCGCTCATGGGGTACTCCACAATCAAGCTGTCGCCCCTCAAGTCGGTGGAGCTCACGTAGAGCTTCGATCCGTCGGGGGAGAAGGCGATGCCCAACAGCCCTTCCTCGCACTCTGGATTGGTTTGGTCGCTGATATCCAGCACCATCTCGGGAGGTTCATCCCCGTCAGCGCCTATGAGCCACACCTGGCCCTCCCGAGTGGCCACGTAGAGGTCTCCGCTGGTGCCGCCAGTGCCCGGTCGGGCGACCAGCGCCATCGGGTCGGTGAGCGACGCCACCGGGGTCAACACCAGGTTCGCCTCTTCAAGCTGGACGGCCACCGTGCCTCGTTCGTCCTCGCCTGGGTCGGGGGCTGGGTCGGTTGCAGGGGAGTCAGCTGGCTGATCTCCAGCATCGGTTGGGGCGTCCGGTCCCGAATCGGGAGCAGGGCCTGTCGGTGCTGCTGCACCAGCGGTTGCCGCTTCCGTGGCCGCGACTTGTGGCTCCGCGTTGCGCCGGTCGTCCTCGCTGTCGCCGCAAGCGCTAACTAGCAGGCAAATCCCGGCGAGTGCCACCACCATTTGCCGGCGGCGGCTCATGGCCGCTTTCGCAGCGGTCGGATCAAGCCTTCCTGCACTACCGAGGCCACCAGCTCTCCGGTGCGGTTCCATGCTGTACCCCACGCCAGGCCCCGGGCGTTGGACGCCGAGTGGGACACCTGGTCCAAGAAGATCCAGTCATCCATGCGCAGCGGGCGGTGGAACCACATGGCGTGGTCCAGGCTGGCTGCCTGGATGTCGATCTCGTTCCCTTGTACTGGAAGGGCCTTGGTGGCAGTGTCCAGCACCGTCATGTCGCTGGCGTAGGTGAACATGCAAGTGTGCAGTACTGGATCTTTGGGCAGCGTGCCGGTGGCCCTCAGCCACACCTGCAAGTGAGGCTCTCGGCTCTGGCCCCGTTCTGCGGGTGAGCCGGTCACATAACGCAACTCAATCGGGCGGACCATTCGGCCCTGGTCGTCCACCGGGAAACCGGGCCAAACGTGCGGTTCCAACTCCTCGGGATCGGGGATTCCTGCGGGAAGGTTGGTCTGGCGCTCGAAGCCCTCTTCTTGTTTGTGGAAGGAGGCCGACATGGTGAAGATGGGCTGGCCGTGCTGGATGGCGGTCACCCGGCGGGTGGTGAACGAGCGGCCGTCGCGCACCCGCTCCACCAGATACACCAGGGGGGCCGACACGTCGCCGGGTCGTATGAAGTAAGCCTGAAGGCTGTGAACCGAGCGGTCTTCCACCGTGCGGGTGGCCGCTACGAGGGCTTGGCCGGCTACTTGGCCGCCGAACACCCGCTGGCGGTCTTCTTGGGGGCTGACTCCCCGGAAGATGTCCTCCTCGATGGACTCCAGATCCAGCAGTTCGATGAGCGCATCTACCTCTGCTTGCATGACCGACTGATCCTACCGTCAGAGTTAGGCAAACCTTATGGCCTAGTGGTCGGATTTGAGAAGGGCTGGGGTACGCTTGATTCTCCCCATGTCGCTTCTTGTCTCTGCCCGCGCTCACGTCTTGGAAAACTGGCGCCGCCTGCTGCGCTACTGCGGCACATCGGCGGTGGGAGTGGTGCTGGGTCAGACCATTCTGCGGGTGTGCTACGACCTGTTCGGCTGGTCGGGGCTGGTGTCCAACCTGGTTGCCTTCATGATCGCCAACATCCCCGTCTATTTCCTGTACCGGGGGTGGGTGTGGGACAGCAGCGGCCCCACTCAGTGGGGCCGAGTAGTACTGCCCTTCTGGCTGGTCTCGCTGGCTGGGCTGGCCCTGTCGTCGCTGGCTGTGGGCTTGGTGGACGCTGCCACCGACAACGGCTGGTTCATCACCGCGGCGTCGGTTGGCGCCTTTGGCACGGTGTGGCTGGTGAAGTACGCGGTGTGCGACCAGTACTTGTTCGGTCCAGCGCTCGACGGAGAGTCTGCTGACAAGGGCCTTGAGACCCAAGACGATGGAACCCAGTCGGCGGGCGTTCGCTGAGGCCGCCCGGGGGTTCATGCCCCCCGATGAGGGAATGGCGCTGCACCAGGCCGCCTGCGATTTGGAGGTGGCCGGGCCGCTGCTGGAGGTGGGCAGCTATTGCGGTAAGTCGTCGGTGTATCTGGGCGACGCCGCCCAAGGCCAGGGCCGAGTGCTGTTCGCTCTCGACCACCACCGGGGATCGGAGGAGAACCAGCCGGGCTGGGAGTGGCACGAGCCCGATCTGGTCGATCCCGAGGTCGGCCTAATCGACACCTTGCCCCATTTTCGGCGCACCGTTCATGAGGCCGGGTTGGAGGGCAGCGTGGTGGCTCTAGTGGGCGACTCGGTGGCCATCGCCCAAAACTGGTCCACCCCGCTGGCCTTCTTGTTCATCGACGGCGGCCACGGCACCGAGCCCGCCCACGCCGATTACGAGAACTGGGTTCCCCACGTGGCCATCGGCGGCCGCCTGGCCATCCACGACGTGTTCCCCAATCCCGCCGACGGCGGCCGCCCCCCCTACGAGATCTACTGCCGGGCCATGGATTCCGGCGCCTTCACTGAACTCCCCGCCACTGGCTCGCTCCGAGTCCTCACCCGCCACGCCCCCGGCATCTGACCTGCTCCGTACCGAGCAGGCCTCCCGCCGCCTCACTACCGTTGCGGCGTGAATCAAGAACAAAGGCTGGCATCAGGCGAAGCGTGGCAGGAGTTCTGCGACCGGTTGAGGGCCGCGGGCGACCGGCTGCTGGAAGACGACTTTCCGGCGGAGGCTGCTGATCGGGCCGAGGGTTATCGACACCTAGGCCGGCTGCTGATGCAGGGGTGGATCGAGCAGGTGGAGTTTGCCGACCGGGACTTTCCGGTCATGTACCGCCATAACGACGACGTGATGCGCTGGGGCGGCCCCAACGTGGACAACACCTACTGGCGGGCCCACGTGAGTGTTGAGCACACCTATCGGGTCACCGGTTGGCTGCCGCCAGGGGCGATGTTCGTGATCCAGAGCGCCCACGGCGAGATGCACCAGAACCGCCTGGGTATCACCGCCGAACGCTCCAGCGACGACTTCACCGTGGACCCCGATGGCAGCTTCACCTTCGTGGCCAGCGCCACCCCCCACGATGGCAACTGGCTCCCCATCGACGAGCACACCGACCACATCTCGGTGCGGGAGTACAACGTGGACTGGGGAGTAGACGAGCCAGGGCGGTTCGTGATCGAGCGGGTGGGCAACGAGAGCCAGCACCCCGCCCCCCTCGACCCGGCCGACTTCGCCGAGGGTTTGGATCGGGCCATGGCTTGGGCGGAGGACGCCCTGGTGTTCTGGAACCAGTGGATGGAGCGCAGCCGCCGAGCCGCCCCGCCCAACGTGTTCTACGGCCCCCGCTCGGTACCCGGCGGGGCCGACGCCATCGGCTACGGCGGCTGCTCCTACGAACTGGGGCCCGACGAGGCCCTGGTAGTGAGCTGCGACGTGCCCGACGCCCAGTACTGGTCGTTCATGCTTTACAGCTACGCCTGGTTCGAGTCGCTGGACTTCGCCAACCGCACCGTGAGCCTCAACAACGCCCAGATCGCAGTGGACCCAGACGGCCGATTCCGTATCGTGGTAGCCCATCACGACCCAGGCGTGCAGAACTGGCTCGATACCGAGGGCCGCCCCGAGGCCCTCATCACCTTCCGCTGGGTCCTCAGCTCCACCATGCCCACCCCCGAGGGCCTCGTAGTCCCCTTCAGGGAGATCGACAACCACCTCCCCGACTTCGTGACCCGCGTCACCCCCGAACAACGCGCCGCCCAAATCGCCACTCGCCGCCAATCCCGCGCCCACCGCTTCCGCTGCTGAGCTTCATTGGCGCGGTTGAGCGTGTAGCGCGATATAGCCTCGCCCCCATGAACACTTGGAGCATCTGGAGAATCCCTGCTCTTGTTGCCTGCCTCTTCTTGATGGCCGCGGCCTGCGGGAGCAACGACAACGGGCAGGCTTACGAGGCTGACCAGGTTGGTGCTGCTGCCTCGGCCAGCATTGTCAACCCCGATGGCGATGTCGTGGGCAGCGCCGACTTTGAACAGGGACCGACAGGGGTGCTGATCACGATGTCGATGAGCGGCCTCACTCCCGGCGCGCACGGCATCCATCTGCACGAGGTTGGCGCCTGCACTCCTGACTTCAAAGCGGCCGGCGGTCACCTCACGGCTACCGATGAAGCGCAGCACGGCTTGAAGAACCCTCAGCGCACGGTGGACAACCACGACAACGGCGACCTGCCCAACCTGTACGCAGCGGCTGATGGCATTGCCCAAGCCGAGTTCTTCACCTCGCTGGTGACCATTTCCGGCGGGTCAATGCCCTCACTGCTCGATGCCGACGGCTCCACTTTGGTCATCCACGAGAACCCCGATGACCACCTCACCCAGCCGATCGGCGGCGCCGGCGGCCGTGTCGGCTGCGGCATCATCCGCTAACCAGCGAGCAGTTCTCAGCGATTTCCTAGCAGTAAGGCGGCTCGTACCGATCGCTCCACCGCATCGGCAACAGTTTCAGGGTCTTCATGCTCCCAGAAACGCAGCACGGTCCAGCCAGCTTCTTGGAGGTTGGCGTCGGTATCTTGGTCGCGGGCGATGTTGCCGGTGATCTTGGCTGACCAGTATTCGGGGTTGGTGGCGGGCTGGGTGTGGTGTTCCGGGCAGCCGTGCCAATAGCAGCCGTCCACGAACACCGCGATCTTGGCTCTGCGAAACACCAGATCGGCCGTCCGGCGTAGCTCCGGCAGCGGCCGAGCTGCCACCCGGTAGCGCAACCCTCGACGATGCACCGCCGAGCGAACCGCCAATTCCGGTTTGGTGTCGCGACTCCTGTTCCCCTGCATCGACTTCCGAGTCGCCTCCGACGAAGCCCAAGATCCCTCCGGCAGCCCGCTCATGGTCCGATGGTACACAGACTGCTATAAGCCCTGTTGATCCCCGTAACCGTCGCAGGGTGGGGGTATGGTCATCCCATGCACACATTCCGTGGGCTAGTTGCCGCCGAATTCTTCGCCGGGATTGGCCTGGTGAGGGCTGGTTTGGAACGGGCGGGTATCGACGTGGTGTGGGCTAACGACATCGAGCCGGTCAAGCATGCGGTGTATGCGCTCAACTTTGATGACGCGCATTATTTCTTGGGGGACATCCGGAGTGTGAAGGGCGAGTCGGTGCCCAGCGTGGATATTGCGACGGCCAGCTTTCCTTGCGTTGATCTATCGCTGGCGGGGTACCGACGAGGGCTGGATGGGGAGCAGTCTGGGCTGTTCTTCGAGTTCTCCCGTGTCTTGAGGGAGATGGAGGGAAGAATCCCGCCAGTGGTGATGATCGAGAATGTGTCGTCTTTCGTGTCCTCTAGGGGAGGGGAAGACCTGCGTGTGTCAATCGAAGAGCTCAACAATCTGGGGTACATATGTGATGTGCTTACCGTGGACGCAAGCTGGTTCGTGCCCCAGTCCCGGCCTCGGCTCTTCATCATTGGCACGCTTGAACGACTCGGTGGGCCTGCTCTGGGGATGGCGGGTCCGCTGCGCTCTGAATCGGTGGCCTCGTTTGTTCGAGCTCATCAGGATCTGATGCTTCAAGAACTGCCGGTGCCTGTTCCACTTCAGGATAGTCGCCGTCTTGGCGACGTAGTAGAGCGGTTTGACCCCCGCGACGAGCGGTGGTGGGATGGCGAACGGCTGGGGAAGTTCCTGGACTCACTTCCTCCCATACACCAACGTCGCCTGGACTCGCTCCGACAGGACGGGATCCCACGGTGGCGCACTGCCTACCGTCGAACACGCAAGGGAGTGGCCGTGTGGGAAATCCGGTCGGACAACATCTCCGGTTGCTTGCGGACGGCACGCGGCGGCTCTTCACGGCAGGCGGTCGTTGAGGTTGCCGATGATGAAGTTCGGGTCAGATGGATGACGCCTCGTGAGTACGGCCGACTACAAGGGGTTACCGACCAATTCGACCATTCGGCGGTGACTGACGCTCAAGCGCTGTTCGGGTTCGGTGATGCAGTTTGTGTGCCAGCCGTGGCCTGGCTGGCTGAGCATGTTCTTGTCCCTGCTGTGGTGGGGATAGGCGGTCAAGCTCCTACAAAGGCCGCTGTGTGAACCCAGAGAGTATTGCCGATCTGCTCGATACTGACATCGAGCAGTGGTATGAGGCTCAGCGCAATGACGGCACTGTCAACCGCAACGTCATGGCCGTTTTGGTCAACTGGGTGAGGATGACCAGCTTTCCGTCATCGGCCGCCTTCAATCGAGGATGGTAGGGCGCATTCGGGCTGACTTCTACGACCGCCAACGCCTGCCTATGGAAGTCGATTTCAGCAAGCAAACTCGCCATACGATCGACGCACTGCTGGCTACCGCCCGAGACAAAGGTGGCAACGCTGTGGGGGCGGTCGGGCAGCACCTTGTCGGCGCAATGCTGGAGGTAAGACACCCTGATCTTGAGATAGAGAACCAGGGCTACACGACTGCTGACCAGCAGACAGGTCGAGCGGGCGACTTCATGGTCAATGACACCGCGATCCATGTGACCATAAGCCCAACCGAGGCGTTGCTAGCCAAATGCCAAGCCAATATTGAGCAGGGCTTCCGGCCAATGATCTTGACGCTCGAAGACAGGATAGGAACTGCCCGATCTCTCGCCGACAACATTGGAATTGAGGATCGCGTCGCGGTTCGCGGTGTTGAAGAGTATGTGGCAGGGAACATCGACGACGTAGCCAGGTACTCAGAGGCTGAGACTCGCAGGGTGCTTCGGCAACTATTCGATACCTATAACGAGCGAGTGGGGGAAGCCGAACCAGATCCCTCACTGCTAGTTGAGATCCCCGAGAATCTGACTCAGGCCTGACGGCCACCTGCTCGGCTTCACCACCCGCTTAACTCTCGTCCAGCGTGCCGCCCAAATCGCTGTGCTTTACCAGTCTCGTGCCCACCGCTTCTTCTGCTAGCAGGCGGTGGCCACTACACCAGCAAGCGGATGGGACCGGGGTAGCGAACAACGGTGGTGTCGGCGGTAAGCAGTGTGAGTGCTTCGAATTGGGCTTGGGCGACCAGGAGTCGGTCGAAGGGGTCGTGATGGATAGGTGGCAGCAGGTCTACCGCAGCAGCATGGGTGGCGGTGATCGCAAGCTCTTGGTAGCCGTTTTGGCGCAGCCCCCGGAGGTCGACGTTGAAATCGGCTCGGCCCAAGCCGCTTTTGATGGCCACCTCCCAGATAGACACGGCGCTGAAGGCCAGCTCTGTGTCGGGGTCCTCGATCAGGGTGCGGACATCTTCGGGCAGGCGCTCGGAGACGCCCGCGGCCCAAAGCAGCACGTGGGTGTCGAGCAGAAGGCTCAAAAACTTAGCTTAGAGGGTGCGCGGATAGGTGCTGGGCTGCGGAAACGCCTGAACCCCTGGCTTGGGTTGCGATGCCTTGACCTGCGGCTTCGCCATTATCAATCACAGCAGGAACGAAGCCCACCAAAATCTGCGTCGCCTATCCGCGCATCCCCTTAGTCCGACAAACTAAGTCTGGTCTTTCTCCGAGGTTTTGCCTATTGTCGCCCTAGGGTAGTCCGGGCTGTTCTTCGAGTTCTCCCGTGTTTTGGGGACAGCCTCCCCGGTTGCCACAACCAGCGGAGGGGGTTGTAGGTGCCGCGGGAGCCAAGATATCGCTCCCTGATCTGCGCCTAACTAACGCCCGCGGGGGCATTCCTCTGGTAGTCAAAGATGGTGCCCCAGCAGGCGATGGTCGCGTCGGTGCGGATCGCGCAGGAATGCCCACTGCCGGTTACGATGGCGGTGTAGGTGCCGTCGGGGGCGTCGGTCCGGCCGCTGTCGTTGTAGCCCCAGCAGGCGATGGTCGCGTCGGTGCGGATCGCGCAGGAATGCCCATTGCCGGCTGAGATGGCGGTGTAGCTGCCGTCGACGTTGCCGCTAAACTTGCCCCAGCAGACGAAGGTCGCGTCGGTGCGGATCGCGCAGGAATGCCAAGGGCTGGTTGAGATGGCGGTGTAGGTGCCGTCGGGGGTGTCGGCCAGGACGTTGACGTTGTCGTCCCAGCAGACGATGGTCTCGTCGGTGCGGATCGCGCATAAATCACCACCGCCGCTTGAGATGGCGGTGTAGGTGCCGTTGGGGGTGTCGGTCCGGACGTTGCCGTTGTCGTCCCAGCAGACGATGGTCGCGTCGGTGCGGATCGCGCATTGATCATTGCCTAATCCGCCGATTATGACGGCGGTGTAGGTGCCGTCGGGGGTGTCGGTCCGGACGTTGCCGTCGTGGTCCCAGCAGACGATGGTCTCGTCGGTGCGGATCGCGCATAAATCAGTGTGGGTTGCGATGGCGGTGTAGGTGTCTGTTTGCCTGCCGTTTTGGGTGTTGCCTGTGGGGGCAGAGTTTGGTGTTGGGCAGCCGCCGGGGACGAGTTGGGTGTCTATGGCGTGTTGGCAGCGGTAGGTGTTCAGGAGTGCTTCTTGGTTTTGGATCAGTTGGTCTCTGATGTCGAGGTCGTTTTGGGTGGGGTTCTGGGGGGCGGCGGCGGGGTTGATGGTGTCGGGGTCGGCGCAGCCGCCGGGGACTAGGCCGGTGTCGGTGTTGAACAGGCAGCGGTAGGTGTTCAGCAGGTTCTCCTGGTTGGCGATGAGCAGGTCGCGCACCGCGATGTTTTGGGAGGAGATGCCCGCTTGGGCTGACGCGGCCCCCGGGATAGCGGTGACCGCGCTGAAGACCACTGCAACCACAACAACTACGTACTTATAGCCCATGGCGGCCCAACCTACCCCGCCGCCCCCCCCACCCCCCATCAAAATCGGCTGGAGGCGTCGGGGACCTTCAGCCGATGGTGATTAGTTCGGGGAGGGTGCGGTGGTTGGAGAAGAGGGTGGAGGCGGGGGAGGCGCCGGAGAGGGCGTCGGCGGCCAGGATGACGGCGGCGGCGGTGTAGGAGGTGCGCTCGTCGGCGGGGAAGTGGATCCGCTCGGGATGGACCATGCCGGTGAAATAGGAGCCGTCGTCGGCTCGAAGGTTTTGCACCCACTCGAACATCTCGGCGGCGACATCTCGTCGGCCCACGCCGAGATGAGCCATAAGGCTCTCGCAGGTCTCCGCGGCGGTGACCCAGGGCCGATCCGACACGCAGCGCACCCCGAGGCCGTCCATCACAAAGGTGTCGAAGCGGGAGGCCAGCATGGCGCGGCCCTCCTGGCCGGTTACCACGCCGGCCAGAACGGGGTAGTACCAGTCCATGGCCCAGCGGTGCTTGGGGGCGAAGGCGTCGGGCTGGGTGCGGATCACATCGGCCAGCCGGGCGGCGCTCAGTTCCCAGTCGGGCCGCTCGTGGCCCAGATCCTCGCCGGTGGCGATGGCCGCCCGCAGGCTGTGGCAGATACTCGACGAACCCGTGAGCAGGGCGAACGACCACGGCGTGCCGTCGGCGTGGCGGGCCCAGCGAATCTCGCCTCGGGGAAGCTGCAAGTCGAGCACAAAGTCCACCGCTCGCTCCACAACCGGCCACATGCTCTCCAAGAAGCTCCGGTCGCCGGTACACAGGTAGTGGTGCCACACCCCAGTGGCCACGTAGGCCACGCAGTTGGCATCGAGCTTGTCTTGCTCCACGCCGTTGGCCACGTAGTACTGGTGCCAGGCGCCATCGGGGCGCTGGTGATCTGCCAACCACTGGTAGGCCCGCTCAGCTTCTATCCGGCGGCCCATCACGGTCAATGCCATGGCCGCCTCCACATGGTTCCACGGGTCGGCGTGGCCGCCGGGGAACCAGGGGATCATGCCGTTGGGCAGCTGCCAGTCGGCGATGCTGTCGGCGGTTTGCTCTAGCTCGGTTGCCGACAAGACGCCGGCCACGCGAGGCCCGTTGGAATCGCTGCCTCCAGGGGTGGGGGAGTCAGCATCGGCAAGCTCGGTCTCCCTGTGGTTGTGGGGCTCAGACGGCGACAAGCTCGGTCTCCCTTGGACTCTGTGATCCTGGCTTCCGGCTATAAAGAACCAGGCTCTTGCCCAGCACTGGACTCAGGACCCGTTCGGCTATTCGGGTGATTCTTGGTTGGCGAACAATATCCCATTCCAAGAGCCGGCGATAAGCCGCCACCAGCCGATGGTCGTCGCGGTTGGGACCGACCGCGCACCGCAGCCACCAGTAGGGGCTGTGCAGCGCGTGGGCGTGGTGGCCCGAATAGGGAGCCAGGCCTGCTTGTCGGAGCCGACGCCGGAGTTCGCTGCGCCGGTAGATCCGCACATGGCCGCCCACCGCCTTGGGGGCGTGGTACTCGTCCGAGAGCGCCCAGCACACCTTTTCGGGGAACCAGGTGGGAACCGTTACCGCCAGCACCCCGCCGGGGCGCAGAATCCGGGTCAGCTCGGCCAGCGCCTGATCGTCGGAGTCCACGTGCTCCAGCACCTCGGAGGCGATGACCCGGTCGAACGACTGGTCGGGGAACGGCAGGCGGGTGGCATCGCCCTGCGTCGCCTGGCACGTTCCCTGGTACTGCTCGCCGGCACCCGACATTGCAGCGAAGGTGGCCCGAACTTCGGCCAGTTCGGCTGACGCCAGATCACAGGCCACTACATGGGCGCCCTGCCGGGCGGCCTCATAGGCATGACGCCCGAACCCGCATCCCAAATCGAGCAGCCGTTCGCCCGGCTTCAAACCCAAGCGGTTGTAGTCAACGGTCAACATGATCGGACTGGAAATAGCCGAGAGGTTCGTGCCTATCGGTTGGGCCGCCACTCGTCGAGCAGCGCCCGGTAGTGCTCCACCGTCTGCTCGGCGGTGTGACGCCAGCTCCACCGGCCAATCACCCGCTCCCGCCCCGCCCCTCCGATGCGGGCGGCCATTTCAGGATCATCAAACACCCTGCTCAGCGCCGCGGCCAGCGCCTCGCTGTCGCCCGGTGGTACCGACACACACGTCTCACCATCGGGGCCGGCTACCTCGGGCAGCGCCCCACCGGTGGTGGCCACTAGCGGCGTGCCGCTGCACATGGCCTCGATAGCCGGCAGTGAGAACCCTTCGTAGAGCGACGGCACCACCGCCACCGAGCTAGTGGCGTACAGCTCCACGATGCGCTCGTCGGGCACCCCCGAGATGAACTCCACCACCTGGCTCAGGCCCAGGCTGTGGATGGCTTCGGCCGAGGTGCCCCCCTCGCGGGGTTTTCCGATGACGATGAGGCGCACATCACGTTCCGTGCGCAGCTTGGCCACTGCCTCCAATAGGTAGCGCAGGCCCTTCATGGGCACATCCGCGCTGGCGGTAGTAATGATCTGGTCGGGATTGCGATCCACGCCAGGCAGTGGGCGGAACTGCTCGGGGTCCACTCCCACCGGCACCACGTGCATCAGGCGGCGGGGCACTTTCTGGTCTCGGACGATGTCGTCGCGCGACGACTCCGACACGGTGATGATTCGCCGGAGCCGCCGGGCCACCCGAGCCTGCATCCGGGTGAAGGAATACCAGCGCCGCTTGCCCAGCCGCTCTATCGGGCTTCGGGCGTGTTCGAGCTCCAGTTGGCGGTCGACGGTGATGGGATGGTGGATGGTGCCCAGCACCGGCAAGCCGTCCCGTTCTATGGCCAGCAGCCCGTAGCCCAGCGACTGGTTGTCGTGAACCAGGTCGAAATCCCCCACTTGGGAGCGCAGCATCTGCCACGCCCGGATGGAGAAGGCCAGCGGCTCCGAGAAGGCACCGGTCATGAACGAACCCACCTCGGCGGCGTCGGCCCACGACTTGACCTCCCAGAACCCCGGCATCCGCCCCGGATGGGCATCGTTGAAGATGTCCAGGCTGGGGAGCTTGTGCAGCGGCACCCGATCGTCGAGCACCGGATAGGGCTGTCCGCTCAGCACCTCCACGTGGTGACCGAGGTCGGTCAACGCCTTGCTCAGATGGTGGACGTACACTCCCTGCCCACCGCAGTGGGGCTTGCCCCGGTACGACAGAAGGGCGATTTTGAGCGGGCGATCCGCCGAGACCATAGCCCTACAAGGCTTTCGGAATTCGGTGGGTTTGGCAAATGCTCAGCTGCTCTGATTGACCGCTATCTTGGCCCCGTGCGAGCGCTGGTGCAGCGGGCCGCCGAGGCCCGGGTTCGGGTAGACGGCGAAGTGATCGGGGAGATCGGTCCTGGGCTGTGCTGTCTGGTGGGCGTGACCCACGATGACGACGCCGACACAGTGAAGAAGATGGCCGGCAAGCTGTGGAACTTGCGTATCTTCACCGACGAGAACGGGCACATGAACCTGTCGGTGGCCGACACCAGCGGCGAACTGCTGGTGGTGAGCCAGTTCACCCTCTACGGCGACATCAGCCGGGGCCGCCGCCCCTCGTTCCTGGGCGCCGCCGCCCCCGACCAGGCCGCTGCCCTGATCGACGACCTCGTTGTCGAACTCCGCAACCTGGGCGCCACCATCGCCACCGGCTCCTTCGGCGCAATGATGGCCGTCGAGTTGATCAATGACGGCCCCGTCACCCTGATGGTGGAGGTCTGATCAGTCTGATTCCGCTTCCCCCACGAGGAGTTGGACCGGCTCTGAGTCGGGGAATGTGGCAACGAGCTGGAGGTCTCCACCTGCTGCTTGGATAAAGGATCGCAGGGTGGACAACAACATGTCGCTTCGGCGCTCTAGTCGGGACACCTCAGACTGGTCCATTTCGAGCAGTTGCCCGATGGTGGTCTGGGTCAGCGACTTGGCCTTCCTTACCTGGGCCAGCGTTGCCTGGTGTTCGGCAATCTCGGCAAGCACGCTTTCAAAGCGAGCAGCGGCTTTGGAGTCTTTACTGATCCTGTCGTAGAACCGGTCTGGACGGTCGTCGCGTTCCCAGGCACTATCGGGCACCTCCTCGATGGTGGCCTCGTCAACAGGCACATCGCTGGTCTTGTGCTTAGAAGTCATTTCCATTTTCCTCTCTTCATAACTGGCTTGTAACTGGGGTTTCGTTGACACCATTGGTCGATCCGGTCTTGTGCCTGTGTGATATTCGCCGGGTACCAGGCGTTGCCCAAGGCGGTCTTGTCACCCCCTAGCGTCACTACCGCTACTTCGGTGCCGCCTTCATCACGAGCAAACCCGAACAAGATTCTCAAGACCGGAGGACCCATGGCGTATGGAGTAGTGCTCGTGGGGGGAGAGCGGCGCAGCGCGTAAAGGTCATAGCTTGCGGTGACAACAGGGTGGCACTCAGGGTCTCCAAGGTCGCGTCCGTACTCCTCCAATGCAGCAATCAGGGCCATCACTTCGACGTACACATCGGACAGTTCTCCGGGGTCGGCTGAATCGGCGAGACGTTCAATCCAATCCTGAAAAAGAGGATGCAACCTCACATCCATGAAATGCACTCTACCACATATGTGGTAGAGTGTCTCTAGGGATTGTCCTTACCCGGCCCGCCGGCGGGAAGGGGTGGTGTGTTGGTAGGCCATCCAGGCTGCGGCGAGGGCAGCCATAGCGAGGGCGATCATGGGCCAGGGGCCGGCTCGAGTGGCGAGGGTTTGGCCGGTGCGGAGCTCGATTTCGGCTTGGATGACTTTGCGCTCGGAGACGGCGGTGCGCTGGTACACGTTGCCGTCGGGGTCGACGAAGGCGCTGAATCCGGTGGGGGCCGACTGCACCACCCAGCGGCCGGTTTCCAGGGCTCGCAGCCGGGAGCTGGCGATTTGCTGGGTCTGCACGATGGTGAGCCAGTAGCTGGCTCCGTTGGTGGGGTTCAACAGCACTTCGCCGCCGTTGCCGATGGCGTCTCGGGCCCGATCCTCGAAGAAGATCTCCCAGCTTATTGACACCCCGAGGCGACCCACCGGGGTGTCCACCACCGCGGGGGTGTCGCCTCGGCGCATGTCCCGGGCGGGCAGGTAGTCGGGAGCCAGCGGCTCGATCAACGACCGCAACGGCACGTACTCCCCGAACGGCACCAGCCTCACCTTGTCGTAACGGTCCACCTGGGTGCCGTCGGGGGCGAACACCGCGGCGAAGTTGGCCGCCTCGGTGACCGACACGTCCTCAACCACCCCGGCCACCAGCGTGGTGTTGAGCTCTTGGGACAGCTCAGCCAGCCGCAGGCGCTCCCGGCTGTTGACGAACAACCCATGCACGTCCACCACGTCTTCGGGCCACACCACCAAGTCCACCGGCTGCCGCACCAGTTGGCTGGCCTCGAGGTGCCGCGCGAACACCACCCCAGGCTCAGTGTTGACCGCCCGGGTCCGCTGCGGGCCGCCCCCCTGCACCACGGCCACGTCGATGGTGCCGGTGGCCGAGCCCCGGGGGGCCAGCGCCGCCCAGCCCCAAAACCCCAGCACCACCACTGCCAAGGCCATTGCCGCCTGCCAGCGGCGGTCGAGCGCGGCGGCCAGCACCATGGCGATGGCCGCACACACCCCCACCAGCAGCAACGGTCCGAGCACCCGCACAGTGGTGGCCCAGGGAGTGTCCACCTGGCTCATCGGCAGGGTGGCCAGCGGCACCCCCCCGAACGGCCACCGCCAGCGAATCGCTCCGGCCAGCACAAACAGGCCGGGTAGCGCCAGCCATCGACTGCGCCCCGGCGGGCAAGCCGCCCCGGCGAGGCCGTATAGCGCGGAGAACACCACACACACCGCCAGATAGCCGGGAAGGGTGAAGTCGGCCATCCAGAGCGTGGCCGGGAACAGCCAGCCCGCCCCGAATCCAAACCCCCGCCACGCCCGGGCCCAAATCGGCTGGTCGACAATGAGGCGCTCGAATGACAGCAATCCGACCAAAGCCAGCGGCCACCATCCCCACGGAGGCATCGACAGCGCTACCAGCCCGCCCGCCGCCAGGGAGCCCGCCGAGGTCCACCCGCTGGTGCGAACCCACACAGCAAGTCGCGGGCTGCTCATCGGCTGCTCATCGGGCGACCGCGTCTGGGGCCCATCGATTTCCCATCGGATGACTTCGTCGTCGGTTCATCGTCCCCTCATCGGGCGACCTCGCCGTCGGACACACTGGCCCGAGCTGCCTGTCGCCCTTGGTTTATGCAAGCCGGAATCCCCAAGCCCCGAGCCCAAGCCCCGGTCACCCGCAACCAGGGGGCGTCTCGGCTCAGTGCCCGCTCGATGTCGGCCACGACTTCCAGGTGGCCGGGCCGGAACTGGGGCAGAGACCGCTCCCAACGGCTGATTCTCACCGCGTGGGGCTCGGCATCCAGACCCATGGTGAGGGACAGGTCGTCCACCACTGCCTCCAGCAGGGCGTCGTCGCCGAGGGCCAGTGCCCGGTCGTCGCCATACCGCCCAGCCGACACCCGCAGTACAACCGTGTCAGCCGTCCCGACGTGAGACCACTTGCTCGATGCCCACGAGCAGGCGGTGATGGTCCGGCCCTCAACCGCGGGCACCAGATAGCCCGAGCCCGCCATGGGGTGATCGACATCGGTGGTGTCAAACGCCAGCGACACCAGCACCACCGACGCGTAGTCGATGCTGTGCAATAGGTCGGCCGCGGTTGCCGATACCGGGGCTACCAACGCGCTAGCCGCTCCTGCCGGGAGGGTCACGATCACTTGGTCGGCGTCCAACTCGCTCAGGTCGACCACCGGGGACGAGAGCCGCAGCCGTTGCTCTAATCGGCTGGCCAATTCATCGGTCAATCGCCCCACACCGTCGGGCAGGGAGTAGAACACCGGCGCGTCCGGGTCGGCGGTTGATGACGCGGCCAGACGACGCAGCTCCCGCACCAAGCTGGGACCCCGAGCCGCGGCTTCGGCCAACTGGGGCACGGCCGCCCGCACGCTCAAGTCGTCGATTGAAGAGGCGTTGATGCCCCCGATCAGCGGATCTACCAACCGGTCGGCCACCTCGTCGCCCAACCGGCGCCGCACCAGCCCGCCAACCGACTCATCTTCTGCCAACGGCGACCCAGCCAAATCGGGCTCTTGGCGGGCGCGGTCCACCCCATCGGCCGACACGATCCCGGAGGCGGCCAAAGTGTCGAAGTCCAATGGCACCCCCAGCACGTTGGGCTGGGGCACTGCCCGCAGCGCTCCTCGGGAATACACGAACGCCGCCCGCTGGGCCGGCGACACCAGATCGGCAGCCAAGCCCAACTCCTGGCAGAGATCCACCGCCCACGGCACCCGGGCCAAGAACGCATCTGCTCCTTCATCCACCGGCTGCCCAGCCAGCTCAGAGGTGAGAATCCGCCCGCCAGCCCGCCCGGCAGCCTCATGCACGACCACTTCGGCACCAGCTTGAGCAGCCTCGTAGCCGGCGGCCAGTCCGGTTATCCCCGCCCCCACAACGGCCACTCTCACAGAGACACCCTCACGGCGCGGCCACATCCTTGCGTACCGCTTCTCCTCCCGCGATGTTCACGGCGCGGCCTTGTACCCGTGTACCAACTCCACCACCCGTTCCAGCGTCTCGGGATCGGTTTCGGGCAGCACGCCGTGGCCCAGGTTGAACACGTGACCCGGCTGGCCGGCGTTGCGATCCAGCACGTCGGTGGCCCGGTCGGCCACCACCGGCCACGGGGCCAGCACCGCGGCGGGATCCAAGTTGCCCTGCACGGCCACATCGGGGCCGAGCCGCTCTCGAGCGTCGTCCAGATGCACTCGCCAGTCCACCCCCACTACATCGGCCCCAGCTTTGGCCAACAGCTCCAGCAGCTCGCCGGTGCCCACCCCGAAGTGGATGCCCGGTGCCCCATCGCCCCGGCTGCCCAACTCAGCGAACACTCGCTGGCTGGCCGGCAGCACGAACTGCCGGTATTCATCGGGGGCCAGCGCCCCGGCCCACGAATCAAAAAGCTGAAAGGCGGAAGCCCCGGCATCGAGCTGCGAGCCAATGGACGCGATAGCCAGATCAGCCAATCGGTCCATCAGCGCGGCCCACAGGTCGGGTTCGCTATGCATGAACCGCTTGGTGAGGGCGTGGGTGCGAGACGGCCCTCCCTCCACCAAATAGGAGGCCATGGTGAACGGCGCTCCGGCGAAGGCGATCAACGGCACATCCAGCTCCGACACCAGGTTGCGGACTGTTTCCAGCACATAGGGGGTGTCGGCGTCGGGATCGAGCGGGCGCAGCCGATCCAGGTCGCGGGCCTCCCGAAACGGGTGCTCCACCACCGGCCCCACCCCGGGCACGATGTCCACTCCGAACCCGATGGCGTGGGTGGGCACCACGATGTCGGAGTACAAGATGGCCGCGTCCACCCCATAACGGCGCACCGGCTGAAGGGTGATCTCGGTAGCCACCTCGGGACGAGCGATGGTGTCCAGCATCGAGCCTTCCCCCCGGATAGCCCGGTACTCAGGCAACGACCGCCCCGCCTGGCGCATGAACCACACCGGCACCCGCTCCACCGACAGCCCGCGACACGCCCGCAAAAGGGCGTCATTGGCGATGGAGGAACCGGCAGCCATGCTCAAAACCGTACCGACCGGCACGGCTGGCAGCGCCATTGCAGCCAGGTCTAAGCGGGGCCGAACTTCGTCGGCGGATCGAAAGGCTTAGGTCGACGAGCACGGGGAAATTGAACTCTCATCTGGTACAGATGCCTTCGCAGAGCGGGCGTTCTGGCCTTCAGATAGGCGAGCGTGTCAGAGGACTGGTAGTCGAACACCCGATCAGGGTCTAGTTCTCCTGGGCTGTCGAGGAGATTGATGATTCTCTCCAAGTCCTTCGACGCCGACGTGGTCCCATAGCGGCGCATATGGAAAAGGAAGCCGTCTTCGAGGGAGGATCCCAGAACCGGAGTCGATGACTTCGACATCGCCAGTTTTCCTCGTGAGCGACCTGGCGAGGTGGTCCCCCGAGAACGACTCGGCTGCTAGGTAATCCAGGTCGAAGGATGTTCTATGTCTCAAATGAATGGCGAGCGCTGTTCCCCCCACCAGGAATCCGTCGATTTTTTTAAGCTCTCGTCCCAGGATGGGCCACACCTCCCTTGCCGGTTCCGGGATGTAGTCGGCCCATCCGTCAATCTCAGGCAATGGATCTCTCCAAGATCGCCGCGTCGATTGCAGAGGCGAGCGGGTCAATGTCGTATCCGCGCATCCCGCGACATCGCCGAAGGGACTCCACTGGCAGGCATCGAAGTGCCCACTCGCGGGCGACGCGATCAGGTCCGTCCAAAAGCGTGCAAGCCACTTGGAATGCGTCCTCAGGGAGCCTGAGGTCGCCTGCATGGGAACCTGACCAGAACAGCCACCAGAACTCCGGCGGGACTTGCTCGGGAAGGGAGCGGTCTACAGGGTCAGGCCTCCTTGGCAAAAATGCCAGGGCGAGGATGCACTCATCATTGAGATCGAGGGACCACAGGGGAACTGTCAGCGAGCCGTATCCCCAGGCAACGCTCGCTTCCTCGCAGCAGGCGTACCCCCGCCTCGATAGGGCTTCCAGGCAACTTGCTGTGTGCTCAACGGTGAGCCCGGAAGCGCTGGCGATCTGCTCTGCCTCCGCTCCTCTGGGTCTATTTCGCAGCACAGCCATAACGGTCCGCTGCCCGCTGGTCAGATCGGCGATGGGGTTGTCCTCGGGTTGGAGGGTGGCCGGCAGGCGGGCACGCATCGCCTCGGTCAGATCGTGGTGCTGGGTGAGCAGGACCGCTAGGCGGCCTTCTCCCGGCGGCTGCTCTGCCATCTCCAAGGCAGCCGCGATGCGGCGCGATGTCGGAGCGGAGATGCTGAGGTCGCGCGCTAGAACTGGTGGGCGAATGTCCCAGGACCAGATCGCGGCCAGCCATTTGGTGAGCCCTATTTTCGATCTGTGCATGGCGGTGTCGGTTGTCGCGGTGAAGTCCCTCCGACAGGATCGGCACCGCCACCTCAACGGAGGGTCCTGGGACCTGACACTGGGATCGGCTGCACCGCACTTAGGGCATAGGACTCCAGCAGGCCAGCGGAATCCGACGAGATACTCTTCAGCGGAGGTCTCGTCAGCCGCCAGCGGGGACAGGACCCCAGCGACTGGTGATATGCCTTCATCCTACCAGTGTTGGGTTTTTATCGTTCAATAATCCGGGTTCGGCAAATGAGTTCGGCCAATGGACTGGGCGGTTTGGGTGGTCAAGAGGCAGCCACCGAGCAGATGCTCCGCTCAGCGCGCGCAGACCCGGCTTCGGCCGAGGTGTTTGCGGGCAGGTGGCGGCACGGGTGGCCGCGCTCATAGGGTACCGATCACCAAGGCTCGCGGTGCTATCGCCCAATACCGGCGCTCCGGTACCGGCACCCCGCTACCATCGCCGGGGTGCGCCGGTCTATTGACGACTACCCCTTCGATCCGGCTGACCTGCCCCCCAGTGACGACGACGAGTTCTCCCCTGTGTCATGGGCGGTGGCCATTGCCGACGACTACGAAGATGCCGCCCCGCGGGTGGTGCTCACCGTTGAGGAAGTGGGCCAGGCCGGCTATGGCCTGGTAGCCCATCTGCCCCCACCGCTAGCCCGTCGCCTGCGGGCCGCCATCGGCGACGCCCTCAAAGAAATCGGCGAGGCTGAGACTTCCTAGGAGCGTCGATATCCGAGCGTCGATGTTGCCAGCCTCGGGGTGTGTGGCCAGCCTCCCAATGAAACCTGCGTAGCTACGATTGACTGAGCACGGCTTGTCAGCGTCTGGGCGGTGGTTCGGGGGGTTGTTGCCAGGGGGGCCGTAGGTAGGGGCGGCCGGTGTCGGGATGGTGTTCGACGTCCCAGTTTCGGTGATGGACCTTGTGGTGACAGTCGTGGCAGAGCTGCACGAGGTTGTCGGATTGGGTGGGGCCGTCGTCTTCCCAGTGGATGATGTGGTGGGAGACGCACCACTCGGGTTCAGCTCGACAGCCGATGCAGCCTTGGTCTCGAGCGGTAATGGCGGCCCGGAGTTGGGGACTGGGGTGGCGTTGGCGGCCCAGTGAGAGGCATTGCAGGTCGGCATCGAAGATCCCGGTGAGGATTTCGGCGTCGCAGGCCAGCTTGCGGAACTCATCTTGAGGCAACGGGCTGCCATCAGCCAACCGAGGATTGCCGAGTTGGCGGTCGATGGCGTCGTAATCGGCCAGGATCAACAAACTGGTCGGCTGGGGCTGCTCGGACTCGCCGTCTGTGGTGCGAGTCAGCAGCCCAGCGATGGCATCGGCCCGGCGGTGGCGGGCTTCGAGCCGCTCGCGGCCGGTGGTGGCGTGCCAGGCCATGTCGGTCTTGTGGTTCAGCGCGGCCCGGATGCCCTGGGCAGTCACCGGGTCGAACAGGGCGAACAGTCGCCACATGCCATCGTCTTGCTCAGTGAAGCTGGCGGTGCGTTTTCTTCGTTGGCGCTCAAGCCGCTTGGCACCGTCTGTATCGCCAGACAGCTCGTCTTGGTGCTCGCGCACCGTGCGCCGCAATTGCTCGGGGGTCTGGTGCTCGGCAGCGGCCAGCATCTTGTCTTCGTCCAGGGGCCCTGCTTGGGCCGCAGTTCCCAGGATGCGGGCGTGCTCGGAGGTGATGCGACTGTCAGAGAGCGCTCCCCGAGTGGCCGCCAGCGATTCCAACTGTTCAGCGTCGCGCATGGTGCGCTGGGCCTGCTGGCCCGATTGGCGGAGCTCAGATTTCAGTGTGTTGGCCGTGTCATACGGGCTGGTGCGCCGCTTCTTCTCTGCCACCGCCTCCGCCAAGAACCCATCCAGTTGGTTGCGAGCCCGCCCTATCTGACGCAACCGCAAATCCAAAGAAATATCGTCCAGACCAGTGATGTCCACCGCATCAACATGCACGCCAGCGCCGGTGTTTTCCCTGGTCAACGTCCCAGATTCCATGCCCACCAGTCTACCGACACCAGTGACAGTATCTACATGACATATCTCGTCAACGATGAAAAATGATCTATTTACAGTCACAACATATGAATCTCGACGTTTTTCAGTCGAGTGTTGGCAGGGGAAAGCCGACATGCAACTGTCAACGTCTAGCATCCTCCCCGTGCCGGATGCAGTGCCCGCTGATCAGGTTGGGACGCACCGTCGCACTCTTTCGGGTGGTCAACGATCCACAGCTATGCACGACGTCGCCACCCGCTCTGGATCGAGCACCTCCGATGGCCTGAGCAGCGAGATCGAAGCCGAGCGTCTACACATGAGACTGTCTCGCTGCCTTGCCATCGACCTTGAGGTATCGAAGGAAACCGAGCGCATTCACGCCTTTGCCGGAGTACGCCCTGATACCGAGAAGTCGGTTGTATTCCCCTCAGGAGGTCGCCGGTTTGAACAGGCGCTAGCCGAGCTAGACCATCTCGCCAGGGGCGCCAATTTCGTGCTCGGCCACAATCTCATCGACTTCGACCGGCGCCATCTGCAAGCGGCCAAGCCCGATCTGCGCCTGCTGCGACTGCCGGCAATAGACACGCTGTGGCTCAATCCACTCGCCTCTCCTCGCAATCCGTACCACCGTCTTGTCAAGCACTATCAAGACGGGCAACTCAACTCTGAGCGTAAGAACGACCCAAAGCAGGACGCCGAACTGGCCTTAGAAGTGTTCACCAAACAGCAGGCGAGTCTTCTGGAGGTGCCGTCAGACTTGTTGGCAGCCTGGCATTGGCTCACTGGTGGGCACCCCAACTCCGGCTTTGACCTGTTTTTTGAGTGTCTGCGTCGCTCCCCGAGGCCGTCGGATGCCGAAGCGAGCGAGGCGATCCAAGCTCGACTACACGATGTCTCCTGCCGCACCCATGCCCGGCAGGCCATCGCCTCCGCCGATAAGCATGGCTGGCCCCTCGCTTACGCCCTGGCGTGGCTGTCGGTAGCAGGGGGCAACTCGGTCATGCCGCCTTGGGTGCGGCACCAATTTCCCGAAGCCGGCGCGTTGGTCAGACGCCTGCGCGACCGCCGATGTGACGACCGGGGATGCCCCTGGTGCCGGGAGCGCCACAATGCCACCAAGGAACTCAAACGACTCTTCGGCTTCGACGCCTTCAGACCCAAACCGCAAGATCCGGAACGGCAAGGGCATTCCTTGCAGCAGTCCATCGTCGAAGCGGCGATGGAGGGCCAGCACGTCCTCGGGATTCTGCCCACGGGTACAGGCAAGTCGTTGTGCTACCAGATACCAGCCCTTTCGCGATACGAGAAGACCGGGGCAGTAACCGTGGTCATCTCGCCCTTGGTGGCCCTGATGGTGGATCAGGTCGCAGGACTCGAGGCCCGAGGCATCGCTTCCTGTGTCACCGTCAACGGCATGTTGTCGATGCCCGAGCGCACCAATGCATTGGAAAAGCTGAGGCTCGGCGATGCCGCTATCGTGCTGACATCTCCCGAGCAGCTTCGTAGCGTCTCATTTCGACGGGCGCTCGACCAGCGCGAAATCGGCAGCTGGGTGATAGACGAAGCCCACTGCCTGTCGAAGTGGGGTCATGACTTCCGTCCCGACTACCGCTACGTGGCCCGGTACATACGGGAGCGGGCAGAGGCAGAAGGTGGCCCCGTACCGCCGTTGCTGTGTCTGACTGCCACGGCCAAGCCCGAGGTCAAAAGGGACATCATCGATCACTTCAGCGAACGGCTTGATATCGAGATGCGGGAGTTCGATGGCGGCAGCAAGCGCACCAATCTCGAGTTCGTGGTGGTGGAGACCACCAGTTCGATGAAGTCCAACGAAGTCTACGAGATGTTGGAAAACCACTTGCCGCCCGGTCGCGAAGGCGGTGCGATCGTGTATTGCGCGACGCGTCGACATACCGAAGAGCTGGCCAACTACTTGACGGCGCGCGGGGTCTCCGCCGATCGATTCCATGCTGGATTGCAGCCTGAAGAGAAAAAGACCATCCAACGTTCCTTCATCGAGGGCGAGCTGCGGGTGATCGTCGCCACGAACGCGTTTGGCATGGGCATAGACAAACCCGATGTGCGGCTGGTGGTTCACGCCGACGTTCCCTCTTCGTTGGAGAACTATCTGCAAGAAGCGGGCCGTGCCGGAAGAGACCAGCAACAAGCCCACTGCGTGCTGCTCTATACGAGAGATGACGTAGAACGGCAATTCGGCATGTCGGCTCGTTCCCGGCTCACCCGGCGGGAGATACACGGAGTTCTTCGGGCACTTCGTCGGTTGAGTAAGCGAAACGGCAGCGACGAAGTGGTGGCCAGCACCGGTGAGATCCTCATCAACGACCAGGAATACGACTTCAGACGGGATTCGGCTACTGACGACACCCGGGCGCGAACTGCGATCACCTGGCTGGAGGAGTCGGATCTGCTTACCCGTGAAGAGAATCGGGTGCAGATCTTCCCCTCTTCGCTGCGCGTGAGTTCGGTCGAGGAAGCGAAGAGGAAGCTTGAGGCCCGACGGCTGGGCGATCCAGCGCGGGAGAGGCTCCTTGCCATCGTGCAGAAGCTGCTCGAAGCCAACCCCGACGAAGGCATCTCCACCGACATGCTGATGGACGCCGTCGGTCTCAGCCCCGGACAGGTGCGGGGTGCGCTCTACGACCTCGAGAAGTGCGGAATCGCCAGCAACGACACGGTGTTGACTGCCTTTGTCCATGCCGGTGTTGCCCGGAGTTCGCGGCAGCGGCTCACCGAGGCGGCTGGGGTGGAGGAGAAGTTGCTGGAGCTCATGCAGGAGTTGGCCCCCGACATGGGAGTCGGAGATCCTGCCCCGCTCAATCTCCGCGCAGTTACACAGAGGATCAAAGACGCAGGCCACGAACAGGTCAGGCCAGAGCACATAGTGCGAATCCTGCAAGGGATCGCAGAAGACGGACGTGATGAGGAGTCTGCCGCCGGCAGCATCGTGGTGAGCCATCCCGATTCCGAGAGCGTTTGGGTGACGCTGAAGCGGGAATGGGGTTCGCTGGGGAACATCGCGAAACGACGGCGGGCTGGCGCCGCTCGCCTGCTCGATCATTTGCTCTCGCGTCTGCCCTCGGTTCGGCGCGGCACCGACCTGTTGGCCGAGACCACACTGGGAAAGCTGGCGCACGCCGTGGAGAGCGATCTCGCGCTGCAAGCGGAGGTCAAGGATTTCCGCAAGCTCGTGGACCGTTCGCTGTTGTGGCTGCACGAGCAGGAGGTCATCAGGTTGAACCGGGGCCTCACCGTGTTCCGCCCAGCCATGACCATTCGCCTCTCACCCGAACGACGCGGCTTTTTGCAGTCCGACTTCCAGTCGTTGCAGGTCCACTATGAGGAGTCCGTGCGCCAGATCCATGTCATGGCCGAGTACGCCCAACGCGGGCTGGGCACCATGGCCGATGCTCTTCGCCTGTCTGTCGACTACTTCGTTTTGGGAGAAGCCGAGTTCCTGCGTCGCTGGCTTCCCGACCGCGACCAGGACCTCTCCCGGCAGACGTTGCCAGAGTCGTGGCACAACATCGTCGAGAGCCTGAGGAATCGCTCGCAGCGAGATCTAGTGGCCGACGACCGTGAAACCACCAATGTGCTGGTGCTGGCCGGGCCTGGTTCGGGCAAGACCCGGGTCTTGGTGCATCGAATCGCCTATTTGATTCGAGTGAGGCGCGAGGATCCTCGGGGCATTCTTGCCCTGGCCTACAACCGGCATGCCGCAGTTGAGATACGTCGCCGACTTGCTGAGTTGGTTGGAGACGACTCGCGAGGGGTACTGGTGCTCACCTGCCATGCCCTGGCCATGAGGCTTGTTGGCGCCAGTTTCGCAGAGCGAGTCGACCGCCCCGTTGGTGAGCAGTTCCAGGATATTCTCAGGGAGGCCACCGCCCTGCTGCATGGCGAAGGGCTGCCGTCTGAAGAGGCCGAAGAGACGCGGGCCCGGCTGCTGGCGGGGTTCCGCTGGATTCTGGTGGACGAATACCAAGATGTCGGCCGCGACGAGTACAACCTCATCTCGGCCCTGGCTGGCCGGACTCAAGCAGACGCCGATGCCAAGCTGACCTTGTTCGCGGTGGGCGACGACGATCAGAACATCTACGCCTTCAAGGGATCGTCGGTACAGTTCATTCGCAGATTCGAGGAGGACTACCAGGCCCGACCCGCTTTCCTGGTGGACAACTACCGATCAACCCGCCACATCATCGATGCTGCTAACGCGGTCATCAAACCAGCCCAGAACCGGATGAAGGCAGACCATGCGATCCAAATCGACAAAGGACGGTCGAGGGATCCAGCAGGCGGTCGATGGGCGGCACTCGACCCGGTAACCCACGGCAAGGTGCAAGTGCTCCCCGCGGGGCGCGACGCCATCTCCCAAGCCCAGGCGGCCATGGTCGAGCTTCAACGGCTGGCCAGCCTCGATACGGGGTGGGACTGGTCGCGCTGCGCCGTCATTGCCCGGGAATGGAACTACCTGCATCCGCTTCGGAGCTTTTGCGAAATCGAGGGCATCCCAGTAGACATGGCCAACGAGGAAATACCGAGCGTCTGGCATCTCCGAGAGACACAGGCTCTGTTGGGCTGGCTCCGACGGCGCGATCCCGCCCTCGTTGGAATCACCGACCTGCGTGCCTGGCTGAGCGGGCAAGAGCACACCCCATGGACTGAGCTCCTCAAGGAGGCCTTTGAGGACCACGAGGTTGAAGCGGGTCTGGCTGAGGTCCCGGTGGACTCGTTCATCGAATGGCTGGCCGAATGGGGGCGTGAAGCGCGCAAGCGCCAACGAGGGCTGCTGCTCGCGACCGCCCACCGCGCCAAAGGCCTGGAGTTCGATCACGTTGTCGTTCTCGACGGCGGTTGGGACCGCGTCGGACAAGTTCAAGATCCTGACGCCGAGCGCCGCCTGTACTACGTGGCCATGACCCGGGCCCGCCAAACCCTTGCCCTCGGGGATCTTGGCGAACTGAATCCGATGAAGGAAGCGCTACGGGACAGTGCAGCAGTTGTTTGGCGAGAACCTGTCGGGCTGCCTGTGCCGGCAACAGAGTTGTCCCGGCAGTATTGGCAGCTCAATCTGAAGAACGTCTATCTGAGCTTCGCGGGCCGAAAACCGCACCACGATCCAGTACATCGCGCCATTGCCACGCTGTCGCCGGGCGATCCACTCCAAATTCAAGAGCGGGCCGGACGATGGGAATTGCTTGACCATACAGGGGTAGTAGTGGGCGTGCTGGCACAATCGTTTGAACCTCCAAACCGAATGACCCCTGTTGGAGCCACCGTTCTGGCGGTTGCATCTTGGAGCCGCAAGCACTCAGAGCCGCAGTACCAAGAGCAGCTTCAGCGCGACACCTGGGAGGTCGTGGTGCCCGAGCTCATCTTCGAGCCATCCTGAGAAGCGGCGTTCCTGTAGCACCCGCCTCAGCGGCCCGCGCCCTGCTGCTGCCGGGAAGGGTGGGGGGAATCTTCCCCTTCCCATTCTCGCCTGAACGGGCGGAGGAACAAGATCATGCCAGCGATCACGGCAACCATCATCAGCGTTTTGGGCACCGGCTTCATCTCGGTGCTCGTGTACGCCATGTGCATAGTGAGCGCCAAGCTCGACCGGCTCGACTACCGGATCACCAGTCAGATCAACGGAATCCATGGACTGCTCGGCGGTCTTCGCAAGGAGATGCACAGGGGCTTCAAGGAGCACGGGGAGCGGCTGGACCGCATCGAGGTCCAGCCCTCAAGGCCACCGACGGCTACCAAACCGGCTTTTCACCGAGACCACCGGGTTCCGCATCGGCAAGTCCAAACAAGGCGGAGCCAGAGTCGCCAACCCCGACTGCGACCGCGACTTCGGCATCCCCACCCTCCTCCCCGCCCGCTAACCCCCCCGCAGCCACACAGAACCCCGCCCCTGTCGAGATTCTAATGCATGGAAATATACTTGAAGATATTATAGTTGTTTTGGAGGATGTGGCGGGGTAGGGTGTCGCTATGGAAGTCGTGCCGCTGAGCGATTTGGCGCCGGTGCTGGCCGCGGTAGTCGGCCCGCTGCTGGCGTTCGCCTTGGCGATGATGCGCTATCAGCATGTCGACAGCACCAAGACCCGCGATCTCATCGACAAGTCGAACCGGGAGAACCGCGAGTTGATCGAGCAGTCGAACCGGGAGAACCGCGAGCTCATCCGGGAGAACCGCGAGCTGATCGAGAAGAACCACTCGGAGCTGACAAGCAGCCTCGGAGAGGTTCGGGAGCGCCTGTCCCACATTGAGGGGTACCTGCGGCAGTCTCCGCCGCCCCCCGCCGACGGCGGCGCCCAAGCCGCCTGAAACCCGCCCCTGCCCCGCGCCGGGTGCGGTGGCGGGTCGCGGCCTAGCTGTTTTGTACTAGACTTGAACGTTCACTGATTTTGAACTCAGTCTGAGGAGTCTCCGATTCATCCGGATCACGCCGCGGAACAGACATATATCGATCGGGCCCACCAAGCCCTTGAGACGGCCCGGGAGCGGGCGCTGTCGCTTAAGGGAATGGTTGAGGTGGGCGCGGGCGGCACCCATCAGGCCCGCTATGAGCGGGAGATAATTTGGGATTCGATAAGCACCCGCCTCAGCGTTCTGGACATCGGTGACGCCTCGCTGGTGTTCGGTCGCCTCGACTGGAGCGACGAGCAGGGCGGCGACCAGCTCTACGTGGGCCGGGTGGCGGTGTGGGATGACGACCAGGAGCCGGTGACCATCGACTGGCGGGCCCCGGCGGCCGAGGCCTTCTACCGGGCCACCGGGAGCGAGCCCATGGGCCTGTCCCGACGCCGCCACTTCGTGACGAGGGGCCAGGAGCTGCTGGGGGTGGAAGACGAGCACTTCGGCGAAACCAACGGCCGGGGCCGGATGCCGTTGGTGGGGGAGGCCGCCCTTCGAGCCGGTTTGGAAGCCGGCCGCACCGGCCGCCTCGCCGACGCGGCCGCCACCATCCAGATCGAGCAGGACGCCATTATCCGCTCCCCGCTGTCCGGACTCCTCGTGGTGCAAGGCGGTCCTGGCACCGGCAAGACGGTGGCCGCTCTCCACCGGGCCGCCTATCTGCTCTATACCCACCGCTTTCCCCTCGAAGGCCAGGGAATGCTGGTGCTCGGCCCCAACCGCCTGTTTTTGACCTATATCGAGCAGGTGCTTCCATCGCTGGGCGAGGCCGGCGTGGAGGTATCGATGCTGGCCGACCTGCTGCCCGGCACCCGGGTCAAAGGGCTAGACAACCCTCGTATCTCCCGAATCAAGGGCGATCTGCGCATGATCACGGTGCTGCGCCGGGCTCGCCGGGATCGCCAGCGCCCTCTGCGCGCCGACGTGACGGTGGGGTTTGGCCTGCGTCGGCTCCGGCTCACCGTGGACCAGAGCGCCGAGATCGTGCGCCAAGCCCGCAAGCGGTTCCGCACCCACAACCGGGCCCGCCGCTTTGTGGAAGAACAGGTGTACCAGCACCTGGCCGACAGTGGCGCCCGCACCGATTCCCCCGCTCCCGACATGGAGGCGGTGCGCGAACAACTCCACGGCAGCATCGAACTGCGGGAGGCCCTGGAGTGGATGTGGCCTGTGCTCACCCCATCCCACCTGCTGCACGACCTGTTCGGTTCTCCCGCGCTGCTCCGCTCAGCGACGGCGTCGGTGTTGACTCCAGAGGAAACCGACCTGCTCTACCGCTCCCGACAAACCCATGCCTCCGAAGTGGTGTGGACGGCCGACGACGCCCCCCTGCTGGATGAGGCCCTAGCCCTGTTGGGCCCCCGGCCCGGCCACAAGCAGTCGGACTCGATTCGCACCTACGGCCACATCGTGGTGGATGAGGCCCAAGATCTGTCGCCCATGCAGC
Source organism: Acidimicrobiia bacterium (assembly GCA_022822905.1). Taxonomy (GTDB): domain Bacteria; phylum Actinomycetota; class Acidimicrobiia; order Acidimicrobiales; family Bin134; genus Poriferisocius. The sequence goes on along the minus strand of JAJDYE010000006.1, from coordinate 8,869 downwards.
TCCGGATGATCAGCCGCCGCTCGCTAAACGGGTCGATGACCGTGGTGGGCGACATCGCCCAGGCCACCTCGGCATGGGGGCACGACTCCTGGGACAGCGTGATCGAGCACCTCCCCGACCACGTCGACTCCCGATTTTCTGAGTTGACCATTGGGTATCGCCTACCCGAGCCCATCATGGAAGTGGCCGCCAAGGTGCTCGACGCCGCCATGCCCGGCCTGGTTCCGCCTCAATCGATCCGCATTGAGGGACTCCCTCCCCGATTCGTGCCCGTGGTCGCCCATCAAGCCCCAGCCTCCGGCAACGGCCAGGGCAACGGACAAGGCAGTGTCCAAGAAGGCAGTGTCCAAGACAGCGAACCCGGCCCCAGCAGCCTGACCGCCGCCGTCGTCAGGGAGGTAAAGGCCGAGCTCAGCGCGTTGGCCAACGGGAACCTGGCGGTGATCTGCCACAACGCACTGGCCGATGCCATCTCTGAGGCACTCACCGTTGCCGACGTCGATCACGGTTTGGTGTATGAGCGAGGCCTGGAGTCCCGGGTGACCATCGTGCCGGTGGAGTTGGTGAAGGGGCTTGAGGTGGACACCGCCATCGTGGTGGAGCCGGCCGACATCTGCGAAAAGCTCCCCAAGGGGATGCGAGCTCTGTATGTGGCCATGACCCGGGCCACGCAGCGCCTCGTGGTTGTGTACGCCCGCCCGTTGCCCGAGCCCCTGCTCACCAAGGAGGCATGAGCCGATGGCCCACGATCCCCACAGCCTCACCGACGAGATGAACGAATTCCTCCGGGATCGCCATCTGGCGTCGCTCACCATTCTGCGCCCCGACGGCACCCCCCATGTGACCCCGGTGGGGTTCACCTGGGATCCCGACACCGCCACCGCCCGCATCATCACCTGGGCCGGGGCCAAGAAGGTGCGCCTGCTGGATGCGGCCGGGGGCGGTCGAGCCGCACTGTGCCAGGTGGACGGCGGCCGGTGGGTCACCTTGGAGGGACACGCCACCGTCACCGCCGATCCCGAGCAGTGCGCCGAGGCGGTGGCCCGCTACGGCGAGCGCTACAGTCCCGCCAAAGACCGGGGCGCCGACCGGCGGGCCATCATCATTGCGGTGGATTCAGTGCTGGGGAGAGCATGACCCCCAAGGGCATCGGCCTCAGCGCCAATGTGCACGAGTACCTGGTGGCCCATGGCGCGGGCATTGACCCCATCGCTCAGGAGCTGATCGACGTCACTGCCGAGCTGGGCCGTATTTCTGGAATGCAGGTCGCCCCTGAGCAGGGTGCGTTCATGACCATGCTCGCTCGCCTGCTCGACGTGCGGTTCGCGGTGGAGGTGGGCACCTTCACCGGTTACTCGGCCCTGTCCATCGCCCGGGGACTGTCCCCCGGTGGGCGGTTGCTGTGCTGCGACGTGAGCGACGAGTGGGTGAGCATCGGCCGACCGTTTTGGGAGCGGGCCGGGGTGGCCGACCGCATCGAGGTGGTAATCGCCCCTGCGGCCGAGACCTTGGCCACCCTGCCCGACGATCCGCCCATCGACTTGGCCTTCATCGACGCCGACAAACGCTCCTACCAGATTTACTACGAGGAGATCCTGCGCCGCCTCAGCCCCATGGGAATCATCCTGGTGGACAACGTGCTGTGGGGCGGCCGGGTAGCCGACCCCGATGCCGACCTCGAAGAGAACCCCGATACCGCCAACATTCGAGAGTTCAACGCTTCCGTGGTCGCCGACCCCCGGACTACCCAAGTGATGCTCCCCATCTCCGACGGGCTAACGCTCATAACTCTGGCCCCATAAGGTGCGCCACCGGCCCCCGGCCCGCGCCCAAGTCCCATTCTGCCGAACGAGTGAGGCGATCGCGAACAAAAGCCTTGGCAGCAGTGATGGCTTCCATTGGGTCAATTCCCACCGCCAATCCAACGGCCACCACAGCAGAAAAAGTGCAGCCAGTGCCGTGGTCGTTGTAGGAATCGATCACATCGGCGGCCAGCTCAAACCACCTATCTTCGTGGTAAATCCAATCGGTGGCGGTGTGTTCGCCAGTAATCACCAGCACGCCTAGGCACAGTGCCGCAAGATCAGCTGGCTCGTCACACCTGCCCGCCTCACCGAGCACCCTTGCCTCACGGGCATTGGGAGTTGCGACAGCCGCATGCCCCAAAAGCTCCAAATATGCGGCCTCGGCCTCTTCATCGAGCAGTCGGTCTCCGGTCGACGACACCATCACCGGATCAACCACTAGGTTGGGCAGCCGCCCGGCTGCCGCGTAATCGCCGATCACGTCGATCACCTCCCGATTGGCCAGCATCCCGGTTTTCACCGCGGCCACCGGCAGGTCGTCTAGCACCGAGTCGAGTTGCTGGGCCACGAAGTCGGCCGGAATGGGGTGTATCCCCTGCACGCCCACCGTGTTTTGGGCGGTTACTGCGGTGATCACCGCGGTTCCGTGTACTCCCAGGGCGGCGAATGTGGCCAGATCAGCGGCAATCCCCGCGCCGCCCGAGGAGTCCGACCCAGCAATGCTGAGCGCTACAGGAGGATTCATCCCGAGTGCCATTCGTCCAAGAGAGCAGCGATGGTCTCTTGAGGGTCGGGGCTGCGGGCCACTGCTCCCTGCACCGCCACGCCAGCCGCCCCGGCGTCTCGGCAGGCGGCCACCCGGCCCAGGCCGATCCCCCCCAATGCGTACACCGGGACATGGGCCTGCCGAACGATCCGTCCCAGCCCTCCCAGCCCCAACGGTGGCCCGTAGCCGGGTTTCGACTCGGTTTCGAACACCGGGGAGATGGTCACGTAGTCCACCCCCTCAAGCTCGGCCTGGCGCACCTCGTCGAGTCCGTGGCACGACCGTCCCACGATGCCATGGTACACCTTGGGATAGCGGTCGAACCCGGCCAAATGCACCCCGTCGGCCACTGGATCAATCATCGACGCCAGGATCAGGCAGTCGGTTTGCTCACTCATCAACCGGGCCAGCTCACGCCTGATCTGCGGTGGGCGGTCTTTGGCCCGAAAGATCACCGCAGGGGCCTTCACCACCACGTCGGTGAGCACGAGCAGCTCTGACGACAGTGCCCGCTTGGGGCTGTACGGCCGGCGGTGGTCAGAACTGGGCACGACCCTGGGGGGAGGTCGAGGCCTCGGCACCGAAACGCTTGGGGATTCTGCCGGCCAGGCGGGCCCGCCGCCCGGCCTCGGTGGCCAGCCGTATGGCGGTGGCCATCTGCTCGGGGTCGCGGGCCCGGGTGATGGCCGACGCCACCATGACCGCATCGCAACCCAGCTCCATGGCCAGCGCAGCGTCGGAGGCGGTGCCGATGCCGGCGTCCAGCACCACCGGCACCGCCGAATGCTCCACGATCATCTCGATGTTGTGGGGATTGCGGATGCCCAGTCCCGACCCGATGGGCGCCCCCAGCGGCATAACGGAGGCGCACCCCAAGTCTTCGAGGCGGCGGGCCAGCACCGGGTCGTCGTTGGTGTAGGCCATCACGGTAAAGCCGTCGTCCACCAAAGTCTCGGCCGCCTCCACCAACTCGATGCCCTCGGGCAACAGAGTGATGTCGTCGGCGATCACCTCCAGTTTCACCCAGTCGGTTTCGAACGCCTCCCGGGCCAGTTTGGCGGTGAGCACGGCATCGGCCGAGGTGTGGCAGCCGGCGGTGTTGGGCAGCACTTCTAGGCCCAGTCGCTCGATCACATCCAGCACCGAGCCAGTGGCGTCGGGTGACACCCGGCGCAGCGCCACCGTCACCAGCTCGCACTCCGACGCGGCCAGTGCCCGCTGTAGCACAGCCAAGTTGGGCGCCCCCCCGGTGCCGGTGATCAGCCGGCTGGTGAAGCTGCGTTCGGCCACGGTCCAAGAGTCGCCCATTTACGGCCTACCGTCCGGGGGTTCGCACCAGTCGCCCACTCATCCTCCCTGGGCCGCTTCGAGGATCTCGACCCGGTCGCCATCGGCCAGCGGAGCTTCGCTCCACCGGCTGCGGGGCACTATCTCACGGTTGACGGCCACCGCCACACCCCGTTGGTTGGGGGCCAGGGTTCCCACCGTGGAGTCTGCTGGAACGTCCAATGCCTCGCCGTTGACTACAACGATCACGCCGTCACCCCGCTGAGGTGCTCAGGTCTGAGGCCATCATCGGTGGGATCGTCCCTGAATCGGTCCGGGCTGAACCGAGACAAGTCCATTGGCGGCTCATGGCCCTGCACTAGGGCAGCTACTGCGATTGCGGTGATGGGCGCGGTGAGGATGCCGTTGCGGTAATGGCCGGTGGCGTACACGATGCCGTCGCGGCCGGTGCCGATGATGGGGGCATTGTCGGGAGCTCCGGGGCGCAGGCCGGCCCACGTTTCCACCAGGTCGGTCTCGCTGAGCCCCGGCAGCAGGGTCAACACATCTCGGAGCAGCTCGTAGACGCCCCCCGCGGTCACCCGGGTGTCGAAGCCCTGCTCCTCTTGGGTGGCGCCCACCACTATCTCACCGTCGCTGCGGGGCACCGCGTACACGCTCGACCCCCGCACCACCCCCCGCACCGGCAGTTGCAGCAGTCCCTCCGGGCCACTCAGGCGGAGGATCTGCCCCTTGATGGGCCGGATGGGCACCCCCAGCAACCGGCCGCTCCACGCTCCGGCGGCCACCACCACCTGCTGGCCGGTCACCGTGTGGCCATCGCTGGCCACCACTTGGTTCCGGCTCACCTCGGTGGCTGAGACCGGAATGGTGGGCACTCGATTCAACAGCTCGGCCACCACCCGGCGGGGGTTCACCTGATGGTCGAGCGGAGAGTACACCCCGCCCCGCACGCCGGGGGCGAGCAGCGGCTCTCGGGCTCGGCATTCCCGGCTCCGAAGCCGCTCCACCGGCAGGCCCTCCTGCTCGTGCAGGTCGCCCAGGTTGTCGAGCAGTGCCTTGTCGTCGGCGTCGTAGGCGGCCATGAGCATCCCGTCGCGGCGGTAGTCCACGGCATCGGCCCCCAGAGAGTCGGCGAAGGCCGGCCACGCCTGACTGGCAGCCAGGTTCAGCTCCAAGATGTGGCTCTCGCCCCAGTAGGCCTCGTGGATGGGGGCCAGCATTCCCGCCGCCGCGTGGCTGGCTCCGGTGCCCGGGGCGGGGTCGAGCACCACCACCTCGGCGCCGTCTTGCCGGAGCCGCCAGGCGGCCGACAATCCGATGATGCCGCCACCCACGATGATGACATCCGGGTACGAGGGCACGTCAGCCACCGAAGACCTCCAGCAGCTCGGCGGTGGCCGCGGCCGGGTCAGCGGCGTGGGCCACTGCCCCGATCACCGCCACACCGTGGGCCCCAGCGTCCAGCAATTCCGGCACCTGGGCGGCGGTTATTCCGGCGATGGCGATCACCGGGATGTCCACCGCGGCGGCCACCCTCTCCACCCCAGTCGGCCCCAGCGGATCGGGCAGACCGTCTTTGGTGGCGGTGGCGTACACCGGCCCGACCCCCACGTAGGAAGCCCCATCGTGTTGGTGGCGGAGTGCGGACTCGGGATCACGGGCGGTGCTCCCCACCATTCGGTCGGGGCCGAGCAGGCGCCGCATCTCGGACACTGGCAGGTCATCGGCGCCGCCGTGTACTCCGTGAGCTCCGGCGGCCAGCGCGATGTCGGCCCGGTCGTTCACGATCACCATCGCGTCTGTGGCCTGAGCCGATGCCAGAATGCGCTGGCACTCTGCCAACACTGCGATGTCGCTGGCCTCTTTGATCCGCACCTGCACCGCAGGGGCTCCGCCTCGAAAGGCGGCATCGGCCAAAGAGGCGCAGTCGACGATGACATGCAGCCGGGGGACATGCAGGGTCACGACCCGGCCGAGTAGATCTCGGCGCCCTGGTCCCGGAACTCGTCGGCCTTCGACTTCATGCCCAGCTCGATGGCAACCGACTCGTCCACCCCCTGGCGGGCGGCAAAGTCCCGCACGTCCTGGGTGATCTTCATGGAGCAGAACTTGGGTCCGCACATGGAGCAGAAGTGGGCGGTTTTGGCCGGCTCGGCCGGGAGGGTCTCGTCGTGGTACTTGAGCGCCGTCTCGGGGTCGAGCGACAGGTTGAACTGGTCGGCCCAGCGGAACTCGAACCGGGCCTTGGAGAGGGCGTTGTCCCACTCTTGAGCCCCCGGATGGCCTTTGGCCACATCGGCGGCGTGGGCCGCGATCTTGTAGGCGATCACCCCGTCTTTCACGTCGGCCCGATTGGGCAGCCCCAGGTGCTCCTTAGGGGTGACGTAACAGAGCATGGCGGTGCCGTACCAGCCGATGTTGGCCGCCCCGATGGCCGAGGTGATGTGGTCGTAGCCGGGGGCCACGTCGGTGGTGAGGGGACCCAGAGTGTAGAAGGGGGCGTCTTGGCACCACTCCTGCTCCAGGGTCACGTTCTCCTTGATCTTGTTGAGCGGCACGTGGCCCGGCCCCTCGATCATCACCTGCACGTCGTGTTCCCAGGCCCGCCCGGTGAGCTCGCCCAGGGTTTGGAGCTCGGCCATCTGGGCGGTGTCGTTGGCATCGGCGATCGATCCCGGCCGCAGTCCGTCGCCCAGCGAGAAGGCCACGTCGTAGGCCGCGAAGATCTCGCACAGCTCGTCGTAGTGGGTGTAGAGGAAGTTCTCCTGGTGATGGGCCAGGCACCAGGCGGCCAGAATCGAGCCGCCCCGGCTGACAATCCCGGTGGTGCGCTCCGCGGTGAGCGGCACATAGCGCAACAACACCCCGGCGTGGACGGTCATGTAGTCCACCCCCTGCTCGGCCTGTTCGATCACCGTGTCGCGGTAGATCTCCCAAGTGAGCTCCTCGGGCGCGCCGTTGGTCTTCTCCAGAGCCTGGTAGATGGGCACGGTGCCGATGGGCACCGGCGAGTTGCGGATGATCCACTCCCGGGTGGTGTGGATGTCGGTGCCGGTGGACAGGTCCATCACCGTGTCGGCCCCCCACTTGGTGGCCCAGGTCATCTTCTCCACCTCCTCGGCAATCGACGACGTGACCGCTGAGTTGCCGATGTTGGCGTTGACCTTGGTCAAGAACTTGCGACCGATGATCATCGGCTCCGACTCGGGGTGGTTCACGTTGGCCGGGATGATGGCCCGGCCCCGGGCCACCTCGGAACGCACCAACTCGGCGTCGAGCCGCTCCCGGGTGGCGATGAACTCCATCTCCGGGGTGATCTCCCCCCGGCGGGCGTAGGCCATCTGGGTCACCGCCGCTCCCTTGGCCCGAAGCACTGGGCGGCGCTCGCCCAGGAAAGGATCGGAGGCTTGTCCGGTGCGCACCGCCCGGCGACCGTCGTCACGCAGGTCGGCCATGCGGCCTGTGATCTCGGTGGTGTCGTCCCGCTCGGCGATCCAATCCAGCCGCAGCGGCGGCAAACCCACATTGGGGTTGGATCCCGGTCCGCTGGTGTCGTAAAGCAAGAACGGCGGCTCTGGCTCAGTCAGGTGTACCTGAGTGAAGGGCACTCGCACGTCGGGCCGGGTGCCGGCCACGTACACCTTCTCCCGGGCAGGCTTTTCGCTGGGTGAAGAGCCCTCCTGGTTCGGCGCGTTGCCGTTGGTGCTCTCGCTCATCATCATCTCCCTTCGCCGGCGTTATCCGGATCAGGTTCAGCGGTCGGTGCCAGCGGACACCCTCTCAGCCCGACGATCCTCGAGCTCCCGCGTGGTTGTCGCCCCTATCTTGCCACAGACGGCTAGCGGTTCCTATGGCGACTTCTACTTCCTCAGGGAGACGGTGAAGCGGGATTCTTCTTCGGAGAAGTCTGGTTCGGTGCCATTGTGCTGCGCCATGGCGGGGATGACCTGTCGGCGGATGCCCATGCCCAACCCCTCGACGTAGCCGTAGTCACGCATGATGCTCATCATCACCTGGTTACGCGCATAACGGGCTCCTTCACGCATACCCTCGACGCTGATGGTGTTCGGCAGGCTCCCAGGACTCTGTACTTCGATTCGATCGTCGAAGACCGATAACAGCACATCGGTCCCAGTGATGCTGTAGTGCTCGGCCAATTCAGCGGCGCCACTACGGCATCGAGCCACGAGATCCGTGAGGGACAACTCATCGGCTGATTCGAGTTGCCGGATCGCGACGTCTAGCCGACCGCCGACCTCGTCTCTCAGCAAGGCTGTCAATGGCGTCAGATCGCCTGCGGGACTGACTTCAACCCGGACGTATCCCTTGAGTCGCTTGTTCACACGCTTCGCAGCGCCGACAAGCTCGCGGAATTGGGTGGCTTTGACGCCCTCCCACTCGTCAAGCAAGTTTCGTCGCCGTTGAAGTTCCTCGCTACGCAGTTTCACGAGTGCTGACTGCCGTTCTTCGAGGGGGCGCAGATTCTCAATTCAGATTGACCAAAGACAGGGGGTCACGCCAGGGTGTGGCCCTGATTGCGACGGCAGCCATCGATGGGTCGACGAAGTACGGTTTCGGGCGCTCAGGCGTGGAAGGGCTGGGGCGGTGGCGCGATGGCATCGAACTCGGGCTCTTCCTCCGGGGTGTCGGCGGGGGCTCAGGCTCTAGCGCAGGTTCAGACTAGGCGGCTTCGGCGGGGGCATGTATATCGAGTGTGGCTTCGATGCGGGTTAGGTGCTCGGCTTGTTCGGCTTCGATGCGGGTTAGGTGCTCGGCTTGTTCTTTGAAGCCTGCGAAAACATTGCTGAGGTGGTGCGTTGGTGGCAAGATGTAACGCTAGTGAGTCTAGTCAGGGCGGGAGTTCTAGGCGGCATTGGCCCTAATCCGGGGGGGGGGGGGGGGGGGGGCATTTCTGCCGCGGGGTGGGGTGGTCGGGCCGGCCCGGGGGTTGTGGGTTGTTTTTTGGGGGGGGGGGGGTTGGTCGGGTGACGGGTTTGGGCGGTTCGGC
>JAJDYE010000023.1 GCA_022822905.1 Acidimicrobiia bacterium | reverse complement strand
CTATGCCTCGCCACCACCATCTTGATCACCGCCAAACTCATCGACCACAAAAACCGATGGAACCCCTGACCAACCACCTATCCGCTAGGCCCCTAAGGGATCTCGAACTGGATGGCGGCCCGGTCGGTGATGGCTGGGCGGATGATGTCGAAGACGATTCGCTGGTGCTCGGGGTGGTCGCGGTAGGTCAAGTAGGCCTCTTGGTCGGCGAAATCCCCGACGACGGCGAAGTCGAAGTTGCCCTCGGCCAACCCGAGATCCGGTCCTATGGTGTAGGACTCGGACACCCCCGTGGCCTCGGGCATGGTGGCGATGGCGCCATACACCGCCTGGCGCTGGGCCTCGTCGGCGTCCTCTCGGAATTTGAACATCACAACGTGGCGGATCATGTCTTCTCCTTTTGCCTATTGCAGGCCTGCGTAGAGGCCGCCATCCACCGGGAGGGCGGCACCGGTGATGAACCGGGCGTGCTCGGAGCACAAGAAGGCGGCGACCCGGCCGAAGTCCGATGGGTCGCCTATTGAGTGGGAGGCGGCACTCGACTCCAGGTCGGACATCCGATCGCCGAACAGCTGCCGGAGCCGGTCGGTGGTGTGGTAGCCGGGCTGGAGGGAGTTGACGGTCACACCGTCGGCGGCCACCTGGTTGGCCATGGTCTTGAGGTAGCCGGTGACTCCGGCCCGAGCCGTGTTGGACAAGATGAGCATGTTCAGCGGCTGGCGTACCGACACTGAGGTGATGGCTAGCACCCGACCCCAGCCCTGGGCCTGCATGGCGGGCACCGCCGTCTTGGTCATGGCCACCACCGAAATGAGGTTCAACTCGAGAGCGGCCGTGTAAAGGCTGGTGTCGGTGTCGGCCCAGTTGCCACCCGGCGGTCCGCCGGCGTTGGTGACCAAGATGTCGATGCCGCCCAAGGCCTCGGCGGCCGCGTCTACCAGTGCAGTTGCGCCAGCCGCGTCGGACACGTCGGCCACGATGGGGATGGCGCCGGGCACACCGTTAGCCGCGTCGTTGAGGCGATCGGAGTCGCGCCCGTTCATCACCACCCGACACCCCTCTTCAGCCAGCGCCACTGCGGTGGCCAGACCCAGTCCGGCTGATGAGGCAGCCACCAGCGCCCGTCGTCCGCTGATTCCTAAATCCACGGGGCGAGGTTAGTGGCCCTTGGTCGAGTTAGATGCGCCGTGTTCATTCAGGCTGCCAGGTCGGAATCACCGAATGAGTAGTCTGCGGCCATGAATTGGGAACTCCCGGCTGATTTCTCCGACCGCTACGGCCCGTGGGCTCTTATTGCGGGAGGGTCGGAGGGCACCGGGGAGGCTTTTGCCCGACGTCTCGCCCGCGAGGGGATCAACTTGGTGCTACTGGCTCGTCGCCAGGCTCCGCTAGATGCGCTGGCCGCCGATATCCAAGCCGAGCACAGCGTGGAGGTTCGTACCGCCTCGGTGGACCTGGGTGACGCCGAGGCGGCCGCCACGGCGGCCGAGTTGACCGATGACCTCGACATCGGCCTGGTGATCTTCAACGCCGGAGCCACGATCCGGTTCAGCTACTTCACTGACTGGACCGAAGAAGACCTGCTTGCCCTGGTGAATATGAATTGCCGGAGCACAACGCTGTTCGCCCACCGGTTTGCCCCTCGGCTGATCCAGCGGGGACGGGGCGGCTTTGTCTTGGTCGGCTCGGTGGCCGGATTTGCCGGCTCGACCCACCAGTCGGTGTACAACGCCTCAAAGGCCTATGACTGGGTGTTTGCCGAAGGGCTGTGGAGAGAGTTCGGAATCTACGGCGTGGACGCCATCGCCATGGTGATAGGGGCCACCGACACCCCTTCGCACCGCCGGATGGGAGCCGACTTGAGCGCACACAGCCCAATGGAGGCCACAGATGTCGCCGATGAAGCCCTGGCCAACCTCCACAACGGACCGACATATGTGGTAGGCGAGCACAACCGGGCCGCCAGTGAGTTCATTCTCACCCCCCACAACCGTGGGGCCATCGTGTCGTCGATGAGCGAATCGTCGGCGGGCATCGCCGGTGACGAGATGCTCCCAATGTCATCGAGGTAGACGGCTACTGCACTGGGGTCAGGCTGCCGTCATCCACGTCGTAGACGTAGCCTTCCAAGTTGGCCGTGTCTAGCAGGGGCGATGCCCGAAGCTGCTCCATCGCGGCCAGAACCCGCTCGCGGGGGTCTCTGACCGGTTCCACATTCCAGGTCGGTGAAACGCCGGTACCGGCTTCCACCAATTGCCGGTAGCCCTCGGCAGAATGTGTGGAGGCCGCGCAATCCGTATGGTGGAGCACCACAATTCGGTTGGTTCCGACCAGTTGCTGCGACAGGCAAATGGAGCGGATGGCGTCTTCTGTCACATAGCCCCCAGCGTTGCGGACAACATGGGCCTCGTGGGGACTGATCCCCAGGATGGCGACAGGGTCCAATCGGTGATCCATGCAGGCCAACACGGATGTCCGAAGTTCAGAAGATTCGCTCATTGGTCTTTTAGGTGGGTAGGCCGTGTCCGATGGGCTTGGTCACCCCGGCATCGTGAAGTCGGGTGATTTCCTCATGATCGATACCAAGTTCACCCAATATCTCCATTGTGGCCCAACCGAGGGGGAGTGTAGGGGCCAGCGGTGTGGGGGCAGACGAGAATTGCATGGTCGGCGCGGCCCTCCAGTACGAGCCCAGACCGTCTTGTTCGGCTTCGACGGCCACTCCGCTTTCCCGCATGTGAATCTCATTGAGCATGTTGTGTAAGAAGTCACCCCGATCAGCTTGGGCCGCGGGCACTCCGGCGGCCAGCAGCCGGCTTTCCCAAGCCTCAGCCGAGTCCGCACTGAACGCTCTTGTCAACTGGGTTGCGAGCTCCGGGGATGGCTGCTCGGGAAGCTCGACGCCGAGCACCTCGCCCAGTGCTTGACGCTCGCGGTCTCGATGCACATCCAGCACCAACCAGCCATTGGCGGTCTCATATAGCCGCTGGTAGGCGTGGTATCCGAATTGCCCAGAGTCCACGGCATGTGCTTCAGGACCCGAGTGTTGATTGCCCCACTCGGCCACGGCGTAAGCGGTGGCCGTGAGCATGGTGGTCTCCAGCTTCTGGCCCCGGCCAGTGCTGCGACAGGCCAGAACGCCCGCCATGATGGCCGCCGCGGTGGCCAGGGCGGCGGTGGGATCACCATAAGTGCGGTTGCGGGGCGGGTTTTGATCACCCGACTCCACCACTCCAGCTCCGGCAATGGCGTTGGGCGATGAGTGGAACCCGGCCTTGTGGGCCCACGGCCCTTGGCTGCCGAAGCACGAGGCGTACACGTACAACAGCCCGGGATTGCGGGCCATCACTGTCTCCGCGTCAATGCCCAGCCGCTCGGGAGTCCCCGGCCGAAAATTATGCAGGAACACGTCGGCCCGATCGACCAGCCGGTACAAGATCTCGAGTCCCTCAGGAGTCTTCAAGTCCAAGACGATGGACTCCTTGCCCACCTGGGATTTCACGTAGTCGGTTGTCCAGTTGCGCCGCCCGGGATCGCCGGCGGGCGGCTCTACTTTGATCACCCGGGCTCCGGCCTCCGCTAGCAGCGTGGCCGCGAACGGACAGGCGTAGAAGTACCCGACATCCAAGATGGTGATATCAGCCAGGGGCAGGCCGGAAGCGGGATCATTCCCACTAGCCGAGGGAGAAGCGGAGGTTGTAGAAGGCCATCCGGCCAACACCTCACCGGTGTGCTCTCCCAGTCGGGGTGCGGGCGGGCCGACTACCGATGGCGTGTTGGAATACAAACCGAGCGGGCCGATCTGCACCGTGGGGCCCATCTCTGGATCAACTACCTCTTGGCGGCGTCGGTTCTCAATGCACTGGGGATGGTCGAGGAATTCCTGCGGGGCTAGGAACGGATCTCCCCCGATGTCGCGGGCAGAGAAGGTCTCCACCCACTCCTCGGCAGTCCGCTGTTCCATGCCATTTCTGATGGACTTGATGACATCGGCCAGCCGCTCTTCGCTGGGCCACAGGTCGGGCGCGTTGGGCAGCTCGGGGTCGTCCAGCAGTCCCTCAAGCCCTAGTTCGGAGAGCCACCGGCGGTAGTGGTGGGCTTGGCGACTGCACATCTGGATGAAACGGCCGTCCTTGGTGGGCGCGGTCATGAACGGCACCCGCATGATCCCGTAGACCTTTCCCGGCTCGGGCGGCATGTTGGTGCGGTTGCCGTGCCCACTGGTCATGTCGTACACGCTCAGAGCGTGCAGCAGGCTGGTGTGGACTCGCTGCCCCTGGCCCAAGCGGGGGCGGGCCCAAATCCCGGCCATCAACCCCACCGCAGCCAGCATCCCCGCTCCGTAGGAGGCGATGGGCACCGGGGTGAACACCGGCCCCGGGCGCACGCCGTCGTAGGTGGTCATGCGCCCGCTCTTGGCCGCCACGATCTGCTCGTAGCCGGGAATGTCTCGCCACGGCCCAGATTCGCCGAAACCGGTGATGGCGGCGTACACCAGCTGATCGTTCAGCCGGTGCAGGCTCTCGTAGTCAACTCCGAGCCTTACGGCGGTCGATGGACGGAACGCCTCGATCACCCCGTCGGCCACCCGGGCCAGTTCAAGGAAGCGGTCCCGGTCGCCGGCATCGGCCAAATCGAGGACTGCGCTTTTCTTGCCCCGGTGCCACACGGCAAAACCCGGCCTCCCCCGGTCGCGGTCACCCTGGGGCAATTCGATCTTGACCACCTCTGCTCCGTTCTCGGCCAAGACCATTCCGGCGATACCAGCAGCCGCTCCCGAGCCGAGCTCCAAGACTCGCAACCCTTCCAGGGCAGTGGCCATGGCTTGATTCTGGTGCCTGGCGATGCGAGTCACCTATCAGAATTGCCGTCAAGTCCAGCCGGGGCACCCAGCCGGGATAGCGTCGGGCCATGCCGCCGAGAGCAATTGATTGCTGGGTGAACGTGAACATGGGCGACTACGAGCCCCCCGAGTACCTGATTCGGGTCAAAGAGGACTATCTCCATGGCGGAGCCGACTTTTTCCGCAGCTTCACCCCCGAAGAGCTGCTGCCGCTCATGGACGAGCTGGGGGTGGAAAGGGCGATCATCCAGGCGACGGTCGGCGAGGACAACCCCCGTGCCTTCGACTTTGTGGAGCGCTACCCCGAGCGGTTCGCGCTGGCTCTCCATCTCGACCCCCGGGGAATGATGCCGGTGCTGTGGAAGCTGGAGGACATGGTCAAGCAGTATCCGGTGGCGCTGGCCCGTGTGGTGCCATTCGGGGTGGATGTGCCGCCCAGCGACCCGGTGTACTACCCGCTCTACGCCAAGTGCACGGAGCTGGATCTGCCGCTGTCCATCAACACCGGCATTCCCGGCCCGCCCATGCCCGGAGAGGGCCAAGACCCGATGCTGCTCGACCGGATCTGTCTGCGCTTCCCCGATCTGAAGCTGTGCATGGCCCATGGTGCCGATCCGTGGTGGGGGGTGGCCATGCGGCTGATGATCAAGTACAAGAACCTGCATCTGATGACCTCGGCGTACAGCCCCAAGCGGCTCCCGGACGAGTTCGTCCATTTCATGAACACCCGGGGACAGGACAAAGTGATCTTCGCCTCCGACCATCCGGCCCTCGACATGCGGCGCTGCATCACCGAGGCCTGGGACCTCGACCTGCGAGATGGCGTGCTCGACAAGTACCTCTACGCCAACGCCGACCGCCTGTTCTTCGGTCCCCGCAGCCCCCGCTACTGAACAGCGGTCTCGGAAGGTCAGCCGTCGCTGATGGCGATGGCCCGCTCGTCGGTGCCGAGGTAGCTGGCGATCACGAGGGGGTCGTTGCGGACCTCGGAGGGCGATCCCTCGGCGATGACCTTGCCGGCTTCCAGGCAATACACCCGGTCGCTGATGCTCATGATGAGGGGCATGTCGTGTTCGATGATCAGCATGGCCGCCCCCAGCTCCCGGCGGATGTTGACGATGAGCGGTCCGAATGCCTCGGTCTCCCGCTGGGCCACCCCAGCCGTGGGCTCGTCGAGGCAAAGCACCCGGGTGCCCAGGGCCAGCAGCCCAGTGATCTCCACGATGCGGCGGGTCCCGGTGGACAAGTCGCTGATATAGGAATCCGCGTAGCGCCCCAACCCCAAGTAGTCGATGAGCTCGTCGGCCTCGGCCCGCCGCCGCCGCTCCAAGGCAAATGTGTGGGGGAGGTGCAGGGCCGTGCTCAGGAGGGGCGTGCGGCCCCGGGCCTCCAAGGCCACCTGCACTGTTTCTCGAACCGTCAGCTCCGGGAACAGCGACGCGGTTTGGAAGGTGCGTCCCAACCCGGCTCGGGCCCGACGGGAAGCAGAAAGCCGGGTGATGTCGGTGCCGAGCAGCTCCACTCGGCCGCTGGACGGCACGTAGCCTCCCACCGCATTCATGAACGTGGACTTGCCGGCGCCGTTGGTGCCGATGAGGCCCACGATCTCGTCGGGGTGGACCACCACGGTGGCCTCTGAAACTGCATTCACGCCGCCGAACCGCACACTGATGTCGTGCCCGGCCAGCATGGGATCGGTGGCCGGACGGGGATCGTCAACCCGGGTCAGGCTGGTGGGAGCGGCTTGGATGGTCTTGCCGCCGGGATCGGGTCCGAGTCGTCGCTCGGCTAGGCCGATGAGGGCGTTTCGTGCGCTGTAGCCGATCTGGATGAGCCCGCCCGGAAAGTACATCAGCACCAGCAGGAGCCCGATGCTGGAAGAGAACAGTGCAACGGTTTCCGCATTGTTGAACAGATTCGGGAGGCCGTAGACCCAAATCGCCCCCAGCACCGCGCCGACCGACGAGCCGAGACCCCCGATCACCACCATGCCCACAAGCTGCAATGAGTCCTCCACCTGGAAGAACCGCTCGCTGATCGGGACGTTCTGCACCAGGCCGGCCAGCATTGCTCCGCCCAATCCGGCGATGCCCCCGGCTAAAGCGAACGAAGACAGCTTGGAGCGCACCGGCCCAATCGTGTAGCCCGAGGCGGAGTCGGCGTTGTCGCGCACTGCGATGATGGTGCGGCCAACCCCTGATCGACGGAGTCGGCTGACAATGATCACCGCAATCAGCAACAAGGCCAGACACACGTAGTAGTAGGTCTTCTGCGACTTGAGGTCGAGGCCGAACAGCTCGCCCCGGCGGAACGACACCGACGAGGTGTTGCCCCCGGTGAAGAACGGCCTCCGATAGAGGTACTGCTGGGCGGCCAGCGCGAACACAAAGGTGGTAACCGCCAGATAGAGGCCGCGAACTCGAAGTGATCCGACCCCGATCACGGCCGCCACCAGCGCAGAGAACAGCGCGGTCACCGGAATGGCCACCATGAACGGGATGCCGCCGGTCTCAAATTGGACGTCGAAGAAGTCGTACGACAACGCGTCGCCGGGCAAGAACCCGGTTCCCACGGTGAAGTCCATGGACAGCCCCCGTTTGAGGCTCGCGGCGAACAGCGCCCCCATGCCGGCGAAGGTCATTTGGGCCAGGGAGAGCTGGCCAGCCCAGCCTGTGATGATGGTGACCGACAGCCCGCACACCGCAAAGCACAGCACGGTGGCGTACAGCAGCTGGCGGGACGGCAGGTCGGCAATGCCGGGGAGCTGCACCAGCACGATGCCGAGTACCGCAAGCGCCCCCAAAGCGATTTTGGACAGGTGTCGCAGCCACCACACCTGGCGCAGTCGCTCGGGAATGGCGCGCACCTTGGGGGCGAATGAGAACACCCCGGTCTCGCCTTGGCTGCGGCTTTGGAAATACACGGCCACCAGTACCGCCAAGAAGATGACGAAGTCTATGAGTCCAGTTTCGGCAAAGAAGTTGAATCGGAACAGAGCGTCGAGAAAACCGATCAACATCCCGGCCACCATGGCCCGAGGGAAGGAAACCATCGAGGCAAGCACGGCAGCCACCATGGCCTTGCCCAGCGTTTGTGGTCCCAGGTTGGCCAAGCCGGCTATCTGTCCGGTTGACCCGGAGAGCATGATCATCGACAGCGAGGCCAACAGCCCGGCCATCACCCATACGAAGGTGGACACCGTTTTGGGATTGATCCCCGACAGCCGGGAGAGGTCGGGGTTGTTGGCCGACGCGGATACCGACTTGCCGAATGAGGTTCGGTTCATCAACCAGCCCAACAGAAGGGCCAAAACCGGCACCGCGATGAGAATGATGAGCTGGGGACCGCGTACCCGGATTTCGGTAAACCAAACGTCTTCCCAGACTCTACCGACCACCACCGGATACTTCTGGCCGGCGGCCTCGATGTCGGGAAGCTGGGAGATCACCAGCTGGGCCAGCTGGGCGATGCCGACCGTGGCCACCAGCACAATCACCCGGGGAGAGTTGAACAGCCGGCGGATCACCGTCAGCTCCACTGCGGCGGCGAACAAAACCCCCAAGGCCAGCGATAGTGCGAGCGCCAGCCAGAACCCCCAGCCGTAGTTCAGCACCAGCAGCGCCATCATCGAGGCGGAGATGATGCCCATGTTGCCCACCGCGAAGTTGATGACCCGGGTGGACCGGTAGATCAGCACGATCCCCAAGGCCACCAGCCCGGTCACCAGGCCGTTGACTACCCCGTTGAAGGCCAACTGCTGGGTGATCCAGGTCCCGACCACAGAGGCGGAGGCGATTTCCATCAGCCGCCCTCGGTGCCCAGGAAAACCGCTCTAGCCAGATCGTCTCGTTCGGCCAGCTCCTGGGCCGGGCCCTCAAAGCGCACCTGGCCCTTCTCCAGGAATACGGCCCGGTCGGAGATGGCCAGCGCCACGTTCAGCGACTGCTCCACGATGATCATGGTCTGGCCCTGGTCCTTGAGCTCCTCGATGGTCTCCAGTAGCGACTGCACCACAACCGGGGCAAGACCCAGCGACAACTCGTCGATCATCAGCACCTCGGGCTCGTGCAGCATCACCCGGGCCAGCGCCAGCATCTGCTGCTGGCCGCCCGATAGGTTGCCCGCCCGCTCTTTAGGCCGATGGGCCAGGTCGGGGAACATCTCAAACACCTTCTCGATGCGACGGTCCCGGTCGCTGGGATCCCTGCGATAGGCGTAGGCCCCCATGAGCAGGTTGTCGCGGATAGACAGGTCGCTCCACACTCCGGCTCCGCCGGGCAGCATGTGCAGCCCCATGGCCGCCCGCTGCTCAGGAGTGGCGAAGGTAACGGTCTGGCCGTGCAGACGCACCACTCCTCGCTCTGGGGTCACTAGGCCGGTGATCACCTTGAGCGCGGTGGACTTCCCCGCGCCGTTGGTGCCCAATAGGGCCAACGTCTCGTGCTTGCGTACTTCAAACCCGAGGTCGAACAGCACCTGCACTTGCCCGTAGCTGAAATCGACATCGGTCACCTGGATAGCTGGGATGTCGTCGGGGTCGGTCTCGGCTTGGCGGCGCTCCTCGTTCTGTTCTTCCCGCAGCTCGCTGACTACCAACGAGAGGTCGCGGCGCAGCCGGTTGGCCCCTCGTAGCACGAAGTAGGCCCCGATCGGCATGGCTGTGGCGGTGATGATGGTGATGGCGGTTTGCTCGCCTAGCTCATTTTGGAGGAAGCCGGCGATGATGCTGCCTCCCACACCGCCGACCATGACCATGAAGAACGTCAGAAACGCAGTGCCCATGCCCCGCAGCCGGTAGGGGAACACCGCTTGGATGGCGGGCTGCACCATGGCGAAAGCTCCGCCCAAGAAGGTGGAGTTGATGGCGGACAGAATCATGAACAAAGCGAGGTTGGGCATGGCGTATTGGATAGGAACCAGCACGCCGATGGGCAGGAGGAGGATGCCGATGAGCCGGATGGCCCGGTCGGGGTCCTTGCGAAACGTGGCGTCGAACCGGCGTCCGACGAACGGCAAGAACATGATCAGCCCAATGCCAGCGGGGGCCACCGCCAAGCCGCGCTCCAAGGCGTCGAGGCCGAACTCCTCTTCCAAGAAGAACGACTGGATCGAGCCGGCCGGGAAGAGGGCGAATCCCATGGCCGCAAAGGCAATGGTCATGTTGCGGATGGTGTCGATGTTCCAGATGCGGGTGAAGGCGGCCTCCACCGAGATGGGCATCTTGTTGTCCTGCTTGAGACCGGCACCCAGAACGTGCTTCTGCTCCCACTGGCCCCGGGGCGGCTCCCGCAGGAAGAAGGCCAAGAACGCCAACGCCGCGGTGGGCAGCCCGAGCAGGTAGAACGCCCACCGCCAGCCGTCGTCGCCGCCGATCCACACCGCGATGCCCCCGGCCAGGATCGGGCTGATGGCGGAGAACACCCGGCCCACCCCGGCGTTGGTGGCGTACATGCGGCCCCGGGTCTGAAGCGGGTAGGTGTCGGCCAGCATGCTGGGATGCACGGTGATGGTGTTGGCCTTGGACATGCCGGCGAAGAACCGCATGAAGAAGAACATCAGGGCATTCACCGCCGCCCCCGACAGGGCGCTGAACGCGGCGAAGGCCCCGCTGGCGATGCCCACGATGGGACCGCGGCGGAAGCGGTCGGCCAGCCACCCCATCGGGCCGGCACCCAGCACAAAGAACATGAGCGAGGCGGTGCTGATGGCGGTGATGGCCCCGTCGCTCACCCCGAAGCTCTCGCCGATGTCGGGCCCCAAGATGGCCACCGCACTGTTCTCCAGTTCGTCGAGGCTGTTCAGCGCCAAAAGCACGACGAAGGTCTGGAATCCGCCCTTGCGCAGGCCCTCCTTGA
This sequence comes from Acidimicrobiia bacterium, assembly GCA_022822905.1. GTDB lineage: Bacteria > Actinomycetota > Acidimicrobiia > Acidimicrobiales > Bin134 > Poriferisocius. Next base: position 177,498 of record JAJDYE010000023.1, on the reverse strand, counting down.
GGGTGGTCTGCTCGCCGCCCACACCGGGCAGCAAATCGTCGGGGAACAAGACGTCGGCTTTCTGGGCATCGCGCCGGGCAGCCTCGCCCTCGAGCACCGTTGTCGCCAGAGCGTCTATCGACTCGGCCTGGGCATGTTCCTCGGCCAACTGTCCCCCCGAATTGAGCAGGCTTGTTCCGCCTGTGATGGCCCATGAGACTAGCGTGACCAGATCGAGTGGATGCCAGAGACGAACCAGGGGGATTGATGGAGGCACCTTCCAACGTCGCGGTGGTTCTGCTGGATTCGCTGAACCGGCACATGCTGGGGAGCTACGGCGGCACCGAATTCGAAACGCCGAATCTGGACCGGTTCGCGGCTGAGCAGGCCACCCGGTTCACCCGCCACGTGACAGGGTCGCTTCCTTGTATGCCGGCCCGCCACGACATCTTGTGTGGGGCGCTGGACTTTCTGTGGAAGCCGTGGGGGTCGATCGAGCTGTGGGAGGAGCCCATCACCCGAGTGCTGCGCCATCAGGGGGTCACCACCGCACTGGTGACCGATCACCCCCATCTTTTTGAGACCGGCGGAGAGAACTACCACACCGATTTCCATTGCTGGGACTACCTGCGAGGCCATGAAGGCGATCCGTGGCGCACCTACTACGACCCTTCCTGGGCCGGCACGCCGACCATGCCAGCGCGAAAGGGCGGCTGGTGGTGGTCGAAGATGTGGGGGCTCGAGGAGATGGATCGGGCCTACGACCGCTCCCGCACGTTCTTCCGGGCCGAGGAGGATTACCCCGGACCGATGACCATGAGCTCGGCGGCCCGGTTCTTGGCTGATGACACGCCGCACCACGACCGATGGTTCATGTTTGTGGATGAGTTCGACCCCCACGAGCCGTTCGACACCCCGGCTCCGTGGGCCGGCCGCTATCACGACGAGCCGTGGGGAGACGAGGAGTGGATTATCTGGCCCCCCTACATCGACGGGGGCATCGCCTCAGGCCACTTCTCGGAGAAAGAAGGCCGCCACGTGCGGGCCAACTACGGGGCCAAGCTGTCGATGATCGACCACTGGTTTGGCCAGATCCTCAATCGTTTCGACGAACAGAACCTGTGGGACGACACCGCGTTGATCGTGTGTACCGACCACGGCCACTACTTGGGCGACGAGCGGGAGGGCCGCGACATCTGGGGCAAGCCTGGAGTGCCCCAATACGAGCCATTGGGCCACACGCCGCTGTTGATTTCGTGGCCCGGCAAACCCGGCGGGGGAATCTGCGAGGCGCTGACTACCAACGTGGACATCTTCGCCACCGTGGCCGACATCTTCGATGCCGAGGTGAAGCAGACCACCCATGGCCGCTCCATGGCCCCGCTGCTGAGCGGCGAGGCTGACTCCATCCGAGAGTGGGCATTGGGCGGGGTGTTCGGTGGTTGGGTGCAGGTGACCGACGGCCAGCGCAAGTACGCCCGGGGAGCCGAGGGCGAGAATTTTCCCATCTCCATGTGGTCCAACCGGTGGTCCACCATGCCGTTCGGCGACATCGGCATGCCCGGCCTGCCCCCGCCCGACCAGCGGGCCTGGCTCGACAAGATGCCGGGCTCCGAGGTGCCGGTGATCCGCCAGCCCTACGAGCCGGGCGACAATATGCCGCTGTGGGTGACAGTGAATGCCTGCAATGACCGCCACTTCCTGTTCGACCTCGACGTCGACCCCAGTGAACAGGAAAACCGCAGCAGCGAGTCGTCCGCTACAGAGATGGTTGATCTGCTCCACACCGCTCTCAACGATGTGGACGCGCCCGATGAGCAATACGCTCGTTTGGGGCTCAAATGACGCAACTACACATATCCGGCCACAGCATTGGAGAAAAAGCATGCCCGGCATGAACAGGGGTTCCCGGACCGCAAGGAGATGGTGGTGGCTGATTGCCGTATTGGCGCTGGTGGCCGCGGCCTGTGGCGGCAACGACGATGACGGCGCGGCCGACACCGCTGAGCCAGCTGCGGCTGAGGAGCAGACGGATGCACCGGCTGAGGAACCCGCCGAGGAACCGGCCGAGGAGCCCGCCGAAGCACCCGCGGAGGAGCCGGCTGACGAACCTGTTGAGGAGCCCGCCGAAGCACCCGCCGACGAGCCGGCTGAGACCCCCGCGGAGCCGACGCCAGCCCCCACACCGGTGGAGCTCATTGCCAGCTACCAGGGGGTGACCGAAACCGAGATCGCTATTGGGGTGGCCGCCATCGATCCGGTGCAGATCAATGAGATGTTCGGCATCGACATCGGCATCTTCCCTGTGCATGACCTTTACGCCGCCCTTTCTGAAGACCTGAATCAGCGGGGCGGCATCCACGGCCGCAACGTTGTTGTCCATGTGGTTTCCTTCCTGCCGATTGGGACCGCTGATAGCGAGCGGGTGTGTACCGAGTTACTCGAGGACAAAGAGGTGTTCGTGGTGATCGGCCAGTTCCTCGAAGACAACGCCCTGTGCATAACCGAGCTTCACGGGCACCCCTATGTGGGCCACTTCGGGGAGAACACCGAGCGCCAAGAGCGGTCTAACGGCCTGTTCTTCGCCACTGAGATGAAGCAAACCCGCCAGCGGGTCGGCGGGACCACCGAGATGATCCGGGCCGGCGATCTCGACGGGTACCGCGTGGGCATCTACTACGAGGCGCCCCCCGACAAGGAGTACGCCGACGCGGTGCAGCCGTTGTTGGAGGAGGAGGGCATCAACGTCGTCGGTGTCTACTCCCCAGGTGCGCCCACCACTGACACTGTTCAGAACGAGCAGAACACCGACAACATCTCCACGCGGATGGAGGCCGACGGGGTTGATCTGATCCTCAACCTCTCCAACGTGTACGGCATCATCGGGTCGGTGCAGCGAATCGGCTGGGAGGTGCGCATTGCCCACACCAATGGACAGGCGGCCGACCGCTTGACAATCGCCGACGATCAAGGCCTTGAAGACGAATACATGGCCCGCACCTTTGCCGTCACCACCAACAAGCCAACCAGCGAGGAAGCACTGGCCGATCCCGGCGTCCAGCAATGCCTTGCCATATTTGAAGAGCATTCCAGCGACGAGCCTCTCGATACCACCAACGACGACATCGTCAACGGGGTGGTCAACCACTGCCGAGCCTTCGCCCTCACCGTGAAGATCTTGGAAGCAGCCGGCGGCAACATCACACCGGAGACATTCAAGGCCGCGGCCGAGGGGCTCGGCACCTTCGACCTTCCCGCCATGATCAACGCCAGCCTCTCGCCCGACAAGCACTCGGCTGGCTCCTTGGTGCGCCGCTACGAGTACTTCCCCGAAGTCAGAACTTATTTGCCGGTCGGCGAACCGATTCCGACCGATCCTGTGCAGTAGCCGAAATAAAGGAGTACCCGCCATGACTACTATCACCATCCTGGGCGACGAGGTGGCCACTGCCACCGTCGAATGGGCGGATGGCCGCCCTCTGATCGACCCCGATGCCCTCTCCGCGGCCGTCGGCTGGACGCTGAAACCGGAGGGGCTCTGCCGCGGCGATCAATGCGTACTGGTCGGAGACGGCTCGGCGATCCGGGTGGGCGACAAGCTCGATCTGGCCGCGGTGGCCAATGCAGTGGATCAGCCCACCGTGATTGACCCCGACGCCAGCGTTGTGGTGTTGGGCCAGCCCAACGCCACTCGCCAGGCGGCTCTGCGAGATCGCCAGGCGCCCGATTTCACCCTTACCGATCTCGACGGCACGGTACGAAGCCTCTCCGACTATGCCGGCAAGAAGCGGCTCTTGGTCGCCTTTTCCAGTTGGTGAGGATGCGCCTTTGACCTGCCCGGGTGGCAGGAATTGCACAATGAGCTGGTCGACGACGGCTTCATGGTGATTGCTGTGGCCATTGACGAGGCCGTCGACGAGGTACGGGTGCTGGCCGATGGCATCACCTATCCGGTGCTCATGGATCCCAACCACCTACTCACCGAGACATACGCCATAAGCAACGTGCCCGCGGTGGTGTGGATCGACGAGCAGGGACGAATCGCCCGCCCCAATGCCAACGAATTCGGAAGCGACATGTTCAGCGAGTTCACCGGTCGAACTTGTCAAGGGCACTTCGACCAGATCCGTGCCTGGGTCCACGACGGTGTTGTACCCGATGACGCCGACAGCGAGATCGCTGATCTGGACGAAGACGAGATCGCTGCCCGCCTGCATTTCCGACTGGCCGCCCATCTGCGGCGGGCCGGAAACGAGGAAGGGGCCGCCCGCCACTTCGACGCCGCCGCCGAGCTCGCGCCTTTGGACTTCACTGTGGTCCGGGCGGCGATGCCGCTGCGGGGTGAGAGTCCCTTCGGCGAGGAGTTCTTCAAGTTGCTCGAGGAGTATCAGGCGGCTGGGAGCCCGTTCCACGGCATCACGCCCGCCTGAGCCACCTCGTGATGGTTCATCCCAGCCCTTTGCCTGATGAGCCGCTGAGCTCCCAGCCAATCACGGGGTTTGTACTGGAGCGGGCCGCGGAGTTGGCCGATAAGGAGGCGGTGATCGACGGGCCGGGGGAGTGGTCGCTCACGTTCGGCCAGCTTGAGCGGTCGGTGTATTCCCTGGCTGGGGGGTTGGCCGCGGGCGGTTTCCAGCGAGGTGATGTCGCTGCGCTGATCGCGCCGAATTCCCCGTGGTATCCGGTGGTGTTCCATGCGGTGGCGGTCGCGGGAGGAGCGGTTACCACGGTCAATCCCACCTACGGAGTAGACGAGATCGCTTATCAGCTCACTGACTCGGGAGCGTGCTTGGTCTTTGCCGCTGAAGCGTTCGCTGCCTCGGCCCGAGAGGCTATGGGCCAGGCAGGGGTGGGCGGCGACGTTGTGGTCATCGACAGCGGCAGCCCGGCAGAGGGCGTGCCCATACAGTCGCTGATGGGAGACCCAATCACGCAGGTCGAGGTTGACCCCCGCAACGACGTGGTCGTGCTGCCCTATTCGTCGGGGACTACCGGGCTGCCCAAGGGGGTGATGCTCACTCATGCCAATCTGGTGAACAACATCGAGCAGTGCGCATCGTCGGTGGCGTCCCAGGCCAGCGATGTGGTGTTGGCCGTGCTGCCGTTCTTCCACATCTACGGCATGCAAGTGGTCATGAACGACCAACTGCACCACGGGGCCACGCTGGTTACCATGCCTCGGTTCGACCTGGCCCAGGCGTTGGCGTTGATCGAGCGCCACGAGGTGACCCGGTTCTTCGCCGTTCCTCCCATTGTGCTGGCGCTGGCCAAGCACCCCGCGGTGGCGGATTTCGATTTGTCGTCGCTGCGCCAGGTTTTGTCGGGAGCGGCACCGCTGGGAGCCGAAGTAGCTGAGGAAGCATCGACCCGAATCGGCTGTGAGGTGGTTCAGGGTTATGGAATGACCGAACTCAGCCCGATCTCTCACGCCACTCCGCCGGGCAATTACAAGCCGGGATCGGTGGGGCTGACGGCGGCCAACACCGAAATCAGGATCGTGGACCCCAATTCTGGCGAGGATCTCCCGGTTGATGCCGAAGGGGAACTGTGGATCCGCGGCCCCCAGGTGATGAAGGGCTACCTCAACAACCCGGTGGCCACCGCCGAGACCATCGACGAGGACGGCTGGCTTCACACCGGGGACATCGCCCGGATCGACGGCGACGGCCACGTCTACATCGTCGACCGGCTGAAGGAGCTCATCAAGGTCAAGGGGTTCCAAGTGGCCCCCGCCGAGTTGGAGGCGCTGCTGCTGGACCACCCGCAGATCACCGATGCCGCAGTGGTCGGTCGCCCCGACGACGAGAGCGGCGAGGTGCCGCTGGCATTCGTGGTTGCCGCCCCGGATTCCCTACTCGATGAGCGGGCGGTCAAGGCCCATGTCGCCGACCACATGGCCACTTACAAACACCTCGGAGAGGTGCGGTTCACCGATGCCATTCCCAAATCGGCCTCGGGCAAGATCCTCCGACGAGAGCTGAGAGGGCTGGTCGATGACTGAGGAGAGAGCCAGGCCCACGGTGCGGATGTCGCCAGAGGAGTGCTGGGAGATGTTGGAGACCTCGGTGAACGGCACCCTTACCACGTTGCGAGCCAACGGCCAGCCGATCGCCCTGCCGGTGTGGTACGTGGTATTGGATCAGAAGATCTACATGGTCACTCGGGGCAAGAAGGTGGTGCGGGTCCGCAACGACCAGCGCTGCTCGTTCTTGGTGGAATCAGGCGAGAGGTGGGCCGAGTTGCGGGCGGTACACGTGGAGTGTGTGGGCCGGGTGATCGAACCCTCCGACGAGCTGGCCCAGAGGATTGCTGTTGCCCTCGATGAGAAGTACGCCGCGTATCGGACCGCCCAAGAAGTGATGCCCGAGCAGACCCGGGACTACTACGAGAAGAACCTCAACTCCACCATCGAGCTGACCCCGGTGGGCAAGATTCTCAACTGGGACAACAGCAAGCTGCTCTAATACTCCCGAATCAGCACCGATGGAGTTCACAGACCCATAAGTGTCAAACACAACGGCTGTCAAAAGACGACAAAAACTTGTCGTTTTTTCACATGGCTTTTCGTTGACTCTGCTGCCTGAACACCATAAGTTGTGATCTGCCAGAAGAATGTAATCCGACCGCACTGCGACTGGAGGAACCAAAATGAAGAATAAGACAATTGCCGTCCTTACCGGAGTGGCCTTAATGATTCTTCTAGCTTCTATTGGAGTATCTGCTTCCGACAGCACAAATGGCGTTCTGACACCTGAGGCGAAGGCTGCACATGAGGCGATCGTCGCAGCGTCAGAGACAAATCGCCCCGGCGACCCTGAATCTGGGGGAAGACTTTTATCGCTATATACCTGAGACTCATCAAGGTCGTACTTTTGCACCCTATGGATGAGATCTCTGATGAAGTCCATAATCGCCATCATAGCTATAGCGGTAATGTTGACTGTCGCCCCGGCAGTGGCACAGGAAGAAGATCCTAGCAACCCTCAGTCAACTGCCATTTACCAGCATGAGGGAGTCACCTTCCGCCCGATCGAGGACACCGCAGGAGACCCAACGCGGCCAGGAGATCCGGAGTCGTCGGGGCGGCATATATACGGAGAGGTTCGCATAACCCACCGAACAGACGAGTTTGTGCCTGAGCCGGGGCGGTTGTGCGAGCGCTGGTCATGGTCTCCAGGGGGCACGTCGGCATCGGTTTCAGGAAGCCGAACCTGCTATCAGTCAAACATGCCCGACGGCTGTGAAGAGTCAAATGGCTATGAGCTCTACCACTATCTCGACTCTTGGACCGTTCTTGTCGGGAATGCGGTGGTGTACTACTCAGAGGAGGTGTACGAGTGGGATCTGTACTGCAAGGGCAGGTTCATCCACCCATAAGACGCTTCCAGGCCCCAACGTGGGCGTTGTGTTCCTATGCCGTATTCGGAGGGACGGTGACCCAATCATGGGCCGCGGCGAAAGCCAGACCTTGGGGGGCGGTATCGACGCCGAACTGATCCCACATATCGGCCAATATTCGTTGGATGTGGCGTTTGGAATATCCGAGGTTCTTGGCAATATCGTCCTGGCTTTGTCCGGCGGCTAGGGCTTCGAGGCAGGCCAACTGCGTGTCGTTGGGCGCGAGCGGCGTGAAGAATCGGCAGTAGTCGGCGACAGCGGTGGCCGCTTTGTGCAGTGCGCCCACCAACTCGGGGTGCATGAGTGTGGCAAGCTTCTCATAGCGCAGCAATTCCATGGTGTTGTCGTTGAATTCGGAGTCGCCGTTGGGCTGGGAATGGTTGAGGCCGCTGGCAACGGTTTCTGAGACTCCCTTTAGATAGCAGGAAACGGTGTTCCAGCCATCGATGGCCGGTCCGTCTGGGCCTATTGCTGTCATCAGATCCGAACAGCGCCAAAAGGAGTCGGCCACTAACCTCAGGTAGTGCGGCGACAGCGTCATCTGGTACACGCTTCCGATTTGTCTGTGGAGGTCGGCACTGGCTGCGTCGGTGTGCTCACCGGGTCCGTGGCCAGCCTCGAAGGCTTCAGCTATCTGCGATGCGTGCCGTTCCACCCAGCAGGCATGTCTGAGAATCACCCCTAGATGCTCGGAGCCGATATTCACAGCCCAGGCCTATTCCAGAGTGCAACTCGTGCCGCCGGGATGCCGGTGCGCGTAGGGCGGAGGCACGATCCAGCCCTTCTGCACGGCGAGGGCCACTCCCTGCACCGGGGTGCTGACCCCGAGGCGCTTCCACATGGCTTCTAAGCGGTGGTACATGCCCCTGGGGGATAAGTCGTTGCGTTCGGCGAGGGCTTAGATCGGCTCGTTCACCGCGACGGAAATGATCCATTCGAGTTCTTGGGCGGTTGGGGCCACCGCGAGGCGGGCTTGGCAGTAACCGGCCACCGTGGACGCCGCATCCCGCAACCGGCAGATGCCATCTTCGCTCAGCAGTTGCGCGAAACGCTCGTACCGGACGAGCCCCGTTGCGGAGGACGCCAGGTCGGAGCGGCCCGCTTCTGGGGCGACCGCTGCTAGCTGCGGGTTCTCGGCCAGGGCGTCGGCAGTAGAGCGAAGGAACTCGGTCACAATTCCCCAGCTGGCCCCAGTCGACTTTTCGACTTCCGCCCCATCCATTAGCAGGGCAGTTCGTCGGCTGGTGTCGGCTATGCCCCGCAAGTAGGCAGAAGGAAAGGTCTCGGCGTAGACCGACACTGCTTGGCGCTGGAAACCAATCTTCCAAGGACGCCCGTGCGGCCCGGGACCATGCCCCATCTTGTGAGCCTCGGCAACACACTCAGCGAAATGAACGACCCGAACCGCAAACGAATTGATCGACCCAAGGTCCACCTCATCCAGGTCCACGACCCCACATTAGGCCATCAGTTTCGAAGCAACCCCCTTTGTCGGGTCGGGGCCTGGGTATCCGTTCTCCGTTGGGCTGGGTATTCAGCATAGACTCAAAGTGCATTCAAACTTGGTTGTCGGATAGTTTCAGCTATTGCCACTTGTACTCGGGGTCGCGCTTCTCCCGAAAGGCGCGGCGGGCTTCTCGGGAGTCGTCGAAGCGCATCAGGCGGGTGGTGTAGTCCTGTTCGGTTCGGTAGCCCTCCCGCATAGGCAGTTCCTCGATTCGGTTCATTGACTCCTTGGCCATGCGCAGCGCGATCGGGCTCTTGGCGGCCAGCTCTTGGGCCAGTTCCAGCGCGGTGTCCATGAGTTTGTCGGACGAGGTCACCTCTCGGACCGCGCCGATGCGGTACATCTCCTGTGCAGACACCTGTTCGCCGGTGAAGAACATCTCCCGGGCCTTGTGGCGGCCCATCATCAACGACAAGTGGGCGCTGGCCCCCAGAAGCCCGACATTTATTTCGGGAGTACCGAAGCGGGCGTTCTCGGAGGCCACCAGCATGTCGCAGCAGGCGGCATAGGCCAGGCCCGCACCCAGCGCATAGCCATTGATGGCCCCGATCACCGGCACAGCACAGTCGATGATGGCCCACATGGCCTCCCGGGCCACCAATCCGGGGTCGGTCAGCTCCGTGGAGGGCCGCTGGTCGCGGGGTTCGGTTCCAGACGTCTTCAAGTCGACACCCGCCACGAACGACTTGTCACCGGCGCCGGTGAAGATGGCGACCCGTACGTCCCGGTCGTCGCCCAGTGTGGAGAACACGTCGCGGATCTCGGCCATCGTGGCGGTGGTGACGGCATTGACCGGGGGGCGGTCGATGGTGACGGTGACGACGTGGTCGCGCTCTTCTACGTGGAGGTCGGGCACTGATCAGCTCCCTCGCCAGTTTCATTGCCGAATTCGGCCCCCACAGTATCGGGGGAGGGGAGTTGAAGGGCTAGGCGGCTTTGGCGCTGCTTACCGGCCCGTAGCGCACCGGCAGGTGCTTGATGCCGTGGACCTGGAGGTCTCGTAGCCGCTCGGGCTGTCCGACCACCTCGATTTCAGGCAGGCGGGCAATCATCGCTTCGAAAAAGACCCCCAGCTCCAGCTTGGCCAGATTGGCCCCTAGGCAGTAGTGAGCCCCACCGGCGCCGAAGGCCAGGTGGGGATTGGGCGTACGGGTGATGTCGAAGCGGTGGGGGTCGTGGAATACCTCGGGGTCGCGGTTACCCGCCAAGTACCACAAGGCGACTTTTTCTCCGGCGGCAATGTGTTCCCCGCCCAATTCAATGTCTTCGACCGCGGTACGGCGAAAGTACCGAACCGGAGAGGAGAATCGCAGAATCTCCTCTACTGCGCTGGGCATGAGCTCGGGATGACGGCGGAGCAACTCCCATTGGTCGGGAAACTCATGGAAGGCGAGCAGGCCGTGGGTGATGGCATTGCGGGTGGTCTCGTTGCCGGCGATGACAAGCAAAGTGAAAAAGAGTGAAGTCTCCAAGTCATCGAGCTCGGCTACCGACCCGTCGGCCATGGTCACCTTGGCCTGCGTCAACTGGGTCATCAGGTCGTCGGCGGGGCAGCGGCGTTTCTGTTCGGCGAGCTGCTGGGCGTACATGGTCATGTTGATGGAGTCCATAGACGCGTTTGCCGGCGAGTATGGATCGTTATCGTCCTGAAATTCAGGATCGAAGCGCCCGATGGCCGAGTTGGTCCACTCGAACAGCCTGTAGCGGTCTTCTTGGGGGACGCCGACGATCTCGGCGATGACCACCAGCGGCAGCTCGGAGGCTAAGTCGATCACGAAATCGCCCTCGGTGCGACCGTCGAGCGAGTCGATGATGAAGTGGCTACTGGTGCGGAGCCAGTCTTCCAGCTTGCGCACCATCCGGGGTGTGAACCCCCTGCTGACCAGCTTTCGGTACCGGGTGTGATCGGGCGGGTCGGTCATGATCATCATGATTCCGGGCCCCATATCCACGTCAGCGATGGTGATCCCACCGGCACCGTCGCGCCCCGGCCCGGTCTGATGGGAAAGTACCGGGCCCATCCGGTGGGCTTTGGTGATGAGGTCGTGGGAGGTGACCAGCCAGAAGGGCTCTTGTTGGTCGGCGGTTTCGGGATGAAGCCAGATGGGGGAGTGGGCTCGAATTTCGTCGTACAGCTCGTAGGGCTCGCGTGCTGCGAACAAGTCCATGTCAGTCAGGTCGATCGCGGTGGCTAGTGTGGAGGGCGACATAATCCGCTTCTCCTCGGCGAGAATTCTATTCTTGCACACGAGAACTAAAATATCAACTATGAGAACAGGAAAGATGTGCCTGAGAACATAGATATCGACACTGAGAACAAAAATGCCAGTGTTGAAAACATAGATATCCAAGTAGAGAACGTAGATTCCGAGCTGGCGGCGCTCAGCACGTGGGAGCAGCGGATGCTCGAGCGGTCTCTGGACAGCGCCCGGGTCCAGGCACTGGCCCGCAGCGGCGAATTTGTCCACGCCGCGTTGGCCTTGCTCGAAGAAGAGGGGTCGGTGGAGTTCACCGTGCAAGACGTGGTGCAGCACTCGGGAGGGTCGCTCCGGCGCTTCTACCAGCTGTTCTCCTCCAAGGACGACCTCGTCTTGGCGCTATTCGAGGAGTTGATCACCCAGCTTGTGGAGCACATTCCCGAATCCGTTCAAGCGGGAGCCCCTCCGCTGCAACGGTTGGAGATTTGCGTTCGAACCCTTTGGGATTTCGTGAGAGGAGAGGATGCGCCTCCGGCCAAAATCGTTCGCAGCATGGCCGCGCTCCACAACCAATTGGCTGCCGCCAGGCCTGATGGCCTGCGGCTGGCCTGGGATCCCTTGCGTCAGCTCATTTCCGGCATCATCGCCGAAGGAGTGGCTGACGGTTCGATCAGATCGGACATCGAGGTGGAGGAACTGTCCGATCTCTTCTTCGACGTCTCGCTGGCCGCCCATATTTTTGCAATCGGTCGAATTGGCTCAACGCACGCCCGGTTCGAAGGGCTATGGCGCTTTTGCCTGGGGGCGCTGCGGCCGCCTCCCCAATAGGCCAGTCAGCGCAAGCGGGTTCTGGCCTCTTTCTTGAAGGCGGCGAGCTGAACGCGTTCTTCTCGCCGGTTGTAGAAGTCATCCAGCGGGTAACACCCTGAGATCAGGCCACCGCGGGGCGCGGTGGTGCAGTCGGAAAAGGTGCGGCAGATGAGGCGCCGGTCGAGTTGGCGGCCGGCCATCACGTCGGCGGGCATTTGGGGGTACGAAAGGATCATGCGGCCCAGGCCGATGGCGTGGGCTGTGCCCTGGGCAACGAGGGCTTGGCCGACGTTGGGCAGCCATTCCTGGAGGTAGGACAGGCCGGCGGCCACCACTGTTGTGTCCGGGTGCTGGCGGGTGATCTCGGCGGTGGCGGCTATCAGTCGGGCCACCCCCTCCAGGGGATCCTCGGGGGGCTGGTAGCCGTCGGAGGGCGGGAAGTAGGCGGGCCGCTGGATGTGGGGGACGTAGTACGGGCTGCCCGCGGAGGCGCACACCAAGCCGACGCCCAATTCACCCAACATGTCGAGCACTTGGTGGGTCTCGGTGAGGTCGATGCCCACCCCCGAACCGTCGCCTCCGAAGGCCAACGAATAGGGGCCGGAAGGCTCGGGAGTGCCTACGCCGCCTGTGCCCGCGGTGTGGGGGACGAAGTCAAACAGCGAAAGGCGCACGGCCACCCCCAGGGTGGGGGCTTTGGCGCGTATGCCGGCGATTATGGATCGCGAAAAGCGGGTGCGGCCCTCCAGGTTGCCGCCGTAGGGACCGGGACGGTCGATGGCGGAGAGGAACTCGTGGCCCAGGTAGCCGTGACAGGCCTTGATGTCCACGAAGTCGAATCCGGCCTGATGCGCCAGCACTGCCCGTTGGATGAACTGCTCGACCAGCTCGTCGAGCTCGTCGTCGGTGAACACCTCGGCTGGACCTGAAGCCACCCGGGCATCCAGCAGGGGGTGCTCATACACCGTCTTGGGGGCGGGGCCGGCGGCAGTGGGCCGGGCGTAGCGGCCGGAGTGGGTGAGCTGGAGCAGGGTTACCTGCGACGGGTCGAGCCGGGCTCGCAGGGCGGCGAATTCGTCGACGGTGGTGTCGTTGAGCACCAGTTGACGGGGGTTGGCCCGGCCGTCGGGGCGGACCGCGGTGGCCTCGCCCCACACCACCCCGGCCTCGCTGGCCGCGAATCGGTCCCAGCGGCGGCGGACCAGATCGGACGGCCGCCCGTCTTCCTCGCCGTCCCAGCCCTCCATGGGCAGTACTGCCCAGCGGTTGGGGGCGGTGTGGGTGCCGGCTGAACCGTCGGTTACGGCCAGGGATTGGGCCAGCGGACCAGCGGGGTCCACCTCGTCGTCGAGGGGGATGTGAACGCCGAGGCCCTCGAGATGGCTGCGCAGTGCGGACACGCTGGTCAAGTTCTTCACCTGGGTCCAGCGGGGCATGGGCTAGAGCACTCCGAGGCGCTCGCCGATGTCGCGCAGGATTTCTCGGTCGCTGTCGGGGCGGGTGGGGGCGCCATGGGGGACGGCATCACTGTGAGCCCAACCCCGCATCTGGAGGAACATGGCCGCGCTGTGGCGATAGGCCGGTACGGGTGGGCGGAACGTGAAGTGGCCCAGGTACTGGAGAACGTCGTTGAGCTGGTGGAAGCCGGGATCGCCCCTTTCCCACAGGCGGTCGCGCTCGGCGAATCTTTCGGGGGCGAATGTGGACAGGCCCAGCAGGTAGTCGGAGCCGTACATCACCATGTCGATGGCCAGGTCGTTGCCGGTGAGCACCATAAAATCGGGGCGCACTTCATTTCGCAGCGCCAGCCGGTCCCACTCCAACTCCCGGTTGAGCGACGAGTGCTTGGCCCCGAGGCACTGGGGGATTTCCAGCAGCCCCCGGTAGGTGTCCAGCGACACGATGCGGCCGTAGGGCACGAACATGGGGCCGAGCTCGAATCCGATGAACCGATCAAGGTGGGAAGAGATTTGGCCGTGGGCGTCAAGCCAGGCGGCGTCGCCGTGGTCGTTCAATCCGTGCGAAGGGAAGATCACCGGCAGGCCGCCCCGTTCGGTGATCTCTTCGGCGGCTCGCCGGTAGGCGTCAAGGTCGAATGCCGCCCCTGGCTCGTCGGCCACGAACGCGCCGGCCACGAAATCGCTGCTGGCGACTTCCTCCGCTCTGTCGAGTACCCGCTTCCGGTTGACGGGATCAAGAAGCTGGACGTAGCCGGTATCCATGTTCACTGCCGGGGTGAGTCCCGCTTCACAGGTGCGGGCGATATGGGCTTCCAGCGAAGCCCAGTCCACTGCGGCCGAGTTGAGATGGGGCAACAAGATGGCCGACATCCCGGTGATGGCCCGTCCAGGCAATAGCTGCACTAGTCGTCGACTCCAAGGCTCTCCAGCACATCCTTGGGGATCCCAGACAGGCCGGTGGATGTGGGGTCGACTGGATGGCGCTCTCGCAGAATTGCCGCCTCATCGGACCGGCCGGTGGCTTCGAGCCGCTCCAGGTACTCGGGCAGGTGCCCTTTGCAGTGGAAAGGGCCGCCCTCGGCCAACACGATCTTGAGGGGATCGACGGGGGAGTAGCTGCGGGTCATCTGGTCGTCGGTCCACGACAGCAGTTGGTCTTGGCCCTCGGCCAGCACCGAGGGGGCCTGGTCGGCCAGATCGGTGGTCTCGTGGGGGTCGGCGGATATGTCGAACAGCATCTCCTCATTCCAAGCGGCGTGGTAGCCGTCGTGCCAGGTCCGCAGATAGAGGTGGTCGCCCCAGCGGACCCCCCGCTGCACCGACCACGCCCCCTGCGACAGCACCAGGTAGTCCCGCCCGCCGTGGTTGCCGGTGCGGACATCCTCGGCCACCGACCTGCCGTCCCATCCGAAGGGGATGTCGATACCGGCCAAATCGACGACGGTGGCGCCGATGTCAAGGTGGTAGAGCAGCCCGTCGTGGACTTGGGGCTCGATTCCCGGCCAGCGCAGCACTGAGGGGATATGGCAGGTGGCCTCGTCGGCCCCCTGGTGGTCGGCGTACACCCCCAGCTCGCCGAACGCCTCGCCGTGGTCGGAGGAGACCAGGATGGCGGTGTCGTCCAACACGCCATGGTCGGCCAGCGTGTTGACCAGCGTTCCCACCGCATCGTCGGCGTAGCGGATGCCGGTGTCGTAGCCGTCGAAGGTCTGCTTCACCTCGTCCATGGTGGACAGGTTCCAAGGCTGGCGGGGCGGGGGCGGGCCCCACTCGTCGGGTTTGAACCCCCAGGGTTCCTGGGCCGAATGCGGCCCGGACAACTGCCAGTTGCGGTCCCGCAACTCCTCGGTGTGCCAGGCCGGGGCCGGATCGCCTTCGAACGGATTTCCGTACTCCTCAGGGGCGTTGTAGGGGGTGTGGGGATCCCACAGGTGGACGTGGAGGAACCAGTCTTCTTGGGCGGCATTGTCGTTTAGCCAGCGCAGCGCTCCGGGCAGCACCTGGTCGGCCCGCTCGCCGCCGAAGCCCCGCATCAGGTTCATCGACTCCATGAAACCGCTGTTCCACCAAGTGGCCGAGTGGCGGAACGGAAAGCTGGAAATCGACGCGGTGTGGTATCCCGACCAATAGAAGCGAGACGCCCAGGAATTGGCCGCGATGCCGGAGAAGAAGCTGCGCTCCGCCCCCTGGGGCCGCAAGTCGGCGGCCATCCCCCCGTGGTTGGCCACCCCGTTGCGAATCCCGAACATGCCGGTGATCAAGGCGGTGCGGCTTGGCAGGCAGGGCACGTCGGAGGCATAGACGTTGGCGAAGCGCACCCCCTCGGCGGCCAGCGCGTCGATGTTCGGAGTGGTGTTTCGGTGATACCCCGCACACCCCAGGTGATCAGCCCGCAGGGTGTCAATGTCGATATAGAGGATTCGCATAAGGGTGGTTCCTTCGCCAGTTGCTTCAAGTATGGGTCATTTATTCGACGATGAAGGTGGCTACCGACTCGGCGCTGCGCTGGTAGCCGATGCGGTGGGCGACAGCTCGGACGGTGGTCTCGCCGACTGGCAGCCGCAGGGGTTCGTGGTAGAGGAGGCGGCGAGGGGGATCGCCTCTGCGAGGGTCGTGGCCAAGCGCGGCGGCAAACTGGGCGTCGAGATCGGCCGGGGGGTCGGGCAAGGGGTCGTCTTCGAGTGTGTAGGCGATGGATGCTCCCTGGGTGCTGCTTTGCAGCTGGAGGATGGCCGGGCCCTTGAACGCGCCGCCCTCGGGGCTGGCCTCGGTGCCGTGGTGTTCGCCACCCACCACGATGAACTTGGGAGCGTCGGTTGCGGGCTGCACTCCTCCCGGCCACATCTGGGCCACCATCATGTCCTCGGGCACCATTCCCAGATCGCCCACCTCGCGCTGCCACTGCTCCAGCGCGATCCTGTGGCGCTCCAGTACTTCGCGATAAGCCGGGTCGCCAGCCAGATTGTTGATTTCGTGAGGGTCGGCCTCGGTGTCGAACAACTCCTCGGCTGGCCGCTTGTCGGCCATGGCCTGCGCCGGTGGTCCTTCGAGTTCGCCGGCCGCGTACAGCCGCCACATCTCCTTCATGATCGGGTGGTTGTTCCGAAACGAGTTCCACATCATGTAGGGCCGGGCGGGGTCGTAATGGCGGATGTACTTGAACCGCTGGTCCCGGCTGGCCCGCACGGTGTCGTACATCTCGTCGTAGCGATCCCGGGAGACGAACACGTAGTCGCGCCCACCATGGGCATTGGGGCCGAGGAACGGGCGGCCGTGGAGGTGCCGGGGGACTTCGGCGCCGCAAATCGACAGCACCGTAGGCCCCAGATCCATGGTGCTCACCAGCTCGTCGCTGATCTTCCCGGGCACGATGTTCCCGGGCCAGCGGACGATTAGCGGGCTGTGGATGCCGCTGTCGTAAGGCCACCGTTTGCCTCGGGGCAGCGGTCCGTGGTCGGTCCACACGAACACCGCGGTTGAGTCGGTCAGTCCGTCCTCGTCTAGTTCGGCGAGAAGGTCGCCCAGCCGCCGGTCGCAGTGCTCGATGGCCGCGTACACCCGGGCCAGCGACTCCCGTACGACAGGGGTGTCGGGGAAGTAGGGCGGCACTTCGATGGAGTCGAGGCTTATTTCGTTGTCGCTGAAGAAGCTTCCCTCCCATCCCGCCATCTCATGGGTTTCGTCCAGGTTGAACACCGAGAAGAACGGTTGGTCGGGGTCGGGCCGGTCGCGCCAGTGGCCGCCCGGCAGGTCCCAGGCAGTGATGGGCGGGATGAACTGGTAGTCGGTCTTGTTGCGGTTGGTGCAGAAGTAGCCGGCCGCTCGCAGGTATTCAGGGAAACAGCGCACGTAATGGGGGACAACCGCCTCGTAGCGGGGGACGCCCTTCCCGCCATGATGGGGACCGCTGTTGGTTCGCATGTGGTGGGTGCCCAACGTCACCGGGTGCATGCCGGTGATCACCGCGCTGCGCGACGGCGCGCACACTGGCGCAGTGGTGAAAGCCTTGGTCCAAAGGCCGCCCTCAGAGGCCAGCCGGTCGAGGTTGGGGGTGCGGGCCACCGGGTCGCCGTAGCAGCCGAACCGCGGCGAGCAATCCTCAAACGACACCCACAAAATGTTGGGGCGAGTGCTCATCCTCGTTTCCTACACCGTGACATGGTCTCAGGTCACCTTTTTGCTCAACGCGAAACTATCCTCGTGCCCCTAGGGGGCAGAGCAATGAGCGACACGGCTTCAATCCGCGGCATTACTGACAATGGGCGCTACATCGTGGTGAGCGCCGACACCCATGGCGGGGGCCGGCTCGCCGACTACCGGCCGTACCTGCCAGCGTCGCTGCACGATGAGTTCGATGCATGGGCCGCAGCGTGGTTGTCCGATGGCGACCAGACCAACCCGAACAACTTCGACAACGAACAGCGCCGAGCCGAGCAGTTCGCCGATGGCGTGGTAGCCGGAGTCATCCTGCCCAACACCGATACACCGTTCACATTCAATGTGTTCGAGCGGGGGCACGATCGCCGGGAGATCGAGCTCCAATGGGAAGGATTCAAGGCTCACAACCGTTGGATGGCCGACCATTGCGCCAGCGACCCCGCCCGAGTTCGCGGGTTGATTCAGACCAGTCCGTTTTTTCCCGAGGAGGTGGCCGAAGAAGTCCGGGCCATGGCGGAGGCCGGGGTGATGACCGGCGGCGTGCTGGTGCGGGTTGCTCCTCCCGACGGGACATTTCCCCAGTTCTATGAGGAGCATTGGGAACCAGTGTGGGCTGCGGCGGCCGAGGTGGGATACCCGATCACCACCCACGGCGGAAACAAGCCGATGTACGCCCCCGGTTCCGGTCGGGCCGCAATAGAGTTGGCCGAGTACTCATTTTGGACGAAGCGGTCGCTCACCCAGTTCTTGCTCAGCGGCATATTCGACCGCTATCGCGATCTCAAGTTGGTGCTCACCGAACAGGGGGTGAGCTGGATCAAGTCTGATCTCCCCATGATCGGCTGGTTTGCCAAGCAGGTGAAGCTCAACCACGACGCCGCGGGCGCCGATCATCTGGAGCGGACCACACGGCAGACCTTCCGGGACCAAGTGCGATTTGGTGCCAGCTTCCCCAGCGCCGGTGAGATCGAATCGTTGGGCGATGACGCGGTCCACCACATCATGTGGGGAAACGACTATCCCCACAACGAGGGCACGTGGCCTCACACAATGGAGGCTTTGCGAGTGGCCTTTGCCGGGCGCGGCCCCGCCGATGTGGCCCAGATGGTGTCCACCAACGCCGCCGACCTCTACGGATTCGACCTCGATGCGCTGGCGCCGCTGGCCTCAGAGGTCGGCCCAAAAGTCGAAGAAGTCGCCCGGCCCATAGGGGCCGAGGATTATCCGACCGACAGCTACTCCCCGGCCTTCACCTTGGGGTCGGTTGGGATGATGGCCGACGCGTGACCGCAGTCGGGGTCCGACCCTGACTTTGCCAGGGCCATGGGCCGGGTGCTTGGATTGGCCGCCCGTCAGCCCGCGGTGTCGATCAAGTCGGAGATGACGACGAAGTCGCCTGCGTTGTCTTCTCCGGCATCGGGGTCCCACTTCATTAGAACAACGCCATCTCGGGCGTCATATTTCCCGACACCCAGCGAAGCGAACGCCTCATTGGGCAGCTCGATTGGCCCAAAGCCGTCGATTGCCGCCTGAAGGGTCTCGTTGGTGAGGTTCGGGCCGGCTGCGGCGGCTAGCTGCACGAACAGGTCGAATACGCGGCAATAACCGCGTACCGGGGTAAACCAGTCGGTTTCGTCTTCCGGCAACTGCTCGGTGGGGATCACCTCGATTCCCGATTGGCGCTCGAAGGCGTCTATGCAGTCGTCCGTCCGCTGGTTGGTGTCGTCGCCAGCGTATGGCGAGCCGAGTGTGTAAGCCTCGAAGTAGCCGGGGTCGCTTGAGCCGCCCAGCCCATAGGAGAAGGTGGAGAATTCCGCATTGAACAGCTTGACGTCTAGGCCGTTCTGGATGAGCTGTTCCACCCCGAAGACGTTGTCGCCATCGATGAAGACGGTGTTGATGTCGGCGTTCCGGTAGATCTCCGCGAAGGTCCGCCACACCGCCGCCCCGGCTTGGGTGTCGCCGGACGGCACATCGATCACCGTTCGCTCGGCGACTTCCACCCCGGCGGCCTCAAGGGCAGGAACCAGAACGTTGTCCACCAATTCCTGGCGTCCGGCACCGGAGTGCACGGCCACATTTCCGAGATCGGCGAGCAGGCCAGCCTTGTCCAATGCGGCTACAAACACCTCCAGCACCCGGTCGGTGGCGATTTCCAGGTGGACCCAGGGAGCATTGGCCCTGGCCCGGTCTTCAGCGTTGAACGGGGCGCCGAGGAGTGCAGTGCTATGGGTTTCGGTCACGCAGATGTTTCCAGCCGGCACCCGGGTGAAAGGGCCCAAAACCGCAAACACCTGCTCGTCCTCGGTGAAGTAAACGCAGCCGGCCAACGAGGTGTCGGTACCGAAGGGAAGGAACTTGTAGGTCACCGTCTCCACCATGCGACCGCAGATCCCCCCGTTGTCGTTCACCTCCTGGGCCAGGGCCTGGAGAATCACCTCGTTGTCGCCTCGGTCGAGCTGAACCAGCCCCAGATTGCTCAGCTCCGCATAGTCGATCTGGGGGGCACCGACCTTGATGGTTTCCGCGGTGACGCCGGTGGCGGTGGAGCTGAGCTCGCCTTCTCCCTGGCACGTCGGCTGGAAGATGGGGTCGGATATGGCTCCTTTTTCCTCGCTCGCTGAAACATCATCGGAGGGCTCTGGGCTGGCGGTGTCTTCGGGGGCATCGCCAGCCCCGTCGTCACCCGTTGGTTGCGGTGTGCCAGTGTTATCGCTGGTGCCAGCGTCATCGGAGGTGCCAGCGTCATCGGGCGCGGGGGCCTCGACAGCTTGGGTCGCGGGTGGGGCGTCGGGTGGGGCGCTATCCCTATTGCCGGCCTCGTTGCCGGAGTCGCCCCCGGCACAGGCCGCAGCGAGCAGGCCGAAAACTGCCAAGAATGTGAGCAGCTTTTTCATGATTCCCCCTCGTTGAGAACAGTAGTCGGCGTTGGTAAGTGTGCTTCTTCGGCCGAAGCGGATGCCCCCGAACGGCGGATGGCCCGTTCGTCGGTGCCGAGGTAGGAGGCGATCACCGCAGGATCGGCGCGAACTTCAGCGGGCGACCCCATCGCGATCACGCGGCCTGCTTCCAGACAATAGATCCGGTGGCTGATCTGCATGATCATGGGCATGTCGTGCTCGATCACAAGCATGGCGGCGCCCAGTTGGTCTTTGATCGACAACAGCAGGGGGGCGAACGCCTCGACTTCGCGCTGGGCCACCCCTCCAGTGGGCTCGTCCAGGCACAGCACGCGGGCCTCCAGAGCCAGCAGGCAGCCAAGTTCGACGATGCGACGGGTGCCGGTAGAGAGCTCGGAGGTGAATTTGTCGGCGTAGGGGCCGAGCCCGAGGAAATCGGCGATGTCTTGGGCGTGGGCTCGCTGGGCCCGGTCGCGGCGATAACCGTTGGGAAGATGCGCCACCGCGGTGGTGAAAGAGGTTCGCTGGCGCGATTCGGCCGCCACTGCCAGGGTCTCGAGCACGGTCAGATCGGGAAACAGCCGCGACTGCTGAAACGCCCGGCCCAAACCAAGCGCAGCTCGCCGGTCGGCGGCCAGCTTCTCGATGGCGCGGCCTTCGAGTTGGATTCGACCGGAGCACGGGACGAACCCGCTGATGGCGTTCATCAGGGTGGTCTTGCCCGCCCCGTTGGTACCGATAAGGCCCACCACCTCTCCGGCGTGGACTCGGATCGAGGCGTTGTCGACTGCGGTCAGGCCTCCGAAAGTCACGGTCACCTCCTCGGCGACCAGCACCGGCCCGGTGGTGGCGGCAACGCCAGATCGGGACACCACACTGGCCACCTCGCGTCTCGGCGGCGGCTCGGGTTCGGGAAGCCGGGCTGCATACCAGGCCAGGAAGCGGTCGCGTCCGGTAAGCACCACTTGGGCGAATCCGCCCGGGAAATACATCAAGAGAACCAGCAGCCCGACGGAGGACGTCAATAGCGGCACCAAGTCGTTGGCGGGCCAGACGGCGGGAAGGCCCACGATCCACAGGGCACCGAGAATCGGCCCGACCACGGTTCCGGCGCCGCCGATCACCGCGATGGCGACAACCTCGATGGAATGTTCGAGCTGGAACTTCTCGGTAAGCCCAACGGAGACGTACAGCCCGGCCAAGAGTCCGCCGCCGAGTCCGGCGATCACCCCGGACACCACGAATGCCTGGATTCCCGCCCGGGAGGGAGAGATCGTGTAGGCCGACGCAGCGGTGCTGTTGTCCCGCACCGCCAGCCATCGGCGCCCAACCCCGGTGGCTCGCATTCTGGCCACCAGAACGATCACCACCACCAGGGCAAACAGCGAGAAGAAGTAGTAGCTGCGCTGGTCGTCCAGATCGACCGGCCCCGTGGTTCGGGGGAGAGAGACGGTGTAGGAACCGCCCGAGAGGAATGGTCGCCGCCAGAGGAACTGCTGCCCCAACAAGGCCAACGCCAAGGTGGCGATGGCGAGATGGAATCCCCGAATGCGCAACGCGCCCAACCCGATGACCACGGCGATGGCACCAGTGACCGCCGCGCCCACCAGCAGGGCCAACAGGAAGTGGATATCGGGCAGGGCCAACGTGAATGATGCCCCTCCCAGGCCGACCCCGATGTCGCGTCCGGCCACCAATGCGGCGGTGGTCAGACCGCCGATTCCGGCCAGCGCGGCCTGCCCCAGCGAGATCTGTCCGGTCCATCCGGAGAGCACCACCAGCGAAATGCCGATCAGGGCGAAGAGCAGCACTTCGCTGAACAGGAGCTGGCGCGATGCCAGGGTGACCAGGAAGGGGAGAATGGCTGCGCCCGCGATGAGCAGGCCAATGCCGATGCGGGAGGAGTGGCGAACCCACCAGAGGCGGGCCACCGCATGGGGAAGCGGGCGGGTGGTGGGCACGAACGAGAACGACTCGTCGCTGCCGGTGAGCCGCCGGCTGGCCAGCAGTGTGGTGGCGATGACGATCAGGAAGAGCGATCCGTCGTAGAGCCCTGCGGTGGTCGGCCAGTTGAATACCAGCAGCGATCGGAGCAGCCCGAGGGCCATTCCGGCAATCATCGCCGCCGGGAAGTTGCGAAGCCGCCCGATAAGGGCCGCAGCCAGAACCTGGACCAGGGTGGCCGGCCCCAGCGATCGGAATCCGCTGGGCTGGCCGTTGATCCCCGCCACCAAGATCAATGCCACCGCGGCCAGCAGGCCCGCGATGATCCAGGTGATGGTCGAGATGATCTTGGGGCTGATGGCGGTGAGCCGGGCCAGATCGGGGTTGGAGGCCGCGGCCCGAATCGCCCGGCCTTGGGCCGTGCGCTGGAGGTAGTAGGTGAGGGCCGCGGTGAGGACGGGCACAACGATGATCACGATCAGCTCGGCGCCTCGCACTCGCAGACCGAGGATTTCCCACCGACCGGACAACGCCACCGGGTATCGGCTCGCCATCGACACGTCGATATCGGGCAGCGCCACTTGGAGCAGCTCGCAGAGCTGGGCGATCCCGATGGTGGCCACCAGGAGGATGACCCTCGGGGCGCGGAACAACCGGGTGATCACGGTGAGCTCCAGCGCGGCGGCGATCAGGCCGCCCGCCACCACCGAGACGATGGCCGCGGGCCAGAACGGCCAGCCATAGTTGAGCACCAACAGGGCCAGCAGGCTGGCCGACAGCACTCCGAGTGATCCCACCGCGAAGTTGATGACCCCGCTGGCCCGGTAGATCAGCACAACGCCGAGGGCCAACAAGCCGATCAACAGGCCGTCTATCACCCCGAGGTAGACGATTTGGCTGGTGAGGGTGAAAGCCAGCATCAGTTTTCGTCCGGATCAGATTGCGTGCGGTCGGCCTCGGCGCGGTCCTGATCAGATTGCGGACCGGTAGCGGCGTCGCGGCCCAAGAACACGGCGCGGGCCAAGTCGTCGCGCTCCAAAAGGCTCTGGGCCGACCCGGTGAATCGCACATGGCCCTTCTCCATGAACACAGCACGATCAGCCAATGTCAGGGCGACATTGAGCGACTGCTCCACGATGATCATCGTCTGGCCGGCGTCGCGCAGACGCTCGACCACGGCTAGCAGGTCTTGGACCACGACAGGAGCAAGGCCAAGGGAGAGCTCGTCGATGATGAGCACCTCCGGGTCGTGCATGATCACCCGGGCCAGCGCCAGCATCTGCTTCTGCCCGCCGCTGAGGTCGTGAGCCAACGCCTTGGGTCGCTGGCCGAGCACCGGGAACAGCTCGAATGCCCGATCTAGCCGCCCGGCGATGTCGGGCTTGGTATCGGCATCGCTGCGGATGACCGCCGCTGAGGTCTCGAGGTTCTCAAGGACTGTGAGGTGGGGAAACACTCCTTGGCCGCCCGGCAGCAAGAAGATGCCCTCCCTTACCCGTTGCTCAGGCGACGCCAAGGTCATGTTGCGGCCGTTGAGCCGCACCACGCCCCGGGAGGGGATGCCCAAACCGGCGGCCACCCGCAGAGCCGTGGATTTGCCCGCTCCGTTGGTCCCGAGCAACGCCAGGGTCTCACCCCGGGCCACCTCGAGGTTCACATCGAACAGAACCTGCACCGGGCCGTAGGAGAAGTCGATGTTGTGGAGCGAAAGCGCGGGGATGGAGTGAGGATCGGCCCTCATGCGGTCGTTCTCAGCCTTTTCCTCTCTGATCTCCTCTACCACCAGCGTGAGGTCGGCCCGGATGTGCCGGGACCCGTTGATCATGAACAAACCGCCGATGACCATGCCCACTGGAACCACGGCCAAAAGGGCAGTGCGGGGCGAGGTGGCATCGGAGATCAGGCCCATCAAAATCGCTCCCCCGAGGCCCCCAATCCCAAAGACCAGCGACATGCCGATGGCCGAGCCCAGCGCCCGCATGCGGTAGGGGTTGATGTGGGCCAGGGTTGGCCCGAGCAGCGAGAGGGCCGGGGCGGCAAACAGCGCCTTGAGCCCGGCCATCACCGCGAATGTCGCCGGTGTCGGCATCAACAGTTGGAGCACCGTGAAGAACGCCATCGGGAAGAACAGCGTGCCCAATAGCGCCATGGCCCGCGGCGGGGTTCGGCGGTAGAAGGTGTCGTACCACTTGGCCACGAACGGGATCATGAACAGGGCGATCACGCCGGGAGTGTTGTTGGCCAGGGCCCGCTCAAACGGGCCGAGGTCGAAGCGTTCGTCGAGGTAGAGGTTCAGGAATAGCCCGTCGGAGATCAAGCTGAAGCCGATGGCCACCGCGCCCACGAACGCCCATTTGAGCGTGCGCACCTTGAAGAGCCGTTGGAAGGCGGCACCGAGCGATATGGGCCCCGGCTTCAAGTCGGTCAGCGCTTCGCCGACGGTGGCGCGCTGCTCGAATTGGCCCCGGGGCGGGTCGGTGAGGAACAAGATGGCTGCGCCGATGATCAGCGTCGGAAAGGACGCGGCAATAAAACCCCAGCGCCAGGCGTCGTCGCCGCCGATCAGCGAAACCAACCCGCCGACGGCCAGCGGCGCGATGAATGCGCCCGACCGTCCGGCCACGTCCTTGGCGGCATACACCCGGGCCCGAGCCTCAACCGGGTAGCTGTCGGCCATGATGGCGCCCTGCACCGGATGGGTCTGCGACCGGCCGAAGGCGATGGCGCAGTTGACAATGAAGAACCAGAGCGCGGTGGGAACGAACCCCAGCAGAAGGGTCATGGCCGACCAGAAGATGGTGGCTAGGGCCACCAGTTTCGACCGATTGGAATTGTCAGCGATCCGGGACAGCAGCAGGCCTCCGGCCACGAGGAAAACGTTGCCTCCCGCGGTGATGGTGCCCAGCACGGCGTCGCTCACCCCGAGCGATTCTTGGACGTCGGGGCCGAGGAGGCCCAGTGCGCTGATTCCAAGGGCATCGGCGGCGTCAAGTGCCCCCAACAGCGCGATGGTGGACACACCTCCAACTGCCACCGCCTCTCGCAGCGATAGCTCCTCGGTACCGACGCCAGGAAGCTCGCTGTCGTCCAGAATCACCGGTTCCGCGGCCAACTCCGCCTGGCGTTCTGCCTCCGCGGCCAGGATCTGATCGCTCAGGCCACTCGCTTCGGATGGGTCGGCGTGGTCCCCTGCAATTCCAGAGTGTGTCTGCTTTCTGCCGACTCGTCGTGGCATCCGGGACTCCTCAGCTCGGTCGGCGGCTCGCGGGCTCCAGATCCCCGATGCTAGGGCCAAAGTTGTTGTACACTGTATAATAGTTGATGAGGCGCCTCGTCAGCCAGCATTTGGTGGCCTCAAGGAGAATCATGAGCCCCAGGCAGCCGAACGTGTTGTGGATCATGTGCGACGAACTGCGCTCAGACGCGGTCGGGGTTTACGGCAACGAATACGCGCCGATCAAGACACCCAACATCGACTCCATCGCCGAGGCAGGCGTGCGATTCGATCGGTTCTACGTCGACTCGCCGGTTTGCGTGTCGGCCCGGTCGGCATACAAGTCCGGGCTGTTGCCGACGACCACTGGGATTTACCACAACCACGGTCGGGGCCTCGGGGCCGCGGTCCCGGTCGAGTCGTTTACCGAAGTCTTCACGCGGGCCGGCTACCACACGGTCAACCTCGGCAAGGAGCACGTCCCCGACGCTCTCCTCGGATTCGAACAATCGGAGTACGACGGTGCCGACCAGCTTGAGCTGATGATCGCCTTCGGTGAGAACCGTGGCCGGCTTGGACCGATCACCAATGGTGTGAGCATTAACGCTGCGACCTGGCCGGACGGCCTCGCCTTCCCGGCCCGGCGTCTTACCGAAAATGCGGTGAGCTGGCTCGAACGAGACCGCCCGACTGACCAGCCCTGGCTGCTGCGGGTCAGCTTCCTCCAACCTCACACGCCGGTCGTCGTGCCGGAACCGTGGGCATCTAGGTACGACGACGCACCCTGGCCCGACTCGTTTGACGCGTTTGGCCCGACGGAGGGGCTCTCGGAATTCGAGCGGGTCTTCGGCCAGGTCCCACCCCGCGACCTCACGCCGGAACAGATTGTCGCCGCCCAGTCCCGCTACCACGGCCTTGTGAACTGGATCGACGGCCAGATCGGTGAGATTTTGGCGGCGCTGCACCGCCAGGGTCTGCGAGGGGACACGATCATTGTGTTCAGCAGCGACCACGGCGCCCAACTGGGCGAGCTCGGCGGGGCCTACTCGAAGCAGATGTTCTCGCCGTGGTCGCACCGAGTTCCCTTCCTGCTGTCGTGGCCCGGCGAGTTGGATGCCGGCGCGATGAACCACGAGCTCGCGGCCGGGGTCGACCTCGGCCCGACGCTGCTGGATCTGTGCGGCCTTGAGGCTCGAGTGGGCGACGGGCGGTCGTTGGTGTCTGGCGACGAGCCGGACCACCTCATCTCGGCCATTGGGTACGGACTCCCGGGGATAGCCGCAATGGCTGCTATCGGCGTGGGCTACTGGACCGACGGCGGCGGCTGGCCGCAGCGCTTTTGTGTCCGGACCCGCCGTTGGCGCTACGACCGCTCCACCCGGCGGGACGGCAAGACGCTCCCACCAGCCGAGTTTGACGCGTTTCTCGCCGACTGCGACGCCGATGCCCGGGAGGGGCACAACGTGATCAAGAACAACGCGGCGATCGCCAGCGAACTCGAGGCCGTGGTGGCCGCGACCTACGCGACGGCACCGCAGACCACTACCGAAAACTGGCAGAACGCACTTTGACGGAAAGGATCGGCGATGACTGAGATTGGAGCCTTGCTGGATTCGGCTGACGCCACGGAGATCGCGGCGACCGTCCGGAGCGGAGCTGTGGATCCGGTTGAATTGGCAGAAGCGGCGATTGGACGGATCGAGGAGCGAAATCCTGAGATCAACGCGGTGATCGCCAAGTGCTACGACGCGGCGTTGGACAGCGCCCGCAACGTGGATCGGGATGCGCCGTTCGCGGGCGTTCCTTTTGTGGTCAAGGACTGTCGAGCACAACTGGCCGGCGTTCCCGAGACGTGGGGCTCGAGGCTGATGGCGGGGGCCGTTCCTGAAGAGGACAGTGAGTTGACCAAGCGTTATCGGACGGCGGGGTTTGTGATTCTCGGGGTCACGAACATGCCGGAGATGGGCAAGATGGGCACGACGGAGCCGGCCGCCTATGGCCCGACTCGCAACCCGTACAATCTCAACAGGTCGTCAGGCGGGTCGTCGGGTGGGACGGGTGCCGCGGTGGCGTCGGGCATGGTGCCCATCGGCCACGGTAACGATGGCGGCGGGTCGATCCGCGTGCCGTCGGCCGCGTGCGGTCTCTTTGGATTGAAGCCGAGCAGGGGTCGGGTGACAGGACATCCTGGGCCCACGATGATGTCGTATCCGATGGGGATCGACCATGTGCTGACGCGCTCGGTTCGGGACTCGGCGCATGTACTCGACCTGACCGCGGGGCCGGTTCTGGGTGACCCCTATGAAATCTCTTCGCCTGCGGCATCGTGGCTGTCATCGCTCGAGGCGGAGACTGGTCCGCTGCGGATCGGCGTTGCCGGCAGCTCGATGGAAGGGCCTGCATTCCACGCGATGTGTGCTGCGGCCCTTCAGCGTGCGGCCGGATACCTGGAGGGGATGGGTCACCACTTGGAAGTAGCAGACTTGCCGGTGGAGCCCGGCCTTCTGGCGACCTTGGGCGGGTTGATGGCCCCCGCGACCAAGGTGATGATCGACGACCGGCTCGCCGAGCTCGGCCGCGGGCTCGAAGACGACGACCTTGAGCCCTTCACTCGCTACTTATACGACCTCGCGGTTGGATTCGACGGCGCTGATGTCATCCGAGGACTTCAGTCCGCCGAGCTGATCGGACGCAAGGCGGCAACCTACTTCGAGCGGTTCGACATCTTCCTGTCGCCGACCACCAGAACGGTCGTTCCCGAGCTCGGCGTGTATGACACGAGCAACGTCGACGCGTTGCTGCCGATCGCCTCAACGCCCGCGAGCGAGACCGCGGTCTTCAATGTCGGCGGGCAGCCAGCGGCGTCGGTTCCCATGGGCCATGACGAGGACGGTGTGCCGCTTGGCGTTCAGGTCGCGGCGCCCTTCGGCCGCGAAGACCTGGTCTTGGCTGTATCACGGCAGCTGGAAGAAGTGGCTCCGTGGTCGACAGCGGCCGTGTGGCCAGCCCGGCCGGCTGCGTAATCGTGTGGCCGCGAGCCGGCCGCTAGCCAGAAGGGAAAACGGCGTCGAGGATCGCGTTGATCGCCATGTCGAACGCGGCGTCGTGGTGATCGAAGTCTGTCAGCCCTCGCCACGCACCTTCCGACAGAGCATCTGGAGCCGGCCCGTCGGCTGCTCTCTCCGGGCGTCGCATTTCTACCGTGGTGAAGCCTGAGACCACCGCAAGGAACGAGACGGTGGCGACTCCGGCGTCAATACCGTCCACGCCTGCGGCTTCCATCTCCGATGCGATCGCCACCGCGAGCGGACGGACCAACTGGTGCTCGGCCCCGATCTCGAACGCGAGGATGGCAACCGATGCGCTCTTGGCGATGGCCGCCCGCGCTCGATGGACTCCATCGGCCACCCGAGCGCGAGGTGTACTGCCCTTGAGCTGGACCCCCGCGATCTCTTCCGCCTTCTGCGCGACCATCGCGGACAAGAGGCTCTCGCGATTTCCGACGTGCCAGTAGACGGTGTTCGGGTTCACCCCGAGCCTTGCGCTCAGCTGTCGCATGGTGAGTGCCGCGGGACCTTCTGACTCGACGATGCGAATGGCTTCGGCCACGATCTCATCGCGGTCAAGCCCAGCTCGCGGATGCGGCTTACGCGACGACATCACATCGAATGGTACCGTCGAGGGCGATGCATGTTTCTGACCCGCCGATTCTGCTGACTGATGTGCTCGACGATGTGGGGGCTGCGATCAAGCTGCTGGCCCAAGAGGCCCCCTATGTGCCGTTGGGAGGTTGGTACAACCCCGGGGCCGATCCCCACGCTCGCACCCGTCCGCTTTGGTTCCGGGACGACTGGGTGAACGAGACCATCGCCGTGCCGGGGTCGGAGGTGTTCTTGGACAATCCGGCCTACATCGACTCGGCCAAGGCGTTCTACCGCGCTGAGATCGTGGAGCCCCACAGCGTGTATGTGAACCAGATGATGGCCATTCCGCAAGCGGGGCCGGCCCACACCGACAACCCCCGATTCGCGGGCCGCGACCGCACCAACACCCCGATGTGGCTGCTTAGGGCCATGCTGTGGTCGGGCCTGTTCGAAGACCTGTCTTTCCCGCAGGCCACCGCCATTTGGTGGCTCAACGATGTGGACGGGGGCGGCATCCGCTACTGGCCCTACGGTCCCGACCAGCCGCCCGAAGAGCATGTGGGCAACATGGCCAACACCGCGCTCATGGGCGACAACCACGGCATGTTCCACCAGGTCAACGCCATCGGCCCCTTCGATATCGGCACGCCCATGGTCACCCCGATGGCCGAGTTGGCCCCGGCGGGCAGCCCCGACGGCGACTGGGTGGTCACCGACCACGGCGAAGAGGTGTACCGCACGCCGCTGGCCGACATCCGGATCAGCGTGCTGTGGAAGGCCGACGTGTACATCGACGCCGACCACAAGAACCGACTGGCCTCCAATCCCTTGAGCCGCGACGACATCGCCGCCCGCTTCAACGCCGACCTGGAAGAGCGAGGGATCGACGCTCGCTTCGATCCCAACCGCATCGACGACGACCCCGACCACGCGGCCGAGATCGCCGAGCACTACCCCGAGGCCCGCCCCATGGACGCGCTGCCCTCGGTGTTCGACTACTGATCAGCCGCCGCTGCCCCGTCAGCCCAGATCGGAGAGTCGCACCAGCTTCGTGGTGATCACGGGGACCGACTCGTGCTCCACGAAACGCAACCCCATCACGCCGTGGTCGCGGCCCGCGGAGTCGACCCAGACGCCCGACGCAGGTTTCTCGGCCGCCACCACCAGCCGCACCACTCCGTCGGCATCGGCCTCCACGTCTTGGGACGATGCGTAGCCCTGGCCGGTGAAGTAGTTGGCCAGGTTCTCCATCCAGTGGTTGCACAGCTGGAAGTTCCAGTGGCGGCACACCGGGGGCTTGAACTCCACCAATAGTGCCTCCCCTTCGCCGATGCGCCAGTAGCCGAACTCGAAGTGGCGATCGTCGGGGGACCCGCCCACCCGGAGATAGTGCTCGGTGGTGAGCTGCAACTGGTTCTCTTCCTTGAGCAGCGTGTCGGTCCAGTCGGAGTAATCGGATTGCACCGACAGCACCATCTGGGCCGCGATGGCCAGCCGCTTCGACATTTCGGCCGCGTCCGGCGTGTGAATCACCGGAGTGGGCTCGAGCGGTTCGATCATCAGCCGAGGCGCCGACTGGGCGTCGCGGTCGTCGTAGACGATTCGCATCATCAGCTCTCGGGTCTGCGGGGCGACCTGCATCCAGTTGTCAACGCCGGGATCGTCCACCGAGAGCGCGAAATCGACGTTTCCGGCGCCGTCGGTGAACTCGTCGAGCAGGGCGGTGAAGGGAGTCTGCGACCAGCTCGGATTGAACTCCTCCAGCACGGCCACGGCCCGGTCGCCCACTGATTCCACCCCGACCCAATCGGGCACCTTCGGTGTCCACGCCGACATGTGGACGTAGGGGGCTGAGCCCCGCTGGCCGGTAACCCGGTATCGCTTGGTGGCGTCGATGGGCTGCACCACATGGTCCTGGTCGGGCGACTGCACCCCCTGGCCGCCCTTCATGGGAGGTGGGATGATCCAAATCGACGTCTTCTCCATCGGGGGGAGGCTCTCGACGCAGCGCATATAGGCCATCAGCGACATGCGGGTCAGGTAGCGGAACCCCTCCACCCGGTCTTGCTCGTTGGCGTCGGGGGTGCGGTCCACCACCACCTGGCCAGCGGCTCGCAGCGTGGCGCAGAAGTCGTTCCACGCCTCCCCGCTCATCAGGCGTTCTCGTGCCTCGGCGTCATTCGTCATGGTTTGACCTTTCTGAAGCTCCGACACACTCTATTGATGACGAGATCGAGGCGAAGAGGCGACGGAGGCAATCCATGAGGCTCGCGTTCAAGACCAGGCCACAGAACATCGAGTGGTCGGTGATGTTGGAGATATGGAGGGAGTTGGACGCCGACCCCCGATATGAGTCGGCCTGGGTGTTTGACCACTTCTACCCCATCCACGGCAGCGAGGAGGGCCCCTGCCTAGAGGCGTGGGTGACGCTGAGCGCATTAGCTCAGGCCACAAACCGCATCAGGGTCGGGTCGATGGTCAACGCCGCCCCCTACCGGCATCCCGGGCTTTGCGCGGCCATGGCCTCGTCGCTGGATATCGTGTCGGGCGGCCGGCTTGACCTAGGGCTCGGCGCCGGTTGGAACGAGGTGGAGGCCGGGGCCTACGGGATCAGCCTCGCCGAGCGCTTCGACCGGTTCGAGGAGTACCTGGAGTGCGTGGTCTCGCTGCTCAGCCAGCCAATCACCGACTTTCAGGGCCGCTTCTACAACCTCACCAACGCCCGCAATGATCCCAAGGGCCCCCAGCAGCCCACCCCGCCCATCGTCATCGGCGGCGCCGGCCCCCGCCGGACCATGCCCCTGGTGGCGAAATGGGCCGACCACTGGAACTTCCCCGGCGGCGAAGTGGCGAAGTTCGCCGAGGTCAAAGCCCGACTGGTCGAGTGCTGCAATGAGATCGGCCGCGACCCCGCCGAGATCACCACCTCCACCCACGTCATCTACCAAGCCGACGACCCCATCGGCAACGTCATCACCCAAGCCGAGCAATACAAAGAGGCCGGCCTAGATCTAGCCATCCTCTACCCCTTCTCAGACATCGACCCCGCCTCCGTCCACGAAATGGCCGACGCCCTAGAGGAGCTTGTCGAGACCGCGATTGGCTAGTGCCTATTGCCAGTGGAATATGCGGGGTGCTTGGGGGCCGAGGTGGGAGGTAAGGGCAACAAGGTCGGGGGTGTCAGAGCTGATGATGTTGTCGGGAAGGCGTACGGCGATAGCTACGAGGTGGGCGTCGACGACATCAGAGGTGTGGGATCGGCGGAGCAGCCCCCCGACGACGTGAGCATCGGCGAGAGTGAAATTGTGCACCTCTATGGTGCCGAGGAACTTGGCCAGCCTGGCCTGCTGGCTTCCGTCTCGCCATACCTGAGCGACAACAGGAGCGGTGGTGTGCAACACCGCTCCCGATTCGAGAGACGCGGATAGGAATGACTGAGCGGCGCGCTCACCTCGGTCGATGGCAACGAGTAGGCCCGCGTCGAGGATCACTGATTGAAGTAGCGGTGGCGCATCGCCGCGACCTCTTCAGGGTCCGGCGTGCCTGATTCCTGGGCCCAATCGTCCAAAAACTCGCGAAGAGCCTGTTGGCGGCGATTTTGTTGGGCAAGCAGTTGGATGCCTTGGCGGATGGCACCCGATTGGCCACCGTACACATCGGCTAGCTCAGCGAGCAGCTCTCGCTCTTCATCGCTGAGACGGACCGTGGTTGTGGCACTCACCGGTTATATAGTAGCACGCTTGTATTACATCTACACCCGTCTTTTTCGCTGACTCTCCAAGAGCAATTCAGACTGATCTCTGAGTGTGGAAGGGAGTTATGGCCATCTCCACCCGCTGAGAGTCGCTCTAGGGCATCAGATACAGTCCGGTCCGTGTCGGACGGGGGTGCGATAACCGACGAGGCTATTGCCCGGTTGCGGGCCAGGATCGGGATTGCTCAACCGCATCCTCAGCCTCCTTGGTATCGCGAGCCCAACACCGATGCGTTTCGCCAAGTGGCGGAGGCTTTCGGCGACGACAATCCGCTGTGGTGCGATCCCGACTATGGCACGGGCACCGTGTGGGGCGGGCCGATCTCGTCGCCCAATATGAACGGGGGCGACACGCTTATAGGGGAGAACGAGGTTGAGAAGCTCGACCCCGACACAAAGGCGCTGCTCAAGGGGGATCCGCTCAAGGGCGCCCACGCCTATTACTCGGGCAGCTACCGGGAGTGGTGGGCGCCGCTGCGCCCGGGGATGCGGGTCACCCGGCGGAATGCCCTGGTGGGCGTACACGACAAGAAGAGCGAGTTTGCGGCCCGCACCGTGCACGAGTGGACGGCGGAGGTGTTCGCTACCCGGGGGGCGGTTCTGTCGGCCCAGTACCGGCTGATGATCCGCACCGACCGGGGGGCGGTGGAGCGCAAGGCCGACGAGGGCAAGGGCAAGTACGGCGACATCGAGATCGAGCCCTACACCGATGAGCAGATTGCCGAGATCACCGAGGCGGTTCGCAGTGAGCCTGAGCGCCGCCGGGGCGCCGAGCCTCGCTGGTGGGAGGACGTGGACGTGGGCGACGAGCTGCCGCCGCTAGTCAAGGGACCGATGCGGGTTACCGACATGGTGGTGTGGCACACCGGTATGGGCATGGGTCTATACGGGGTAAAGGCACTGCGGCTGGGTGTGCAGCAGCGCCAGCGGGTGCCGGGGTTCTTCCGGCCTGATGACCTCAACGTCCCCGACGTCCAACAGCGGGTCCACTGGGATCCCGAGTGGGCCCGACGGGCGGGCAACCCGGCCATCTACGACTACGGCCGGATGCGCGAGACCTGGCTGGTGCACCTGTGTACCGACTGGATGGGCGACGACGCCTGGCTGGCCGCCCTCGACGTGGAGTTCCGCCGGTTCAACTATGTGGGCGACACTCACTGGATGCGGGGCAAGGTGACCCGCAAGTACCGCAACGAAGAAGGCGCCCCCGCCGTGGACCTCGACATCTACGGCGAGAACCAGCGGGGCGAGACCACCTGTCCCGGACACGCCACCATCCTGCTGCCGAGCCGGGAGCACGGACCGGTGAAGTTGCCCACTCCGCCGGGAGGGGCCACCAACGCGGCCGAGGCGCTCGAGGCGCTTGTCGAGCGGTTCGAGGCGATGTCGGCAGAATGAGCTCCGAGCGGCTGCCGATCGACGCAACCAGAAGCGACGGGGAGATCAGGGCCGCGGTCACCGAATGGGTGGCCGAGCACGTCCCCAAAGCGTGGCGTGACGCCGCTCCTCGAGGACGACGGGCCATCCGGGAAGTGAGGCCCCGGAAGGACTACGAGGTTTGGTACCCCGTGTTTGCCGCATCCGGGCTGGCGGTGGCCACCTGGCCGGTCGCGTACGGGGGCCTCGACTTGCCGCTGGCCAAGGCCCGGGTGGCCGAAACGGTCATCGCGCCGCTCAATTTGGGCCGGCTCAATCCTCTGGGCCTGCACAACACGGCCCCGGCGCTGTTCGCCCACGGCACCGAGGAGCAGCGCCTGCGCTTTCTTCCCCCCATGGTGGCCAACCAGGAGCGGTGGTGCCAGATGTTCAGTGAGCCCGGAGCGGGCTCCGATCTGGCCTCGCTGGCCATGCGGGCCGAACGAGACGGCGACGAGTGGATCCTTACTGGCCAGAAGGTTTGGAGCACATGGGCCCACGAGTCGGATTTCGCTATCTGTCTGGCCCGCACCGATCCCACCGTTGCCAAGCGCCGAGGCATCACCTACTTCCTGGTCGACTTGTCGTCGCCTGGGGTAGAGGTGCGCCCCCTGCGCCACATCGGCGGTGAGATCGACTTCAACGAGGTATGGCTGGAGGAGGTGCGGGTTCCAGACTTCCACCGGGTCGGCACAGCGGGCGACGGGTGGCGGGTGGCCGGGGCCACGCTCGCTGGCGAGCGCCAGATGGTGGCCGGGGCCAGCTCGGGCGGCGTCGACCGCATAGGCGGCGGAGGAATCGACAGCCTCCTCAACCAGGCTCGACTGGCTGGTGTCGGCCCGGTGGGGCGCGACCGGCTCATGCGGCTCTATTCCGAGGAGAGGATCCGGGCGTGGACCAACGAGCGGGTTCGGGCCACTGTCAAAGCCGGAGGCACGCCGGGGCCAGCGGCCTCGATCGGCAAGGTGCAGCAAAGCCAGCTCAACCAGGCACTCCAACTGGCCGCGGCCGACCTGGCGGGCATGGGCTCAGTGGCCTGGATGCCCGGCGAGCCGCCCAGAGATCAAGACCCCATCGAAGCCTGGGCCGCTCACATGCCCTACGTGGTCAAGGGCATGCTGCGCAGCCGGGCCAACACCATCGAGGGGGGCACCACCGAGGTCAACAAGAACGTGATCGGCGAAAAAGTACTCGGACTGCCCCGCGAGCCCGACCCCTACCACGACATAGCCTGGCAGGACGTCCCCAGATAGCTGGGAAGAAAGGGAGCGACATCCATGTTCAATCTTGATGGCAAAACGGCGCTGGTCACCGGCGCGGGACAGAATGTCGGCGCGGGTGTGGCCCATACGCTGGCGTCCCAAGGTGCCTACGTTCTGGTCAACGACATCGTTGCCGACCGGGCCGGTGAAGTGGTCGACGCCATTGCGGAAGCCGGCAACTCCGCCGAAGCGCTGCCATTCGATGTCACCGACGGCGAAGCGGTGCGGACGGCCATTGCCGAGCGGCCCATCGACATTCTGGTCAACAACGCCGGCAATGGGGGAGCCGAGATGATGCAAGTCAAGCCCTTCGCGGAGACTGAACCGGCAGATTGGATCGGGCCTATAGCTGTCAATCTCGGAGGCGTCTTGAACTGCACCCACGCCGTGCTGCCCGGGATGATCGAGCGGGGTTGGGGCCGTGTCATCGCCGTCGTCTCCGGGGCCGGGACTGTCGGCGTGAACATCGGCGTGGCAGCCTACTCGGCGGGCAAAGGCGGCGCGGCCGGGCTGCTCCGCTCCGTGGCGCTTGAGGTGGCCCAAACGGGGGTCACGGTGAACTCCATCGCCCTCGGCTTGATGTCCAACACCGGCGACACTGGTGTCACCGACAACCTGGCCAGGGCCATCCCCACTCGGCGACTGGGCACCCCCGAAGACGTCGCTGCCCTGTGCGCCTACCTCGCCTCCGAAGAGGCCTCCTGGATGACCGCCCAAACCATCCCCCTCGCCGGCGGCTCCATCACCAGCTGAGCCCCAACCGCCTAGGTTCCCAACCGCCTAGGTTGTGGAGATGGCGATTACCACAGAGGCCGCCGTCTTGCGGGCGGTGGGAGAACCGCTGTCGATCGAGGCGATTCAGATCCAGTCTCCCGCTCACGGAGAGGTGATCTTGGAGATGGGCGCCGCCGGGATATGCGGTTCCGACCGCTATGTGATCGAAGGCGCTTATCCTGTGGAGCCCCCTGCCGTCTGCGGCCACGAGGGAGCGGGTGTCGTGGTGGAGGTGGGGCCGGGGGTGCAGTCGCTGGAGGTGGGCGACAGCGTCGTCCAGATATTCAAAGGACCGTGCGGAACCTGCCGGGCCTGCCTACGCGGTCTCAAGACCTTCTGTCCCACCGGCATGGACGGTTCGGGGCGGCTGCGCGACGGCACCTTTCGCATGTTCGATGAGTCGGGTGCGGCGGTGGGAACCCATCTCGGGCTCGGCAGTTTTGCCCGCCACACCGTCACGCCTGAGCGCCACTTGGTGAAGATTCCCGATGGGGTGGACCCGGAGGTTGCCGCTCTTGTCTCCTGCGGAGTATCGACCGGTGTCGGCGCGGCGGTAAATGTCGCCGACGTCCAGCCCGGCGACGCGGTCATGGTGCTCGGCATCGGCGGGGTGGGAGCCGCGGCGGTGATGGGCGCGGCGCTCGCGGGAGCGGCCCGGATCGTGGCGGTCGACATCAATGCCGACAAGCTCGCCCTCGCTCCCGGGTACGGAGCCACCGACGTGGTGGATGCCAGCGTCACCGACGTTGCCGCAGCCGTGGCCGAGTTGACCGGCGGCTGGGGGATGGACGCAGTGCTGCTCGCCCCGGACCGGGTCCGTCCCGAGCACTACGAGACGGCCATCGCCTGTCTCGGCGCGGGCGGGTTGATTGTGCAAGTGGGTGGCACGTCGCACGACATGGAGTCGATCCCCATTTCACCGAACCTGCTGTTGGCCCAAAGGGGGATCGTTGGGACGACAATCGGCGGTCCCGACCCGGCCCGAGACGTGGTTCGGTGGATCGACCTGTATCTGGCCGGGAGGCTGCCGCTCGAAAAGCTCATCACCCAGCACTACCGCCTCCATGAGATCAACACCGGCTTCTCCGATCTCGTGGCGGGCCGCAACATCCGGGGGGTTGTCATGATGAGCGGCGATAGAGTTTGAGGCTGCGGGCCTTGCCCCAATGCAGGGTGGCAATCCCGCGATGGGAGGCAGTATGACCCTGATCACCGAGGAGCAGGAGGCTCAGACGTCGTCGACGAGCCCGTTGCGGGCGTACCACCTCATCTCGGCCGACAGCCACATCAACGAGCCCGCCGACCTGTGGACCTCCCGGGTTCCGGCCAAATTCCGCGACCGGGTGCCCCGAGTGGAGCGCTTCGAGGAGGGCGACGCTTGGGTGATCGAGGGTGTCGACGGCCCGATGCCCATCGGGCTCAACGCCTGTGCCGGCCAGGATCCGAGACTGCGCCAGAACTGGGTCCGCTTCGACGAGATCCGCTCCGGCGGGTGGGACCCCGCTGCCCGGGTGCGGGAGATCGAGGTTGCCGGTGTGGACGCCGAGGTGCTCTATCCGTCCCCTCGGATCTATCAGTCGGTGGCCGCCAACGAGGAGCCTGACTTCCATCTCGCACTGGTTCAGGCCTACAACGACTGGATCGATGAGTACGCCTCCTACGACCTTCTCCGGTTCCGCGCCCTGCCTCTGCTGCCCAACCGCGGTGTCGAGATGGCGCTGGCCGAGATCGACCGCGTCGGCAGTAGGACCAGCACCGGCGGCTTCTTGATCAGCGCCTTCCCCCATGGCTCGCTGTCGCCCGACCCCGGCGACGACCCGGTGTGGGCGTCGCTGGAAGAAGGTGACATAACGCTCGCCATCCACGTGTCGCTCCAGAACACGATGCCGGCTCAGAAGAACCTGCTCGCTCTACCGGCCGCCACCCGCTTCCTGGGCGCCTCGACGCATTTGATCGAGCTGATCTTCTCGGGGATATTCGACCGGTTCCCCAACCTGAACCTGGTGTTCGCCGAAGTGGACTGCGGCTGGGTGCCTTACTTCAAAGAGCAGCTCGACGACGGCTACTACCGCTACCGCTTCCGGTTCGACTTGGCGAAGCTGCCCAGCGAGTACATCGAGCAACACGTCCACTTCACCTGGGTCACCGACACCTACGGTATAGACAACCGCCACCACATCGGCGTCGACAAGATGCTGTGGTCGAGCGACTACCCCCACGGCAGCTCCAATTATCCCAACGCCTGGTCGCCCACGATGGCGGCGATGGCCGGGGTCTCCCTTGAAGAGCGCTCGCTCATGCTGGTGGAAAACGCCCGGCGTCTCCACAAGTTCCCCGACTTATAGGCCGGCCGTGGCCCGCCCGCTGAGCACGTTCACCTGCACCATCACGCCGTTCGCGCCCGACGGCAGCCTCGACTGCGACGCGTGGCGGGCTCACGTGGGCCGGCTCGCCTCAGTCGGCATGGGCCTGTACGTGGGCAGCTCCTCGCCCGGTGAGGGATATGCGCTCACCGCCGCGGAGACCGAGCTGGTGTACGGCATCGCGGCCGACACCGCCGCTGGCCGCGTCTCGGCCCGAGCCATGGGGGTGGAAACGCATACGGCTGCCGAATACCTCGAGCTGGTCTCCATGGCCGAGGCGGCCGGGCTTGAGGCGATGCAGATCTACTGTGTGGACAGCGGCCACGCCAACACACCCACTCCCGGCGAGCTGGAGGCGTACTTCCGCACCGTGCTGGAGGACTCGTCCATCCCCTGCGTGCTGTCGAGCCACATCTTCAGCGGCTACGTGGTGCCCCTCGACGTCCTCGACCGCCTCGTGGGGGAGTACGCGCCCGACAAGCTCATCGGCGTCAATGTGACCAACACCGACATGACATATGTGACCCGCCTGGTCGACGTAGTGGACGGCCGCTGCGACGTGCATGTGGGTGGCCCGATGCAGGCACTCACCATCCTCGCCCTCGGCGGCCAG
Organism: Acidimicrobiia bacterium; assembly: GCA_022822905.1. Lineage (GTDB taxonomy): Bacteria > Actinomycetota > Acidimicrobiia > Acidimicrobiales > Bin134 > Poriferisocius. Next base: position 138,104 of record JAJDYE010000023.1, on the reverse strand, counting down.
GGCTTCTTGTCGGGCGACGGAAACATCATCCCCGCAACCTGCCGACAGGTGATCACGGCCCATGCGTCCGGCGATTTCGCCGCCTCGCAAGCCGCGTATGCCCAAGTGATGCGCTTTTTCAGCGCCAACCGCTGGCCCGGCGGCAGCATGCGCTTTCTGAAGGCGGTCATGGCCTGCGCCGGCCTCCCCGGCCACACCCTGCGCCCGCCGTTCGCCCCCCTCGAACCCGAGATCACCTCTGAGATCGAAGCCACTCTCTCCCGTCTCGACATCCCCGAATTGGCCGAACTGCTAGGCCGCGGCGAATTGCGGTCCCAGTGAGGCAACCTCTGGCCGGGATCAGGGTGCTCGATATGGGCACTCGTGTGGCAGCCCCGTTCTGCGCGGGGATCTTGGGTGAGCAGGGCGCGGAGGTGATCAAGATCGAGGACCCCGATCGCGGCGACAAGACCCGCTTGAACGGGCCCTTCACCGTTGATGACGACGGCAACGCTTACTCCCTCTATTGGTCGGTGGAGGGCCGGGGCCGCAAGTCGGTGACCATCAACCTTCGAAGCCCTGAGGGCCAGGATCTGTTCCGGCGTTTGGCTTCGGTGTCCGACGTGGTGTGCGAGAACTTCCGGCCCGGCACGTTGGAGCGCTGGAATATCGACCCGAGCCGGCTCAACCCGAGGCTGGTCACGGCTCGCATCAGCCTGTACGGCCAGCAGGGGCCGAAGTCCCTGCACAACGGCTTCGACCACAACGCCGTCGCGTTCGCCGGGCTGACGCACCTCACCGGACATGCCGACCAGCCCCCGGTGCGGCCGGGCCTACCCGTTTCCGATTATCTGGCCGGCGTGTTCGCAGCTCAGGCTGTGACGAGCCTGCTCTATGAGCGCGACGCCAAGGGCTCCGGAACCGGTGGAGTGGTGGACGCGTACCTTTACGGATCGGTGCTGCGGATCATGGAGTGGACGATCGCGGCCTACGACCGCCTGGGCTCGGTGCGCCAGCGCACGGGCAACCGGTCGCACAACGCTGCGCCGCTCGACAGCTTCTTGAGCCGCGACGGCCGGCATGTGTGCATCGTGGCTGTGCGCCAGGCAGTGTTCGAAGGCCTCTGTGAGGCGATGGGCCGACCAGAGTTGCTGACCGACGTGCGCTTCACCACACCAGAGGCGCGGCGCAGCAACCGGGAGGTTGTCAACCAGGCCGTCGCCGAGTGGGCATCGGGGCTCGACGCGGCCGCCATCGAAGAGCGCTGCCTTGCCCACGGCGTGCCCGTCGGCGTCGTCTACGACGTATCGGATGTAATGGCCGACAACCATGTGCGGGCCCGCGGAGATGTTTGCACCGTTGACGATCCCGTCATCGGCCCGGTCCGCCAGCAGGCTCCTTACCCCCGTTTCGATGGCGATCCGCCTCCGGTACCAGCGGGTGCCCCCCGCTTGGGCGAGCACACCGACGAGGTGCTCTCGAGCCTGCTCGGCCTGTCCAGCACCGAACTGGCAGCTCTCAGAGCCGCCAGCATCATCTAACCGCGCCCCAAATCCTGAGCTATATGGGCAACTAGCAAACCCTCGCCGTGTTTCTCTCCCATTCAGCGGGCAATCGTGCGATAGTCGCCAGTGAGCTCGGATATTGCTGCCCGGATGCGTGGGCCGTCGTCTCCAGCCCAAACACACAGCGGCCCTCCGAAGTGCTCTGCGGCGGCCACTGCCTCCGCTCCGAGGCTTGACAGCCTGTGGGCGTCGGCCAGTTCGGCCATTCGGTAAGCGAGGCCGCGCATCGGGACGACTTCGATGTCTTCCGGGAGCGCGACGAGCTGTCGGCCCAGTGCCCTGCGGGCGCTAGCCGGCCATGAGCCGGTGAGCGCCCCGCCGGCGGCAGACACCGCGCTCCGACACAGCCGCAGGAGGTACATGTTGGTTGTGGCAGGTTGGTAGTCGGCCAGCGTCTGGACCAGTTCGCCGCTTGCCTCGCCCGCCAGCAGATCCCGGAGGAGGTGGTCGTCGAGAACGGCTTTGGTCATGAAGTGGCGAGGTCAGGGTCGTCGCCCAGCGATCTCACAAAGGCCGCGTGGTCGTCGCGGCTTAGCAGGTCGCCGAGCAGGCGCCGCCCCTCTCCCCGAGGCACTGTGAGCACGCCGAATCCGAGGTCGAGCACATCGACCGGGCCTCCCCCCTTGAGATTCCAGCGGCGGCGGGCCTCAGCGGGCAAAGACATCTGCCCGGACGACGACACTAGGAACTCCGACACGGCGACCATGCTCGGCAGTGTACTTGGTAAACGGATGTCTTTCACCAAACGGCAAAAACGCCATTTGCCTTTGCCGGTCGACACGCCAACAACGCCCAGTAGGGCATCGAGTTCGTCACGGTGCCTGCGTACCAGCGATACCTCGATGGGCCGAGGGGCCTGCCCGAGTCGACCCGCGCCAATTGGCCCAGGGGTGTCGGGTGCTCAAGCAAAACGCGCGCTGGGTGCTTGTGGCGTGCAACGCAGAGACCTATTGCAAGGGTTCAGGGATAGTGGCCGCAATGATCGAGGTTGGCCTGAACTGATGTCTCTAGGAACCCATCTACTGAGAACGTCGCATCGCGCCCTTCCGCGGTGAGGACGCGAAGTTGCTGGGTACCAGCTAGCAGGGCAAGAAACGGCTCGGGCTCGGGAACCATGAGGTAGACATCGCTACCGCCGCCGTGGCTGCTGCCGATCCACCAGTCTCCAGGGGGCTTGCTCAGGCCGTCTATCCAGAGTGCCTCGACACGGTCCTTGCTGATGTCCTGCCTCCAGTCGATCAGGGGTCCGGTACGCTCGCGGTGCAGGCAGGCAGACTGAAGCTTGGGCCGAAGCCGGCCGTCGGTGCCGACGCTTTGATTGTACGGAAATGCGTATGAGCCCACCCAGGTCAGCGTCGCTCCAGGCTCGCAACTTGGGCAGGACGGCTGCTATGAAACCCACTGAAGGTCTGGCCGCTCTGGCGCCCCGTAGCTAGAGGCATTGCCGTCCACAACCGGGGCCCAACCCTCTGGAGGGGGGCTTGTGCGGACTTCAGGTCGATCGGTCAGAGCGACCTGAGCATCCAAGATCGGAGGTGGCTGCTCAGCCGGAGGAGGGCTTGGTTGAATATCTGACTGATCAGCCGATACTGCTTGAGCACTTTGAGGAGGAGCCGGTGATGCCGGACTGGGCGTAGGACCAGATGGGCTACCGAGTTCGCCCAACATCACAATGGCTAGTATCGCGAACAATATCGTGAGCAGGATTCCAACGCCTGCTACGACTATTGCTGCGCCCCTCCAGAGCTTAAATATCCTGGATAGCGTTGCCATGCGGTGGTGGCCCCTTGGCCGGCTGGACCCAGTGTGCCGTGGCGCATGCCCGCGTGCGGGGGGATGTGTGGGCGATTGCGGTGTTGGTTGGTTTGGATGTCCAAGCTTGTCCAATAGATCTGATTCGACGTTCCAGCCCTCCTGGAAGACACGCCGCATTTCAGCGAAAAGGTTCTCGTGTTCTGAGGGGGCGGCCACCGCTAGCATTTCAAAATTCTTGAAGAGCCCCTGCTTGGTCAGATTTGCTGAGCCAACCAAGACCGATCCTGGGGTACCCAGGTGCTTGTCCGTCTCGACAAACCACGCCTTGGCATGCGCAGTCCGGTAGCCGCCCCTCTTGCTGTACCAACTGCGCACTTGGACATCAGAGCGTTGAAGGAACCGGACAGCGCCAATGCGGTCGGTGTCCTTGTGCTTGTCGAAACCTGTTCGGGTATCGCCGATCAGGAGGCGGACCGGGCGCCCTGATGTCCTCTGGTTCAACCACGAAAGGCCAAACGCCGAGGCAAATCCCACAGCCACCCAGAGCGTTCCCGATGGATTGTCGCGAAGAAACCGCTCAATGCGATCCGCAGGCCCAGTCACTGGGGGCATTATTCCAGCAAGAGCCCCACAGGAACGTGCGCAAGCAGACCACCGGTTGCGTCAGCCTCTCGACCGGGCCCAGCTGATTGGGTCGGGACCCCCTTGAGGCTGGTTCACATGATGGTTTGTCTGCCAGGTCCGCTAGCGATTTTTGGCAGCAGGGAGGGTTAGGGGCTGAACATGTCTTCGATCATGGCCTCTGAGTCATAGCTTCGGTGCCACTCGTCGGCATGGGAGGTGAGCTCTAGGAGCCAGTCGGCAGCCTCGTTTCCTAGCTCTTCCCGGCAGTCCTCCACTCGGCCAGCGAGTCGATCCAGCTAATAGGTGACGTCCTGTATTTGTGCGGCTGGGCTGTTGGGGTCGGACGTGTCGAACGCCTCTTCAATTAGAGCGGCGGCAGCTTCGTCTCCGGCTAAGGCAGCAAGCGTTGTTGATTGCAGAACAGCGGCTAGCAAGTCTGACGCGTGGGCGTGGGCATGGGCGTCACTATGCACGACTACCCGAGCGACGTGATGACACTCGGCTGATGCGCCGGAGGCCAGTACAACTTCCACCTCTGGTTCGGCTGGGGCCTCGTAGGCGGAGTCATCGGGCATGGGTGTGGCCTCGGCTGCTTGCGCGTCATTGCCGGGACTGAACGTGTTGGTCGGCGCGATTGGGGGTGCCGTTGTAGGGTCAGCAGTATTGCCGGGATCACTGCTCGTGCAGGCCGTCACAATGAGCGCAGTTATCACTACAGCCCTGGTCAGCCAGGTCTTGGGCTGGCCCATTGGTTTGTCCATGATCAGCCAACTGTAACGCTTGTGCATGCCCGGCGAATCCGGCTTCACGGGATCTTCCCCCGCTCCTCAAATCCTGAGCTATATAGGCAACTAGCCGATCCTCGCCCAAAACCGACGAATTCGGCGTCAGTTTTGAACTCCTTTGTGAACCGCGGCCCAGCTCTCCCAGTCACCGGCCGGTTCCACGCCCTCTGGCAAAGTCAGCCCGGCTTGTTGGTTGCTTATTGCCGTTGGGATCGGCTGGCATTATCTTGATGTCAAGTAACTTTATTGACTTCTCACTGGCCAAGGAGTTTGCATGAGCCAAATCACCGCCCGGGTTCCCGATGAGCTTGTTGAGGCGCTGGATACGGCCGCTGGGAAATTGAAGCGCAGCCGGGCCGACATTATTCGCCAGGCCTTGGAACGCTATTTGGAGGATTATGACGATCTCGACGTGGCCCTTGAGCGCCTGCGAGACCCAGCCGACCCAGTGCTCGATTGGGACCAGGTCAGACATGATCTGCTCAGCACGGATTGAACGCCGCGCGACCCGAGCATGAGGGATGGCGCTAACGCCGTAGTCGATGGCTGCATACTCAGTTCAGATTAAGCACAGCGCGACCCGAGACCTGGCGCGGATTGCTCGCCAGGAACGCGAGCGCATCGTCTACACCATCGATCGTCTCGGCGAGCAGCCCCATGCTGGCTACCCGCTGAAAGGAGCCTTGCGGGGCCTTCGTCGCATACGCGTCGGCGACTACAGGGTCATATACGAAGTGCTCGACAACGAACTAGTGGTACTCGTTATTCGAGTCGCCCATCGCCGAGAGGCCTACCGCCGCCGCTGACTCCTCGCTGGTCCAGCGAGGCGGGTCTGTGAGGCTCACGACGACAATTCAACGAGCAGTGCGGGATTGGGAACGGGGATGCGCTCCATCTCCGAAGGCTCGAACTTTGTGAGTCCACCAGCGTAGGTGCGTCCCTGTGCCACAGAAACGCTGGACCTCAGCGAGGCGGCCAGTGTGTCCAAGGCGTCATCCCAGAGTGGGTCTCGGGGGTAGATCCCGTGGGCGACGTTGATGTGGCGCGCCCTGGCAAGATTGCGAACGAATGCCGGAGGGCGTCGGGCCATGTAGGTGGCCAAAATCGGTGCAGGAGACCGTAGCCCCACTGACCACCAGGGGTTTCGGTGACGGGCGACATACGAGGAGTGGGCGCCGTTACGCTGGGCGTAGCGCAAGAAGCGTTTCACGAGCTCCCGGTCGTCTTTGTCGAGTTCGCTGAGATCGGCAGGCAGGTCGATGACTGCACGAAGGCTGCGAAGGCTCGACAGCACGCCGTCGGCGGCATCAATGAGTTCTCGGGCCTTGGTGACCGATGGGAATAGCGTCCTTGCCGGCAGTTCGGGGTCGTTGGCGGCGGTGATCCAGATGGCGTTGGCCCCGGTGACCGCGCCCCTGTGTACTCGGCAGAGCTCGCCCAACTCGACGAATCCCTCCGGGGGTGGCGGTGCGGGGGACAGCAGCGGCGACCACCGTTTCTTTTGCATGAGGCGCTGTTTGCTCACTCGGCGTCCCTTGGAGAGATCGGCAAGGTCGCTGGCCTTCGCGACCCGGCGCATCTTGACAGAGCGAGCCTCTGAACCGATCTGAAAACAGGTCACCGACGCGGTAGTAGCCGCATCCTCAAATGCCAGCGCTTCTGGAGCAACGACATGGACCGATTCACCGCCCAGGCCGTCGGTGAGCATCCCGCGCAGCAATTTCCCATAATTCACATCCAACCACTCCGCAGAAGTGATGAAAGCTCCAATGTCACCCGGCTTGGCTGCGAGAAGCGTCGCCAAAAAGAAGTGGACGTGAAGTCCGGCAAGGGCGCTGACCGGCAGATCCTGGCTTTTCGCAGTGGCTGTCAGCCACCGTTTCCACCGAGACTCGATTTGGTGGTGGCGCACATAGGGGGGATTGCCCACAAACGCCGTCACCCCATCGCAGCTGCCAAGATTGGCCTCTCGGTAGTCGTCCACCATCACGGTGGACCGATCATCAAATCCCGCCGCGGTCAGGTTGGCCCGGCACAGGAGAGCAGCCAAAGGATCCAGTTCAACAGCGACCAACGAAGCATCAGGAAAGACCCGTCCCGCTTGCAGCACAAATCGCCCCGACCCTGCTCCAGGATCGACGACCCGAGCAGGCTGCTCTCTGCCCGCGATCCAGCCCACCATCGCCTCCACGATCCCCGGAGGCGTGTATACAGCCCCCAATGGACGCCTCTGCTTTGGGGATCGCAATCGCAAAAACGCATCCCCCAACGGGTCGCCCCCCAGATGGATTTCCGAGACAAGCTCAGCCGTGTCCGAAACAGGGATCTCTGCAACGGCGTTGACTACTTCAGACTCTGTGGCAGCGAGATCGGCTAAAGCGCCACTATGGACAATTGCCCACGCCGCAGCAGCGAGTTCTCGCTCTGACTCCAGCCGAGCCACCGCTCCTGCGGCGTCGTCTCGGTCGATCAGCAACATGTGTTTGAAGTCCGACACAGGGCTTCTCCCGATCAGAGGAAATGGAGAACAGACCTCCATCATCCCGACGAGAGTGACAACGCGGCCCACTCCCTGCCCACTTCGTGGAGACAGGGAGTCGGCGGGACTTCAGTGCTGGGGCGCTTGTCAGCGGGGGTAGAATGGTCGCACTCGGATGAGGGGTTTGGTGCTCTTATGACTGGGATTGCGAAGGTGGCGGCCAGGCTCCGGCTGGGCGATCCCGATCCCGATGCCGGGTTCTGGTGCTCACGTCCTGCTGCCGAGCGGATTGCCCACGTTCGAGAGCTGCAAGCGTGCTACTACGACTCGAATGGCGAGGGGAGGCAGCAGATGCTGCTGGGGAAGGATCTGAATGATTTCGTCTCGCTGTGCTTGGAGCATGGGGTTCGATTCCTGGTGGTGGGGGGTACGCGGTGGCCGCTCACGGCCATCCGCGTTTGACCAAGGATCTGGACGTTTGGGTTTGGGTCGATTCTGAGAACGCCGCTCGGCTGGTCCAAGTGTTGACCGAGTTCGGCTTCGGGTCGCTGGGGTTGACCCCAGAGGACTTCTCCGAGGAGGGCCAAGTGGTGCAGTTAGGGTATCCGCCGAACCGGATCGACATCTTGACCAGCATCGCCGGAGTCGATTTCGAGTCATGCTGGGATCGGCGCGCCGATATTGTGCTCGACTCGTTGGCGGTTCCCTTCATCGGCTTGGAAGACCTGAAGAAGAACAAGCTGGCTGCCGGCCGAGCCCAAGACTTAGCCGACGTAGAAGGCCTCCGCCGCAACCGCTCCACGCAGCACGCTTTCGCCGAGTAGGGTCTTCGCCAGTTTGACTGACCCGGCGGTTCGCGGGCCTTTGAAAAACGTTCCACGAGATTCGCGGAAACGTTCCAAATGGATCGCCGCCCGCACAGAGACGCTCAGGCTCATTTCCCCTGTTCAGAGGGTTTCAGCAGGTTTGGCCGCTGTTTGTGCGACTACCGGGTTTGCCTGGAGTGGACAGTTGGGGTGCTCCGTGCCAAATTGAGGGCTATCAGCACCTATAAGTCCTGGTCAGGGCTTTATCAGAGTGACCAGAAGGATTCCGATTCGCTGCAACTGCTGAAATCCCTTGCGAGCTTCCCACCCGCTCAACCTGGGATTTTACCAATCGCCCGGAAACGGCGAAAAAAGATGGTGCGACCCGTCCTCGGTTTCGGGGTCTCCATTGCGGGTTTAGTAGTGGTCTCACAGCAGGGGGTGGGGGTGATCGCGGAGCAGGCTTCGATTCCTGCTCCGGCCTCCGGCGGCAGGCTGACAGCGACCGCCTCCTTTAGGTCGGCCTAGTCTCTCGGACGTGGAAAAAGCGGTATCGTTGGACCCCATGCGTGATCCCCACTGCGGGCGCAGCGCCCACGAGCGCATCGGCTTCACGGTCAAGGGACAGTCGTGGGATGTCGAGTGGGGCGGCCATGAGGTGTTCGGCACTCCGGCGTTTTGGGTCAACCGGACGGCGGCAGAGCGCTACGAGGAGCATCTCGCAGAAACGGCATCTGAAACCGGGATCGTGTCGGCGGTGCTGTTCGGCCTGCTCGGCGGTGCCGGGGTAAAGGCCGAGTCGGCGAGCGCGGCCAAGAGGGTTGTGCTCGATCTGTTGGCTGAGAACCCCGCAGCGACAGCAGAGGAAATCGAAGAGTGGCTAGCGGAGCCTCTGCCGGGCGGTTTGGGGTGCTACAGGTTTCCGAAGCAGCGGTCGGAACGCATCGTCGTTTCCTTGGCCCAGCTTCGCTCCGAACCCCCTCCCGAGGACCCAATTGAATTGGAGATGTACTTGGGGCGGCTGTACGGGGTCGGCCCGCCGACCGCTGCACGGATCGTCCGCAATCTGACCGGCGGCGCCAAAGTGGCGATCATCAGTGGCCCGCTGGTGCGGGCCTTGATGTGGACTGGGATATTCAAACCGCAATGGCACCTCCGTCGCCACTACGACAGATTTAGAGAGTCGTTCCTCCAGTACGCGGAACACGGCAACGTGCAACCTGGAGCGCTGGACCTGTGCATCTGGGAGAAAGCCCGAAGCGTCGAACCATCGCACTTCAGCTTGGGATAGCTCGAATTGGGGAAAGAGCGGACCAGCAGCCACGCGGTTGATCCAAATCGGCGGAGTCCCCGATGTCATCGAAGCCTCTTGAGTGTCTAGCCCAATAGGTGCGGACTCCGAGCGCAGCGCGGCAAACTAGGCGATCCCAATCCCATAGGAGTTCGACATGGACGAGTTGCCCAACCATGCGGCCGACCGGAAAGGGTTATCGGAGTTCAGGGCTTGGGTTGTGCGCGCTGGCCGCGAGGGGGAACGGGTCGCACACAACCTGGATCATGGTGTTGTGAGTATCGGTTGGGATGAGTGGGCTGCCCCTGACCTCTCATTGTTTGCGGACAGGAACGCCTACGGGGAGTACATCGAGCGGGACTTCCAGCATCACTCACTCGGCGAAAGAAGAAGCTCCCGCAATCAGGTTTGGCGCTTCTACCACGACATCAGCGTGCGCGATCTCGTGGTCCTGCCGTTGAAGAACCACGGAACCGCCGAGGACTGGGTCGCTGTCGGCCGGGTGATCGGCACAGCAGGCTGTGACCCCTCCCAACCCTTTGGTGCCATTCACCGCCGAGCTGTCCGGTGGCTGGCATCAAGTATCCCGAAGTCTGCGCCCGGGGAACTGCAACGCTCTATCGGGAATCCCAATATGACGGTCTTCATGCCAAGAGCCAGACAAGCAGCCGAAATGATCCAGGACTTGGCCGACGATCATTTCGACGCTGCACCAGTTGATGCCCATGACATAGAACATGACCCAGGCAACCATCAGTTTTCCGCCCTGTCCGGCGATGAGGCAGGTGCATTTGACGAGGACGGCAGATTCATAGAAGGGGCCACCAAGAAGGTCTCAGTTGTCGTGTACGAGCGGGACCCGGAAGCCAGGCGGATTTGCATCAAGCGTCATGGCGCGAAGTGCCGGGTGTGCGGCATCGACTGCGGAGAGGAGTACGGGGACTTTGGAACTGGCTTCATCCACGTCCACCACAAGACCCCAGTGGCCCGAGCAGCCAAAGACGGCGAATACAAAGTGGACCCGAAAGACGACCTCGTGCCGGTGTGCCCCAACTGCCACGCGATGCTCCACCGACACCCCGACAAACCATGCACTGTCGAAACGCTGAAAGCCATACGAAAAGCGCGGCAATAGACGACGACCATCCGAGCACCTTGCCTGCGAAGATGAGGTTTCCCAAGAGCCTGGCACCCAGCACGCGAAGCTGCCGCACGACACTCAACGCTCAGACTGTCCTGCCAGCTAGAGCAATGGGGTTAGCAGCCAGAGGACGCCAACCGTAGCCACGGCTAACTCAAGGGCCACGGTGACCTTGACCCGCTCCAAAATCTTCTCGTTGTCTTGAATTTGGGAGGCCAACTTAGTCGCCAGTTCGATCTCCACATCCCTGGCACTTAGATCGTCTGTGACGAACTGCGCGAGAGTGCCCGGATCAGGGCCAGATTCCCATCGGTTGGCGAAGACTCCTGCGGTTACCACGAAGGCGACCAGGAGCAATGGCGTAACCCCCTGAGTTTGGTCCGCCTGATGTGTCCTCTTTTTTCGGTCTCGGTTTGCGAGAGTGGTGGTATTGAGAGCTGAGAGGAGAGGGATGCCGTTTTCGTATTCGTCGGAGTTCCGGGGGATGGTGCTGGGCCTGCAATCGAGTTCCTGTCGGACATGATTTGCTCCTCTCCCGGATGGGACACAATTTGGGCGTTGGGAGAGTAACCAGGCGCGGAACCCTCCTTAGCCCGACCGGGTCGACCGACATCGCCATTCGGCAACAGGCCGCATCGCATAACGAAGGGAAACACCATTGAGACAGATCGGAAAGTGCCTGCCAGTCGGGCTGGTGCCGCTGCCGCGTCGGTGCCAGCCGGTGGTGGTACGGTGCGGCATGGGCTGGCTCTACCTCTTGCCGGTGCTGTGTCTCGCCGCCGCAGTGGTGATCGACACGGCGCGGCGCAGGTTGATCCGATTTCGCTGCGATTGCTGCAACCGCCTACAGCCAGCCGCCAAGCTGTCCGAACGGGGCGGGTGGTCCGACTGGTGCGAGGACTGCGGACAAACGATAAACGCGGCCTGAGTGTGGGAAAGGGTCCACCCCATTCATCTACAAGGGCTTCCAGCCAGCACCCCTGACCTAGGCCGACTCGACTGATTGTCGGGGACTCCACCTAACAGAGGAGGGATGCTCCACCTAAGGATCAAAGGATAAGCCCGACAGTCTCCTCACCGGCAGGATTGCTCTTCGGTTGTAGAGGGCTATGAACTGGGGAAACGGTATTCGGTGGATGTGCCTACTGTCGGGGCGGTCCTTTCATTTCGGCGATGGCCAGAGTGTGAATCCGCCAACGACCCTGGCCTTGGTCCTTCTCACTCGGAGACTAGGAGTTGCGCCCTCCCGCGCCACCAGGCAGTTTGTCGCGTCCCTTGCCGGATTCGCGTATCGCCTCGATCAGCTCCCGGTGGCGCAGCGCCTCGACTTCGGCATGTACTTGCCTTCGGCGCAACAGCCGGGACGGGATCAAGAACAATCCGAACATCAGATACCAGCCCAGCACTGCCAGCCATGCCAGGTAGACCAGCAGGATGAGCACGACGGCGGCTGCCAGCAGGCCCCGAGGCTGCTCGGGCACCCTGCTGTAGACAGCCCGGCGGATGCGCTTCGCCGAACCAGTGAAGCTCATCGGAGACTCCTTGATGACTAGTTCGGATGCAAGGCGGTCTTGTCTGCCCATCCGCCCAGCATAGGAAAACACGGTTAGAGCTCTCCCGCTGGTCTCGGTGATGGCCTCTGGCCTAGTCCTCTCTAGCTGGTGCGGCCGGGTCGGCTGTCCTTTCAGCCAATCGGGGTGAGGACAGCCGATTCGTGCCCGGGGTGGGAGTCGAACCCACACGCCCTCTTTGAGGGCTGGGGGGTTTAAGCCCCCTGCGTCTGCCTATTCCGCCACCCGGGCTCGGCCCCACGGTACTGGGCGGACGTTGGGGTGGCTGCTCAATTGTGGGGGCGGGACTAGACCACTCGGAACACTCCTGATCCGGTGGTGATGGTGCGGTTGTCGCGGCCTTCGTCGAACAGGGTGAGGTTGACGCTGATTCGGCCGCTGCGGCTGGTGATGGCCTCGCCCTCGCAGCGGAATGGGCCGATGAGGCCAGGTTTGACGAACATCACGTACCAGGTCTCCACTTGGATGCGGTTTGTGCCGGCCGCCTGTTCAACCAGCTCATGGGCGGTGATGTCGAACACTATGTGGATGGGGCCAAGGTGGAGGGCGGCGTGGGGGGCGGAGAATTCCTTGGTGAGCTCGGGGAGCCGGTACCAGCCGTCGTCGCCCTTGGTGACGCCGAACACCTCGTGGAGGCGGGGCATGTCGGGGGAGTCCTCCACCGGGATGAGCGGGTTGTCCACCGCTTCGTAGCCGTCGGGCACATCGCCCAGGCTCACTCCCATTCCTGCCGAGGTGGAGATGACCCGGGAGTGGTCGGCGGCATCCACCACTTTGGAGCGGGTGAATCCCATTGTGCGGCCGAAGTTGATCACCTCGCGGTACACCTGGATCTGGTCCACGCCTCGGGCGTCGTCCAGGATCTGGGTGTACGACACCACCGGGGCGGGTACCACCAGATCGTCGTTCCAACTCGGCTCGGGGCAGCCGATGGCCAGGGGGGCGGCCATGATCCCGCCGTGGGCGTTGCGCATGTCGTGGCGCAGGGGCATCGACTCCAGTTCGTCGTCGGCGAATCCGGTGTCCAGCGCCGGGGTGGTCTTGTTGAGGTACCGGTACGACATGAGCCCGGTCCAGATCTCTTCGAACGCATCCCAATGCTGGTCGGGGGTCACTTCGCGGATGTCTTTCACCATGAGCGTGCCTTTCTGGTTGCGGCCCTAGGCGGAAATTAGCCCGGCTGATGCCGGCGGAAGCCCTACTTGCCCCAGAAGGCGGGGGAGGTGGCGTCTTTGGGGATGTCGCTGAGGGGCTCGGCGATCTCGGCCACCGTCGGGCCGTGCTCGGCGGCTAGGGGGGCCAGGGCGTCGAGGTCGAAGTTGTACACATCGGCGGCGTTGCCGGCCAGGATGCGGCGCATCGACTCCTCGTCGCGGTCGTGAAGGGCGAAGCGGATGCCCTCTCGGCTGTAGGGGTAGGTGCCCTCCACGTGGGGGTAGTCGGAGCCCCACATCACCTTGTGGTCGCCCACCTTGTCGAGCAGGCGCATCTCGTTGGGGCCGGGGAAGCTGATGCCGATCCAGATGTTGCGGTCGAAGTAGAAGCTGGGCTTCTCGGGCAGCACCGAGTCGGCGGAGAAGCCCAGCTCGCCGGTGCGCCCGGTCATCGACATCTGGGCGTGGAGGCCGTCGAGGCGGCGCAGGATGTCGGGCACCCAGCCGAAGCCCTGCTCGGTGAACACGGCCTTGAGGCCGGGGTACCGCTCGAACACCCCGCCCATGATGAGGTGCCACATGGAGCGGTTGGAGAAGAACGGGGTCTCGATCACGAACATCGGCCCGGCCGCGGGGGAGTCGCCGTAGTCGGGCATCCCAGTGCCGCCCGAGTGCAGGGTCATCACCACGTCGTGCTCCTCGCACGCCGCCCACACCGGATCGTAGCGGGGGTGGAACAGCGGGGGCAGGTCGGAGTTGGGGGCGATGCTGGGAATCAGCGCCCCGCCCCGAAGGTTGTGCTCGGCGATCCACTTCACGTCGGCCACGGCCTCGTCGATGTCGTTGAGGAATATCTGGCCGATGCCGGCACGGCGCTCGGGATACTCGGCGCAGAAGTCGGCCAGCCACCGGTTGTGGGCCCGGATGCCGGCCAGGCGGCGGGGGAGGTCCTTGTCGGTGGGCTGGGGGGCGATCAGCGTGCCGGTGGGGAAGAAGGGGGGCACGGTGTTGGGGAAGGTGATCTCGGCCACCACACCGTCGGTGTGCTGCTCGGAGATGCGGCGGTCGTTGTCCCAGTTGCGGGACCGGCCGTCGTCTTGCAGGTCGCGGAACGGGTTGCGGTACTTGCCCCGCCAGGCGTCGAACTCGTCGTGCCAGGATGACTCCAGATACTCCCGATAGGTCTTGTGGTTGGCTCCGGCGTGGCAGTCGGAGGAGATGATGGTGTAGCGGTCTTCTGTGGCGGTGGTCACGTAGGAAAGGCTATCGGGCTGGCGGGTTCGGTCGCCTAGGGCGACAGCAGCTCATCGCGGACTTGGCGCTTCAGGAATTTGCCGGAGGCGTTGCGGGGGAGGGGGGTTTCTTGGAACCAGATGTGGGCGGGGATCTTGTGGGAGGCGATGAGGCCGTCGAGGTGGGCTCGCAGGCCGTCGGCGTCGAGCTGGTGGCCGGGGCGCAGTACGACGGCGGTGCCGGGGACCTCGCCGAGGCGCTCGTCGGGCACCGCGAACACGATGGCCTCGGCTACTGCGTCGTGCTGGTATATGGCGTTCTCCACCTCGGCGCAGGCGATGTTCTCACCCCCTCGGATCACCAGGTCTTTGGCCCGGTCCACGATGGCGATGAAGCCGTCCTCGTCGATGATCGCGACGTCGCCGGTGTGCAGCCAGCCTTCGGTTATGGCCTCGGCGGTGGCCTCCGGCTTGTTGAGATATCCCCGGATGACGATGGGGGACCGCACCAGCAGCTCACCTGGTTGGCCGGCTGGCAGCTCGACGCCGTCGTCGTCCACCACTTTGGCCTCGACGGTGGGAAGCGGCTGGCCCACTGTTGTGGGCTTGCCCTTGTAGATCGCCCCGATGTTCATGGTGACCACGCCGCTGGTCTCGGTCAGGCCATAACCGGTGCCGGGGTTGCCGCTGGGAATCTTCCGGGAGATCTTGTCCACCAGGTCGGGGTGAAGCGGCGAGCCCCCGCCCCCCAGCGAGCCCAGGCTGGAAGTGTCGTAGCGGTCGAAGTCGGGGTGTAGCACGATCTCACGGGACATAGCCGGCACTGCGGCCAGGGTGCTGGGCCGCTCGGCGTCGATGAGCTTGAGGGCCTCGGTGGCGTCCCAGCGGTACATGAGCACCAGCTTCCCGCCGACGGTGGTGGTGGGGTGCAGGTAGCAGTTGCACCCGGTGACATGGAACAGCGGCACGCAAACCAGCCCGGCCGGCTGGTCGCGTTGGTCGCGGGGGACGGGTTCCTTCTCGTTGATCATGCCCAGCGCCGCCGAGTAGAAGCCCATGTTCATCACGTTGTGCACCGCGGCCCGATGGGTCATCACCGCCCCCTTGGGGAAGCCGGTGGTGCCCGAGGTGTAGAACACACACAGGTCGTCGTCGGGTTCGATGACCACGTCGGGGAGCTCAGGCGGGTCGGGGTCGGCCACCGTGGCGGACCAGCGGATTACTTCGTGGGGCAGTTCCTCGTCGCACCGGGTCACCAGCACCGGCATCTCTGGACGGTCGTCGAGCGCGGCCAGGCGCTCCCAGCGCTCGCCGTCGATCACCAGCACTTTGGGCGCGCAGTCGTGGAGGCCGTAGGCCATCTCCGCTGGAGTCCACCAGGCGTTCAGGCCCACCACCACTGCCCCCATCGACACCACTGCCCAGTAGGCGATGATCCACTCGGGGTAGTTCCGCATGGAGATGGCCACCCGGTCGCCCTGGCCGACATCATTATCGGCTAGCCACCTGGCCAAGGCCCTTACCTGGCGGTGGACCTCGGCATATGACAGGCGCTCGTCGCGGAATACCAGGTAGTCGGCCTCCCCGTGAGCCGCGGTCCCGACAAAGAGGTCCCGCATGGAATCGGGCGCGTTGTCGAAAATCCGAAGGGGAACGCCGTTCACCTGCTTTACCGACCAGGAGAAGAGCTGGCCCGGCGCGGTGACTTGCGCCGCGGCCTCGTTCCAGGCGGTGAGGGTCATTAGCCGGCTAGTCCCCAGCTCTCCATCATGATCGGGAGCAGGGCGTCGATGAACTCGTCCATATCGGGGTCGGGAGGCAAGACGTTGGCCGTTGCGGCCAGCGTCAGGTCCAATTCGGGGATGTAGAGCGCGCGGGTGCGGAATGCCGGGGTGCCGCCGCCGTGGCTGTAGGCCAGCAGGCCGCCGATGTCGTCTATCCCCACACCGAGGCCGTATCCGGGATTGACACCCGCAGAGGTCATCTCAGTCAGCGACTCATCGCTTATCAGTCCTCCGGTGAACAGCCCCCTAAACATCGTCGGAACGTCGCCGATCAGGGTCTCGATGCCTCCGCCAGTCCAGCCGGCCGTCTGCAAGAACTCCTGGGGGTAGTCGTCGGTGGAGAGGTAGTCGTTGCCCATGAAGTTGTACCGGGCGCCGTCGGGAACTCTTGTCAGCGATGTGAACGCGGAGTACAGGAGCCCTCCGTTGTAGCTGTCGATCACCGGAACGGGCGGAAGCTCATTGGGGGGCAGATAGGTGTTCTCCAAGCCCAGCGGCTCCAGCACGCGGGACCTGATCTCGACGTCGGCGGGATTGCCAGTGACCGCCTCGATGATCATCCCCGCGATGACGTGTCCGGCGGTGCTGTAGTTGTACTCGGTTTCGAATTCGGCCACCGGCCCGTAGTTGGTGGTGAACCGCACGATCTCCTCGGGGGCGATAGGCACGCCGAGCCGGGCGGAGCCCAGCACGAAGAACCCCGGGTCGAAGGCGTACTCCACGAAACCGGTGGTGTGTCCCAAGAGATGCCGGAGAGTGATTTGGGGGCCGTGCTCGTATTTGCCATACCAGTCGTCGCCCAGATAAGCGGTAACCGGAGTGTCCAAGTCGACGAGGCCTTCATCCACCATCGACAGCACCGCGACGGTGGTGACCGGCTTGGTCACCGAGCCGATGCGGACGTAATCGCCCGGTGTTATGGGCTCTTGGGTACCGAGATCACTCACGCCCCATCCGAAGGTCCACGGGTCCTCGCCACCCCGGGCTACGGCCAGCACCATGCCGGGGATTCGGGCATTCTCCATCCAGTCGGCTGCTGCGGCATCGATGGCGGCGATGTCGAGCCCTGACGGGTGCGTTTCGGGTGCGGGAGCGGGCGTGGCCTCGGGGGTCGGTTCAACGGTGGGTTCTGGTTCGGGGGTGGCCTCGGGTGCGGGTACTGGGGTCGGTGCCGACGTGGCCTCGGGGGTTGGCTCCGGGGTGGGTTCTGGTTCGGGTGTGGCCTCAGGCGTAGGGGCTTGGGTGGGGGCGGCCGTGGCCTCGGCGGTAGCAGTAGCCACCGGCGCTGGTTCGGTGGTCCCTCCGTCGTCGTTCCCACAGGCGCCAGCCAGCAACGCCAGAACCAGCAACAACGCCCAGCACAGCCTGGCGGCAGAAGATCGCATCATCGTGTCAGGCTACGCTGCGGCATGGCCAAAATGCGCTTCAACCACATGGAACTGACGCTTCCCTTGGGTACCTTGACCGACGACTACCGGGCTGAGGTGCGCGAGTTCTATGGCGATGTCTTCGGCTGGACCGCCACCGACACCCAAATCCTCAAGCAGACCGCGCTGCTTCTGTCCACCGATCCGGCCACTAGCCAGTTCATCCTGCTGGCCGAGCACAAGGAGCCCATGGCCCCGCCGCCGTTCGATCATCTCGGCCTGCTGTTCGACACCCGGGAAGAGGTCGATACGTGCCTGGCCAAGTGTGAGGCCTGGCAGGAGAAGGATCCCCGGGTGGAGATCAAGCGCTACAACGACCTGGAGATGCCCACCGTGACCGTGCACGCCTTCTACGTGCGTCACCTGCTGCCCATCCATTTGGATGTGCAGTGCATGGAGCGGCCCGAGGGAGTGGCGGCGCCATCCGGCCGCTGGGTTTGGGTTGAGGACTGATGGCTGACGAGCGGGTCTCGGAGCTGATTGGGAGGGACGGCCCCGAGACAGCGAACGAGGTAGCCGACCGGATTTGGATGGCGGAGGGCACGGCCAACGCCTACAAAGTGGCCACCCCAGAGGGCAGCGTGATGATCGATGCCGGACTGGCCGGCGACGCCCGCCGCTTCCATCGCCAGCTTTCGGCCGCTCCCGGCAATCCGGTGCGCTACATCGTGCTCACCCACGCCCACGAGGATCACATCGGCGGCCACCGGCTCTGGTCGCGAGAAGGAGCACAGGTGGTGGCTCACCGGCTGTGCCTTCAGCGCGATGAGCAGTACCGTCGGCTGACCCAGTTCCGGGTGGATCGGGCCAAGATTCTGTGGGGAGCGGCCATGAACCTCCGCACCGAATCCGGCCGGGTTGAGCCCACCCCGCCGATAGAGGCCGACATCGTGGTCGACCGCTCCCACACCCTTGAGGTGGGCGATCTCACCTTTGAGGTGATGCACACTCCCGGCGCGGAGGGTCCCGACGGGCTCACGGTGTGGGTTCCCGAGCTGCGGGCGGCCTTCGTAGGCGACCTTTGGGGCCCGATCATCGACGCCTTCCCCAACCTGTTCACCTTGCGGGGCGAGCCATACCGCGACGCTCAGCAATACATGGAGTCGCTGCGCGAGGTTCGCGACCTGGAGCCGGAGATCGCCCTGGCCGGGCACTTCGAGCCGGTGGTGGGCCAGGAGCAGGTCAAAGAGGTGCTCACCCGGATGCACGACGGGGTGGAGTGGGTGTGGGATCGGGTGATCGACGGGATGAACGAGGGCAAAGACCCCTTCACGCTCATGAAGGAGATCCGCCTCCCCGATGATTCTCCCTTGAATGAGACCTACGGTCGGGTGGATTGGGGCGTTCGGGCCATCTGGGAGGGGCTGGCCGGTTGGTTCACCTATCAGTCCACTGCTGACTTGTACGCCACGTCCCCCGAGGCGGTCTACCCCGATGTGGTGGACTTGGCCGGGGCCGATGCCCTGATGGCCCGCTCAGAAGAACGGCTGGCTGCCGGTGAGACAATCGAAGCCCTGCACCTAGCCGATATGGTTCTGGCCGTCGATGCAGCCCACGTTGGGGCGCTGTCAGTCAAGCTCGCTGCCCTTCAATCGATGGCGGAGCAATTCGGTCTGCGCAACTTCCAAGAGGCCGGGTGGTACCGGGCTGAGATCGCCCGAGTAGAGCGGGAATTGGAAGCAGCGCAGTCTTGATCAGTGCAAAGTGATGGTTCGCCCCTAACCTGTCCCCGTGGATTTCGGCGACACCCCCTTAGAAGCGGCGTTTCGGGCTGAGGCCCGAGCTTGGCTGGAAGCCAATGCGCCGGCCAAGGGGTCGCCGGAGGCGTTCAATGAGATGTTCAATCCGGGCATCAACGCGGGCGGGGAGGAAGAAATGGCCGGTCGGGCCCGGGCCTGGCAAGCCCGTCTGGCCGCCGACGGCTGGGCTTGTTTGGACTGGCCGACGGAATACGGGGGGCGGGAGGCCTCCACCATGGAGGCCATCATCTTCGAAGAGGAGCAAGGCCGATACGGCGTGGTGATGTCGATCTTCATGGCCGCGCTGGACATGGCTGCTCCCACGCTCATGGCATGGGGCACCGATGAGCAGAAGAGGCGATTCTTGGACCCGATCCGCCGGGGGGAGATGGTGTTCGCCCAGCTGTTCAGCGAGCCCAACGCCGGCTCCGATTTGGCCGGACTCCAGACCCGAGCGGTCCGAGACGGTGACGAGTTCGTGGTCAACGGCCAAAAGGTGTGGAACTCCTACGCCCATCTGGCCGACTGGGGCATCCTGTTGGCCCGCACCGATTCGGATGTGCCCAAGCACCAGGGGCTTACCTATTTCTTTGTGGAGATGGACACGGAGGGCTTGGAGCCGCGGCCCTTGCGCCAGATAACCGGAGGGGCCGAGTTCAACGAGACATTCTTCGACGACGTACGGATTCCGGCGGAGAATGTGATCGGCGGGGTCAACAACGGCTGGGCGGTGGCCCAGACCACCCTGAACAGCGAACGCGCTGCGGTGGGTGCCCAGTCGTCCCGGGTAGATGTCCCCGCCCTGGTGGAACTGGCTCGACACAGAGGCCAAGACGGCGATCCGGCAGTTCGCCAGTCCCTGGCCGAAGCGTGGATCAGATCAGAAGTGCTCCGCTACCTGGGCATGCGGGTGTACACCGCGTTGAGCCAGGGCACCGAGATCGGCCCGGAGGCCTCGATCACCAAGATCCTCGCCGGCGATCACATTCGGGACACCAGCCAGACGGCCATGGAGCTGCTGGGACCGGAGGCGATGTTGAACGACGACAGCTGGGTCTGGCAGATGGTCGGCCACTTTGCCCACAAGATCGGTGGGGGCACACCGGAGATCCAGCGCAACGTGATCGGCGAGCGCATCCTCGGCCTGCCCCGCGAGCCGCGAGCCGACAAGGGCATTCCTTTCCGCGACCTCAAGGTGTGATGACTCTGCCCGGCGCTCGGCCGCCCAAGGTGTGATGACTCTGCCCGGCGCTCGGCCGGTGCTGCTGGTGGCGGTGGTGCTGTTGGTGCTGTCGGGGTGTGGCCTGTTCAGCGAGGGCACGGTGGTGAGCCCCGCGCCCATCGCGGGTGAACAGGATGAGCAGGTCGAAAATGCGCCTGCGTTGCCCACTGCCACTCCTGATGGGGTGCCACTCTCAGAAGACGCCATCGTGATCGGTGCCCTGATGGCAACCACCGGGTTCCTGGCGGCTTATGACGAGCCCGCACTAGTGGCTGCCCAAACTCGAATCGACGCGTTGAACGAGGCTGGTGGCCTGCTGGGCCGGCCGGTGGTTCTGCGGCACATCGACAGCCACACTGAGTTGTCTGCGATGCACAAGGGTGCCGAGCAGCTATTGCTGGACGGCATCGACATGGTTTTGATGACCTGCGATGCCGCTTATGCAGAGCCGGCCCTCAAGGAACTGGAGAGCTCGGGGACCCTGGTGATCAGCCCTTGCGGCACCGACGCCTCATGGACAACTGGGGAGCTGGGGGATCGGGTCTTCTCCCTGGGCACACCCGTGGGCACCGAGGCCCAGTACTTGGTTGCGCTGTTGGCTGATCGCGGGTTCACCACCGCGGCGGTAATCATCGACGAGACCAGTTCAGAAGCGGTTGCCGTATGCGAAGCCTTCACACAGGGATTCGAGGCTGCTGGAGGCCGAGCGACTGGTCTCTACCGCTATCAGCCCACCGATCCTGGCCTGCTCGAGCCCGTGCTTTCTGGGCTGGTCAACAACAGTCCCGAGGCCATCGCGTTCTGCGGGACTCGTCTCGTGGCCCCGGAGATCTTGGCCCCGATTCGGGCTTCCGGCTTTCTCCAGCCCATTTTCGCCAACTCCACCATGGACGGCGACTTCTGGATCGGTCATGTTCCCGGTGTTGGCAACTTCACCGTGCTCTCGTACGCCTCGGTCTACACCGATTCTCCCGATCCCAGCCCCGCGGTTCGCCAGGTACTGGCCGACTATTTCGCGGCTGAAGGTCACATTGCCAGAGACGGGCGGGCCATCACCGGCGCCGACACCGTTGAGGCCTATATCCGGGCAGTGGAGCGGGCCGGCACTGTCGACCCGGGGGCGGTGGCCGTCCAGCTCCGGCGATTTGATGGCGAGGATCTGGCCGCCGGGCCGGTCACCTTCGGCCCCGGCCTCCACGCGCCCACCGATCGTCCCATGCGAGTCATCACCATCGAAGAGCCTTCCGCCAAGTTCGACCGGATCATCGGTCCCTAGTCCGGAACGCCCAGGTCAGTACCCGAGGTCGACGTCGATGGGGCCGAGCAGCTCCTGGCCGGCGATGTAGCGGCGGACATTCTCGGTGACCCGATTGGCGAGCAGCTTCAAACCCATCTCGGGGGTGTTGCCCACATGGGGGGTGATGAGGCAGTTGTCCAAGCTCCAGAGGGGATGGCCCTCGGGCAGGGGCTCGGGGTCGGTCACGTCCAATGCGGCGCCGCCGATGGACCCGGCAGACAGCGCCTCCACCAGATCGTCGGTAACCACATGGCCGCCCCGCCCCACGTTGATCAGCCAGGCGTGGGCAGCCATGGCGTTGAGCGCGGCGGCGTCGATAATGCCGGTGGTCTCTGGGGTCAGCGCCAGTGCTACCACCACCACATCGGCGTCGCTCAGCGCATCGTGCAGGCTTTCGGGGCCGACCACCCGTTCGACGCCCTCCATGGGCAGAGGATGGCGGCGCAGCACGGTGATCCGGCAGTCCCACGGTTCCAGCAACCTCACCAGCGACTCGGTGATGCCCCCACCGCCCAGCACGGTTACCCCGCCGCCCAGCAGGTTCCGGCCCTCCGGCGGCGACCAGTTCTGAGCCCGGGCAAAACTCCCCATTCCCCGCAAGCCGGCCAAGGCCAGCATCAGCACATGCTCGGCCACCGGTTCGGCGTACACCCCCTTGCCACAGGTCCAGCGGTGGTCGCGGTCGAGCAAATGGGTCAAGTTCTCGATCCCGGCGTAGGGGAGCTGCACCCACTCGATGCCCGCCCCATCCTCCAGCACACCGGGCAAGAGCTCGGGGGTCGCGGGCTCGGCCCATACCAGCGCCTCGGCCTCGGAGGGGGCCGTCACCCGGCCGCCGCCGGCAATCACTGCGTCGGCCAGCGCAGGTCGCCGCCAGCAGTCGGGCTCCACTGCGATACAAGGCGGTTCCATACCGCCGGGTAGTTTATGGGCGTGGAGGTCGCAGACTCGATCCTCGATCTCATTGGAGACACTCCTCTGGTGAGGATGCCTCGCATCGCCGACGGGGTGCCGTGTGAGGTGCTGGCCAAACTGGAGATGCTGAACCCGGGCGGCAGCGTGAAGGACCGGCCTGCGGTGGCGATGATCGACGCGGCCGAGCGAGAAGGGCTGCTGAAGCCAGGCGGGACCATTATCGAGCCCACCTCGGGAAATACCGGCGTGGGCCTGGCTCTGGTGGCCGCCCAGCGGGACTACCGCTGCATCTTCGTGATGACCGACAAGGTAAGCCAAGAGAAGGTGCAGCTGCTCCGGGCCTACGGGGCCGAGGTGGTGGTGTGCCCGGTGGCGGTGGACCCCGAGGACCCCGATTCGTACTACTCCACCGCGGAGCGGCTGGTGGCCGAGACGCCTGGCGCCTACCGGCCCAACCAGTACTTCAATCAGGTGAATCCCCTGTCGCATGAGCTGACCACCGGGCCGGAGCTGTGGAAGCAGACCGCCGGGCGCATCACCCACTTCGTGGCCGGGGCGGGCACCGGCGGCACGCTCAACGGGGTGGGTCGTTTCCTCAAACGGCAGAACCCCGATATCCAGATGGTGGCCGGAGATCCTGAGGGCTCGGTGTTCAGCGGGGGATCGGGCCGGCCGTATCTGGTGGAGGGGATCGGGGAGGACTTCTGGCCTGAGACCTACGATCCCGAGGTGGTCGATCGGGTGATCCCGATCTCCGACCAGGACTCCTTCGATATGGCTCGGCTGGTAACCCGGCGGGAGGGGTTGCTGATCGGCGGATCGGGGGGAACCGCGGTGTGCGCCGCCCTGGAGGTGGCCCGAGACTGCGGACCCGATGATGTGGTGGTGGTGCTGTTGCCCGATGCCGGCCGGGGCTATCTGTCCAAGGTGTTCAACGACGACTGGATGGCCTCGTATGGCTTCTTGATCGGGGAGCACCCCTGTGTGAAGGACGTGCTCGACGCCAAGGAGGGAGCTTTGCCGCCGCTGGTGTACGTGAAGCCCGACGATCCGGTGAGCATGGCCGTGACCCAGATGCGCGACCACGGAGTCAGCCAGCTCCCGGTGGCCAAAGGCGAAATGCCTTTGGCTGCCGCTGAGGTCATGGGAGCGGTCCACGAGCTTCAGCTCATGGAGTTGGCCTTCAATGGCGATCTACTGGGCCAGCCGGTGGAGAGCGTGATGAGCCGTCCTCTGGAACAGATCGGCATCGGCGAATCGGTGGCGCTGGCGGTGACCAAGCTGGAGCGCTCTCCGGCGCTGCTGGTGCTCGACGGTGGCCGTCCCCGGGCGGTGATGACCAGTACCGACGTGCTGAGCTTCTTGTCGTCGGGCCCGTCGGATCCTGATTCATGAGCGCCGGCGACTGGGGTTTCGACACTCGGGCCATCCACGTCGGCCAAGAGCCCGACGAGGCCACCGGCGCCATCACCGTTCCCATCCACCTGGCCACCACTTTTGTGCAGGAGGCACCGGGCCAGCATCAGGGTTTTGAGTACGCCCGCACTTCCAACCCCACCCGGGTGGCGCTGGAGCGGTGCGTGGCCGGGCTCGAGGGGGCCGAGCACGGAATGGCGTTCGCCAGCGGCATGGCCGCAGAAGACGCGGTAGTGGGCATGATGCGCCCCGGCGACCATGTTGTTCTGGGCACCGACGCCTACGGGGGGACGTTCCGGCTCATTGCCCGGGTGTACGGCGAGCGGGGCATCGAGTGGTCGGCGGTGGACTTGGCCGACCTGGACGCGCTGGCCGGGGCGATCCGCCCCGAAACCCGCCAGATATGGGTGGAAACGCCCACCAATCCCATGCTGGCCGTGGTGGACATCGCTGCGGTGGCCGATGTGGCCCACGCGTCGGGGGTCGACGTGGTGGTGGACAACACCTTCGCCACCCCGTACCTCCAGAACCCGCTGGAGCTGGGGGCCGATTTAGTGGTGCACTCCAGCACCAAGTACCTGGGCGGACACTCCGATGTGGTCGGGGGGTTTATCGCCGTGAACCGGGATGATCTGGCCGAGCGGCTGTCGTTCGTCCAGAACGCGGTGGGCGCAGTGCCCAGCCCATTCGACTGCTACTTGCTGCTGCGGGGCGTCAAGACGTTGGGGGTGCGCATGGACCGCCACTGCGACAACGCCCAAGCGGTGGCCAAGTTCCTGGCTGGACATCCCGCGATCGACCGGGTGCTGTATCCCGGGCTGTCTGATCACCCAGGGTTCGACATAGCGTCTCAGCAGATGCGCCGCCCCGGTGGGATGGTGTCGTTCATCCATGCCGGGGGTGAGGCGGCCGCGGTGGCCGCAGTGAGCGCCACCAAGGTCTTCCGGCTGGCCGAGTCTCTGGGTGCGGTGGAGTCGCTAATCGAGCAGCCCTCCACCATGACCCATCTGTCGGTGGCCGACTCTCCGTTAGCCGTAGACCCTGGGCTGGTGCGGCTGTCGGTCGGCATCGAGAGCATCGAAGACTTGCTGGCCGATCTGGAGCAAGCCCTCGGTTCGTAGCCGTCTCAGTCCTGCAACGGCAGCAGGTCGTCGGCCAAGGCTTCGATCTCGGCCTTCCAGTCCGGGGGCTCCCCCAGGGGCATGACCACGAACTTCGAGGCGCCGTTCTCGATGAACGCCTCGATCTTTGAGCGAAGCTCTTGGCGGTTCGGCGCCACTAGATCACTCGGGTTCTTGTCGGGCTGGCGCAGCTTGATGAGCTCGAGGAACCGGTCGGGCAGCGGGCCATCGGCGTAGGTCAAGAGCGCTCCGTAATGCTCGGGGTCGATTTCCCGTTCGGCCTCGTCAGCGTGCTGTTTGATGGCGGCGATGCCGCCTCGCACGTCATCGGGGGTGACGAAGGAGGGCAGCCAGCCGTCGCTCAGCCGGCCAACCCGGCGGAGCTCAGAGGGGGCGATACCCCCCATCCACACGTCCAGGGGCTGCTGGACCGGCTTGATGTCCACCCGGGCGGCGTCGAGATGGAAGCGGGGGCCATGGTGCTCCACCACGTCCTCGGTCCACAGCCGACGCATGAGCGGCAGCGCCTCGTTGAACCAGGACGCCCGGTCCATGCGGGCCACACCGAAGGCCTGGTGTTCGGCGGTGTCGGCCACGCCAAGCCCGAATGCGGGCAGCAGCCGGCCGTTGGAGATGCGATCGAGACTGGCCATGGTCTTGGCCAAAAGCACCGGATTGCGGCCGGGCAGCACCATCACGCTGGGCCCGAACTTGAGGTGGGTGGTTCGAGCGGCCGCGAAGGTCATGGCCACCACCGGGTCTAGTGCGGGACCGCTGGCCCGTTCGGCCACCCACAGCGAGTCGAACCCCAGCCGCTCCAGTCCGTCGACCACTGCGCCGAACACCTCTGGGTCTCCCGAGGCCGTCCCGCCTCCTACCCCAACGCCGATTCGGACTCTCATATCAAGAGAGCTTGGCTATCTCGGCGGACTCGCCGGGGTCGGGCTCGGTGCTCAGGAAGGCGTCGAGCATCTCGGTGGCCACTTCCGAGGACACGAGGCGCAGGCTCAGGGCCAGCACGTTGGCATCGTTCCAGCGGCGGGCGCCGCGGGCGGTCTCCGCGTCGGTACACAAGGCGGCCCGCACGCCAGGCACCTTGTTGGCTGCGATCGACACCCCGGTTCCCGTCCAGCAGCACACCACCCCGATATCGGCACTGCCGTCCACCACGGCCTCACCGACCGCTCGGCCGACATCGGGCCACGGTGCTCCTTCTGCTGCGGCCACCACCACGTTGTGGCCACCGTCGGCCAGATGCTGCTTGACGGCGTCGGTCAGGGCGGTGGCCTCATCGGTCCCGAACGCAATGCGCATCCCGCTATCCCGAGAGATCGGCTGCGAGCAGGTCGAGGTCGAAGCCGTAGAGGGTGGCGCAGTTGTCCCTCAGGATCAGCTGCTGCTCGTCGGCGGGCACATCGGCCAGGGTATCGGCCACCACCTCTCGGGAGCGGGGGAAAGTGGACTCGGTGTGGGGGTAATCGGAGCCCCACATCAGGGTGTGGGTGCCGAAGGTGTCCCGCACTCGCACGCCCACCGCGTCCTCCTGGAAGCTCACGAAGCAGTTGGAGCTGAAGAAGTGGCTGGGACGGGCATCGGGATCGGCGAAGCGGTGCCAGTCGCCCCGCAGCGGCCGGTCGGTGTAGCAGTAGTCCATCTGGAACAGCCAGAACGGGATCCAGCCCACCTCGTGTTCCACCGATCCCACCTTGAGCTGGGGATGGCGCTCGAATACGCCGGCGAAGATCATCTCGCCCAGCGACTTCCGCACGAAGTGGTCTTGCAGGTAGAACGCGGCCTCCGATACCGCCCTCACGTCGTTCTTGGTCTGACCGCTGGCGCTGGCGAGATGCCGACCGGTGGCCACGTGCATGGACAGAGGCACGTCCAGGTCGACCGCAGCCGACCAGAACGGCTCGTAGCGGGGGTGGTCGTAGCCCTGGCCCGCCGGGGGCATCACGCTGATCATGGCGCCCGACAGGCCGATGTTGCGGCAACGGGTCATCTCGGCGATGGCCTCGTCAACGTCGTCCACGTTGATGAGGGCGATGCCCTTCAGCCGTTGCGGGTCGTAGGCGCAGAAATCGGCGATAAAGTCGTTGTAGGCGGCCATGGTCACCGAGCACAGCTCGGAGTCGGGGATGCTGTAGGCCAGCAGCGCCTCGCTGGGGTAGATCACCGAAGCGGCCACCCCGTCGGTGCGGTTGTCGGCAATGAACTTCTCGGGGTCGTAGGCCCCGGGGCGGACCTCGTCGAACGACGCCTCGATGCGGAGCTTGGTGGGATCTTGATCGAACCGGTTGCCCGCCTGGAAGCCCAGAAACGACATGGAGCGCTGGCCGTCGATGTACCACCAGTCGCCGCCGGGCTCGCGGCGCACCTGCGGCACCCGCTCGGCCATCGGGCCAGCAGTCACCCGCTCGGTCCAAAGGTCGGGGGGTTCGATTATGTGGGAGTCGGACGAGATCATCAAGGCGGTGGGGCTCATGACGCTCCTTGTTGGCTGTTGTGGGTTGAGCGGCGAGTCGCCAGTGTCACCGGTTCAGTATCGCGCCCCGCCCGCAGCAAATGCCCGGGCCGGGCGTCGGTGAATCGGCCATCGGCGACCACTTCGGCACCGTTCACGATTACCGAGGCCACTCCGATGGCTTCGCCGTATAGCCGGCCTGCGTCGGCGGGCAGGTCGTGTCGGGTGTGGACCGGACCCGGCGACACGGTGTCGGGGTCGAAAACCACCAGGTCGGCGTGCCAGCCTTCGGCGATGCGGCCTCGCCCGGCCAGACCGTATAGCCGGGCCGGAACATCGGTGAGCTGCCGGACGTGCTCCTCCAGGCCCAGCAGGCCGAACTCGCGGCTCGCGGCCAGCGATCCGGTGGTGTAGGTGAAGAAGTCGAGCTGGTCGAGGTGGGCGCCGGCATCGGAGGCCCCCATCACCACCCGGTGGTCGGTCCAGAATCGGGCTCGGGCTTCCCAGTCAGCTCGGTCGGCCCCGTTGGCCGACGACACCAACACGGTGCGCAGGTCGTCGGCCACCGCGATGTCGCACAGGGCATCCCACGGGCTCACATCCCGCTCGGCGGCTACATCTCCGACGGTTCGGCCTTCCAGCGGCTTGGTCTGCGAGCTGAACCCCTCGCCGATCACATAGGCGCCCCAATCGGCGAGGTGGGACAGGCGCATCTTCACCGACCGGGCCGAGCGGTCGAGTTCTTGGCGGCGCATGGGGTCGGCCAGCAGTTCCCGTCGCTCGTGGTGGGGGAGGGCCATCGGATCCTCCCAGCCGGGCAGGGCGGCCAGTACCGACGGGGTGGCCAGGCAGTGGCGGGCAGTGATGGCCAGTGGAATTGTGAGGGCCAGCACTTCGGCGCCCCGGGCTGCCGCGGTGTCCGACATTCGCAACCGGTCCCAGCCCCCGGCTTCGGTGGCCGCATCCACGATCACCGGATTCCAGTTGAGGGGTCTGTCTGCGGCCAGGGACATGTCGGCCATGAGGGTGGCCAGGTCGAGATCGAACCCCTCGACGCCTGGTGAGATTTCCACCACCGTGGCCGTAGTGCCCTGGACTGCCCGGCACAGGGCCATGATCTCGTCTCGGGAGGCGGCCCGGGACGGAACCGGTCGGCCATCGCCGTCGTGGTGGGTGTTGGACGTCGAGGTGGAGAACCCCAGCCCCCCGGCGGTCAGTCCGGCCCGCAGCAGCTCGGCCATGGCCTCAACATCGGCGGCGGTGGCTAGCTCGGAGGACCTCTGGCCCATCACCGTGCGGCGGATTGCGGAGTGGCCCACCAGGAATCCGGCGTTGGCGGCTAGCGGCCGATCGGTCCGGTCCAGGTATTCGGCGGTGGTGCCCCAGTCCCAGTTCAAGCCGGTGGCCAATGACTTGGCGGGCATGCCCTCCACCCGGGCCAGCATGGCCAGCAGATAGTCGCGGGCTTCGGGGGTGATCGGGGCCACGGTGAACCCGCAATTGCCTCCGATCACCGTGGTCACCCCGTGGAGGGGCGACGGGCTGAGGGTGTCGTCCCACAGCACGGCGGCGTCCAAGTGGGTGTGGATGTCCACAAATCCCGGGGCTACCACCAGACCCTGGGCGTCGATGGTGCAGACAGCGGTGTCGCTCAGCCGAGGGCCGATCTCGGCGATGCGCCCACCGGTGATGCCGACGTCGGCCGGTCGGGCCGGACCGCCGGTGCCGTCGATCACCGTGCCGCCCCGAATGGCGAGGTCCAAGGTCACCGCAGCAGCTCCGCGGCCCGCTCGCCCACCGCGATACAGGTCAGGTTGGTATTGGCCCGGGGGATCATCGGGAGAATGGAGGCGTCGAACACCGACAGGCGGTCGATGCCATGGACCCGGCCGAAGTCGTCCACCACGTCGCCGGCGTCGGGGTCGGGTCCCATCCGGCAGGTGCCCGAGGCGTGGTACCACGGAAAGCTGAACTGCCGGGCGTAGTCGGCCAGGGCATCGTCGTCGCCATGGGCGAAGGAGGCCTCGCCGAGTACGGCCACCCGCTCGAACCTCTCCGACAGTGCCTCATGGGTGGCCAACCGGTGGCAGAGGCGCAGGCCGTCGACAAGCTGGGCGATGTCGTCCGGGCTGTCCAAGAGGTTGAGGTCGATCACCGGCGGGTGCCCAGGGTCGGGCGACAGCACCCGCAGCCGCCCCCGGGACCGGGGGACCTGGATGCCAGCGCATATGCCCCAGATCAGCTCCGAGCCGCAGACCTCGGCCAAAGGCTCGTTCTGGCTCAGGTCCCAGTGGTTCATCATGCCGATCTGCATGTCGTTGGTTACCGGGCTTTGCGGGGAGCTGTAGCGGATGAGCAGCTGGTGCTGCACCATGTCGGTGGTTACCGCTCCCTCGGGCGGGACCACGAAGATGAACGCTCCCACGTGCTCCATGAGGTTGGCGCCCACGCCGGGGAGGTCGACCACGGAGCGAATGCCCACCGCCTCCAGATCCCGTACTGGGCCGATGCCCGAGCGCAAGAGCAGTGCGGGGGTGTTGAGCGCTCCCGCGCACACCACGATGTGGCGGCCCCGAGCCTGCTCCAGGCTGCCGTCGCTAGGCGAATAGGCCACCGCGGTGGCCCGGTCCCGCTCGATCACGATGTGGTGGGCGTAGGCCCCACCGATGATTTCCAGGTTGGGCCGCCCGTCGGCCGGGCGGAGGTAGCCCATTGCCGTGGACACCCGCACGCCGTCCACCACATTCTGGGGTGATGGGCCGATGCCCTCCGACACGCCGTCGTTGTGATCGTCTACCCAACCCAGCCCGTTGTCTTCGGCGGCGGCCAGGAGTTGCTGCTGGGGGGCGACCAAATCATCTTTAGCTGCCCGCCGGATGGGGATGGGGCCGCCCATTCCGTGGAGGTCGCCCCCGAGGGGGTCGTCTTCCAATCGCCGGAAGCAGGGGGCCATGGCCTCCCAGCTCCAGTTGGGGCTGGCCCAGGCGTCGTAGTCGCTGGGCATTCCCCGCAGTGCCACGCCCCCGTTCACCGACGACCCTCCGCCCAGGGTTCGGCCCTGGGGGTAGGGGGCAGTGGCGTCTCCGGAGGTGCGGGCCTGAAAGCCCCAGTCGCGCCCGGTGTGGGAGAAGTCCACCGCGCCTAGCCGGTCGGCCTCGGGATCGGGCTCGACAGGCCCGGCTTCCAGCAGCAGCACTGAGGTGCCCGAGTTCTCTGACAGCCGGGCGGCCAGGACCGCGCCGGTGGAGCCACCGCCGACGATCACGAAGTCGTAGATCATGCGCCGGGCTCGACCACTACCGGTCGAAAGGCAAGTGGAGCATCTTGATGGCGTTGCCCCGCATGATCTTGTAAATCACCTCGTCGGACAGCCCCTCGCACAGCTTCTCGGCCACCTCCTTGGTGTGGGGCCAAGAGCTGTCGTTGTGGGGGTAGTCGGTTTCGAAGGTCACATTGTCGGTGCCGATGGCCTCGATGTTGGCCAGTCCGTGGTGGTCGTCGAAGAAGCACCCGTACACGTGATCGGCGAAATACGTGCTGGGCCGCTCGGGAATCACCCCCCATACGCCGTTCCATCCCCGGTTTTGCTCCCACACCACGTCGGCCCGCTCCAATATGTAAGGGATCCAGCCAATCTGCCCCTCGCTGTAGGCGATTTTGATCTCGGGGTAGCGGATGAACACACCGGAGAACAGCCAGTCGGCCAGCGATCCCATGGCGTTGTTGAACGTGAGCGTGGACATCACCGCGGGCGGGGCATCGGCCGAGGTGGACGGCATGCGCGACCCCGACCCGATATGCATGCACACCACAGTGGCGGTCTCCTCGCAGGCGGCGAAGAACGGTTCCCAGTGGCCGTCGGCGTCGTGGATTGACGGCAGCTCGAGGTTGGTGGGCAGCTCTGTGAACGAGACGGCGTGCGCTCCCCGCTCAGCGTTGCGGCGCACTTCGGCGGCGGCCAGGTTCGGATCCCATAGCGGGATCAGCGGCAGGGGAATCAGCCGGCCGTCGGTGCCGGCACACCACTCCTCGATCATCCAGTCGTTGTAGGCCTGCACGCACAACAGGGCCAGTTCCTTGTCGGCGGCCTCCAAGAAGGTCTGGCCGCAGAACCGGGGGAACATGGGAAAACACATCGCTGCCTCGACGTGGTTGATGTCCATGTCCTCGAGGCGGGCCTGTTGCTGCCAGCAACCGGGGAGGATGTCGTCGTAGGTGATCGGCTGAGGACCGAGATCGTCTTTGGGGTAGCCCGACGCTGCGCTGAGCCGGATAAGGGGATGCTTGAGGTCCTCATAAAGCCAGGAGTCGATCGTTCGCTCCACATCGCTGTCCACCCACTCCGGCATGTGATTGATGATCGCCCGGTCTTTGAAGAGCTTTTCCCGCACGACCCGGGGCCCGACGTCGCTGTACTTGCGGGGCAGGCGGTCGGTCCACAGGGTGGGCGGCTCCACAATGTGGTCGTCCACCGAGATGATCTTGGGGATTTCCGGCATGGATGGAGCGTACTCTTGGCGCTGCGTCCAGAGCCTGCTGGGGATCATGCCGTCATGCGCTACTAGCCTGTCGCCATGCTAGATCTGATCATCAAGGGCGGCTCGGTGGTGGACGGCACCGGATCGCCGGGGTTCGCCGCCGACGTAGGCATCAGCGGGGGGAAGATCGCTGCCGTCGGCGAAGTTGGCGAAGCCGCGGCCCAGGTCATCGACGCTGACGGGCTGGTGGTGGCGCCGGGGTTCATCGACGCCCATACCCACTACGACGCCCAGCTTTTCTGGGATCCTCTGGCCTCTCCCTCAAACGAGCACGGGGTGACCACGGTGCTGGGCGGCAACTGCGGCTTCACGCTGGCCCCGCTCAAGGCCGACGACGCCGACTACATCCGCCGGATGATGGCCAAGGTGGAGGGGATGCCCCTGCCTGCGCTGGAGCAGGGTCTGCCGTGGAGCTGGTCGAGCTTCGCCGAGTACCTGGATGCACTGGACGGGCGCATCGGCGTCAACGCCGGTTTCCTGGTGGGCCACTCGGCGCTGCGCCGCTATGTGATGGGAGCCGAAGGGACCGGGAACGCGGCCTCCGCTGAGCAGGTGGCGGAGATGGTGCGGTTGCTGCACGAGGCTCTGGAGGCCGGCGGTCTGGGGTTCTCGTCGTCGCAGTCCACCACGCACTCCGACGGCAACAACGATCCGGTGCCGTCTTATTTTGCCGACCGAGACGAGATGCTGGCCCTGTGTGGCGCGGTATCCGATCATCCCGGCACCTGGCTGGAGTTCATCATCACCGGCTGCAACGCGTTCTTCACCGACGAGGAAATCGACCTGATGACCCAGATGTCGGTGCGGGCCCAGCGGTCGCTCAACTGGAACGTCCTCTCTCACGCTTCCACGATGATGGACCGCACCCAGCACCAGCTTCGGGCCTCGGATGTGGCCGCCGAGGCCGGAGGGCGCATTGTGGCGCTGTCGATGCCGTCGATCGGCGGGCTGAAGATGAGCTTCGGCAGCTATTGCGCCCTGCATTTACTGCCCAACTGGGGCGATGTGCTGTACCTGGACCACGACGAGAAGAAGGCCAAGCTGGCTGATCCCGCCGTGCGGCAGTGGCTGGATGAGCAGGCTCGCAGCTCCGAAGGGCCATTCCAGTTCATCTCCACCTGGGCCAACATGGAGATCGGCGACACCTACGCCCCGGAGAACGCCGGGCTCACCGGTCGCAAGGTGGGTGACATTGCCGCAGAGCGGGGGGTCGAACCGTTCGACGCCCTGCTCGACATCGTGGTTGCCGACGACCTGCGCACCGCGCTGTGGCCGCTGTCGTCCGACGATATCGACGTGGCCTGGCAGCAACGGGCCGATCTGTGGCAGGACCAGCGGGTGCTGGTGGGCGGCTCCGATGCCGGCGCCCACCTCGACCGCATGTGCGGCGCCCGCTTCCCCACCGAGATGCTGGCCCAGGCAGTGCGCGACCGGGGACTGCTGTCGATGGAGGAGTGCGTGCGGCTCTTGACCGACGAGCCTGCCCGCCTGTTCGGCCTGAAGGGCCGAGGCCGGGTGGCCGAGGGCTATTGCGCCGATCTGGTGGTATTCAACCCCGACACGGTGGCCTCCGGCCCCATCGTGGAGCGCACCGACCTCCCCGGCAGCTGCGAGCGCCTCTACGCCAGCGCCGTCGGAGTGGAGCACGTGCTGGTCAACGGCACCGAGATCATCACCGCCGGCCACCCCACCGGCGCCACCCCCGGCACCCTCCTCCGCTCCGGCCGCGACACCGAGACTGTGCTGCCGTAGAGGCATTAGCAAACATTCCAGTGCCCCAGATGGCTCACCAAAAACATAGGTGGACCAGTTATCTGTGATATTTTAGACAATATAAATCAATTCTAATAATCAACCATCTATATCGTGTTGATAGTGTCCCAGGGATGGTGGAGCCAGGGAAGGGTAAGGGAATCGGCAGCCCTCGACCAGCAGACCATTCCATTCCTGGCAGGAACAGCACCTTCAAGCCGTATCGCGAGGGTGCCCCCCGTCTCGAGTACGCATACGGACTAAATCTCCAGGACGACCGCGTGGTGGTCCGGGAGTGGCGCGATGAGCAGAATGGCGCGTTGAGCGATTTCATGCTTGCTCAGCAGGCGTTTGATCACGAGACAGGAGAGTGGAGAGATGTTGCAATCATTGATGCAAAGCATGGGTCGGTGCATATCCACAAGTACCGCAGAAGCGGTGCTGAACTCTCACGGAGGGATATTGGGCACTATTCGACTCGAGAGGAGATGGAGGAAATCTATGGGCGGGTCGAAAAGCTGCTTCGTGACATCTGGGAAGAGAACCGGAGAAGATGGACCTCTGGTCGGTAGAGCAGCCGCTTGCTGCCAAGCCGGTTTGCGGCACTGGGTATCGCGGGCCAGGGGAATGGCAACGCTTGTCGTTGCCGGTAGCGTGTAGCTGTGGCTAAAGGAGAAAGGGAGGCATCGGCTCGTCGGCTTGAAGCGCTTGGCGTGCTGATGCGACTGCGTGCAACCAACGAGGGTGTTCGCGACTGGTTGCCGGATGCCGCGGTCATCGTGATTGACGAAGACCCGGTTGGCGCCACGTTCGACTACCTGGACCGAGAGTACCCAGGTGGAGGCCATTTGATCCGGGTGGCAGGTGAGAACAGCATCGAGGTGATGGCAGTACGACGTTGTGGCCCATATGAGCGTGCCGAAGACCGCGCCGGCGAAGAAGCGCCGATCCATCCAGAAGCGGAAATCGGGATGCTGTTCGACTATCTGAGGAGCTTTCCGGGCAAGCGGTTGCATTGCATAGCGGAGCTCCCAGAGTACGAGGTCGCCATCGCCCCCGACGGCGACCTCGGAAACCTGCTTGTCTCTAGCGGCTAGGCGGGGTCCTCCCTGGCTCTAGATACTCACCGATTAGGGTGAAAATCGCCCCGCGGGGGTGAGCAGCCCCGGCCCGACGGCCCCGGCTTCGGTCGGGGCTGTTTCGCGCTGGGCAGATTGCCAGCCGCATATGCGAGGTTGTCATCGAGACCTACGAGTCCTGACAGCAGCTTGTATTGCCCATAGGGTTACACCCCGATGCGAGGATGGGGCGGTGCTGAGGCAGACACACTCCGAGGCTCGGGGCAGCCAGTCCCTTCGTGACGGAGACTGATTGTGGACGTCTTTGAGCTTCGGGAGCGGGTGGTTGGGGAGTACCGGCGGTACGCCGAGAGCTTTGTGGAGATTGCCGACGGGCGCATTCGAGAGGGTGTAGCCGAGGCGCTGGACGGTGGGCTGCTGTGGCCGCATCCCCGGGTTGGGGTGAACCCTGCGTTTGAGCCGGGGGCGTCGATCGAAGAGCTGGTCAATTCAGGGCAACTTCACCAGACAGCGGGAGACATCTTCCAAACGGGCAAATCGGCCGACAACTCCCAAGGCCACTTGCTCACATTGCACCGGCATCAGAGTGAGGCGGTCGATGCCGCCGCAGCGGGGCGGAACTATGTGCTGACCACCGGCACGGGGTCCGGTAAGAGTCTCGCCTGCATCATTCCCATCGTCGATCATGTGCTGCGCTCAGGGTCGGGCCAGGGCGTCAAGGCCCTGGTCATGTATCCGATGAACGCTCTGGCCAACAGCCAATATGAGGAACTGTCCAAGTTCCTCGACCACGGTTCTTGGGCGACAACGCCTGGTTCAACCGTAGATCGGCCTGTCACGTTTGCTGTGTACACCGGCCAGCAGAACCAGCACGAGCGAGAGGCGATCCTCACCAATCCGCCCGATATCTTGCTCACCAACTATGTGATGGCCAAGCTCATTCTCACCCGCTACATCGACAAAGCCTTGGTAAGGGCGATGTCTTCACTGCGTTTCCTGGTGCTTGACGAGTTACACACCCACCGAGGTCGTCAGGGAGCGGATGTGGCCATGTTGGTTCGCCGCATCCGAGAGGCCACCGGTGCCTCCGCCATGCAGTGCGTGGGCCACGTCGGCCACACTCTCAACCGAGGGCACGCCTGCAGAGCGCAATGCCCGAGTCGCAGAGGTGGCTACAAAGCTGTTCGGTGCCGAGGTCCAGCCCGATGACATCATCTCTGAAACACTTCTAGGCCCCATCTGGATCGAGGAGCCGTAGCATAGGAACGTCGTCGAAGATCGAGTCCTCAGTGGCGAGCGGGAGTTCTCCGGCAATGGCGACAGCGGCGACCCACCGGTCGGCTTCGTGGCTCTTGGCGCTCAGACCGTGTCCGTTGCGAACGCTCCAGGCTCGTAGATCGACATACGCATCAGTGATGTCTTCAAGCGGAGGCACTACTGCGGCACGCGCTATCACGTTCTCCAGCCTCGCTCGGCGTCGAGGGCCCCAACCGGCCACCTCGGCCCCGAAGCGCATCTCGGCAACGACCACGAAGGGGAGTATCCATAGGGCTTGCGCCAGAACCCTCAACCAACGAACCTGGCGCTCTACCTGGCGGTTGGCGAGCCAGGCACTGGCGACCATGGTGTCAACCACTACTTGCTGGGGCATGCAGTCAGAGGTCTTCGATGATGGCGAAGAACGCGTCCTCTTCCTCGGCGGTCAAGTCCTCAATGGAGAACTTGCTTGGATCGCCCATCGGTTCCAAACCGCGGATGATCTCTGCGATCGTGGCCGGGCCAGGCGCGTCTGGCATCTGGTTTGCTGTTCTGTCAGACATCGCCACCTCCGCAGTCGGTCGGCCTTCAGACTACCCGGCCAGGCCGCCTGCTTCGCTACCCCATTTGCTTTGGAGGCTTTTGGAGCCTTGCCAGCAAGTCATGGGGGTGCGAACCGTAGGCCCTTTGGATCACGGGGCGGGTAGCTCATGGCACAAAAAAGGGGCCCCGTGCGGTCCGGGGCCCCGTCGCCGCGGTATGTCGGCTGCATTCGGAAGATTCCTACTAACCGGACCGCAGGCACTGGCAACTCTAGCGATGCCACTGTGGGGGCGTCAACGGTTTTTGGGGTCGAAGGGTTGCGCGACCACATGGGCATGCTGTGGATGGCGCTGCTGGGCCAGGGTGAAGCCAGCGGTGGCGGGGTGGCCTCCGGCGTCTACCGGGGCTAATGCACTTTTTGTCCAGGTGCTAATGCCATTTTTGTCCATCGCCTGATGCATGTTTTGTCCCAGCGCTGCTGCGTTAGGATGAGGGCAATCCCGCCGGGGTGAGTAGCCCCGGCCCGACGGCCCCGACTTCGGTCGGGGCTGCTTCGCGCTGGGGAGGTCGCCAATCAGAGGTCTTCGATGATGGCGAAGAACGCGTCCTCTTCCTCGAGGGTTAAGTCTTCGATAGCGAACTGACTCGGGTCGCCCATCGGCTCCAAGTCGCGGAGGAAATAGTCCTCGTCGATCACTCTCCTAGGCGGCGCAGAGTCTCAGCGTGGATGGCCATGTTCCTTTTGGCCTCTGCACGCCACTGGTCTAAGTCTTGCTGTTCGACGAAAGCTTCGATGGCCAGGTGAACCGTCTCATCTACGGTGCGGCCTGCTTGCTGGACGGCGGCCCACAATGCCGCTTCGCAGTCAGGGCTGAGGTCCAGTTCCACGATCATTCGAGCACACTACTGGTAGACCCATAGTTTCGGCTGACCCATTTCGTCAGGGGATTTGTCACGGCGCTCGCCTACTGTGGGGGGCATGTTTGATCTGGTGATTCGGGGTGGCGCGATTGTGGATGGGACCGGGGCTGAGCCGGTGGTGGCTGATGTGGCGGTTTCCGGGGGGCGGATTGCGGAGATCGGGCAAGTGGACGGAGCGGCTTCCCGGACGGTGGATGCCGATGGGTTGGTGGTGGCGCCGGGGTTCATCGATCCCCACACCCACTACGACGCCCAGCTTTTCTGGGATCCGGCGGCTACGCCGTCGCCGATGCACGGGGTGACCACCGTGCTGGGGGGCAACTGCGGGTTCTCCCTGGCGCCGGTCAATCCCGATGACGCCCGCTATCTGCAAGAGATGATGGCCATGGTGGAGGGGATGCCCCTGCCCGCGCTTGAGCAGGGGCTGCCGTGGGACTGGGAGACGTTCGGGCAGTTCTTGGACAGCCTCGACGGCAACACCGCGGTCAACGCCGGATTCCTGGTGGGCCACTCGGCCCTGCGCCGCTACGTGATGGGGTCTGACGCCAATCAGCCGGCGAGCTCCGACCAGCTCGACCAGATGGTGCAGGCTCTTCACGATGGGCTGGCCGCCGGCGGCATGGGGTTCTCCACTTCTTTGGCCCATACCCACTGGGACGGCGACAATGAACCCGTCCCCAGCCGATTCTCCTCCACCGAGGAGGTGCTGGCCCTGGCCGGGGCGGTGGCCGACCACCCCGGCACCTGGCTGGAGTTCATCACCTCCGGATGCCTCAGCATGTTCAGCGACGAGGAGATCGAGCTGATGAGCCAGATGTCGGCTCGAGCCCAGCGTCCGCTGAACTGGAACGTGCTCACTGTCAGCGCCGACACCCAAGACCGCACCGACCACCAGCTCGGGGCTGCCGATGCGGCTGCCGATGTGGGCGGGCGCATTGTGGCGCTGTCGATGCCCACCATCGGGGGATTGAAGCTGTGCTTCGCCACCTACTGCCCGCTGTACAACATGCCGGGGTGGAAGGACACCATGAACCTTCCTCATGAGGAGAAGATGGCGGCGCTGGCCGACCCGGAGACCCGGCGGTGGTTGAACGATCAGGCCCAGACCGGTAGCGGCGGCTTCTACCACATGGCCCAGTGGCAGAACATGGAGATCGGCACCACCTATTCCCCAGAAAACGACGGGCTCACTGGTCGGCGAGTGGGCGACATCGCCGCCGAGCGGGGACAGGAACCGTTCGACACGCTGTGCGACATCGTGCTGGCCGACGACCTGCGCACCGACCTGTGGCCCATCAATGCCGACGACTCGTCAGAGAGCTGGGCTCATCGAGCCGAGCACTGGCGGGACCCCCGAGTGATCGTGGGCGGCTCCGACGCCGGGGCCCATCTCGACCGCATGTGCGGCACCCGCTACTTCACCATCATCCTGGGCGACATCGTGCGCACCCGGGGGCTGTTGCCGCTGGAGGAGGCGGTGCGTCTGATGACCGACGTGCCGGCCCGCCTGTTCGGGCTCAAAGACCGGGGCCGGGTGGCCGAGGGCTGGCATGCCGACCTGGTGCTGTTCGATCCGGACACCGTGGCCTCCGACCCAATCGAGGCCCGCACCGATCTGCCCGGCGACTGCATGCGCCTGTTCGCCGGCGCCCAGGGCGTCCACCGGGTGCTGGTGGGCGGAACCGACATCGTGGTTGACGGCCAGGTGACCGGCGCCACCCCGGGAACCGTTCTGCGCTCCGGCCGCGACACCGAGACCGTATTGCCCTGAGAGCCCTCTCCGCCCCCGACCGCGCGGGGGTTGTCGCAGCCGGGGGCGGAGGCTTTGGGGGTGGGGTTAGGCGGCGAATTCCTCGTCGATCTTGCGGTAGTACTCGTCCAGACCGCTGAGAGAGGGATGGCGTAACTCCGATGGGCGGAATCGGACGGCTCTGCCGATGCGATAGGCGGGCACGATGCCGTCGTTGATACCTCGAAGCAGGCTGCTTTGATCAATGCTGAGCATCTGGCACGCAGCAGCCGGGCCGATGAGGTTTTCCACAGTTTGGGTCATGAACTTGCTCCTCTCTCTCCTCCGCCTCAGCCTTAGATCACGGCAGCGACGGGAATGGAGCGGGCATTCTCGCGATCCAAATTCTCAAATAATTCCCACCTGAGCGGTCTTTGGGAGCGGATAGTTGGGCATGCGTTACGTCGATCTGTGGAAATCTTCCTGTGGACGACGCAACACAACCATTTGACCTGGGTTTTTGGTTCGCACTTGGGGAGTGGGTACCAAGGGGTAACCTGTGTAAAAGAAATTTCTTAAAAAGTCACGAAATCAACGCGAAATCAGCAGCTTTAGCACAGATTGTGTTGTGGCCCAGGGTTAGGTTCGGGAGACCACCTCGGTCGCGAAGCGGTCCAGGGTGGCTTTGGCAGAGTCCAGATCGGGGTCATGGGTGCTGTAGATCATGCGGGTCGCCCCCAGATCGGCCAGGAATCGGGCGTCGTCGAGAGTGGCG
This sequence comes from Acidimicrobiia bacterium, assembly GCA_022822905.1. Classification (GTDB taxonomy): domain Bacteria; phylum Actinomycetota; class Acidimicrobiia; order Acidimicrobiales; family Bin134; genus Poriferisocius. The sequence continues at coordinate 97,743 of JAJDYE010000023.1, read as the reverse complement.
CCGAAGCCCTGAAGCTCACAGGCCTCAGCTCGCTCTGCATCCGCAGCCCACCGCTGCACCTCGGCCCACATCTCAGGCCAGCGATCCCTATTCTGCGAGGCTGAGAACGCGGGCAGGAACGCATCGCCCCGCTGGCCGGCTCGGCGCAGCGCCGGAGGGAAGTGGCCTCCCACGATGATGGGGATGCCGCCAGGCTGGCGGGGATGAGTCGTGAGTTGGACGCCTTCGAAGGCAATGGTCGGCCCGGCAAAGCTGGCCACCGGGTTGGCCCACAGCTCCCGCATGACGTCGATGTACTCGTCGGTGCGGGCGCCCCGGTTGGCGAAGGAGTAGCCCAGAGCGTCGAACTCGTCGGCCAGCCATCCCGCGCCGATCCCGAGTTCGGCCCGGCCTCCCGACAGCACATCGACAGTGGCAAGCTGCTTGGCCAGCAGCATCGGGTGGCGCTGGGGCAGCACCAGCACCGCAGTGCCGAAACGAAGCGTGTCCGTGACCCCAGCCAGAAAGGCCATCAGCGCCAGCGGCTCGGGCAGTTGGGTGTGCTCGTTGTCCCACGGATAGGCCCCCGATCCGGCGTAGGGGTACGGCGTCTGTTTGGCCGCGGGGAACACGATGTGGTCGGCGAAGAACAGCGAATCGCATCCCACCTCCTCGGCGTGGCGGGCAAACCCGGCCAAGAACTCAGGGTCGGCGATGGGTGCCGCCGGTGGTCCCGATACTCCAGTTGCGCTGCCGATGAGATAGAGCCCGAATTTCATTCCCGTAGCCTTCCACGCCTTATCTGCCTCTAGCCTCAATCTCGCCATGGCTGTGCCTCCTGCTCTTGTCGATTTCATGCCTGCGGTGGTCGATCCCGATGAGTTGCTGGGGGCGTTCTGCGATTGGGCCGAGGCGGCGGGGTTGGAGCTTTACCCCCACCAGGAGGAGGCGGTGCTGCGGCTGCTGGGGGGCGACAACGTGGTGCTGGCCACCCCCACCGGGTCGGGCAAGTCGCTGGTGGCGATGGCCGGGGCGTTTGCCGCGCTGGCCCAGGGTCGGCGGGCTGTCTACACCGCGCCGATCAAGGCGCTGGTGAGCGAGAAGTTCTTTGAGCTGGTAGCGGCGTTCGGGGCTGAGCGGGTGGGGATGGTCACCGGGGACGCCACCGTGAACGGGGGAGCGCCGGTAATTGCCTGCACCGCCGAGATCCTGGCCCTGCGGGCCTTGCACGCGGGCAGCAACACCGATACCGACCTGGTGGTGATGGACGAGTTCCACTACTACGGCGACCGGGACCGGGGCTGGGCCTGGCAAGTGCCGCTGCTCGAGCTGAACCAGCCTCAGTTCCTGCTGATGTCGGCCACCCTGGGCGACACCACTGCCCTGCGCCGGGATCTAAGCCAGCGCAACGGCCGGCCCACCGCACTGGTGGTTTCGGCCCAACGGCCGGTGCCTCTGGACGTGGAGTACCGGGAGACCCCGCTGCACGTGTCCATCGCCGAGTTGCTGGCCACCGACAAAGCGCCGGTCTACATCGTCCACTTCACCCAGCGGGAGGCCACGGCCCAGGCCCAGAGCCTCACCAGCCTCGATGTGCTCGGCCCCCACGCCAAAGCAGACGTGAAGGAGGCAATCGGCGGCTTCCGCTTCGACACCCCGTTCGGCAAAGACCTGCGCCGCTTCGTGCTGGCCGGAGTGGGGGTGCATCACGCCGGACTGCTGCCCAAGTACCGGTTGCTGGTGGAGAAGCTGGCCCAGCAAGGGCACCTGAAGCTGATCTGCGGCACTGACACGCTGGGCGTGGGGGTGAACGTGCCCATCCGCACCGTGCTGTTCACCCGGCTGTACAAGTACGACGGCCGCCGCACCCGGGTGCTGTCGGTGCGGGACTTCCAGCAGATCGCGGGCCGGGCGGGCCGCCGGGGGTTTGACGAGGAGGGCAGCGTGTGGGTGCAGGCGCCCGAGCACGTCATCGAGAACCGCCGGGCTGAGGCCAAAGCGGCGTCCGATCCGGTGAGGCGCCGTAAGCTGGTGAAGAAAAGGCCGCCCGAGCACAACTACGCCCACTACGACGGCGATACCTTGAACCGGCTTTGGCACGGCCAACCCGAGACCCTGGAATCGAGCTTCGCGGTGACCCACTCCATGATGCTCAACGTGCTCGACAGGCCCGGCGACGGCTGCGCGGCCATGAAGCGCCTGCTGGTTGACAACCACGAGCCCCGATCCCGCCAGCGAACCCACATCCGCCGGGCAGTAGGGGTGTTCCGGTCGCTCATCGACGCTGAAATCGTCGAGGTGCTCGACGAGCCCGACGACTTGGGCCGCCCGGTGCGGGTGAACCTCGACCTCCAAGACGAGTTCCGGTTGAACCAGCCGCTCGGGCTGTTCGCAGTTGAGGCGCTGGAAGCGCTGGATATCGAGGCGCCCGATTATCACTGGCAGGCGCTCAGCGTGGTGGAGTCGGTGCTGGAAGACCCCACGGTGATGCTGTTGGCCCAGCGGGACAAGGCCCGCGACGACCTCATGGCCCAGCTCAAAGCCGAGCGAGTGCCCTACGAGGAGCGCCTCGAGCGGCTGTCGGAGGTCACATGGCCCCGCCCCGAGGTCGAGTTCATCGAGCCGGCCTTCGCGGTGTTCGCCCGCTACCACCCCTGGGTGGGCCACGACCGCCCTAGCCCTAAGTCGGTGGCCCGCGATCTCCTGGAGGTCGGTGACACCTTCAACCAGTACGTCTCCCGCTACGGCATCAAGCGCTCCGAGGGAGCGCTATTGCGCTATCTGTCCGACTGCTACAAGGCCCTGGTTCAGACCATCCCCGCAGCCGCAGTCACCGACGCCCTCGGCAGCCTTACCGCGGAGCTCCGCACCCTGCTCCACTCCACCGACTCCAGCCTCCTCGACGAATGGGAGAGCCTCCGCGAGGGGTGAGGTGCCATCCGGTTGCAGGGAGGCGGGTCACCTACCGAGAGTACGCGTCTACCGCAGCGGCACGATCTCCAAGCGGCCAGTTTGACTGGCCCACGCTTGTATTCGGCGGTCGGCGGTGGCCAGCGGGAGATTCTCGCTCAGTGCGGTGGCCACGATCATCTGGTCCATCGGATCGTTGTGGAAGCTGCTGTCGGCTAGTTCGATGCCGTTGATGAGGACGTCGCCCGTGAGTGGGACCTCACGCAGTCCGCTGCGCAGAAGGTCCTGTCGAAGCCCGGCAATCGGAGGCAGCTCAACCGCCGGGTTGTTCTTGCGACGCGCGTGTCTCATCTCCCAGAACGTGATCGCCGAAACTGCGGCATTGCCGACGGAGACCCGAGCATCGATCTCCGCTTGCACTTCAAGGCTGATTTTGGACGTGTCGCCAATAACGCTCCACAGCAGGACATTGGTGTCGAGAATCATCCGGTGTCGTCTGCCCCGGCGCTGTCTATGATTTCGGCCCACTCTGTGGCGGTGAATGCTTTGGGAAGGCCCTCTTCGGGTATCCGCACCCTGTCTTTGTAACGGCCGCAGATGCCGGGAGCTTCCGAGGTGACCGGCATCAAAATCGACACGGGCCTGCCCCGCTTGGTGATGAGGATCGACTCACCTGTCTGATCCACTTCATCCATGAGTTGAAGGCACTTGGTTTTGAACTCTCCCGCAGGAACAACCCGAGCAGCGTTGTTTGGTGTCACAGCTACCAGGCTAACGATTCCAACCATAGACGACAACCATGGTTAAATATCCTCCGTCAACCGCATCTGGGCGAAGCTCTCGTCATCCACCTCCGCCCACGGCTTCGAATCCCCCGGCAGCCTCCGAAACGAGAAATACACCCCGAACTTCATTCGCCAAGCCTTACACGACTTGCTCAATTCTGACCTCGATGACAAGGCCCGCTCGGGGGCGGCGATTGTGTCACACCCGGTTGGTATGCATTACGGCCGTGAGTCATCGGGACAGCTACTCGATTCGCCGGGGCGTTCAGCTAGGGCTGGACTTCGCAGTCAGACAGGGGATGCGCCAGTTGCAGGGCGGGACGCGTCAAACTGAGACCGTGGAGTTCGGCGCGGCGATATCGCTCTTCTCCGGGGCAGGAGGACTTGATCTCGGAGTGGAGCAGGCTGGGTTTCGCACCACTGTGGCCGTCGAATGGGACGACGACGCGGCTGACACCATGGAGAAGAACTCGTCGGTGTTCTTCCCCGATCTTTGTGAAGTGCTGCGAACTGACTTGTACCCTTTGGCTACTGGTTCTTACCAAGGAGTAACAACCACTGACATTTTGCGGGCTGGCGGATTCGACTCCCGGAACCGTCCCGACCTGCTGGTGGGTGGACCTCCATGTACTGCTTTTTCTAAGTCGGGCTTCTGGCTTGACTGGAAACGCGACGGCACCGATCCGGCGGCCAGCCTGCTTCAGGCCTATACAAGGGTCTTGGCTGAGGCTCGGCCCCGCTGGTTCGTCCTTGAGAACGTCTATGCCCTCACTTTTCGCAACAAGGCCAGCCGGCCTGCTTTCACTCGACTGCTGGCAGAGATTGAGGCTGCTGGATACGGCTACCGGTGGAAGGTGCTCAATGCTGCGGACTACGGGGTACCCCAGCTGCGCCCTCGGCTGTTTGTTGTAGGTGCCCTAAATGGTGAGCCGATTCCTGAGATGCCTTCACCCAGTCATCACGGGGAGTGGGAGCGGCGGAGGACCGACGGCGGACCCCTGCCTCATGTCACCTCCGGTGAGGCTCTTGAAGGTCTTATCATCAGCCCTGAGCCGAGTGAGGCGGTGCGGGGCAAGTGGGGGCACTTGCTTCCCGAGATCCCACCAGGTGACAACTATCTCCACTTCACGGCTCGACGCGGCCATCCTGAGCCACTGTTTGAATGGCGGTCTCGTTACTGGTCGTTTCTGCTCAAACTGAGCCCTGATCGACCGTCCCCAACGATTCAAGCCCAGCCGGGGCCCAACGTCGGGCCATTCCATTGGGAGAATCGACGTTTGCGGGTTCCTGAGCTTCGCCGCCTCTTCTCATTCCCGGACGATTTCGATTTCGTTGGAAAGCGCTCATCTGTGCAGTCACAAATCGGTAACGCGGTCCCGCCTCTGCTGGCTCGTCGAGTTGCCGAAGCAGTCGCTGAAGTTCGCATGACCAGTGCCCGTGGTGGGAGTTAGGAATCGCGATACCGAGTGGGGGCATTGATCTGACATGAGTTCTCCGGTGGACTGGCTACGAGATCAGCTTGAGGGCTGGGAGCAATCAGCGCTTGGGATTTTCCGCCTCAGGGGCAGCCATGAGCAGTGGCCTGTCCAGGCTACGGGGCGTGAGGAACTCAAAGAGTACCTTATGCATCGAGGTCACCTGCTGCCGTTGCCCACCGAGCCCGCAGTACTGGCGAACCTTGTCGAGATTGAGCTTCGCGAGCGGCTAGTAGCGGCGGCTAAGACTACGCCAGGAGTGGAGCTACGGTTAGGTACAGAGCGCTCCTATCCGGACTTGGAGCTCAGCGGCCCTGCGTTCGGCAATACCTGTTATGCCGCTGACATCAAATGCGCTCGGCGAACGAAATCCGGCAAGTCATTGCAGAGCCGCATCGCCCTGTACACAGGCAACACCTACTTCCTCTGGCCTCAGTTGAAGTTTTCTGGGATCCTGCGCCCGTTCGATGACTATGCCGGGCATCTGGCAGTTGTGGCCATCTACAACTTTCACAAGGACCGGCCCGAGCGAATCAGCGATCTTCGGATGGTGGTCCAAGAGTCTTGGAAGATTGTTTCAACCAGGAGAGCCTCGGGCACCCGAGAGTACATCGGCTCGGTCAAAGACATCGAACAGCTTGTGGCAGGACAAGGCGAGTTCGCCTCAGCCGAAGAGTTCGAGGCGTATTGGCGGGCACCAGCCCGTAACTGGAAGAAGTCCCTAGAAGCCGAGAGTCTCCTTCGCCGTGCTATCGAGGGATGAGACACAGACGCGGTGATCCCTGATCAGATCGTGTGCGTGGACTGCGGGGGGTGGTGCCACCGAATCACGCACTGGCCGGAGGACGATCCGCCTGTGCCCGGTGACACGGCTGCCTATCGATGCACAGACTGCCACGACCGCTGGGACATAGTGCTGGATGCCGAGGACTTTGACGATTGATCGGAGCCGCCCCGCTAGGGAAGCAGCGATGAGATCCAGGAGTTGAGGCGGGTGGCGTGGGTTTTGGCCATCTCGGAGGGGAGCGCCATGAAGCCGTGGGGGGAGTCGGGGTAGACGGCTAGTTCCACCGGGGATTCGGCGGCAGCCAGGCGGGTGGCCAAAAACAGGGAGTCGTCCAGCAGGTGGTCGTAGGTGCCCACCGACACCAAGCAGGGAGGCAAGCCGGAGAGGTCGGCGAACAGGGGCGACACGTCGGGGTCGCGGCGCTCAGCGTCAGACATTCCGGGGGTGAACGACTCGATCATGAACTGCAACCCCGGCGGACTCAGCATGTCGGGATGACCGCCGTTGCCGAAGATCGACGGGGTGCCCCGCAAGTCGTACCAGCCGAACACGAGGTTGGTGCCCAGCACCCGGTCGATGGCGCCGAGGCGGTCGCGCACCCGCAGCAGCGTGGCTGCGGCCAGATGTCCACCGGCCGACTCGCCTCCGATGAACATCTTGTCGGTGCCCCAGCGCTCGGGGCCGTGCTCCAGCAGCCAGGCCGCGGCGGCCTCGCAGTCGTCGGGTCCGGCAGGGTAGGGGTGCTCGGGGGCCAGCCGGTAGTCCACCGACAAAACGGCCAGCCCGTGGCGCTTGGCCATGTCCTCATTGCCCGGGTCGGACATGTGAGGCCGGCCCAGAATCCAGCCGCCGCCGTGGATGTGCAGGAACATGGCCTTGGCCTCGTCGGGCACAAACATCCTCACCGGGATCTCACCGGCCGGTCCCAGAATAGTCGACTCGACGGCCATCGACGACGGTTCGGGCTCAAAGGCCCGCAAGTTCTGCCGCATGATCTGGGTCCGGGCCACCGGCTCGTCGGGAAGGTCGGCATCGGCGTCGCCGGTGTAGTGCAGGAGCTCCAGAGAGGCAAGGGCCTCCGGGCGGTATGCCTCGATCGTTTCGTCCCAGAGCTTCATCGGTGTCTCCTCTGTTCGTCTCGTGTCCCCCGGCGGGGCGGTACTACCTTGCAGTCTTCGTGGGCGACGATGCCATTTTCTACTTGGACGGCGACACCGTCGTCCCCACGCTCAATGCCCAAGGGCCCTGGGACCCCGGCGTCCAGCACGGCGGCGCGGTAGCTGGGCTGCTGGCTCGAGCAGTAGAGCAAGTGCCAACTCCAGTTCCCATGCGGGTGGCCCGCTTCACCCTCGACATGTTGCGCCGGGTGCCGGTGAGGCCGCTGTCCATCACCACCGAGGTTCTGCGCACCGGCAAGCGGATCCAAGCCGTCCGAGCCGAGCTTTGCGACGAAGACCAGTTGGTGGCCTCCGCGGTCTCAGTGCTGGTGCGAACCGGAGCGGGGATAGACGTCAGCCCTTATCGGCAGCCTGATGCCCCACTACCTCCACCGCCCGGCAGCACCGGAAGACCTGTCGGGCTTGCGCCCCGGGCGCAGATGCCAGAGGGGTTTCCCCACGTGGTGGAGTTCGATCGGGTAGTCGGCGGGCTCAGCGGCGGCACCCCCAGCAAGACCTGGGTTCGGCTTGCGGTTCCCTTCGTGCGAGACGAGGAGACCACCCCGCTGGTGCGGCTGATGGCCCTCTCCGATTTCACCAGCGGATTGGGCTCGTTCCTGCCCTTCGACCGGTACGTGTCGATCAACCCCGACCTGACGATCCACGTGCTGCGCTATCCCACCAGCGAGCACATCGGCATTGACGCCGAGACCTGGGTCGACGCCGACGGCATCGGCCAATCCAGAGCCCGGCTGTACGACGAGACCGGCCTGTGCGCCCTCAGCGCGGCTTCGCTCTTCGTCGAGACTCGCAGCAACTACTGAACCGCGGGAGGGCCGGGCTCAGGGCCGCCGAGGGCGGTGATGTCGTCGAAGCCCACCACGCGGCCGCTCCAATCATCGGGTTGGCGGATCATCCAGTCGGCGCACTCCGCGGCGTACTCGGGAGTCTTCAGGGTTTCGAGTCCGGCGCCGCCGGTGGCGATCTCGGCGCCCTGGGTGTTGTAGACGTGCCACCACCCCTCGGTGGACACGATGTGATCCACCCGCAGCACGTTGAACGCCACCCCTCGGCCGCCCAGCTCCAGGTGCATGGATGCATTCCACCGCTCCATGGCCTGTTTGGAGGTGGAGTAGAGGGCCAGGTTGGGGCTGATGGCAGTGGCCGACCCCGAGCTCACGCTGAGCACCCGGCCCGACCCCCGCTCCAGCATCCCCGGCAACAGCCCTTGGCAGAGCTGCAACGGTCCCACCACCTGCACTCGGAACGCCCGCTCCCAGCGAGACGATGGCACATCGATGATCGGGCCGTTGGAGGTGTAGCCCGCGTTGTTCACCAGAATATCGCAGCCCCCGTACCACTCCAGCGTGCGGTCCACGATGCGGGCGGTGTCGTCGGCCGAGGTCAGATTGGCCTGCACGCTGCGGGCCTCGATCCCCTCTTCGCCCAGCGCGGCCACCACCTCGGGCAGCGATCCCGGCAGCACAGCGTCGGGGTCGTCGGACCCGGTGCGGCCCACCACCACCAGGCGGGCTCCGGCCCGGCCCAACCGAAAGGCAATCTGGCGGCCGATGCCCCGGGTGGCGCCGGTGATCACCGCCACTGAGCCTTCAACAGCAAAAGACACGCCCGGACCCTATCCGGGCTGGGTGCGGCGGTCGGCCAGCACCAGCAGGCAGGGCAGGATGATTGCGGCGGCCATCATCGACAGGATCCCAGTGATGGCGATCAGAATCCCCAGTTGGCTCACCACCAGCAGCGGGGCGAAGGCCAGCACGATGAAACCCAGGGCCGTGGTGGTGGCCGATCCGAACAGCGCTCCGCCAACGCTGTTGGCCGTAGTTGTCAGAGCTTCGGTGATCGGTGACCCCTGCTCGCGCTCATGCAGATACCGGTGGGCAAAATGGATGGTGTAGTCCACGCCAATACCGATGGTGAGCGACGTCAACAGCGCGGTGAGCGCGTTGTAGTTGATGCCCAGCACCCACATAAGCCCTAGCAGCAACATAAGCACCACAACGATGGGGGCCACGGTTATCACCCCCAGCAGCGGACGGCGGTGCGCCCGCCAGAAGTACACCGTGAGCAGGGCGAGTGCGGTGAGCACGGTGATGAACGTGGCGGTGGTCTGGCTGCGAGCCACCGCGTTGGTGGTCACTCCCGGGTTGATCTGAGCCCCTGTCACCGTGAAATTTCCAGGAGCCCCATCAGCCCATAGGTCGCCAGACGCGTTGTAGAGATCTCGGGCGTCGCTGTCGCTTCCGAAATACGCCTGAATCGGGATGATGGTCACGTCATTTCCCGACGAGTCGGCAAGCGAGGCGACTTTGGCAAAGTCGTCGGGGGCGGCTTCGGACACCTGGCGGTACAACTGGGCCAGGTCATCGGATGATCCCTGGGTGAGCACTGCTCGGGCGTTGGGCACCGTTTCAGTGGCCAGAGATACCAGCGTGCTGCCGCCCACGCCGACCACATGTATGGGCTGCTCCAAACTCGAAGGCGCCGACTCGCCCGACCCGGGCCCTGGGCCCCGCAGCCGGTCGTCCAACGCCACCAGGGCTCGGGCTGCGGCCGGGTCATCGAGTTCGGTGATGACCACTCCGGTGATCGTGGTGCTCAGCCCGCCTACCTCATCGCGGGCCAACCGGATGTCTTGCACCACCTCCGAGTCCTCGGGCAAGAACTCGTCCTCCTTGAACTCGGTGTTCACGTTGATGCCTCCCGCCACCGCCGCACCGGCCAGCGCGGCTACGGCCAAGAGCGTGAGCTTGGGATGACGGGCGCAACGGACCACGGTGGGCACCAGCAAGCGGCGCACGCCGGGTATGGAGTCGATTACCAGCCGGGTCCTCAGCGGCTGCCCTCGGAACAACCGCCGGCGGTCGCCCAGCATCCTCACCGCGGGCACCAGAGAGGTCATGATGAAGAACCCGGCGATGATGCCGCACGCCGCCAGGATCCCGAAGTCCCGGATGGGAGACAGGGGGCTGGCCAGGTTGGTCAAGAAGCTGAGGGCGGTGGTCAGCGCCCCCAAGCCGATGGCTGCGCTGGTGATCGACACCGCCCGGCTGGTGGCCCGGCGCGGGTCGGCATCCCGCTCCTCGCGGCGGCGAGACACGATCTGGAGCGAATAGTCCACCGTCAGCCCCACCAACAGCACTGGCACGATGATGCTGATCGGCGTGATGCCGTTGATCTTGTCCAAACCGTCGGGGCCGAGGTAGCCCGAGAGGCCGATCTGCCACAGAGCGGTCAGGATCACGCCGATGATGGTGACTGCGGTGTCGGCCGGGGAGCGGAACAGCGCGGCCAGCACGACCACCATCACCACCAGCGCCAGGGGGAACAGGAACCCGCTGTCGGTCAGGGCTTGCTGGGCCCCCTCTTGGAACCGGGCGTTGGACAGGGTTCGGGCCGATGCGTTGGGTCCATAGTCGCCCGCCTGGATCACGTCGTTGACGGCCAAGAGGGCGTCGAACCAGCCCAAATCGGGAAGGTCGATCTGCTGAAGCCTCACCTGGCCCAATCCGGCGTTCTCGCCAAGCAGCTGTTCGAACTGGGCTGCGCGGGGATCATCGGCTGGATCGACCGCCAGCGCCCGGGCTACATCCTCAGCGGTGAGCTGGGCTGGGGGCACGCCGGACAGCGCCACCATCAAATGGGCATAGCTGCGGACCACTGGTTGTCCGTCTTGGGGAACGAAAGGCGCGACCTCGGGGTGAGCCAGGGCCATTTCCGAGCGGGCAATGAGCTCCCGAATGGCGTCCGGAGAGGTGATGTCGCCCCGAGCCACGATCTGCGCGCTGGTGAATGCGCCCGATTCGGGGAAACGGTCTTCCAGCTCTTCAACTGCCCGAGCAAGGTCGCTGCCCGCGGGCACGAACGACCCCATCGCATCGGGTTCTTCGGTGGTCAATGCCACCCCCGGCAACATGGCGGCGGTGATGAGCGCCACCACCGCGATGGTGCGCCATGGCGAGCGGGTGACCAGGTGGGCGTACCAGTTCAGCATGGAGGTGCGGGAGGCCTTCTATTTGGCCTTCAAGATCAGCTCGTTTCCGATTTCGCCGCGCTCCAGCCCACCGTCGCCATGGCTGCACCGACGATCCCGGCGTTGTTCCGCATCTGGGCGACGACCACTTCGGTGTCAATGCCCAACAGCGGGCCCCACTGGTCGAAGTCCTTGCTGATGCCCCCGCCCAGGATGAATAGGCCAGGCGAGATGATTCTCTCGAGGTGCTCCAAGTACTTCCGTACCCGCCCCACCCAGGTGGGCCAGTCCAGATTCTCCCGTTTGCGAACCTTGGCCGCGGTCCACACCTCCACATCATTGTCGTGTCCGGCCAAGTAGAGATGGCCGAACTCGGTGTTGGGCACCAGATTTCCGTTCACGAACACCGAGCTGCCGATACCGGTGCCGAAGGCGGTGAAGCACACCGTGCCCAGCCGGCCTACACCGGCGCCATGGCTCATCTCGGCAATCCCCGCGGCGTCGGCATCGTTGATGATCGTCACCGGCGCGCCAATCCGATTGCTCATCGTCCCTGCGATGTCGACCCCGGCCCAGGAGTCGTCCAAATGGGCCACCCATTTCACGGTGCCGTTGGTGATGGGCGCGGGAAAAGCGCATCCCACCGGGCCGTTCCAGCCGAACGAAGCAACCAGCTCCTGCACCTCATCGCACACTTGGTCGGGTGTGCCCGGCTTTGGGGTGGGTAGGCGGAGTCTCTTGTCGGCCAGTTGGCCGGTGCTGAGATCCACCGGCGCGGCCTTCATCCCGCTGCCGCCGATGTCGATTCCAAATGCCGTGCTCATCCTGTCCTCGCCCGACGAAAGTACCAGCGGCCCTCCTCAGCAGGGGAGTCGAGCGCGGGGTGCGCGAAGCTAGGGCGCACACCGCGAGGCTGGGTCAAGCCCGGCGCCGCACTGCTGGGAACGGAGGAGAGCGATGGGCGACATGCTGGCTGGCCGGGTGGCATTGGTGTCGGGGATCGGTCCGGGCCTGGGCATCGAGATTGCCCGGCTCTACGCCCAAGAGGGGGCCGACATCGTGATGGGCGCCCGCCGCACCGAGGTGATGGAGCCTCTGGCCGCTGAGATCGAGGCCATGGGCCGACGCACCGTATGGCAGTCCACCGACATCACCGACCCCGCCCAGTGCCAGGCGCTGGCCGACGCCGCAGTGGAGAAGCTGGGACGGCTGGACATCTGCGTGAACAACGCCTTCAACGACGGCTTCCCCGTCATCAACGTGGAAGACGCCGACTTGGACCGCTGGCGGAACGTGTTCGACGTTAACTTCTTCGGGTCGCTGAACATGACCCGGGCCTGCATCCCCGCCCTGCGGGACTCAGGGGCCGGGCGGGTCATCTTCATCAACACCATGTCCATCCGCATTCGGCAGGCGGGCTGGGGGGCCTACAGCAGCTCCAAGGCCGCCCTGGAGAACATCACCAAGATCATGGCCAAAGAGCTGGGGCCCGACGGCATCCGGGTGAACAGCGTTTTGCCCGGTTACATTTTCGCCGACGCCGTCCGCAACTTCCTCCAGGGCCAGGCCGACGACAGGGGGGTGGACTACCAGGTGGTGTACGACGAGACCGCGGGGGAGACCGCGCTCAAGTACCTCCCCGATGCTGCCGACATCGCAGGGGCGGCCCTGTTCTTTGCCTCAGACCTGTCGCTGCCCATTACCGGGGCCTCATTGGATGTGAATGCCGGGCACTGGATCGGCGGCGCATGACCGACGAGCGGCTCCTCCTGGTCTGATGAGCGACGGGACCCCCGCGGGCATTGCCATCGCCGAGGTGCTGGCCGACGCGGGTATCACCCACGTCTTCGGGGTGCCGGGGGGCTACTCCATCAAAGTGTTCGACGGGCTGCGGACGGTGGCCGACCGCATCGAGAGCGTGCGAGCCGCCCACGAGCACCAAGCGTCGGTCATGGCCGACATGTACGGGCGGCTCACCGGCCGTCCCGGCGTGTTCACCGGCCAAGGGCCGTTCGCGGTCTCATCGGGCGGGTTCGGGCTCATGGAGGGCTTCCTGTCGGGCACCCCCATGTTGGTCCTCACCGAGATGACCGACCACGGCATCCCCCAGCACGCCCCCACCCAGGGCACCACCGGCGACCACGGATCAGTAGACCTGCCTCGCATCCTGTCGGGGATGACCAAGTTCATGAGCGTGGCCACCACCCCCAACGAGGCGGTGCATGCGGTGGAGCTGGCCATCCACCACGCCGCCTCGGGACGCCCCGGTCCGACCGCGGTGGTATTCCGCCTCGACGCCATCTTCCGGCGCACCGACGAGGCCCGCCACCCCCGCCTCTATAGGCGGAGCCGGGTGGCATCGGCCGCCCCTCCTCGGCCCGATGGCTCGGCGGTAGCCGCCTTGTCCGATCTGCTGGCATCGGCCAAGCGCCCAGTGATCGTGGCCGGCAACGGCATCCACCAAGCGCATGCCTACGACCAGTTGGACGCTCTGGCTCGCCGGGCGGCGGCCCCGGTGGTGACTACCGCCAAGGCCCGGGGGGTGATCGCCGACGACCACCCGTGGGCCGGCGGGCCGCTCAGCCCGTTCGGTTGGCAGGGAGCCTTCGAGCTGTTGGCCCGAGCCGACGCGGTGGTGGTGCTGGGATCGCGCCTCAACCCCCACGACACCCTGGTGGAGTCGCCCACCTGGCTGGACGCCGACCGCCAGCGCATCGTGCAGGTGGACATCGAGGCCGCCAACCTGGGGGTGAGCTTCCCGGTGGAGCTGGGCGTACACGCCGAGCTGGGGGCGCTATTGGCTGAGCTGGTGCCCGAGGTGGGCGTTCATGAAGACCTGGCCGCTGACCGGTGGGCTGATCTCGCCGAGATCAAGTCGAAGGCCGAGGATCCCCCAGTACTGCATGAGTCGGCCAGCCCGGTGCCGCCTCAGCGGGTGATGCAGGTGCTCAACGAGGTTTGGCCGGCTGACGGCCGGATCACGCTGGACGCGGGCAACAACCGGATCTTCGCCTATCACTACCTTGAGGCCCGTACCCCCGGAAGGCTGCACCTACCCGGCGGACACCTGGGCATGGGCTGGGGCCCGCCTGCCGCGCTGGCTGCCGCCATGGTCTATCCCGGTGAGCGGGTGCTGTCGATCAGCGGCGACGGCGGGTTCCTGATGTCGCTGCACAACCTGGCCACCGCGGTGGAGTACGGCCTGCCGGTCACGTTCTTGGTTCTCAACAACCGAATGCTGGGCAACGTCTACGATTTCCAAGGCCCAGACCGCCGCACCGCCGTCGATATCGGCGACCACGACTTCGCCGCGGTGGCCCGGGCCTTCGGCATGGATGGCCACCGAGTGGACGACGACGTCTCTTTGGCCGACGCCCTGACCTCGTCGCTATCCGCCGAGGGCCCAGTGCTGATCGAAGTGTCCACCGACCCTGATCACTCCTCAGACTTGGTGAGGGTGCGCGACTCCCGCTCGCCGTGAGCATCACCCTCGAAGCTGAGATCAGCCCCGGGATGAGCACCGCAGAGGCGGTGAGGCTGGCTCAGTTGGTAGAAGAGGCCGGCTTCGCCCGGCTGGGCATCTCCGATGTGGCGTTCTGGCCCGACTGCTTCATGCTCCAAGGCTTGTGCGCTCAGGCCACCCGCCGCATCGCGGTGGGGGCCATGGTCACCAACCCCTACACCCGCCATCCGGTGGTGCTGGCCGGGGCGCTGGCCACCCTCGACGACATCGCCCCCGGCCGGGCATTCTGCGGATTGGGCGTGGGGGCCGGCTTGGAGCCGCTGGGCATCGACTATCCCAAGCCGGTGGCCGCCCTTCGCCAAGCGGTAGACGACATCCGCACACTGCTAGATGGGGGAGAGGTCGGCGGCGAGCACCTAATCCGCCCCGCCGCTCACCCAGTGCCCATCTCCATTGGCACCCGCAGCCCCCAAGTCATGCGATTAGCCGGGGAGGTGGCCGATATCGCCCTGGTGGGAGGGCGATTCCTGTCGACCGACCTGGCTGACACCTACCGGGTGTGGTTAGCCGAGGGCGCAGCCCGGGCCGGGCGCACGGTGGACGACTTCGAGACTGCTCCCCGGCTCACGCTCTGTTGTTCCGAGGACGGCGATCTCGCCCGGCGCAGCGTCAAGCGCTATGCCGCCCACTATCTGACCATCATCCGCCCGCCTGAGCTGGATGTATCTCCAGATCGCATGGCCGCCATCGAGGCTGCCTTGGCCCGCAGCCGGGGCTGGTACTTCGACCACAACCGGTCCGACGACCCCGAGTTGGACGCGTTGATCGACAACCGCCTGGTGCAGGCCTTCACCATCGTCGGCACTCCGGACGAGTGCGCCGATCAACTCGCCGGCGTTCTGGACATGGGGTTCACCAGCGCCAGCTTGAATTTGGCGGCCACCGCCCGGTCCGCCGCCGCCGAGGGCTTGGCCGAGACAATCAACAGCTTTGCCCCGGTGGTGGCTGCGCTCTCGGGTGATTAGCTAGCTGCCGATCAGCCGACTGAAGGCCTGTCGATAGAAGCCCAGGGCCACGCCGCAGGGATTGGGGTCGCCCTCTATTGCCACGTAGGGCAGCGACGCCCCAGTGAAAGCAGTGTCGTTCCAGAATGGATCTCCGGGATCCACCGGTCCCCATGGCCCCACATACAGGTAGGGCTCAGGATGAGCGGGGTCGCCGGGCGATGCCCCGTAGGTGGCCCGGGTCGCCGGCTCAGCCTCGGCATTGCCGATCTCCACTGCCACGTCGAAGTGGCCAGGCCACAGCTGCACCCGGCTGGGATCGGGAGCTCCGGGAGTGCAGCGCAGCTCCTCCAGCGCCGCGGTGGCCATCCCGAACCACTGGCTGGTGAACGCCACCAGCTCCTCGTCCACCGTCAGCGGGCGATCCAAGTCGCCCAGCGCCACGGTGTCGTGCTCGGCCTGATCGCTGGTCGCCTCTACGCCTAGAAAGTCGGCGGCTGCGGCCAGCGTGGTAATCGTCTCAGCCTCCACCTTGTCCCTGTGCTGCCTCACCAACATGCGCCCTTCCACCCGTACCTGGGTGTCGTCACCGAAGAACGGGGTGCCGAACCCGCCAAGAGTCCAGCGCAGGCCGAACTTCCCGTTGGCCGCCTTGCGGGTGTTGGACACCACGCCGTAGGCCAAACGGTGAAGGTCGTCGCGTCGCACCGGATAGTGATCGGGCACCCTCACCAGCGGCTGGTAGTTGGCCAGCCATCGGGGCCCGCAGAATTCGGCCACGGTCTCGTCCGCTGCGGCCAGATCGGCCCAGCGGAGATCGCCCGCACTGGTGGGAGTCACCATCCTGGCAGTCGCTTGATCGGTTTCGCCCACCGAGGCGGGGTCGTCGGCGAACCAGGGACCGGTGACCACGGCAGGCGGTGACGGCTCCAGCACTCTGGCAATCAGACCGTCGCCCACCATGGCATCGGCCTCGGCTTGTGGGTTTCGGTATCGGGGTGTCATGGTGCCTTACTGGAAATTTACCGGCGAGCGGCGGCAATCACACCGCTTGGCCGACAGTCGGTGGTGATTCGCCGACGACCATGATGAGGAGGAGTTCGCTCATGGGAAGACTGGACGGCAAAGTTGCTCTGGTAACCGGTGGTGGAGGCGGGATAGGCACGGCTATCAGCGTTTTATTTGCCAGCGAGGGCGCCAAGGTTGTGGTTCAAGACCTGAATGAGGCGGCCGCCGCAGCCACCGCCGATCAGGTGATCGCCAACGGAGGCGAAGCCATGAGCACAGCCTGCGACGTGTCCGACAGCAAGGCCATCGAGGCCATGTTCGCCGACATCGACGACCGCTTCGGCCCGGTCACCGTGCTAGTGAACAACGCCGGCGTCGACAGCACCCCCGGCGACGGTTCCGGCGAGGGCAACACCGGCGGCGACCGCCAGATCGTGGACATGAGCGATGACGGCTGGCAGCGAATGCTCGATATCCATTTGAACGGCGCCTTCTACTGCACCCGGGCCATGCTGTCCCGGATCATCGACACCGATCTCAAGGGCTCGGTTGTCTGCATGTCGTCGATCGCCGGGCTAGCCGGGTGGGGGCCGATCCACTACGCCACCGCCAAGGCCGGCCTCCTGGGCTTCATGCGGGCCATGGCCCGCTTCTGCGCCCCCCACGGCATCCGGGCCAACGCAGTGTGTCCCGGCGTGATCGACACCCCGATGGTGGCCGGAGTGGACGCCGCAATGATCGAGGGCCTCAAAATGATCACCCCCGCTGGCCGCATCGGCCAGCCCGAAGACATTGCCTACGCCGCCTTGTATCTAGCCTCCGACGAGAGCGATTTCGTCACCGGCGAAACCATCACCCCCAACGGAGGCCTCGTCATCGGCTGACCCAGTCGGCGGGTGTAGATCAGTCCTCGGGGAGGGGGACTTCTAGGGCGCCCATTTCGACGAGGCGTTCGACTTCGGCGGCGTCCATGTTGAGCTCTTCGATGCAGATTTGGCGGGTGTGCTCGCCGAGCAGGGGGGCGGCGTGGACTGGGGGGGCGGGCATCTCGCTGCCGTAGAAGCAGGGGCCTTCCAGCACCAGGTTGCCGGCGCCGGGTTGGAAGACCTCTAGCGGGAAGCCTCGCTGGGTGAGTTGGGGATCGGTCATGTGGTCGAGGGCGGTGAGCATGGCTGAGCCGGGGACGCCGACGGCCTGAGACGCCTCCTGGACCTCCAGCGGTGAGAGGTTGGCGGTCCACTCGGCTACCCCGGCGTTGACCGCTTCCCGGGCGGCCAAACGGCCCTCAGCGGTTCCGTAGGCCGGGTGATCGGCCCAGGCCGGGTTGCCCATGGCCTGTTTGAGCGCGGCCCAGTCGGCGTCGTGGCGCACGCACACCACGCTCCACTGCTGGTCGCCGGCGCACTGGAACACCCCCCAGGGGGCGCCTTGGTCTGAGTCGTTGCCCACGGGCTGCACCGAGCCGGGGCTGAGCGACTCGGCCATGAACAGATCGCCCAGCGTGTTGACCAATGCCTCGGCCTGGCTGATCTCGGCCTGGGCCCCATCGCCGTCCCGGCGGTCTCGGCTCAACAGGCCGACCAGCGCGCCCAGGGCGCACAGCCGTCCGGCCAAGTGGTCGGGGTGGATGGCGTTTGACCCCGGCGGCGGGTCGCCGTCGGTGAAGTTCCACAGGTACTTGATGCCTCCCACTGTCTGGATGGTGGGTCCGTAGCCGATCCAGTCGGCATAGGCCCCGGTGGAGCCCATGAGCTGGCTGCTGGCCATGCACACGCCGGGATTGAGCTCCTTGAGCGTCTCGTAGCCCACCCCCATGGCGTCCATGGTGCCGGTGGAGTTGTTCTCGATCACGATGTCGGCCGTCTTCACCAGTTCCTTCAGCACGGCCAACCCCTCGGGGATCTTGGAGTTGACCCCGAAGCTGCGCTTGGTGCGGCTCGACGAGGCGAACGACGCCGTCATCTCGGTACCGATGACCAGCCGCATGAAGTCGGGATAGGTGCGGGTTTCGATCTTGATGACGTCGGCGCCGTACTCGGCCAGCATCCGACCCCCCTCCACGCCCACACCGCCGTGGCCGAAGTCCAGCACCCGCAGTCCGGCCAGCGGTTGGGCCGTCTCGCCGGCGTCTGGCACTGGACCTGCGGGCTCGGCGGCGGCCGCCTCCGCGGCCACTTCGGCGTTGTGCTCACCCAGAGCCGGGGAACCGAAGCGGAACCCCTGGCGCTGCCGGTTGATTTCCATGAATCCCGAGGCGGTTGCCGCCTCTACGCCAGGGGCCAGTTCCATCGGCACGAACGTGGACCGGGACACGTAGTGCTCGTTCACCAGGATGTCGGACGGCTTGAGCATCGGGGTGACCACCACGCCCCGGCGCTGGGCCTCGGCGGCGGCTTCCTCCATCATCATGGGGGCGAAGTGCTCGGCGATCACCGGGTTCAACACGTCGCCGTTCATGATCCGGGTGATGGTCTGGCTCCACATCTCGTCGGCGAATGCCTCGGGGCGACCCATCCACTCCCATAGGGAAAACCATTGTCGGGGGCTGAGAACCACCATGGTGATGTATCCGTCGGCCGTCTCGAACAGCGGGTACACCACGGTGGTGCCCGACCGGACGATGGGAGGGTCCATTCCTGCGTCCAGGGTGGGCTGCATGTTGGCCAGCTGCCAGGTGTTGAGGTGGATGGCCGCCTCCAGCACCGAGAAGTCCAGGTGCTGGCCCCGCCCGGTGCGCTGTTTGGCCACAAGCCCGATGGCCACAGCCAGCGCGCCGACCACGCCGGCGGTGTCGTATGCGATCGCCCCGGGGATGAGCAGCGGCGGCTTCTCGGGGATGCCCGAGGCGGCCAGGTGCCCGCTCATGGCTTGGATCACCTCGTCGGTGGCCTCGAACTGGGCATACGGCCCCTCTTGGCCGAAGTCGGTGATCGAGAGCACCAGCAGGTGCTCGAACTCGGCGGAAACCTCCCGGGGATCGAGCCCGTAGGGGGCCATAGTCCCCGGTTTGGTGGATTCAATCCACACATCGGCGCTGGCCAGCAGCTCTCGCAGCTGGGCCTGGCCATCGGCGGTGGTCACGTCCACGGTGATGCCCCGCTTGTTGAAGTTGCGGAAGGCGAAGTACAGGCTGGTCTCGCCGTCGGGGGCGAATGGAGGCACGCGCCGGGACTCGGCCCCGCTGGGCGGCTCCACCCGGATCACGTCGGCGCCGAAGTCGGCCAGAACCCGACCGGCCAACTCGCCCTTGACGTCGGCCATGTCGATGACCCGCAGGCCGCTCAGCGGCAGTTCATTCGAAGACACGATCCGCGACACTACAGCCAGCTTTCCCACGGATTCGAAGAACGTGGTCAACTAGCAATATGAGCAAGCGGACCAACCTCGAGATTCTCCGGTCGGTGTTCGACTCGATGGGCGACGCCGACGCGGTGGTGTCCCACTACACCGACGACTATGTGATGGAGTTGCCCTACGCCCACCCCGACAAGCCCGACCGGACCGAGGGCAAAGAGGCGGTGCGCCAGCGTCTGGTGGGCGCCTTCAAGGTGTTCCGCTTCAGCTTGCACATCACCGAGGTATACCCCTGCGTCGACCCCGATCTTCTCATTGCCGAGTACACCAGCCAAGGCGAGGTGGTCCCCACCGGTCGCCGATACTCCAATCGCTATATCGGCCTATGGCGCTTCCGCGACGGCAAGGTCTGCTTCACCCGGGAGTACCTCAACCCGGAGGCAGCCAAGGCCGCTCTAGAACCAGTCGGCGACTAGCGGTCAGAACCTGCCGCCGCCGAAGCCCCCGCCGCCGAGACCGCCGCCCCCGAAGCCTCGCATCAGGGGGCCTTGGGACCGCTCGTTGAAAGTGTCCCTGAGGCCGGATTGCTCAAACCCCATGGGAACCTGTCCAGTGGTGGCGTAGAGGTAGAGCGCCATTTGGAAGATTGCGGTAAGGGTGCTGATCACCACCGACACCAAGGCGATCCACGCGAACCCTATGGTGACCCCGATTATTGCGCCGGCAGATCCGGCTGAGGCCCCAATGGCGATGATGATGATGCCTGGAATGGCGGCCACGAATCCGATGATGCCGAAACCGACCTGGGCGATCAGATTCTCGCCCCAGGTGTGACGCAATAGCTCGCCCGAGCGGCTCAACGACTGGAATGGCCCGGTCTGCTCCACCACCAGAATGGGCACCACCAAGAAAGTGAGCACCCCCCAGGCCATGTTAAGCAGACTGCCGAGGATGCGGGCGACGATGTTGTCCGAGCTCTGAATCAACCGGATGATCATCCCGACGGTCAGGGCCAGAATCGCCCACGGCACGATCACGTGCAGTCGGGAGAAGGCCCCCTTGATGGCACTGGAGATGGTGGGGTCGCCGCCGCTGAACCGCTCCCGGGCCCCCGACACCACCGCGGCGTTGAAGAACACGGTGATGACGGTGATGGCCAACAAAATGATGATCCCGCCGATCCACAACATTGGCTCGCTGCCGCTGCTGCCGCCGTCGTCTATCCCATCGGTGGAGAGCCAGATGGGCAAGCCGATGGCAAGAACCACCGCCAACGAGGCCAGCGCCCCCAGAATCGGCAGGACGGCCAGTTCCCGATCGTGTTGCAACACCGCCCATGAGGCCTTGGCAGTGTCCATAGTCCGTCGAAATCGACCCATGGCCGAAACGCTACCAGCGACGGACGACAGTTTCGCGGAGACGAAACCGGGGCCTAGCGGGCCGGCATAACCAACGGCACTTCACAGGTTTGGTCGAGGTCGATTTCTACGGTGAGGTGGCTGTTGCCGTGGGGGCCGGCGCCCCAGGAGGGCATGATGGTGGAGTAAAGGCCGGTGCCTCCGGCCACCAGGATGAGCAGGGCTTCGGGGCTGCTCAGGGCGTGTACAACCAGCTCGGGATCGTCGCCTTGGCTGCGCTGGTGGCGATTGATGCCCGAGCCCCGAGAGCGCACCGTGGACAGCTCCGACCAGGATCGCTTGGCCCGCTCGTGGAGCGCCTCGGCGATGGTGGCCCGGTCGTAGCCCACGTCGGCTAGGGCGACGGCGTGGTCGGGGTTGAGTACCAATACCTGGGAGCCCCGGCCGAAGTGGGTGTTGTTGGCCCCCAACCCCGACAGCGAAGCGGCCAGCACGTTAATCAGGTGGTCGGCATATACCTCGGGATCGTCGTCGGGAAAGCACAGCACTGAATGCGGCCCCTCGGTGCAGGCCACCGTCACCGTGCTTTGATCGATGTCGTAGCCCAGGGCGGTGTGCAGCGGGGGCCAGGGACTGGCCTCCTCGTCTTCACCCAGGCAAAAGGTGAACTTGCCGGGGTGGCCGAGCAGTGCCATGTCGGAGGTGCCGGGCCGGCCGCCGCCGATGTTGATCATGGCCAGGCGCACTGCCCGCCCGATGCTGGCGTTGGCCCGGTGGCCCGGGCCCAGCGCGCCGAACCCCGAAGCGATGCCGCAGGCGCTCACCGCGGGGCCGTTCACGATCAATAGCGGCCCCAGGTTGTGGGTGGTGGCCTGTACTTCGGTCATGTCCAGGCGGGGATCGCTCACTGCCCGCACCGCGGCCACCACCACCGGGAAGTAGTCGGGCAGGCAGCCGGCCATCACTGCGGCGATGGCCGCCTTCTCCACGGTTGCCTCGCCCAGGTTGGGGCCGAGTTGGCCCAGCGACACGTCGGCGTCGAGGCCCGAGGCCAGCACCATCCGCTCCACTCGGGCCGGGGTGGGAATCACCACCGGCAGTCCGTCGGTGCAGCCTGAGTTGTGGAGCTGTTCGAGCGCGGCCTCTTCGGTGGCAGCGGTGAGCTGTCGGCTCATCCGGCCCCTAGCGCCTGAAGCACCTCGTCGGCGATGTCGTCGGCCACCATCTGCATGGCCTTTTCCCCGGTTCCGGCCACCGGGTGGGGGAGGATCACCCGGGGAATATCGGGCATGCCCGCGGAACGAGCCACGAAGTCGCCCTGCGGTGAGAACTTGGTGGTCACCAGCGCCACCGCCGGAGTATTCCGACGGGCGGCTTTGATGGCGTCACGCACGGTGCCGCTAGTGCAGCTTCCTCAATGTCCGTAGGCGGCCACCACCGCGTCGCAGTCGTCGGTGATCTCGCCCATGAGCTGGTCGTCGGCCACCATGGAGGCGTTGCCCTTGTTCCAGGCCCGAACCTCCACGTCGGGGCGAACCCGGCGCAGGCTCTCGCCCACGGCATCCAGGAATGGGACCGAGTCGGGGAATCCGTTGGCCAACAGCCCCACGGTGAGTGTTCCACTGCCCGCCGACAGGTCATAGAGAGTCACCGGCTCGGCCGGTTCTGCCTTTGGGTCCAAATATTCGATCGCCATGGCTCTACGGTAGTGCAAGTGCGCATGTGGAGATCGTGGGTCGTGGTCGCGGCGATTGCCGCCACTGTGGGGATCGTGGCGGTGGTCGCCGTGGTGCAGTACTTCAACGTCGACGACCCTGAGCTGACTACGTCTCCAGCCCCGATACCTGTGGCACCGGCCGATACGCCGACATCGGTGCCGACGACGGCCCCGGCGCCCATCTCAACCCCCGCTCCCATCCAAGTCCCGGACCCGACTCCCACCCCCGAGCCCACTCCCACTCCGTATCCGGGATGGGTAGACCCGGCCACTGCCGGGAAGCCTGTCAGCGGAATGCCCGGACTGCTCACCTTCCGGGGCAATCCCACCCGCACCTTCTATGGCACTGGTCCGGCCCCGCAGTCGCCGGAGGTGCTGTGGCGGTTCACCGGCACCCCCGAGCGAGACCTGTGCTCGCTCACCACCTGGGAGGCGGGCACCACCTTGTGGTGCGGCGCGGGGTGGACCGGCCAGCCTGCGGTGATCGAGTGGGACGAGCGCACCTGGGTGATTGCGGGCACATACACCCCGGGTGTCCACTTCCTCGACGCCGCCACCGGCGAGCAGATCATGCCCGAGTTCGTGGTGGGCGACCTGGTCAAAGGGTCGGTGACCGTCGATCCCGACGGCTACCCCCTGGTGTACTTCGGATCGCGGGACAACTATCTGCGGATCATCGCTTTCGACCGGGAAGAGCCCGTCGAGCTCTGGTCGGTACACGCCGAGGACTTCCCGCCTGTGCTGTGGAACGACGATTGGGACGGCGCGGGCCTGGTGCTAAACGACCACCTGTTCCAAGGCGGGGAGAACAGCCACTTCTTCATCGCCAAGCTGAACCGCAGTTTCGGCCCCGACGGTCTGGTGGCCATCGACCCCGAAGTGGTGTTCTCCAACGCCGGCTGGGACGACGAACTGCTCAGCGTGGTAACCGACGGCAACATTTCCATCGAGACCGGCATGACCGTGGTGGGCAACACCCTCTATTTCGCCAACTCCGGGGGCCTGGTGCAGGGCTGGGACATCTCAGGGGTGGCCGACGGACAGGACCCTGAGCGGGTATTCCGCTACTGGGCGGGCGACGACGTGGACGCCACCGTGGTGGCCGATGCCGAGGGCTTCCTCTATGTGGGGGTTGAGTACGAGCGGGGCAATACCCGCAGCCAGGAGCTGGGCCAGATGCTCAAGCTCGACCCCGCAGCCGAAGAGCCGCTCGTTTGGGGCACCGACCTTCGCAACGCCGACATCGACGGGGTGTGGGCCACCCCGGCGCTGACCGACAAGATGGTGTATGTGCCCACCAACGCGGGTTTCTTGTACGGGCTGAGCCGCGAGACCGGCGAGATCGTGTGGTCCAAGCGGATGGGCGGCCCAGTGTGGTCGTCGCCGGTGGTGATCGACGACGTGCTCATGCAAAGCGACTGCGCTGGCAACATCTACGCCTTCGACGTTTCCGACCCCGCGGTCGAGCCCCCCGAGATATGGCGCATATCGCTGGGGGGTTGTATTGAGGCCACCCCCGCGGTGTGGGACGGAGTCATCTACGTGGCCGACCGCGTCGGCGGCTTCTACGCCATCGGCGACCGCTGAGCGCTGGCATAACCTGACGCCGTGGCTGAGCCGTTCCGGATTGCCGTGCCCGATGAGGTGATCGACGACCTCCATCGGCGCCTGGATGCCACCCGCTGGCCCCAGGCTCTGGAGGGGGTGGGGTGGGACTACGGATCCGACACCGCCTACATCGCCGAGCTGTGCCGCTACTGGCGCCACGACTACGACTGGCGGGCCCATGAGGCCGCGCTCAACGAGCTGCCCCAGTTCACGCAAGGAA
Source organism: Acidimicrobiia bacterium (assembly GCA_022822905.1). Lineage (GTDB taxonomy): Bacteria > Actinomycetota > Acidimicrobiia > Acidimicrobiales > Bin134 > Poriferisocius. The sequence goes on along the minus strand of JAJDYE010000023.1, from coordinate 72,987 downwards.
TCGACGGCCTGCACGTCCACTTCGTCCATGCCGAGGGCCGGGGCCCCAAGCCTCTGCCGCTGGTGATCACCCACGGCTGGCCGAGTTGTTTCTGGGAGATGCACAAGGTGGTCGGACCGCTCAGCGATCCGGCGGCCCATGGTGGGGACCCGGCCGACGCCTTCCACGTGGTGGCCCCGTCGCTGCCCGGCTACGGGTTCTCCTCGCCGCCTTCGCAGCCGGGGGTGTCGTCGGCCCGAGTGGCCGATATGTGGGCCGAGCTGATGACCGCTCTTGGTTATGAGCGATTCGGTGCCCAAGGCGGCGACTGGGGCTCGGCGGTGAGCGCCGCGCTCGGCGCCATGCACCCCGACCGCATGGTGGGCATCCACCTCAATATGGTGGCCCCGCCCATCGACGAGGCCGCGCTCACTGAAGAGCAGCGCCAGTGGTGGGAGGGTGTGAAGCAGTACCGCGACCAGGAGTGGGGATACGTACACCTTCAGCGCACCAAGCCGCAGACTGCGGCGGTGGGGCTCACCGACTCGCCCGCCGGCCTGGCCGCCTGGATAATCGAGAAGTGGTGGCGATGGAGCGACATCGACGGTCCCGGCGGGCGGGACCTGGCCCGGCGCTACACGCTTGACGAGCTATGCACCCTGCTCACCATCTACTGGGCCACCGCCACCATCGGCCCGTCTATGCGCATGTACTACGAGAGCTTCGGAGCCGGCTCGGCCTTCAACCAGCCGCCGAGGATTTCGGTTCCAACCGGGGTGGCGGTGTTCAACGAGAAGAACCGCCCGCCCCGCGAGCTGGCCGAGCCCTACTACAACATCACCCGGTGGACTGAGGTGGACGACGGCGGCCACTTTCCTGCCCTGGAGAACCCAAACAAGCTGGTGGAAGAGGTGCGGGCCTTCTTCCGACCGCTTCGCTGAGAACCCCGAATCGAAAGAGACTGAATCCATGACTCGACTAGGAATCATCGGACTGGGCGACATGGGCGGCGCCATCGCCGAGGGCGTGCTCACCGGCCAGTGGGACGACGAGGTCACCGTGGTGGGCTACGACGTCTCCGAGGCGGCCATGGAGCGGTTCACCGAGCTGGGTGGCACACCGGCCGCATCGGTGGGGGAGCTGGCCCGACAAGTAGACCTCGTGGCGGTGGTGGTGATCGACGACGCCCAGGTGCGCCAAGTGTGTCAGGGCGACGACGGGGCCATCGCCGGAGCCGCCGAGTCTGGCGCGCTTGTGGCCATCCACTCCACGGTGCTGCCCGCCACGGTGATCGAGTTAGCCGCAGAGGCCGCCGACGCCGGGGTGGCGCTGATCGATGCCCCGGTTACCGGGGGCACCCCTTCGGCCCAGAACCGGGATCTGGTGGTGTTCTGTGGAGGCGACGCAGCCCACACCGAGCGGGGCCGCCCTCACTTCGAACGCTACGGCGGGATGGTGCTCAACGTCGGCCCTCTGGGCGCGGCGCAGAAGGCCAAGGTGGCCCGCAATCTCATCACCTATGTGGAGTTTGCCGTGGCCTACGAGGCCATCGCCCTAGCCGCGGCCGCCGATGTAGACCTGGGCGCGTTCGCCGAGATCGTGACCTACTCCGACCGCAACATCGGCGCACACGTAGGCGTGTTCAACCGGCCGCCAACCTATCCGCCCCCGGCTTTGGGGGGTAGCTTCACCCGAATCGCCCACAAAGACTTGGGGGGTGCGCTCGCGCTGGCCGAGGAGCTAGGCGTCGAACTGCCCATCACCGCGCTGGTAGATCAGCGCATCGACGTCGCCTTCGGGGAGTAGCCGAGGCACGGTTGCCCGGCTCGGGCTGGGCCAGGCCCGGCGGCTAGTCGAAGGTAACGGTTCCGGCGTCGAGCACCACTCGGTCGCCCACTCGGGTTTGGAACCGGGCCGACCCGCCGCCCTCGTCCCAAATGTGAACGTCGAGGGTCTCTCCCGGCAGCACCGGCGAGGAAAACCGCCCGTGCATGCTCTTGAAGCGAGCCGGATCGCTGTCGCACAGAGAATGGAGCAGCGCCCGCCCGGTGAAGCCGTAGGTACACAGGCCGTGCAGGATCGGCGTGTCGAACCCGCCCGCAGCAGCGAACGACGGGTCGGAGTGCAGCGGGTTGCGGTCGCCGTTGAGTCGGTACAGCAGGGCCTGGTCGGTGCGGGTCTGGTAGGTCACCACGTGGTCGGCGTCGCGCTCAGGGACCTTGGGCGGGCTGGCCGGGCCCCGGTCGCCGTCCCAGCCGCCCTCGCCCCGGATGAACAGCGAGGTGACGTTGGTGAACAACGGCTGGCCGTCGGCGGTGTCGGTGACGTCGCTCTCCAGCACCACCAGGGCGGCCTTGCCCTTGTCATAGATTCCGGCCACGCGGCTCACCGAACTCACTGTGGCCGCCACCGGCAGCGGCTTGTGCAGGGTGAACCCCTGCTCGCCGTGAACCAGCAGCGCCGGGTTGTAGGTGCCGATCTTGGCCAGCGGGCTGTTGGCGCCGCCCACACCGCCGCCCAACACCACGCACATGGTGGGCAGGGCCTTCTGCTCCACGTCCTTGGTGTTCTCAGTGGTGAACTCCAGCTCGAACCCGGTGGGATCGCTCATTCCCGCGCCCACGCCCAGGGCATACAAAAGGGCGTCTTTCGACTTCCAGCTCGAGGTGCTCGGGTCGCTCTCGGCGCCGACAGCGGTTGGGTCGATGGGCATGGGGGCTCCTCGTGGGATAGGGGTTCTTCGGCGCCTGGTTGCGCTCAGATGCTGCCCAAAACATACCGTTGCCGTCGTGGCCCATATCAATCAGCCAGGCGGCCCGTTCCAGGCCGTCGATCACCCGGCGGTGGCCGGCCGGGAGCGGGAGCTGCGTGCGCTGGCCGACGCGGTGCGACGGCTGGTGGCCGCCACCGTAACCAATACCGCATCGCCCGCCGATACCGCTGCGCTGGCCGACGAGGCCAACGCCCTGGCCGACCGCATCGAGGCCCATGTGCCCGCCGAGCCCCCGCCCCGTTTCGGCCCCGACGGCCATGAGATGGAGGGCCCGCCCATCACCCACCTGCGGGCGCCGTTCGACTACGTGACCGGCATATGCAATCCCGCCGCGGTGCCGGTGGAGATGGTGGTCGACATGGAGTCCGATCCGCCCAAGACCCGGGGCCGAGCGGTGTTCTCCACCGTGTATGAGGGACCGCCCGGCTGCGTCCACGGCGCGGCTATTGCCTCAGCCTTCGACATGGTGTTCACCAGCGCCTGCTCCACCAGAAACGCCAGCGGCCCCACCATGATGCTGTCGGTGCGCTATCGGCGCCCCACGTTGCTCGACGTGGAGACCGTGTTCGAAGGGTGGGTGGAGAAATTCGACGGCACCATCACCGAGGTCAAGGGTCACGCCCTCCAAGACGGCCAGGTCACCGCCCTAGCCGAGGGCGTGTTCCGCCACCTCGACCGAGAGACGCTCAACCAGTTGGCCCAGCGGGGGTGAACTCGGCGGGCAGGTGCTTGATGCCGTGGATGAAGGCCGATGACAGTGGGTCGGGCTCGCCGGTTGCCCGGATGTCGCCGATGCGGTCGAACAACTCGCGGAACATCACCTTGATCTGCCGGCGGGCCAAGTGCGCGCCGAGGCAGAAGTGCGGTCCGGGACCGCCGAAGCCGATGTGGGGGTTTGGATCCCGTAGCACGTTGAAGGCGAACGGGTCGTCGAACACCGATTCGTCCCGGTTGGCGCACAGGTAGTTCATGACCACCATGTCGCCCTCGTCGATCTTCTGGCCCTCCAGCTCGGTGTCGCACAGCACGGTGCGGCGCATGTAGGTGACCGGGCTGGCGATGCGGACGATCTCCTCAACTGCGGTGTTGGCCACGCCCTCGAAGTCTTCGGTCCAGATGCGGCGCTGGTCGGGGTTGTCGGTGAGATGCACCAGGCCCCAGCTGATGGAGTTGCGGGTAGTCTCGTTGCCGGCCACCACGAGCAGGATGAAGAAGCTGGCCAGTTCGGCCCGGGTGAGGCGCTCGCCGTCCACCTCGGCGTTGACCAACACGCTGGTCAGGTCACCGGTATCCACGCCAACCTTCGATTCCGCCACCTCGTCCATCAGTTTCGACAGGGCCTCGCCGGCCATGAGGATGGCGGTGATGAAGTCGCCGAACTCGGGGACGTACTCGTCGTCGGCCGCCCCCAGGATCACGTTGGTCTGGTCGAACACAAAGTCGTGCTCGGAGGCGGGAATCCCCATCAGGTCGCACACGATGCGCAGCGGCAGCCGGGCGGCCACGTCGGTGACGAAATCGCACTCGCCCCGCTCGCACACCTCGTCCACGATCAGCCGGGCCTGGTCCTGCACCGAGTCTTCCAGCCGGGCCAGCATCCGAGGGGTGAAGCCGGCAGACACGATCTTTCTCAACCGGGCATGGCGGGGGTCGTCCATGGCGATGATCGAGTTGAAGTACTCGTTGAACTCCGGCGGGAAGTCGTTGATGGTGACGCCCGACGACGAGGAGTAGATCTGCGGGTTGCGCGACACCTCCAAGATGGACGAATGCCGGGTGATGCACCATGCCCCCGGCGTATCCACGCTCTCCAGGTCACCGGTGAACTCGAACCCGGGATAGAACGTGAGCGGCCGGGAGCACACCTGCTTCAGGTCTTCGTCCACCACCCGGCGATCCCGCCGCCAAAAGGCGTTGTGGAGCGGGTTGTGCGGGTCTGCCTCAGTAGCAGGCGGCGGCTTGGCTAAGGAGCCGGTTGTGGCTTCCGATTCGGTTGGCACGGCGGTCATAGCAGCAATCCCTGGTCGGCCATCTCTCTATGGCGTGATGCGACAATGACTGTAGTGGCTAGCCGAGTGCGGCATTCGCGATGGCGGTTGCCTTCTAGGTGCCTGCCACCGGGGTGCGCCAGCCAAATGGGTCGGGGGCCGCGCCGGTTTGGATTTCGGTGAGGGCTTGGCGCAGGCGCAGGGTGTTGGGGCCGGGTTGGCTGTCGCCGATGGTGAGGGTCTTGCCCGAGTAGAGGATGGTGCCGACGGGGGCGACGCCGGCGGCGGTGCCCGACAGGAAGGCCTCGCCCTGCTCGGCCCAGTCGACGAGCTCCTCTGGGTCGATGGCGCGTTCCTCCACGTCGTAGCCATGGTGGCGGGCGAGCTGGATCACCGAGTCCCGGGTCACGCCGTGCAGGAACGAATCGTCGAGGTGCCGGGTGACTATGCGCTCGTCGTCGGCCAGGAAGAAGTTTGAGGCGCCGGTTTCGGTGATGTCGCCGTTGCTGGCGAACAGCACTTGGTCGACGGCCTCATTGGCGGCCATCGCGTCCAGCGTGGAACCCAGGGCCATTGCATAGTTGGCCGCGCACTTCACCATGCCGAACTGGGGCACGGTACGGGGTGTGGACGACTCAACTTGAAGTGTGAGGGGCCGTATGCCTCCCTTGAAGTAGTCGCCCACCGGGGAGTTGACCACGAACAACAGCGCGGAGGGGGCGGGATGGGCCGCCGCGCCGATGTCGGCCCCGGTGCCCACCAGCGTGGGGCGGATATAGAGCGAGCCCGGCGGGTCGGGGACCTCGTCGGCGTTGGCCGCAACCGTGTCGATGGTCATCTGCCGCAGCATCCTGGGATCGATCTCGGGCAGCCGCAGGCAGGCGGCGCTGGCAACCATGCGAGCCACATGGCTGTCCAGCCGGAAGATGGCTACCGACCCGTCAACCTGGCGATGCGCCTTCAATCCCTCGAACACGGAGCTCCCGTAGTGCAGAACGTGAGCTGCCGGGCTCAAGCTCAGATCCCCGAACGGCTCAACAGAGCCGCCATAGGCAAGCAGCCCGCCATCAGCCCGAGCCGTCGTCATCCAGTCGCAGAAAACGGTCCCGAACGGGACAGTGAGGGGATCGGGCTTGGCGGTCATACAGGCTCTCCTTCGGCCAGGAGGATGGTATAGCCCAATGTTTCAGGAGACTGAGGGATTTGTGGGGCCAACCGGTTTTGTACATAGATGTACAAAACCGGTTTCTGTCGCTATAGCCTGAGCAGAATGGCGCTTCCCAGTGATCACATGTCTTCTACGACCGTTTCGGTGAGCGAGTTCCGGGCCAATTGCGGGCCACTATTGGATGCGGTGTGCGACGGGCAGGAGATCGTCATAACCAAGAATGGCCGGCCAGTAGCCGAGGTCCGGCCTCATCGTTCTCCTCGCGAGGAGTTCGCTGGTTCGCTCTTCGGCTATTGCCGAGACATCATCGACCTGCCCGAGGGGTTCGATTTCGACACAGAGAGCATGGGGTTAGGCAATGAGGAGATCGTCCAGGAACTTCTCTCCAGCTGGAACAGGCAAGAGCCCGATCTCGTCATGGCCTAACCGCCAGGGACACCGCAGGCCGATTCATATTGGCCACCACCATGGTCCAGGAGTGCCCCTTGTTCACCTTGGACCAGCACATGCTGTCTTGGGAGGGCCCGGCGAGTTGCATCGACGCGCCCCGATAATTGCAAGAAGGCCTGTGGTGATGCACCTAGTGCTACACTTCTGGGAGTGCCGACAACCCGCCCTCGCCACTCGGTGACCGAAACCGATGAGATTTCCGAGATCCTCGATGAGGCGTCTCGGAAGTGGTCCGATGTCCCGCGGGCGAAGCTCATACGGCTCATCATGTTGGACTGGGTGGCCAGCGGCCGGTCGCCCACATCTAGGTCTCAGGCCAGGGCGGTGCTGGAGGGCTCTTTGCCCGGCTCTTCGGTGCTCTATGACCGGTCCCAAGACTGGCCCGCATGATTGTGGCCGACGCCAGCTGGGTTGTGGCTTTGCGCGATCCAAGCGATGAGCATCATTCCAGGGCGGTTGCGATCAATGGCGAGGTCGCCGACGAAGAGGCGCTCTTGCACCCGGTGACCATGGCCGAATGCCTTGTGGCGCCGGCCCACCTCGGGGTCGTCGAGAGCGCATCTGAGGGACTCCGGGCTGCGTTCGTGGTGACCGATGTGGACGACGGCGCACTGCTTCGATGGGCGATGCTGCGGGCAGAGACCGGACTGAGGCTCCCCGACGCAATCGTCCTCGACACCGCCCTAGAACTAAACGCCCGCGCCATCGCCACCTTCGACCACCGCCTCGCGGCATCCGCCGCACAGCACGGCGTCGACGTGCTAGGGCCGTAGGAATCGACGTGAATGCCCCGACTCCGCGGGCAAGTGGCTTTGATAGGTCAAAATATTGACCTATACTCGCACCGATGGCAGATACGATCCCGTTCTCAGAGGTCAAGGCCCATCTTTCTGAGTTGGCCGACCGGGTGGAAACTCAGCGCGACCGCATCTTGGTAACCCGCAACGGCCGGCCCTCTTTTGTCCTTATGAGTCCCGACGAACTCGAGTCCATAGAGGAGACTCTGGATATCTTGAGCGATTCCGAACTGGTCGATTCACTCCGCGAGTCGCTTCAAGAAGCCGCTGAGGGGAAACTTCTGCGATTGCGCGATCACGTCTGAAGCGGCCCCGTGTACGAGGTCAAGATCACGCCCTCGGGCCTGCGGCATCTCGACCGCTTGCCCAACAAGATTCGAGATGCAGCCCTTGCCACCATCTTCGGCCCGATGGCTGAGAATCCCCAGAGGGTCGGCAAACCGCTGATGGACGAACTTGAGGGCCTGCGATCCGCCTGCCGTGGCGACTACCGCATCGTCTACGAGATCCTGGAGGACGAGATGGCAGTAGTGATCCACCGAGTCCAGCACCGCCGACACGTCTACCGCCCGAACTAACCGATACCGCCCCAAGGCTGTCCCGATGCGTGTCAAGCCAAGATGACAGCTTGGCGGCCTTCGACGGCGAGGGCGTGCTGGAGGGGAGGGGAGGGGGTGAGCAGGTACACCTGGGAGTTCAGGTGCAGTGCGGCAGCCAGCGCTTCAACCGACAGCAGGTTGAGTTGACGGTGGCGGTTGCGCAACCGGCCGATCAGCGGGGCCAGGGTTCGCAGGCTTACCAATCCGACCTCTTCGGGAAGTTCGAGCAGCGAATGCAGTGCCCGGGGGACGAGCTTGGGGGGTAATTCGGCGAACGAGCCAGACAACGTCCCGCTGACCGTTGAGCTCAGAGCTGCCTGGCAGAGTCGCACGTACCAGCAGCCGGTGGTGTAGACCGGCTGGCCGGGCTCCGGCGGAGCTTCCCCTTGCAGCAGGCCGGCGAGCACCCTGTCGTCGACGAGCTGGGTCACTCGCTGGCCAGGTCGGGGTCGCCGAAGCCGGCTGCGGCCTGCTCCCAGATCTCGTCGGTGATGGCGGCAAGCAGCTCAGCCCGCAGCTTTTCGACGTTGCCCGGTATCAGCAGGAGTGCGCCGCCCAGATGCAGATACCCGACCTCGCCCCCTTCGTCGAGACCCCAGTGGTGGCGAGCCGTCGCCGGAAGGCTCATCTGCCCCCGAGACGACACCTTCAACGTTCCCGTGTTTGACATGCGAACAGCCTACAAGGCAACTTGCAATCTTGCCTTGTGATCGGGCGAAGCTACCAGTGCATCGCGGAGTCGGGCCGACCGGGTGGCAATTGCGAACAACCCATTGAAGGGCCATTTAGCCTTGTGGTGTGGGGAGTGAGCCCGGTGAGGGAGAGGCAGTCGCCGGGAGGGTAACCGAGTTTGTCAGGGTCGGCGACGAGGTGGTGCGCCCGGCCACTCCCAATTCGGAGTCAATGAAGCAACTGCTCGCGCATCTGAAGGAGCACGGCTTCGAGGGCGCTCCTCGGGTGGTGGGTTCACAGCCTGATGGCGCAGTAAGGCTGACGTGGATCGAGGGTTGGGTGCCAGAAGAGGCCGAGGGGTGGAAGCTCGAAGCTGAGGCGCTGGAGTCGGTGGGAAGCCTGCTGCACGCGTATCACGACAGCGTGAGGGGCTTTGCTCCTAAGGCTGGCTTTGAAGAGGGCCCCCAGGCTGTAGTTGGAGATGACATCGTCTGCCACGGCGACATCGCCCCCCGCAACACCGTCTTCAGAAACGCGCAGGCGGTGGCGTTCATCGATTGGGACGGCATCTGGATTGCCCCGGCCCTGTGGGATCTCGGCCACGCCCTATGGCAGTTCGCCCCCGTGTGTGAGGACAACGACCCCTGGCTCCAGCAGTGGCCGGACCAGCCCAACCAAGCAGCCCGCATCACCGCCCTCGTGCGCGGCTACCGCCTAGCTCCCTCAGAAGCACAGCAGCTCCCCGAGATGGTTGTCGAGGTCATCGCCGGCTGTCACCGCAGCGTGGCCCGCAAAGCCGCGGCCGGAATCCCAGAATTCGCCCGCATGGAACGCGAAGGCACCCTCGACGTCCTAACCGGCCAACTCCAAGCCGCTAAACGACTGCGCCCCCTCATCCAGGAGGCCGCACTCGCCGGAGCTGCATGAAACAGAGTCGGCAGCGACGAACAATTGCCTAGAGGCCGTCAGGGCTCGGTAGTGCAGGTTTAGGGCAACTGAGGATTCACGATAGGCCTACGGCCAGGATGGCGCCCAAGACCGGTACGGCCAACCCCAACATGGTGAACACCATGGTGCGGGTTTGCCTGGCGAATTGGAGGGCCATTTCGCTCCGCACGCTCTTGAATTCCGCTGCGGTCTCGGCGCGAATGTTCTTGAACTCGGCTGCGGTCTCGGCGCGAAAGCTGTTCAGTTCGCCATAGACCTTGGCGAACCCGGAGCGCATCTCGTTACCGAGCCGCTGTTCGCTGGCCGCGAGGTCGCCTTTGGTGGCGAGTTGATCCCAGTAGACGGGGGGCAAGCTGGCCATCAAGGTGCTTGTCTCGCTAGACCAGGGTTGAGAGGTTTTGGTCGGGGGCGGGGCCGGGGTTGACTCTTTTGCCGGGGGTCCAGGCGACGGGGAGATGCTTGATGCCGCCGATGAAGTTGGAGCGGAGCCACTCGGGCTCGCCCACTCGGTGCATGTCGGGCATGCGCTCGATGATCTCCTGGAAGATGAGGCGCAGCTCCATTTTGGCCAGGTTGGCGCCCAGGCAGTAGTGGGCCCCGCCGCCGCCAAAGGCGATCTGCTCGTTGGGGGTGCGGTTCACATCGAAGGTAAACGGGTCTTCGAACACCTCTTCGTCCCGGTTGGCCGAGATGTGCCATATGACGATCTTGTCGCCCTCGTCGATGTGCTGGCCCCTGATCTCAGCGTCCTCGGTGGCGGTTCGGCGGAAGTGCAGCACCGGGGTTGACCACCGCAGGAGCTCGTCGATATGGGTGTCGGTCACCCCGTCGGAGGAGCCCTTCATGATTTCGAACTGCTCGGGGTGGTCCATCAGCGCCAGCATCCCTTGGGCGGTGGCGTTGCGGGTGGTTTCGTTGCCGGCCACAGTGAGCAGCAGCATGAACATGTCGAACTCCAGCTCGGTAAGCCGGTCGCCGTCGATCTCGGCGTTGATGAGCTTGGTGACAATGTCGTCGCGGGGGTTTTTCGCCCGGTCTTTGGCCATCTGGTTGGTGTAGGCGTACAGCTCCGCGCCGGCCACGACGCCGTCTTCGGCACCGTCGGCATACTCGGGGTCGTCGACGCCGATCAAGCGGTTGGACCAGTCGAACAGCATCATGCGGTCTTCTTGGGGCACGCCCATGATCTCGGCAATGGCCTGGAGCGGTAGCTCCGAGGCGAGGTCGACCACGAAGTCGGCTTCGCCCTTCTCGATCACGTTGTCGACGATCAAGATGGCCCGGTGCCGCAGGTACTGCTCGATCAGGCCGATCATGCGAGGGGTGAAGCCCTTGTTCACCAGCCGCCGGTAGCGGGTGTGCTTGGGAGGATCGGTGGTGAGCATCATCACCCCCCGTGAGTCGGGTCCGCTGTTCTCGCGGGTGCCCGGGTCGGGGATGGAGGTGCCGCCGATCTCAGAGGAGAAGCGCTCGGTGTCGCGGTTCACCTCCACCAGATCATCGTGTTTGACGATGTTCCAGAACGCCGGACCGTTGGGATCCTGGTGCAAGAAGACTGGGAATTGCTCCCGCAGCACCCTGAACATCTCGTGGTGCTCTAGGCGCACAAATCGGTCGGGGTCCAGCAGGTTGACTTCGGTGAGCTTCACAGTGCTTTCCTTTGCTGCGATCGTTTGCCGAGTGTCGGCCAGTGTACGGGACTTCCCAATGCGACAAGATACCGGGGTGCGAACAGACTGGGAAACAGTGAGACTGCAATGACGGCAGAGGCCAACCAGGACGCTCCGCGGGCCGACGGAGCCAGCGTGGGCGAAGGCGTCCACATGCAGGCCTCGATACTGGCCGGCATCCGGGTGTTGGACTTCTCCACCGGGGTGCCCGGCCCCTATGTCACCAAGCTGTTGGCTGACGCTGGGGCAGATGTGATCAAGGTGGAGGGGCCCGACGGCGACCCGATGCGGCGCTGGTCGGCCACTCGGGCCGAGTTCGAGGGCGACAGCGCGCTGTTCCAGCTGCTCAACGCCTCCAAGCGGGGCGTTGTCGGACAGCCGGGCGATCCCGAGATCGAGGAGATGGTGGCCACCGCCGACGCCGTGGTGGAGTCATTCCCCGCCGGCTCGGGTATCGGACGGGCTTGGGCGGATCAGCACCCACATTTGGTGGTGCTGTCGGTCACGCCCTACGGACAGGACGGGCCGCTGGCCTCGCACCCGTCCACCGAGTACACCGTGCAGGCCCAGTGCGGTGCCATCGCCTGTCGGGGGCGGCCCGACCAGCCCCCAATCCACGCCGGAGGGGGCATTGCGGAGTGGACCGCCGGTGCCTTCGCCGGCCCTGCGGTCCTCTCCACGCTGCTGAGGGCCCGGCGCACCGGGCGCGGCGAGCACATCGACTTGGCGGTGGCCGACGTGATGGGCATCGCCTCCACCACGTTCAGCGATCTGGCCCATTCCATGCGGGGCGGCGGCCACGAGTTCGATCGGGTGGCGCGGTCGGTGGAGGCGCCCTCCATCGAGCCCGCCCTCGACGGCTGGGTGGGGTTCAACACCAATACCGCCCTCCAGTACCAAGGCTTCGTGCTGATGATCGAGCGCCCCGACCTGATCGACACCGAATGGAGTCAGATCGGGGAGCGGGCCGGCCGCCTGGACGAGTGGAATGCCATGGTCCACCCGTGGACCTCTCGCCACACCGTGGCGGAGATCATCAAGGCGGCGTCTGATCTGCGTGTGCCGGTGGCCGAGGTGAACGACGGGCGCAGCGTGCTCGACAACGAGCAGTTCGCCGCCCGGGGGGTGTTCGTGCGCAACCCCGGCGGGTTCCTCCAGCCCCGTCCGCCCTACCTGATGGACGACGGCGGCGAGCGACGGCCGGCCACGCCCGCTCCTCAACTGGGCGAGCACACCGGGACGATCGAAGCCCGCCCGCGGCTGGTGCCGTCGGCTGCCGACGCCGATCCTGATCTACCGCTAGCTGGCGTAAGGGTTTTGGACCTCACCAGTTGGTGGGCCGGGCCGTCGGCCACTGGCACGCTGGCCATGCTGGGAGCCGATGTGCTCCACATCGAGTCCACCGGCCATCCCGACGGCATGCGGATGACCGGGTTCATGTTCGGAACCGAGGACTGGTGGGAGTGGAGCTCGATGTTCGTGGCCATCAACCACAACAAGCGGGGACTGACGCTCGACTTGGACACCGAAGCGGGCATGGATCTGCTGTGGCAGCTCATCGAGGGCGCCGACGTGGTGATCGAGAACTTCTCCCCCCGGGTGGTGGAGAAGTGGGGCCTGAGCTGGGAGGCCGTCTCGGCCCGCAACCCCCAGGCGGTGTTCACTCGGATGCCGGCGTTCGGTTTGAGCGGGCCGTGGCGGGAGCGGGTGGGCTTCGCCCAGACCATGGAGCAGCTCACCGGCATGGCCTGGGTGACGGGCCATCCCTACGATCAGCCCCGCATAATGCGAGGCCCGTGCGACCCCATCGCCGGGATGCACGGGGCCTACGCCGCGATCTTGGGCCTGGCCGTTCGGGAGCGCACCGGCCGGGGGGTGTTCGTGGAGTCCACCATGGTGGAGGCCGCGCTCAACTGTTCGGCCGAGCAGATCGTGGAGTACACCGCCTACGGCAATGTGATGGAGCGGGCCGGCAACCGGGGTCCCTACGCCGCACCCCAGGGGCTGTACCCCTGCCGGGGCCACGAGCAATGGCTGGCACTGGCCGTGGCCACCGACGAGCAGTGGCAGGCGCTGGTGGAGGTGCTGGGGTCGCCGAAGTGGGCCGACCGCCCGGAGTATGTCACCGACGCCGGTCGCCGGGCGGGCCACGATGCCATCGATGAGGGGCTGTACGGCTGGGCCGCCGAGCAGGACCTCGACGACGTCGTGCCCCAGCTGGTGGCCGCCGGCGTGCCCGCCGCCCCGGCCTGGGATCCTCGGATCCAGCATGAGAACCCCCAGCTTGCCCACCGGGGGCTGTTCGAGATGGTCGAGCACCCGGCGGTGGGGACCCACCCCATGCCGGGAATGCCCTACCGGTTCGCCTCGGTCGACCGCTGGATCACCTCCCCTTCGCCCGCCCTGGGCCAGCACAATCACGAGATCCTGGCCGAGCTGGGCCTGTCGGCCGATGAGATCGCCCAACTGGAAGCCGACGGCGTTATCGGCACTCGTCCCAAGGGCCTATGAGGCCCGTCGCAAGCTGGCCCAGTGAAAGGATGAAGTCATGAGAGCAGTTCGATGCGTCGACGGCCAGCCCACCACGGTGGAGGTGGCCCCTCCCGAAGGTGAGGGAGTGCGCATCAAGATGGCATCGGCGGGGGTGTGCGGGTCCGATCTGCACATGCTCCCCTTGGGAATGCTCAACACGTTCACCATCGGCCACGAATTCGCCGGCTGGCTGGAAGACGGCCGTCCCGTGGCCATCGAGCCCATTCACGGCTGCGGCACCTGCGAACTATGCCTGGCCGGCGACTACAACCGCTGTCCGGCCACCCTGGGTGACATTGCCGGAATCTCCCGCGACGGGGGAATGGCCGACGAGGTGCTCATGTGGCCCGAGGCCATCGTGCCCCTGCCCTCCGGGGCCGACCCCCGGGACGCCTGCCTGGTGGAGCCCCTGGGCATCGCGGTACACGGCTTCCGCCTGGCAGGACTGCGCGGCGACATGCGGGTGGCCGTGGTCGGCGGCGGCGCCGTGGGCCAGACCGCGCTGGCCGTGGCCGGCCTGGCCGGGTGCGAGGTCGCCATATCGGCCCGCCACGACGGCCAGAAGGAGGCTGCCGAGCGCCTGGGGGCCGTCCCGCTAACCGATGAGCCCTACGACATCGTGGTGGAGGCCGCCGGCACCTCCTCAGCCCTGGCTGATGCCGTGAAGAAGTGCCGCCCCGGCGGCAAGATCGTCATCCTGGGCAGCTACTGGGACCCAGTGGAGCTGCCCGGCATAGAAATCAGCATGAAGGAGGTCACCCTGGTGCCCTCCTCCATGTACGGCCGCCACGGCCCCACCCGCGACATGGACGTGGCCGCCGCCGCCCTAGCCCAACTGCCCGAGCTCCCCGACGCCATCATCACCCACCGCTTCCCCCTAGACGCCCCCGCCGAAGCCTTCGCCACCGCCGCCAACCGCGCCTCCGGCGCCATAAAAGTCGTCCTAGAGCCCTAGCGATATTCGTTGACGAAGATGTAGACGCTCCGCTGTGTGATCGAGCGGTCGTCAAACGGTCAAACGGAAGTCCTGTGGGGACACTAAAGGACCGATCTCCTTAGGCCACCTTGGTGAGGCTTCGTGGACTAGGTCGAGGATGTATTCGGGAGGAATGTTCTGGCTATTTCGAAACTCCCCGCAAGGGCTATCCCAACCACCAAGCTGTCCTGCGAATATTTGCCAGAGGTATTGGTACCGATCCAGCCAGGACGCAGGGATGGCGAACTCCGCAATCGTGGCGAGGCTCCTGCGTGTGAGTTCACTTATAGTTTCGGCGACCTCGTCCTCGGTTTTCGCTGTCCAGTAGAAGCTCTCGCCGCCCCAGTTCTCGAGAAAAACAGTCATGGTGCTGCCAGCATCTGCAAACGTTTCGCCTAGGGGTGTGACTGCGTACAACACCCCAAGTCGAGCACTGCGTTGAAGTTCATCCCAGGACAGAGGCCCCGATCCCTTTAGGGCCTCGAGTCGCTCGGTTCCAATCTCATTGCCATGGTGCTCGACAACAGCATTGAGTCGCAGGTGCCGACCCTCTTCGGTGAGCGCCTGCAGTCCTTGCAGCCGAACCGCTGTCACCTCATGGGGAAGTAGTCGGGTTGCGTGATAGAGCACTATGTGTCTTTCGCCTAGGACGTCGCGGAACTCCCGCTCTGCCATGAAGGCACCGACGTTTTCGAGTTCAAGCTCGAATGATGACGTGTCTCGTGAGTTCTGTGGATTTGCCCTACAACCCTGCACGAGGTGCTCAACGTGGACTCGAATGTCTGCGGGCCATGTGTCTGGCTGACCGGGGTCGATGGCTGTCAAGATCTCAGGGGCGACGTACCCTCATAGGACCCTCGGTATGCCCAAATGCCATTCAGCGTGGAGGGTGCAGGCTGAGAGTTTGATTTGCTTGACGGTGATCTTGGCGTCGGAGCGGTCGAGGGAGATGCGGGCGGCGACAGGGTCGCCTAGGTAGGTGCAGTCGATGGTAGGTCCGTCGGCGGCGAAGGCTTCGAGGGGGGCGTCTTCGAGGGACGTGAAGACGCCGGTGGGGATTTCTAGGAGCTGGTATTTGGTGGGGAGGGAGGTGCGGTCGGGGCGGAAGGCTCGGAGCATGATGATGGAGTCCACGGCTTCTCGGTACTGACGGAACAGTTCGAGGGTTTGGTCTCGCCTTGTCTTGGCGGATCGAACGTCCTGAATCCAGGCAGCCTCGGTGAGCTTGGAGATGTGAGCGGTGGTTGCAGACAACCTGAGGGCGGCGGTGGACTTCAAGGAGAGCTTCCTCTCAGTGCCCTCGGTGGTTTGGACTGTCATGTCCACGAAGCGCTGGGTGGCGGAACCTGGCTCGTCGACTGCCCAGCCGACTGCTTCGCAAGCGTTGCGGAATGCCACTTCGAAGCCGACGAGGCCCAGAGGCTCGGCGGTGGTGCCGTGGTGTACTGAGATCGTGAGGCCGAAGTACTCGGTCCACCCAGGTGTCTGGCCGAGCCAGGTATCTGAGATCTCAGCTTGGAGCGGGGACGAGAGCGATTCGATGATCCTGGCGAGGAACCTCTCTCCCATGGGAGAGAGGTCTTCAATACTTGCCCTCAGGTCAGCCATATTTGTGGATTGGTCGTACGGCTGGTTCACTCGGTGATCCGGCGCTCAATGAGATCGACGTAGGCAGGGTTGAGCTCGATGCCTGCCCAGTTTCGACCGAGATCTTGGGCAGCAATCAAGGTGGTCCCTGATCCGGCGTATGGATCAAGGACGGTGTCGCCTGGGCGGCTGGTGATTTGGATGCAGCGGCGGGCCAGGGTCATGGGCATGACGGCTGGGTGGTCTTCGATGCCGCCAGCGTTCTTTCTCCGGGGCTCTGTGTTGATGTCCCACATGGTTCGGAGGCGGCGGCCGTTGGGGCCCTTCACCGCGGCTGTGTCGTAGTAGTAGTCCTGGTTCTTGGACAGTAGGAACACCGTCTCGTGGGACTTGGTAGGGCGATCGGAGACTGACTCGGGGTGGGCGTTGGGTTTGTACCAGATGACTTCGGAACGCAGCCACCACCCCGCATCCTGGAGAGCGAACGCCAACCGCCACGGAACGCCGATCAGGTCCTTGGGCTTCAACCCTTCGGGAGTGGGAGGCCGAACCGCCATAGCCCGAGCCCGGTTCTTGCGATCAGGTGCCCGATACCTGCGATTTCCCGAGGTGTAGGAGTCGCCCACGTTCAGCCACACAGTGCCGCTATCCGTCAGTACCCGGCGCACCTGGTCGAACGCCATCACAATGCTCTTGACGTATTCGCCCAGAGCGTCATCGCGGCCAATCTGACCCTCGGCCGAGTAATCCCGAAGCGACCAATACGGCGGTGATGTGATCACCGTCTGCACACATCCATCAGGGAGTAATCCCAAGGCCTCGATCGCTGGGCCGCACACCAAAAGGGGGCCACTCAGCTCATCCAGCGGACCATCAACGCCCACGCTCAAACGAGCATGCGAGTCTGGCTGTCGATCTGATGCAGCATCAGCGGGTCGACAGCCAGGGACAGGTATTTGGCGGTCCGCGGTGCCCTCTGAGTCGCCTCTATAACCCACGACACGACCCTACTCCCAGGCAGTGACACATTCGGGGAACCTGAGGTGTCGTTGAAGAATCATCTTTGCGATTGCTGAAGCCTGGAAAGCCCTCGTAACTCATATGAGTTGTGAGTAGTATTATCGGGTGTGGAAGGTGGAGGTTGCGCACCAGTTCGAAGTCTGGTGGAACTCGCTCTCGGATTGATTTCATGACGACCAAGAGTTTTGACGAACTTGCTGCTCCCATTGATGCCGATCCGGTGCGCAGTGCCAGGGCGGAGGAGTACGGGCAGAAGGTGGAGGCGAAGATCTTCGCCTTTCAGCTGGCAGAACTGCGGAGTGAGCTCGGCATCAATCAGGTCGATCTGGCTGAGAGGCTCGGCATCACACAGGGGGGAGTGTCGAGGCTCGAGCGGTCAGCTGACCCCAAGCTGTCCACTTTGTGCAAGCTCACTTCCGCTCTTGGCGGAACGCTCAGCATCGAAATCAGCGTTGGCGACCGCTCAGTCAATTTCACCCACCCATCATCGCCGGAGCCGTCTTCTCTCGAAGGGCAAGATCATTCAAGGGTTGAGGCGGCCTCGGTTGCTCCTGGGAGCAGGTCTGTATAGAGGGAAAGCTAGGGTCAGTGGCGATGGGGCAGCGGGAGGACTTGGTGGGTTTGTCTGGGGCTGAGGTGGTGGGGATGTTGGGGTTGGTGGCGTTGCCGGAGGAAGGGGGGATGTGGCGGGAGGTTTGGCGGGATGAGCGGAGTACTGCCATCTATTTCTTGCTTCAGCCGGGGGACTTCTCAGCGATGCATCGGCTGGATGGGCCGGAGCTGTGGCATCACTATGCGGGGGCGGCTGTTCAGATGCTGTTGCTGGGGCCGGACGGGTTGGTGGGGCGGCCGGTGTTAGGCGACGACTTGGAGGTGGGGGAGCGGCCTTGTGTGGTGGTACCGGGCCACACTTGGATGGGCGCCTCGACACGGGGGGAGTGGTCGCTGGTGGGGACCACGATGGCGCCGCCTTACCACCATGATGGCTTCGAGCTGGGGAGCGCCGAGCTGCTTGTTGAGCTGTACCCCTCGGCGGCGGGGGAGATCGCTGAGTTGGTGAGGCCGTGACTGCATCGCCTGCTGAGATGATCGACCTCACCGGCAAGGTGGTGGTGGTTACCGGCGCGGGTGGGGGGATTGGCGGGGGGATCGTCCGGCGCATGGCTGCCGCGGGTGCCTCAGTGGTGGCCCACACTCGGTCGTCAGCGGTTGAGCACGGCGGAGGAGAGGTCACTGAGGTGATGGCCGATCTCAACACCGAAGACGGTCCAGCTGCGGTGGTAGACGCAGCCCTCAATCGACACAGGCGGATTGACGCCCTGGTCAACAACGCCGGGATCCAGCCGGTGACTCCGTTCACCGATCTGGACGATCAGCAATGGTCTGAGATGATCGACACCAACCTCACCGCGGTGCATCGGCTGACCCAGGCAGCTGCCTCGGCCATGCGGGAACAGGGCACTGGTGGGTCCATCGTCCATATCGCCTCCATTGAGGCTCAACATCCCACTCCCGTTCACGGCCACTACGCGACGTCCAAAGCCGGTCTAGTAATGCACGCCAAGGCGGCTGCTCTTGCTTGGGGTCCCCATGGCATTCGGGTTAACTCGGTGTCTCCTGGGTTGATCGACCGTCCCGGTCTGGCCGACGACTGGCCCGAGGGCGTGGAGCGGTGGACGGCCGCCGTCCCGCTCGGCCGCTTGGGCACCGCTGAAGACGTCGGGGACGCCTGCGTGTTCTTGTGCTCCGATCTGGCCCGGTGGATCACCGGAGCCGATCTGGTGGTGGACGGCGGGATCCTCACCAACCCCACCTGGTGACCGGAGTCACCTCACAGTCACTAGTTGACTCGGCTGAAGCGGTTGAGAACGCCGTCGAGCACGAACTCTTCGTGGATGATGAGGCGGTGGTGGTCGAACGCAGCTTGGAGCTTTGGATCCCACGGAGTTGGGCCGCATTCTTTGTGATCCGACATGAGTTGCACATCGGACTCTTCCGCTTGTCGGATCGCGCCGACGTATTCGGGGGAATCCATCATCCACGGTGAGCAGCCGAATTCGTGCATTCGGCGGCATATGGCTATGCCTGGCGAGTCGAAGTCGCCGTGATACCAGAGGGATGCCTCGGCTTGCTGGAGTTGGCGAAGCAGGGTGGTAACCGCAGTGGAGGGGTTCCCATTGGACGAGATCACGCAGACCGGCAGGCTGCGCTCGGCAGCGGCCTCGACCAGTCTTGGATTCTCGACGACAAGCACGGGGGTGCCTGCATCGACGGAGATGGGGTGCTTTCGCAGGGCAAACAAGCTGATGTGAAGGGGCAACCCAGCCTGGAGGGCAAATCGGATCTGCACATCCAATGCCGAAGAGCCAGCGACCGGAAGCCACCAGACAAGTGCTGGAGCCGAAACGCGGTCAGGAAGGATGCCAGCCGCCTCCCAGAGCTCGCGCTCATCCAGCGGGCCGATCCGGTGGCGCAGAGCGTGGGTTACCGCGCTGGCCCGCCTTGTGCCAGCGTCGAGGGCGTGCGCCGACCCGTAGAGAGCGGCGGCGGTCTCTGTGCGGCTGATGCCTTCGGGTCGAACGCGATCAAGATAGTCGAGCAAGCGGCGCACATCGGCGGTGAGACGGGCAGCGCTTTCGCCGTCCAAGTCTCGCAATAATCCAGCGCCCGCGATGCCATCAGCCCACTCAGCAGTCCAAGGCTCGTCCCAAGCGGTGACGGTGTCGTGCAGCGCCGCCCGGGCCTCTTGGGCGCGGGAACGATCGCTCCTTCGTCGGGCGGCCTCGGCCGACGGGGGATATCCAAGTCGAGTGAGCGCGTCGCAAAGATCGGCGCCGATGCCACGGGCCACGAGGGCTGCTTCCAATTCCTCCAAGTCCAAGCGCCTGGCTGAGGTTCGCCCCAGCAGCGACTCGATGGCCAGGGCGCTCGCGGGGTCGAGCGGCGGGCAGCTGATCGTGCCCCGGCGCTGGGGGCCGAAGCGGTCGAGCCGTTGGCGGGTTGCGCACCACACCGGCTCCAGTCCAGAGGTGAGCAGCGACTCGGGGACAGGCCGGGATGCCGCAGGTGCAGCGGTCGAGCGGGGGGACGGCTCGGGGAATGGGTCGGATGTCACAACAGCGAGTCCTGCTGATATTGGACGTCTACCGAGTATCGCCAGGCGGGGGGCAGGAGCCAGACCACATCGCCGGTCACCTCGACCAAGCGGTGGTCTTCCAGCAGATCGAGGATGTCGTTGGCGAAACGCTCTGGGTTCTGAGCGTCTTGTGACCAATAGCGGCGGTGTTCGGAGGCCAGTGCAGTCACTACCTCGACGACCTCATCACGGGTGATTGGGGTCCGCCCCGCCCCATCAGGATCGCGGTTCTCGGCTATCTGGTTGTCGGGTTGTTCTTCCACCGGTGCTGAAGAAACGGAGTGGGCGAGCCGGTCGAGGAGCAGGAGGGCCGCGTGCCCGACGGTGCCGCTGCGGGGGAAGCGGCTGTCGGTCATCTCGTTGTCGGGATCGATGGCCATGATGCCCTCGGCCCTTGATTCAAGCCGTAGCCCGAACATGTCGTCGAAGATCGCTCCCTCCTCTCCCAGGCGCTGTCGCAGTTCGGCCCACTCGCCGTCGGTGAGGTCGGTGCGGTACAGCACCGCCTCTTCCAACAATGTGGAGCGCATCCATGCCCGCGAAGACAGCCGCCGGTCGGAGCGGTCGAGCAATTGCGGCGCAGCCTCCGAACTGGCCAGCGCCGGAAGTGGCAACAGCGCGACGCGGTCGGGGCGGATGCGCAGCACTGCGTCGGCGGATTCATCGGAGACATAGCGGTCAATGTGCTCGTGCATCTCGCTGGCCAAGCCGTACTGGATCATCCACTTCAAGGCGGTGACCAAGGCGCGGCGGTCGGTTGCTTCTTCGGTCAGGACGATGTCGGCATCGGTGGCCGCAGAGCGGATCTCGTGGATCAGATCGCGAAGGCTGATCACGGTCGGCCCGGCGGCGACCGCGGCCAAGGACAGGGCGAGCAACGTGTATTCACGCGAGGAGAAGGCACGGCTCTGGCTAGTTGCCGTCAGCAGCGGGCGCCGACGGGCGACCACCGACGACTTGAACAAGCGGGCAGTGTCGGCGGTGACCTGAAGGCGATAGCCGAAGCGCTGGGTGAACCAACGGTCGAGTGTGTGCTCGTGTCGGCGGATCAGCGCCAGCATCTCAGGATCATTTTCGGCCAGCACAAGCGGATGTCTGACGAGATGGCGGGCAGCGCTGCGGAGATCCAGCTCCTGCTGTCGATTGGCCGTCTCTGTGGCTGCGGGTGGGGTGGTCATAGGGACGCGGGCATCGGCGATGGAGTAGAGGTTGAGGCCGCCGATGAGTTGTTCTTGACCGGGGTGACGGTGACGATGAGATCGTGCATGGTGAGCTGACCGTCGGGGCAGCAGACCACAGTGCGCCCTCCTTCGACCCGCAGCACTTCGCACCGGACTCCAGCGTCGGTTGCGGAGCGGCTGTCGGCCGCGATGCCAGATCGCAGACCAGATCGGCTGATGAGATCGCGCAGCATGGTGAATGAGGCCAACGACAACTGGGCACCGTCGATTTGCCCGTCGTTGCCCGCGCAGGCCAGCAGTTCGGTGGCCGCATTCTCACGAGTGGAGCGGTCAATCTCGCGGCGTCGGCGCATCATCTCTCGTTCGCTCCCTCGGTTGGGGATCGGCGTCGGCTGGCCGCGCAATCCGGTTTCGCCGCGCTCTCGCAAGGCCACTGGGACCACTGCTCGGGGCGCGTCCCGCCATGGGGTAATTGTGGGGACGGGGTCATCGGCGTCATCGGCGAGCGCGCTGAGACGGCGACACGAGCCGAGTCCGAATGCGCCAGCCGCGATCTGATGAGCATCATCGGGAGTGGCGGCCTGATCGAAGAACCTGGCAAGCCGCACGAAGTCGGAGCGCCTCGATGCCGCGCCGAGTCCGACTCGAGACAGCCGGGTCACATTGGCGGTGAGGGTTCGCACCGCGGCCACCGCCTGACGGGTGTGCAGGTCGAGCCGCGATGGCCTTCCGGGGCTGGCGGTGAACCATGCTTCGAGGTATCGCCAATCGGCGGATTCTGTGCCGGGCAGCCGCCGTACCGCCACATTCTCCGCCAATCCGGCTTCGTCTACGCGCGCGGCCAAGCCGGACCGCAGTGCGGGAAGCAGGGTGTCAAGTCGGGGCAGAATCTGCTCAAGCGCCCGGGCGATCGGCCGGGTCATGCGCTCGACCTCGGTGAGCTGCTCCGCTACGTAGTCCACCAGTACGCTGGCGAAGAAGTGGACCTCGTCGGCGTCGAGGTCATAGCGGCTTTGCCACTGGTTGAGTTCGGCGAAGAACTGCGTCAACTCGTCGGTGAAGCGCTCATGGAGATCGAACACTGCCCGCACCGCATCGCCTAGGTCTTGACCGCCGACTCGGTCGAAGCCGGCTTCACCATGCTGGCCTAGCACTATCAGGGCGCGGTGGAGGTCGCGGAGGCGACCGGCTTGCACATCGCCGATTTGGTCCACGTTGGCCAGCATCTGCTCAACAAACTCGAATACCTCCTGTCCGGCCCGAGTGATGAGATAGCGCTTGCGCTTGAGGTTGTAGTCTTCGAGGCTCGAAGGGTTGCCGACCGATGACGACACGGTGAGATTGCCCCAGCGGTAGAGACTCTCCAGCCGGTCGGGCACCGCTGACGGGTCAACTCCGGCGGGAGCGACCTCGACTTCTACTTCTTCGGGACTGAAATCGGTGAAGAATGTGCCGGCGAACACGCGGAGGATGGCCCGGTACTCCGCCCATTCGTCGCCGCCCAGATAGCGGAATAGCTGTCGGGCCGGTGCGGCATTCCCATTGGGGGCGAGGGAGGGGGAGGCATCGGTCATTGCAGGGACCGGTGCCCTTGGTCGAGGTTCACGGCAGCGCGAGCGCTGGTGCTGCCGTCTGGTGTGTCTCGGGGTTCGCGGGTGATGCCGTCCCAATGGTAGTGCTCCAGGAGGATGGTATTGAGGGTCGCATCCCGACAGACCTCGATGATCGCCAACTCGGGGACGCTCGGGAGGGTGCCCCACAGCCGTTCGCTGGTGGCAATCAAGTCGAGATCTAGATCCACGAGCAACCCGAACAACTGATCGTGGTTATCTTCGGACACCTTGGCGAATGCGTCGTCGAGCAGGATGAACCGGGCGATGCCCGGCGGGCCGTTGTCGGGAGTGCGATGCTGCTCGGCCAGGGCGTCATAGGAAGCGGCCACCGCGGCGAACAAGGGCAGGTAGGTCACCAGTTTCTTCTCGCCTTCCGACAGCGGTGTGCGTCGGCTGAGCCGGACATCGCTGCTGCCCGGCCGTCGCAGCATGACCGCCAAGTCATGCCACTGCTTGTAGTCGAGCGTGTCGGCGATGAGCTGTCGGTAAGGCGTATCTGGATGGAGCCTTCGGGCCTCGTCCAGCTGATTGGAGAGCGCAAGTCGCAACTCCTGCTCATCTTCATCGGTTCGCAAGTCGGGGAGAGTCGCCAGCAGGTCGACCTTGCGGGCTGTGGCTGGATCGAGTTCAGGGGAGCGGCGCCATCGCAGCCTCACCCCGACATGATGGGCAGTGGTAACCGTTTCGAGCCGCTGGTTCATGAGATCGACCAACCGCTTCGCTCCCCGAACTTTCTCGGCCACCTCGCGGGCGACCAACCCTTGGAGCAGTTCGCGCAATGCGTCGTCCTGCTTGCGGCTGAGCAAGCCCGCGAGCTGCTGATGTTGCTGCTCCACCGTCTGCATCGCCTCGACCAGCGGGGCCCTTTTGCCCAGCGGCCCGGTTACCTCAATGACCAGCGGCTGGGCTGGATCAGGCTGTCTGGCCTCGGCATCCCATCCGGCACCGAGGGTGTCTCGACGCCGTAGCAGCGATTGCCGAACCCCGTCGGCGGTGGTTGTGGCCGCGCCGCCCTGCGTGCCTGTGCCGGCATCTCGTTCCCCACTTGGTGGAGATGGCGGGGAGGGATCGGTGCCGTCGCCGCTTTGGCTGGTGCCCAAGAGGTGCTCGACAGCCTCGACCAGTTCGCCGAGACCGGCGGCACCGGTGGCCACCGTGGATACATGCCCCGAATCAGGGTGCTCGGGGTGGGCGACAGCCGCTCGTAGCCCCGGGATGGCGAGCACTGCGGCCAATGACTGCCGCATCTCCTCGCACTTCTGCTCGGATGCGGCCCGCTGGCTGGCGGCGGCGTCGGCCTTGGCGCGCGTGTCGGCCCGTCGTTCAACGGCGAGTTCTCGCTTCTTGCGGGTGGCCGGCAGGCGGGTTTCCACATCATCCATCTTGCGTTGGCAGGAATCACGGGCAGCAAGGATCTCTGCGTACTCAGCACCGATGTTCTCTTCGATGGTGTCCAGTCGGGCCTGCTCTCGGCGGTGTTTGGTCTCGAAGGTTCGCTGTTCAGCTTGCTCGTTGTTGAGATCGCAGGTCTCTGTTTGCCAATGGGCGACCGAGTGTCTCCATCCTTCGAAGGAACGCTCCAGCGCGTTGAGATGGGATCGACACTGCCACAGCTCTGCCTGCATCTCCCTCAATTCACCGCGGGTGGCGCTCAGACCGGCGCGATCAGCTGGCAGCGCCAGCGTTGTCGCTTTCTGGTGGAGAGCGTTGGACTCATCCAGTTGTCGGCGCTCGGCTTCGGCAGCTTGTCGGATGACACCGAGGCATGGCTGGGCCAGGCGTGCCATGGCAGTTGTCGGCGCTCGGCTTCGGCAGCTTGTCGGATGGCTGCCGCCAAGTTCCGTTCGGCCTCGTCGGCTCTTTGAAAAGCGTCATCGACTCGGGCCGATGCAACGGTGATGTCGTCGATGGCCGGCAGGTTGGACCGATGCTGTTTGGCTTGGTCGAGCGACGACCGGCACCTGTCCTGCTCGGCTTCGCAGCTGGTGAAAACGGCTTGGGCTTGGGCAAGACGTTCGACTGCGTCTTGCCGAGCGCGATCCAGCGCAGCGCGGCGGGCGGTTACGCCGATGAACTCGGCTTGCTTCTTGGAGTGACGACCACGAAGCGACCCCACCCGGAACGCGCCATCGAATGTGACCACGGTGGAGGCATCGCTCGACAAGTCGTACGAGATGGAGTCGAGCAGCTTGGCGATCAAACCCTCATCCACGGTGCCGATGAGATGGTTGGGCACGGTCACCGTGAGGTGTTCACTGAGTGGGCTGGAGACGCCGCCGGCGACGACGGCAATCAGCTCACCATTGTCCAACTCCACGGCGGGGCCATCGCCCAAGCGGGCTGAAAGCAGCCCCGATGCATGAAGAGCGGCCTCGAGAGCCGCTTGTCCATCGTCTTCGAGATGGGGCGCGAAGTCGATCAGGTCGGCCAGGCAGTAGTCGGAGGGCGTCTGCCAATCAAACCGAGGCGGATCAGGCTCGGTTCGGGCCGCGAGTTCGTCAACCAGCGCCTGCGCTTCTTCCAGCACCCTCTGCTCGCGGAGCAACCGCTGCCCGATCGCCGCAACCGCATCTCGCCGAAAGTCAACGAGCAGATCGGCCTCATCCTGCAACCTGCCGTGCTCTGCTCTGAGATGGACAACCACCGAGTCTGCATCATGCGTGCTTGCGCCGTCTGGCCGGGTTTGGGTGCCAGTGGTTGTTGCAGGAGGGCTGTCATCAGCGGGCACGGCCCATGCAGCGTTGGCCGGCGCCCGAATGCCGACTTCGTCTAGAACCGGTTGGACTGCCGACGCCCAAAGACGGGTATGGGCTGACCACTCCTGGCAGAAGGTGTCGAGGTGTTCTCGCTGTTCCTTAAGCCGCTGCGCCGCACTCTCTGAATCGCGGGCTGCGCTGTCGCGTGCCGACTCGGCCAGGCTGAGCAGCTGCACAGCAGATTCGAGACTGCCCAGAGCTGATTCGACTGCTTCGATGTCAGCCTGACGACGGAGAACTGCCCCCTCTGCTGCGGCGATCTGGCGATTGATCTCCTCACAATCAAGTTGATCGGCAGGTTCGGTCGTCTCGGTGCCGGGCATCGTGGATTCGGCCTGAACCGGCTTGCCCAGCGCGCTTTCGGCTAGCACCACAGGATTGGGGGGCCGCCGGTCGACTCGACAGCGCCCGCCCAGTTCAGTTGCGGTCGCCAATCCAGCGTTGAACCTCTCAATATCGTCTCGGCAGCGTTGTCGGGCTTGTATCAGCTCGCTGGCCGCACGCTCGACTCGCCGAGTCCGGTCGGCAACCCGTTCAACAGCTTTATTGCGCAGGGTGTCGAGAGTGCCCACATGCTGACGCAGGGCATCGAGGTCTTGGCCGTCGCGATAAACCTGTGATTTCTCCAAGGCGTCGATTTGGCCGGCTAGCCGGTGGGCATCCTTGTCCAGCTCGGCGATAGCGGTGTCCAGTCGTCCGACCTCGGCCTCTGCGGTCGCGGCCTCACGCCGAGCCAGCGTCTCTTGCTCAGAACTGGCACGCTGGTCGTCAAGCTGGTCCCTTCCCGCAGTTTCCCGTTGGCGGAGGTCGCCGACGCAATAGGCCCGATAGACGGTGAGCAGCCCTCGTAGCGCATCCAATGTCCGGGCCAATTCGGCCACGTTGCCGCGGTGCTCTTCCAGATCGTCGAGCGGCTGGGCCGCCTCGGACAGCGCCTGCTCGGAGAGCTGGGGCAGAGCATCGATCAGGTGGGCGGGGAGGTCGACATCGATCCGGTCGCCAACCCGGGGGCTGCGGACCACGTTGATGAGCCCGATGTGCTGGTCGATGGATGCTCCGTCGAACAAACGGCGCTCGATTTCCTTGCGGTAGCCGTTGCGTTGGCGTTCATGGAAAACCTGGTCTCCGCTGAGGGTGACTTTCAGCGCATCAGCGGATAGGGGGATTCTCCGCTCGACTAGATCAAGGTCGAAGCCCGGCCGCTTGGAGGTGATGAACCACCATGTGGTCACCGCGTCCGACGACCGGCTGGCCTTGATGCCGCAACCGCATACGAGGAATTCACCTTGCCGCTCGAACTCGATCCACAGGTAGCCGACTGGTTGGGCATCGTCGCGGCCATTGAGCATCCAAGCTTTGAGCATGCCGCTCTGCTCGCCTGCGGCGTCAATGCGGCGCAGACGGGCGGTAAGCAGAAACGGGAGCAGCATGTTCATTGCCGTCGTCTTGCCCGACCCGTTTACCCCTCGCAGCAGCAGCCGACCGCCTCCGAAATGCAGAACCTCGTTCTCGTACTGGTACACGTTGACGATGCCAGCGCGGTTCAACCGCCATCGCCTGCTAGCCGCATTGGCGTCTGCCAAAGGCTGCCCGGCAGCCGAATGCTCCGATTGGCTCACGGCAAGCAAGCTAGTGGGTCACGGTGACACTTTGGCCATAGCCCCCGGTGTGAACCAACAATGCGACTACGCGTAGTTGCTGACTGGAGAATCTTCTATTAGTCTAGTCATCAGACTAAGTCATTTTCGCAAGCGCAAAATACCAGGCAGGAGTGATGAGAATGTCAGCGATGGTTAATGTCCACGAAGCCAAGACCCATTTGTCGAGGCTGTTGGAACGAGCGCACAATGGGGAAGAGATCATTTTGGCCAAAGCGGGCACGCCCTACGCTCGCCTGATGCCGTTGGCGCCCAGCGGACCCCGCCGCTGTGGGCAGCTAGCCGGATTGGTCGTCGGTCCTGAGTTCTTTGAACCACTTCCCGAAGAAGAGCTCGCGGCGTGGGAGGGCGCGTATTCAGGTGAATGACCTGCTGCTCGACACTCATGCGCTGCTGTGGTGGTGGTCGGCCGATCCTGCGCTATCGAATAGCGCGCAAGAAGCACTGAGGGATTCGCAAAACAACGTATTCGTCAGCGCGGCGAGCGCTTGGGAGATTGCCACAAAGTTCCGGCTCGGCCGGCTGCCCGAATATGAGGGTGCTGTATTGCGATTCAATGAGTTTGCCCTCGACGCGGCGATGCGGCACTTGCCGGTCACC
Organism: Acidimicrobiia bacterium; assembly: GCA_022822905.1. Classification (GTDB taxonomy): domain Bacteria; phylum Actinomycetota; class Acidimicrobiia; order Acidimicrobiales; family Bin134; genus Poriferisocius. The sequence goes on along the minus strand of JAJDYE010000023.1, from coordinate 44,884 downwards.
TACCAGCACGGTCTGCGTGCCGGAAGCTATGTTGCAGAACACCGAGACCCGTTCGACCGGATTTTGGCCGCTCAGGCGGAGTTGGAGTCGTTGATATTGGTCACGAGAGACACCGCGTTCCGAGAGTTCCCCGTCCGGGTTCTGTGGTGAAGAAGGCACGACACGGGAGATGACGACCAAGACCATCGGACTGGTGGGGACGGGGGTCATTGGCTCGGGCTGGGCGGTACGGGTGCTGGCCCGAGGGTACGACGTGGTGGCCTGGGATCCAGCCGTCGGCGCCGAAGACCGGCTGTTAGAAGCCATTGAGCGAGCCTGGCCTGCGGCCACCGAACTGGGGCTGTTCCCCGGGGCCGACCCCAGCCGGGTGGGGTGGGCCGACTCCCCAGAGGAAGTGGCCAAGGCCGCTGACTGGATCCAGGAGAGCGCTCCCGAAGATGAGGAGATCAAGCGCACCCTGATACGCCGCTTGGACGACGCCGCCCCGCCCCGCACGGTGATCGCCAGCAGCTCCTCGGGACTCTTGCCCACTCGCTTGGCGGAGGGCCTGCACCACCCCGAGCGCCTGCTCATCGGCCATCCGTTCAATCCGGTGTATCTGCTGCCGCTGGTGGAGGTGGTCGCTGGTAAGGCCACCAGCGCCGATGCGGTGGCCGCCGCAGTGGAGCACTATGACGACTTGGTCATGCACCCCCTCGTCGTGCGAAGTGAGATCGAGGGCTACCTGTCCGACCGCCTCCAGGAAGCCCTGTGGCGAGAGGTGCTGCATCTGGTGAACGACGGGGTGGCCACCACCGCCGAGCTGGACGACGCCGTGGTCTACGGACCGGGTCTTCGCTGGGCGGCCATGGGCACCAATCTCACCTTCCACTTGGCCGGGGGCGAGGGCGGGATGCGGCACATGCTGAGCCAGTTCGGCCCCGCCTTGAAGCTGCCTTGGGCCCACATGGAGGCCCCCGAGCTCACCGAGGAACTCATTGAGGCCATGGCCGCTGGCACCGAAGTCCAGGCGGCCGGGCGCACAGTGGCCGAGTTGGAGCGTCAACGGGACCAGAGCCTGCTGGGGGTGATGCGGGCGCTGAGTGAATATGGGATCGGGGCCGGGAGATTGATTGCCGAAAGAGGTGCCCGCATCCAGAGGGCCAGCGGGGAAGCCGACCAGGACTAGTTCCCGATGGCGGCCTTCTCTCGCAGGCGGTACTCGGGCACCAGCATGGCCAAGACCACGGCCAATGCCGTCACCGGGATGGCCCACCAATAGATGTCGGCGATGGCATTGGCGAACGACTCGACGATGCCGTTCCGCACCGACGCGGGCTCAATGGCGCCGATTTGGGTGGGGGCCTCGATGAGCGCTTCGATGTCGAGCTGCTCGCCGCCCGGCACCAGCCGGGGCAGGTAGTGGTCAAGTCGGGAAATGAACACGACCCCCATCACCGCGGAACCGAAGGTCTGGCCCAAGGAGCGGAAGAAGTTTGACGCCGACGTTGCCGCCCCCAAGTCGTCGTGGGGGACGATGTTCTGCACCGCGACCAAGAGCACCTGCATGATGGCGCCCACTCCGCAGCCCATAGTGAACAGATAGGCCATGGCCGTCACCGTCGACGTCTCGCCGCTGAGGGTGGACATCAGCCACACCCCCAAGGTGAGCACGCCGGCTCCGAAGATCGGCACCGCCTTGTAGCGACCGGTACGGGTCAGCACCTGCCCGGCGCTCACCGAGGTGAGCAGCATCCCCAGCATCATGGGCACCAGCAGGAGCCCCGACCGGGTGGCGTTCACATCGGTGACCACTTGGAGGAACAGCGGTCCGAAGATGCCCGCACTGAGCATGGCCGCCCCGGCGATGAACTGGATCACACAGGAGATGTTGAACAGCCGGAACCGGAACAGCCGGGGCGGCAGGATGGCCTCGGCTGTTCGCCGCTGCTGGGCGACGAACAGGGCCACGCCCCCAACTCCCGCGGCAAGCAGCGCGATCGACGGGGCCGACACCCAATCCCAGGAGTCGCCCCCCAGCTCCATTGCCAGGATGATGGCGATCACCCACACCACAAGCAGGCCCGCTCCGGTGTAGTCCACCCGGGCCTCGCGGCGGGTAAAGGCCAACTCGAGATGAGTGACCGACATCACCAGGGAGATACCGCCGAGCGGAAGCACCATGAAGAAGACCCATCGCCAGTGGGCGTAGTCCACCAGCAGACCCCCCGCCAGCGGCCCCAAGATGGTGGCCAGAGCGAAGATCCCGCCCATGTATCCCTGGTACCGGCCCCGCTCCCGGGGCGACAGCACGTCGGCCAGGATGGCCATCGACAGCGTGAACAATCCGCCGGCGCCCAACCCTTGGATGGCCCGGAACACGATCAGCATGGTCATGCCGCTCGACACCCCGGCCAGCACCGATCCGACCATGAAGATGACGATGGCGGTCTGGTACAGGCTCTTGCGCCCCCACAGGTCTGAGAGCTTTCCCCACAGCGGGGTGGTTGAGGTTGAGGCGATGAAATAAGACGTGAAAACCCACGTGTACAGGTCCCGCCGACCCAAGTCTCCGATGATGGTGGGCAGCGCGGTGGACACCACCGTGCCCTCGATGGCCGCCATCATCTGAGCCAGCATCAAAGTGAGTATGATGACCAGTACTTGGCGTTTGGGCAGGTTGCCGCTTCCTGCCGAAGCACTATCACTTATCGGGATAGATTTATCAAAACTATTCATATAGGATATCGTGACGGGCGCTATTCGAGCGTCTAACTTTTGTTTTGAAAGCAGGCGAATATCTAAGCAATTGCTAGGTGTTTCGGTTGCTGAAGTAATAGCCAAACGGAGAAAAGGCCCCCGGACTCGTACGGGAGGCAATGGGTGGAGATGGCAATGGAGCCTCGTCCTTGGTGGATGGAAAATGCGAACTGCAAAGGGAAGAGCGAGCTGTTCTTCCCTCCGGCCGGCGAACGTCCGTCGGCTCGTGAGCGGCGGGAGAATGCAGCCCGGCGGATTTGTGGGGAGTGCGTAGTAATTCGGGCGTGCCGCAGTTGGGCCCGCGACCAGCGCGAGCTCGGCTTCTGGGGCGGCGAGTCGGAGATCGAGCGGGCAGAGGCGGGCTTCGCCCCCTCCACTCCGGTCATCGGTCTGCGGCGCCACCGCACCGAGCGGGAATCGGCCTGAGCCGACTGCGCTGACCCGGCGCCGCATTCAGGCGGCGCCTTCAACCTCCTCATTCCACGACGCGTCGCACGAAGGCCGCAATGGCCTCGGTCCCCTCGATCGCCTCGGGGTAGTTGGGGTACATGATCTGAAAGTCGTGGATCATGCCCGGCCAGATGCGGAGGTCCACTTCCACGCCCGCTGACTCCAGCGCGGCGGCGAACCCGGTGGCGTCGTCCAACAGCACCTCATGGTCTCCGGCGTGGACCAGCATGGGGGGCAATCCCGTCAAGTCGCCGAAGAGCGGGGAGGCAAGCGGATCACGGGGATCGTGGCCATCCAGGTACCAACTGGCCGCGGTCACCGCATCGTCGTGGCCGAACATCACATCGAGCTCGTCGCGCTCGGCGTGACTGGCCGAGGAGTTGGTCAGGTCGATCCACGGCGACAGGCACACGCCCGCGCCGGGCAGCGGCCAGCCCTGGTCTCGGGCCCCGAGCAACACCGCGCCCACCAGTCCGCCTCCAGCCGAGTCGCCGATGTACGCGATGCGGCCCGGGTCGATCCCGGCATCCAGCATCCAGCGGTAGGCGGCCAGGCAGTCGTCCACCGCGGCGGGGAACGGATTCTCCGGCGCCAGCCGGTAGTCGATCATCAGCACTCGAGCCGGGATCAATGAGGCCAGATGGGATCCGAAGCCCTGATGGGAGATGATCGATCCCACCCGGTAGCCACCGCCATGGAAGAACAGCAGCGCCGGAAGGCTCTCGGGGTCGTGAGCCTCGGGGCGCAGCCAGGCGGCGCCGGGCACACCGGGGATCTCCACGGTCTCCTTCACCACCCCGTCGGCCAGCGGCGTGGCCGCGGCGTTGGCGTCCAGCCGGGCACGGCGCTCCGCCGCGGTCTCGGAGGGGTCGGGCGCGGGAGCAGCCGCCAGCATCGACCGAACTGCTTCGAATTCTGGGCTTGGCATCCCCGGAGACTAACCCTTGCCCTGATGCCTCAAGGGTCTTGGACTGGGGGTCGGCCATCCGGCACGGGTTCCTAGCCCCGCTTTGGCGGCGTTAGCCTAAGCAGGCGATGACCGGCGACCTTCGACTGCTCACCATCCACGCCCATCCCGACGATGAGTCGTCGAAGGGGTCGGCCACGGTGGCCATGTACGCCGACCAGGGCGTGGTGGCATCGCTGGTGTGCTGCACCGGCGGGGAGCAGGGCGACATCTTGAACCCGGCCATGGACCGCCCCGAGGTCCGTGAGAACCTGGAGCAGGTCCGCCGGGACGAGCTGGTGGAGGCCGCTGATGTGCTCGGCTATCGCAGCGTCCACTGGCTGGGGTATCACGACTCCGGCATGCCCGACAGCGAGGCCAACGCCGACCCCCGCAGCTTTGCCCAGGCCCCTTTGGATGAGGCCGTGGGGCGTCTCGTGGCCATCCTGCGAGCCGAGCGTCCCCATGTGGTGGTCACCTACGGGGAAGACCAGCAGGGCTATCGCCACCCCGACCATCTGCGGGTGGCCGAGATCAGCGGCCCGGCATTCGATGCCGCCGGCGATCCCGAGGCCTATCCCGACGCCGGCGAGCCGTGGCAGCCGATGAAGATGTACTACGTGACCTGGTCTCGGAACCGGATAACCGCCCTGCACGAGAAGTTCGGTGAGCTGGATCTGGAGTCGCCCTATGACGAGCGCTGGTTCAGCCGGCCGTCCAACGACGATGCCATCACCACCCGCATCAACTGCGCCGAGTACTTCGACCGCCGGTCCAAGGCGCTCTTGGCCCACCGCACTCAGGTTGACCCCGACTCCAAGTTCTGGTTTGGCCTGCCCGACCACCACATGGCCGACGCCTACCCGTGGGAGGACTACATGCTGGGCCGCAGCCTGGTGGACACCGACATTCCCGAGACCGACCTGTTCGCGGGGATCGAGTAGTGACCGAGCGGGCGCTGTTTCTCAGCGACGAGTGGTTCGGCTTGAACCTCGGGGCCGCGTCTGAGTGGCCGGAGCGGCTAGGGGTGGACTGCTCGGTCAACTATGAGGTGACCGGCGCGCCCGACGGCAAGATCCGCTACCACGCGGTCATCCACAACGGCCGCTTGGCGGAGATGGCCCCGGGCAAGCTGGCCGACGCCGACGTGAGCATCATCTACAAGTACGCCGACGCCCGCGCGGAGATCTCCGGCGGAGATCATCCCGATCTGGCCTACATGTCGGGGCGGATGAAGCTGGATGGCGACTACGGTCGCTGGGTTTTTGGCCTGCGTCCGCTGCTGGACTCAGCCGAGTACGACGCCTTTCGAGCGACTCTGGCCGAGAAGACCGACTTCTAGCGAGGCCTCAGCCCTCGCTCAGCCCTGGCGCTGGGCGTCGCGCAGATCGGCGTAGGTCAGCATCCGTGCGCCGGATCGCTCGATGGCGGTGCGCAGCGACAGATCGTGGGCCACCAGCAGGTATTGCTCCACCCGGCTGAGCCAGCCCGGATCCAGCTCCCGCAGCTCGGGAGTGTCGATGGCCGGAGACACCACCAGCTCGGTCACCCCCGGGGCCAGGCTCTCCACCGCTTCCTCCAGGGTCCGGCGGGGGGGACGGCCGCGGATCTGCACCAGATGGTCCGGGGCCAGCACTCCCGCGTCGGCGGCCAGACGGCGGAACGGGAATCCGGCCCGACGCTCCTGGTCGCTCCCGCCCAAGCGCATCGGGAGCTTCATCTCCGCGGCCAGCTCCACATAGACGTCGAAGAACTCGGGGCGCATCAACAGCGTGTCCAAGTGGGGGCTCAGGTGGGTCAGATCGCTGCCCCACTGACTGGCCCGCTCAATCTGGGCCCGGCACTCCCGGAAGACCTCGTCAAGATCGCTGTGCTCCCAGGCGTCGGCCGGGGTGCGGGGGAAGCCCCCGTCTCCGTCCAACAGAGATGGCGCCTGGGTGATCGGACCCCATCGGTAGTTGTCGAACTCGGCGTTCAGGGTGAGGTCGACCCCCACCGGGGTGGTGGCGAAGCGGGTGGCGGCATCCCTGGCCCACGGACACGGCACCATCAGGCTGGCCGCGGTGGCCACCCCGGTGTCCAGGCACTCGGCGATGGCGGCGTTGGCCGCGTGGGACTGCCCCAGGTTGTCGCAGGTGATAATCAAGGCTCGGCCCTGGGGGTCACCGCCCAGGCGTTCCATTAGCTCGCTCACTACCCGAAAGCTACCGCCCGTTGACCGAAAAGGGGATTACTCAAGCACTACGTCGGCACTGCCGCAGGCGCTCCACAGGCCCATCCCCTGGTCACGGGCATGGGCCGCAGCGGTGTAGAAGTCATCGGCGTGGATGGTGTTGGGCTCGATGATCAGAGCCTCGGCGTATCCCTGGGCCGCGATTTCGAGGTTGACGAACAGGCCGTCGTCGGAGCGATGCACATAGGCCAGCAGCCGCTCATAGCGGTCGCGGGCCTCGATATCGCGGGTCAAGCGCACATTGGTGCCGATCGGCAGCAGCGCACTGGTGAAGGCGGTGGCCTCGTCGCCGTAGCACTCCGCTGGCAGGAAGCCCCCGTCAACCTCCGGGGTGTCGATGCCGATCAATCGCACCCGCTCGGTCCGGCCCGCCACCTCGACCACCACAGTGTCGCCGTCGACCACCTCCTTCACCGTGGCGGCAGTCCCGACTGTCGCCGCGGTCGGCTCAGGCGAGTTGCCGAGCTGGCTGGCCGAACTTCCCGAGCAGCCGACGAGCGCGGATATCAGCAGGCCGCAAACTGCTGGGGTCCGCCTCACGCAGCACGGGGAACGTCGTCGGATGGGGAAGTGGCGGATTGGATGGCGGGGGAGTGGCGTTGCAAGGCGGCTCGGGCTTGAGCCAGGCCCCGACGCCCGATCTCCTTGGTGCGCTCATCGATCCGCCAGTCTGGCGGTGCCTCCAAGAGGGTGAGCTGTTGCTTCATGCTTCCAGTATCCCGGTGGGAGTGACAGTTTGGGCCGGGAAGGGGAGGAATTCTTCAGAAAACCCCTCTGAAGTGGGAAAAGCCGTGGTTCAGGAGGCTTGGCTGCCGCCGGTCATGCTCCGGTACACCTCGAGAAGGGCCGCCTTCTGCTCGTCGGAGAGGTTGGCGTCGGCCCGGATGGTGGTTTCGGTGTCGGAGACGCCGTCCAATCCCTCGCCGTTGGCGGCATCGATGCCGGCGGCTTGGGCCAGCAGGGTCTCGGCCGACAAGTTCAGCGCGGTGGCCAGCGACTTGATCACCCGCACCGAAGGCTGGTGCAGGCCTCGCTCCAGCTGGCTGAGGTAGGGGTTGGAAACCTGGGCCAGGTCGGACAGCTCCCGCAAAGTGAGCTGGGCCAGCTTGCGCTGGCTGCGCAGATAGTTTCCGAATGCCTCAACGGCAGCTTGGTCCATGATCAGCCCTAGCTCTCGTACTCGTAGAAGCCCTTGCCCGTCTTGCGGCCCAGGTGTCCGGCGGCCACCATGCGCCGCAGCAGCGGGGGCGGGGCGTTGTGGGATCCTTTGAACTCCTCGTAAAGCACGTCGGCCACCGCCTCGATGGTGTCCAGCCCGATGAGATCGCACAGCGTCAGCGGGCCCATGGGATGGCCGCAGCCGTACATCATCCCGCTGTCGATGTCGGCCGCGCTCACCTTGCCCTCGTCGAACATGCGGATGGCGTCGAGCAAGTAGGGCACTAGCAGCCGGTTCACCACGAACCCGGCCCGATCTCGGCAGCGGATGACCCGCTTGCCCAGCACCTCCACTGCGAAACGGTCGACCCGGTCGATGGTGTCCAAGGAGGTGCCCAGCGAGCGCACCAGCTCCACCAAGGGCTGTATCGGGGCCGGGTTGAAGAAGTGCATGCCGAGCACCATGTCCGACCGGCTGGTTATGGAACCCAGGGTGATGATGGGAATGGAGGAGGTGTTGGTGGCCAAAATGGCGTTTGGAGCCATCACCTTGTCCATGGCCCGAAACACCGACAGCTTCTCTTCCAGCGATTCGATCACAGCCTCGATCGCCATATCCCGGTCGGCCAGGTCGCCCATGTCAGTGCTGAAGCTGAGCGAGTCCAAGGCCAGGTCTCGAGTTGACGCCGGCACCTTGTTGCGGGAGACCGCCTTGTTCAGGGAATCCTCGATCGACTTCCGGGCGATGCTGACTGCGGTGTCGTCCACCTCGATCACCAAGGTGTCCAAGCCGACTCGGGCGCACACCTCAGCGATTCCCGATCCCATTATCCCGCCGCCGATCACTCCGACCTTGTTGATCGGCTCCAGCGGAGACTCGAAATCCTCAGGCGGCTGCGCGCCAGAAGAGTCAGCACCCGTAGTCATGGTTTCCCTCCCGTCCGCCGTGTCCGGCGGCCCCTACGTGGCTGTTTAGGATAGTACGCAAGCGATAGAAAAATAAAACGGGGCCGGTCAATGACCGGCCCCGTTTGCAGGAATGAGCTGAGGGGGGATTCAGCTCTTCTTGGCGACTGGCTGGGCGGAAGCCGAACCGTTGGCGCTGGCTGCGGCCAACAGGTTCTGGGCGAACTCCTTTTGGGTGTTGAGCAGTTCCTGGGCGAACCCGAAGCTGACGTTCATCAGCTCCTTGGGATCGGGCAGGGAGTCAAGGCCGGGCACGGAATCGAGCTTCAGGCTGTCCGGGGTGATGTTGCCGACCGTATCGGTCCAGGTGCGGACACCTTCGACGATGGCGGTCTGGCCCATCTTGAGGGCGCTCAGAACCTGTTCCTGTACGGCTTCAGTGATTTCTTTGACGTCGGTCATGTTGCTTACTTTACTTAGCAAAAGCTTGATTGCCAATTCAGGGAGAATATTTTTTCTGAATCTATGGCACTGGAGAATCAGGCCGAGACGGTGTCGCCGGGGCGCATCTTCACGTAGAGGCCCGGCGCATCCTCCATCGGCGTGTAGGCCTTGCTGCCGAGCTGCTGGGGAGCATCCACCTTCTTGCCGGCCCGCTGGCCGATCCACTGGGCCCAGTCTTCCCACCACGTGTGCTGGTGTTGTTCGGCGCCTTCCAGCCACTGCTCGGGCGTCTCGGCGATCTGGTCGTTGGTCCAGTGGCGAGCCTTGGGGCTGGGCGGGTTGACGATGCCGGCGATGTGGCCCGACGTGCTGAGCACGAAACGGTTCTGGCCGCCCAGCAGGTTGGCGGTGCGATAGGCCGCGGTCCACGGCACGATGTGGTCGTCGATGGCCGACAGCACGTAGCTGTCCTGCTTCACATCAGCGGGGTGCAGCACGGTGCCGTCCACCTCGAAGGCGTCGTTGGCGAACTGGTTCTCCAGATAGCACCGGCGCAGGTAGCTGCTGTGCATGCGAGCCGGCATCCGGGTGCTGTCGTTGTTCCAGGCCAGCAGGTCGAAAGCCGGGGGGTCCTCGCCCAGCAGCCAGTTGTTCACCACGTACTGGAAGATCAGGTCGTTGGCCCGGATGGCGTCGAAGGTGCGGGCCATCTCGCTGGCCTCGAGGTAGCCCTGGTCGGCCATCTTGCGCTCGAGTCCGGCCACGGTGGGCTCGTCGGTGAACGCGCCCAGCACGCCGGGGTCGGAGAAGTCGGTGAGGGTGTTCAGGAACGTGGCGGTGTGGATCGGCTGGTCGCCGGCGGCCGCGCCGTGAGCCATGGCGATGGCGCTGAGGGTGCCCCCCAAGCACACGTTGACGGTGTTCACCTTCTCCTGGCCGGTGATCTCCCGCACCACCCGCAGGGCGTCGAGAGGCCCTTGGCGGAGGTAGTCCTCAAAGCTGATGTCGCGCATCGACCCGTCGGGGTTGCGATAGCTGATGGTGAAGCAGGTGTGGCCCTGCTGAACCGCCCATTCGATCAGGCTCTTCTGCGGGGCCAAGTCCATGATGTAGTACTTGTTGATCCACGGCGGGCAGAACAGCATGGGGGTCTCGTAGGTCTGCTCGGTCTGAGGCTCGTACTGCATCACCTCGATCAGGTCGCTGCGGTACACCACCTTGCCGGGAGTCAAGGCCATGTTCAGCCCCGGCTCGAACCCCGAGTCGTCCACCTTGGAGGGCCACCCGTCGTTGTGGCGCAGGTCGTGGAGCATGTTGGCTGCGCCCTTCACCACGCTGGCCCCGCCGGTGGCGGCCGCTTTGGCCAAGGCGTCGGGGTTGGTTAGCAGCATGTTGGTGGGAGCCAGGGTGTCGAAGGCGAACGAGGCGGCGAACTTGGCCTTGCGGTGCTCGGCCTCGTCGAGGTTGGCGGCGTCGATGAGGTCATCGGCCAGGTTCCTGGTGAGCAGATACGTTTGCTGGAGGCCGAAGAAATAGGGGTTGTCCTGCCAGGCCTTGGAGGTCCAGCGGTGGTCCTTGGGCTGGGGCTGGATGGGTGAGGGGGCCTCGGGGTCGGCGGTCTTGGCCGCCTTGGCCATCGTGGCCGCTCCCACCTTCATGGCTCCGGCGGCCGCCTTCAGCAGCGCCGTGCCCACCCCCACCGGATTGGACGCCGCCTTCATGCCCGCATTGACCAGGGTTCGGGCGAAGTAGACCGGGTCAAGCGTGTCGAGAATCTGGTCCCCCACCCAGTTGGGGTCCAAAACGTCGGATTCGCCGGCGGTGGCTCCGATAGACCCTGCTTCGACGTCTTCGCTCACGGCTGGGAACTATATCAAGCAAGCTTGGCAGAGCCCTTACCCTGGAGCCATAGAGTTGCGGCATGGCTTCACGACGTGACGGGATGACGGTTCCCCTGTTCGGCCCCCTCGACCAGCAGGCGGCGCAGATGGCGGAGCTGGTCGAACTGGGCTACACCGATGTGTGGTCGTCGGAGTCCAACTCCCACGACGCCTTCACTCCGCTGGTGCTGGCCTCCCAGTGGGCGCCGACCCTGCGCCTGGGCACAGCCATCGTCCCGGCCTACACCCGGGGACCCGCACTGGTGGCCCAGTCGGCGGCCACGCTGGCCACGCTGGCTCCGGGGCGGTTCCTCCTCGGGCTGGGCAGCTCCTCGGATGTGATCGTGGAGCGGTGGAACTCCATCCCGTTCGAGGCGCCCTATCAGCGAGTGCGGGATCTGGTGCGGTTCCTCAAGCCCGCTCTGGCCGGTGAAAAGGTGAGCGGCGACTACGAGACCTTCTCGGTGCAGGGGTTTCGACTGGGGTTGGTTCCCCCCGAACCGCCCCCCATCTTGGTGGCGGCGCTGCGATCCCAGATGCTGACACTGGCCGGCAAGGAGGCCGACGGGACCATCATCAACTGGCTGTCGGCCGATGACACCGCCCGGGTGAGCGAGATCGTCAACGCCCAGGGGCCCGACAAAGAGATAGTGGCCCGTATCTTCGTTTGCCCCAACCCCGACCGCGAGACGGTGATCGCCCAAGGACGGCGGGCGGTGGCCGGCTATCTCAATGTGCCGGTCTATCGGGCCTTCCACCAGTGGCTGGGCCGGGGTGACCTGTTGGCCGAGCACTGGGAGCGGTGGGCGGCTGGCGACCGGGCCGGATCGCTGGAGGCCATCCCCGAGCAGGTGGTGGACGACCTCATCGTGAACGGCACCCCCGAGGAGTGCCGCAAGCACATCGACCGCTACTTCGACAACGGCGCCACTACCTCGTCGCTCATGGTGATGCCCCTGGGCGGGATCGACCCCTGGGAGGCGGTCAGGTCGCTAGCGCCGCAGCCTGCTGGAGGTGGGTGACATAGTCGGGCAGTTGATACCCGGCGGCTGCCCCGCTGGTTGAGGGCATCACGTAAACCGGCCGACCGGCCAACTCCTGGGGCTGCACTCCGGCCTGGGCCTTTCGGTCCACCGCGGCCCGCCAGCCGGCGAGGCCCACAAAGCACACCGCGGCGGGCTTGAGCCAGCCCACCAGCCACTCCAGCCGGTTGAGGCCGTGGCGGTACTCATCGGCGGTGAGCGCGTCGGCTCGGGGCGTGGCCCGCTTCACCAAGTCAGTCATGCCAACGCCGTGGTCAATCAGCGCCCGCCGGGGGTCTCGGTCGGTGCTCACCAGCCCGGCGGCCAGCGCCGCGGGCCAGAACCGGTTGCCGGGCCGGGCGAACCCCGCGCCGGCATCGGCGGCGTACACGCTGGGGTTCAGGCCGCAGATCAGCAGCCGCATCTCCGGCCCCACGGTGTCGGGCAGCGTGCGGGTTCTGCGGCCCTTGACGATCAGGGTGGCCACCTTGGGGGGCCGGTCCAATCGCTCCAACGCATCGAGGGTGAATCCGGCCCCCTCCATCAAGGGTGCAATCCAGTTTTGAGGCCACTGGGAGAAGCGTCGGCCCGGGAAGTCGTCGTCGGAGAACGGCTCGAAGTCGGCATCCCCCTCGAAAATGTGAAGCTCCACCGGAGCGCCCGGGGCCAGCGCCCGGTGCAGGTCGGCAAGGGCCAACGGCACATGGCGCCGGTCGAGGTGTACATAGCTGCGCGACGCCCACGCCGCGGCCAGCGATCCAGGGGCCAGAGGCAGCGCGGCCAGGTCGGCTCGGCAGCGCAGGGCATCGGGCGCGTGGTCGGGAACCATATCCAGCATCGACCGGGCCGCATCTACGGCCAGTGCCGGGCTGGGCAGTGCGGAGGTATGCCAGCCGGGGCCACAGCCCAAATCGGCGGTGACTCCCTCGGGCCGATCGAGAGCGGCGAACGCCTCGACCCCGGCGGTGGATTTGGGCTGGCGCTGGGCCAGCCATTCGCCAGCCCGGTTCTCGTAGACGCCGACGGTGGCTCGATCGGCCATGTTCCCCTTGCCCTCTAGCGGAGGGGCCAGATCTTCTTGAACAGCCGGGCGATCACCGCACCAACGAGAGCACCCACCACCACATCGGAGGCGTGATGGATGCGCACGTGGACCCTGCTGGCCGCCACCACCGAGGCAATTGCCCAGAAGGGCCAGCGGCGGCGACGGGACTCGGACAACAGAGCGGCGGCCACCACCGCGGCGCTGGCGTGGCCGCTGGGGAAGCTGCTGGTGAGCGGCTGGCGCAAACGGTGGGGGTGGTCGTGCTCAGCCAATGGGCGAGAGCGGTTGAAGGCCGATTTGATCGGCCCGTTGACCAGTGCCGACTCCACCGCCAGAGCCACCGACACCCGCATGGCCCGGCGACGGCCCCGCTTGGACGTCGCTCCCGCCCAGGCCAGGGCGTGCCACAGGATGCTGAAATTGCCCAGCTCCGAGGCGGTGTAGAACACTCGGTCGGCCACCGGGTGGCCCCGCAAGCGGGCAAAAACCTGCTCGACGGCCTCGTCAAATGCTTCGACAGCAGCCGAGGTGCCTATAGGGACGTCCTCCTCGAACGCCTCGCCGTCGAGCGCCTCGTGGTCGAGCGCTTCGCCGAAGAACGCCACATCGTCGAGGTCCTCGTCTTCGAGGTCCTCCAGCGAGTCGACCGTTTCGGGAGTTTCCTCAGGGCGCTCGGCCTCGTCAGCGTTCATTCCCGTGCTGCCCGTATCGTTTTGTAGGCCACGCCCACCTCGTGGTTGGCGTCGTTCAGAACCTTGTAGCCGGATTCATCGCGGATCTGGTCGAAGTTCTCGGCCACGTCTTCCACCGTGAGGTCGGGGTTGTAGTAGCCGGGGGTCCGGCCAATGAAGAATCGGGCCACGGTGCCGCCGGCTGCGGAGTACACCTCGCCCGATACCGGGCAGTCCTCGTGGGCCAGAAAGCACACCACCGGGGTGACGTGCTCGGGGTTCATGGCTTCTTTGATCTCCTCGCCGAAGATGGCCTCGGTCATGCGGGTGGTGGCCACCGGGGCGACGCAGTTGGCCTTGATGTTGTACTTGGCCCCCTCCAGGGCCAGCGTGTTGGTGAGCCCCACGAGGCCCATCTTGGCCGCGCTGTAGTTGGACTGGCCGAAGTTGCCCAGCACTCCGGCGTTGGAGGTGGCGCACACGATGCGGCCATAGCCCTGCTCGCGCATCTGGACGAAGGCCGGACGGGTGACGTTGAACGCCCCCCGGAGGTGGACAGCGAGCACCGGGTGGAGCTGATCGTCTTCCAGCTTGTGGAAGGTCTTGTCCCGCAGGATTCCGGCGTTGTTGACAACCACGTCCACCCGCCCGAACGCCTCCACCGCAGTGGCGGTGATGGCCTCCCCGCCCTCGGTGGTGGCCACCGAGTTGGTGTCGGCCACCGCCTCGCCGCCGCCATCGTTAATCTCGTTGGCCACCAACTGGGCCGGTCCTTCGCTGGCCCCGGTGCCGTCGGCCGCCCCGCCCAAGTCGTTCACCACCAGCCGGGCCCCTCGCCGGGCCAACTCCAGGGCATAAAGGCGCCCCAGGCCCCCTCCAGCCCCGGTGACGATCGCCACCCGGTTGTCAAAACTCAATGCCATGGTTGGAAGGTTACGGCGGTTGAAGCCCTCAGCGGTAAGCGCCGGGGGTGGTGAGGGGTTTGCGGAACCAGCGGCGGGGGGTGGTGATGATGGACCGGGGGTAGTCCTCGAAGAGCCAGCGGGCGAAGTTTCGCCGGGTCCAGGGGGTGAGCCCGGCAATGCGCACGGCCCCGCGGGCACCGGGGCGGGTGGCCAAAACCCGGCCGAGGCGACGGGCCATGCGGTGGTCGGCGAACAGCTCTCGGCGAACGAATCGGCGGTAGGCGGCCATAACCTGGGCGGCTTCACCGCCGCCCGCTAGCACGGCATTGGCCGCGCCGATGCCGGTGAGCAAGGCCTGGGCGATGCCCTCGCCGCTCATCGGGTCGGTTGCCGCCGCGGCGTCGCCGGTGAACATGGTTCGCCGGGCGGTCAGCGGGATCTTGTCGATGCGGGCGGGAATGGGCCAGGCCCGGTGGGAGGTCTCCGGCTGAGCGCTATGGCCCAGAACGGCTCGGATGTGGTCCCGTTCCAGCAGCTCCCGCCACAGCTTGCCCATGTCGCCCACCGCCACTGGCCCGCCGCGGCGCACGCCGAATCCCACGTTGGCCCGACCGTCGGGCAGGGGAAACGACCAGACATAACCGGGCAGAATCTCCTCCTCGAACCACACCCACAAGGCCCGGCTGGCCGGAGTGGCCACTCCCGACCAGTACTGGCGGAACGCGTGCCAATCTCCCCGGTAGCCGTCGGCGGCCAGGTCCAGGTACTTGCGGGTGGGCGACCACATTCCGTCGGCGGCGATGGCGAATCGGGCCGTCACTGTTCCGTGGCCCTCCACCTCCAGCGCCACTTGGCCGACATCCTCGGAAACCCCCTGGCAGGCGGCGCCCTCCATCAGCACGGCGCCCTCGCCCTTGGCCTGCTCTACCAGCGCGTTGTCCAATTCCGCCCGAGGGACGACTGCTGCGAATTGGCCGCCCTTGCGCGGCAACGGGAACTCGACGGTGCGGCCTGAGGGCGATCGGATGCAGACGTCTTCCACCGGCATCCACGACGAGATCGGGGTTGGGTCCAGTCCCAAGCCCTCCAAGAGCCGCAACGCCCCGGCGGTGAGGCCGTCGCCGCAGGCCTTGGGGCGGGGGAAGCGGGCCCGGTCCACCACCACCACCCGCTGGCCGGCCCGGGCCAGGGTGATGGCCGCGGCGCAGCCCGACGGTCCGGCCCCGATGATCGCCGCGTCCCAAACGTCGTTCATCGGCTCAAACGGATCATGCGCTCTGATCCTGTCCTGAGTCACCACCGGTCATGTGCTCTGCTCGGGCGCCTGCTCTGGGTCCAATGCTTGGCGCTGACCCGGCGGTGCATCGGGGTCTTGGACAGGGGCATCCTCGGTTGCCGGTTCTTGTGCGTCGGCCTCTCCGGGCTCGCCCTCCTCTTCTGTGGCCGGTGGAATGGAACAGAGATCAGGCCTGAGGTCTTCGTTGACATCCACCGGCGCGTGGTCCCCGATGCAATTCCGGGGAAGGATGCAAGCCACGGGCAGACCCCGGTCGTCCAGCTCCGCTACCCCGTCGCCATCGGCATCCAGCGGCAGCACCGAGGAGGTGCAAGTCCCGCCGCAGTTGATGCCCTCTCGGGGCTGGTACAACGCGGTCACCGAGTCGCGCAGCACGGTGCCGTCGGCATAGGAGCGGCTGCGCTCGGTGGTCCGCACCGTGCAGAACCTACGCGGCGTGTCATACCGGGCTGTCCACTCCACCTCGGCATACGCAGTGGAGTACACGCTGACGGTGACGCTGCCGGCGGTCGTAGTGGGCCACAGCAGCACGGCGTAGGGGTGGGGGTTGTAGAACTTGAAGTCGGGCTTGGGCCAGGAGATGGTGGCGTCAACCCCTTCTCGATAGCGCCGGATGTCGATGCTGTGCGCCTGATACTCGGGAAACTCCATCCCGGCGTTGAAGGTGGCGGTGAACAGGGTGGTGATGAACTGGGAGATACCCCCCCCCACATCTGTGGTGTAAATCCCGTCGTAGATCACGCCGGCGTCCACGAACCCCTTCTCCTCGGTGCGTTCCCCCACGTAGTCGTTGACCGAGAACGTCTCGCCCGGATAGACCACCGCCCCTTGGATCAGGTCGGCGATGCGGTGGATGTTGGAGACCCGATCTTGGCCCGGCGTGTAGTACGTGGTGAACCGACCGGTCAGCTCCACGATGCCTCGCTCGATCAGCCAGCTCTGGTCGTTGATCTTGCTCGATTCCCGCAACTCCAACTCCACGGCGGGCTGGCCCGTATCGAGGGACAGCAACACGGTGCGGGCCGAGTTTTCCTCACAGCAGATGAGAGCAGGAACCTCGCTGACCAGCACCGGAACATCGTCGATGATCGTGAGCACCGGTTCCGAGGCCACCGTGGCCACCTCCACGAAGAGCTCGGCCAGATCGTCTTCCACCTGCTGCCGGTTGATGTCGTAGGCCCACTGGTCGCCGTTGTTTTGAAGGGTCAGCCATGATCGAAGCTGGGCCGGCTGCACTCTCTTGGTGACTTCCTGGACCGTCACCAAGATCCCCTGGGAGGTGCGCCGGTTGATCCAGTCGGCGGCAATGGTCACCGGGTCGTCGTCGAACTCGGGAGGGACTAGGAGCGCATCGGCCTCGGCTCTCAAGGGGTCATGGCCACGGCGTGCGGCCTCGAGCAAGAGGGGGAGCGACGGATTCAAGTCGACGATTTCGCCGGCAATGCCCGGGACCGCCAGGAAGGTCCCGTTTTCGTTGGTGATGGTGGGGTTTACCGGCTCTTTCCGCAGGTCGGCTTCCAGGTTGGCAATCTGAAGGGCATCTGCCGACAGGGTGAGAAGCAGCTCTGATCGGGAGGTCTCAAAGAACGAGGCGGTCCACCCGACAGGGTTGCTCGTTCCGCTGTCCAGCTTCATGATCGCCGCCACCGTGCCTTCCACGTCGACCCCCAGACCGATCTCTTCAGCGGTGAAAGAGACGACCCGGCTGGGGGTGACGATCTCCACCGGGGTCTGCTGGAATCGCTCGGCCAGCTCCACAACCACTTCGGTCACGTCCTGCTGGCCCAGCAAGCCGATGTCGATGCTGACGTCGGGCAGGATTGGACTCTCGATTTTCAGCCCCCGGGGCGTTTTGTCGTCGTTGCTGGACGAGTCCACCAGCCAAGACACCAGCCAGATGACCAGCAGCACCACCGGGGCGAACATGAGGGCCCAGACCCAGGGAGGACGGGGAGGTCGGCGCAGGCGGAGGGGAGGATGGCGATCCATGGGGATTACGGGATCGTAGTGGGATCGACATTCCGATCAGGGGCGGGCCTGAGAGCGAGCACGGGCGGCCTCAGAACAGCTTGGCCTGGTCGGGTTCGATGCCCCGGAGCAGGTCGTAGTCGATCTCCACGCACTCGATGCCTCGGTCGGTGCCCAGAGCCCGGGCCTGGGGGCGGACGACCTGTGCGGCGAGCACGCCCCGAACCGGGGCCAGCGCTGGATCTTGGTTCAAGAACTGGAGATAGCGGGTGAGCTGTTCGACTCCGGCGATCTCCCCGCGCCGTTTGATCTCTACGGCAATGGCGTTCCCGTCGTCATCTCGGCACAGCAAGTCCACCGGGCCGATGTCGGTGGGATATTCCCGCCGCACCAGCCGGAAGCCTTTTCCCAGCATCTCGGGGGATGCGGCCAGCAGCTCTTGGAGGTGGGCTTCCACGCCGTCTTTGTCGAGTCCGGGGTCGTGGCCCAATTCGTGGTCGGTGTCGGAGATCAGCTCGTGGATGGTGATGGTCAGCTTTTCGCCGGCCGGGTTCACCACCGTCCAAACGCCGTCTTCCTCCGACAGTCGGTTGGGGGCGTTCATCCAGTTCAGCGGCTTGTAGGCGCCGCCGTCAGCGTGGATGGCCACACAGCCGTCGGCCTTGATCATGATGAGCCGCACTGCCTCGGGCAGGTGAGCGGCCAACCGGCCGTCGTAGTCCACCGAACATCGTGCGATCACCAGTCTCACTGCGGCTCCCAATCTACGGGCAGAAGACAGTGAGCGTCACCGGGCGATCACGGCCGCGGCGAGATTCGGGTGGCAGATCACGAAATCAGATACGTAGGTGTCGGATTGGTTGAACCGCAGCTCGGCTCCGTTGAGGTGGGAGACATGCAGCCCCGCGGCCGCGGCCACCGCGGCGGGCGCGCACAGGTCCCACTCGTGCAGCCCGGAGGCATGGGCGTACACCTCGGCTTCGCCGCGGATCACCGCCGCGGCCTTGGCCCCTGCCGAGCCCAACTGGATGATGGTGGCCCCGAGGTTGTCGGCGATGTGGCGGGCCAGTCGACCGGGCCGGCTCCTGCTAGTGATGACTCGGGGAGGGTTGGCCGCCACAGGGGTGGGAGAGCTCGGCTCGGTGGCCAGGGTGATGCCCTGGGCCGGGAGGGACACCGCCGCGGCCACGGGTACGCCGTCGGCAACCAGGGCCACGTGGACAGCCCAGTCGGTGCGGCCGGGGATGGAGAACTCCCGGGTGCCGTCGAGTGGATCCACGATCCACACTCGGCTGTGCTCGAGCCGCCGGCGGTCGTCCATCGACTCTTCAGACAGCACCATGTCTTCTGGGCGGTGCTGGTGGAGGGCATTGGCGATGAAGTCGTGGCCAGCGGCATCGCCTCGGGACCCGACGGCGAACGGGGCCAGCCGCTGGCCGCCCAGCTCTTCTCGCAAATCGACCAGGAGCTTGCCCGCTTCCGAAGCCAGCCAAGCAGCCAGTTGATGGTCGTTCACGGTTGGGGAGAGATGTCGAGCAAGTCCATTACCTGGTCGCGAAGGCCGGGGGCGACCGCGATGAAGCCATCCATCAGCGGGTCGGGGCGGTTGAACACCACGTCGGTACCGTCGGTCCCGAACACCTGACCGCCGCCGGTTCTCACCAGCGCGGCCCCGCCGGCCACGTCCCACTCGTTCTTGGGGACCAGCGTCCAGGTGGCGTCGGCCAGTCCGGCGCCCACCAGGCTGAGCTTGTAGGCCACCGAGCCCATATTGCGGACCGCGATCGGCGTGGAGAAAAAGCGCTCCCACTCGCCCCGCTTCATCTCGCTGCGCGAGGCCAGCACCAGCGCGCCCCGGATATCGGTGGTCCCCGTGGTGCCCGCGGGCTGGCCGTTGCACTCCACTCCGGTCTCGTTCGACCCGATGATCAGGTGCCCATTGGGCGGGCTCAGAACGCCGCCGGCCACCGGCACCCCGTCTTCCACCAGTCCCACCGAGACGCACCACTCAGGGATTCCGTCGATGAACTCCCGGGTGCCGTCGATTGGATCCACCACCCACACCCTGCGCCGGTCCAGCCGGCTGGCGGCGTCGGTGGTCTCCTCCGAAAGCCAGCCCTCGTCACCGCCTCGCAGTGCCGCGGCCAGCGCTTCGTTGACCGCGGTATCGGCTGCGGTCAGCGGGTCGCCCCCGTCTTTGAGCTCCGATTCGATTTCCCCGGGGGTGAAACGCTTGAGCACTTCGTCGGCCGCGGCCAGCGCGTCGGCAATTCGTTGTAGATCATCGGCCCGCGACACTTGTGTGGCCGATCTATTCCAGATACCCCTCGGCCACCAGGTGGTCGATGATGACCTGGGCTGCTTCATCGGGCGTCTGATCCACGGTGGGCAGAACGACGTCGGCGTCAGCCGGCTCCTCGTAGGGGTCGGAGATGCCGGTGAACTCCTTGATGATCCCGGCCCGAGCCTTGGCATACAGCCCCTTGCGATCCCGCTCCTCGCACACTTCCAGCGGGGTGGACACATACACCAGCACGTAGCCGCCGTTGGCCGAGATGGCCTCCCGGTTCTTGTACCTGGGTCCGGCATAGGGGGCGATCGGCGCGCAGATGGCGATGCCGCCGTGCTTGGTGATCTCCGAGGCCACATAGCCGATGCGGGTGATGTTGATGTCGCGGTGCTCCTTGGAGAACCCCAGCTCCGACGACAGGTTGGTGCGCACCACATCGCCGTCCAGCAGGGTCACCGGCCGGCCGCCCCGCTCCAGGAGCTTGGACATGAGCGCGTTGGCGATGGTGGATTTGCCCGAGCCGCTCAGACCGGTGAAGAACACGGTAAAGCCCTGCTTGGACTTCTGGGGATGAGTGCGGCGCAGCTCGGACACCACCTCCGGGTAGCTGAACCACTCGGGGATGTCGTCGCCCGATGCCAGCCGGTCCCGCAGCTCGGTGCCGCTGATGCTGAGCGTGGCCGTGCCCTCGTCCACCTCGTCTACCGGGTGGTAGCTGTCGCTGTCGGGGACGTACACCATCATCTTGAACGGCACCATGGTCACGCCCAGCTCGTCGGTGTAGTCCTGCAACATGTCTTGGGCGTCGTAGGGGCCGTAGAAGGGGTTGCCGGAGGCGTCGGAGCCCGGCCCGGCGTGGTCTCGGCCCACGATGAAGTGGGACACGCCGTGGTTCTTGCGGATGATGGCGTGCCACACCGCCTCCCGGGGTCCGCCCATGCGCATGGCCAGCGGCAGCATGGCCAGCATGGCCGAGTTCTCCGGGTAGCGCTTGATGATGTGCTGGTACACCCGGCCCCGGGTGTAGTGGTCCACATCGCCGGGCTTGGTCATGCCCACCACCGGGTGGATCAGCAGGTTGGCTTCGGCCTCCACCGCCGCCCTTCGGGTGAGCTCCACGTGGGCCCGGTGCATCGGGTTGCGGGTTTGGAAGGCCACCACCCGGCTCCAGCCCGCCGCTTCGAATTCCGCCCGCAGCTGGGCCGGGGTGCGCCGCAGCTCGGTGAAGTCGTAGTGGACCGGGAGTTGCAGGCCCTGTACCGACCCGCCCATGTAGAACCGAGCGGTGTTGTGAAGCAGGTGGCCCACGCCGGGGTGGTCGGGGTCCAAGCTGTCGAATACCGACTCGGCCTCAGCCGCGGTATCGGGCTGCCACACGTCGTCCACGGTGAGCACGGCCAGCATGACCCCTTCTATGTCCCGCAGCGCCAGCCGGCCGGCGGCCTGAGCAGCCTCGGCGGTGTCGCCGTCCACGTCCAGGGTGATGGGCATGGGCCAAAGCGTGCCGTCGGCCAGCCGCATGTCGGAGCACACCTGCTCGTAGTCGGCTTGGCCCATGAAGCCCCGCAGAGGCGAGAAGCCGCCGTTCAGCAGCAGCTCCAAGTCGCACAGGTGGCGGGGCTGGAGGGTACACGACGGAAGGTCGCGCGATTCCGCTTTGAGTTCCTCGGCGGTGGCGTTGTCGACCATCAGATCGGTCAGCTCGCCGCCATGGGGTTGGATCAAGTTAGAAGCCACGGAGGTATTTCATATCGCAGGATGGCCGTGTTTAAGCCATCAAGCCGCCAATCGACCACAAAGCAGGCGGGAATCCCGGGTTTCTGCTCATAGCATCACTCAGGATGGATGGTGACGCGGTGCTCACGATCGCGGTGTTGGCGGTGATGGGCGCGGGGCTCATCAGCAACCGGCTTTCGCCTGCCGCTGGAGTGCTGGGTGCCACCGGTGGGTTGTTCTTGTTGCGGGTGATCGACGCCGACCAGGCCTTCCGCGGGTTCGCCAACCCCGCTCCCATCACCATCGGGGCGCTGTATGTGGTGGCCGGCGCAGTGACCAAGACCAACGCCTTGCAACCATTGGTGGCCCGAATGCTGGACCGCGGGTCTCGAACCCGGGTATCGCTGGTCCGACTGCTGACCCCGGCCAGTGCGGCGTCGGCGTTCTTGGCCAACACTCCCATCGTGGCCATGCTGGTGCCCGCGGTGCGGGGCTGGACAGAGCGCTATGGCCGGGCCGCCTCCCGGTTCCTGATTCCCTTGTCGTACGCCACCATTTTGGGCGGGGCGATCACCGCTATCGGCACCAGTACCAACCTGGTGCTGGGCGGCCTGTTGCAGTCGGTGGGCTACGACGAGTTGGAGATGTTCGAGCTGGCCCGATTCGGCCTGCCTCTGGCCGGTGCCGGACTCGTTCTCATTGTTGTTGCTGCCCCCTGGCTGTTGCCCGAACGGCGGGATCCCGAGGCGGCGGGCGAGGGCCGTTCCTATTTGGTTTCGATGGAGGTGGTTGCCCAAGGGGCGTTCGACGGGCAGTCGGTGGAGGCTGGGGGACTGCGCCATCTCCAAGGAGTGTTCTTGGTGGAGGTGGAAAGGCAGGGCACGGTGATCGCCCCGGTGGCCCCCACGTTCGTGCTCCGGGGCGGCGACCGGCTCACGTTCGCCGGTCGGGTGGACCTGGTGGTGGACCTCCAGGCCATGTCTGGGCTGGTCTCGGCCGAGGATCCCCACCTGGAGGCGGTGGACTCCGACGACCACACGTTCTTTGAGGCAGTAGTAGGGGCGGCTTCGCCGCTCAGCGGGCGGACGCTGGCCGAGGCCGGTTTCCGGGGCCGCTACCAGGCTGCGGTGGTGGGCATCCACCGCTCGGGTGCTCCGGTGGAGGCCAAGTTCGGCCAGGTGCGGCTGCGCACCGGCGACACGCTTCTGGTGCTAGCCGCCGATGGTTTCGACGAGCGGTGGCGCAACCAGAACGACTTTCTGTTGGTGTCCCGGTTGGGCGGGTCGCCGCCGAGGGCCAGCCGGCGGGCGCCGGTGGCGCTGGCTGCGGTGGTGGCCCTGGTGGTGCTGCCCGCCGCAGGGGTGCTGAGCGTGCTGGAGGCGGCGCTGATCGCGGCGGGAGCGGTGGTCGTCGGCGGGTTGCTTACCCCCCGGGAGGCCAGAGAGGCAGTGGACTTCAGCGTGCTCATCACCATCGGAGCGGCGTTCGGCCTGGGCGCGGCACTGGACGAGGCTGGTTTGGCCGAGGACCTAGCCGACGGCATCGTCACCGGCTTCGACTTTTTGGGTGATGCCGGGGTGGTACTGGGCATTGTGATCGCCACCATGCTGCTCACCGAGCTGATCACCAACGTGGCTGCGGTGGCTCTGGTGTTCCCGGTGGCACTGGAGGCGGCTGCTCAGTCCGGTTTGGATCCCCGCACTTTGGCGCTCGGGGTGGCAGTAGCTGCCTCGGCCTCGTTCCTGACCCCTATCGGCTATCAGACCAACACCATGGTGTACGGCCCGGGCCGCTATCGCTTCACCGACTATCTCCGGTTGGGGGTGCCGATGTCGCTGCTCACTCTGGTGCTGCTCACCACCTTGGTGGCGGCCGCAGCCTGACCTCGGCGGGCTAGAGCACTCCGGTGGCCATTTCGGCGGCGTGGGCCAGCATGGCGTCCACTCGTCGGGCGATGTCGTGGACGTGGCCGGTGGTTCCCATGCCGCCGGTCATCCCCTGCAAGCGGCGGGCGTAGGCCCCCTCCACGATGCAGGCCTGCTTCCACCAGCTGAACACTGCGTAGTAGGGAAGGTCGGACAGGTCGAAGCCCGACTGGGCGGCGTAGCGGTCGGCCACCTCCTGGCGGCGGACGAAGCAGTCCTGAAGGGTGGGCGGGTCGGTGAGGAAGCTCATCTCGTCGCCGGGATCGGCCCAGTACTGGAGCGACCAGGCGAAGTCGGCGATGGGATTGCCGGTGGTACACAGCTCCCAGTCCAAAACTGCGGCGATCTTCCACTGGCCGTCGAGCACGGTGTTGTCGAACCGATAGTCACCGTGGGCCAACGCTGGGGAGGCAGTCTCGGCTGGTTTGGCCTCACTCAGCCGCTCGTGCAACTCGATGAGCAGTGGCACCTCTCGCACCCCGGCGGCCTCCACCTGGCGGCGCCAGCGCTTGAGCTGGCGGCCCACATAGTCCTCCCGGCGGCCCAGGTCGCCCAGCCCCACCGCGTCCAGGTCGAGGGTGTGGAAGGCGATCTGCACGTCGAGCAGGCTCTGGGTGGCGACCTCGGCCTGCTCCGGGGTCATGTCGGCGGCCGAGTCCTGGTCCCTCAGTATGCGCCCTTCCACGAAGCTCATCACGTAGAAGTCGGCCCCGTTCACCGTGCGGTCGTCGCAGAAGGCCACCATCTCGGGCACCGGCACGTTGCTTGCCTCGCCCAGAGCGGCCATGATGCGCCACTCGCGTCCCATGTCGTGGGCAGTGGCCAGCGCCGATCCAACTGGGGGTCGCCGCAGCGCCCACTGTCGGCCTCCGGAATCAGTCAGTCGAAAGGTGAGGTTCGACCCGCCGGCAGCAATCAGGTCGAAGGTGAACGGCGGCTCGCTGTCGGCGATGTTGCCGGTTAGCCAGGCAGTGACCGGCGCTACATCGATTCCCGCGATATCGGTGCTCGATGACTCCTGCGTGCTCATGACTGCCGATTCTTGCTATCCGATGACTCCACCGCGTCAGTCTGGTCTTCCGCTACGGTCAGTGCCATGTCTCCAACTGCGCTGCTGACTCGCTCCGATTCTGTAACACCGGAGGTCGATGACCTCGGTGTGGCCTTGGGGTCGCTGGACACTCCAATCGGACCTCTGAATGTTGCCGCTACTTCGAAAGGGCTGGTGAGGGTCGGATTCGGCTACATGGAGGAAAGGGCAGACATGATGGCCGAGCTGGCCGAACTGCCCGGTTCGATGGGCGAGGGCAACCTTGCTTGGCTGGACGAGCCCTTCGCCCAGCTCGGTGAGTACTTCGAAGGCCGTCGACACCAGTTCGAGCTGGCTTTGGACTGGCACCTGAGCCACGGGTTCTATCGCCGGGTGCTCGACACGCTGATGACCGTTGATTACGGCACGACGGTTTCCTACGGTGAGTTGGCCTTTATGGCCGGCTCTCCTGGTGCGGCCCGAGCGGTGGGGACGGCCATGTCGAGCAACCCGATCCCCTTGGTGGTGCCCTGCCATCGAGTTGTTCGCAGCGACGGGTCGGTGGGGGAGTACGGAGGACGCCCCGATGTGAAGGCCTGGCTGTTGGATCACGAGAGCGCCCACCGGGGCTGATGACTCGCCTCAGCAAGTTGGACCGGTCGGTGGCCGGTCGGGTGGCGGTGGTCACCGGTGCGGCCTCGGGCATGGGCCGGGCTACTGCGTGGCTTCTGGCCGACGAGGGGGCCAAGGTGGCCGCCCTGGATGTCAATCGCTCCGGGGTAGAGGAGACGGTGGCTGCGATCGTCGAAGCAGGCGGTACTGCCCTGGCGATGGCCTGCGACTTGGCTGATCCCGAGGCCATAGATCAAGCGGTTGCGCGAGTTCAGGCCGAATTGGGCCCGATCGATATCCTGATCAACAACGCAGGCATGGTTGCCGGCGGGCCGGTGGAGGCCCCCGACTACGAGGATGTGTGGGCCGCTACAATGGAGGTGAACCTCACCGCACAGATGCGCCTGGTGCGGGCCTGCCTTGACGACCTGAAGCGCAACGGTGACGGCCGCATAGTGAATGTGGCTTCCACCGAGGGAGTGATGGCCACCCCTAACACATCTCCATACACGGTGAGCAAGCACGGTGTGGTGGGCCTCACTCGGGCGCTGGCCGTGGAGCTGGGCCAGTGGGGGGTGACCGCCAACGCGATCTGCCCTGGCCCGATCCGCACCGCAATGACCGGCGACATCCCCGAGGAGGACAAACAAAAATACGCTCGCCGCCGGGTGCCCGCTCGCCGCTACGGAGATCCCGAAGAGGTAGCCCAGGTCACTCTCTCGCTGGTGCTGCCCGCCGCTTCATTCATCAACGGCGCCGTCGTGTTGGTAGACGGCGGCCTCCACGCCAAGTCCAACTGATCCTCTCGCTTTGCAGGGTACGTAAGAGAGGCATCTAGATACCTTGCATACAGAAATCTAGGTACCTATACTCTGAATTGTCCACGACTACAGGAGGAAGTCATGGCACTGCAAGGGGACACCAAGAGCATGACGCTCCGAATGGAAGAGGACCTCGCTGACAAGGTGAGGACTATTGCGGAGGTCGAAGAGACCACCGTGAGCAACGTCATCCGCGAGGCACTGACTGAGCTCGTTGAGCAGCGTCGTAACGACCCTGAGTTTCAGAAGATGCTGAAGCGGAATATGGAGCGTCACCAAGAGCTACTGAGCTTGTTGGCAGACGGCTGACATGGTCTACCTCGAGCTTGATGAAGTCCTTGCCATTGCGTGCAAGGTGCTTGGGCTCGAGGTAGACGCGCTTATGCGGGTAACTGATCTTGGCCTTGCCGATTCTGCGATAGCCCGCCCAGGCGCGAGCTTTGGAGGCGAGGAGTTCTATCCGAGTATTGAGGCCAAGGCTGCCTCCTTGTTGTATGGGATCGCTCGAAACCATGCATTCATCGACGGTAACAAACGCATATCCGTACTGGCGACCCTTCAGTTCTTGAACGCGAATGGGTATGACCTAGACCTTTCACCTGCCGACGAAGCCTTCAAGACCGTCGTTCAGGTCGCTTCCGGCAGCCTTTCCTTGGAGGACCTCACCGGATGGATTCAAGATCGGATAGGACCCCTAGAAGATGTCTGAGCAACAGGCCCTGAGTTTCGATGCTCCATCTGACGATCCGGTAGCTGCCTACTTGGCGAGTGGGCTTACTTCACTCAACGAAGACCAGATCACGATCGTAGAGTTGGTGAGCGGACTGGTAGCTGGTTTCTGCTCCCAGGCTGATGTAGTCGTTCACCAGCCGGTGTTGCATACCCATCCGAAGGATCACAGCCATTTGACGCCTCCTGAGATTCACGACGCAGACTTCGCCAAGGTGATCGAATCGGACGTCGTCATTGCAATCGGCGATTTCGCGTCATGGGGTGCAGGAAAAGAGCTGGCATGGGCAGAGCGCCTTCGGATGCCTGTCCTTATGTTTATTCGTGAGGGACGCCAAGTATCCCGGCTTGTTGAAGGAACTAGCGCGGACCTCGAGATTGCTCAGTGGCGATTCCATGACGACATCCGAGAATCGTGGACAACTTATTTCGTGAAGCGAAAGGCGCAGCTGGAGGACCACCGGAGGCTGAGGAGCAGCAGGCGGCACTTGTGGGAGCCAACCCAAGCTGCGATTCGATTGGCCTACGAGCAGCTAGAAGGGTCTGAGAAAGTAGAAGTAGCTGCCGTCTCAAGGCTGACCCAACGGCGGATATACGAGATAGTCTCCTCACCCCAGGCGGTTGCCCATGCCAGCCTCGACGAGCTTCAGGCGCTCGTGGCTGCCCTTGAGTTGCCATCTGCCGTACTGATGCCCGGTGGGAATCCACCAAGCTTGTCGTCGCGGTCGATGTCAGCACTAGCTACTGCCGCAGAAATCCAAGAATGGGACGGACGCCAAGTCGTAGAACTTCAGCAGCGGGCCGCCGCCGAGTTGGCCAAGAGCGGCACCAGGCGACTGTCGTTTAACGATCCGGCTGCTTGGATCGACTTCCACCGTGGCTGAGCGCCGAATCCAGAAAGGGCTGGCGGAGAAACTGGCCCAAATGGTAAGTCGTGGGGCCGAGGTCCCAGTGGACTTGCAGAAGCTTGCAGAGTCGTTGGGTGTCACCGAAATACTCCTTACGGAACTAGTCGAAGACGGCCGCACTACTTGGATCGACGGCAGGCCAAAGATTGAGTTGCGGGCAGATCGGCCAGCAGCTCGCATGAGGTTCACACTGGCTCACGAGATAGCGCATGTTCTCGTCGCGCAAGACCAAACTGTGGCACGACGAACGCAAGGACTCGACCACGATGCCCTGGAGATGCTGTGTGACTGGATAGCAGCGTCCCTACTCATGCCTCGCGACTGGATGCAGCGATTCGCCAATCGAAACAGCTACAACCTAAGTCTTCTTAGGTTGATCGCAAACCACGCCGATGTATCTCTTTCCGCTGCCGCAGTGAGGCTGGCAGAGGTCGGAGGGCGTACCTGCATGCTTCTTCGATTTCAAAGAGCGCCAGAACGGTGGGTAGTAGTTGGGCACGCTGGGGTGCCGAGGGAGTACATCGGAGCACTCGAAGCAACTGCAGAAACTTCCTTGCTGCTTGATGGCCTAGCAAGCCGTCGAGATGTGTGGCAGGACCTGACTTTGAGGTCACGCGGAAGCATCCTTTTGGCTAACGCCCATCTAGACAAGAGCGGTCAGACCTGCATTGCACTGATTACGTCGTTAATAGAAGACGCAACCCTTTGAGGTATCCGAGTTGGGAGGCATGATTCTATCCGTCCCAGCGACCATGGGGTTTGTGGTTCAGTACATTCGCAATGTACTGGCCGCGGGATTGGCCAGGTGCCGTGAACTCTTCCCACACATGTGGCGAGCAATCTGAATAGGCCTATTCGACGCCGTCAGGAAAGCGGACAAGGATGGTCTCTGCCTCTGCGTAGTATGCCTCGGCGACTATCCGTTCTGAGCCGTCAACAGGTATCCACTCGATCATTGGTCACCATCATAGATTCTTCGCCAGGCAGCGAGTGCTGGGGCTAGCTCCGGTTCTGTAGGTGCTTCACGCCAAGAATTCAGTGAGGGGTCATTGGCAGCGGGCAGGGGTGAAGGTCTATTGATGAGAGCCCGTGAGGGGATTATCAAAGACTCGCCGGTAATGACTGCCTCTCCCGTTCGAAGGGATGGTAGGACTTCAGCGAGACCCGAAACGCTGTCTGGCAGTGCGGCGCTGATCTTTGACTGGTCCCCAGAATTGGTAAGCCGCAACGCTATTAGTGTGCCGCATTGAGCCAGCGCAGTATCAGGTAGCTCTGATGGCCGTTGCGTAATGAGCATTAGGCCGACTCCATACTTCCTACCCTCGCGGGCGATGCGGTTGGCGGCGTTGCGGGCGATTGATGCGGCAGCGTCGCTTAGATACCTATGAGCTTCTTCCAAAACGACGAGGATTGGACGATTCCGACCGACTCCCCCTGGAAGGAGGTCCGAGCGTACAGCGACTTCGAACAACAAATCCATGACCACGCCTATAGCTAGCTCGCTAGCACTGGATGGAACTCCACTGAAGTCCAAGACAGATACCGGTTGGTGCCCTCCCAGCCATGACGACAAGACCTTGAGAAGGGGATCGTCATCGCTGGGTTCACTCAATGGTTCTCGAAAAAAGGCCAGTCGCGGATCGCTCAATCCGAGGCGAAGAAGCTCAGGGGTTCGGCCGTACTTGCCATGGTCAGGTCCCTTGAATGGCGCAGCACTACCTTGACTATATGGGGCAAACTGGGCCGGAGTTAGAGATCTGGCGCTACCGGGTTCTTCAACGCAAGAACTTGATGCTTCCGACTTGACTTGCCTTGTCTCGTTATTCTCCCAGTCCAACCTGTACCAAACGTCGCGAATGTCAAACGGAATTGGGGTATCTGCGGTAATTGCCGCCGGATCCAATGAGAGCCATTCAGCTTGGTTTGCGAATGTTCGCCGACCATCGGCTACTAGCTCACGAACCCGATCCCGCGTAGTGTTGTTACCCACAGATCCAGCGAACACAGTCAGGATGCTGTCAGAAGGTAGTGCCCAGTAGGGAACCTGTAGACGGTCTTCCTCTGCGCCGAGTACGGATCTGAGGGCAGCATCCTCTCCGAGTGCTTCGGAATACTCTCCGTGCGGATCAATAACAACAATATTCGCTGCTGGCCAGCCATCACGTGCAAAGCGCTGAAGGATGGCAGCGACGGTGGTCGTCTTACCTGAACCAGTTGATCCGACTACGGCGCTGTGGCGAAGCACCAAGCGACCCGCATCGAGAGATACGGGCAATTCTTCAGCTGCTGCTAGGCGCCCGATCTCGAGGCGAGCATCGTCATTAGCTGGATAGACATCTGCAAGGTCTTCAACGGTGGCAAAGTGGATGGGATCTTCAAGACCAGGATATGACCCGACACCCCGTTGGAATTGACGTGTCGATCGATCAATTTCTCCAAGAAGCTGTACCTGTAGCCATCGATCACCGGTCTGAATTACTTCCGCTGGTTCTTGTACCTCAGTGAGTTCAGATATTCCAAGTAATGTAACTTGAGCGATTAGATCAACTGGTCCCTGAGGTAGGCGCACAATTGATCCAATTTGTCCTATCCTTTGGATCCGCCCACGGTAAATCGGATCCGCGCCAGCAAGATCGTCATCAAGAACAACGGTGACTTGTGATCCCAGCACATGCTTTACATGGCCAATATGTGTCGGGTCGGCATCAGGCACTTGTAGCCTCGACTAAGAGTTCAGCTAGACGAGTTTCAACCTCAATTTGCGGTGGTGAACTCTTAGCGAGAAAGCTAGAGAGCATTGCAAAGTCACCAAGTGTGAACCCATCTTCATTCCATATGTCTGTTGGCAGTTCAGATTCTTCTGGCACTTTCCAAGGACCTCGTCTCCCTCCAAGTATCGCTTCACTTTGTGCTACAACTTGTAGATTCGGTATCAAAGAGGCTTCGCGGGACAGAGACTCAGGGATTACGTCGAAACAAAATGCTATAAACTCTGAACGTGGTCGTCGCCGGGCTGCATCGAAAATCATCTCGTTTAAATGCTCATCTCTGAATGAGTATCCACTAATCAGCATAAGAGTTTCAGGTTGGTGTAGAGCTCTACGGAATCGATCTTGAAGTACGACAAACGGCACTCGTCGCGATTCGTCATATTTTGAATCTGAAGGGTAGATAGCAGCTAGAGAGTTGTCACGAATCTGAGTTCCCCCTCGAACCACTTCGGCACGAGATTCGTTGTCCCAACTCCAGTTGACAGAGCCATGTAGTTTCCACAGCCTTACCAAGAAAGAAGGTAGCCAATCATCAGTATCCATAGGACCTGCTTCCACCAACTCAGTGCGAAAACGGGCGCACAGGGATCCAATGAATCCATCAAAATAGGGCACCCCAAGCTTTTCCAAGGCTGTCTCGATAGCCAAGTCATAGTTCACCGTGAATATTTCAACCGGCAGGTGGTAATCTGCCCCAAGGGACCAGGCTGCAAAATTTAACATTGGGGAGAGATCTGAATTAGTTATGTCGAGAGCCTTCACGATCAAATCACAAATTGTTTGATCTAGATCACGCGCTTCTCTACCAGTAAGTCCATCGACACGATCTTCTTCGTCTTGCAGCAGAGCGGTGATACGTCGCAGGCGGCTTAAGATGTGTTCCAAGTTGCGATCTTCACTACGCAAGCGCTCGAAGGCGGGTCGCTTATCAGAGGGAAGTTCCTTAAGAACTAGTTCTTCAAGGCTCGTCAAACCCGGTAAGCCATATGCCATAGATGCACCAGCACCTAAAAACGAGCATACATGTCTAGATCTAGTAGCCAGCTTTGCATTCAATCCTCTGGTAAAGGCGGCTACCTCATGTTCTTGCATATGTGTGTTACATTCTGCCTTTGGACCAGACGCTGTGCAAAGTCGTAAAGCGGAGGTGAAGACCTTGAAGAACCTGCAATATGGCCGTTGGACTGAAGCTCTGTCTTCAAACATTGGAGAGATCCGGATAGTCTGCCCAGCGGTGAATTGGCATTCGGAGGCTTTCATGGGGGCAGATCGCAGGTGATTCGATCAGACCCGGCAATTATTGCTGATCGGCTGCTCAAGGACTTCGAGAGGCGGGTTCGGCGGGAGGCCAAGGCGCACTCTGGTGGTCGAAGCGTAGAGGATCACCTACGAGGGCCGGCGCAGCGTCTGATTGAGGGGATTACGGAGGCGCTTGGCAGGCCTGTGACATGTTCGGGGGAGAGTCCGGCACCGGGGATTGGTGCCATTCCTGATTTCACTGTCGTCGATGCCCTTGGGCGAACTGTCGGTTGGATCGAACTCAAGGCACCTGGCACAGGAGCCGATCTCACTAAGTATCAGGGCAGGAATGCGGAACAGTGGGCTGAACTATCCCAACTCCCCAATGTCCTCTATAGCGATGGGGAGGAGTGGACGCTATGGGACTTGGGCGATGAAGTAGATGGAGCGTCTGACCCTCAGGGCCTGGTCAGGTTGCTCTCAGCGTTTGTGGCCCACGACCCTATTCCGCCTGGGAGTACTGGTGAGCTAGCAAATGGGTTGGCTCGAGCGTGCCAACTCCTACGGGATCACACTCGTAGCGCGCTCGCTGGCCCCAGCGGACGCGTCTTGCGTGGATTGGCTGAGTCATGGCGAAAACTCCTCTTTCCCAACCTCCACGATGATGAGTTTGCTGACGCCTACGCGCAGACCGTGACGTTTGCGTTGGTTGCAGCAAGAGCCCACGGAGCTGCCTACACCGGAGACGTCGTAGCTGATGTGAACGCTGCTGTCGAGACGCTCCACTCCCACTGGCAGACGCGACAAGAAGAACCTCTATTGAGTGAGGCCC
Source organism: Acidimicrobiia bacterium (assembly GCA_022822905.1). Lineage (GTDB taxonomy): Bacteria > Actinomycetota > Acidimicrobiia > Acidimicrobiales > Bin134 > Poriferisocius. The sequence goes on along the minus strand of JAJDYE010000023.1, from coordinate 12,347 downwards.
TTAGCAATCTGTGTCATCCGCAGGTGCTCAATGAGACAAGGGTTGGAGTAGAAGCGGTCGTCGGTGTGCTCGCGGTCACAGATGTAACTCTTCTGGTCGACGCGGGCGATTGGCTCTATTTCTACGAGAACTTCCTTGCCACGTACGACCCAGAAATTAGGAAGAAGTCTGGTTCGTACTACACCCCCGCACCTCTAGTGGAGTACATGGTCCAGTTTGCTGACGTTGTCCTGCAAGAGCACTTGGGCAAGTACCGGGGTCTCGCCGATCCAACAGTAACGGTGGTTGATCCAGCAACTGGAACCGGCACCTTCTTGTTGGCGATTATCGACCGAATTGCGCGCAGTGTGGCCGATCGGGATGGGGTTGCAATGACTCCAGCCGTGCTAGAGGCGGCAGCAGACCGGCTTTACGGATTTGAGATCCAAGCTGGCCCATTCTCAGTGGCGCAGTTCCGTACTGCCGCTGCGTACGCTCGCCATGCCGCGTCCGGTGCCCCAACGGTGCTATTGGCTGACACCTTGGATGACCCCTATCAAGCAAGCGAAATTCTTGCTCTGCCCACCTTGCAGGCGATCACGGCGCAGCGCCGCATGGCCAATCAGGTCAAGACCGAAACCCCGGTAGTTGTAGCCATCGGGAACCCTCCGTATCGTCGATCGGTACCCCGAAGCGAAGGGGGTTGGGTCGCCTCGGCATTGATGAACGACTGGCGTCCTGGCTCCGATCAGAACGTCGGTGCTCATGCTCAGAATCTGGCCAACCTGTTGGTGTACTTCTGGCGCTGGGCAGCGTGGAAGGTGCTGGAGAACTCCCCGAAACCAGGTGCGGTGGCCGAAGATCGCACGGCGGCTGACCAGGCCGAGGCGGCTGGGGTGGTCTGCTTCGTAACCAGCTCGGCCTGGTTGAAGGGGGTTGGGTTCAAGCAGATGCGCCGGTGGCTGCGCGAGCAGTGCTCGGACATCTGGGTATTGGACCTGTCGCCCGAAGGGTTTCGGCCTGATGTCCCGACTCGGGTCTTCCAAGAAGTCCAGCACGAGGTTTGTGTGGTAACCGCTGTTCGGGTGCCGCACACCGCGAGCGACCAGCCGGCCGCAGTTCGCTACAGGAGCGTGAGGCCAGGATTAAGGGAAGCCAAGTTCGCCGAACTCGCCGGGCTGGCCGAGTTGGCCGATCCAGAATGGATCAACTGCCCGCTTGGATGGGAGGACCCCTTCACTCCGGCGGGCGACGACATTTGGGAGCAGGCACCAAACGTGGGCGACTTGGTGCCGTGGAGCACATCCGGGGTGACAGGAAACAGGACGTGGCCCATCAACCCTGACCGGGAGACATTGAGAGCTCGGTGGAACGAGCTCATTGCTGCGCCAGACCAAGACGCTATGCGAGGGCTTTTGAAGGTTACTCAGGACCGGGATATCGACTCGACTCTCGACTACCCACTGACGGGTCAGGCAGCCGAACAGGCCGCAAAGCCGCTTTGGGGTGAGGAGGGTCCCTGCCCAGATACCGTGCGCTACGCCCTACGCAGCTTTGACCGACAGTGGATTATCCGGGATCGGCGGCTCTTGGATAGACCAAGACCTCCTTTGTGGCATGCCCATAGCTCCCAACAGATGTATCTCACATTCCCCATGGCCGAAGGTGTCAAAGATGGTCCTGGGCTGACGTTCTCGGCTTCTCTGCCCGATTTGCATCACTATCGCGGTCGGGGAGGGCGGGCTCATCCGCTGTGGAGGAATGCTAACGCCACGGAACCTAACCTGACACCGGGCCTGGTTGATCACCTTATGGACAGTTTGGGTACCTCTGTAGCCCCCGCAGATGTGTTCTCGTATATCGCTGCAGTATGCGCCCACCCCGCTTTCACTGCCTGGCGCAATGAGACATCGCCCCATTCCCAATTACTTCGGGTGCCAGTCACCGCCGAAACCGACCTGTGGAATGAGGCTGTTCGCATGGGGAAGCACGTGATCTGGGCCCATACTTTCGGCGAGTGGTTTGCCGACCCAGCTCAAGGCCGGGATCGAGGGCCTAATCCTCGTGTCGACGATGGTCCTATCTGGGGTGCCGCCGTTCCCAAGGATGCTGATCGGCATCCCAGTAACATCAGCTATGACCCAGAGGCCAGGCGCATCATTATCGGGTCGGGGGATGACGCTGGCTGGGTGGAAAACGTTGCTTCAGAGGTGTGGGCTTACCGGGTATCGGTAATGAGTCCGATTGAGTCGTGGTTCAAGTACCGCAAGCAGGAACCCGACGTGAAATGGTCCAGCCCGCTCAATGACACAGTGCGGCGAGGGTGGCTGCATGACTGGAGCCTGGAGTTGCTGGATGTGTGCCATATGCTCACCGCGCTCATCAGATTGGAGCCTGATCAAGCTGCATTGCTGGATCTCATCTTGGATTCACCACAGGTGACTGCAGAGAATCTGATGAACACTGGAGTTCTGCCCGTTCCAGTGCGAGCCACAAAGGCCCCCAAGGTGCCGAAGCCAGGGGATGCACCGCTTCTGGAGGCTTGAGGGTCAGTGGCCGAGGGCGGGCGGGGTTAGGCGCTTCTGCGCCGCCTCTCGTTCCAGAAGAACGCTTGGAGCTCGAACTCGTCGACGTCATCGAGGGCCTCATCATCCTCGGTGTCCCAGAAGGAGTGGGTCTCCACGAAGGCCGTGAACTCAGAGAGCTGCTTCGGCTCGGGCAGGTCGGGAACGTTGCGGAATCGGCCGAACAGATCGGTTGAAACTCCGGACGCGCGCAGCAAGTAGGCGCCGAGCAAATGCACGACGAGATAGGCCCCTACAACAATGCCCAAAGTCATGCCAGAACCGGCACTATAGGTCTGACACATGCTGTCCACAACTGGTTCACAGGGAAATCCACTATTCCAGTGGGCGCAGTGCTTATAATTCCTGCCCTGCCCATCGGCGCCCGGCTGCACCCAAGCTTGTGACCGGCCAGTTTGTATCGGCGAGAGGTCCTGCCGTCTCAACACGGTAGAGCGCAACTCGGGTTGTCTGGCGACCGAGTTCTAGTGTGAGGGCCGTGCTTGATGCGTCCACTGTCACGGTCGAAATGCCCGAATCTGGCATTACCCAGATCACCCTGTCGCGCCCCGAGCGGCTCAACGCCATCAGCCCCGAACTCATTGCCGACTTGCATCGGGCCCTTGAGGAGGTGGAGCGGGACCGGACTCAGCGGGCGGTGGTTCTCACCGGCGCCGGGCGGGGATTCTGCTCCGGTGCCGATCTCAAGGCCGGGGGCGAGCAGGAGTTCGCCGAGCCACCCGAGCGGAGCCGAGTGGGGGCCATCTATGACATGCAGCTCGACCTGGCCAACCTCATGCTCAAGATCTACGAGCTGCGAGTGCCGGTGATCGCCGCGGTGAACGGCCCCGCCGTTGGGGGAGGGTTCGCCATTGCCTTGCACTGCGACGTTCGGGTGGCCGCGGAGTCGGCCCGGTTCGGCTCGGTGTTCATCAAGGTGGGCCTGTCGTCGCTGGACGTGGGCAACAGCTACCTGCTGCCCAGGATCGTTGGGGCCGGCCGAGCCCGGGAGCTGATGCTCACCGGCCGGATCTTCGATGCCGCCGAAGCCGATCGCATCGGACTGGTGTCTCAGGTGGTGCCCGACGGCCAGGTGGTGGAGGCTGCCCTTGACGTGGCCCGGGAGATCGCCGCCAACAATGAGTACGGGGTGTGGATGACCAAACTGGGAGCCAACGCCACCCTGGACGCCCCCAGCCTGCGTCACGCGATGGAGTTGGAGAATCGCACTCAAGTACTGGGCACATTCACCGGGAACATGTCCGAGGCATCGCAGGCATTTCGAGAGGGCCGTGAGCCCCGTTGGAATCCGCTGTAGGAGGAAGATCGATGCTTGACATCGAAGACCAAGGCCGGGTTCGGCTGTTGACTTTGAACCGGCCAGACGCGCTGAATGCGTTCAGCGAGGCCTTGTACGACGCCACTGCTCAAGCCCTTATCGATTCCGCCGCCGATCCCGATGTGGCCGTCGTGGTGTTGACCGGGAACGGACGGGCGTTCTGCGCCGGCACCGACCTGGTGGAGATGGGCGCTCGCAACCCCGGCGGGGGCGGCGTGGAGCCCGGCATCCACGGCTTCGCCGGGATGATCGACCAGATGGACTCGTTCGCCAAGCCGTTCATCGTCGCGGTGAACGGTCTGGCCATCGGAGTAGGGGCCACCATGCTGGGGTTCGCCGATCTGGCCTTCATGTCGTCGGAGGCCCGGTTGCGGTGTCCGTTCTCCAGCCTGGGCGTGGCCCCCGAAGCAGCCAGCAGCTACACCTTCCCGCTGCTTCTGGGTCGCCAGCAGGCCATGTGGACCCTGCTCAGCGCCGAGTGGATCAGCGCCGAGGAGGCCCAGGAAATGGGCCTCATATGGAAAGTGTGCCCTCCCGACGAGCTGTTGGACACCACGATGGCGCACGCCCAGAAGCTGGCCGCGCTGCCGGTGTCGTCGCTGATGGAGTCGAAGGTGCTGATCACCCACGGCTGGCATGACGGGGTGGCCTCGGCACGCGAGCGGGAGAACGCCGCCTTCTCCCGTCTGATGGGGGCGCCGGCCAACGTGGAGGCCATCTCCGCCTTCATGGAGAAGCGCCCCCCTGACTTCACCAGCATGTAAGCACGGTTTCGGCCTCTCATCAGACTGCGCGTACCATCCTCCAAGCGCACGCCGACGGGAGGACAAATGGCTGAGACCGACGTGCTGGGATTCTGGAAGATCGCCGAGGCTGACCCTGAGCGCCTGGCGGTGGTAGACCCCGACTACAACGAGATCACCTACCGGGAGCTGGCCGAGCTGACCAACCGCATCGTGCACGGTCTGCGGGCTGCTGGGCTTGAGGTGGGCGATCAGGTGACCACCGTGCTGCCCAACGGGATCGAGCAGACGGCCGTCTCCCTGGCCGCTTACCAGGGGGGCTTCTACCTCACCACGGTGAACTGGCACCTGGCCGGCCCGGAGATCGCCTACATCGTCAACGACAGCGAGACCAAGGCGTTCATCGTCCACGAGGACTTCGCGGCGCAGGCCACCAGGGTGCTGGAGGAGAGCGATGTGCCCGCCGCCAACCGGTTCTCGGTGGGCAGCATCGACGGCTTCCGCCCCTTGGCTGAGCTGGTTGACTCCCAGCCTGCCAACCGGCCCGACGACCTCACCACCGGCTCGTTCATGTTCTACACCTCGGGCACCACCGGTCGGCCCAAGGGCGTGCGTCGCGCTCTACCCGGTATCCACCCCGACGAATCGGCCGCCGGCTCCGGCGGGTTGTTCATGCTGCTGGGCATCATGCCCCACCAAGACAACGTCCACATCACGCAGGCCCCGCTGTACCACACCGCGGTGAACATCTGGACCACCACGTCGCTGCACATGGGCCATCCCGCGGTGCTCATGGGCCGCTGGACCGCCGAGGGGGCACTGGAGCGCATCGACCGCTACAAGGTCACCCAGAGCCACATGGTGCCCACCATGTTCCACCGCCTGCTCCAACTCCCCGACGAGGTGAAGGAGCGCTATGACGTGTCGTCGCTGCGGCGCATGATCCACGCTGCCGCCCCCTGCCCGGTGGAGACCAAGCAGAAGATGCTCGACTGGTGGGGCGACTGCATCTGGGAGTACTACGCGGCCACCGAGGGCGGCGGCACCTACATCCCCCCCGAAGAGTGGCGCCAGTACCCCGGCACGGTCGGCCGCCCGTGGCCGGGATCGGAGGTCATCGTGGTGGACGACGACGGCAACCGCCTGCCTCCCGGCGCCAGCGGCACCATCTACATGAAGATGCCCCAAGGACAGACCTTCGAGTACTACAAGGACAAGGAGAAGACCGACAAGGCCCGTCTGGACGAGGAGTTCTTCACCGTGGGCGACGTGGGCTACTTCAACGACGACGGCTACCTGTTCCTCAACGACCGCTCAAACGACATGATCATCGTGGGCGGGATGAACATCTACCCCGCCGAGATCGAGGGCGCCCTGCTCCAGAGCCCTCTGGTGGGCGACGCCGCGGTGTTCGGGATCCCCAACGAGGACACCGGCGAGGAGATCAAGGCGGTCATCGAGCCCGCCGCCGGGGTGGCTGCCGACGACGACACCCGGGGGGCCATCATGGAGTTCCTCCGCGACCAGATCGCCAAGCAGAAGTGGCCCCGCTCCATCGACTTCACCGACGAGATGCCCCGCGATCCCAACGGCAAGCTGTACAAGCGCCGCCTGCGGGACCCCTACTGGGAGGGCAAGACCCGGGCCATCTAGTGGTTCACGGGTTGATCTGCTCGGCCAGTTGAGATGATGGCCCGCCTGTTCAATCCCGAGTTGGTGGCACCAGAGCAGCTCGCCCCCCGCCAAGTCCACATCATCATGGTCGCCCTGATGACCGGTATGTTCCTGGCCGCGCTCGACAACTCGGTGCTGGCCACCGCGGTGCCCACTATCGCTGGCGAGCTAGGTGGCCAGGATCAGGTGGCCTGGATCATCACGTCTTATCTGCTCACCGGCACCATCGCCACGCCGCTGATCGGGAAGCTCAGCGACATCTACGGCCGCAAGCTGGTGTTCCAGCTCACCATCGGCTTCTTCATCATCACCTCGGCACTGGCCGGCCTGTCGCAGACCATGATGCAGCTCGTGCTGTTCCGAGCGCTCCAGGGCTTGGCCGGCGGCGGCCTTCTGGCCTTGCCCATGGCCATCGTCGGTGATGTGGTGGCCCCCAACCAGCGGGGCCGCTACCAGGGCTACATCGCGGCCACATTCGGCACGGCCAGCGTGGCCGGACCGCTCATCGGCGGTTTCTTCGTCGACCACCTGAGCTGGCGCTGGGTGTTCTACGTGAACATCCCGGTGGGCCTGGCCTCGATGGCGGCCATCGCGGTGTTGTTCAACGTGCGCCTCGACGTGGTGTCCCGCCCCATCGACTGGTTGGGCGCGGGGCTCTTGGTGGCGGGTTTCGGGCCGCTGCTCATCGCCCTCACCCTGGGCGGTGACGAGCTGGGGTGGGCGTCGGCGGAGATGGTGCTGATTCTGATTGCCTCGGCTGCGCTGCTGGCCGGGTTCTTCTGGTGGGAGGCCAGAGCCGACGACCCGATCCTTCCGCCTCGGCTGTATGCCAACGGGATCATCCGCTGGTCGATGGTGGTGATGCTGTTCATCGGTTTGGCCATGTTCGGCGCCACGCTCTTCGTGCCGGTGTTCTTGCAGATCGTCACCGGGGTGAGCGCAACGGGGTCGGGGCTGAACATGATGCCCATGTTCATCGGCATCACCTTCACCTCGGTCTTGTCGGGACGGCTCATTACCCGGTTCGGCCGCTACAAGGAGTTCGTGGTGTTGGGCACCACTCTCATGACCATCGGGTTGGCCTTGCTGGCCCTGTTCATGGAGCGCGACACCACCCAGGTTCAGACGGGCCTCATGGTGTTCGTGATCGGGCTGGGTTTGGGAATGACCATGCCTGTGCTGATCTTGGTGGTGCAAAACGCCAGCGACCACCGCGATATCGGCATGGTGTCGGCGGCCACCAACTTCGTGCGCTCTCTGGGGGGCACGATCGGGGCCGCGGTGATGGGCGCCATCTACGCCGCCGGGTTGGATTCGGCTTTGGCTCAGAAAGTGACCCCAGTTCAACGCGCCAGCCTGCCCGACCCGGATCGGTTGCTGGGCAGCCCCGAGCAGATCAGGGCCATTGATGACCAGGCCACTTTGGACGCGGTGCTGGACTCCTTCGTCGTGGGCGTGCAGCGCTGCTTCATAGTGGGCGCTCCGGCAGTCGCCGCGGCGATCCTGGCTGCCCTGCTGATTAAGCAGATTCCCCTGCGAGGACGAATACGCTCAGAAGAAGAAGATGCCGAGGCCGCTGCTCTCCGAGAGGCTCCTTCGGCCGGCTGATCGCGGGTTACTTGATGGCCACCGGGTTGACCGGTGATCCCAGGCCGCCGACGAAGGGCTGGGGGGAGGCTTCCAGGAAGAAGTCGTACTGGCCGTCGGCGGCGCAGTCGGCGGCCAGCTCCTCCAAATCCCAGTTCTGACCTTGGGTGAGGCCCATGTCCACCAGGTTGAGGCAGTGAATGGCGATGATCGCACCTTCGAAGGCCGGGTCGTAGGGCAGCACCTCGAACACGATGTTGTCGGTGGCCACCGCGGCGATGTTGTGGTCGTGGAACCACTCGCAGGCGGTCACGCCGATGCCGGCAGAGCGCACGATCCCCATCTCGGGTATGGGCTCTCCGTAGTAGTTGTCCAGATCGCCGGCCTTGGCGTAGGCGAACAGTCCGGTACGGACCAGGATGATGTCCCCCGTGCGGATCTCGACGCCTTGGGCCTTAGCCGCGTTGGTCAGGTCGTCGTAGCCGATGGCGTGGCCCGGCTCCAGCACGTCCACCCCATGGAGCTTGGCTATGTCCAGCAGCACGCCTCGCCCGGTGAGGCTCTTGACTTGCTCGATGCCGCACACCGACGCTCCCCACTCGGTGATGGTGGAGGCGTCGTGGCCGTTGTAGAGCTTGCCCCGGTACATGGCGTGGCACAGCCCGTCCCAATGGGTGGCGCATTGCAGGCCCATGGTGACCACGTCGTCGCTGGTGTGGAACATGTCGGGGTCGCCCAGCATGGAGGCGTTGAGCGACACCATTGTCTTCAGTGGGTTCACCCGCCCGGGGATGACGCCGGTTTGAAGGCCGTCTTTGTGAAGGGGATAGGCCAGCGAGATGCGCTTGCCGGTGAGGATGCACTGCGCCGCCTCCTTCACCACCTCGTCGGTGAGGAAATTGAGCGTGCCGATCTGGTCGTCCTCGCCCCAGCGCCCCCAGTTGTTGATGCGAGCGGCGATGTCCAGGACTGCTTGTGGGTATGGCATGGCTGTGAACACTACTCCCAGCCGCGGTGGGCTGATCGGCTAGAACTTCGCCATGGGAAGTCTTGATGGACGGGTAGCGATCGTGACCGGGGCGGCCCGTGGACAAGGCGAGGCCGAGGCCCGGAAGTTTGTCGCCGAAGGCGCGTTCGTAGTGATGGGCGATGTGCTCGACGAGGCGGGGGAGGCGGTGGCCGCCGAGTTGGGCGACCAGGCCGTGTACCTGCACCACGACGTGTCCTCGCCTGATGACTGGGCCCGAGTGGTGGTCGCCGCCGTGGAGCAGGGACCGTTGCGGGCGCTGGTGAACAACGCCGCCATCCACTGGACCGCCCCCATTGCCGACGAGACTCCCGAGAGCCTGCGCCGCATCTGGGAGGTGAACTACCTGGGCACGTTCCTGGGCATCCAAAGCGTGGCCGACTCCATGGCCGAGGCCGGCGGCGGGGGGATCGTCAACATCTCGTCTATTGCCGGCATGGAGGGGATCGCCCACCACTCGGCCTATGGGGGCACCAAGTGGGCGGTGCGGGGGCTGACGAAGGTGGCAGCAATCGAATTGGGACCCAGGGGAATCAGGGTGAATTCGATCCACCCCGGTCCGATCGAGACCGCCATGTTGTCGTCCGACCGCCACGGGCGCCCTGAGCTGTTTGGCCATGTGCCACTGCGGCGGGCCGGGGTGGCCTCTGAGGTGGCCGATCTGGCCTGCTATCTGGTGTCAGACGCCTCGTCGTACCAGACTGGCCACGAGTACATCATCGACGGGGGCTCCACCGCGGGCATCCCGATGCGAGGGTAGGCATCATGAGCGTTGAGGGATTCGACCATCTGGCCATCACCGTGGCCGATGTGGAGGCCACGGTGGCCTTCTACGGCGAAGTTCTGGGCGCTGAGCCCATGTATTTGGAGGAGTTCCGGGCCGGGAAGATGCCCATCGTGATGATGCAGGTGGGGGCCAACCGCATCAACGTGCACCCCGCGGCCGCACCCGCCTACCCCCACGCCCGCCTGCCCACCCCCGGTTCGGTAGACCTGTGCTTCCGCTGGGGCGGCACCATCGCCGAATCCCAAGCCCACCTGGCCGACTGCGGCGTTGAGATCATCGAAGGCCCCGCCCCTCGCCCCGCCAGCAACGGCGAACGCGGCCAGTCCGTCTATTTCCGCGACACCGACGGCAACCTCCTAGAACTCCTCACCATCAAGGGCTGACAGGAGCGTTGCACGCTTACAGTGGTCGCAGGCGTGATCTCAACGCCGTCTCGAAATTCTCTCGGCTGACGGTTTCGGCGGCTTGGAGGCGTTTGTTGGAGTCTTCCAGGGTGAGGACTTCCCAGTGCTCTCGGGCTAGCCGCCAGGTGCCTGAGGCGGCGCGTTCCAGGTGGGTGACGAGCCAGATGATGTCACCTTCGTTGATGTCGTGGCTGGGTTGATCGCTGGTGCCGCCGACGGCGTTGAAGAACGGACGATCGACCGCGACGGCGAGCTTGGCGCCCCAGCGACGGAGTGTTGGTGCCTTGATCTCAAGTTGTGGCATCAGGCGTTTGGCGCTTGATGATCGCCAGTCGGGGCGGCGGACCTCCGACGGGTACGGAGGTGGTTGACGAGTATCGTCTCGCAGTGCTTCGAATTCGCTGGTCATCCCCTTGCCGGAGAAATAGACGGCTTGGATCTCCAGTCCATGCCACTTCAAATTCTCATCCTGCACGTGGGCAACGATCATGTCGATCTTGCCAGCAGGCTTGTCTGTCTCTGTGCTTCGCATGAAGGGAACTTCGCCTGCCACTTGGGTTTCCTGTATCGGAAAGTCGGCGACTTCAGCGAGCCACCTGAGTACAAGGCTCTCTTCCTCGAACCGGCGTGGACAGGTGACGACCGGTTTATCTACAGATTGGCCTAGGCGGTGGTCGTCTTCTTCTGTGTATCGCTGGATGGAGCAAACGCCTCCTTTCTTCGAGCACGGTGGGTGGTTGGGCTGAAATGGACAAACCGGAGACTCAGCATCGGATTCGCCCAGGGCATGTTTGGCGAAGACAACCCGCTGGGTCGCGCCGAGAGATGTGAAGTCGTGTCCATACCACTCTGCAATTCCGTAGCGCGTCCTTGGTTCGTCTGCCATGAGAAAGGGTCAGGGTCAAATGAAGACAGTTCGTCGGGTAATGACGAGTTCAGATATCTGAGCGTGGTGGGTGTTTTTCATGACTACTTCAACGGCGTGGAAACCGTACTCTGCAATGAGTTCGGCGATCTCCGGAGAGCGGTCGTAGGTCATCAGAAAGTCCACTGGGGATTGGGCCAGGATCTTGAAGAGTCGTCGGTGGTCTATCTGGCTGTGGCTGTAGAGCCGCCTGCCGGCTCGTTTGCCGCCTGCGGTGTACGGAGGGTCAATGAAGGCGACCGTACCGGGCACCTCGGCAATGACCTCTAAGAGGTCAAGCCCATCGGCTTCGCAGAAGTTGATCTGCGGCGCGTGGGCTTCGATGTTTCGCAATCGTTGGATGATGGTGTCGGGATACCAACGAGATGCGAGACCCTTGTTGTTTTCCCCGGTTTTTGTCAAGGCAGCCCCGGGGGCGAGGATGCCGCCGCGACGGGTTCGGTTGAGTACCAGGGTGCGGAACCCGTGCTCGAGCAGTCCTCGGGGGGCTTGGTCAGCTAGGGCCGAAACAGAATCGCGTGTCGGTTCGAACTCAGAGACGAGGTGACACAGCTCGGCGTTGTGGCGCAGCGCCGCATGCCAGAAAGCGGCCACATCGTGGTCTAGTTCGGCCATGAAGCACTGTTCGACCAAGCTCTCGCACACGGCCGTGAGAGCAACTATGCCTCCGCCGCAGAATGGCTCAATGAGCGTCCTTGGTCTGGGCTGAATGGGTGCGAGCCAAGCCCGTATGTGGGGAATTAGCCAGGTCTTTCCGCCTGGGTAGCGCAGTGGTGAGCGCTGAGGCACCGAGGCAACATTGACAGCCGGGATGGGGGAGATTGGGAAGCCAGGGCCGTAGCCAGGCAAGGACGATTCGGTCTCGACTGGCTCCCTTTGCGCCATCATGGCGTTCGCTGCCTTGGGTGAGTCGACCTGCGCCTTTGCACTGCTAACCAGCATGTCACGAGGACGATCCTCATCGGTGGACCTTTCAGCGGCATGGTGCGCGCTGCCACGACGCGTTGGTGCCATTGCGGGAATCGGCATTTGGTCGATCCTTGGTCTCTTCTTCATTGCCCGAGATTAAGGATGGGAGTGACAGTTTCGGCCAGTCTTTCCTGTGTGGTGTTGAAGCTGATCGAGGGTCCGCCAGTCGAATAGCGGCGACCTGTCAGTCCGGCGGGCGGCGCGGGGGCCTCAGCGCCACCACAGCGGCCCCACAGCGCCCCAGCGGCCCCCCAGCGGCCCCACAGCGGCCCAAGCGGGCCTCAGGGCCACCACAGCGGCCCCACAGCGGCCCAGCGGGCCTCAGGGCCACCACAGCGGCCCCACAGCG
>JAJDYE010000033.1 GCA_022822905.1 Acidimicrobiia bacterium | reverse complement strand
TGTTACCCCCCCCCCCCCCCCCCCCCGTCAAACCAGACTTAGCGTAGAAGGGTGGGACCTGATGACCAACGACAAAACCACATCGAGCCGCTGGCTGTGGACCAAACCCCAAGAGATTCTGGGTCGTTGTTCGCGACTGAGGAGTGAAGGCCAGCAACTAGGAGATTGCTATTCTTAGCAGTACCATCGATACCGGTTGCACTATGTGCAGTAGCCTGATGAAGCGGAGCCCGGTACCTCTCCGGACGGTGAGTGGCCGGGCTTTTGCGCGTCAGATACCAGCGTCAAGCGACAAGAGTGAGCGGTCGCGAGTGTTCTGCAGGTCTTGCGGCGTTGAGGAATTTTGTATTACAATAATCATGTGTGGAGATCCACAGCGCCGCCCGCAAACATGGCTACGGCGATCAGGCCGTCCTCCACGCCATCAGACACGCCGTCACGATTGTCGACTTGGAGCCCAACGCCGACCCGCCCAGGATTCTGGCCATCGGACCTGACCACTCTGGGAACCTGCTCGAGGTCATCTGGCTCGACCTCGATGCTGGCTCACAGCTCGTGATTCACGCCATGGCCCTCCGACCTTTATTCCATCACCTGCTTCCCCAACACGAGGAATGACCGCCATGGCCAAGCAAAGGACCTATCAGACCCGAACCGGAAAGGCTCTCACCGACAGTGATATCGCCCGTATCGCCGCCGAGGTGGAGAGCACCGAGTACGACATCGAAGAGTTGAAGACTCGACGGCGGGGCCGCCCCTTGCTAGGGCGAGCCCCTTCTGAAGTAGTCACCGTGCGCATCAACCCCGAGTTGCGAGCCGCCATCTCCGCCCGCGCCGAAAAAGATGGCACCACCGTCAGCGCCATCCACCGCGAAGCTCTCCGCCGCTTCCTCCTCCAACCCTAAACAGGCCCGAATGCTGCCTGTACCTAACAATATGGCAGATATTCATACGACTATTTGGCTTGAAGTCATCCGACTAATCGGCCTTCAGGCCCCTCGCAACTTTTCTAATGCGAGAGCGCTGGTGGCGCGTCGTTCAGTTGCACGTTGACGGTCGCAAGTCTCGACTTTTTGTATCCCAATAGTGATATGTTTTAGGGATGCAAACTAAGCAGGTGCCCATACGCCTGTCGAGCGCCTTGCTCGCCGACCTAGACGCACTCGTGCAGAACGGCGTATACCGATCCCGCGCCTCGGCCATCCGCGCCGGCATCGAGGCAATCGTGAAGGCAGAGCAGGAGCGCAGAATCGACAGGCAAATCGCTGCCGGCTACACCCGCCACCCGCCGACTGAGGCAGAGGAACGAGCCGCACATGCCTCCATGCGTGAAGCCATCGAAGAGGAGCCGTGGTAACCGCTCAGAGCCGCGGGGAGGTATGGTGGGGGGAAATCGAAGATATCGGGCGGCGTCCGTTCCTCATCATGACCAGGCCATCGGCGATACCCATGCTCAACCAGGTTGTCGCAGCACCGGTGACCCGCACAATCCGCGACATTCCAAGCGAGTTGAGGTTAGGCCCTGACGACGGCATGCCCACCGAGTGCGCCGCCAGTTTCGACAACCTCAGAGTCGTACCCAAATCCCTGCTAGTGGACCGGATTTGTACGTTAGGCCCAGACCGCCTCGCCGAAGCCTGCCAAACCCTGCGAACAGCCATGGCCTGCTAAGCCAACGCCTTATCCAGCCATAAACAGGCCCGAATGCTGCTAAAAGCAGTGGTGTTGGGTGCAGGTGCGGATTTGTTGGCGGGCGGTGGCTGCCGTCATAGGCGGGCCTTGTTCAGTCCAAGGGGGCCAGCTGGGGCGCGCCTGACTTGATAGCCCATTTTCTGATGGCGCGGTCTTGGGTGGCGAGAGCGGCGTTCTCTGAGATCGCGGTAGCGGTTATGAACTGGTCCATCGGATCCTTGTGGAAGCCCTCGTCGAGCAGGCATACCGCGTGGACAGCAATCTCGGGAGTAACGGGGACAGTAGCCACCCCCTTCGACCTGAGAGACCAGATCAGGGCATCAGTCGCAGGTAGCGCGCTCAGATCGTTTCTGGGGCTGCGGCGGATCAACTCGATTTCCCAGAAGGTGGCGGCCGACACAACCAAGCCGCGGTTCTCCTCTGCCTCTCGCAAGGCGTCGAACAAGGATCCAGCCTTGCCGCCATCTCCAAGGGTTCCGCGCACATACGCAATGAGAATGTGCGTATCGAGCACGACTGGCTTGCTCATCTCGCGACCGTTGCCGTTGTGGCCGACTCCAGTCGCCCGCTTCTATTCGATGTTGGCATCCCACGCATCGACGACCTCTTCCCACTCATCATCGGAGTAGACAGGCGAGGCGGGTTCTGGATAGACGATTTCGCCGTCGCCATAGAGCCCGTAGATGCTGTCGGACCTGCTCTGGGGGATCGGTGAGACGACCGCCAAGGGCTTGCCGCGCCGGGTGACGATAATCTCGCCATCTCCCTCCGACACGGCAGGAAGCAGCGAGAGGCACTTCTGGCGGAACTCGCTGATCGGGATCATCTTGACTTCAGGAACTTCCCCCACGAAGCAACTGTACATGTTCGACACAAATTGCACAACTAATATGGCCATCGACGCGAGACTTGAACACGAAGCAGCCCTCAACCCGTGAAACTACAAGCAGTGGTGTTGGGTGTAGGTGCGGATTTGTTGGCGGGCGGTGGCTACTGCCTCTTCTAGGGCGAAGGCTTTGCTGAACAGCTCTTGGAGGTCTTCGATCTCGTCGATCTCCCGGGAGGCGTTGGCCACGGTGGTGACTGCCTCTCGAATGTCGGGAGGGGCGGCGTCTTCCAGAGCATCCAACTGGGCTAATTCCTGCTCGCCTTCAGCGGGACGCATCCCCACCCCGTCCTCGGCCAAATCGCAGAACGCCACGATGTCGCCCTTGTCCTCACCGCCGCATGCCCCCAACCCCAACACAAGCAATAGCGACAAGACCACCATCGGCCCGGCGAAGCGCTTCACCTCACTAGCTTGCCTGTTCAGGAGGTGGGCTTGTCGGAACCCACGATCCACATGGCGTAGTACTGGGCTCCGCCGCCGTAGGCGTGGCCGAAGGCCTTGCGGGCGCCTTCTACTTGGTGCTCGCCGGCCATGCCCCGCACCTGGAGGGCGGCTTCGGCAAAGCGGATCATGCCCGAGGCCCCGATGGGATTGGACGACAGCACCCCTCCAGAGCAGTTCACCGGCAGGTCCCCGCCGTCGAGATGGGTGGCGCCCTCCTCCACCAGCTTCCAGCCGTCGCCTATCTCGCAGAACCCCAGGCTCTCCAACCACATGGGCTCGTACCACGAGAACGGCACGTAGATCTCCACCTCGTCGATCTCGGCCCGCCGGTCGGTGATGCCCGCCTGGGAGAACACGTCGTCGGCGCAGTCCCGGCTGGCCTGGGGGTTTACCTCGTCGCGTCCGGGGAAGTTATTGGCCTCGCTGCGCAGGGCGGCACCGTGGAGCCAGGCCACCGGCTTGGCCGAGGCATCCCCGGCGGCCTCGTCGCCCAGCACTATCGCGCAGGCGCCGTCGGAGGAGGGACAGGTCTCAGAGAACCGGATCGGCTCCCACAGCATGGGCGATTCCACAACCTGGTCGAAGGTCAGGTCTTGCTGCTGGAGGTGGGCATACGGGTTGCGCAGGGCGTGCTGGCGGTCTTTGAACGCCACCATGCACCCGATCAGCTCGGGGGCGTTGCTGCGGGCCATGTACTGGCGGATGATGGGCGAGAAGTAGCCGCCGGCCCCGGCGTTGATCGACACCGAGAACGGCTGGGGCAAAGACAGCGCCCAAGTGGCGTTGGACTCCGACTGCTTCTCAAACCCCAGCGTGAGCACCCGACGGTGGATGCCCGCCTGCACCAGCGAGGCGGCCACCACTGCGGTAGACCCGCCCACCGAACCCGCAGTGTGGACTCGCAACAGCGGCTTGCCCACCGCCCCCAGTGCCTCGGCCAGGAACAGCTCAGGCTGCATGACTCCCTCGAAGAAGTCGGGGGCTTTGCCCACCACCACGGCGTCGATGTCGTCCCAGCCCAGCTCGGCGTCCTCCAGCGCCCGGTAGGCGGCCTCCCGCACCAAACCGGGCAGCGACACGTCGCCTCGGGTGGTCTGATACTTGGTCTGGCCGACCCCCAGAACCGCGGTGCGCTCGGCCATCACTCCCCCTCCATCACGCACACCAGGTTCTGCTGGAGGTAGAGGCCCGAAGCGGCGTGGCCCAGCACCCGGTCGGCCCGCTCGTCGTGGATCTGGGCCGCGGCATCGGCGATGCGCATGAGGCCGGCGGCCATCATGGTGTGGCCGGCCAATGCCCCGCCTTTGGCGTTGATGGCAGTGCCGTCGCGCAATCCCAGCTCCAGTTCCAAGATGTGCTCTTGAGTGGTGAACGGAGCGGCCAGCTCGGCGGCGTCCAATCGATCGTTGCCCGCCCCGGAGTTGACCGCGGCCATTTGCGCGCTGGGTGCCCGGGTGAGGTCACGAACCCCGGGCTGGTGGGGATCAATGCGGTGGTCGATCCCCCTGATCCACGCCGGCCGCTCGCACAGCTCTCGAGCCCGGTCGCCGGCGGCCAGCACCACGGCCACGCCGCCGTCGGCGGATGCCGCACAGTCACTGGGCCGCAATGGATCGGCGATGGGGGCCTCAGCCAGCACACTCTCGGCGGTGGCCTCAGCCGACGACCGCACCGCCAGCGGGTTGTCGGCTGCGCCGTTGAGGCTGCGAACCGCGATCTCGGCCAGGCGCTGATCACTCACGGTCCCGGACTCCAGCATGATCCGGGCTTGGAGCGCGGCCAGGGAGAAGGCGTCGGGCCACAGCGGACCCAAGTAGTAGGGGTCGAGCTGAGTGGAGAGCACGTCGCGCAGCGATCCGGGCGACGACTTTCCGTAGCTATACACCAGCGCGGTGTCCACCCCGCCGATCTGGAGCTTCACCCACGCCTCGTACAGGGCCCAGGCACCGTCCATCTCCACGTGGCTCTCGCTGATGGGCGGAACCGCACCCACGGCGTCGAGGGTGTGGACAAATGAGAACGCCTGCCCGGCCAGAAAGTCGCTGCTCCCCGAGCAGGTGAAGCCGATGTCGTCTTGGGTGAGGCCCACCGCGCCCCGGGCCTCGTTGATGATCGGCACCATCAACTCCACCTCGGTGGTGTGGGTGAGGGCCTTCTCCTGGTGCTGGGCCACCGAGACCACCGCGATGTCGCGCATCAGCCTTGCTCCCCGGCGGCGGCTTGCTTGGCGTGCCAGGCGTTGGTGCCGGCTGCCGTCACTGGGATGTCAGGCTCGCCGGTGGGTTCCCAGTACAAGATGTTCTCCGCGGTGCGGCCCAGTTCGTCGTCGGGCTTCCACACCGCCCGCACCCGCATGCCCATGCGCACCTCGGAAGTGTCGATCCCGGCCACCAAACCCAGAAAGCCGATGTCGGCGCCGTCGAGATGGATCCAGGCGCTCACGTAGGGGATCTCCAAGTCGTCCCGGCCGGGAATGGGCAGGCGGGTAACACAGAAGCCCCCCACATGGCCGGTGTCGGGCAATTCCACATATTCGGGGGTGGCCGCGCCGTGGCGGGGATCCACCCCCCGAGGGGGCACGAACACCGCCCCGTCCACCGGAGACTGCTGTCCGAGGATCTTGCGGTCGGCGAAGGCGTTCAGATACCCCGAAGAAGCCGAACCGGGGATGAAGTCATACTCCAGGCGGATGGGGGTTCGCACCGACCGCACCGGCTCCACGTCGGCCAGTTTCTCGGGCAGGCTCACCTCGCCCGACAAAGCGGCGGGGGGGATGCTCGGATCAGCGCTCATTGGTCGGCGCCTTCGGGCACAAAGCCCTCAAGGTCGGCGATGTGGCCCTCTCGCTCCGGCCGCCATCGGGCCGTCACCCGCATCCCAACCGACAACCCTTCGGGGCCATCCACCAGAAGCCCGTGAACCATGGGAGTGTCGGCGCCGTCGAGGCGGATCAATCCCAAGCCGTGGGGCTGATCCCAGGGTGACTGCGAGCGGGGCGGGTCCACCCAGGTCCAACTCAGTAACTCCCCGCCCGGGCCCACTTCCACCAGATCGGTCAATGGCTCAGAGCTCTCCGGGTCGTACTCGGTGGGCGGGCACAACACCGTCCCGTCGGGGCGGCGAATGCCGAGGATGATCCCCTCACGCAGGCCAGTCAAAAACGCGCCGATCACCGGGCCGGTGGTCCGGGTGAAGGGGTACTCCAGCACCAAATCAGCCCGAAGCCGCTCCGCCATCGATTTAGCCCTCCCCGTCCACCGAGATGGTGCCCGCGTCGGTGTCGATGACCACCGTGGTCCCATCAGCCGGCTCGTCACCGTCGAACTCCACGCCCATAAGGCAAGGGATCTGGAAGTCTCGGCTGATAATGGCCAAGTGGCTCTCGATGTCGCCCGACCGGCACAGAATTCCGGCCAGATCGGCCTCAATGGGAGCCAGAAAAGTGGCCCCCGCGTCTTTCACCAGCGCCACCGTCTCGGAGGCGACATCGTCGCCCGCATCGAGAACCGCGATCACGTCGTCCGGCGTGTCGAATCGCATCAGCCGGCCCTGGCCGGAGATGCCCGAGAAAACCGGGCTGCCCCGGCCTGCAATTTCGCCCATCAAAACTCGATGACCTGGCGCACAACCTCGCCGTTGCGCACCGCTTCGAGGGCCGGATTGATCTCGTCGATGGTGATGCGCCGGGTGATCATGCGCTCCAAGTCGAGCTTGCCGTTCTTCCACAGCCGCAGCAGTCGGTGGAAGTCGCTACGCGCATCGGTGCCGCCGTAGTAGGAACCCACCAGGGTCTTCTCGTTGTAGAAGAGCTCGAAGGCGCTGAAGGACACCATCTCCTCCATGCGGCCCACGCCCACGATGCAGCAGGTGCCGCCTCGACGGGTCATGTCGTAGGCGGTGCGCATGAGGGCGGGCACGCCGACGCACTCCAGGGCGTAGTCGAATCCGTCGCCGCCAGTGATCTCGTTCTTGGCCCCCTCCAAATCTTCGGGCAGCACCGCGTGGGTGGCTCCGAAGGAGATTGCCTCATCGAGCTTGGCCGGGTTCTTATCCACCGCCACGATCTCGGCCGCCCCGGCGATCTTCGCCCCTTGGATGGCGGCCACGCCGACCCCTCCGGCGCCGATCACCAGCGCGGAGGAGCCCGGGCTGATCTTGGCCGTGTTCAATGCGGCCCCGGCCCCGGTCATCACCCCGCAGCCGATGAGTGAGGCCACGTCCAAGGGGATGTCGTCATCGATCTTCACCACTCCTTGGCGGGGCATGAGCATCTTCTCGGCGAACGTGCCCGCTCCGGCCATGCCGCCGATCTTCTGGCCGCCCTGGGTGAACTTCATCCGGGCCATCTCGCCGAATGTGATGTTGACGCACAGGTTGGGCTGGTGGCGACCCGTGCAATAGAGGCACTCCCCGCAGGGCGGCGACCACATAACGATCACGTGGTCGCCAGGGACGAGGTCGTCCACATTGGATCCCACCTCCTCGATGATCCCCGCGCCCTCGTGGCCGAGCACCGCCGGGGCAGCTTGGGGAATGGTCCCGTTCATGGCCGACACATCGGAGTGGCATACGCCGGTGTGAGTGATCTTGATGGCTACATCATCGGGGCCCAGATCCAGCATCTCGACGTCGTCACACACGTCCAGATTGAACTCGCCCACCTCTCGCATAATCGCCGCAAGCATTGAAGGATCGTAGGCCGAGCCTGTCTTCCACGACACACCTAGCCGCCAAACCGATGGCTAGTGTCATCAGCCATGCCGCAGACCATGCCGCTGGACACCGAGGAGCTGAACCGAATGGTGGAGTTCTGGGACATCTTGGTGTCCGAGAACTCCAAGAAGCGCACCGGCCTCACCTCGGGACTCATCCCGGTGCGGGAGTACACCGGCTACTCGGGCATGGAGGCCTGGCTCCGTTGGCCCGACATCCTGGCCCGCTGCGATGAGGTGCTCGAGGCGTCGGAACTGGGGGCCAAGATGCGGGGTCCGGGAACCCAGACCACCAACGCCCACCCCTTCGCCATCGTGTGCATCCCGTTCGGCGGCTGGCGAGCACTCGAGGAGTTGTCGGCCATGGGGCTCACCTCCCAGGTGGACGACGTGGAAGACCGGGTGCGCTTCCTCATGGACTACTGGATCCGCTGGGTGGAGCCGTGGCGGGGCGATGGCTTCCGCTCGTGCTGGGACGCGGCCGACACGCTCCGGACTTGCGACCCCGAGATCATCAGCACCCTGTATGAGGCCGCCTGGCCGGTGGAGGGTGACCGCGACAACCGCACGGCGCGACGGTTTGTGGCCGGACTCCAGCAGTACCTGTTCCTGCTGTACTTGGACACTCGGCTGGGCACCGGCGACACCGGCCCGTATCCGCTGCCCAACGGCCGCCACATGATCGTGCGGGAGTTCTCCTCGCTGGCCCAGAGCTGGATCCCGTGGAGCCATGTGGCCGCCGATGTGCCCTATCAGAACCTGGTGGTGGGCCTGGTGTTCCGCCCCGGCGTCCACAACCGGGTGAACGATCTGTCCACCACCTTCTCGGTTCCGGCCGACAACCTGGCCTGGTTGGAGGCCATGTCGGTGTTCGAGCCCCGCCCCGGCGGGGAGCTGGTGCCGGTGGACCGGGAGGAAATGCCCGAGATCCTGGCCGCAGTCAAGAAAGCCCAGGCCGATGCCTACCGGTTGATGAACACCTGGACCTTCGAGGAAAAGGTCCGCAACGGCACCCATGTCTACTTCCGGGGTCTTATGTGGCCGTTCACCAACATGCTGGGCATCGACCACGAGTTCGATTGGCCGCTCCCCCACCCCCACACTGCCGAGACGGTGTGGCCCATCTTCGCTGGCGGCCTGCCCGAACAAGAAGACGCTGAAGAGGTCCCCTTCCCCATGTTCCCCCGACTAGAAAGCGCCTAGCCCATGAAAATCGACATGCCGCTATCTGCTGATCTGGCGGGGGTCCGGGATCAGGCCGAGGCCTACCATGCCATGGGGGTCGACGGGGTGTTCACCTTCGAGGGTCAGCGCGACGTGTTCTTCCCGCTGCTGGCCGCGGCCCAGCACACCGGCCTCGACCTCTACACCAACGTGGCCATCGCCCTGCCCCGCAGCCCGATGCACCTGGCCTACCAGTCGTTCGACCTGCACCGGTTGTCGGACGGTAAGTTCGCCCTGGGCCTGGGATCGCAGATCAAGCCCCACATCACCAAGCGCTACAGCGCGGTGTGGGACCGCCCGGTGGCCCAGATGCGAGAGCTGATGGCGGCCACCAAGGCCATCTTCGCCCGGTGGCAGGATGGCGATCCCCTCGACTTCAAGGGCGACTACTACACCTTCACGCTCTCCACCCCGATTTTCGAGCCCGAACCGCTGGAGTGGGGGACGCCCCCCATCTGGGCCGGGGCGCTGGGCCCGAAGATGACCAAGATGGTGGCCGAGACCGCCGACGGCATCCTGCTCCACCCGTTCTGCTCCGAGCGCTTCCTGCGCACCAAGACGCTGCCCGCGGTGGAAGCAGGGTTGGGCGCAGCCGGGCGCAGCCGAGACGAGTTCACCTTCGGTGTGGGGGTGATCGTCGGGTTGTACGGAGATGACGCCGACGAGTCGGAGGCTTGGCGGGTGGAACAGCTCTGCCGCTCCAACCTCGGCTTCTACGGCTCCACCCCGGCCTACCGGGTGGTGCTCGACGCCCACGGCTGGGGCGAACTCCAAGACGAGCTGAACCGCCTAACCAAACAGGGTCGCTGGGGAGACATCGGCGATGTGTGGGACGACGAGATGGTCCAGACCCTCAGCGTCCAGGGCACCCCCTCAGAGGCCGCCGCCGAGATCAAATCCCGCTTCGGCGGCCTCGCCGACCGCATCCACCTCTCCCTCCACGGCGCCCCCCAACCCCTAGTCGCCGAACTCTTCGCCGCCCTCAAAGGCTGAGCGTCCCAACCGACTCTCCTACACACGTGTGAGGCGGCCAAAGGCCGCTGCTACGGTCATTCTTCGTGCCAGTCACACGACAGCATGTCGATGAGCAGTGTTTTAACCCCGACATCACCCTGCCCTACGAACTGCGGCTCCATGACTTCACGTCTGCAATGCAAGACGTGTACGACTTCTTCTACGACGTAAACGAACACCTCACGAACAAGGGTCTTGACCGGCTCGAAGACATGCTACGAAAAGCCAACTTGTCCGGAACCCTTTCGGACATGATCACGGCAAGCCTGGCGAAACACTCCCGAGTCCTCACTCAGAATCGCTACCACAACGGGCACCCCGATCTGATTGTCAAGGGAAAGTTCGCCAACGATTCGGTGAAAGCTGGAGACGAAGGCGTTGAGATCAAGACCACGGTCAGGAAGGGTGGGGCGGTTGACACCCATGGGGCGCGGGAGCAGTGGCTTTGCGTCTTCGTCTATCGAGTCGACAACGAGACAGAGCCAGCCATTGACCGTCGGGCGTTGAAGTTCACTGAGGTGTACCTATCGCATGTGGGAGTGGAAGATTTCAGAAGGAACGATCGCGGTGAGCTCGGCACTCCTACAGCAACTCCCCACAAAGAAGGGCTTCAGAAGCTGCGAAGCAACTGGGTCTACCTCGACGTCGAATCGGAAGACGGTGCCGATTCGCAGGAGGGTCTGTAGTCCGCGAGCAGGGGGATAGCCGACTTTGCCAGCTTCAGGTACTCAGGATCGGACTCCACGCCGATGCTCTCATAGCCAATGTGTTCGGCAGCCGCGATGGTCGAACCCGATCCTGCAAACGGATCAAGCACTATCCCCTCTCCCAGTGGCAGGATCGCCCTAACTATTTGGCGCAGGAATGCTTGGGGCTTGAGGCTTGGGTGAGGAGCAAGACGGCGTTCGTCGGGACGGGTGGGCGCAGAGGCAATCACATCGGCAAACGGGCGCTCCGAAGAGACACGCCTCAATCCCCCTGTCCCCCATTTCCGAAGATTGTCCTGTACCCGCCCGTCTAGCGGTTTGCGAAATAAGAGCCATGGCTCCCATTTGGATCTCGGCATGACTGTGACGTCCGAGAACTCCTCATGAGCATTCTTGGGACGGTCTCCGCCCCGCATGGTCATCACCAACCTGACGACCTCTCCCCGCCGCTCTAGACCTGAGCGACACACCGAGAGGGCCACACGGTGCGAGAGCAGGGGATTTGAGGCAACCAGTACATGCGCTCCAGGCACCAACACGGGATACAGCGCGTCAGCCCACGCCGCAAAAAATCGGTCCAAAGCATCAAGGTCCGCTGCCGAGAGCGTGGTGAATCTCGGCACCGGTGATCGCTGATGACCGTCGTATGCCGGTGGAAGGCGCCACACGCCTCCTCGTCCTCGACGGAGCTTTTTCTGTTGATCCGGCCGATACTCCAACAGGCCGTAGGGGGGGTCGGTGACAACGCCGTGCAACGAGTTGGCGGGCTGGTCAGCCAACCAGTCCAAGCAGTCGCCATGGAATACAGACGCCCGTCCCACCTGGAAGGCAGGGGACCATACCGGGCTGAGGGCAGCTTCAGCCGAGCTGGTAGACGCCACGTTGGACCCTCCTGAATTGCTTGGTTGGTCCAGTATTGAGGTTGAGGTAGCTGCGGACAGATGATGCGGCAACCATGGTTCCAAGTCGAGCTTCAACTGCGGCATGGATTTCTTTCACGCTCATGGGACCTCCGGCGACGGACAAGGCATCACTAACGGCGTCACGCACCTGGCCAGGCCTGAGACGGCTCCGAGTTGGGGGGGAAGCTACGACCACAGAACAACCGTAGACGTCTAGACGTCAAGAGTGGTGGATCACCTGGCCTCACACCAGCTTACGGATATGAGTGACAACCCGATTTCAAGGGTGACGTGGGAGATGGATCAACCCGGGGGCTGGATGTGGGCTTCTACTCGGTTGGCGGGCTCGTCGATCCAGCCTTTGGAGTTGGCGTAGGCCAGCATTCCGTCGAACTGGGCCTGCCACTCGGCGTCGGCGGCATCGCCGGCCAGCTCTCTCACGAAGGCGATGTCGATCCACAGGTGGTTGTCTCGTTCTGAGGCTGCGGCCCGGCCATCGAATGCGGCCACTGCGGCGGTCACGTCGCCGTCGATTGCCACATGGAACTCGCGGAAGTTGCCTGCATCCTCGAGGGTGATGGTGTCGGCGATGGCGATATACATGCCCTCAGCCTTGCGCTTAGCGGGGGCGGGTGTCGATCCGGGCGCTGAAGGGGAGCGACACCAGCGCGGTGATGATGACCATGCCCATGAGCAGGTCGATGGCCTCCGACGCCGAGGCCGCGGTGGTGGCGAAGGTGAGCCCGAGGGCCACGCCGATGGTGGTGGCCACCCGCTGGGAGGTGAAGTTGATGCCCGAGGCCAACGAGTGCTGGTCGGGGGGCACGTCCACCACTGCGGCAGCCATCAATGAGGGGAACACCATGCCGGTGGCCACCCCGATCACGGTCATGCCCGCCACGAACACCGCCGCGTTGGGCTCATCGCCCAACACCACCCACAGCATGATGGTGCCGCCCACATAGATTGCGGTACCAGGCAGGATGAACATGCGGTGGCCGGTGCGATGGGCGACCCGGCCGATGAGCACCCCGACGACCCCGGCGAACAATGCCAGCGGTGCCACCGCGAAGCCGCCCTCGATGGGAGTCCACCCCCAAGACCGGATGACGATCACGGTGAAGCCGAAGAACATGCCGAACCAAGACGACGCGAAGACCAGCATGGCCAGGTTGCTCCGGCGGACATTGGGAAAGCGGAACAGCCGCAGCTCTACCAGCGGGTTGGGATGGTGCCACGTCCGCAGTACGAACAGCCCGAACACCACCAGGCCACCGACGATGCTGCCCACCACCTTCCAGTCCAGCCACCCCCACGGATCGCTTTGCACAATGCCCAGGGTGACCAAGGCGGTGGCCCCGGCCACCATCACCCCACCGAGGGGGTCGGGCAGTGCCTTGGTCTCGCCGCTGCGGGACTCCCGGTACACCAGCGGCACCACGATCAGGACAATGAAGCAGAAGGGGATGTTCAGCCAGAACATCCACTCCCACCCGAACCACTCGATGGCCAAGCCCCCCACCGGAGGGCCGATCGCCGACGAAGTGCCTCCCGCTACCGCCCAGATGCCAACGGCCAACGGCAGCCGGTTGGCGGGGATCGTAGCCAACAGCAGCGCCACCGCAGCCGTGTTGATGATCGAGGAGGCCACCGCCAGCACCGCCCGAGCCCCGATCAGCACCGCCACTGAGGGGGCCAGCCCGCCCAGCACCGATCCGGCCAAGAACAGCAGCGTCCCAGCCAGCAGCATCCTCCGGCGGCCCAGCCGGTCGGCCAGCACACCGGCGGGCACCAGGGTGGCCGCCCCCACGATGGTGAAAATGTTGGTCACCCACGACAGGGTGGGATCGGAGGTGCCGGGAAACGCCTCGCCGAGGGCCGGGTAGCCCACCGTCATGATCGACAGGCCGATGCCGGTGAGGGAGGCCGCGATCACCAGCGTGGTCAGGCCGATCGCCGGATGCCCGGTCACCGGTTGGGGCGCCGCCGCTGCGGTCACCTAGCGTTTGCGGGCAGGAAGTTCGGCGTTGTTCTCCTGCGCACGGACGGCCACGCTAGACGAGGAGCCGACGAGATGAGCAGTAACGAAGAGGGAGGCACCGTCACCGAGGTTCTCGGCGGCGACATCCTGGTGGCCCAAGACGGCGGGGTGCTCACCCTCACGCTGAACCGCCCCGACGCCCACAACGCCATCACCCCCGACCAGCGGAACTTCCTGGCCGACGAGTTCGCCCGCATCAGCGAGGACCTGTCGGTTCGGTCGGTGATCTTCACCGCCAACGGCAAGGGGTTCTGCACCGGGGCCGACTTGCGGGTGGCCCGGCCCGAACGAGTGCAGCCACCGGATGCTCCCGACCGGGCCATCATGGAGGTGGCCCGAGGCATCAAGGTCGGGGCCCAGAAGCTGATATCGGCCATCTTGGACTGTGAGAAGCCGGTGATCGCCGCGGTCAACGGCACCGCCGCCGGCATGGGGGTACACATGGCGGTGGCCTGCGATCTGGTGATCGCCGCCGAGGGGGTGCGATTCATCGAGGTGTTCGTGCGCCGGGGCCTGGTGCCCGATGCCGGTGGGGTGTACCTGCTGCCCCGCCTGATCGGCCCCCAGAAGGCCAAGGAGCTGATGTTCTTCGGCGACGACGTGAGCGCAGCCGATGCGGCGGCCATGGGCCTGATCAACCGGGTGGTGCCTCCCGACGAATTGATGCCCGCGGCCCGGGCCTGGGCCGAGCGGCTGGCCGCCCAGCCCACCAAGAGCCTGACCATGAGCAAGCTGCTGGTGAACCGCAGCTTCGAGACCAGCCGCCAGACCATGTTCGAAATGGAATCCTGGGCTCAAGAGGTGCTGATGGCCGGCGAGGACGCCGACGAGGGGGTCAACGCCTTCAAGGAGCGGCGGGACCCGAACTGGAAGGGCTGGTAGCTACCCCGCTCCGGCCAAACCGCGCCCGATGGCAGCCAATTGGCGGCTGCCGCCGCCGATGGTGTTCTCCAGCTGCTTGACCCACAGGAAGTAGCGATGGACGGGGTAGTCAATGTCGGCTCCCATGCCGCCGTGCAGGTGCTGCGTGGCGTGTACCACCCGCTGACCGGCATCGGCCGACCACCATTTGGCCACCGCAGCGGCATCGGCGATCTCGGCCGCTGAGCGGCCCTCGTCGATGAGCCACGCAGCTTGGAGCAGAGTGACCCGCATGCAGTCGTTGTCGATGTAGCAGTCTGCCGCCCGCATGGCCACCCCCTGGTTGGTGGACAAGGGACGTCCGAACTGCTCGCGCTCAGACGTGTAGGAGGCGGCCATTGCCGTGGCCTCCTCGCAGCAGCCCAGCACCACCGCGGCCACCGCCACCTGGGCCCGTACCAGGGTCCACTCCACGATCGATCGGCCGTCGGCGCCCTCCAGCCTTGCATCATCTCCAACGACCACCGATCGCAGCGTCAGCTCGCCGTGAAGCTCTCGGTTGGTGGTCTCACTCAGCTCTACCTCCACGCCCGCGGCGTCGAGGCCCACCACGAAAACCGCCAGATCTCCGCCCTCGCCGCCACCGATTACCCGCGCAGGCACTACCACGGCGTCGGCCACGCCAGCGGCGGGAACCGCCGGCTTAGACCCGGTCAGTTCCCAGCTCCCATCGTCGCGGCGGGCTGCGATCACCGACGGGGAAAGCGCATCGTCAGCCCCCCACTCGGAAAACGCCCCAGTGAGGACCGCCTCTCCAGAGGCCACCGCCCTCAGCCAGCGGTCTCGCAGCGCAGGGGTGCCGAACTCGGAAATCGGCATGGCCCCCAGTACCAGCGTGGGCCACAGCGGCACCGGCGCCACTCGGCGGCCTTGCTCTCTGAGCGCCAACGCGGTCTCGATCATGCCGAGACCCAGCCCGCCGTGCTCCTCGCCGATGGCCACCCCCAGCAGGTCGGAGGCGGCCAAGGCAGCCCACAGCTCCCGGTCGAATCGATCAGCGGTGCGCTCCAGCTCGGCCACCCGGTCGGCTCCCGCTGAACCGGAGAACACCTGCTCGGCCAGCGCGGCCACCGCCTCCTGCGACTCGCTGAAATCGAAGTTCATGGAGAACCGCTCCCCCGCGAATCTCCCAGCACCGAGTTCATCGCCGACCGCCCCGAGTCATTTTCAGCCCGGTCCAGGCCACGATCTCCCGCTGGACTTCGTTTACCCCGCCGCCGAAGGTGTTGATTTGGGCGGTGCGAGCCGCAGCCTCCACCCGGCCAGCCAGCAAGGCCCCTGGGTTTCCCTCTCGGAGGTGGGCACCTGCCCCCAGCACTCCCAACAACAAGTGATAGATGTCGCTCACCGCCTCGGTGCCATACACCTTCACTGCCGACGCCCGGGCCGGGGCCAGCGAGTCGGAGGCCACCGCGGCGGCCATCTGCCAGTTGAGCAACTTCATGGCCTCCAGCTTGGCGTGGCACCGGGCCAGATCCATCTGCACCCATCCCTGGTCCAGCACCGCAGCCTCGGCCCCGTCGGCAGCCGGCGTGGCGGCCGCCCAATCCACCACTTCGTCATAGAGCTGGAACGACAACGCCCCCACTGCGGCCAGCCCCACTCTCTCGTGGTTGAGCTGGCTGGTGATGAGCTTCCACCCCTCGTTCTCGGCTCCCACCAGGTTGGCAACCGGCACCCGCACTTCGTCGTAGTAGGTGGCCGTGGTGGTGGCGTTGCCCACGGTGACGATCGGGGTATGGGAAAAACCGGGGCTGTCGGTGGGCACGATGATGATGGAGATGCCCTTGTGGTTAGGAGCATCGGGGTTGGTCCGGCAAGCCAGCCAGATGTAATCGGCTTCGTTGGCCCCCGAGGTGAATATCTTCTGGCCGCTGATCACCCATTCATCGCCGTCTCGCACCGCCCGAGTGGTGAGCGACGCCAAGTCGGTGCCCGCCCCCGGCTCGCTGTAGCCGATGGCGAACTGGATCTCGCCGGCCAAAATGCCCGGAAGGTAGGCGGCCTTGTGCTCTTCGGAGCCGTGGGCCATCAGTGTGGGCCCCACAGTGTTGAGGGTCACAAAGGGCATCGGGCAGCCCGACCGCTGGGCCTCGTCGAAGAAGATGAACTGGTCGATGGCCGACCGCCCCTGGCCGCCATAGGCCTTGGGCCAGCCGATGCCCAGCATGCCGTCGCGCCCCAGTTGGCGGAAGATCTCCAGCCGGACGGGGCTGGTTTCGTGAGCCCCCATGAGGGCTTCACAAACCTCATCGGTCATCAGGTCTGCGAAGTAGCTCCTCAGCTCAGAGCTGAGAGCGCGCTGGTCGTCTGTGTAGTCGAGATGCACCGAGCCGCGACGCTACCAACGCCGGTGGTGCCGTACCGTTTTGGAAGGGGTTAGACGCAGTGAATCAGAGAGCGTCGGAGCCCTGCTCGCCGGTGCGAATGCGGGTCAGGCCCTCCACCGAGGAAGTCCAGATCTTGCCGTCGCCGATCTTGCCGGTGCGGGCCGCGCCAGCAATGGCCTCGGTGGCCGCGGCCAGCGAGGTGTCGTCAACCACCACTTCAATGCGGGACTTGGGTGTGAACGAAACTTTGTACTCGGTGCCCCGGTAGGTTTCGGTGTGACCGCCTTGGCGACCAAAGCCCTGAGCCTCGCTCACCGTCATGCCCTGGACACCGACCTCGGCCAGCGCCTCCTTGATGTCTTCGACCTGATGCGGCTTTACCACCGCAGTGATGAGCTTCATTGATGCCGTCCTTTCTGGTCGCCGATGAGGACGCTATCAGGTCAATACAAACTAGGCAACAACTGGGAAAAGCCCGGAAAATTCCTAGATATTGTTCTTTATGAGTCAGTACATTAGTACAATGTCGGTGTGCGGATTTGGATAGACGAGAGCTCGCGAATCCCGCCCTATGAGCAACTTCGGGCCCAGCTCCGTTTGATGGTGTCGTCGGGCCGGCTCAAGCCCCGCGAGCGGCTGCCGCCTATCCGGTCGCTGGCCGCAGAGTTGGACCTGGCACCGGGAACGGTGGCTCGGGCCTATCGCGAACTGGAATGGGAGGGAATCATGGAGGGCCGAGGCCGGGCCGGCACGTTCGTGGTGGACGAGCCCCCGGTGGCATTCTCGGTGGTGGAACGACAACTGGCCGAGGCCGCCGAAGCCTTTGCCGCCGAAGCCGATCGTCTGGGTGTGGGCCAACAAGCGGCCTTGTCAGCCTTGGAGACCACCTTTGCCTCCCGTTCCGACCCCGATCTGGACTCCGGCTAACACCCCCTCGACCAGGGTTCGCTCAGCCCAACACCACCGATGGGTCGGGCACCAGGTCGCGTGCCAGCCACTGGAACATCCGCCAGCCGTTGTCCTCCGAGAACAGCGAAGCCTCGACCTCTTTGGCCGCCTCCTCGCTGATGGCCTTGGCGTCAGGGGCCTTCACATGCACCTCGGCCACCCGTTCGGCGGCCACGAACCACCCCACCGCCTCGCCCGGTGACCGCCCTCCGGTGAGCAGCCCGTGGTTGCGGAGAATGCACACCCGGCTGGGACCCATGGCCTGGGCGATGGCCTCGCCGCCATCCACATCGTTCACCTCGAGGTTGTCCCCGTCGTAGAGCGATTGGTCGAACACGAAAGCACACGACTCCTGGCTGATGGGCCGAAACGGCTCGACGTTGGCCGACCACGGCGTGCCGTAAGGAGTGTGGGTGTGGGCCGCCGACGCCAGATCTGGGCGGGCCTTCAAAATGGGCCAATGGATGTAGTAGGCCGCGAAGTTCACGCCCTGATCCAGGGGACCGGCCACGCCCTGGCCGTCGGGGCCCACCAAGGTGAGATTGTCGATGGTGGCATCGCCGAAGCGGATGCCGTAGCCCAGCACCCAGAAGTGGTCGGTGAGGATCGGGTCCCGGGCGGTGATGTGGCCGTCGCCGGTCTGTCCCCATCGCATGGCGGCAAAAGTGCGATAGCCGATGGCCGCCTCCCACTTGCGGAGCAGGCGCAGCTCCTCAAGGTCGGTAACCAAAGGAGGGGCAGCGTCGTAGGTGACGCCCGGATACCGGTCCAGCGCCAGCGCCATAACCGAATGATACTTGCGGAATGAGCAGATGAATACCCCTTGGACTGACTAGAACTGTGGCATGGCCCATCTGAACTTGAGCGCTGACGAGGTGCTCACCACCACCCGAGCGGTGCGTCGGCGGTTGGATACGTCCCGGCCGGTGGCACCGGAGTTGATCAACGAGTGCCTGGAGATCGCGGTGCAGGCGCCCACCGGGTCGAACCGGCAGAACTGGCGGTTCATGGTGGTCACCGAGCCCGAACTCATCGCCGGACTGGCCAACCTGTACCGCCGGGCCGGCGAGGTGGCCGGCGACTACCTGGGCGTGCTCCCCCGGCTGGAGGTGCAGGACCCCTCCCAACTGGAGGCCGCCAACGAGAAGATGTACGCCTCGGCCGGCCACCTGTCCGAGCACCTCCACGAGGTGCCGGGAATGCTGATCCCGTGTTTGGCCGGGAGAGTGTGGGACCACCCGCCGGTCACCGTGGCCTCCCATGTGGGGTCGGTCATCCAAGCGGCGTGGTCGTTCATGCTGGCCGCCCGGGAGCGGGGAATCGGCACCGTGTGGACCACCATCCACCTCTGCTACGAGCAAGAGGCGGCCGACCTACTCGGCATCCCCTATGACGAGGTGATGCAGCTGGCGCTCATCCCCTTCGCCCACACCATCGGCACCGACTTCCGCCCCGCCCGCCGCGAGCCCCTGGAGCTGGTCACCCGCTGGAACCGCTGGTAGAGCGGGTTGGTCGGCCTTCTAGGATCCCCTCATGGACGCAGCACAGGCCCTGGACTACATCAGAGAAAACACCAATGCGGTACTAGCCACCGCAAGGGCGGATGGCACCCCCCAGATGTCGCCCGTCACCCTGGCAGTGGTGGACGACACTGTGGTGATGAGCACACGGGAAACGGCCTACAAGACCAAGAACCTTCGGCGCGACCCCCAAAGCTGGCTGTGCGTGTTCCCCCGCAATTTCTTCGGCGACTGGGTGCAAATCGAGTGCCAGGCCGAGATCATCTCCGGCCCGGATGCGCTGGAACCGCTGGTGGAGTACTACCGCACCCTGCGAGGCGAGCACCCCCACTGGGACGAGTACCGCCAAGCCATGGTCACCGACCAGCGCTGCCTGGTGAAGTTCCACATCGTCCGCGCCGGCCCCGACCGCTCGGGGTAGCAACCCAGATACGAGCCCACCTACCAATCGCTCGGGGAGATCCAGCCATTTGGTGGCCGTAATGGGTACTCGCCACCGCCGCTCGTTGGGCGCAGCACGACATCTGGAAGAGGATGATCCCGTAGATGACGGCGGCGCACGCGAAGATATCTTGACGCTACAGTCGTGAAAGCCTCTCGGGTAAGGCCGCGGGCCGGAGGTGCGACTACCACTACCTGGACCCCGTAGGATCGCACGGCGCCAACTGCTGGGAGCAGATCGGTGTCGCCGGTCACGAGAAGCTGGACGTCGGCCCTCTGGTCTTCCGGCTTTGCAGCTTCCATCACCATTTCGACAGCGAGATTCACATCGGTCTGCTTCTCTGTTTGAAATCCGACATCTGCTCCGCAGCCTGTGCACTCACGCACCTTCTCCTCGTACGATCCCCGCCGGATCTCGAGACGTGCGCAGTGCTGCTCCAATGCCTGGAGATAGATGTCTTGTCGTCGAGCTGCCTGCTTGTTAGCGACCAGGCTCGTGCAGTAGACGACTCGAGTGACGTCCAGGGACTTGCCAAGCGATCCACCAGCGTCAGCGGCTAACGAGTCGACCATGCCCTCGATATCGAGCCAGCGGAACTTCAGGAGCCCCTCGTCTCGAAGACCGTGATATAGGTTCAAGCCATCGACGAAGGCCGCCGTTCGTACACCCACGCTTGTCAACCCCTCCGAAGTACCGAATAGAAAATTGCTAGCAAACCAGCACAACCTCGCCGTATGATGGCATCTAGAGCTGTCTTAGCGGGTGACCGCTAAGAACGAGAACTGCCCTCCACATCGGTGGAGGGCAGTTCTGCTTTCTAGACATTGCGGCGATCGACTCCGCCCAAGACCTCCCGAAGAGAGGTTGCGGAATTCTCTGGATCCGGCCGCGTTCTGAGCAGACCAGCAGCGTGGAAATAACAGAGACCCCTCCGAGGAGGGGCCTCGAGTCCTGAACGACGAAGCGATCAGGGGGTTATGCCCCAGCATAAGCACCAATTGGCCAGAATCCAGCAGAATTGCGGTTGTCCCGCATCGAGCCGCAGGTGGCAGGGCCGGGTCAGTTTCGGAGAACGGGACTGTGCTGGGCGAGTTGGTAGGTGGTGGTACCGGTGTCGGGGAAAGGGTCGGGTGGGGCGTTGATCCGATAGCGGCACCGGGGGTTCTGGCAGACCTGCCAGTTGCAGTCGTGGACAAGGTGGTGGCAGCCGGGACAGAGTTGGGCAAGATTGGGAATGTCAGTGGGCCCGTCGTCTTGCCAGTGCTGAATATGGTGGGCCTCGCACCGCTCGGATGGGGCATTGCAGCCGATGCACCCACCGTCTCGGGCGGCGAGCACAATCCGCTGGGCCAACGATGCCGACCGCTGCGACCTCCCCAGCCACAGCGGTTGGCCGTCGGCGTCGGCGAATGCGGTGTAAACATCGGCGTTAGCGAGCAGGCGTTCCAGCTCTTCGGGGGGCACGGGCTGCCCATCGTCAAGACGGGGCTGGCTGAGCTCACCGGTAGAAGCGTCGTACTCAGAGATGATCAAAAGCGACGCCGGCGTAGCCCGCTGGGGGCCGTCCCGAGTGATCAGCTGCTTCAAGGCGTCGGCGTTGCGCTGAAGATAGGTGATCTTGCTGTCGGGATTCTCGTCCCGGCGAAACGCCTCGGCCATTTTGGCCAGCGCCATGCTTACCCGCCGTCCAGCCATGTAATCGAAATGGGCGAACAACTTCCAAGAGCCATCAGGCTCCTGGGATATGGATGCCCGGCGATCCTGACGCTGCTGCTCGTACTTGGTGTAATCCCGCTCCTCGACCCGCTCCCACCGCAACGCATAGCGAGAGAGCAGATCGGCTGGCACCCCCTTCGCGGCACCCAAGATGACTTCTTCACTGCGATAGTCAGGCTTGCCCGCCACCCGATCAATCACCCGGGCATGACCGGAAGTGATCTCACCGGCGGCCAGAGCCTCCAGCGTGGCCGGAAACTGCTCCGACAGCGACACCGCCAACTTCACATCCGAGCTCGCCCGCCCCGCCGACTCCAACACCCGCTCCCGCAAAACCGCTGAAGCAGCCCGAGGACTGCTCCGCTGGGCTCTCTCTGCCAAGACTTCAGCCAGTTGGCCTTCAATCTGTGAGCGAGCCCGCGCCAATATTTCTACTCGATCATCCAAATCTTCAAGAGAAAGCTCACCAACATCGACGCGCAAAACACGCACAGCAAGTTCTGGCTCCACACCAGAAACTTCATTGTCAACGGTAGCTATATCAACCGCTAAACCAGTGAACTCCATGCTCACTAGAATACAACCTACCTGTGACACTATCTCTTGGCGTAGACCGCAGGTGATACGGCATTAACCAATAACCGAGAACGCGGCAATCACAGTAATAAGAGCAATGGGCGCGATTGACCTAACTCCAGGCTGAATCGGAGAGTATCACCAAAGAACGGCTTCAATGAAGGGGGGGCTTTTACACCCCCCGAACCACGTTCGCGGGGAGGCCGGTGATGCCGGCCCCGGAGCTTCAATGAAGGGGGGGCTTTTACACCCCCGAACCGGCTCATCCCGGCCCAACTCCCTCGCCGCATGGTGGCTTCAATGAGGGGGGGCTTTTACACCCCCCGAACAACCTGGGGAACCGGAGCCGCGAGGCCCGCCTGCAGCTTCAATGAAGGGGGGGCTTTTACACCCCCCGAACCAGCACGACAACGCCCTGTTCAACGTCCAGAGGCGCTTCAATGAAGGGGGGGCTTTTACACCCCCCGAACTCGGCTGGCCCTTGCCGCCGCCGAGCGGGCCGTACTCGCTTCAATGAAGGGGGGGCTTTTACACCCCCCGAACGACTGAAATGGCGATCACCGCGCAGATCGCCGACCCCGCTTCAATGAAGGGGGGGCTTTTACACCCCCCGAACGTCATCACCAGAGCCGTGCTCGTCGGCGCCGCCCTCGGCTTCAATGAAGGGGGGGCTTTTACACCCCCCGAACGCGGCGGGAGTCACTGCTCTCGGCTCTGCGGAGACGCTTCAATGAAGGGGGGGCTTTTACACCCCCCGAACCTCGGTGCGCCTCGTCGAACACGGCGGCGTCGAACGCGCTTCAATGAAGGGGGGGCTTTTACACCCCCCGAACGCGGCGACGTTCACCGTCGACTGCCGCATGGACCAGCTTCAATGAAGGGGGGGCTTTTACACCCCCCGAACCCGTCACCCACGCCCTGCTGATCGGCGAGTACACCGGGCTTCACTGAAGGGGGGGCTTTTACACCCCCCGAACCGTGTAGGATGGGGGCATGGCAGCAACCCCCGACACCGCTTCAATGAAGGGGGGGCTTTTACAC
>JAJDYE010000018.1 GCA_022822905.1 Acidimicrobiia bacterium | reverse complement strand
CGAGAGCTTCGAGAGTGCGGGTGACGCGGTCCCAGCGGCTGAACATGAACTGGCCCTCGTTGGCGCGGGACTGCACCACGGTCATCGCGGCCTCGCCGGTGTCTGTGCCCAAAGCGGCCAGCACACGATTCCACCGCAACACATGAGCCGCCCCCGAATGGCCGTCACGCCAGCCCGTCACCTCCAACACCGTCACCGCATCCGACGGCAAACTCGCCACACACACCGACACCGCATCGTCATCGTCTCGGACCGCGACCGTGGCCGCCCCAGCAGTCGCGGACACCGTGTAGCCGCTGCCGCCGCTGACCGCCGCGGTGACCGACCCGTCAGCCTCATCAGCAGCGTCGCCGGCCGTCGCCACGGTGAAGGTGGCGGAACCCGATGTCGGGACAGTGACAGTGTGCGAGCCCGGCGACACACCGAAATCGCCCGCCACCGCAACCGCCACCGTCACATCCAACCCCGCCGACGGCGCCGGAACCGCAGTGAGGGTGAAGGTGGCGCCGCCTCCCTCGACAATGCCGGCGCCGGCGGCGATGCTGACCTCCGGCGGCGGGACATGGCAGCCCATGGCAGCGTTGATCGGCGTCC
This sequence comes from Acidimicrobiia bacterium, assembly GCA_022822905.1. Taxonomy (GTDB): domain Bacteria; phylum Actinomycetota; class Acidimicrobiia; order Acidimicrobiales; family Bin134; genus Poriferisocius. The sequence continues at coordinate 75,802 of JAJDYE010000018.1, read as the reverse complement.
AGCCCGGCCACGACTTGCCGTCGCTGAACGTCCTCACCGCCTCAGAAGTGATCGAACCAGGAACGACACCGCCCGGCGGCGCCGGCAACGGATCAGCACCCAGATACGCCAGAATCTGCCAGAACAACGTCTCGCTGCCGCCGCCATTGTCGACATGCCACGCGAACGCGGAGCGGGCCCGGCTGATGGCATCCGCGGCGTCACACACCGGATCGTCATCATCAGCCACCGCGACAGACGCCGAACCCGCCGTCGCAGACACCGCATAGCCCGTGCCCGAACTGACCGTCGCAGTGACCGACCCGTCAGACTCATCAACGGAATCGCCGGTCGTCGCCACAGTCAGCGTGGCAGTCCCCGACGTCGGAACCGAGACTGTCCGCGAACCCGGCGACACACCGAAATCACCCGACTGTGACACCGACACCTCGACCGGCAAAGCCGACGACGGCGCCGGAACAGCAGACACGGTGAACGCCGCGTCACCGCCCTCGGTGACACCAGCCCCCGCTGCGATGCTGATCTCCGGCGCAGTTGTCGTCGTGCGAAGGCCGCTGACTTCCAGGTTGAAGCCCCCAGACATGCGCCGCCTCACCGTCGTCGCCTCAATGGTGTACCAACCAGCAGGGAGCGACTCCCGGATGAGAGCGTCATAACTGCCGGGTTCGGGATACCAGAAGACGCCGGGTTTGTGGTCGTTCTCGTACAGAGCTTGGCCTCGCGTGACACCCTTGCCGCTGCGCAGATAGAGATAAGCGGACTTGGACGACGACTTCAAATCGATGGTGACGGTGCTCCGTTCGGTGAGTTGAAGAGTGTAGAACCGTGCATAGCGGTTTTCCCGCTCACGGGAGACGCAATCGCTGCTCCATCTGCCCACATAGCTGCCGTCGGCTGTCAGGTGCCGGAGACAAGAATCGGGATCGCCGCCGTCGTGGTCGGCGACTTGGACCGTGACCGATGGCGCGCTCGCGTCGACAACATAAGCAGGGTCGCTGAGCAACCGCGCAGTCACGGAGCCGTTGTACTCCTCGGTCGAGTCGTTGTAGGTGGCGAGGGTCAGCGTGGCGCTGCCGGTGGTGGGGATCGTCACCGTCCGTGTGCCGGGGACGACCCCCCATTTGCCGTCGGTCGTGATCTCGACGGTTGCGGTCAGAGCCGTCGGCGGCGCGGGATTGGCAGTGAGGGTGAAGGTGGCGTTGCCGCCCTCGGTGATGTCGGGTCCGGCGGAGATGCTCACCTCGAGCATCTTCGTCAGCCCGCCCGACACCGCCAGCGTGAAGCTGCCGGTCTGGCCCGCCGATGCGGTGGTGGCCTCTATCGTGTAGGTGCCCGCGGCCAGCGATTCGCTGATGCGGGCATCGGTGCCGGTGCCGCCGTTGTCGTCGGTGTGCAGCGCCACGCCTTTCTGGCTGTTGTAGCCGCTTCGCAGGTACAGGTAGCTGTCGACGCCGGAGGACGACAGGTCAATCGTCACCGTCGACTGCTGCGAGATCGCGAACGTGTAGAACCGGCTCGACTTCCGCGTGTGGACCGCCGACATGCAGCCCGACGTCCAGGCACCCGACACTGTGCCGTCGCCGAGGAGACGGCCGACGCAGTCGAACGGCGGCAGCTGCGCGAAGCCGTGCCCCCAAGTGTTGTCGGGAGAGGGGCTGCCGCGCGGCACGGCGTGCGCCTTGAGGTACCCGGCGGTCTGCGCAGCAGTGAACTCAGGGCTCTGCTGCCGGACCAGCGCAGCCAGGCCGGCGACATGCGGCGCGGCATAGCTCGTGCCGAACTTGGCGAGGCCCACGGACACATAGCCGTCCGCGCCCACGATGTCGGGCTTGACGCGTCCGTCGGGCGTCGGCCCGCGACTGCTGTAGCTCCGGATACCGCTGCTGGCGGTCGAAGCAGCGCCGACGCCCAGCATCCCGGCGTGCGGGCTGTCGGCCGGGCTGAACACGCTGTGGCCGGAGGTGGTGTGAGCGAGCGAGCCGACCGTGGCCACCTGGATCCAGCCCGGCGTCGCGCCGCTGACCTTCTTCACCACGAACGCGTATGTCCCGGTGTCGGGGGCCGTAAACTGCTTGTATTCGTACGGGTAGCTGTTCGGGCCGCCTTTCTGCTCGTCGTTCAAGTTGTCGACCACTTGCTCTTGCGCGGTGCCGGGATTCTTGACAACCAGCAGCGCCAAGTCCGTGCTCGCTGTGCCCCACGCATCATCCCAGCGCATGAACACCGCCTTTGTGGTCTCGCCGGGGTACAGCGGCGTGAACTCTTGGTACTCATCGCCCGCCGTCGTCCACTCGTGAATGTTGTCGTTGTCGGCGTCGGTGAACGCACCGAACCAAGTTCTGCCGTTGGTGTTGCCGGCGGAGTTCACCCACACGATGCCGTTGTCCGCCGCCCACTTCACCGTGTTCAACGGACTCGGACGTATCGGGGACGTGCCGTCGGCGGCGCCGTGGTAGGTCCAACCGGCCGAATAGACGATCACCTGAACGCCCTGGTTCTTCATCCATTCCACCGACCGCTGCAAATCGCCCCAAGTGTGGGGATTCGAGATGTACAAGTCAGCATCGGGCGCCACGTCCATCACCGTCGCAGCCACATACAGGCCGTGGTCGTCACCCACGCTGGCGCAATCGTCGATGTCGCCGGTCGCCAAGGCCACCGCCGTGTAACAGCGCCCCACGACGGTCGCGGGCAGATCACCGCTCGCCATGGCAGACCGCAAGCCCCAGAAGCCGTCCCTGGTGCTTGTTCCCGACGACCCGTCGATCACGCCGATCTTGACGCCGGCGCCGGTGATGCCCGCGCTGTGCCATGCGCCCGCCAGGTGCGCGGCAACACCGCCGCTGGTATAGCGGCCCCTGTCCTTGTGCGGCACAGCGAACTCCCGGGCCCACCTGAGACCGGGAATCTGCGCCAAAGCCGACAGCGCAGCAGGAGGGACGAACGCCTCGACATAGCCGTCGAACACATTGCGCACATCGCCGCCGACGGCCGCGATCGCCTCGACCACCCGCTCGGGATCGCCGTCGAACATGATCGACAGCCCGATCATCGACACCGCGTAGCCGCCGGTATCGCTGGAGTTGCCGGCGCCGCCGGGGACATGGGACTTTGCGGGGACACCGCCCAAGCGGTCGGCGGCTGCCTGACCGGCCAGCGCGCTGAGATGCGACCCGAGCACGGGATAGGCCAGACCGCCCCCGTCGCCCAGATCAACGTCGATCAAACCCTCCCCGACGCCGCCTTGGCCACCGCCGCCTTGGGCCAGCACGGAAGCGCTCTGCACAACCGCCAAACCCATCGATGCGACCAGCCAGGCGACGAGAACCACCGGCAGATACCGGCACTTCAACACGACGCAACCCAGCATCGCATCAAGCGCTCAGCGTGACAGTGGGGGGGGTTGAGTATCCCCCCTTTGGCCGATCACCTGGCTTTCTATTGGGCGGCACTTTCTCCCGTGTTTGTTAGGAAGGGTTCTGCGGCGGGGATGGCGGTGATTTGGCCGCTGCTCTGGTAGCGGAGGTTGCCGGGGTAGAGGACGTATAGCGCGTCCAAGGCAGAGGTCGCGCAGCGCTGTTGTCATGGATGGGGTGCGGCGGGGGGCGTCGATCCTTCGGGCTGCGCCTTAGCGCGGCCTCAACCATCGGAGCAGCCGAACGCGGGACCAGTTCGCTATCCATGCCTTGAAATTACCCAGTGCGCCTCTGCTTTTCAATATCCGATGCGAGTGCTCAAAGACATCCAATGATGTGCCTGCCGTCGCCGCGGGTTCATGCGTACGGTGGCACTGGCGAATCTGTATGCGCTCAGTTACGTTCAGTTCTATGTGTACGGACGGTGACAACGAACTAGGGTTTGCGCCGTGGAGCCCTTGGCAGCATTCGTAGTTCGGACGCCCGGGTCGTTGGCAAATGTTGTGGCCAATCGGCGGCGGCAGGTCGGTATGACCCAGCAGGAGCTCGCAGACACGGCGGGCGTGTCACGCAAGCTTGTATGCGATGCCGAGGCGGGCAAGCTCACCATGCAGCTCGACGGTCTGGTCAAGATCTGCAACGCGCTCGACTGCGACCTCGTTGTGCGCGAGGCACCCAGCGACAGCCCGACCTACAGCGACGTGGTGGCTAGCGGGCAATGACGCCAGCCGCTTTGAGGGTGCGCGTCGGCGGCATCGATGCAGCGGTAATCTCCCGCGCGGGGAACAATCCCGTCCTTGCTTATGCGGCCGACTACCTCGCACACCCGGACGCGGTACCGCTCTCACTGTCGCTGCCGATGCGGGCCCAGCCCCATACCGGCCCCGTGGTCGAGAGCTGGCTGGACGGCCTGTTGCCGGACCTGCGCGCCGACCGCGAGATGTGGCGCGCCAGCGTGGGTGCCACCTCAACCGACCCGTTCGACCTGCTCGCCACGCCCATTGGCGTTGAGTGTGCCGGTGCTGTCCAGTTCGAGCCCGCTGACGTAGCCCGCACAGGCGACGTTGCCGATGGCCGGGCTGGTCGCCCGTCGGCGCTCGAGCAGATCACCGATGACCACCTTGCCGGCGCGCTGCGCGACCTCGCGGATGGGGCTCGCTTCGGCGGGTGGCGCAGGGACCCGCTTGCCAGCTTCAGCCTTGCAGGAACCATGCCGAAGCTGGCCCTGCGCCGCAGCGACGGGCAGTGGCACCGAGCTGTCGGTGACGAGCCCACCAGCCACATCCTCAAGCCGTCGGTAGCCATCTACCCGGGTCAGGCAATCGGAGAGCATCTCGCGCTCGCGACCGCTCGAGGGCTCGGCATCGACACGGCCAGCACCGAGGTCGCCGTACTCGGCGGAATCGAGACGCTCATCGTGCAGCGCTACGACCGGATCCCCAGCACTTCCAGGCCGGTGTCGCTGGTACGCATCCACCAAGAGGACGCCTGTCAGGCGCTCGGCCGTCCCGCGGCGCTGCGATTCCAGCGCGATGGCGGACCGTCGCCCACCGACATCGCCAACTTGCTGCACAGCCACAGCAGCGACGCTGCCTCTGACATTGCGGCCCTGCTGCGGCGGCTCGTGTATTGCTGGGTGATCGTCGCCAACGACGCTCACGCCAAGAACCACGCTGTGCTGCACATGCCCCGAGGCGTGTGCCGGCTGGCTCCGCTGTACGACACCGCGTCGTGGCTGCCTTACACCGACGTGGCAGCCCACGAAGTCCACCTCGCCATGGCTCTCGGCGACGGTTACCAGGTAGGCGTCGGCGCTCGCATCTACGACTGGCGCGACATGGCACGGGCCTTGGGCGCCGATCCCGACTGGGCGGCTGCCGAGGTCGTGCGCATCGCCCGCGAGACGCCTGCCCTGCTGATGGCCGAGATCGACAAGCTGCCGGCCGCCTTGCGGGCCTCAGGCGCTTCGAGCCGCCTCCTCAGCGCCGTAACCCAGCGCAGTCACGCGATCCTCACACGTTGACAGACGGACCCTCACAAACCCGGGGCGATTCACTTTTTCGGTGTGCGGTGTTTCAGTCGTTGTCGGTGATGGTGCCTTGTGCTTGGTTGTCGGCGAGTGTGGCGTGGGTGGTGTCGGTCAGGATCAGTTTGAGCACGAATGTCTCGTCTCCCTCGCCGGGGGTGCGGTCGTCGATGAGGGAGACTTGGATGGTTTTTGAGGTGTCGCCGGGGGCGAAGGTGATCTGGCCCCAGTCGGGCCGGTAGTCGGCGTAGGGCATGGCGGTGCCGGGGTTGGCGGCGTAGTACACGGTCACCGCGGCGGTGCTGGCCCCGCTGAGCCTCACGGTGAACTCGACTGCGCCGTCGCCCTCTGCGGCGGTCGCGTCGTCCACTGAGATCGACGGCTTCGACGCCGGCGGCGGCGGCGGGGGCGGGGGCGGCGGGGGGTTGTCGTCGTCGGCTATCGCGACCGTCGCTGCGCCGGCGGTGGTTGAGACGGTGTAGCCGCTGCCGGCGCTCACGGTGGCGGTCACCGACCCGTCGGCCTCGTCGGATGAATCGCCGGTCGTCGCCACAGTGAGCGTGGCGCTGCCCGAGGTCGGGATGGTGATGGTGTGCGAGCCCGGCGAGACGCCGAAATCGCCCGCCGCTGTGACCGCCACCGTCACATCCAAAGCCTCCGACGGCACCGGATCGGAGGTAACCGTGAACACCGCATCACCGCCCTCGGTGACGCCGGCGCCGGCTGCGATGCTCACCTCGGGGGCGGCGGGTGGGGGCAGTGCGGGGTCGTCGTCTGAGACTGCGACGGTGGCCGACCCGCTGGTGGTCGAGACGGTGTAGCCGATGCTGGCGCCGATGGTGGCGGTGATGGCGCCGTCGGCCTCGTCCGTAGAGTCATTCGCCGTCGCCACAGTCAGCGTGGCGCTCCCGGCCGTGGGGACCGTGACGGTGCGCGAGCCCGGTGTCACCCCGTAGTCGCCGGCCTGTGTGATTTCCACGGTGACTGCCAGCGGCGCGGCGGGTGCGGGGTCGGCGGTGACGGTGAAGGTGGCGCCGCTTCCCTCGTCGATGCCGGCGCCGGCTGCGATACTCACCTCGGGCTCGGGCTCGGGCTTGGGCGGTGCCACGGTTTGTGCCGGTATGCCCGCGACTGTCAGCGTGAACGGCCCGGCCTCCGACGAGCGATAGGTCGTCGCCTCGATCGTGTAGCCGCCCGCCGCCAGCGACCGGCTGATCCGCGAGTTGTACCCATCGCCGCCGTCGTCGTTGAACACCAGCGCAGCACCCGACTTCTGGCCCGACCCGCGGCGCAGATACAGATAAGTGTCCACAGACGACACCAGATCAACCGTCACCCGGCTCGAGGCATCCAGCGAGAACGAATAGAACCGCGCATACCGGCCAGCACGCGCCGACGAACCACACCCCGCAGCCCACACGCCGCTCACGCTCCCATCACCCGACAACGCCACCACACACCCATCGCCCACCGGTGCCGGAACATCATCATCAGCCACCGCGACCGTCGCAGAACCCGCTGTCGCGGAGACCTCGTAGCCCGAACCGGCGCCGACCGCCGCGGTGACCGAACCGTCGGCCTCGTCCGTAGAGTCGTTCGCCGTCGCCACAGTCAGCGTGGCGCTCCCGGCCGTGGGGACCGTGACGGTGCGCGAGCCCGGCGACACACCGAAATCACCCGCCGCGGTGACCGCCACAGTCACATCCAGAGCCGCCGAAGGCACGGGGTCGGCGCTCACGGTGAACACCGCGTCGCCGCCCTCGTCGATATCTGCACCGGCTGTGATGCTGATCTCGGGGTCGACCACCGGCGGGGGTGGTGCGGGGTCGTTGTCATCGCATTGGGCGATAGCTTCGAGGGTACGGGTGACGCGGTCCCAGCGGCTGGGGATGAATTGGCTCTCGTTGGCGCGGGACTGCTTGACGGTCATGGGGGCCTCACCGGTGTCGGCGCCCAGAGCGGCGAGGACCCGGTTCCACCGCTTCACGTGCGCCGCCCCGGAATGGCCGTCACGCCAGCCGGTCACCTCGGACACCGTCACCGCATCCGACGGCAGACTCGGCACGCACACCGGCGCTGTGACATCGTCATCGGCGACCGCGATGGTGGCTGCGCCGGCGGTCGCGGAGATGGTGTAGCCGCTTCCGGTGCCGATGGTGGCAGTCACCGACCCGTCGGCCTCGTCGGTCGAGTCGTTCGCCGTCGCCACAGTGAGCACAGCGGTCCCGGTCGTGGGCACCGTGACGGTGTGCGATCCCGGCGACACACCGAAATCGCCCGACTGGGCGACCGCCACGGTCACATCCAACGCCGCCGACGGCGCCGGAACCGCAGTCAACGTGAACACCGCATCACCGCCCTCGATGATCCCGGCACTCGCGGCAATTGACATCTCCGGTTCTTGCGTCGTGGTGCGGGCCACTGAGACGGCCACGCCTATCTGGGCTGAGGAAGTGCCGTTGTCGGCTTTGACTGCCGCGTGGTAGACGTTGTCAGAGTTGGCGTCTGTCGACGCATGGAACTGGGGTGGGGTGCGGAAGTGCAGCTCGCCGCTGGCGGTTATGCGGAAGGCTGATGCGTCTTGGCCATCCAGCGTCCAGCTCACGGACCCGTCGAGGTTGTGGGAAGTGAAGGTGGCCACCGGCTGGGTGTCCCCCTCGCGGTATTCGACGGCGGACGGCCCGCTCAATCGCGGCGACGAAGGGCCGTAGACCTGGAGCACATGGTCGCTGCCGGAGCCGTTGGATGTGGTGACGTACAAGGCGCCGTCGGGTCCGAGGACCGGGGAGCGCAGCCGGCCGTAGACCTGATCGAGCTCCGGCACAAGTATCTCGCTGAGCAGCGTGCCATCAGCGCTGAACTCGAACACCTTGAGTTCCTGTTGCTTTAGCTGCGCCACGGCCAGACGGCCATTCCACTCGCCCCAGCCTGAGCCATCCAAGAACGCGGCACCGCTGGTGGCGATAGCCGGAAACCCTGAATGCCATTTGGCCTCGACGGCATCGGGGAATGCTTTGAGGTCAGTCATCGGGACGTTCTCGCTGTATAGCGGGCCGGCGGGATCCCAGCCGTAGTTGCCCCCGCTGGCTAGGAGGTTGATCTCGTCGTCGTAGGAAGGACCGTGCTCTACTGTCCACACCTGATTAGTGCCTGGGCGGAAGGCGAGGCCCTGGGGATTGCGGTGCCCGTAGGTGTAGACGCGGCTGTTGAAAGGGTTGTCGGGCGCGCCCTGGCCGGTTTGGGAGTCGACGCGCAGCACTTTGCCGTTGAGCGAGTTGAGGTTCTGCGCTGAGGTGTGGCTGTCGCCGTCGCCTGTGGTGATCCACAGGTATCCGTCGGGGCCGATGCGCACTCGGCAGCCGCCGTGTCGCGGAAACTGTGCGAAGCCGATACCACCGACCAGCGGGTCGGCGACGCGCGTGGCGGTGCTGTAGTCACCGGCCATGGTCCAGGCGATCACCTCAACCCGGACACCGGTATGGGCTTGGCAGGTGTAGAAGCGCCGATTGGTCTCGAAATCGGGATCAACGGCAAGGCCCATCAGCCCGACATAGATGTTGCTGTAGACATCGCGGAAGTCTGCGCTGACCTCCTGCACTCTCCCGTCGGGGAACCGGCTCAACAGCCTTCCGCCCCGCTCAGTGACCAGCATCGTGCCGTCCGGCGTGAAGGCAACGTCCCAAGGGATGGTGAGTTCGGAGAGCAGCGGTCGCACTGTCAGCGCTGGCGGGGTTGATCCCGCTGCGATCCTGGTGCCGGAGACCCATTCCGCCGATTTATCCCAGCTTTGGCCATTTGGGCTGCGACGGTCGGCGTAGGCAGCCCGCACTCTGAGGAACTTCCCGGCGTGCTCGGCGGCCGGTGTGAAGGCCGCCGCCTCCGCCCCCTTGCCCGGGGCCTCTCCAGAGATACCCGCGGCCACTTGAGTAAAGTTCACACCGTCATCTGATACCTCCCAACGCCAGATGACTAAGCTGCGATCCACCCCGCCGTCCGGATCGGTCAACCTTGCCCGGATTATCGTCCCGGCCCGAAGTGAGGCCGGACCTGCGGACATCTCCCCCGGTTCCTCCAAGTCGGTGACGTTGATCCACACCTCGACTTCAGTGGAGCCATTGTCGTCAGTGACAGTTACGGTCACCTCGTATCTGCGCTGCTCCTCGAAATCCAGCAGCCCGTTGGTGCGAAGCTGGCCGCTGGCGCTGTCGATGCTGAAGCTGTCGGCGTCAGAACCGCCGAGCTCGTAGGTCACCGCGCCGACAAGGCCGGTCAGGGCAACCGGGCTGCCCACCAGGGTTCCGGCTGGCTGGTTCTCCGCCACGACTCGCCCCACACGGTTGCCAAGATCGGTTTGCGCTTGGGAAGGCACAGGTACCACCCCGATACCGACCGCGCCCACGATGATGATGAGCAGCAGAAAAAGGCGAGCGGTTCTAGCCAAAGGGGGGTGACCGGACCCCGCGGCAGCTCTCGACAACGGCATACTTCAAGCCCTCCCGCCATGTTGGACTCGGGTCGATTATCTGTATAGAAACGCGAAGGAACCCTCTGGCTACGGGACTCTGGGGTCGCCAAACCTCCACAGAATCCGTGCCAAGGGGCCCCTACGGCGTATCAAACTAGCAGGCCACTTGGGACGGAGAAAAACTAGGCACTCGCCCAGTACCTGGACCTACCGCCTCGTCGAAAGCACAAGAGCAATATCAGCTGTCGCGATTGGGCAGATACTTCGAGAGTTCCGACAGGGCGGCTGGGCCGCCGCGGTCCTTTTGGCAGCAGGCAATGATCCCGTCGGGCCGAACCAGTGTGACGGCGTCGGCCTCGTACGGGCTGGTGGAGACATCAGCCGGGAGCTGGCGCACTGCGACCGGCACGCCTCCCGGTGGCATCTCCGCAACGGCGGCCTCCCATGCAGGGCGGGAGCACTCCAGGCCGAGCAGCAGCACGTAGGAGGTTCCGAACCAGTCGAGCACCGACTCGGACTGGTCGGCATCGACCCACACATGGGGGGCGCGGCGGCCCGACCGGACCAGTGGGACGAAGCCGTCGCCTTGATGCTCGAGGTGCGGTGCGGGTTCGGCGTTCGGCGCGATGAGCTCCGACGACATCTCGAAGCCGAGCAGGACATGGTCGTAGTCGGCGTACTGGTGGGTGGCCTGGATGTGCTCGGAGACATCATCGCCTCGCCGGTGGCCCAGCATCATCCGGGTCATGTGATCGGTGGTGCTGACCCCGAAGGCGATCCGCTCGATGGCGATGGGCCGATGCTCGGTTTCGTAGGTCTCTAGGATCGACTCAGGCGCCAAGCCCCGCACCACGTAGGCCAGCTTCCACGCCAGGTTCCGAATGCCGGCGAACCCGGTGTTGTTGCCCATACCCCCGGTGGGAACCGAGACGTGCGCGGCGTCGCCGGCCAAGAAGATGCGCCCGGAGGAGAACCGGGTCACGCATCCCGGAGTGGGCTGCCACATGCGCATGCTGAGGATCGCGAACTCCACATCGTCGTCGGTGCCGAGAGCCACCCGGATCCGCCGGCCGACCGCCTCTTCAGAGATCAGGTTCTCGTCGCCCACAACCACCTGGCAGCGCCACCGCCGGTGCCCGTCGAGAGGCTGGAAGATGACGATGCCCTCGGGGGTGGTGGTGTAAAGCAGCGATCCCTTGCGATCCCCCACATACGCTTCGAGATCGGCGTGGAAGATCACATCCTGGGAGTACACCGGCCGCGGCTCAGCCTCCAGATGGGTGCCGATCACCTGGCGCGTTTCGCTGCCGGGCCCGTCGGCGCCGATGGTGTACTGCGCTGTCACCGGCCGGCGCTCATCGGTGTTGGTGTCGCGCAGCCAGAGGTGGGTGGCGTCATCGGTCTGGGTCACGTCGATGGCCTCGGTGTCGAACCGAACCGTGATCATGGGGTCGGCGGCGACTCTGGTCATCAGCGCGGCCTCGACCTCGTCTTGCACCGTCATCACGGGGATGCACGGGCTGTTCGGCCCCGCAACGCTGTAGAAGGTGGGGCTCGGGATGTTGGCGTAAGGCTCGGCGGCCAGGCTGTCGGACCACCGGTTGTAGGCGGTCCACGCGGGCCCGAGGCCCGTGGCCTCCACCGCCTTGTCGATGCCGAGCTCTCGGAACAGCTCCATAGTGTTGGTGTCGATGAAGCGGGACCGGGGATGGGTGTTGAGCTCGCTTCGACGCTCCACCAGAAGCGACGGCACGCCGTGGCGCGACAGCAGCAGCGCCCCGGTGAGCCCGATCGGCCCGCAGCCGATGATGCAGACAGGAACCTCGGTCATCGTCCTCCCTAATTCCTACACCTCATTGTATGGCCTCGGCCTTCCGGCCAGCACCGTCAGCTTCCACGCCCAGCCCCTCATTGAAGGCCCCACGAGAATAGCGCCGATGATTGACCATGTAGCTAGCTGAAAAATCTACTGTTAGACAGTAGATAAAACATCTATTAGCAAGGTATACTCAAGCTTGCGTATCCTTGCATCCACCGGGAGGCTCTGTGCCAGCGTTCCAACCCCATGTCCGGCAGCGGCGGATCGAGCCGGTACTCCGTCGCGCGCTCGAGACGTTCCGCATCGTCGTGCTGCAAGGACCGCGCCAGTCGGGCAAGACCACGCTGGCCCGCCACATCACAGACGGGGGCACGTTCTTGAGCCTTGACAACCCGGCAGAGTTGTCGCTCGCGGTGGACGACCCCATCGGCTTTATCGCCGACCGCCGCCGGCCCGTGGTCATCGACGAGATCCAGCGGGGCGGCGACGATCTCGTGCGGGCGATCAAGCTTGCGGTCGATGCCGATCCGGCACCGGGCAGCTTCTTGCTCACCGGATCGGCCGACTTTCTCACGGTCCCCGTCTTGTCGGAGTCGCTGGCAGGGCGGGCTGTGTTCTTCGGCCTGTCGCCCTTCTCGGCAGTCGAACTGCATACCGGGCCCGACGGCATGCTCGCGCGCCTCTGCACGAGCGCGGGGGCAAGCGGAGGCATCGCAGAGACCGTGTCCGACCTCCTCCATGCGCCCCCGTCCACACTCGGGCGGTCGGACTATGCCGAGCGGATCTGTCGGGGCGGCTACCCCGAAGCTATCGGCCTGAGCGATGCCGACCGCGTCCGCTGGTTCGAGTCGTACATCCTCACCTCAGTCACTCGCGACATCATCGAGGCCACGGGAGCGCGGCGCTCAGCAGAACTGCCGCGGCTGCTGCGGGCTGTGGCGGCGCGCACGGCGGGAGAACTGGTGCTGGCAGATCTGCATCGCGATCTCGGATTCGGCCGAGTCGAGACCACCGCCGACTACCTGTCGCATCTCGAGATGACCCATCTAGTGGTGCGCCTAGGCGGCTGGGCGCCGAGCGCAGCCACACAGGCCAAGCGACGACCCAAGGTGCTGGTGACCGACAGCGGTCTGGCCGCGGCAACGCTCGGCGTGGACGCACAGCGCCTCGGCGAGGCCGGCGAACCGAGCCGCGGACCGCTGCATGAAACCTACGCCGTCAACGAATTGCGCCGTCAGGCGGCGGCGCTTGACGAACCGGTCCGCTTCAGCCACTTCCGTGATGCTCGGGGCAGGGAAATCGACCTCCTGATCGAGCGGCCAGACGGACGAATCATCGCAGTGGAAGTGAAGGCGGGGGCAACAGTGCGCTCAACTGACGCCAAATGGCTGACCTGGCTGCGAGACCTGATAGGCGACCGGTTCGAAGCCGGCGTCATACTGCACACAGGACAGCGCCCACAGCCCGTGTCAAACCGAATCGTCGCCCTCCCGATGTCGTACCTCTGGGAAACCTGATCTGCTGGGCTGCTCGGCCCTAGCGGTGAGCCCGATCGACCCACACCTGATCGCCTCAGAGATCGCCTAGGAAGACGGCGTGCCCATCCTCTCTTTGGGGTAACGTTTTGACCATAAGAGATATGGGGGTTCGTGTCATGACAAGGGCTTGGCGGATTTCGAGGCTGGCGCGGTGGCGCTGGCTGGCTTTGGTCTGCGCGCTGGCGCTGGCCGCTTCGGCCTGCGGAGGCGGGAACGACGATGATGCCGGCGGCAGCGGTGTAGCCGCCGAGGCCACCGCCGCCCCGGAGGCGCCTTCGGGAGATGACGGCGCATCTGCTCCCAGCGACAACGATGGAGGCGATGGCCAGCCAGCCCCTGATGACAGCGGCGACGAAGGCGGAGAGACCCCCGCGGCCACCGCTGCGCCGGAGGCCGCGGCCACCGAGGCCCCAGCCGCCGAGATGGAGCCCCAGTACGGCGGCACTCTGGTCATGGGCCTGGAGGCGGAGACCACCAACGGGCTGAACCCGGTGAATGCCCAGGCCGCGGTGTCGGGCCACATCTTGTTCCGAGCGTTGTACGACACTCTGACCATTGAAGGAGTGGACGGCAGGGCCGTGCCCAACTTGCTGGAGAGCATCAGCCCGAACGACGACTTCACCGAGTGGACGATGACACTGCCGCCGGGCATCACCTTCCACGACGGCTCGGCGGCGGACGCAGCGGCGCTGAAGCGGCACTTCGAGGAACAGCTCAAGGGCACCCTTACCGGCATCTCGGTGCGTTCCTGGGAAATCGAGAGCATCGACATCGTGGACGACCTGACCGTAAGGATGGCGCTGGCGAAGCCGTTTGCGGCGTTGCCAGAGTATCTGACCAGCCACCTCGGATATTTCGGGGCGCCGTCGATGCACGACTTGGGCACGGAAGGCGCGGCCCGCAACCCCATCGGCACCGGACCGTTCATGCTGGACGAGTGGATTCCCAACGAGGTGACCCGGATGGTGCGCAACCCCGACTACTGGCGCACCGATGCCGAGGGACGCCAGCTTCCCTACCTCGACGCACTGGAGTTCCGGCCCAACAACGATAGCGATGCCCGGTACGCGGCCCTGAGATCTGGCGACCTTGATGCCAGCGTGGACAACACGGGCATTCGAGTTGACGACTACAACGAGCAGTTCAAAACCTTCTGGCAGGGAGAGGCGTACGAAGAGCCCACCTACCTGATGTTCAATCACTCGCGGGCGCCATTCGACAACGCGGAGTTCCGCCGGGCGCTGGCCCAGTGCACCGATCGCCAGACGTTCAACGCCATTCGCTGGGATGGGCAGGCACCGGCCACCGGCCCGTTCTCGCCTGGGACGCCCGGCTACCTCGAAGACTCCGGGTTCCCGGGCTTCGACCCCGATGCCGGTCGCGCCACCATCGCCCGCCTTGGCGTGACCGATGTGGAGCTCGGCACCACCCGCGACCCGGCCAACCTTCTCAACACCGAGCTCTTGGCCGCCATGTGGGGCGACTGCGGGCTCGACGCGTCAATCACCCAGGTGGACCAGGCTGAGTTGATCACCAACGCGGTGATCGGGAACTTCACCGCATTCTTGTGGCGCAACCACCCGAGCTTCCACGTGGCCGCGGAGCGGATCTGGTGGCACAGCGAGTTCGGCCAGGGCATTGCGCTGAACTTCGGGCGCATCAACAACCCGGTGATCGACGCCGCGCTGGACGAGTCGTTGACCACCGACGACTTCGACCGCCTCACAGAGCTCGCCGAGGACATAAACCGGGCGTTCGCCGAGGAGGTCCACAACATCTGGTTCTACTTCTCCAACTGGCTGATCGCCGCTCACGACCATGTACACGGCATCGACAACCTCACCCTTCGCGGGGGGCAAGAGCACGTCAAAGTGCTCGCGGGCAGGGTCTTCCTCACCGAGGCCTGGATCGAGCAGTAGCAGCAGGCACTGGCTAGGAGGGGACGACAACAAGCAGGGGGAGGCAAGAGTCGGTGCTCCGGTTCATAGGCACGCGCATGGCACAGCTGGCTGTGGTGGTGCTTGTGGTCACACTGCTGTTCTATTGGATGCTGAACCTGCTGCCCGGCAATCCGTGTGTGGCTGCGTTCGGCGGCGCAGCCACCCCGGAGCAGATCGCCGAGTGCGAACAAGACCGCAACCTGGACAACCCGGTGATCGTGCAGTGGGCCAAGTGGGGCGGCGACGTGCTCACCGGCGATTTCGGCAAGTCGTACCTCACCGGGCGCACGTTCGGTGAGGCCATCACCAACGCGCTGCCCCGCACCCTGCTGTTGCTGGCCTACTCCCAGTTCTTGGCGCTGGCCGCGGCCATTCCTCTGGGGCTGTGGTCGGGTTACCGGCAGGGCAGCGCGGGAGACAAAGTGATCACCGGGGGTGCCTTCGCGTTGCTGTCCGCCCCGGTTTTCGTGGTCGGCCTAGTGCTGATCCTGGTGTTCGCGGTGAAGCTGGACTGGTTCGACCTGAGCGGTTATCAGCCGATTTCTGAGGGATTGGCAGCCCATTTCAAAGTGATGTTCCTTCCCGCGGTTGCGCTGGCCGCCGGGCTGTTGCCCATCTATCTGAGGCTGCTGAGAACCGACGTGATCGGCACGCTCCAAGAGGACTTCGTGGGCACGGCTCGGGCCAAGGGCCTTCCGGTGCGAATGGTTCTTCTGCGCCACGTGCTGCGCCCGTCGAGTTTCACCCTGCTAACCATATTCGGCATCCAGGCCGCCCAAGCAGTGAACGGCGCCATCGTGGTGGAGTTCCTGTTCGACCTCGACGGGGTGGGCTCTCTGCTGGTGAGCTGGGTGGCCGCCAGGGAGTTCTTGTTGGTGCAGACCCTGGTGGCGCTCATCTCCGCGGTGTTCGTGACTGTGACCACCGTGGTGGATCTGGTGTACTCCGCTCTCGACCCCCGGGTGCGGCGGCGATGACCGCCGCGGTTACCACGGTCACGCGCGCCAGCCGTCGGGCGGCTGCCTCGGGCCGGCCCCGCCGCTCTGTCGCCCTCTATGTGTCATTGGGGTGGCTGTTCTTGGTGCTGGCCAGCGCCGTGCTCGCCCCCTGGCTGGGCTTCCTCGATGACCCCCACCGGCCATTGGCCGGCCAGCCCGAGGAGGGTCCGTCGTGGTCGCATTGGTTCGGAACCGACCAGCTCGGCCGGGACATGTTCGCCCGCTCGGTGTGGGGCAGCCGGCTGTCGCTTTCCATCGCCGGGCCCGCGGTGGGCATCGGGGTCGTGGTGGGCGGTGTGCTGGGAGTGGTGGCGGGCTACTTCGGAAAATGGATCGACCTGGCGGTGAGCAGCGTGGTCAACGTGGCGCTGGCGCTGCCCGCGCTGGTGTTCGCCCTGTTCATCGTGACCATGCTGGGCCAGAGCTTCTGGAACGTGACCATCGCGGTGACCATCCTCACCATCCCGGCCATCGCCCGCATCGCCCGGGCCCAGGCGCTGAGGTTCGCCGCTCGGGAGTTCGTGACCGTGGCCAGCGTGATGGGGGCGCGCTGGCCCCGTCTGCTGTTCCGGGAAGTTCTGCCCAACGTGGTGCCGGCGTTGGCATCGATCGCATTTCTGGCCATGGGAATCGTGATCATCGCCGAGGGAAGCCTGTCGTTCATCGGCGTCAGCGTCGGCTCGCCCAGCATCACCTGGGGCAACATCCTTGCCGCCGGGCGCGGTCGGCTCGAGGAGTCCCCCCACATCGCCCTGACCACCGGCGGCGTCATGTTCGCCACCCTCATGGCGCTGAACTTCGTGGGCGACGAACTCCTCCGCCGCCTAGACGTACGCGAGGCCCGCATCTAGCCCGGCCAGATTCTCACTGCTGCTTGAGCTTCAAAGTGCTCAGTTGAGAATCTGGGAGGGTCAACACCGAGACAGACTTCACCTGCCGCCTAACTGGCTTCGTGCTGCTTCAGGAAGTTAATCCAGGAATCAACTGGGATTCCCGCCAAACGTTCGTCCAGGATTTCTCGTACCCAGTCATCCATTATGCCGGTACGGGCAATGCGCCCGAAGTTGCCACCCCCATCTCTCGCTGGCTTGTCAGACGTGTTATCGCGGCCCATATATGGGGCGGCTTCCGCAGGGGACTCGATGGATGCGTCTTGTTCGGTTTCGCGGATGTGGCGCCACCAGTGATTTCGGTGTTCAGCAACGTGTTTTGCCGACCAACAAGCCGGGGTGGAAACCCGGGGCACGCCGGAAAGCACGTTTGAGAGATGCCAGGGGACAACCACGAGAAGATCCCAATCTTCACAGGCACCTGGAGTCACTCGATACCGAAAACTGGGCTCGCGCTCTTTGGCCAGCATGTACAAGCCTTTTGACTCAACCCCGAGAGCGGTCTCGTGCTCACCAGAGCTATTCCTGCATCGGAACAACACATCAGGAAAAGTCTGCGCCTGTCAATCAAACCGGTACAGTGCCCATTCGTCGTTCGGGTCCCAGACGTCGCGCATGCGATTGAGTGTTTGCACTACCTGCACCTCAATGGTGGCTCCGAGAACGGTGTTCAGGGAAAACAGGTCAGTGGCAGCCAACCCTTCAATGTTGGTAGTCGAATCGAAATATCCGGGAAGTGCCAGCAGAGCGCCCTCAACACGCTCGCGCAACTTCGTCCGAGGGTCATCCGGGTCGAGGATCGGCGGCTCAGGAACAGGCCCGACCTTTTCCTGCATCGGTTGGTTGCTCATCGATGGTGGAGCGTAGTCAGCAAGCAGCAGATTCGATGCGTTGAATGGCCAAATCCGCGAAGTGCTCTACCGTCTCCGCGGCATAGCCATGGCGACCCGCCTCGACCGCGGCCACAATTGCGCTGCACAGACCACCGAAGGGCTCCCAGACCGCGTCCCCAGGATCAGTGGCCGCATTGATGATTCGACGCATGAACTCCAGCGGCTTCTGGTTGAGGTGGACCGCAGCATTGCGGCCCGGCTCGTGTACACGCGGCGCAGAACGCACACCGTTGCCCTTGTATCGCTCCTGTCCGTTGAGCGGTGGAGCAGACCACACATTGGTGATGCCGTGCGCGTGATGCCACCGGTCGCGCAGGTCAGCCCATTCGTCGGCAGTGACCGGCGATACGCCGTCAAGCGAGTAGTAAGGGATACCATCGACGGTCCCGTGCTCATTGGCATAGCAGACCAGTCGCCCCATCATCTCCGGCGGAGGGAAGTACCAAAGCCAATCCTGCGTGAGATACTTGCGAGTAGCGGCATTGGCAACCCCGCAGGCCTCATTTGCTCTATACAAGGGCAGACCCGCTCGCTTCCACTCATATCGCAGCCATTGCCGAGCAGACATCACACCATCGGGCGTTGGAAACTCCAGACGGCGTCGATAGAACACACAAACCTCGGACACCACCGGAAAACGCCGAATCGTATCTCCATTCACATTGCCGGCTATGTGGCTGATGCCTTTGTCCCACACGATTGCCTGAACATAGTCCCAGCCGAATTCGGCCAAGATCGGATGCACCGTCGCCCAGCCGATCTCGGTATTCCAGAACCACAGCGTGGATGACGGCAGTGCATGCTTCGACCAGGCCTCAATATGGGGGGCGTACCATTCAGCCAGACCTTCAGGCGTTCGCGGGTCGCCGGGAAATCCCCCAACCCCATAAGCACCATCGGAGATGATGGCCGAAGGAGATGGCCAAGCAGCATATGTGTCAAGCGCGTCTCCGCGGTACACCGACCACACTTGGCCGTCACCTCTGGAAGCAGACACAACTCCTCCTTCGCGGGCTGCGAATGGCAGCTTGCGGTCAACTCTTTCAAAGAATGATCCCATGTCGTACTTCGCTCAGTGGTGGATGCTTGAGCGGCTTCGTACAGAGCCGCGACCTGCGGTCACGCTACATCGGCCCGGTGACAGGTTTATTGCCTACCCATGCCGCAGCTACGAGGCTAAGGCCAGCCCTCAACAAGAACGACTGCGACACACCGCTAGTTTGGGGGCATGTTCAGAAATCCGCTTCGCTGGCTCGTTGGCGTCCTCAGCGAGGAGCGGTACGACGTCATCTTGGGTTTGTGCGTGGCCATGGTGGGGCTGTCGGCCACTGGTATCGATGCTCTGACTGCGGCTTCGGGCATCGTCGGACTCGTGCTCATCACCGGGACGCTGATCGAGTCGTCTGTGCTCGTTGTGAGCCGGGCCAAGGCGTGGGCGGTGCTGGCCGGGCTGGGGTGCGCCACCGCGATTGAGCTGTTCGTGGCAGGCCCAGACGATGCCCGTGTCGGCCCGGCCATAGTGATGGCTATAGGCATCGTGGCCGTTGCCACCATATCCAGGCAAGTGCTGTCGCGGCCCTTGCCCGACACCACCTCGATCGCCGCGTCGGCGTGCGCCTACCTTCTGATCGGCTATTCGTTCGCCAGCCTCTACATACTGATCGACCGCATCGCCGACGGTGCGTTCTTGTCTTCAGGCGAGGTGCTCGCCCCCGAGTCGGCCATCTACTTCAGCTTCGTCACCCTGACCACGCTCGGGTTCGGCGACCTCACTCCAGCAGCGTCGAGCGGCAGGACGCTGGTAACGCTCGAGGCCATGGCCGGGCAGTTCTACATCGCCATCGCCGTGGCCCGCCTGGTGGCCGGGATGGCGACCAGCAGAAAAGACGCCTGAGGAGTCATGAGGCCCAGGCGAGGGCCCGCTCCATGAACACCCCGTTGTCTTCGTGCCATTCGGGGAACCCGATGCGCTGGCTGTCGGTGAGGTAGTCGATTTTCGCGTTCAGGCAGGCGAGCAGCGCAGTATCGCCTGATCGCAGCGTCCACCCGCCCAACTCGACGGCCTCGTCGAGCGCCGAAACCGCCAGCACTCCACCGCCGCGGTAGGCAGCGGCTGCCTCGGTGTTGCCGATGGCTTCGCTCACCACGGCGTCTATCTCGCCCGCGGCGAGCGCGTCGAGGGCAGTGGGCTCGCGGTATTCGTAGTACACCTCCGGCTGTGTGGGCAGAGGCGGCTCGATCCGGGTCCTGGTCTTGATGTTGCCGCTGGCGCCTGCCGCGGTGATGGCGTAGCCGCTCGTCCCGTCGGCAATGACAACACCGTCGGCAGTGTGAACCCTCGCGCCGACGGCGAGCACGCCGTTGGGTCCGGTGATCCCGGTCAGATCAAGCAGCCTCTGCTCGTTGGTCGTGTTGCGGGAGGCCCCCACTCGGTCGCCACCCGACAGGTGGTCGAAGCTGGCGTAGCGCTGAACGTCGCCTTCTCGCACCAGCAGTGACTGGCGGTATTGGATGTGCCCCGAGGTAAACGCCACGACCGTGTCGCCCTGGTCGTTTCTGGTGCGCGACTCGACAATGGATATGCCTCCTCCCGCGATGTCCACAACGCCCGCCGCGGGCAGCAGCCAGATATCGGTCCACTCCGACACGGGAATACGGCGGAATCGCAGCCCCGAGCCGTTCATGGCTTCGAGAGCGTCGACGAGGTCAGCCTCATAGCCGCCATGAACCACCGGCCCCTCGGGATCACCCGCGTCTTCGAAGCCGTAGCTGACCGGCGCAAAACCGGTGAAGAACGCGAAGTCGAGCACCTTGCCGGGGGCGCACCCGGAGTTTCCCGCCGACACCTCTTCCGCTTCAGCCGGCAGGTCAGCAGCGGGGGCCTCTCCTGGGGAGCAGCTCACCACGGTTGCAACCGCGGCAATCACTGCGCCTGCTGCCAAGAGCAAACGTCGCGCTGGAACCGAGGATCGCGAATCGGCCCCATCTACCGAACCCAATCCAGCGAATCCAGCCCGGTGAGGTGGGACTGTCAGACGCTCCCTAGTCGGCACTTGGTTGGTCGGGTGTGTCGTCGGAAAGGTCGGACACTGCGGCGGCCAGGTCCGGGACGCCTGCGCAGACGGCTTCCCACACCAGATTCCGGTCTATGTCGTCGTAGCCGTGCGCGATGAAGTTGCGCATGGCCCGCGCTTTGGATCTCATCATCCAGCTAGCCTTGAATTGGTCCCGGCCGGCACAGCGATCCTTTTGAGGCGCTGCGCGGCGAGCACGATGTGCTCTATGAGGTCGCGGACGCGGCTGCTCACAGCGAGATGGCGTCGGCGAGCAAGCCGCTGTGCTTGTCTTTCAGGCCGCCCACAGAGACCACACCCACATCGCAGCCCAACAACTTCTCCAGGTCCAGCTTCAGCCCTGCCTGGTCAAACAGCGAGGCACCTTCTACGAACCGTGCCAAAAAGTCGCAGTCGCTGTCGTCGGTGTCGTCGCCGCGCGCCATCAAGCCGACCAGCGCTATCGAGTCGGCCTTGTTCCGGGCCGCGGCATCCCGGATCGCCTGACGGTGCTCCCCCAACACAGCATCGCGTCGTGCTCCCATAGCTTCATGCTAGACGCTTGGGCTAGGGTGCGGGTCGCGTTATGTGTATGTTTCTCGTGTCGACTCTGGTATATTTCTCGTATGGGATCTGTCGAGGTTCTGGGCGGTCTGGGACCGGTGTTCTCGACGAGGGAGTTCGAGCGTGCTGCTGGGGTGCGCCCGTCTTCGGCGTCGCGGGCTTTGGGGGAGTTGGCGGCCGGGGGCAGGGTGGAGAGGATCCGCCGGGGGACGTGGCGCAACTGGTGTGTGGCGTGGCCCTCGGCGTCGGATCTGTTGGTCGGTTCGGGCCCTGTGTCGCACCATTGGACGCCGGAGTGGGAGGCGGAGCTGGAGGCGGCCTACGGCGGCGAAATTCGCCGCATCTCGGGTCTGACCGCTTTGGGGATGGCGGGGACGGCGTTAATCTGCCGGCCGGAGGTGACCGTAGAGGCGAGCGTGGCGTTCGACACTGGTCCGTTCGGGTTCGCGTCGTGGCGGGAGAACCGGGAGTCGCTTTTGGTGGGAGCGGTGCAGTTGACGGAGCACACATGGGTGTCGACGCCCGCTCGGGCGGTTTTGGAGTGCGCCCATTGGCCGCACCGCTCGCACCGCTGGGAGGAGTATGTGGGCCGCATGCTGGCCTACCGCTTCGAAGTGTGCTCGCCGGGCGAAGTCTCCGACACGGCTGGCGAATTGGGCTGGCGCGCCGGGCTGCGGAGGATCTCGTCGCTGTCCCAGGGACTAGCCGCCTCCCCCACGGGACAGAGCCTGGGGTTCGACGTCGACCCCCGATGGGCCGAACTGTGCGGCGCGGCTCTTCGCGGGGACGACTGGATTCACCTCGCGCCGCTGCACCGCACCGCCAGCCTGTCTCGCATCGCCTACCGAGACGCCGCCCGCAAGGTCGGCTGGGCGGCTGTCCCCGACGCGCTGGCCGCCGCGGTGTCGACATGAGCCCCCCGACGAGCCGACACAGCCGCTGGGAGCCAGCCGATCTGATCCAGCACCAGATCCTCTCCGCGGTCGCCGCCCGCCAACAAGGTGTCCCGCGAGTGGCGTTCAAGGGCGGGACCCTGCTTCGGGTCTGCTACCGGCACGACTGGCGGTTCTCAGAGGACCTGGACTTCGACTGGATCCACACCGACGACAGCAAACAAGCCATACACGACTTCTTCGACCAAGTGCTCAAACGAGCGTCGAGGGCCTATGGGACCGCGTTCGACACGAAATGGGGCGCCAACAAGCTCAACATCTACTGGGAGCTGCCCGGAGCCACCACCGGCGTCATCTACACCGACGTCAAACCCCGGGAACACCCCGGAGCTCGGCCCACCGTTGTGCCGTGGACCATCTTGGACCGATACCCCCAAATCGACACCACCAACCCCATCCTGGGATACTCGCCGGCCTCGATGCTGGCAGCAAAGCTCGACTGCATCGCAAACCCGAACCGCCTCGCGCCACGCGACTACTACGACCTGCACCGCCTCCTCCAAGACCCCTCCATCAACACCGGAGCGGCCCTCGACGAGTTCACCGCACGCCACACTGCCGCCCACCCCTCAACAGCGGGCCGCGACTGGTTCGACGTCCTCTTCGACAACGCATACCAACACGAAACCGAACTGGTCGACAGATGGGCCGAGATCACCCAAACAGGCATGATCCCAGACCCCCAACAAGACTTCGCCGCCATCCTCGACGCAATCACCGACGCCGCACAACACGCCCTCAACGCCCATGCGGCCACCATCGGAGACTCCATCGCCGGCCCCGAGTCTCACCACCCTGGTCTTGACCGCCCCGGCGGGATGGGCCTGGACATCTAAACTCTCCCTGTCCGCTCGTCCGCCGGCCACTTCAACTCTGCGGTTCTGTCGATGCAATGGAACGACACAGGGTGCGGCGGAGTCCTAGCAGCCTGAGCGCAAAGCTTCGAGACCTATTGGGGTTCGGCCTTGGCCTTGAGTTGGGCGATGTTCTCCACTATGGCTCTGAGGGTGGAGCTTCCTGCTCCGCTTTTGAATGACGATTCGACGATTCTCTGCAGTGCGAGCGCGTTCTTGCGCAGTTGTGAGCTCGACAGGCCGTAGAACTCACCAGTCTCGGTCTCATATCGTTCGTAGGTCGTCGGGCCGATCTCCTTCTTGATCGTTTCTTCAATCGTTGCCTCGAAACAGGCTGACACGTCGTTCACGTGGTGAGGCCAGTCGGCTTCGTCCATCTCGAGGAGGCGGAGTAGGAGACGGTTCGGTTCGGGTTTCGAGTTTGCTTCGCCTTGGTCGCCATCCCAGACCACATATGTGGGAATGCCGAGTCTGCGGAAGATGACAAGCGGTCGGTCGAGGTTCGTCTTGCCGTTGCATGGAATGACTGCGATCCCCTGAGCGTCCAAGTCGATGTCCATGGCACGGGCGGCTCCCATGATGGCTGCTCGGTCGGTGTCGCCTTCAACCAGCACGGCGACATCAGCGAAGAAGCCTTCGTTGACCATCGGAGTCATGATGGACTGCAGACGGGCTCGAAGAGACTCGGCCGAGAAGTCGGCTTGGCTGGTGGTTGCCTCCTGGAGCTGCTTTGCCACCGTGTCCAATGTGGTGGCCTGCACCACGGTCGCTCTCGGCCCCTCCGCGGCGGATTGGCTCTTTCGCAGGATTCGGACATCGTCGAATCGGTCCAAGCCGACAAAGAGCGGTGAGTGGGTCGTGTAGATGACCTGCGTGTCTGCCGGTGTTTCGGGGTTCACAGGCTGCGTGAGCCGCATCAATACCGAGGCGATGTGGCGTTGACGGCTGGGATGCTGATAGAGCTCTGGCTCCTCGATAGCCAAAATGACGTGTGGCTGCATTGGCGCTTCTGGTTGCTCTGATTCTTCATCTGTGTCCGTCTCAGCGACAGTCTCAGTGGCTGCAGCACCATTCGACTGTCGAACTGAGGCAAGGTATTGCAGCAGAGTCACGATGAAGGCGCGTTGAAGCCCGTGCCCTGTTCGCGTGACTGTGGACAGGTATCCGTCCTCTTTGAGCCGAACATTCGCCTGAGGATCGGGAATGCTCAGTTCCTGCATCTGTTCCCATCGCAAATCGACGGCCGATTCCGGTACGAAAGACTGCAGGGCATCAGTCAGCTCGCCTTGGAGGGCTTCGAGTTTCGGCCAGGCGTCCCCATCCATGATCTTGGTGAATTCGATCCTGGTGCGTTCCTTGAGGTCGTTCAGTTTCGGGTGGGCCGCTAAAGCACTGCGGACCACGAGGTTCATGATCTCGGTGATGGCGGAGCCGCGTTGGTCGGCCGCGTCCTCTCCGGCATCGCGAACAGCAGGTATGCGAATGAACTGTGTGTGCGGGCGGAGTCGGCCGGTGCCGACGTTGGGCCAGCCGAAGAATTGCCCGTCATCGCGAATCCGTTCGCATTCATCGGGATGTTCAAGCTCCCAATCTTTCATTGCGGTTTCGGCAGCGTCAGCAGACCTTGCGGATGGAAGCGTCGCATAGCCAGGGTCTTGTCGGAGCCGGTCGTACTCGGCTACCCGGGCACCTCTTCCGTCTATCCTCCTGATGCTAGCGAAGGCCGCATTTTGGAGACTGGCCCCATAATACGACGCAGACTTCTTTCCCGAACTGAGGGAAAACACGCCGACGACCGTAAGTGTTTCCCCCTCAAGATATGGGGCGAATTTGTCTCGCTCCATGGAATTGAGGTCCCCATATGAGATCTCTATCTCGATGTCTTGGTCGGTGTCCTCACCACAAAAGTCCGCCTCGGTCAGCGGAGCGGTGCGTTCGTAGAACAATTCCAAGGCGCTGAGAAAGGCAGACTTTCCTGTCCCGTTTCTGCCCACTAGGGCCGTAAGGTCACCAACAGATAACTCAGCATCGAGGATCGACCGGAAGTTCTTGACGCGGAGACGTTGAATCCGCATGACGCTCTACAGAATCTCGGTGGTCGGGTAGTTGTCCCGAATGTGGTGGTGAAAGTGCGAGCCCATCGAATCAGCATTCATAAGAGCCCTGTAGGCCTCCTGAGGGACCTTGGCGTACTGGTACACCCTTCCCCCGCCAAATTCAATCTCGAGCGTCGCGCTGTCAGAGTCATAGCCGACAGAGACGAGATTGCTGGAACTCACAGGAGTACGCCGCACCACAAACCTCCAGAAGCAAAAATCAAAAAAACAGGCTCATGTGCATACGCAGAAAATCTTACAGACCCGCTCTTGGAGAGCAGCCCGTCTTTTCCGAGGCCTTGGCTGGCGCTATGGACTCTGTCAGCGATACATCGGAGGGCAGGGTCTTACTGAGGACGTCTCGGAGATGAGCGCTGTCACCAGTCGGCCACTGTCATGGATATCGGTCGGTGCGAACGCCCTGGCGATCGGCCTCTGCCTTCAGGGTGATGGCGTGGGGGTTGTCACCGAGGTGGTCCAAGAGGCTGGTGACGGTGAAGTCGAGGTGCACTCTGGTCCCTGCCGTCTCCGGTTCGGAGAGATCCCCTAAGCCTGCCAACATGTTTGCCAGGAGCCGGGCGGCCTGCTCGGGTGGGCACGACGGTGGGTCTTCTTTTGCTGGCCAGATGCCCGCTTTGGTCAGGACGCGAGGCAGTTGGCTCTCGTTGTCAATCGCAAACGCTGGTTGGCGGATGGCTAGGTCGACAGCTTCCTTGGCCCGTTCACCCAGATAGAAGGCCCAGCAAGCAAGTTCGGTGGCTTCCGCTGGGTCCATTGGGGCTGCTGTGCTGTTCAGCCGGGTCTCCCAATAGGCGCGCAATGCCTCCCATCGGGTATCGGCTTCGGCGGGGCCCAGGTCGGCTAGCAGATCGGCTACTGACTGCGCCCATTCGACACGAGCCGCAGGTCCGGCTTCGACCAGGGCTGCTTCGAGGCTTTCGCCCCACGAGCTGGGGGCGATGCCGGGTTGAAGTGTTATCACTCCAAGACTGCGGTAGAGGTTCCATTTGCTGTGGTGGTCTAGCTCTTGGGCCATGCGGAGTATCTTGAGATAGCAGTCCAGCATGCCTGCTTCCAGCATCTTCAGCGACGGTAGCTCTCCTGAACCCAGCTGAGCGTCCCAGCAGCGCAGCGCCCGGCCTTCATCGGTATCGGGGTCGAACAGCGGTAATACGTTGTCCTGCCACCAGCTCGGGTCGGCATCGTGGAAGAGGAGTTCGGGCCGACGGGCAAGAGTCGCTTGTGCCATCTTCGACGGGTCTCCATCGCCCCCGATCATCTTGCCCAGCAGTTCCACCCATCGATCGGTCAGCCCAGACCAGTCTTGCCCGGCATCCCGTCGTTCGAGAACGATCAACCGGACTGCGATCTGGGCGATGTGCCCGGACCAGTGGTTGCAGGCAAGGTCCAGCCATGAAATGTCACTGCTGTAAATCGGGGGCGAGGCAGTCCGCTCCGCATCGTCAGATCCCCAATCCCAGATGCAGTCAAGCTGGCCGGCTATCTCTTCTCTGATGTCGCTGCCCACTTCAGTTTTGTAGTCAGCCCATTCTCCAAGCACCACCTCAACCAGCTCCTGAGCAGGTCTCGAGCTACCGAGCGTGTCGTCCGTGATGAGGAGGTCAACGATTGTGAGCCCGGCATCAGGGCAGTCCTGGATCACCTTCGACAAGGCACTTGTGGCTTCGTGCCGCACCAGGTCGCCTTGGCGGGCCTGCTTGTAGTCCGGCAATGCCACCAATCGTTGGAGCGTCCCCTCGGGGTTGGCCGCAAGAAGGTCCCGCAAGCTGGCGTGTCGACCGAAGTAGGCGAAGCGCTCCCACTCACTGCCGTCTGCTGTTATCCGCAAGACGTTGTACCCCACCCTGTCCAAGGCGACCACCCACGTCTCTCGAAAACCACGCCGGTCCAGTTGCACGGTGGGCTGGCCGAGAATTGGTGAATATGCTGCTCGGCGACAGTCTTCAATGAGCTGCTCCGACGCTGTTGTCGCCGATTCAAGAACGACGATGAGCCACTCCGCGCCCTGATCGTGGTGGTCCTTGTGGTCAATGTGATTCTGCACATCATCCAAATGATCGCCAGAGAACATCGGATAGCTGGTCGAGGGGTACAACTTGAAACTCCCCTCCCCAGGTCCAACCAACTCTGGAGTGCCAACCACCTTGAGTCTTCTGGCCCCATGAGCCGCGCCAACCAAATGGCGTGCCAATGGCGAACCATCATCCACAGCGATTTCCGGGTTCTCTCGCCGGACGCGGTCCAGCACTTCTTGGTCCATCATCTCTTTCAAGAGACCATTGGCGCGTTCGCTCATCCCGGCGGGGTCGCCCGGATGCTCGTTTTCGGACTCAGCAAGAATGTCCGACAACTTCGCAAGATCAAGTCGATCTGGCTCGAATCGATCTGGCTCGCTCACCGTGGGATCAGAGAACCACAGAACCCAGCTATAGCCGAGCTTCCTGTCTGGCTTCGGCGGACCGCGGAACGCTGAGAACATGCTCTTCGCTGCGCCATAGGTGTGCTGGGTCACCTCGGCCCTCACAACCCGTTCATCAGCAAGCACCAACTCCAGATCGGGCGTACGGGTGCCTTGGCCAGCCTGCTCAGACAACTTCTCGACGCTCGTCGCAACACCAGACGCCAGCAAACAGGCCATCGCCTCTCCCTCTGACCGATCAGGGACCGGAAAGCGCTCGCGACTCCTCGTTCTCTTCGACATTTTCAGGCAACCCTCACAAGCAAGATGCAGTCCCGCCCCGTCGGGTACGGCCAAGCGGGAGACAGCTCTTGACCTTATCGGGCATGTGGCCCGTTTCGGCTCTGGGATATCGCCGCCTAGCAAACGGACGTGGTGGCACCATGGCCTCACTCGCTGACCCTCATCGGCGGGCGGTATGGTGCATTGGAAAAAGTTGGTTTCGGATCGTGCCCAGTGGTTTGGGGTGTCTTGGATGGAGACAGTCAGATTTTCTGTGGGCGGTTTCAATCGGTCATTGCTGCGGTGACTGGGAAGCTGTCGGTGATTGAGCGGATATTTCCTTTGGCCCCTGCAGGTATTGGGCCCATAGGTCCATGAGTTTGCGGCGTTTGGTGTAGGCGTCGCCTCGGATGTAGGCCTGTTGGGTTGAGTTTCCGAGGCTGTGGGCCAACGCGGCTTCGGCGACCGCCCAAGGGGTGTCGGTCTGCTCCAGCGCCCATGTGCGGAACGATGCTCGGAAGCCGTGGACGGTGGCCTGTTCGGCTAGGCCGGTGTCGCGCAGGATTTTCGTGAGCGTCATGTCCGACAGGGGCCTGCCGGGTTTGAGGGGGGAAGGGAACACCAGACCGGAACCGTCGTGG
Organism: Acidimicrobiia bacterium; assembly: GCA_022822905.1. Lineage (GTDB taxonomy): Bacteria > Actinomycetota > Acidimicrobiia > Acidimicrobiales > Bin134 > Poriferisocius. Next base: position 46,955 of record JAJDYE010000018.1, on the reverse strand, counting down.
CAGTCTTTGGCCCGATCCAGCACTTCGAGGGCGGCGTCGCTGAGGGGCACCCGGTGCTCTGACGCGGCCTTCATCCGCTCTGGGGGGATCCTCCACTCGCGGGCGTCGAAGTCGATCTCGTCCCAGGTGGCGTTGCGGGCCTCGCCCGAGCGGGCCGCAGTCAACACTGCGAACCCCAAGCACAGCTTGGCCGACGAAGACGCGCCGGACCCGGCCACCGTTGCGAGGGCTTCTGCGACCTCGGTGTAGGGGAGCGAGCGGAAATGGGACTTGACGCGGGGCATCGGCGGCAAAGCGCCGTCGATCACCTCGCCGGCCATGTTGAACTGCACGTAGCCGTGCGCCTGGCACCATCTCAGCACCGTGCGGATCCTCTGGCGGACCTTGCGGGCCGTCTCGGTTCGGGTCGCCCACATCGGCTCCACGCACCGCAGCACATCGGACTGCGAGATGCGGTCCACCGCCATATCCCCGATGATGGGCAACGCGTGGTTCTCCAGCGACGCCCACCACAAAACCGCGGTCCGGTCGCTGCGCCACCGCCCCTTGTTCGCGTCGTGCACCTTTTTCGCCGCCTCCCGGAAGGTGGGGACGTCGCCCCGGCGCTTTTCCGCCAAAGGGTCGCGCCCGCCGGCCGCTGCGGCGCGAAGCTCGAACGCCTTGGCGCGGGCGTCGGCCAGGCTCACCACGGGCCACCCTCCCAGCCCGATTTCACGGCGGCGCCCGTCCACCGTGACGCGCAGAACCCAGCATTTCGCCCCCGATTCGTACACCCGAAGAAATAATCCCTGGCCGTCCTGGTGCTTTCCCACACCGGCGTTCTTGACCCTCGCGGCAGTCAGATGCGCCACCCTATCCCCCAATACATCCCCGAAAATTCGGGGAAATCACCAACATCACTCGGAACAGCCTACCACCGGCCGATGACAAAAACGGTCGCTACGCTGGGGAAATATGGAACACCACGGAAGAACTCGCAACAGCAGACCACCACCGGGAAGCGCCCACGGCAGGATTCGAACCTGCGGCCTTGGACTTAGGAGGTCCCTGCTCTGTCCTAACTGAGCTACGTGGGCGGGCTTGTGCCGATTGAAAGGTATGGAAACTAAGTGAAAAGCAATATTCTGACTTTAGGGGTGGCTCGGCCCACCCGGTCCGGTCCTTCAACCTCGTACTCGGCACCGAACCGGGATCGGGCCGAGTCCACCCTACCCCATCGATGCTGGGCCTTCTACCCTGCCTTTCAGACGTAGTCCTCGTACTTGTCCAGGTGGCGGGTGGGGCGCTTTAGGGCGTCTTTGCGGAAGGGGTCGCCGAGTTCCATGGTACACATGGCCTCTATGACGGTGGTGCGGCCGCCGTTCATTTGGGCGTCGATGGCCTTGGTGAGCGCGGGGCCCACCTCTTCGAGCTCGTTGACGCGAACGCCGTCGGCACCCATAGCCCGGGCTACTTCCGACCAGTCCTCGCCGCCGTCGAGCTCGCCGGCCACGAACCGGCGACCGTAGAAGTCCACCTGGTTCTTCTTCTCCGCACCCCACTGGCGGTTGTGGAACACCACCGCGGTCACCGGGATGTTGTGGCGCACCGCGGTCATGGTCTCCACCATGCTCATGGCCCACGCCCCGTCGCCGGCGTAAGCCACCGCGGGCCGGTCCGGTGCGGCCTTTTTGGCCCCGATGATGGTGGGCAGCGCATAGCCGCAGTTGCCCCAGCTCATGGCGGCGAAGAACGACCGGGGCTCTTCGAAGCGCAGGTAGCTGTTGGCCACCGAGTTGATGTTGCCGATGTCGGTGGACACCATCACCCGCTCGGGCATGGCCGTCTCCAGCTCGCGCAGCACTTGGCGGGGATGCATCCAGTTGTAGCGCTCCTCGGCGGCCTGCTTGATCATGTCGACGCTGAAGTCGTCGGTCTCGTGGATCCAGTCGTCGAGTTCGGCCTCCCAATCGGCCTTGTCGTCTGCAATCTCCGCGGCCCGCTGGACCCGGGTGGCGTCGCACGCCAGCTCCCGGCCCTCCAGGCGCTGAAGAAGCGCAGTGGCCGCGGCACCGGCGTCGCCGCAGATTCCCACGTCGATGCGCTAGACCAGCCCGAGCATCTTGTTGTCGGCGTCAACCTGGATGATCTTGGCCTCGTTGGGCCAGTAGTCCATGTCGTGCTGGGGCAGGGTGCCGAACGGGCCGAGCCGGGTGCCCAGCGCCAGCACCACATCGGCCCGCGAGATCAAGCGCATGGCCGCCTTTGAGCCCTGGTAGCCGAGCGGGCCGCACCACAAGGGATGCGACGCCGGGAAGGAGTCGTTGTGCAGGTAGCTGTTGACCACTGGGCAGCCCAACCGCTCGGCCAGCGCCACCGTCTCGGCCATGGCGTCGCCCATCACCACCCCGCCGCCGGAGACCATCACCGGGAACGAGGCATTGGCCAGCAGCTCGGCGGCTTCGCTCAGCGTGCGCTCGCCCCCCGGACCCCGATCGAGCTGTTGCGGTGCCGGGATCTCCACGTCGATGTCGCCGTAGAAGCGGTCGCGGGGAATGTTGAGCTGGGTGGGGCCCATCTCCGACAGGGCTCGGTCGAAGCACCGACCGGTCAGCTCGGCCATGCGGTGCTCGTTGTTGACGTGGCCCTGATACTTGGTGAACTCCTCGAACATAGGGAGCTGATTGGCCTCTTGGAAGCCGCCCAGGCCGATACCCATGGTTCCAGTCTCGGGGGTGACGATAACCACGGGGCTGTGAGCCCAAAACGCGGCGGCGATGGCGGTCACGCAGTTGGAGATGCCCGGACCGTTCTGGCCGATCACCACCCCGTGGCGGCCGCTGACCCGGCTGTATCCGTCGGCCATGTGGGCCGCGCCCTGCTCGTGGACCACCGGCACCAACTCGATGCCGGCTGGTTCGAAGATGTCCATGGCATCCATGAACGCGCTGCCCATGATGCCGAAGATGGTGTCGACGCCGTGGGCGACCATCGTCTCCACGAACGCTTCACTGGGTGTCATGCGGGTCATATGTTCATCCTCCGTTGAATGAGAATCCGGGTGCAAGAGGGAGATCAAAGGGCATAAGCAGCAGGGGCGGGTTTGAGCGGGCGGGAGTACCACAGGGGCCGGCGCAGACCGCCGGGGCCGGGGGCCGGTCGGGTCATGGCCAGCCACTCCTGGTAGGCCTTGCGGGCTTCAGCGGTGTCCACCGCCACGTCGCCGGGAGCGTCCCCGGGCTGGGCGGGCGTTACCCGCACCCGCTGGTGCCAGCACTGCATGCCCGACACCGGGTCGGGCTGCACACTGAACGTCAGGTTCTGGTGGACACCGGTATCGCTCCACCAGATCCGCTCGGTGTCGTCATCGGCGCTGGAATGGCGCTCCGGTTTCCCTCGACGGGTGAGCCGCCACAACGTGCCGTCGTTGGTGATGTCGGCGTCGCCCCCGGTCCACGACCCGCCTTTGCCCGGATCGAGGCGCCAGCGGCCCATGTGATGCGATGCCGCCACCACGCCGGGTCGGATGCCCTCGGTGCGCCACGCCCCGATCACGAAGTGGCCGATGCGGGTGGCGATCCTCACCAGGCCGTTCATCTCGATGCCCAGTGCCTCGGCATCGGAGGGGTGGATCCACAGTGGATGGCGGTGGCTGAGCTCCGACAGCCACTTGCTGTTGGCTGAGCGGGTGTGGATCAAAGTGGGGATGCGAAACGTCGGAATCAGGATGCGCTCGTCGCCGGAAAGGTCGAGGTCTTCCCAGTGCACGTGCGATGGAATCCAAGTTGGGGTGGCGTACTCGGGCCAGCCCCAGTCGGCCAGCGTCTCCGAGAAGAGCTCCAGTTTGCGCGACGGAGTGGGAAAGCCCTCCTTGGGAACACCGTCTACCTGCACCGCCGGGGAGCCATCGCCGAGGCCGGCCAGCTCCAGAGCGGCCAGGTCTTCCGCCGAACCCGACCAAGTGCCGGGTGTGCCGGAGCGGCGGTACACGCCGGAGTCATCGAGGTGGCAGCCATCTAGTTCAGCGGGGTCCACCTCCCGCTCGTAGGGCTGGTACATGTCGCCGTCGAGGGCATAGGCCCCCCGGTCGCGCATGAACTCCAACGGACTTTGGCCGGCCGATTCGGCGTCTTCGACCAAGCCGGGCACGCCCGCGAACATGACCCCGTAGTACTCGTCCACGCTCATCGGCGTACCGGGCTCCGCGGGGCTCTCGAACCAGCGGCGAATGCCCTTGGAGCCGTCGGGGTCGATGCGCCACGAAAGGTCGATCCAGAACTCGTTCTCCTCCCATACCTCGCCCGGGTTGAACTCGTGGGTGCGCGATCCGCTGGTCACCCCGGCGCCCCGGATCTCGGCGTAGCGACGCAGCACCGGCTGGCGGAAGCCAATCCAGCGCCCGGCGTGGGTCTCGAAGCTGGCCACATCGTGGCGCTCGGCCCCCACTCCCATGGGCAGCACGTAGTCGGCGAAGGTAGCCGTCTCCGACCAGGTGGGCGTGAGCGCCACATGGCAGGCCACCTTGTCTGGGTCTTTGAGCGCCTCCAGCCAGCTGAATCCATCGGGATTGGTCCACACCGGGTTGTACACCCGGCTGAAGTACACCTCGAGGCGACCTCGGCCTTCGGCCAGGAAGTGGGGAAGCAAGATCGACATCTCGTGATGGGCCAGCGGGTACTCCTGAGGCCAGCTCAGCTCGTTCCACTGCTCGAAGGGCGGCGCTCCCGTGGGGTGGGGTGCCTTGTACTTGTTCCAGCCGTTGCCGGTGGTGCCCCCCACGGTGCCCACCGAGCCGGTGAGCACATTGAGGAAGAACAGGCACCGGGCCGTCTGCCAGCCGCCCAGATTCCCCGCGCCGGCGGCCCGCCAGTTGTGGGAGGCAAATTTGGTGGGATGGGCGCCGATGATCTGGGCGATCTCGATGATCTGGGCCGCGGGCACCCCGCACACCCGCTCGGCCTCCTCAGGGGTATAGGCGGCGTAGTCGTCAGCCAGGGCCGGGCCCACCGAATCGAACTCCATCGGCCGATGCGGGTGGCGCTCGCGCAGATAGACCTCCCAGTTGGTCCAGCGCCGCACGAAGTCGCGCTCCCAGGTGCCGTTGAGCACCAGCAGATGGGCGATGGCCAACAGCAAGAAGGGCTCGGTGCCGGGCCAGGCGGGCAGCCAGTAGTCGGCCTTTGAGCCAGTGTTGGAGAGCCGGGGATCGACGCAGATGACGGTGGCCCCGTTTCCCTGGGCTTCGACGATCCGCTGGGCATGGGGGTTGAAGTAGTGGCCCGACTCCAGGTGCGACGAGATGAGGAAGATCACCTCGGCGTTGGCGAAATCCGCCGATGGGCGGTCGTGTCCCATCCAGCTCTGGTAGCCGACTCGGGCGTTGGAACTGCACACGTTGGTGTGGCTGTTGTGGCCGTCCACTCCCCAGCACTGGAGCACCCGCTCGGCGAATCCGTCCTCGCCGGGGCGGCCCACATGGTACATCACCTCGTTTTGGCGGCCCTCGGCGATGGCACTCCGGATACGGCCACCGATGTCGTCTAGGGCCTCGTCCCAGCTCACCTGCTCCCACTGGCCCGAGCCCCGCTCCCCGGCGCGCCGCAGCGGATACAGGATGCGCTCGTGGTCGTCGATCTGGTTGAGGGTGGCCGGGCCCTTGGCGCAGTTGCGACCCCGGCTAGCGGGATGCAGGGGGTTGCCCTCGATGCGGTCGATGCGCCCGGTGGCATGGTTCACATGGCACACCAGCCCGCAGGCCGCCTCGCAGTTGAAGCAGGTGGTGGGCACCAGGGTGTGGTGGTGCTCAACTCGGCGGGGCCAGGCCTTGGCATCGAGCGACACGGTGTCGTGCCACGTCTCGTGGGGCGGATAGCTGTGCAGCTCAGCCATTGGTCGACATTCACCTACGACAGCGGTACGGACTGGCCCGCCCGCACGAAGCTGTCCTCGTAGCACCACATGCCCGCCACCGCGCAGATACCGGCCACCGCGGCCGGAACCGACCCAGAATCTGAGACCAGACTGACCGCAACCAGCACGGCCGGCACAATCAGCCCCAACGCCACCCCTCCGATCCAGAATTGCCGGGCGTATCGCCCCCGGGCCATAGCGGCCACTGCGGCCTCAACATGGGGCGTTCCCCGTCCCAAGAGCTCAGCAGCCACCAGCACCGCGGTGGCCAGCACCCCCGCCAGCAGCGCCCACTGCACGGCGACCGGGTCGGGCCCGTCCACCGCCAGTTCCATCACCGCATAGCCCGCACCTCCGGCGACAACCGATTGGGCCAACAGCGTGGGCAGAACCAGGGGCGACTGCCACAGATCGCGGCCCTCGCACTGGGCGAACAAGAAGGCCGTGTAGCCCGCGGTGGCCAACCCCAACAGCGCGGCGGGCGCAGCCAGCACTTGCAGCGCTCCCACCGATCCCGCCACACCAGCCACAAACCACGCCGCGCTCACCGCGGCGAACGCCCCCAGCACCGCCGCGCCTTTCACCAGCCACGACCGGCGATTACCCCGGGTAATCAGGTAATAGAACCGCTCCGGACGCTTCAGATCACCCACCAACAGCACTGCGGTCAAAGCCAGGAACACTCCCGCCACCACCGGCGGCACCACGCCCACCGCGGCCTGCTCGCCGCCATGGCCCAGCACCACCAGCAGCGCGGCCACCATCATCACCCCCGCAGCCACCGCCTTGGTCACCAGATAGCTGGACACCTTGGCCTTCCACGTCATCTCATGAGCAGTGGTGTAGACGGTTCGGGCCACCACCCCATCGCCACCGTCCACCGCGGTCGGATGCTGGGCAGTGGTGTCGGCCCAGATCATCCCGTCTTCGGCAATGGCCGTCCGCAGCGGGTCGAGTGACGCCGGATCCGCGCCCCGGTAATGCACCTTGGGCAACGTGTTCTGCTCCGGGGACCGCACTGCGGTTTCGCTCCGGGCAATGATCTTGGTGGTCTCGTCGTCGGGATTGTCGAGATCGGCCACCTTGATGGCGTGGGTGGGGCACACCACCACGCAGCTCGGCTCAAGACCCTGGTCGATGCGGTGGTTGCAGAAATTGCACTTGTTGGCCGTATTGGTGACTGGATTGATGTAGATGGCGTCGTAGGGACAGGCGTTCATGCACCCCTTGCAGCCGATGCAGTTGTCGTCGTCGAAGTCCACCACCCCGTTGTCGGCTCGAAACAGGGCATTGGTGGGGCAGATGGAGATGCACGGCGCGTCGTCGCAGTGGTTGCATCGCATCACCGAGAAGTGCCGGTTGACATCGGGGAACGTGCCGGTCTCGATGTACTTCACCCAAGTTCGGTTCACGCCGAGAGGCACATCGTGCTCGGCCTTGCACGCCACGGTGCAGGCGTGACACCCGATGCAGCTCTCGCTGTCGAGGAGGAATCCGAGTCGGGTCACCCCATGCCCTCGACACTCATCTGGGGGTTGTCAGTCATCCCGTTGCCTCGGCGCTCATCTGGGGCTTGCGGGAAAGTCGCTGGATTCCGTCCTTCCTCGCCCGTTCCCAACACCCAGGGGTGGATGGAAGGCAAGTTAGCAGCTATAGCGATTTTGTTAGAACCCAATGACATCAGGGACGACCCTTCGCAGCCTGGCAAGCCGCGATAACGGCCACAGTGGCGATGTCGTCGGCGCTGCAACCCCGCGACAGGTCGTGGACCACACCGGCGGTTCCCTGAAGCAGCGGACCGTACGCCCGGGCTCCGGCGAGGCGCTCGGTGATCTTGTAGGCGATGTTTCCCGAGTCGAGATCGGGAAACACGAACACATTGGCTCGGCCGGCCACCTCTGAGCCAGGTGCCTTAGCCGCCGCCACCTGCCGGTCCCAGGCTGCATCGAATTGCATCTCCCCGTCGACGGCCAGCGAGGGCATCCGCTGGCGCACGATCTCGGTGGCCGCACGAACCCGCTCCACTCGAGAGCCATCGGCACTCCCCTTGGTGGAGTACGACAGCATGGCCACCCGAGCCTCCTCCCCCGCCAGCTGCTCATGGGTGGTTGCCGTTGAGATAGCGATGGAGGCGAGCTGGTCGGGGTCGGGATCGGGGACCACGCCGCAATCGCCGTAGGTGATCGGAGTCCCGTCGGGCAGCACCAACAGGAAGCAGCTGCTGATGGTGTCGACTCCCGGTGCCAGGCCGATGCAATTCAGAGCCGCCCTCACTACATCAGGCGTCGGCCGGCTCGCGCCGCCCACGCAGGCATCGGCCTCGCCCGCCGCCACCATGAGAGCGGCGACGTGGAGCGGGTCGCCCTGGTCGATCTTCTCGGCTTTCGGTGACGTCGCGGCCTGCGCCTGCACCGCCGGAGAGCAAAAACTCGCCGGGTCGTCGAGGATCACGGGATCGGCCAGGCCCTCCTGGTCCAGATAGCGGGCTGCAGCCTGGGCTCGCTCGTCGTCGCCGTCGGCCAACACCACCCGCTTTTTCGAGGCGCGCGCCTGCTGACGCCACGACTCGGTGATGGGGACGTAGCCCGCGGCCGGTTCGATGTTGGTCAACCCTTGCCCCGCCAGGGGATGAGCCGCTTCTCAGCCATACGCGGGGCCACGTCCATGGTCACCACGAGGATACTGATGAGGATCACGGCCGACGGCATCAGACCGAGCAGGAAGAACTGGCGGGCCTTGAAAATGGTGAAGCCGAGGATGCTCCCTGGAATGGCGAAATTCATCTTGGAATCTGGGGGCGCGTCGGTAGGCTAAGCAGCAGTGGCCGAGAACGCCGTCGGGTGGCTAGAGGATGACGACGGCGGTGTCGTCGGCGGTCCTTGGATTGAGACCGAGCCCAAGGGGCGCGCCCTGGGAGCGGCCCGGGCACTGCTGGCCGGGATGGCGCTCATCATGGCGGGCAACGGCCTCCAAGGAGCGGTGCTGGGGGTGCGAGCGGAGAACGAGGGGTTCGGGCTGGCCGTCAGCGGCGCGGTCATGGCCGGCTACTTCGTGGGCTTTCTGCTCGGGGCCAGGCTGGCCGAGCACTTCCTGGGCGCGGTGGGCCACATTCGAGTGTTCGCGGCATTGGCGTCGGTGGCCTCCGCGGTGTCCATCCTCCATCCGCTGTGGGTGAATCCTCCCGCGTGGGTGGTGCTGCGAGTGATCTTCGGACTGGCCATGGCCGGCATCTACGTGACGGTGGAGTCATGGCTCAATGACATGGGCACCAACACCAACCGCGGCCGCGTGCTGGGCATGTATCTGGTGGTGACCATGGGCGGGTTGTCGGTTGGACAGCTTCTGCTCAACGGCGGTGACCCCGCGGATTTCGACCTCTATATCTTCTCTTCAGCGCTCATCTCGGTTGCGCTGGTTCCCATCGCCCTGTCGGCCACCAGCGCACCCCCCCTGGTTGCGCCCGAACCCCTGCCGCTGCGCCACCTCATCGCGCTGGTGCCTTCCGGAGTGCTGACCAGTTTTTGCGCTGGCATCAGCCACGGCGCCCTACTTGGGGTGGGTGCGATATATGCAGCCAGTGAGGGGCTGCCCGCTTCGCGCATTGCGCTATTCCTGTCGGTGGCCACCATCGGAGCCATCGTGTTGACCTGGCCCATCGGGGCGATTTCTGATCGCATGTCCCGGCGAGTAGTCATCTTTATGGTGGCTGCGGGCGCCGCGGGCATAGCCGCGGTCATGGCCATGACCGAGCCCGGATCGGGCCTTTCTCTGGCCCTAATGTTCCTTTTCGGAGGCACCACGTTCCCCCTCTACTCCCTGGCCATCAGCCATACCGGCGACTGGGTTCCGTCCAATCAGTTGAACGGGGCCAGCGCGGGACTGGTACGAGTGACCGGAGTGGGTGCGGTGATCGGCCCGGTGGCGGCCGGGCTGGCCATGGCCCTCACCGTCCCGTGGGCCTTCTTCATTGTTCTGGTGGCGCCCCACGCGGTGATCACGATGTTCATCGGGTGGAGGATCGCCGCCCGCAAAGGCATCCTCGTCAATGAGCAGACCAAGTTCGCGCCGTGGCCGGTGCGAGCCTCGGCGATGGCCGCCAATCTGCTGCGCCGCCCCGCCCGGCCCATAAGGAAAAACGGCCGGTCTGGAACAAGGCAATCGGCATAGCAATTCCCTATAGCTAATTTCACTTATTTTCGATATCTTTCCCTTATGTCCACCGTGGGAATGGATGCCGAGGCAGCCTTTGAACTGGCCATCGACTACCAGGCCGTAGCTGATGAGATCGACCTGCGGCGCCTGCGGTGGGCCGCGTTGGTGGGCGAGGTTGAGTATTGGCTGGGGGGCGAGCAGTACCCGGTGGAGCAGTCGCTGGGCGGGATCGCCCAGCAGCTACGCATCGACTCCGGGGACATCGCCCAGAGAGCGCAGATGATCCTGCTGGGTCCCGAGGGACTCGATCTGGCCCTATGGGCCATCGAGGTTCTCCGCGATGCTCCCGAGGCGTGGGGCGGCGACCACATCGTGTCGCGGGGCGACTTGGAAGGCTTCGTAACCCGCACCGACGACTTGGGGGAGGCGGCCCGGATCCTGCTCACCAACCGCAGCCTGTTCACCATGGTGGACACGGCCCGCAACAATCGCGACTACCTGTCCGACCCTACCGAAGGCTTCTCGGCCAGCGGTGGGGATGGGCGCATCAGCCTCGACGACCTCGATGCCTTCGAGGCCAAGATGTCGGCCTACACCACGCTGCTGCCCTACTTGGCGGCCATCGACACCGCGGCCCAGGGCGATCCCACCAAGGCTGACCAGTTCTTGTCGAAGGCAGACTTCGAGGCCATCGCCGCCGACGTGAGCCTGCCCCCGGAGGTTCGCGAAGCGGCCGCCGCGGTCATCGCCCATGGGGCCTACCACCGCAAGGACGGCTTCGGCTGGGACGACGTGGGGTTCTGGGCCATGGAGGCCGCCGGGGTGCTGCCGGTAGTGGGCGAGATCGTGGACACCACCCGGGCGCTTTATGCGCTGAGCCAGGGCGATTGGAAGTCGGCGCTGATGTTCGCCGGGCGGGTGGCCATGCCCCTGGGATCGGGCAAAACGCTGAGCGCGGCTCGGGCGCTGGTGGAGATGGGCCGCCGCCGGGCGTTCAAGGAGATGCAGTACTACACCCTTACCCAATCGGCGGAGAAAGCCAATAAGAAGGTGGCCAAGACCGTCCGCAAGAGAACGACCGCCAAGGCCAAGGACGCCTATCAAGATTGGCGGGACGACGCTCCGGCCGGATTCGAGTACCTGCCCCCACCCCATCGCCCGTAGTCTTTGGGCATGGTCTCGGAGCTGTTCGACGCCGAACTGTGGAAGCCGGTGGAGGGGTTCGACCTCACCGACGTGACCTATCACCGCGCCGTCAACCAGGCCACGGTGCGGATTGCCTTCGACCGTCCCGAGGTGCGCAACGCCTTCCGCCCCCACACGGTGGACGAGCTGCACCGCACGCTGGACCACGCTCGCATGACCCCCGATGTGGGCACCGTGCTGCTCACCGGCAATGGGCCGTCGCCCACCGACGGCGGCTGGGCCTTCAGCTCGGGGGGCGACCAACGCATCCGGGGAGCCGACGGCTACCAGTACGCCAGCGGAGAGACGGCCGACACGGTGGACGACGCCCGCACTGGGCGCCTGCACATCTTGGAGGTTCAGCGGCTCATCCGGTTCATGCCCAAGGTGGTGATCGCAGTGGTGCCGGGATGGGCGGCCGGCGGGGGCCACAGCCTGCACGTGGTGAGCGACATGACCTTGGCGTCAGCCGAGCACGCCATGTTCAAGCAGACCGACGCCGACGTGGCCAGCTTCGACGGCGGCTTCGGATCGGCTTACCTGGCCCGCCAGGTGGGCCAGAAGCGGGCCCGGGAGGTGTTCTTCGTGGGCAAGGCCTACACCGCGGCTGAGGCCTACGAGATGGGCATGGTCAACGCCGTGGTGCCCCACGCCGAGCTGGAGCGGACGGCGCTGGAGTGGGCCGAGGCGGTGAACGCAAAAAGCCCCACCGCCCAGCGCATGCTGAAGTTCGCCTTCAACCTCATCGACGACGGCCTGGTGGGCCAGCAGGTGTTCGCCGGGGAGGCCACCCGCCTGGCCTACGGCTCCGACGAGGCCGCCGAGGGCCGGGACTCGTTCCTGGAGAAGCGCGACGCCGACTTCTCGAAGTTCCCGTATCACTTCTAAGTCGATTCAGTTCTCGCTCTAGGGTGCGGCCATGGCCGACTCCCCCGCCTCTGATTCCGCAACCGATCCGAAGTTCGCTCCCCGTCCCGACTCGTCATCGCTGGACGCCGCCCAGTTGTTCGACCTTTCGGGGCGGGTGGCGATAGTCACCGGGGGCAGCCGGGGAATCGGGTTGTCCATCGCCCACGGCTTCGCCGCCCAAGGGGCCAAGGTGGTGGTGGCCAGCCGCAAGGCCGACGCCTGCGACCGGGCCGTAGCCGAGATCGCCGAGGCGGGCGGCGAAGCGCTGGCCGTGCCGGTTCATATGGGCGACCTCGACAGCGTGAACCAGCTGGTGGATACCACCCTGGAGCACCACGGCCAGATCGACATCCTGGTGAACAACGCCGCCAACCCGCTGGGCCTGCCCATGACCGACATTACCCCCGAGGCATGGGAAAGCTCGTTCACAGTGAACCTGCGGGGGCCGTTCTTCTTATTCCAGCGGTGCTTGCCGTCGCTGCTGGAATCCGACCACGCCTCGGTGATCAACGTGATCTCGGTGGGGGCCTACATACCGGCGGGCAACACGTCCATGTACTCAGCCGCCAAGGCTGGCCTGCTGTCGTTCACCCGGTCGATGGCCGGTGAGTACTCCCCCCACGGTGTGCGGGTGAACGCCATCGCCCCCGGCACCGTCGACACCACAATGACCCGCAACACCGGCCCCGAGGCCATGGCCCGCATGGCCGACCTCAGCCACATCGGCCGCATCGGCCACCCCGACGAACTAGTAGGCGCCGCCCTCCTCCTAGCCTCCGACGCCGGCAGCTACATAACCGGCCAATGCATAATCATCGACGGAGGCTTCATCCCCCCGCGCTAGCTAGCTGGGTGAGGAAATCGGGGAGGGAGTGCAGGGGGACGATCTCGCCGCTTTGGCGGGATTGCCGGTCAGCGCCGCCGTAGACCACTGCTTTGGTCGAGATTTGGGGCAGTACTTGGGAAATCTGGTCGAGTGAGTCGAAGTAGTCGGAGGCAAAGGTGGCGCCGGACTTGATCTCGATAGCGTCGATGCTCTCGGCGCTCTCCAACAGGAGGTCGCACTCCAAACCTCGGGCGTCGCGAAAGAACGACAAATTCGACCGGTGTCCCCGGTTGTAGCGGTGCTTGAGAACCTCCATCACCACTGCGTTCTCAAACAACTGCCCCCGCAGCGGGTGGGTGGCCAGTTGCTTCGACTGCTCGATCCCAATGAGATGACTGGCCAGACCTACATCGTAGAAATACAGCTTCGGTGACTTGACCAAACGCTTGCGGATGTTGGTGAAGAAGGGCGGCAGGCGGAAGACGACGTAGCTCGCCTCCAAGACGGTCATCCACTGGCTCGCCGTGGTGTGGGAGACCCCGGCGTCCGCCCCGAGAGAGGACAGGTTGACGATCTGGCCCACCCGACCGGCGCACAGCCGAACGAACTGCTGGAAGCTGGCCAAATTGCGGATCTCGCCGATCCGGCGCACGTCTCGCTCGACATACGTCTCGAAGTAATCGCCGAGTGCTTGGCGCGGCTCGAGACCTTGATCGTGGATTCGTGGGTAGAACCCGGAATACAAGACGTCGTCGATCTCGCCGCTCGCCCCCGCTTGGCTGCGCTCAGCCAGCGAGAACGGAAGCAGGCGGAGCAGCGCGGTGCGTCCGGCCAGTGACTGGCTAATGGCCTCCGAGAGTCTGAACTGCTCGCTGCCAGTCAGGACGAAGAGCCCATTGCGTCCTTTGTCATCGGCCAACACCTGGAGATAGGACAAGAGATCGGGGGTGCGCTGGATCTCATCGAGAATGGCGCCCTCGCTGAATTGGGCGAGAAAGCCCACTGGGTCGTTCTGGGCATGCTCCCTTTGGTTGGGCGCCTCCATGTTCACGTACTCAAGATCAGGGAAGGCTGTTCGGCAGAGCGTGGTTTTTCCCGACTGGCGCGGGCCAGTAACCGTGACGAAGGGATATTGGTCGAACAGCCTCAGCAAAATCGGCGTGATCTCGCGCTCAATCACCTAAATAGGCTACCAGGGTAGCGACAATCTGCAAGTATCACTTTCAATTTGTACAGAATGTGGGGAGCTTTAGGTGACGTTGAAGAGGGTGGCGGCGTTGTCTCGCATGATTTGGCGTTGTTCTTCTTCGGGGCGGTTGGCGATGAGGGTGATGAAGGAGTTGGGGTCGGCGATGCCTTCAGGGTGGGGGTGGTCGGAGCCGAATAGGACCTGGGTGGCACCGATGCGGTCGGATAGGGCCTCTACGTCGTCTTCGGGGTAGGGGGACACGAAGCAGCACTGCTTGAAGATCTCGCTCATGCGCCCGGCCGGTCGGCCGGCGGGCCAGGGGCCGAAGCGGGCCATGCCCTTCTTCTTGTCCATGAGGGTGAGCAGGTAATGAACCCAGTCGGAGCCGTTCTCGATGCTCAAGAAGTTGAGGTTGGGGAAGCGCTCGTGCATGTTGCCGTACAGCAGGGCCCCGAAGGTCTCCATGATGGGGCGGTCTCCGTGGAGGAAGGCCCACTGGAAGGCAGACATCTCCCGCACGTTGGCCACCGGGTCGTCGCCCATGCGCACGGCCAGATCTCCATAGCGCAGATCGGAGATGTGGAACGCCACCGGAACTTGGGCCTCGTTGAGCCGGGCCCAGAACGGGTCGTAGTAGGGGTCGGCGATGGAGCGGCCCTCGCCGCCCCACGGGCAGGGGCGCAGGTGCACGATGCGGGATCCGGCCTCCAGCACCCGGTCGAGTTCTTCGATGGCGTGCTCCCGATCAAGTAGCGACAGCAGCGGTGGAGTGAACAGCCGATCCTGATAGGCGTAGGCCCAGTCGTCCTCCAGCCAGCGATTGAAGGCCCGCAGGTTGGCGTAGGTCTGATCGATGTCGTCGATCATGTACTCCTCCACCGACACGCCAAAGGTGGGGAGCAGAATGGCCCACTCCACGCCCTGGGAATCGAGCAGTTCGAGGCGAGCATCGGGCTGCTTGTAGGCAGGCAACATGTTCTCTGCGGTGTAGGAGTCGCCCCAGCTCAAGTCGGGATTGTCGCGCTTAGCTTTGAACATCTCGTACATGGAACCGGGAGCGTTGGTCTTGTCGAACTTCACATGCATGAAGTTGTAAGGCCGGTCGCCCACCTTCACCTCCCACTCCCCGTCGGCTCGCTGGGAAGCAGTTATCGCCTTTTCCGCGTAGCGGGCTTCGATGTGGCGGCTGAAGCAGTCGGGGGCCTCGTAATAGTGATTGTCGGAGTCAAACGTGCGGTAGCCGAGAGCGGCCATGGGCTCAGCTTAGGTTCTTGGCGCGACAGGCAACCCAGCGGCTACTGGATGCCTAAGACCAGCAGATCGATGGTGAGGGCTACGGCGAAGTGGAGGGCGGCGCCCAAGTAGACGGAGCCGGTTCTTAGGCTGAGGAAGCCGAGGACGGTGCCGGCGACGATGGAGCCGAGGGCTTCGGCGAGGGGTTTGGTGAGGTGGATCATAACGTAGGGGATCAGGGCGATGAACACGGCCATGGCGCCGAAGCGGCGCGCCAAGCCGTGGACGAGGACACCGCGGAAGAAGAACTCCAGGGCTAGGAACTGCCCGGCGTACACCGCCTCCCAGATGTAGAAGCGGGGCCAGTAGCCGATGCCGGGGGGCGGCTCGTAGAAGGGGTAGGTGTCTTGGAATTCGCCGTTGAAGCTGGCCGCCACCACGAACGGCAACAGCACCAGGTAGAGCCCCAGATAGAGGGGCGCGTGGCGGCGGAGTTCGGGACCGGCCTTGAGGCCGAGGTCCCGCAGACGGGTGCGCAGCACGTAGCGGGCTACCAGCACGGCGGGCACCACGTACACCACCCAGCGGAACAGCCCCCAGTACATGCGGCGGTTGAACCCGGCGTGCTCGGAAGCACCCAACGCCTCTTCGAACCGGTCGGCCAGCCCATCGAGAGCTAGGCCGTCGAAGGTGGCGGTGAGCCAGTCGGTGGTGGACGACAGCCCGCCATAGCGGATGGCGATGACGGTGCCGATGGCCAGCAGGATGAGGACCACTGCGTTGCGGTCCACCTCCCCCGGCGCTGGTGCCGCGGCTCGAATCCGGTCGCCGATCCCGCTCATCGGCCGAGGTTCAGGGTCACGGGGTGAGGTACCAACCGCCGGAGATGTTGATCACCTGGCCGGTGATGTGGGCCGACTCGTCGCTGCACAAAAAGGCAATGGTGTTGGCCACGTCCTCCGGCTCGCCGTGTCGACGCAGCGGGGTCTCCTCCCGGAACGACTCGTAGTACTCAGCTTGGGCGTCCACCCACTTGGAGCGGATCAGGCCGGGGGCCACTGCGTTGACCCGGATGTTGTACGGACCGCCCTCGATGGCCGCTCCTCTTGTCACTTCATTGAGGGCGGCTTTAGCCGCGGCGTACGGCCCTTCCCTGCCGTTGCCCCCCAGGTAGGCGGCCACAGACGAAACGTTCACGATGCGCCCCCACTGGCGATCCCGCATTGCCCCGATGGTGCGCCAGATCAGCCACCAGCAGGCGGTGAGATCCACGCCGATGACCCAGTCCCAGTCCTCGGGCTTGTAGTCGAAGATGCTCCCCTGCACGTTGACCGCCGCGCTGTTCACCAGGATGTCAACCGACCCCATCTCGGCGTAGACCTCGTCCATGGTCTGGGCCATGTGCTCCCGGTCGCCGATGTCGGCAACCGCGGCCATCACCGGCACGTCATAGGCCTCCCGCAGGGCCTCGGCGGTCTCATGGGTGCGGCGCTCGTGGTTGTCCAGCACCACGATCCCCGCCCCATACGAGGCCACCGTCCGGCAAGTGGTCGACCCAATGGCCGCTCCCGCCGCCCCTGTGACCAGCGCGACCCGACCGGCAAACTCATTCTCCGCAGGCATGGGGCGATGGTAGCCCTGTTTGTGAGTGCATCAGCACCTTCACACCCGACAACGAACCAACTGCTCTTACCCAACAATCCGATAAGTTGTCACTAGGTCTCGCTAATCTCCCGACATGACGAAATCCGTCAAGTCGGGGACTCTTCAGGACTGCAGGAGGCGATCATATGACCGAGGCCACTGAACATGAGATCGAGGTTGCTATTTTGGCTGCTCTTGACGACCGTCATCAAAGCGCCAAGCAACTCCTAGAACATGTTGGCGAGGTGATGATCCAAGAGGGCAGACGCGCCGACAGATACAGGCTCCGCCAGGGGCTCTACCGCCTCATGAGCGATGGGATGATCAGCCTTGACCCTGGTTTTGTCCCTTGCGCTACCCAAGCAACAAGCGCTTGATCCCTAATAGTGCGATATGACCGCTTTCACTCCGGTCCCGCTTCCGCCGGTTCTGCGAGCATCTCATCAGATCCAAGAGCACCTGGTGCCAAGGATCGGGATCGAATCTTATACTCGGACCCTTTCCGGCGATTAACTGGAGTCACCCAGGTTGTAGGCGCCCATGAAGGGCCTGTCTTCCACAATCGTTTTACACACTCAATAAAGGTTGGACAGATCGCCCGCCGCCTTGCTGAAAAAGTGCAAACAGAGCACAAAGAAGCTGGTACAACTCCAATGCTTAAAGCGCTTGGCGGCCTTGACCCTGAAGTGGCTGAAGCTGCGGCTCTGGCTCACGACATCGGACATCCACCATTTGGCCATGCCGGAGAAGAAATCCTTGACGAATTGGTACGGGGACGAGGTTGCCCAGATGGCTTCGAAGGTAACGCGCAGAGCTTTCGAATCATTACGAAAATTGCCTTCAGAAAATTTGATCCTGACAATCCACCTGGTCTTGATCTTTGTCGAGCGACATTACGCGCTACTTTGAAATATCCATGGTTACGAAAACGAGATTCAGGCGGTCACCCAATACCTGAAAACAAGCGAAGCCAGAAATGGGGAGCTTACGATACAGAGCGTGCTGACTTTGAGTTCGCTATGGACATGCGACCGCCGACTGATGAAGAACGGAGTCTTGAGACGGAAATCATGGACTGGGCAGATGATATTACCTATGCAGTTCATGACTTGGAGGACTTTTACCGAGCAGGTCTAATTCCACTACCTTCTCTGGTACATCCAACCAACGAACGCGAGTTCTTTCTGTCGTGGACAGAACTTCATAAAGTTATTGACCGAAGCGCAGTAGAGGCCGCTTTTGAACAGATAGAATGGCTGCTTCCTGACACACCGTTTACCGGAGATCCCACACAGCTCGCAAATCTTGCAGTCATGCGTAATCAGATGATTGAAGGATTAGTCGATGCGTTTACCATTTCAGCAAACAGCGGAAAAGTAGAAATCGATGAGAGGGGGCGAGTGCTTGTTGAAGTCCTAAAGGCCTTCACCAGATGCTATGTCATTAACTCTCCAGATCTTGAATCTCAAAGATACGGACACCGACGGATTATCACTGAATTATTTGAGGCCTTCTACTTCAAAAGCGATGAAGAGGATTCCTCAGAGAGAAGACAGTCTCTCCATAGTCCTTTCTTTGATAGGGAAGTATTCAGAAGTTGTCATTCTGCTCGACTCGCAGCAGACTACATTGCGAGCCTTTCTGAAGCTCAGGTATTACAACTCTATGGTCGATTGACTGGCCATACACTTGGATCGGTACGCGACCTCATCGTTTAGAAGCCCATCGCGCTGAACTTGAAACTAGGTGATTCGAGGATCCGCCACTTGGTTGGATGTCTAGCCGTCTCTAGTGACTGTCACAAAGCCCAAGAGGTTGGCGGCACTTGGTGGCTCAAGCCAGTGCAGTTGCGGGTCCGGCGTGTAGGTGACCGATCAATCCAGCCAAGGGACTTTGAACTCAGGCGGCGGCGGTAGCTTCGATCTCAAACATCAGTGGCGGGATGGCGAGCCGGGTGACACCGAGCAGTGTCATTGGAGGAGCGGCGTTGAGGGGCCCGAAGCGGGCACCGAGCAGGTCGAAGTTCTTTATGGCTTCGTCCACGTCTGTGGCGTAGATATTGAGCCGAATGATGTTTGCGAGACCCATGTCGGCGGCACCAAGGACGGCCTCGAGGTTGTCAAGGGCGAGCGAAATTTGGCTCCGCATGTCCCCGGCATGCTGCGGATTGCCTTCGGCATCGACTGAGGTCTGACCTGCACAGACCAGTTGCCTGCTAGCCCCGTCGATAATTTCAGCTTGGTTGTAGCCGAGATTTAGGGACCACGGCCATGGATTGATTGGCGTTCTTTTCATCCTATATATTCCTTTACCATTAGGTTGAATAAATTTTAGTAATTCACCATATATCTCTCTTGGCATCGTATGCCAATCCATGAGTCGCTTTCTCAGACACTCCACATTCACTTCTGCGCTTTGAGGAACTACCTGTGACATCCCTCTACGAAGCACCGTGCGTTCCACCACACTCCCCGATGCAATGATGTGTCCCCCGGAAGAACAAATCCTAGATGTTCGGCCTTCGCCACTTGTGCATATGAAGCCGAAACATTTGGTTCCAGTTGAGAAAATGCCCCTTCAGGAGAGTCCAGATAGGGCTAGACAGGCAAAGCAGATGCGACAGTCGCCTTAACCGCTTAACGATTTCGACTGGTTGCGGGCGTGGCGTTTGGCGGCGGCTACGGCGGTCATTGCTTCAGCGAAGCGGGTGAAGGTGGGGAGGTTGGCGTTTAGGCAGGTTTGCTGGATGCGGGCGGCGGTTTCGGGCGGGGCGCAGTCGAGGTTGCGGAGCACAAGGGACAGGCGGGAGTGGGGCCAATTGCGGGCGGAGGTGGTTTCGATGATGGGGAACAGGCGCTCGATGCCGTCGCCGGCGTAGCTGTAGAAAGCCTGCACGTTGGTGTGGACCACCACATCGGGATAGGGCTGGACCTCCAAGATGGGGTCGAGGGCCTGCACCAGCACATCGGGCTCCGAGACCGGGCCGAAGCCGATCTCGATGGGGTTGCGGATGCTGGTGCCCACCCCATAGCCCAGGTCCCGCACGGCCTGCTGGCCCTGATCGCTCACGGGGGTGGTGATCAAGCCGGCCTGGTCGGCGGCATCGGCCCCCAGCACCGAGGCGCCCCCTCCAACTCCCAGTACCAGGGTGTCGAGGTCACCACCGATGTCGGCGTCTACCCAGCGCTGGAGGTAGGCGATCGCGGCGAGTAGATCCTCGATGGTGCTCACGATGCTGGCCCCGGTGGACGCGCCGATGGCGTTCCAGATCCGGTGGTCAGCCACTAGGGCCCCAGTGTGCGACACCGCCGCTCCCCCGCCCTGAGCGGTGCGGCCCCCCACCAGCATTACCACCGGCTTGCGGCCCTTGGCGGCATGGAGGGCGTCGGTGAGCCGGCGACCGTCACGGGGATCTTCCAGGTACATGCCGATGATGGCGGTGTCGTGGTCGTCCACCAGCCAGACCAGCAGCTCGCCGGGGGTGACGTCGACGCTGTTGCCCACTGTGCACAGCTTGGACAAGCGGATACCTCGGATCGCCCCGCCCTTCACCATGTCGCCGGCCAGCCCGCCGCTTTGGGAGATCATGGACACTCGGCCAACCTCAGTGGGGGCGTTGCGCAAGAACGTCTGACGACCGGCCGGACTATAGGCCCCCAAGCAGTTGGGACCCAGCACCCGCACTCCCGATTCCCGGGCCACTGCGCCCAGCGCGTCTTCCAGATCGGTGCCCTCCCCGCTGGCTTCTCGGAATCCGCCGCTGATGACGTGAACGAACTTGGCCTTGCCTGCCGCTCCCCTCACCAGATCGGCGCAGGCGGCGGCGGGCACAGCACCGACCACGTAGTCCACGTCGCCATCGATATCGGCCACCGTAGTCACCGCGGGCACGCCGTCGATCTCGGTTGCCTTGGGGTGTACAGCCCACAGCGTGCCGGGCCCCCAGCCCAGCTCCTTGTAGGCAGTGAGAAAGGTGTTGCCGAAGCCGGGCCGGCTGGTGGAGGCCCCGGCCACCGCGATGCCCCGGGGGGCGAACAGCGGCCCAAAGTCGGTGAGGGGCGGTTCAGGGCGCGTCTTGTCCGGTGCTTCCCGGCTGATGAGCCGGGCATCCACGGCGATGGCGCCATCGGGCGTGGCAATAACCGGGTTGCACTCCAGCTCCAACAGGCGCTGGCCCAGCTGTTCGGCCACTCCACCGGGTCCGGCAACCGCCAGCAGCAGCTCGATCAGCGATTCAACGTCTACAGGTGGAGCGCCCCGAAACCCGCCCAGCAGTTCCGCTCCCTTGAAACCCCGCACCATCTCCTCGGCGTCGGCTCGAGAGATGGGGGCCAGCCGCAGGACAACCTCGTCGAGCACCTCCGTAAGCGTGCCACCCAGCCCAAGGGCGGCCACTGGGCCGAACGGGGGCCGGTCCACCACCCCGACCAGAAGCTCCACCCCAGCCTCGGCTTGCTCTTCGATCAGGAACCCTTCGAGGCGGACACCTGCCGCCGCGGCCTCCGCAGCCATCGTCGAGGCCTCGTAGTCCAGTTCAAAGGGGGCCAGCCCCAGACGCACCGCCCCCACGTCCGATTTGTGGACAAGCCCGCTGCCCCAACCCTTGAGCACCAGCGGCCCGGCTAGTCCTTCAGCTTCCGCGGCCGCAGCCAGCACCGATGGGTCGGCCACCGCGTCGGCGAAAACCACGCTGACCCCCTTAGGAACCGCTATCCCCGCCACTGCCAGCAAGGCCTTGACCTCGGGTTCGGGAACGGTCATCCGAGGCGGGTGAATACCTGGCGGGCCGTTCCGCTGAGCAGGTTGACCCGGGCCTCGTCGCTCAGTTCCACTTCCCCAAGCTGGCCCAAGCCGTGACGGTGGCCCACGGTGGGGAAGCCGGTGCCCCACAGGCACTTACGCCGCCCGGCGCCGTTCATGAACGCCACCAGCTCGTCCGACCAGTGGCGGGGCGGATACACCGACGTGCCCAGGTACACGTTGGGGAACTTGAGGGCCATGGCGATGCACTCGGCCACCCACGGCCAGCCGGTGTGCGACAGCACGAAGCGCACATCAGGGAAGTAGAGGGCGGGTCGGTCGATGCTGATAGGCACCCCGCATTCGCTGGGCATGAGCCCGCCCGAGGTGCCGGCCTGCATCACGAAGGGCACGTCGTGGGCCGCGCACAGGGCGTAGTACGGGTAGTAGTCGGCGTGGTCGAAGCGGCGGTCGAAGCTGTGGGTGTGGGTGTGCAGGCCCACGCACCACGGCCGCTCCAGCATGGCGGCGGCCTCTTCCACCCCGGCCATGCCGATGCGAGGATCAACCGACCACTGGCCGAAGAACCGACCGGGGTGGTCTTTGGCCAGCCGGTCGAGGTCGTCGGGCCGGGCGGCCACCAGCTCGAAGTCGGTGGCCTCGGGATGGGTGGGCCGATGGGCGACAGGCAATATCACCGCAGCGATACCCAGCTCGTCCATGCGAGCCACCATGGTGTCGGCGTCGCAGAAGGAGTCGGTGTCGTCGGTGCGGACCTTCACGGCGATGCCGGTGGCCTCCAAGGCCGCGTTCCACACGTCGGCCTGCTCGGGGAAGAACCGGTTGCACCAGTAGTCGATGGCGCCATTGGCCGGCGCGGCAACGCTCATGGCCGCTCGTCCTTGAACCGCACCAGCTTGGCCGCGCCGGAGGCCATGCCGGTGCGCTCGTCCAACTCGCCGGGACGCACCACCTCGGCGGTCATCCGCACACTCATGACCTCCTTGATCCGGTCCTCCACCTGCTCGGCCACCGTGCCGAACTCATCAGGCGAGGCGTCGCTGGCCACCATCACGATCATCTCGTCGCGGTTGCCGGTCCGAACCGCCCGGCAGAAGAAGTCCTCGGTCACCCCGGCCACGTCGCTGATCACGTCGCCGATGGCCTCAGGCCACACGTTGACGCCCCGCAGCTTGACCATGTTGTCGCCCCGCCCGGCGAACGGCCCCATCCGCCGCAGCCATGAGCCGCACTCGCACTGGCCCGGCGGATAGAGGAACGACAGGTCCATGATGTTGTAGCGGAATTGGGGCGAGCCGGTCTTGTAGATCTCGGTGATCACCAGCGCCCCCTGGGTGCCGTCGGGCACTTGCTCGCCGGTTTCCACGTCCACAACCTGCACCACGAAGCAGTCCTCGAAGATGTGGAGTTGGCCGTTGCGCAGCGGGCACTCGATAGACACGTTCTGCACCTCGTGGAACCCGTAGGGCTGGGCCGGGGTCACCCCCCACACCTCCTTGACCCGCTCGGCGTCGCCGATGTGGCCGCCGGGCAGGGCCCGGATGTTGAAGTCAGTCTTGGGGTCGAGGCCCATCTCCACCGCGGTCTCGGCCATCTTCAGCATGTAGTCGCCGGTGGTCAAGATGGCCGCCGCCCCGTACTCATGCGCCAACTCCACCTGCTTGCGGGTGGAGGTCACGTTTCCGGTGCCGGTGGTGAGAACCACGCAGTTGAGCCAGCGGTACAGCGCCTCGTCGAAGGCGTGGGCCCCGTTGTGGGTGGAGTAAGCCCAGGCGTTGATCACTACGTCGCCGGGGCGGATCCCCTCGGCGTACAGCGCCCGGGCCATGGTGATAGCCCCCACCTCCCTGTCCCAGGCCGTATAGAGGGTGGGCCGGGACCGCCCAGTGGTCCCCCCCGACACGTACAGACGCATGGGCTCGTTGCGGGCGTCTTCCAGGCCGATGCTCTGGTAGTCGCCCAGCGGGGGGTTCTCGTTGATGGACGCCCGGATGTCGTCCACGGTGTAGGCCGGGGCCTTCCACAGGTCGTCGAGGGTCTGGAGCTGGTCGGGGTGGAAGCCGGCTGCCTCCCACCGCTTGCGGAAGAACGGCACCTGCCAGGCCCGATGGGCCCGGTCTTGGAGGCGCAGAAACTGCTTGCGGGCGATGGTGTCGGGATCCTCGAAAAAGGTGGTCTCGAAGTACTCCGGCGGGGGCGGGAACAGGCGCTGCATGGCCTCATAGTCCAACTCGTGCGGACGGCGCATCCCCGTGCTCATAGCCGCATCCCCGCCCTCGGAGAGCCACCTCCCGTGCTCATAGACCAGCCACGGTACCCGCGCCGGAGCCAGCAACGACAGACGGCCAACCCCACCCCTGCACGAAACCGCAGCCGCCAACTAGCGTTTTGGCCGTGAAAGTCATCTCGGCCGATTGCCACATCAACGAGCCACCCCACGTGTTCGAGCGGGTGCCCGAGGAATACAAGGACCGCATTCCCCGCATGATGCCCGCTCCCGACGGGGGCGACGGATGGTCGTTCGACGGCGGGCCGCCCAAGCGCAGCTTCGGCATCGAGGCCATGGCCGGAGTGGCCAAGGAGGACTACAAGCTCTCGGGCATGAAGTTCGAGGAGATCATGCCGGGCAACTACGACGGCACCGCCCACTGCGCCGACATGGACATCGACGGGGTGTGGGGCTCCGTGGTGTATCCGGCCAACTCCATCTTCACCTACCTGGAGCCCGACCGGGGCCTGGCGGTGGCCTGCATGCGGAGCTACAACGACTGGGTGCTCGACGAGTTCCAGGGCGCGGCCCCCGACCGGCTGCGAGGCCTGCCCATGCTGCCCACCGAGGACGGCATGGACGTCACCCTGGCCGAGGTCGACCGGGTGATGGAGATGGGGGCCAAGGGGCTGTTCATCCCCGGCATGCCCTCCCGCCCCTACAACGACTCGTACTACGAGCCGCTGTGGAAGGCGTGCTCAGACCTCGACGTGCCGGTCACCTTCCACCGCACCTTCGGCGGCAAGCCGCCCGACTCCGACTGGGACGAGCTGGTGGAGCAGAACGTGTCGGTGCCCGGCATCGTCAACCGATTCTTCAGCGCGGTGCGCCCGCTCACCTACATGATCTTCGCCGGCATCTTCGACCGCCATCCCAACCTCAAGGTGGTGGCCGCGGAGGTGAACTACGGCTGGGTGCCGTTCTGGTACCAGACCATGGACGACGAGTACCACACCCAGTCGGCCTGGTCCGACTCTCCCATGGAGCGCGAGCCCAGCAGCTACCTGGGCACCAACGTGTTCGTCACCGGCCTCGACGACCACAACGGCCACATGCAGATGGCCGGCGGCAACCAGACCCTGGTGAACATGTCCATGTGGTCGTCCGACTACCCCCACTCGGTGACCCTGTGGCCCGACAGCCGCAAGATCATCGCCGATCTCGTCCAAAACATGACCGACCCCGACAAAGAAAAAGTCCTCTACGCCAACGCCGCCCGCGTCTACAAATACAACTAACCCAAGCCCCCCTCGGGCTGAATCCCGCCGGCCGCGGCGCTATTGGTGGCGGCGGTCTTCGAAGTCTTCGGGGAGGTCTATGGGGGGGTCGGGGAGTTTGGTGATGTCTCTGCTGGCCAGAAGGGCTTCGAAGCCCTCGGGGTCGGCGGCCCAGGAGGCGGCGTCGCCCATCATCACCTCAAACAGCTCTACGCCGTCCGGTCCGGCGATGAGGGGGCCCAACGCCGCGCCGTGGGGCAGTTCTATGTGGGTGCCGGCGGGGCAGTGGACGTCGCCGCACATGAGATCACCGCTCAGCACGTACATCACCTGCGGGGAGTGGTGACCGTGGCGATGCACGATCATGCCCGGGTCCCAGCGGGCCCACATCGACAGGTATTGCTTGCCGTGGCTGCCGAAGGTGAACCACTTCTCCCACACTGACTTCTGCCCGTCGGGGTGCATCTGGGTGCGAACCTGCTGGGTCTTCAAGTCCTCGTCGTCGAGATGGCGAAAGATGGGCTCCACGCCGGGAATTTCATGGGGAGATGCCACTGCTCAGCCCACTCCCGCAGGCACCTTGGGCACGTACGTTGAGGGGTCGTACTCGTAAGTGGTGGCCTCGATGAACTCGTCGGGCAGGTAGCCCTCGGGGAACCGGTACAGGTCGAGGGAGTTGTCCCACAGGATCTTGCGCTTGGACTCGTCTGAGATCTTGGGCAGGTCCAAGAACGACTGCACCGCCTCCGGGTACTTGGAGTCGGGATGGGGGTAGTCGCTCTCCCACACGATCTTGTCGTCGCCCAACTCCTCGATCACGTGGTACACGAGGTACTCGTCGGGCTCCACCGAGATGAAGCAGTTGTCCTGGAAGTACTGCTGGGGCGACTTGGTGAGCCCCGGCTTCTCGTAATCGCCCGACAGCTCGATGTGCTCCTCCATGCGCCACAGCCACCACGGCAGCCAGGCGCAATTGGCCTCCATATAGGCCACCCGCAGCCGGGGGAACCGCTCGAAGACCCCGTTGCAGATCATCGACAGCATGGCCATCTGGGCCTCGTGGGGGTGGCAGACGGTGTGCCACTCGGTGAACGTCTCAAACCGGTCGGCGCCAGCCGACGACCCGTTGTGGCCCATGAAGTCGTGGGTGGCGAAGGCGCAGTCCAGGTCTTGGAGCAGCTCGTACATGGGGTCGTAGTAGGGGTCACCCAACATCCGGCGGTTGAACATGTTGGGCCGAGCGAAGAAGCACCGGGTGCCCAGATGGTCGTAGGCGTACTGGATCTCCTCCACCGCCCGGTGTACGTCGTTCATAACCACCGGCCCCGAGGCGATGACCCGTCCCCCAGACATTTCCCGCATCTCCTGGCCCCAGCGGTTGTAGGCCCGGCACATGCCGGCCTGGAGCTCGGGGTCCATGCCATCGGACCAAAGGTCGTAGCCGGGGCCGTAGATCACCATGAAATCCATGCCGTCCAGCGGCATGGCCTGGGCCACGGCGTCGCCGGGGAAGCCGTTGTCCACCACGGCCTGGCCGTATTTTTCTCGCATTACGTCGTAGGTCCAGTTCACCGCTTCCATGAAGTCGCCGTAGATGGTGACCCGGCTCTGGGTATAGCGGCCGTCCACGGTGGCCGGGCGGAACGCCTCCCGGCCGGGGACTTCCTTCCAACCCACCCGGTGCTGGAACTTCTGGTCCAAGAACCGCTCCCACAGATTCTTGGGCTCCACCACGTGCCCGTCGGCGTCAAAAACCTTGTACCCATGCCGCATGTCCGGCTCTCCTCGGTTGCTCCTGGATGTCAGTTGGTTTGCCAAGAGTAGGACAACCGGGCGGCAGGTGGTAACAGCCGGCGAGCCGCACCCACTGGACCGACCAAGACCTACTATTGCCCGTTCCCTATGTTCACCGCATCGGACCAACGGGCCCTGGGAGCGGTCGCCGTCCAGTTCTTCGTGAACGGCGCGCTGTTCGCCTCGTTCATCCCCCGGCTTCCCGAGATCCGAGACCGCGTGGACATCAGCGTGGCCGAAGTCGGCTTGCTCTTGTCCATCGCCGGGATCAGCGGCCTAGTGGGAAGTGCGGTGGTGGGTCCGGCCGTCAGCCGCTTCGGAACCCGGCGGGTGATGCTGGCCGCCGGCACGCTCACCGCCCTGTCGCTACCGGTCATCGGCATCGCCCGCACCCCGTTGGTCCTGCTGGTGGGCTTGATCGCCCTGCAAACCTTCGACGTGTTGATGGACGTGGCCATGAACATGCAGGGGTCGTGGCTAAGCGCTCGGCGACACACGCCGGTCATGACCCGCCTTCACGGCCTGTGGAGCCTGGGGACCGTGATCGGTGGCGTTTCCGCGTCTCGAATCGCAGCCGCGGGCATCTCGGTTTCCGCCCACTTGGCATGCGCTGCGGCGATCCTCCTCATGGCCCTCGGTCTCTCCAGCCGGGGCCTGCTCCGGGTCGACGAGCACCCCGATGCCGACGCTTCCGGCGCGACGGACGAGAGCCGGGCCGCAGGGCGGCGGATCTCGCCCGTGCTGGCGGCATTTCTGCTGGTCGGATTCTTCTCCATTGCCCTTGAGTCCACCGCGATCGACTGGGCTGCGTTCCGGCTCACCGACGACTTCGCGGCCACCACCGGCGTGGCCGCCCTGGGCTATGTAGCCGTGGCCGCAGGGATGACCGGGGGCCGCTTCTCCGGCGACTTCATAGCCGCCCGACTGGGGGCAACGCGACTCCTCAGTATGTCGATCGCCTTCACCGGCGTCGGGTTGGCCGCCGCCACCCTGTCTCCCGGCCAGAATCTCACCCTCATCGGATACGCCATTGCCGGCCTGGGGGTGGCCAACTTGAGCCCGATCCTCTATGACGCCGCGGCCCAGCATCCCGGGCGACCGGGTGCCGGCCTCGGGGCGCTCACCGGCGGCCTCCGCATTGCCAACCTCACTGTGCCCCTGCTGGTCGGCACGCTGGCCGCCACCCGTCTCTCGGTGGGCAGCGCCATCGCCATCGTCACCCTCCCCAGCGCCATCGGATTCCTGGCCATGTCCGCGGTGATCTCACGCCTACGCAGCGTTGCGCCGGGCAGCTAGCCAGACGGGGTCAGGTAGCAGACGGCTTCCTGAGCAGAGCGCACCCAGTGAAGGTCGGTGTCGGGGGGACAGGGAGCGCCCAATGGAACCCATTCCACGAGCTTGCCGTCGTGGGGGCGATCGCAGGGCACGGTGATGAGGGTGGTGGTGCCGATGCGAAAGCAGTCACCGGACTCGGGACGGGACTCGGAGACCGGGGCCAACGCCGTGATGGGGGCAGCGGGGTCGGAATCGTCGATGGCCGATGTGGCCAAGAAGATCACCACAACCGCCACCGCGGCCAAGGCGACCGCCGCCAGGCTGAGCCATCGCCAGCGGATGCCGACAATCTCGAGAGGCGGACTAGGAGGGGGCTCAGAAGATCGGGGGCTGGCCGCGGGACGGGGGGCGTTGGGCGGCGGACGCGAGCCCTCTGGACGGGACGGGCTGGGCGGACGGGGCACTCCACGGGCCAGACTCCGGTCGTAGGCAGCGCGGGATCTAATGTCCCCCAAAACTTCCCAGGCCTCGTTGACGGCCCGCATCTGCTCGGCATCGCCCGTCGGGCGGTCGGGGTGCCAGCGGCGGGCCTGGCGCAAGTAGGCCCGTCGGATGGCGTCGGGCTTCGCGCCGGGGGACACGCCCAGAACGTCGTAGTGCGACCGCTCCGGCATGACCCCTCAGTCAATCATCCAAAACGCTGAGAGAGGAGTAGGGGAACTTGGCACCAACACCGCCGTCCACTAGCAGAGTGCGGCCGCTCACGTAGCCGGCCAGCGGCGACGACAGGAACAGGGCCGCCCCGGCGATGTCGGCGGGAAGGCCCATGCGGCCGATCGGCGCGTTGCCGCTGGAGTGAGCGCGCTGGGCATCGCTCAGCATGTCCATGATCCGAGGGGTGGCGATGGCCCCCGGGGCCACCGCATTGGCCCGAACCCCGTGGGGGCCCATCTCCACCGCCATCGACTTCACCCAGGCCATGAGCCCGGCCTTGGCCGCCCCGTAGGCGGCGTGGTTCGGGGCGCCGTCCATCCCCGAAGCCGAGGCGATGAACACCATCGACCCCTCCCCGCTGGCCACCATGTGGCGGCCGAACACCTGGCCCAGCAGATAGGCGTGGCGCAGGTTGATGGCCATCTGGCGATCCCACACCCCGTCGTCCATATCCACGATGAAGCCCCACTCGGCCATGCCGATGATGTCCACCAGCCCGTACACCTGGCCCAACGCGGATACCGAGTCGTCCAGCAGACGCTCCACATCGGCCCGCGCGGTGGCGTCGCCCGACCACGGTGTGCCGCCCACCTCCTCGGCGATGTCCGCGGCCCGGTCGGCGTCGATATCCACGCAAACCACCCGGGCACCGCACTGCACCAGCGCATGGCTGGTTTGGCGGCCCATGCCCTGCCCCGCGCCGACCACCACGAAGCCCTTGCCGTCAAGGCGCAGCAGATCGGGATAGTGCGGAACCGGGGAGTTGTCAGAGCTGGTCATGCTCTGAAGCTATCCCGCTATCGGCTGAGGCCCGCTATCAACTCAGGCCCAGGCCCGCTATCGGCTCAGGGCCTCAATCAGCCCAGGCCCGTTAACGGCTGAGGGAACTCACCAGGGCGTTCAGTGGCCACAAGTCGGGGATCTCTACTGGCTCCGGCGGCGAGGGCAGTAGGGCGTAGGCCTCTTCGCCGGGGTACACCAGGTTGTACTCCGACCGGGCCAGACGCTCGATCTCCTCGGGGTTCGACAGCTCATCCAAACGAGACCGGAGGGCGTAGTACTCCTCGTGCAGGGCATCCAACTCTGTCTGGGCGTCGTCAATGGCCGAACTCTGGTCCATGAAGGTCCGAGTGGGGAACGCGGCGTAGAACAGCGCCACCAGTAGCACCAGCACAACCACCAGCGGGATCACAGAGCGGCGCAGGGCGATCACCGCCCCACCTCCGCGGCTATGGCGAGCGCCTCGCCTCCCCGGTAGGCGGCGGCCTCGCCCAGTTCCTCTTCGATGCGCAGGAGCTGGTTGTACTTCGACACCCGGTCGCTGCGGGCCGGAGCGCCGGTCTTGATCTGACCGCAGTTGGTGGCCACGGCCAGATCAGCAATGGTGGCGTCCTCGGTCTCGCCCGAGCGGTGCGACATCACCGAGGTGAAGCCCGAGGCGGTGGCCAGCTCCACTGCTTCCAGGGTCCGGGTGAGAGTGCCCACCTGGTTGACCTTCACCAAGATGGAGTTGGCCACACCCAGCTCGATACCCCGGGCCAGCCGCTCGGTGTTGGTCACGAACAAGTCGTCGCCCACCAACTGGACCCGCCCGCCGAGCGACTTGGTGAGCAGCGCCCAGCCGTCCCAGTCGTCCTCGGCCATCCCATCCTCGATCGACACGATGGGGTAGGCGTCGCACAGTTCGGCCAGATAGGCAGCCATGCCGGCGGAGTTGAGCGAACGGTTCTCCCCAGCCAAGTGGTACTCGCCCTCAGCAAAGAACTCGGTGGAGGCCACATCCAGGGCCAGGGCCATGTCATCGCCCGGCCTCAGCCCGGCGGCCTCGATGGAGTCCACCAACACCGCCACCGCGGCCTCGTTGGAGTCCAAATCGGGGGCGAAGCCGCCCTCGTCGCCGATGCCGGCCGACAGGCCCCGCTCCACCAGCAGACGGCGCAGATGGTGGTAGGTCTCAACCCCCCAGCGCAGGGCCTCGCGGAATGAGGCCGCCCCCACCGGGACCACCATGAACTCCTGGAGGTCGATGTTGTTGGCGGCGTGGGCCCCGCCGTTGAGCACGTTCATCATGGGCACCGGCAGCACGTGGGCGTTGGCCCCGCCGATGTAGCGGAACAGCGACAGGCCGCTGTCGGCGGCCGCGGCATGAGCCGCAGCCAAAGAAACCCCCAGCACCGCGTTGGCACCCAGACGGCTGAGCCCGTCGGTGCCGTCCAAGTCGATCATCGCCAGGTCTAGGTCCCGCTGGTCGGCGGCGTCGGTCCCGACCACAGCATCGGCGATCTCGCCGTTGACCGAGGCCACCGCGCTGGCCACTCCCCGGCCCAGATACCGTTCGCCTCCGTCGCGCCGCTCCACCGCCTCATAGCGGCCGGTGGACGCCCCCGAGGGAACCATGGCCCGCCCGGATATACCAGACCCCAAGACAACCTCAACCTCAACGGTAGGGTTACCTCTTGAGTCCAAGACCTCTCGGCCGACTACCCGTGTGATCGCGCTCAAAATCCAGGTCTTTCAGGGATTCCCTCGCCCATCGCATGTTATTGATGTGGCTGGAGTTACAAAAATAGACGATAAAGCCCGGTTTGACTAGGGATTGCCGCAAATTACAAAGAAGAAATTTCACGGGCGCGAATTTCCTCTCCAACGGCATTGGCGAAGGTTCGGAGCTCAGATTCGGCATCCAGACCCGCGGTTTGAGCGGCCAGAACGGCGTCGTAGAGGCGACCCGCCACCGTGGCGGTGTCCACATCCGGCACCACTCCCACCGAGCGGGCCTTGTGGATCACCTTGTCGGCAAACAGCAGCGCGGGCAACCCCGGCGGGATGCCGTCCATCACCGATGACCGCCCCTTTTGATCCCGCTTGATGGCCTCCCAGTTCGCCAGCACCTCATCGGAATCCTCCACCTCAACCAGATCGGAATCGGGGGTGCCAAACACATGGGGATGGCGGGACTTGAGCTTGTCGTGGATCCCCCGGGCCACGTCAGCCAAGGTGAACTGGCCGGCCTCGGCGGCCAGCACCGAGTGGAACACGATCTGATAGAGCAGGTCACCCAGCTCCTCTTCCAGCTCCTCGTAGCCCGACAATGTGTCGGGGTCCACCCCGTCCAGCGCCTCCAGCACCTCGTAGGTCTCCTCCAGCAGATGGCCCCGCAGCGACTGGTGGGTCTGCTCCTGGTCCCAGGGACAGCGGCGGCGCAGTTCAATGGCCAGATCGGCGAACCGGGCCACTTCTCCGGCGATGGGCGCACCGAGCTCGGGCACATAGAGCGATGTGAGATGGTCGGGGTCCACCTCATGGTCCAGATCGGCCCAGGCCACCTCGAAGACCTGTTCGTCGGGCAAACCCAGGCGTTGCAACACCACCACCGGCGGGTGGACCCCGGCGGCGGCCGAGCGGTCGAGGGAGTCCAAGGCCGCCAGCTTGACCTCGCTCAGCACATGGCCGGCGTCGCATTGGGCCACGAGCAGCGGACCCCGGTCCCCGGCGGCGTCCACCGCGAAGCGGCGACCGTCCACCAGCCGCACCCCAGCGGATAGCGGGTCAACACCAAGCCGGTCCCACGCCAGGTCGGCAAACGACAGGCCGGCCAGCACCTCCAGCTCCACGCCGGGGTCAGCCCGCAACAGCTCCACCGTGCGCTCGGCCACCAGCGGGGAGCCGGGCACGGCATAGAGCACGTCTTGGTGGCCGTGCTCGGCCTCCGCGGTCAGCCGATTCACAATGGCCCGATACACATCCTCGAACGACGAAGCCCGGTCGTAGAGGTCGTCGAACGACTCGGCCGGTTCCACCGCCGCGGCCGCGGGGTGGCGCCGAGTGCGGACGAAGCGCCGGCTGGTCTGGCTGATGGCGTCCACCACCGCCCCGGTGATGAGCTCGGGTCCGGCCGGACCGAGACCGGCAACGATCACCTTGGCCATGTTGCCCTGCCTATCACGATGTTGCCCCCCAGCCACGCCGCTTTCGCGATCACGACGCCGCTGCCGGTCTCGTGTTGCCCATCACGATCCTCACGATGCCGCGGCCTCGGCTGGCTCGTCGTCGGGAACCAGATCCCGCAGGGTGGCGATGAGGGTGTCCACGGCGGCAGCGGCCGAATCCAGCGGGAGCTTCAGCAGCCCGGGCGCCTCCAAGTAGTCCGCTCCCGGGTAGAGGCGCTCCAAGCGCACCCGGCGGCTGGGCCGGAGCCTCACCGGGCTGATCCGGGCCAGCCACTTGGGGCCGCCAAAGCCGGGGCCCTTGGCCACCGCCACCTCCCGAACGCCGGTGCGCAGGCACTCGCACCGCAACCGGGCTGCCCCCAGCAGCACTTGGGCCACCTCCGGGATCGGCCCGTAGCGATCGGCCCACTCCGCAGCCACGTCGTCTACTTGGTCAGGGGTAACGCAGGCGGCCACCCGGCGGTAGGCCTCGAGACGCAGCTCCTCTTTGGGCATGTAGTCGGTGGGAATGCTGGCAGCCTGCGGCAAGTCGATGCTGATCTCCACCGGCTGTGGCGGGGTCTCCCCCTTCAGCTCGGCCACCGCCTCGGTGACCAGTTGGCAGTACAAGTCGTAGCCCACCGCGGCGATGTGGCCCGACTGGCCGGTGCCCAACATGTTGCCCGCTCCCCGGATCTCCAGGTCGCGCATGGCGATCTTGAACCCCGATCCCAGCTCGGTGGCCTCGCCAATGGTCTTGAGCCGCTCGTAGGCCTCCTCGGTGAGCACCCGCCCCTCGGGGGTGAACAGGTAGGCGTAGGCCCGAGTCCCGGCCCGCCCCACCCGGCCCCGAAGCTGGTGGAGCTGCCCCAAACCCAGCAGGTCGGCCCGGTCCACCACCAGGGTGTTCACGGTGGGCATGTCGATGCCCGACTCGATGATGGTGGTACATACCAGCACGTCGTAGGCGTGTTCCCAGAAGTCAATCACCACCTGTTCCAGGGTGCCCTCGTCCATCTGCCCGTGGGCCACCGCGATGCGGGCCTCGGGCACCAGCTCCCGCAGATCGGCGGCCACGTGGTCGATGCTGGCCACCCGGTTGTGTACGAAGAACACTTGGCCGTCGCGCAGCAGTTCCCGGCGGATGGCCTCGGCCACCGGGCGCTCGTCGTAGGCCCCCACATAGGTCAAGATGGGCTGGCGGTCGGCGGGGGGCGTGTGCAGCAGCGTGAGGTCGCGGATGCCGGTCAGGCTCATCTCCAAGGTGCGGGGGATGGGCGTGGCAGTAAGGGTGATCACGTCGACGTCGGCCTTGATCGACTTGATGGCCTCTTTGTGGGTGACCCCGAAGCGCTGCTCCTCGTCCACCACCAACAGCCCCAGGTTCCGAAACGACACGTCGTCGGACAGCAGGCGGTGGGTGCCGATCACCACGTCCACCGACCCGTCGGCCAACCCCGACACCACCTTGCGGGCCTGACCGGGCGACAAGAACCGGCTCAGCACCTCCACCCGGATGGGATAGCCGGCGAACCGCTCGCTGAAGGTCTGGTAGTGCTGTTGGGCCAAAAGGGTGGTGGGCACCAGCACGGCAGCCTGGGATCCGTCTTGAACGGCCTTGAACACCGCCCGTATGGCCACCTCGGTCTTGCCGAAGCCCACATCGCCGCAGATCAGCCGGTCCATGGGCAGGGGCTGCTCCATGTCGCCCTTGACGTCGGTGATGGCCTTGTGCTGATCGGGAGTGAGCTGATAGCCGAAGGCCGACTCCATCTCGGTCTGCCACGGAGTGTCGGCGGAGAACGCCCGGCCGGGGGTGGTCACACGGCGCTGGTACAGCACCACCAACTCCTTGGCGATCTCGCTGACCGCGGAGCGCACCCCGCTCTTGGTCCGCTGCCAGTCGGCACCCCCCATCTTGCTGAGGGTGGGGGTCTCGCCCCCGGAATAGCGGCGCACGGCGTCCACCTGATCGGTGGGCACGTACAGCTTGTCGCCACCCCGATACTCCACCAACAGGTAGTCGCGGGTAACCCCGGCAATGGTCCGAGTCACCATGCCGCCGTAGCGACCCACACCGTGATGGCGGTGCACGACATGGTCGCCCGCCGCCAGATCGTCCATCTCCTGGGCCAAAGACGGTCGGGGGCGGCTGCGCCGGTGGGCCCGGCGCCGGCCGGTGAGGTCGGCCTCGCCCAGCACGGCCAGACGGGAACCGGGCAGCACGAACCCCCTTTGGAGGGGGGCAACCACCACACAGCCTCCCGAATCGGAAGCGTCTCTGACGCCAGCGCTAGCCCCCGGATCGGAAGCGTCGCCGAATGCTGTACCCTCGCCAATTCGAACCGGGAGGTCCACTCCGTGCTCGCGCAGCACCGCGGCGGAACGGTTGGCCGACCCTTCTCCATCGGCCGCCACCCGCACTCGGTATCCCTCGCCCAATAGCCGAGACACCTGCTCCACCGGGGCCGACGGATCACCGATGGCCGAGGCCCAGCCCCCCACCGCCACCACCGGAGTCGTCGGCCCGGGCGGTACTGCGGTCATGGTCCACACCGGCGACGAGCAGGCAGCCAACAACCGGTCGTAGTCCACGTGCAGGCGGGGGAACTCCTCGCCGGTCGCTCCCCAGGTCTGGGCCAGCGCGCCGGCCAAATCGGCCTCCTCGGCGGCTATGTCAGCCGCCC
This sequence comes from Acidimicrobiia bacterium, assembly GCA_022822905.1. Classification (GTDB taxonomy): domain Bacteria; phylum Actinomycetota; class Acidimicrobiia; order Acidimicrobiales; family Bin134; genus Poriferisocius. The sequence continues at coordinate 11,282 of JAJDYE010000018.1, read as the reverse complement.
GGTCCCGGAGCCGCCCCGGTTCCAGCAGCACCATCAGGGCATCGGGGCCGAGACGGTCGGTGATGATCTCGTCGGTGTCGATCAGCCATGGCAGCCACGACTCCATCCCGTCGAAGAACTGGCCCTCAGACAGGCGCTCCCACTGCTCTCGACCCCAGGGGCGGGAGGCCACCAGCTTCTCGGCCGCGGCCCGAACCGCCGGCACTGGCCGCACCTCCCGAGCGGGAAATATCTCAACTTGCTCCCGCGATTCGGTGGAACGCTGATCGGCCACCGAGAACTCGGTGAGGCGGTCCACCTCATCGCCCCACAGGTCGATGCGGATCGGGCTGTCGGCGGTAGACGGGAACACATCCAAGATGGAACCCCGCACCGCGAACACACCCCGGTGCTCCACCTGCACGTCGCGCCGGTAGCCCCTGGCGGCCAGGTCAGCGGCCAACTGGCCCAAATCAACCCGATCGCCCGACGCCACTCTCACCGGCTCGGCATCGTCGGAATCAATCACCAATCGCTGAAGCAGGGCCCGAACCGGGGCTACCAGCACCGCCGGGCACTGCTGAGGGTGGTGGAGCTGCCAGATGGCCTGACAACGCCGGCCCATTGTCTCCACTCCAGGGCTGATCCGCTCGAACGGCAAGGTCTCCCACGCCGGGAACAGGGCGACACTGCCGTTGAGCATCGTCGACAGGTCGCCGGCCAAGCGCTCGGCGTCGGAAGTAGTGGGCGTGGCCACCACCACTGGTCGGCGGCCGTTCAATTCGGCGATGGCGGCCAGCACCGCAGCCTGGCCCGACTCGGCCACGGCCAGCGAGGCGTCGCGTCTTCCGAGCACGTCGATCACCGCGGGCTCGGCAGCCAGCAGCCGCCCAAGGCCAGCCAAACCCGGCCCCACACCAGCAACCGCGGTGGCCATCAATTGAGCCAGTCCGTCATCGGCCAAACCTGCTCACCATCAGTTGAACCTGTTCATCACGATTTCAACCGGATGGTCGAGCAGGGCCAATGCGGCCTCCGCAGCCCGCTCTACCGCATTGTCCAACAGGTCGCGGTCGGCTCGGCCCGGCCGCTTCAGCACATAGTCGGCGCCGGCTTGGGGATTGGGGGGCTTGCCCACCCCGATGCGAATCCGGGTGAAGTCGGCGGTGCGAAGGTGGCCCTTGATGGACGACAGGCCATAGTGACCGGCCAACCCCCCGCCGTGTTTCACCTTGACTCGTCCTGGGGGCAGATCAAGCTCGTCGTGGATCACCACCAGGCGCTCCAGATGCTCGGCGATGCTCCAACGCCGCACCAAGGCTCGCACTGCCTCACCCGACTTATTCATGAAGGTCTGAGGAAAGGCCAGCACCACCCGGCGACCATCAACCCGGGCCTCGGCTACTAGCGCCGCTTCCCGGCTCTTGCCCAGCGTCTGCCCGTAGCGATCGGCCAGCAGCTCCACCGCCTCGGCGCCCACGTTATGGCGGGAACCGACGTACTTGTCCCCGGGGTTGCCCAACCCCACGATCACAAGATCGGCGGGGGTGTCGGTGTGCTTCTTACGGGATCGCCAGCGGGAAGGCACGGCGACAGGCGCCGATCAGCTCAGCTCTCGGCGTCTTCGGAGGTGTCGGCGTCGGCGTCGGCCTGCTCGGCGTCTTCGTCGGCGCCCTCGCGGACAATCGGCTGGCCGTCTTCGTCCAGCTCCACCTCGAGCTCTTCATCAACCTCGGGCTCTTCGATCTCGATGACCCGTATCGAAGTGCTGGCCACCAGCTCATCGGGGTCGCCCGCCAGATCCACCCCTTCGGGCAGTTCGAGGTCGCCGGCCCTCACCGAGTCGCCCATCACCATCTCGCTGATGTCGATCGTCAGCTCGTTGGGAATGGCCTCCGGCTTGGCCAGCACCCGGATGGTGAAGGCGGCCTGGTCTACCACACCGTCTTCGTTGGTCACCGCGGTGGCATCGCCCTCGAGCACCATCCGGACCTCTACCTCCACGGCAACGTCGGCATCCACCCGGATGAAGTCCACATGGATGACCTCGTTGCGCACGGGATGATGCTGCAACTCTTTGACCAAGCCGAGCTGGCGGTCGCCGTCCACTTCCAAGGTGAGCAGTGCGTTGAGACCGGCATCGGTGGTCAGGGCCGACCGCAGCTCGCTGGCATCCACCGCCACAGAAACCGACTCCCCTCCCAGCCCGTACACCACGCCGGGCACCCGCCCGGTCCGGCGCAGGCGACGCGACGGCCGGGTTCCCAGCTCACGCGAGGTGTCGGTCTTCAAGATCAGCTCAGCCATAGCGCAGCTAGAAATGTTATCGGGCCGCAGCCCGAAACCTCTAACGGCTAAGAGAGGTTCTTGCCGCCGAAGATCTCAGAGACGGAGGTGTCTTCGAATACGGCGTCGATGGCGTCGGCGATGATACGGGCCACCGAGAGCACTTCGATCTTGTCGATCTGCTTGTCGGGCGACAGCGGCAGGGTGTTGGTAACCACCACCTTGGAGATCACCGAGTTCTTCAGCCGGTCGATGGCTGGGCCGGAGAACACGCCGTGGGTGGTGGCGGCAACGATGGTTGCGGCCCCCCGGGCGGCCAGCGCATCGGCCGCAGCAACGATGGTGCCCCCGGTGTCGATCATGTCGTCGATGAGCACGCAGGTGCGGCCCTCCACGTCGCCCACCACCTCGATGACCTCCACCGCGTGCTTGACATCCATGGCCCGGCGCTTGTGAACGATGGCCAGGTCGGCGTCCAGCTCATTGGTGTAGCGCTCGGCCACCTTCACCCGGCCGGCGTCGGGCGACACGATCACCAGTTCGCCGTTGAAGTCCCTGAGATAGTCCACCAACACCGGCATGGCGGTGAGGTGGTCCCAAGGGCCGTCGAAGAATCCCTGGATCTGCCCGGAGTGGAGATCGACGCTCAGCATCCGATTGGCCCCCGCGGTGCGGAAGGAGTTGGCCATTAGCTTGGCGGTGATGGGCTCGCGGCCCGCAGCTTTGCGGTCTTGGCGACCATAGCCGTAGAAGGGGCACACCGCGGTGATCCGCTTGGCCGAAGCCCGCCGGGCGGCGTCCACCATGATGAGATGCTCCATTACCGCGTCGTTGATGGAGGCGTCGCCGTGGGCGGTGTGGCTCTGGACGATGAACACGTCGGTGCCCCTCACCGATTCCTCAAACCGGCAGTGGATCTCGCCGTTGGCAAAGTCGGCGATATTGGGCTCCACCAGCTCTTCATCAAGCGCCTCGGCAATCTCGGCGGCCAGATCGTGATTGGCCCGCCCCGAGATGATGGCCAGCTTCTTCTTCGTAACCAGTTCCATCGTTTCAGTCTCCTTGCGTCGAAGCAGGCGGGATCTGGGCGCCGGGCTCCAGTGTGATGTAGGCCCCCACATGGGCATCGGCACCGATTTCGGCATCGGTAGCCGACACCGCCTCCAGCACCGCTCGTGGACCCACCACGCAATCCACCAAATGGGTGTGGGGGCCTATCACCGCACCCTCGCCGATCACGGTCTGGCCTCTGAGCACGACACCGGGGTGAATGACCACATCGGGGGCCAGTTTCACGCTGACGTCGATGTAGGCACTGTGGAGCGCCATGATGCGCACCCCGGCCACCATCCAGTTGCGATTGATGCGCTGGCGCATCTCCGCCTCGGCGAAAGCGAGTTGCTCCCGATCGTCCACCCCCTGCGCCTCAGCCTCGTCGATGGCGAACGACCCTGCGTCATGTCCGGCAGAGGTGAGCACGGCGACCGCATCAGCAAGGCTGTATTCGCGGCCCGAGTCGCTGGCCGCCAGCCGGCGCAGGGCCGGAGACAGCAGGCCGCGGCGGAAGCAGAAGACCTCAGCGTTCTCCTCGGCCGCAGTAGCCACGGTGGCCGCCGTACCGGAGAGCCGATGCTGGGCAGCCAAGCCCCGCAGTGTCTGGCCCTGGATGAGCGGCATGTCGGCCGATACCACCAACACATCCTCATCATCGACATCGCTGTCCAGAGCCGACAGGCCCAAGGCGGCGGCATCAGCCGTGCCCCTCTGCACCGGTTGCTCGACAAAGTCGATGCGCAGATCGAAGGCCTCTTCGGTGACGTGCTTGGCCACTTCTTCCGCGCCAAACCCCACCACAACAGTGATTTGACGGGGATTGACCGCCGCCACTGCGTCGATCACGTGCAGCAGCATGGCCCGACCGCAGACATCATGGAGGGGCTTGGGCCGCCCCGACCTCATGCGAGCGCCCCGGCCCGCGGCCAACACCACCGCGGACAGGGGCAGAAAATCAGTCGCCATGGGTTCAGCGGGCCAACCCGCTCTGCACCTTCACGGGTGTATTTCTAGCGCGATTACTCGTGTGGCTGGCGAGGCAGGACTCGAACCTGCAACCTCCTGGTCCAAAGCCAGGCGTTCTGCCACTTGAACTACTCGCCAAAGAGCCCTTTGCTGGGCAGTCATCAGGCACCATTTGCAGGCTACTTCATTGCCGCCGGATGAACGCTCGGGTTATTGCTGGTGATGCTGGCCGGACTAGCGTGGGCGCACCATGGGATCGTTGATCAAAAAGCGCCGCAAGCGGATGCGCAAGAAGAAGCACAAGAAGATGCTGAAGCGCACTCGCTTCCAGCGGCGGGCCCGGGGCAAGTAGTCACCGAATCTGTCTCACCCGACCCGCCGATCCCCAGGCCAGGTCAGCGGTTAGCACCTCGGTGTCTTCACGCTCCGCAAGCGCCAGGCATAGCCGATCGGCAAGCGACAAGCCCTCGCCCCGTGTCCATCGGCGGGCAGCCCATTCGGCGTCGCCGCTGGTCACTGGTTCGATTTTGATGCCGTAGCTCACGAGCAGGGCTCTGACGACCTCCCAGTCGCGACCAGCGGCCAGCACCTTTTGGGCGACTTCAGACCAGTTGGCCGCCCCGCACTGAGGGCGCCCGATGAGCGCCGCCTCTACCGAATCAGCCCCTTCCTCGCCTTGGAGAAACGCCAGGATGGCTGAGGCATCCAACACGACGCTCACGCGGCATCCTCTTGCTCTGCGGTCCGCCGCCGGTCGGCAAGCAGATCGGTTACCAAGTCCAGACCTTCGAACTCGTTGCGTACCCGAGACAGAAGCTGCTCGCGGGTCAACAGCACCATCCCTTCAGGAGTGGTCAGCAACACCAGGGGCGTTCCCTCCGAGAGTCCCGCGCTCTTGCGCACCTCTGCTGGTACGACGATCCTGCCTCTATCTCCCACTACAACAGTATGTGTCCCATTCATGGATGAAGGATACCATTAGACTTAGCATGATGGCACCGTATATCGCTGAATGGGCTATTCCTAGGGATGAATCTTTGAGGCGGACACAGCGTGGACCACGATGCGACCTTCGCCGGGGTAGCCGCCCTCCACAAACCACGTAGAACCGCTACCGGCCAGCCGCGCCGTCTGACCGGTGGCCTGCTCTAGCGTTCGGCGGTACTGGTCGAGGCGGGGCTCTACTTCCAGAGCGGCGGGCTCCAGGTCGTTGCCGTTTGAACCCTCCGGGCCTCCCATCTCGTCCCAGCGGCGGTACACCGCCGGAGTGGAGCAGCCGAACGGGGGGATGAGCAGGGTGAGCGTTCGGGGAATGTGCTCCAGCGGCTGTACGAGTTCGCCGATGCCCTGCACACGAGCCCGTCCGCCGACCAGGCAAAAGGGGACGTCTGCGCCCAGCTGGGCTGCCCCTTGAACATCGGTGTAGCCGGCCCAGCGGAGGATGGCGGCGGCGTCGGCCGATCCGCCTCCCAGCCCTGCCCCCGTTGGAATCCGCTTGTTCACCGTTACCCGGGCAGTACGCCCCGCAAAGGCCAGCGCCCGGGTGATGAGATTGTCATCGGGGTTGATCTGGCCCCCGCCGTCGATGACCACCTCGTGGCCAGCTTCAATGACCAGCGTGTCGACCAGATCAAGCGACACCATCTCCGCATCGATCAAGTGGTACCCATCGGCCCGCACCCCGGTGATCCGCAGCGACAGCGTGAGCTTGGCCGGAGCAACAAGAGCAACCATCACCACGAGGCTACGGCAGAATGTCGTGACCGCCGATCCGCAACCAGACAATGTGGAGTTTGCCCTCAACGATGGGATCGCCCATAGCGAAGGTCGCCCGGCCGTTGGAAGCCCAAGACATCTCGTACCCGTCCGAGAGCCCCTGCACTTTCTTCACGCGCAGTGTCCTGCGGAACCAAGTGCTGCGACCTTGTTCCATGTCGAGCAAGTCGGCGACGAACTCCTGTAATCGGCGCTCAAAGAGGGCGGCTTGTGCGGAATGCAAGCCTTTCAATTCGCGCATGAACGCGGGCTTCTGAGCGTGTGTTGGCATCGACGGCGATTCAGAAATCGCTGTTAGTCAGCAGCCTCGTCTCGCTGCGCCTTCATTGCGGCGATGAAATCCTCGGTACTGGCGTGGAACGTGCAGTCAGATAGATCAGCGGCGGGGCCTTTGCCGATGCTGGCTTTGAGGTCTTCGAGCGTCAGCATCTCGGGTTTCGTTTCTTTGCGTTGTCTGCGGGTCAACGGAAGCCATCGCTGCCAATACGCAAGAGCCATGGGCATTCCTCCTCGACCGATACTGTTCGGAACTCTACCCTGCTCGATTCCGGTTGCCAGTTTAGGAGACCGACGCGTCGGTGAGGCGGGCCCAGTCGGCGAGGGTGAGCTGCTCGGGGCGGGCGGTGGAGGAGATGGCCGCCTGGGCGAATTGGTCGGTGGTGACGTGGGCAGCCAGAGAGCGGCGCAGCATTTTGCGGCGCTGGGCGAAGGCGGTGCGGATGAGGAAGAACAGCCGGTCGGGGTCGGCGTCGACAGCCGGCGCCGGCAACCGCATCAGCCGGACCACCGCCGACGACACCCGGGGCCGGGGGTAGAACACCGTGGCGGGCACCGAGCGGACGATGCGAGCCTCGCACCAGTAGGCCACCTTGAGGGTGGGAATGCCGTAGGCCTTGGTGCCCACCGGGGCCACCAGCCGCTCGGCCACTTCCCGCTGCACCATGAAGGTAAAGGTGCCAATACGGGGCTCGTTGTCGAGCAGGTCCAATAGCAGGGGAACAGCAATGTTGTAGGGCAGGTTGGCCACCAGGGCCCACCGCTGGTCGGCGGCTCCGAGCTTGGCTCGCCATTCCGGAGTGGTGGCGTCGGCGTGGACTATCTCCACGTTGGGGGCGTCGGCCACCTCGGCCAACGGCGCCAGCATGTGGCGGTCGGCCTCAACAGCCAGCACCTGATTCACTTCGGCGGCCAGCGCCCGAGTTAGCGACCCCAAACCGGGGCCGATCTCCACCACCGAATCCTCGGGAGACAACTCAGCGGCTCGGACCATGGCGGCGATGGTGTTGGGATCGACCACGAAGTTTTGGCCCATTGCCCGGCTCGGTGCCAGACCGTGGCGGTCGAGCAGATCCCGCACCTGGCTGCGGGTGAGGGTCACGGAATCAGTGGAACAACATCTGATTTCATGGTGCCGCCGATCCACACTTGAAAATAATATCCCCTCGCCAATTCTTCTAAGTTGGCAAACGGAACAGTCAACAACAAGCGCACCGCGTTTGGAGACCAACGATTTGGAGCTGGGATCCTATTGACTTCCAAATAACTCCTATCAATATTGATATGCCCATATACAGATGTAAATGGCGACAGCTCCATAACATCGACAACCCTCATTTCATCATCAAGGATAGCACCAAAGGCACGCAGTGATTCAATATGCTGAGTAGTAATAACATCAGAGAGTAAGGGATGAGAGTCGGAAGCTTCTAGACGAGCATAGAGATCTCTGTAATGAAGCAAATCAATATCGTCATAGTCTTCAATACTTATTATATCCTTATAGGTTGCAAGAAATTCGCTCTTCTCGTATCTTCTATTTGGTAAATTCGACACTAGATCCAGATTCAAGTATCGACCGGGGTAAAAGTCCGAGAAATATCTGTCACTAGCGAACGCGTGGGCTAGATTAGCAGCGTACACCGTTCCACTAGTATAGTTCATGACTTTGAAAGCTCTAGTGATATCCACATCCATCGACAAAGATGCATTAGCTTCAATTCTCAATTTTTTAAGTTCTACGCCAGATGTTTCCAATTCAATTTCAAATGGTGCCCTTTCACCTGGTTGAATCGACAAGGGCCAGTACCATTCCCCTAGGAACTCATCTGAATCTTCTTCTACAATAATGATCTCAACATTGCGGCCGAATTCATTCTCAGATTGATTGTGAATGAGGCCGCGAACGGTGTTCCCGTCTATCGTCACTGATGAGGTGTCAACAGTAACGCCCCCAAGGCTATCCGCCTCAGTATGAAATTCATCAAAAATCCCAGCATAACCCAGGGTATAATCGACTACATGTTGTTGTTGACCCACCACAATAAAGTCACTTTTTCTCAAACCACCAGGCGCATAACATGAGCTGCTCTTCGAAGAATCTCTTCTTGCCAAAATGTCGACACCTTCTGACACTTCAGTATGACTAACACCCCCCATCCATATATCCGACCAACTAGCAAGTTCTACACCGCCCTTATGTGTCGCAGCTTCCCCACTTACATTTCGATTAGGAAATTGACTAGGATCAATAATAGGTGTCCAAAATTGGACAAATACTTGATCAGATTCTGACATACCGTACACTTCGAACTGTCTTCTTGGCATAAATGCGTGTTCGATGACTAAACCGTTAGAGTCTAGCACCTCTGATACTGTGTGCGGAATCAACTCCCAAACATCCGCTACTTCCGAACCAAGCATATATGTTTGATACACCCTTACATCATCTATTAAAGAATGCGTCTCTTCATCATACAAGTTAGGATACAAGGTGTGTGGTATATAATAGATGTCGGCATATTTGTATAATTGAAACTCGGACACCATGGGCTCCACTTCTTTGCCCTTCACAAGTCCTTCAGGAAATATTAACTCAACATCATGCGTTGCGATCGGGGAATAATCCCGCCCATATCGTCTCCATAGTTTATAGTCCTCCAATTCTAGGGCTCTTTCATCGAAGATAGGAAACCTATGGAAACTCTGAAAAATGGGCTCATATTCAGTGTAATCTTGGTTAAACGAAAATGCTCTCTTGACATCTGCTTCCAACGACATATCTGCAGATATGTCGACATTTGTATTTCCGAGCAGATTCCATTCGTTCAATGCTGGATGTGGTAGGTCGGACTTAACGGAATGCGGAAACCAATCAATCCCAACTTCAAACGGAGCCTTTTCACCGGGTTCAATTGTAAGTGGCCAGTACCAACTAACGTTCTTATCGCTATCGATTGCTGAAATGATTATGGTTACATTCTTGGCATACCATTCGTCCGAACTATTATAAATTAGACCACGCATGACGCAGTCATTTATATTAACCGAATCAATAAGAAGCTTTAATGGCGTTTCCATATTATGGTGAGTAAGAGCCAGTGGTTCTTCCGATATAACGATTCCATTTCCATTGTCTTGGTGTCTTTGCAATACAAGGTTCTCTGATTCGGAGTGGGCAACATTCGTTTTCGAGTCTCCGAAAATATCAGTATTCTCTTCTGCTCCACTTACACTTTTTTCATGTGGGAGTATTATATGCGTGGTAGAGGTATGAAAACCATTAGAGATATTGGCATCTGCTATGATTTCGAGTGGCATTTCTTCTGTGGACTCTTCGATTACCTCCCTACCAACAATTTCAAGTGATTCACTCTCTGCGCATCCTGCTGACAGTAATACTGCCAAAGCCAGAATTGCTGTCCAGCCAGAAGAAAGTCTGCCATCAAGAACCCTAGTCCTCATATTCATCACCATACCTACGGAATATGCAGATGGTCATATATCCACCCACCAACAAATAGCATGAGTGAGATCAGACTGTAAAATACGGCCACAATGTTGGACTTGCAGTTTATGCTTGTCTTCTTCAGTCTTACCTTTTCGATATGGGACCCCATCATCGAACCAACCCTCTACAGTGGATTGCTCGTTGTCAAAATTGCTGTTAAATGTCTCCTTGCCAAAAGGCTCGTAGGTCTCCTCTGCGCAGTCTAAATTTGCGATCTCCGGCTTTGGGGACTCTGGACTTGGATCACGTCCAGGACTACATCGAACATACTCGTCCGGCATTACTGCTCTGTATATAGTTTTTTCAGACGATACGACTTCCTTTGGCCAAGTGAGTATGCCACCAACTCTTGGCCATTTTGAAGGCCACACCGCATACTTTATCCCAGTGTGGGGATCAGTCACGGAAATGAATGCACTTGGGTATGGTGTTAGTCCGCTAGCAGCTGAACCCTCTGGTTCCCGATCTATTAGAGCGCCCTGCGGGTTATTGGTGTCATACAAATAACATCGCATCGGTTGAAGGTTGGAACTCCAGCGACACTGACGTTCAGATATGCCTCCGTCGACTTGATCAAGTGCTACACCTCCCCTTCTCTCTACCACCTTAACATTGAGAGTCCCATTCACAAATATCTTGTCACTGTCATTAGCATACCTGTCAAAACAGACATCCAAAATACGGAGATATTTGGAATCATCCTCTGGGTCTTTTATTTTGTTTCCATTTTCATCTAATTTGAAGGGCCAACACGCATGCCAGCGCCCATTCAACACGTCCTTCAGGAACTCTTGGGTAGTACTGTTTCTACAGTAATTGTGCAATAGAAATGTTGCAACAGTTACTCCGCCTTCAGCGATATCCGCTCGTTCTGCATGATTTAGGGTTATAGCTGGGCCAAAGAAGTCCAATTGCCACAGCCCGACACCAGGACTCCAGTGCGCTCTAAGGTAATCTTCTTCAGTCATATGGGAGTAAAGCCGTAAATTAAGGCTACTCGTATCCATCTTTTCGACTCCGTCTTCAGTATAGGAGTGGGTTTGTTTGTACTGGCCAAGGTTGTCATACCTTGAGAGAGTCATTGGAGATGGTATCGCTGACAGAGATTCCGCTGAGATCGCCTCGCTGGGTGGAATTGCCAACATTATTGCTGCCAACCGTGTTCTATCTATCCTGTTCTTACATGTGTTCCATTTGGATTCGTTTGCAGGCTTTGCAGCGTAATTGTTGATTGCTGTTTGAGCGGCGTAGAGGACTCCCTTTATGGTTCCCTCTGTGAAGTAGTATGTGCCGGTTCCGGTGATGAGGCCGTTTGGAATTGGGGGGAGTGTTTTCATCTTCGGATTGCAGGTGGAGTCTTGTGACCAGCCTTGGGGGTTCCGGGCTTGGACGGCAATATCGTAGGTCTTTCCTTCTGCGAGGCCGGAGAAGGTGT
>JAJDYE010000039.1 GCA_022822905.1 Acidimicrobiia bacterium | reverse complement strand
TCCGCCGCAACACCGACCGACAACCCCAACACCGCCAAGCCCAACTCGCATTCGCCATCGCACTGCTCATCGCAGCCAAACTCATCGACCACAAAAACCGATGGAACCCCTGAACACCACCTACCCGCGCACCCTCTAAGGGACCTCCTCCAATTCCCAATCCTCATCGGCAAACGCCGACACGGTAGAAAGGTCGTCTACGAAGACCTCCAGCGTGTCCGCCTCGCAGCCGAAGAACGGCACCGGCAGCGATCCGACTTGGCTGGTGACCCGGGCAACTGCCTCTATCGCTTCAGTCCTTCCAGAAGCAGCAGGTTCCACAGGCCGAATGTAGCAACCTGTGCATACAGGGAGCGCGCATATTTGGTTCCGGGCCCCTTGTGGATATGTGGATATTACTGTTGATTGAGTATAATCCAGTGTGTTTATATGTATTCCCATCATGCCAGCTACGACATCACTCGCAACCAGTCGATGGGTAACCGAAACAGTCCCCATTGCCGCTGGTACGATCAGGAAGCAGGGGCGGATGCATGATTCTCGACTGGCGGCCCGCGTGTCTGGACTAGAGGGGCAACTACTCTCCATACCAGGGAAAGGGGTGTGAATGGCTCGACCGGCTGCACGCGAGTACAAAGTCACGCATCGACGCTCTGAACCGCTACACCTTGATCCGCACCCAGACACACCGGGGGAACTGGGATGGCGTGACTGGGTACAGGGGTTGTCAGCGCCGGTCGCTGTCGATCTGTTTTGCGGAGCCGGGGGGTTGAGCTGCGGGCTTGAGGCCGCTGGGTGGCAGGTTGTGCTGGCCGCTGACAACGACGAGTGGGCATTGGAAAGCCATAGGCACAATGTGGCTGGAAGGGCACTGCACCTCGACTTAGGTGGACAACGGGACCGCGACCTGCTGGCGGAGCTTCTCCAGGGTGTCGATGTGGGGCTAGTCGCGGGCGGTCCGCCTTGCCAGCCCTTCTCACGGGCAGGTCACTCCAAGATTCGAAGCCTTGTACAACAGGGTGTCCGAAGCGGTGAGGATTCCCGCCGTGAGCTTTGGCGAGCGTTCCTGAAGTTAGTGGAGACGATCCGGCCCCATGCGGTGCTCATGGAGAATGTGCCCGACATGGCACTCGGAGACGGTTTTGCCGTGTTACGCAAAATGATTGAGCGTCTCGACAAAGCTGGATACGAGGCCGAGGCGAGGATTGTCGATGCTTGGCGTTTCGGCGTTCCACAGCACCGGCAGCGGCTGATCCTGGTTGGCCTTAGGAATGGGGCGGCATTCGAGTGGCCCCATGAATCGGCCCATACAACAGTGCGCGACGCGATTTGGGATCTCCCCCGCCTTCATGTGGCTCCTGACACCCAGATCGGAGCACCGGAAATGGGCTATGGGGCTACCGCAGCGGACAACAACGGCGATACCTCAGGTGCAGGAGAGGCGCCAGGCAACGGCCTTGCCTCATTAAGCGGCTTTGCCGCACGCGCTCGTGAGGGATGTGTCGTAGACAACCCTGAGATTGTCTACGACCATCAGACGCGTGCAGTGCGCGCTGATGACTTTGAGGCGTTTGAACTCATGGACGGTCATACGCTGTATTCAGACTTGCCTGAGTCCTTGAAGCGCTACAGGGATGACATTTTCGACGACAAGTACAACCGGCTGGATTGGGACAAGCTCTCCAGGACGATTACAGCGCACATAGCGAAGGACGGCTACTGGTACATCCATCCTGAGCAGCCCCGGACCCTCACCGTCCGGGAGGCTGCCCGACTCCAGACGTTCCCCGACACTTTCCGATTCGCAGGGTATAGGTCACACCAGTTCCACCAGATCGGCAACGCTGTGCCTCCAGTGTTGGGGCAGATCATTGGGAAGGCGATCCTCCATAGCCTGCGTGTCCAGCCAACCTATAAGCATCCCCAAGCCTCGGCCACTGCACTACGCAGCAGGTTCAGAGAATCAATGGAGCATTGGGCTAACGAAGACATTGCTGCGAGGCGGGCAATGGCCTCACTGGCTAAGGGACAAGGAAGGCACGGCCAGCGATGGGCCGATCTGTTGAATGGTCCCGAGGGGGGGATGGTGACATCGGCTCCGGCTCTGCGTGTGGCATCAAGGGTCTCAGGTGCTGCCGCCGATGGCAGGCTCCACAAATCGGCGGCAAGGATGGAGCTAGCACAGTTGATCGGCATCAGCGGACAATCTAAGAAGCTGAACATCGCATCACATGTCCTCGGAACGGAGGTCTGCAAGCCAGGTGTTCCTCTCTGCGACAGGTGCCCTGTCTCGCAGATATGCGCCGAGTCGTCAGGCGCTGAGCTTTGACCCGTACACCCGATCCACAGCGCACGGGACTACAGTTCCGCCCTCGCGCCCGTATCATGAACATTCTGGGTCGCGAGCTGATCAGCAGCGACACTGTCGCCTTGGCCGAGCTGGTCAAGAACTCCTACGACGCTGGTGCCAGTCTCGTGCTAGTCCGTATTTCCGGTGAAGTCGACGCGGACGGGGCGATCATTCCTGACACCGGCAGTATCAGCGTTCTCGACGATGGGCATGGAATGGACAAGGAACGGATCGTCAGCACCTGGCTAGAACCCGCTACTTCGTTCAGGAACAAGCACAACGCGCTGCAAAATGGCCGCCGTGTGCTTGGAGAGAAGGGGGTAGGCAGGTTCGCAGCCGCCAAGGTGGGCGACATCTTGGATCTGACTTCTAAGACCGCAGACGGTGAAGAGGTCCGGCTAGGACTGGATTGGCGAGCCTTCGATGATGACTCCAAGTATTTGGAGGACATCGAACTTGACTTGTTGGTTGGCAACACCGGTGTCTTTGCTCAGGATGGGGAAGCCGAACGCACATGGCACGAACAGTCCGAAATCAGGAATGACCCCCGAATCCAGCCCGCCCTTGGGCAAGGCACGCTGATCGAAATGGGAAACCTCCACAGCCGGTGGAACCCTGCGTTGGCCACAGGCCTCCACCGGGCGCTATCCAGACTTGTGAGCCCCTTTGCAGATGAACGCGGTGTAGGCGACGGTTTCAAGATAATCCTCGAAGTTCCCGATGACCTCGGACCTCACAGTGGGGCGGTCACATCAGCGGATCTCCTACAGCAGAGCCACTACAGCCTCAGTGCCGAAGTTGCGGCTGACGGGCTAGCCACTGTGCTGCTCACTCTGAAGGACCAAAGCGAACGTGAACTGGAACGCAATCTGACCCCCAGTGGTGATGGCGAAACCCTCAGGTGTGGCCCGTTTGAGGTGTTCTTGCACGTCTGGGACCGTGATGCCGACTCCATGAGCAGCCTGGCCGAACACTTCGGAGGCAAGAAACTTGCCAGAGATGCGTTGGACGCAGCATCAGGAGTGAGCATCTACCGCGACGAGTTCAGGGTATTGCCCTACGGTGAAATGGGAGACGACTGGTTGAGCCTCGACGCTAGGAGGGTCCAGAACCCTACGATGCGACTATCGAACAACCAGATTGTTGGGTACGTCTTGATAGGCCGCGACGCGAACCCGGACCTTATCGATCAGTCCAACCGTGAACGACTGGTTGAAACCCCCGCGCTAGCTGACCTCCGCGAAGCCGTCAAACAGCTTCTGAGCATCATCGAGACGGAACGATGGAAGTTCCGACCGAGACAACCGAAAAAGGGTCGCAGCAGTCTGTTCGACCCGATTGACCTAGAACCACTTCGTGAGGCCGTCTCAGAGTTGGCACCGCACGATGACCGTATTCAAGGCTTGGTCGACAAGGCCCAAAGCGATTTTGACGAACAACTCAAACATGCAGGCGAAGCACTGTCCAGGTACCACCGCCTGGCCACGTTAGGGAAGCTCACAGACATGGTCGTGCATGAGCTGGCCCAGCCGATTTTCGCAATCCGGCAAACTGCTTCACTGAGCATTGCCAAGCTCGAAGACATTCCAAGCGAGGATCAGAACGACATTCTAGAAGACATCGATGCCAGCTTCAGCAGAGTCAAAGACCAAGCCGACATTGCAAACACTGTCGTAAGACGCATCGAACCATTCGGTGGGAGACAGCGAGGCCGACCAAGCAATCACGTTGTAGAAGACGCTATCCGTGATACCATTGACCTCCTCTCCACTCAGATATCTGCTGCTAAAGCAAAGATCGACTTGCCAGCAACGACACACCAGGTGACGATGGATAGAGGCGAATTCCAAGAAATCCTCATCAACTTACTTGACAACAGTCTCTACTGGTTGAATAAATCCAAAGCGGCGTCTAAGAACATCAGCGTGTCAGTGGAAAGAAACGATGACGGAAGCCTATCCATCATCGTTGAGGACTCTGGACCAGGTGTCTCTGATGAGCACAGGGATCTGATATTCCAGCCATACTTTTCGACAAAAGCTGACGGCGTCGGATTGGGTTTAGCCATTGCAGGCGAAATAGTAGAGGATTACTACGGGGGGAACCTGGAATTGCTGCCACCCGGACTGCTTGGAGGAGCAAAGTTCAGAGCGACATTGAAGAAGCGGGTGAACTGAAGTGGAAGTTGAAGAAGAATCAAGAGTTCCATGGCATATTTTGATAGTTGACGATAAAGAAGGAGTCGCGGAAGAGACCGCTGAACTATTGAATAGAACTCTGAACACAGATTCATCGACGGACCGCATTCTTGCTGAGTCGGAGCACTCCTTTGATCAAGCTTTGAAGACTCTTGGCCGGGGAGGCATTGATCTTCTTGTCTTGGATGTAATCCAACAAGGAGAAGCTACACCAGAGTTAGAAGGAGAACTTAGAGGAATCGACGTATTTCGAGAGGTGCGTTCAACACGGTTTCTTCCAATTGTGTTCCTAACTGCGCTCCCGCATGAGGTCCAACCTTTCGAGAATCCCCCTTTCGTACAAGTAGTGTCCAAGCAGGCTGATAACTTCAACATGGAATTGGCTCAGTGTATATCGGAATGCTTGGAGTCTCCCTTTCCGCGACTCTCTCGAGGGCTGCAGAACCACATTGATCGCATCTCCCGCGACTTCATGATCGAATTTGTCGAAGAGAATTGGAATAATCTAAATGATAGCGAAGGTGATATAGCCCATCTACTGATGAGAAGGCTAGGAGTCTCCTTTGACAATGGCGGTGACATCTTGAGCGGAGACTCTGAAGAATCTTCGCCTTCCTCAGGGACTGTCCCCCCAATTCGTTACTACATCGTCCCCCCACCCGACGAATACAGAATGGGTGACATCTTGACATTACCGGTGTCGACAGACAATAATGGGGGATACGCGGGCCAATGGTACATAATTATGACACCGAGTTGTGACTTTGCTAACAATAAAGTCGACTCGGTAGTCGTTGTGGAGTGCATTGCGATAGAAGAATTCGAAGAATACCAAAAATGGACACAAAGCGAAAGCAATGAGACGCGTAAAAGGCTTGTACGACTACTCAAGTCAAATCCCATCTCTGGTCAGCGAGATCGGTACTACTATCTACCAAAAGCGTGGAAACTGCCTGACCTCATTGCGGACTTCCAAAAGATCCTGCATATTCCGTGCGAGGACTTGTCTAGTTACAATAAGCAGGCATCTATAGATAGCCCCTACGCCGAATCCCTATCCAATCAATTCAACAGCTACATGGGTCGGATCGGCACGCCAGACCTAGATATTGATTTAGCCATAAACCAAATGGGACCGTGAACTCTTCTACGCAGTAGATTAATTTAGATAGCAGGAGCAACAGTACCCCCGCCCCGACCCATCTACCGTCACCACCTTCGACTCAACTTATGGCTATTGTCTTTCTTGCCATGCCCCCGCTCTAACTCGGTGGCATGGTACGGGGCTACCTGTGTTAGCCACTAACGGTTCCTTGAAAGATATGTTCACGATGCCATGCCAGGTACGAGTCCCCTGGGCGCTCTGCCTGTTCGGGAATGATCAACTTGGGCTTGAGCACTTGGCCGAAATACTGATCGACCCCCGGATCGGCGCGCGTGCTGGTTTCGAGGTTTGGTGCCCGATGGACCCTCAATCCGCCATTGACCGTGATGAGACCCGAGTCGAAGGCGGCGTCATGTGTCGGGCAGGCAGCCACGCCGTTTAGTACGTCGACGCGCTCATGGTTGTCACATACAGACCAAGGCTTGATATGCGATGCCACAAGCAGCTTGTAGCCGCGAAGCCTGTTGGGTGCGAACCCGCAGAATCCGCAAGTGTGCCTGAAGTTCTCAAGCACCTCCGTCGCAAATCTGTGTTGGCCAATGCGGACCTTTTGCTCAACAACCCGCTCTGTATCACCTGCATCGCCCAGACGGCGACTTCGTTGCTGAGCGGCCATGTTGGTAACCACTCGTGACAACTCCTGATGATCCAGTTCTTCTTGACCCAATAGGTCGGAATAGTCGATCCCCTCCAGCATCAGGAAGTCCGGCAAATCTAGAGGACGGACTCCCACTTCCCGGGCAGCTGATAGGGCCATGTTGTAGAGCTGAGTGAACCGGCTGGGGTCTCTCCTCATCTCGGCGTAGAAGTCTGGTTCGAACTTCCCGCCTCGGTTTCGAGCACCCCCTTCTAGGTTCATCATTTTGTGGGTGATCGAGGTCGGAGGCCGGACAAACAGCTCTGCGAGACGGAGTACAATTGGAGGCGCGTTCTGGATCGACGCGCTCCCGTACTTGTGAGGCTCATCCACAATCTGGAAGAGCCCGTAGCACAAGATCGCTTCCACCGGAGTAAACGGCTCTTGGCGTGGCTTCGGCTGTCGTCGAAGTATCTGGCTCCATTGCGATCGGGCTTGCTCGACGGTTAGGTCGAGGTAGTCGCTCAGCGATCGCACCCTGCCAACGTAGCCGGCTGTTGCTCGTGGCCACATGATACGGCCTACCGCACCTCTGAAATCAGCCAAATTGCCTGCTCAGCCGGCGCGGGAGGCGAGGCCGCTCATAGGATCAGCCCATGACGGCAATCGCGCCCGCGCCGGCTATCCCAATATCATCAACTCTGGCGTCTCGGTACGCCCGTGCCCTGGTCATGCCCGAAGTGGCGGTCAGGCTCCCCGCCGTCACGGTCATGGAGTACGGGGTCACGCGACTGCCCAATGGTCGCGTCTCGACAGAGCGTCTTTTTCCCTCAGAGCACTTCTTTTTCTGGATGACCGTGATTGAGAACATGCCCGAGTACACCTTCCAGAGGGCTGTGAGTTACGCCGATCCAGAAAACGTCGAAGAGTTGGTGCAACTGGCAGGCAGGCTCCGGTTGGAGTCGGTGGAGCCGGGCTACTGGTACCCCAGAGAAGACGATGTACGGGCGCTCTTCTCAAAGTCAGGCGAATTTGAAGGAGTGCGGGTTTCAACGCGATCTGGAGAATCCACACCCGAAGGAGCAGATTGCATCGCAACCATGTGGTTCCCGCCCATCCTGCTGGAGAGGATGAGCTTGGCACTGTTGGCGGCTGCTTACCGGAACGCGCGAGACGACGGGTTCATGCCACTCAGCGCTGAATTGGCCGCCATCGTGCTTCCTGTCATCGAGCAGATGGACAAATTTGCCGGACCCGCGGTGTTCATGCCTGACACCGAATACGGCCTCGGCGGCCTCTTGGAAGCTCGCCATGCCATCAGAAGCGGTCAGGCCACCGCGTCGGCATCCGATCTCGCAGCCATCGACGATCTCCTCGCCACTCACGGTGAGCAATACTATGAATATCTCGGAGGAAGGGATGCCTACCGGCTGAGAGTTCGACTCTAGAGGCTCAGCGGGCACTTACCAGGGTCGGTGTATCTCAATGCGGGAGCTGGAGACTTCATCTGAAGCAGTGAACAACGGCAAATCAAGATGTTCGGCGAGCACGAGGGCGGACCATGAGTCAAGAGCGTCCACTGCTCCTATACCGGCCCGCGAGATGGTCTCTGCCACCAGAGAGCGAACCGGGAACCATTCGTGTACAGCAGATAGAGCAAGCCCGATCTCTACTTGAACCCTCTCCGGATTGCCCTCATGGCGAGCTGCCACAAAGCGACCAACGGTCATGGCTGACCAATCCAGAGCCAGGAACTCTGCGCCAACTGGCACTGCCCCCTTAAGCACACCAGCTACAGCCAGCACTCCCCCGGCGTCGCAGACGACGCTACTGGGCATCTAGGTCGCGGAGTTGCTGCCGGATGGATTCGAACTCTGAACGGTCCATCGGTGGGTAATCGCCGGACAATTCAGCAGGTGACAGGCGTGACGCGATGCGAGTCAGCTCGTTTCGCAAATGCTGTTGCACTGATAGCCCTGCGGCCTTTGCCTGCTCTCGCAATCGCCGCCCAACATCATCATCGAGATCTTTGATATTCAGGTCCATGCAGGGACTCTACCATAATGGTAGAAGAGATTTAGGGGATTTCTAGGATCTGATTTCGCCGTTAGATCCACCCCTTGTGCTGTGACGAGTTGGTTGACATCACCAAGGCTCACGGCCACAGTCCGTCTTCGGCCAGAGCATTGTGGAAACGATCTATGGGCCAGACGTGGATGCCGTCTTCGGTTTGGAATTCGTGGGGGCCGTTATAGATGAGGATGCGACGGGCTAGGCCGGGAAGCCCGTCGATGGCTCGGAGGCCCTTGAGCATGCTGGTGTTGTAGGTAGCTGCGGCCTTGACCTCGAGGGCGAGATGCTCGTTGTCGCGGGTGAGCACGAAGTCGACCTCGGCGTCGGACTCGACTGGGGACCAATAGGCGATGGCGTCAAACACCTGCTGGGTCTCATTGTGGGCCCTGAGCAATCCATATACCCACCCCTCCAGCAGAGCCCCGCGTTCCTCAGCAGCAACCGGGCCGAGTTGGCGTTTGATCGCCCTCACTAACCCGGGATCAACCCAGTAGAGCTTGGGACGCTTTCTCTCGCGAACCCGAAGCTTGGCCTCGAACGCATCTAACCGGGTAGCGAGCAGGGTGTCCTCTAGCACTTCCAGATAGCCCGCCACCGTGGGGCGGGCTACCCCGGTATCTCGGGCCAGGCTGGACACGTTGACCGTCTGGGCATGCATCAGCGCGGCCACCGGCAGGAACCGCACAAAACCGGGCAGGTTTCGAACCGCGGCTTCGGCCCGGATTTCCTCTCGGAGATAGAGCTGGGTATAGCTCTCCAACACCTCGCGTCGGTCTTCGGCCGCCCATACCAGTGGAATCGTGCCGAACCGCAGAACGTCACCCAGATCAAAATCGTCCCCCAGCTCTGCCGGAGTGAGCGGGTACATGGCTTTGCGAGCTGCCCGTCCGGCAAGCAGGTTCGTGCCAGCAGTCTTGAGCTTGCGGGCACTGGAACCCAGCAGGGCGAACCGCACTCCCCGTTCTTCAATCTGCCGGTGGACCTCGTTCAGCAGGGCGGGAATGCGCTGCACTTCGTCTACCACCACCCATTCTCCCGGCTTGATGCCGGACAAGAGGTTCCCGAACAGGGCTGGATTGCCCATCAGATCGGTGAACAGCGCCTCGTCAAGCAGGTCGAAGCGCGTTGCGTCGGGGAGCATCATGCGCACCCAGGTGCTCTTGCCAACCCCTCGCACTCCGAACAGAAAGAAACTCCGCTCCGGCACCGGTAGCAGTCTTCTGTACACCATTACGACAAAAATAGCCGATTTTTGATAAGTACCTATACATTTTTCGATCCCAGTCGCTCACGGCAGGGCAAACCACCGGATAGGTGCGCGAAGCTACGGGGATGAGCACTTGGGTTGATGTGACCACGTATGGCGATCTGGTGGTGCGGGGGTCGACGCTGTACGGAAGCCAGGACGCGGTGGTTTTCCCGGACACGCGGCACAGCTTTGCGTCGTTGGAGGACGCGGCCCGGCGGTCGGCTCGGTCGCTGTTGGGGCTGGGGGTTCGGCCTCAGGACCGGGTGGGGATCCTCATGCCCAACTGCATGGACTTCATCGAGGTGATGTTCGGCGCCTCTCTCATCGGTGCCGTTCCGGTTCCCATCAATGCCCGCTTCAAGGGGCGGGAGCTGGCCTATGTCACCGAGAACGCTGATCTGAAGGTGCTGGTGACCAGCGACATCATCGACCAGTTCACCGACTACGTGGTGATCCTTCACGACTGCCTGCCCGGCTTGGCCGAGGCGCCCGACCCGGCCAATCTCGATCTCGACGTCGCCCCCGAATTGAAGGCAGTGGTGCTGTTGGGCAGCACCTCCCCCGCCGGGATGGTGGACCGAGGGGCATTCGAGGCGCTCGCTGAGCAGGCCACCGACGACGAGGTGGAACTGCTCCGCAGCCAGGTGGCCATCCGAGACGAGGCCCTGATGATCTACACCTCGGGCACCACCGCCGAGCCCAAGGGCTGCCCCCTGAACCACGAATCTCTGGTGCGCACTGCGGTCACCGCCTGTCGGACCCGGTTCGAGTTGACCGACACCGACGTGTTCTGGGATCCACTCCCCCTGTTCCACATGAGCTCGATCCTTCCGCTCATCGGCTGCCTCGACGCCGGGTCGTCCTACGTCACCATCACCCACTTCGACCCGGCCCAGGCCATCGCCCAGATGCGCGACGAGAAGGCCACCGTGTGCTTTTCCACTTTCCCGCCGGTAACCCAGGCCATGATCAATCACCCCGACTGGGACTCCGACGAGTTCCAGCGCATCCGACTGGTGAACAACGTGGCACCTCCCGACGCCCTGCGGGCCATCCACGCCCTGCTCCCCTGGGCCCGCCATATGAACGCCTACGGCCTCACCGAGTGCGGCGGCGTGGTGGCCTTCTCCGGCCCTGAAGACCCGCCGGAGACCTGGGCAGTGTCGTCGGGCCGCCCGTTCCGGGGCATCGAGGTCAAGATCAAGGATCTTGAAACCCGAGAAACGCTCGCCGAGCCCCACCAG
This sequence comes from Acidimicrobiia bacterium, assembly GCA_022822905.1. Taxonomy (GTDB): domain Bacteria; phylum Actinomycetota; class Acidimicrobiia; order Acidimicrobiales; family Bin134; genus Poriferisocius. Next base: position 22,404 of record JAJDYE010000039.1, on the reverse strand, counting down.
GCAGGCGAGATCTGGGTGCGGGGCTACAACGTGTTCGAGGGATACCACAAAGACCCGGAGAAGAACGCCGAGTGCTTCGACGACGAGGGCTGGTTCTTCACCGGCGACATCGGCTCGCTCGACCCCGACGGGCGCATCAGCTATCTAGGCCGCACCAAGGACATGCTCAAGGTGGGCGGCGAGAACGTGGCCGCGGTGGAGATCGAGAGCTACCTTCAGACCCACCCGGCGGTGGCCATCGCCCAAGTGGTGCCCCTGCCCGACGAGAAGTACTCCGAGATACCCGCCGCCTTCGTCGAGCTCAAGCCCGGGGCGGAGGCCACCGAGGACGAGCTGATCGAGTTCTGCCGAGGCCAGATCGCCAGCTTCAAGATCCCCCGCCACGTCCAGTTCGTCGCCCCCAACGAATGGCCCATGTCCGCCACCAAAATCCAAAAATTCCGCCTCGCCGAAAAACTCCAAGCCGAACTGGGGCTATGACCCGCCACCCACCGGGGAATCATTCGCTATAGCCGTCGGGCAGTTGGTCGATGTGCCAGATTTGGCTCCTCCACCAGCGCCACTTGCCGGCGATCACATCCTCCACCGTGCAGTAGGGATGGGGCTCCAGCCAGTCGATGGTCGAGTCCACGATCTGGAACAGGCAACCGTGCCCTGACCGGGGCCGCACATAGGTCTCCCGCCAGTGCGGCTCGCGCAGCTCAGTGTCCACCACCTCATAGCCGGCGGCCTCCAAGTCCACGATGGTGGCTTCCACGTCGTCCACGAAGATGGTCACGTGGTGGAACCCCTCGCCGTGCTTCTCGATAAAGCGGTGCAGGTAGCTCTGCTCGTTTAGGGGCTCCAGCAGCTCCACCTTGACGGTGTCGGGCAGCTTGAACATGGCGGTGCGGATATCCAGCGGTATGTCGTCGCCCCCCATCACAAACTGCCCGCCGAACACATCTCGAAACAGCGGCACCGCGTCCTCAATTGAGCGCACCGCGATCCCGATGTGATCCCAGCGTTGAATGCGAGGCGACACGGCCGGATTGGCCTCCAAACCGGCCGGATACCCGGCCTCGCCCATCGTTCTCCAGCCCATAGCTCGCCCCTTCCGGTGCTCTCACATTCTTTGGGAAGCTTCCAAGTGTGCTATCTAGCAGGGAATGGGCAAGCTAGACGAAGCCATCGCCGGACAAAGCGGATTTCCCCGGGTGATGCCCGGACTCGACCAGCCGCTCACCGCACCCCAGAAGATCGCCTGCGCCGCCCGCATCCTCGATGCCGAGGGATACGCCCTGGATGTGGCCGGACACATCACGGTGGTGCGAGACGACGCCGACGACGGCTCCATGTGGTGTACCCCCTACGGGCTGTGGTGGAACGAGATCACCGCCTCCGACATCTTGATGATTAACGCCGACGGCGAGGTGCTGGAAGGTCTCTGGGACGTCACCCCGGCGGTGTTCATCCACACCGAGATGCACCGGGCCCGCCCTGATGCCCGAGTGGTGATCCACAACCACCCCTACTACGGCAGCCTGCTGTCCACCATGCACAAGCTGCCCGAGATCACCGATCAGCAGGCCTGCATGTTCGACGGCGACATCGCCCTGTTCGGCACCTACACCGGCGGGGTGGACGACGCTGCCGGGGGCCAGGAGATGGCCGACGCGGTAGGGAGCGCCACTGCGGTGATCCTGGCCAACCACGGGGTGCTCATCGCCGGTGAGACCACCGAGCAGGCCGTCTACCGGGCCTCCAACTTCGAGCGGGTATGCCGCCTCAACTACGACGCCATGCAGTCCGGCCAAACCCCGGTGCCGGTGCCCTCCGACCAGCGCCCCACCCTGAAGGCCGCGGTCAACAGCCACCACATGACGGTGAGGTACTACTGGGAGGGGGCGGTGCGGCGGTTGCTGCGCGAGGCTCCCGAAGTGCTGAACTAACGGGACCAGCCATGAGCTCGAACTCCAACACCGCCACCCCGCGCACTATCGGAGCGTGGATCCGCCACAAGGCCGAGGCCAACGGTGACCGGCTGGCCCTCACCGTGGAGGGGCGGGACAAGACCTACGCCGGGGTCCATCTGGACTCCGACCGACTGGCCGCCGGTTTGGCCTCGCTCGGTCTGGGGCAGGGCGACCGATCCTGTTTGATGATGCAGAACTCGCTGGAATGCATCGACGCTTGGTTCGCCATGAACAAGGCCGGGGTGGTGGAGGTGCCCATCAACCAGGCCTACCGGGGTCACCTGCTGGAGTATCTGATCAGCCAGTCGCGCTCTTCGGCGGTGGTGTGCGATGCCGACTACCTCGACCGCATCGCCGAGGCGGCCCAGAGTCTCCCGGGCCTCGAGCACGTGGTGGTAAACCGGGCCGAGGGAACCGAAGACACCGGCACCCCCGATTTCCCCAGCCATGTCACCGTCCACGAACTGGCCGACTTGTACCTCGACTCCCCCGCTCCCGAGCCCGATGTGGACTACCGGGACACCGCGGTGATCTTGTACACGTCGGGCACCACCGGCCCGTCCAAGGGCGTGATGCTGTGCCATGAGGCCAACCTGAACCTGGCCCGCCACACAGTGGATTTGGTGGGTTACGACGCCGACGACGTGCTCTACACCGCTTTCCCCCTGTTCCACATCAACGCCAAGTACACCAGCGTGATGTGCGCCATGGAGGCCGACGCCCGGCTCGTCATGGACCGGCGGTTCTCGGCCAGCCGGTTCTGGGACCGCTGCCGGGCTGACGGGATCACCGCCTTCAACTACCAGGGCGGCCTGATCATGATGCTGTGGAAGCAGCCCGAGCGGCCCGACGACGCCGACAACCCGGTGCGCAACGGATTCGGCGCCCCTTGCCCAATCGAGATCTGGGAGCCGTTCGAGGAGCGCTTCGATGTGCACCTCAGCGAGGTGTACGGCATGACCGAGGTGGCCATCACCACCGAGAACCGCCGGGGTATGCGCAAGATCGGCACCGCCGGTCGGGAGTCGGCTTTGTACCACGTGCAGGTAGTAGATACCGAAGACCGGCCGGTTCCTCCCAACACGGCGGGCGAGATCGTGGTGAGGCCCAAGAAGCCCCACATCATGATCGACAGCTACTTCGACATGCCCGACGCCACTGTGAAGGCGTTCCGCAATCTGTGGTTCCACACCGGGGATCGGGGCCGCCTCGACGAGGACGGCTACCTAACCTTCATCGACCGCATGAAGGACTGCGTGCGCCGCAGGGGCGAGAACATCTCCTCCTATGAGGTGGAGGCGGTGATCAACACCTGCGACGCGGTCTTGGAGTCAGCGGTGATCGGCGTGCCCTCTGAACTGGGTGAGGAAGAGGTGATGGCCGTGGTGGTGCTCAAACCCGACCACCAGCTCTCCGAGACCGAGTTGCTCGACTTCTGCATCCCCCGCATGGCCCATTTCGCCGTCCCCCGGTTCGTCCGCTGGTGTGACGACCTGCCCAAGACTCCCTCCGAGCGGGTGCAGAAATTCAAGCTCCGCGAGGAGGGCATTACCTCCGACACCTGGGACCGCGACGACGCGGGCTACATCGTCCCCCGCTAGCCGGCCACAAAATCGGGATTCGGCGTAAACGTCAGCGGCAGCGAGGTCAAGCCCCGGGTATAGACCCCGGTCTCCACCTGCTCGTAGCCATCGGCGTAGGCGATGTCGTCCATGGCATCGAGCAGGGCGTCCATGGCTACGGTCAGCTCGGCCCGGGCCAGCATTGAACCCACGCAGAAGTGGCGACCCAAGGCAAACGCGGTGTGGTCGGCGGCGGCAGAGAAGGCCTTTTCGAACTCCATGTCGGTGCGGTGGATATTGAACCGGTCGGGCTCGTCGAAGGCCTCCGGATCGCGGTTGGCTGCACCCAGCAGCAGCTCGAGGGTGTGGCCTGCTTCCACCGCGCCGCCGGAGAACTCCACGTCCTCGTCGGTGTGGCGCATGATCATCTGCACCGGCCCGGTGAACCGCAGCGTCTCGGCGAAGGCCGGGCCGATGAGCTGGCGGTCGGCCCGCACCTCGGCCATCTGCTCGGGATTGTCCAGCAGGTTCCGCATGGTCAGTGTGATGGCCTTCTCGGTGGTCTCCCCGCCAGCGGTCAACAGCAGGCTGCAAAAGCCTCGGATGTCGTCATCGGTCATCTGCACGCCGTCGAACTCCTTGGTCACCATGGCGGTGAGCAGGTCGTCGCCGGGGTTGGCCCGACGCTCGGCGATCTTGGGCATGAGGTACTCCCCCATCTCCGCCCGAGCAGCCATGCCCCGGCGGTTCTTCTCCTCGTCGCCGGTGATATTGGAAACGAAGTCCATGATCATCGTGTACCACTCGTAGAACTGGGGCACGTCCTCCATAGGGAGGTCGAGGAGCTGCACGATCACCCCGATCGGGTAGTAGGTGCTGAACCGCCTGCACAGGTCCACCTCGCCGTCGGCCAAGAACTCGCCGATCTGCTGACGAGCCGCCTTGGTGATGGCCGGTACGATGCTCTGCTCCAGATAGCTGCCCCGAAAGATCGGGTTGACGATGCCCCGGTAGGAGGAATGCTCCTTGCCCTCCATCTGCAAGATGGTGCGCCCGTGAACCGGCTCGGTCTGCCATTCGTAGTTGCGACTGGAGATCTGGGGGTTGCGGAACGCCCCGGCCACATCCTCGTAGCGGCTGATCACGTAGGCCTGGGTGCCCTCGTGCCACATCACCGGGTACTCGTCGCGTAGCACCTCGTAGAAGGGGTAGGGGTTGGCGTCGTACTCGGGCGAGAGGATGTCTGGGGCTTCGGTCATGGGCCGTATAGTACGGCGGGCTGCAAGAACTTCAAGAATGGCCAGTCAGGGGGAAGCGGAATATCTCATGAGCAAAGTCACGACACTGGAAGAGGCGGCGGCGTCGATCCCCGACGGTTCCACCGTGGCCATCGGCGGCCTGTCGATGAACAGCGCCCCCATGGCCTTGGTGCGCGAGCTGGTGCGCCAGCAGAAGAAAGACCTCGACTTGGTGGCCATCGTGTCGGGCATGGCGGTGGATTGGCTGGTGGCCGGCGGCTGCGTGCGCCGGGTGCTCGCCGGGCTGGTCAGCTTCGAGGGCCTGGGCCTGGCCCCCAACTTCCGAGCGGCGGTGCAGTCGGGGCAGGTGGCCATTGAGGAGTACAGCGAGCATCTGTTGATCTGCCGACTCCAGGCCCAGAGCTACAACCTGCCGTTCATGCCTACCAAGGCCGGACTGGGCACCGACGTGCTCGGCCTGCACGCCGAAAGCGGTGCCGTGCGGGAGGAGAAAGACGGCCCCACCGGCGAGCACTACGTGGCCTGCACTCGCCTGCCGGTGGATGTGGCCCTGGTCCATGCCCACGAGGCCGACGAGCGGGGCAACACCAGGGTCAATCCCAAGTTGGTGTGGATGGACAACGAGATCGTGAACGCGGCCACCCGCACGGTGGCCTCGGTAGAGCGGGTAGTTGACACCGCGGCGTTCACGGCCGAGCCGGAGCGTACGACGTACCCGAGGTTCATGATCGACACGGTGGCCCCGGCCCCGATGGGCGCCTACCCCTGCTCGAGCTTCCCCGACTACGGCCATGACTCCGGATTCTTCACGGAATACTCCCAGGCGGCCCGAGATCGGGAGACGTTCACCCAGTTCTTCCAGGAACGAGTACTGGGGCCGGAGACCTGGGAAGACTTCCTGGCCGTCAACAGCGTGGCAACAGGAGCCTCGGCATGAGCACGCCGGTACTCGGCTACGACTGCACCATCGACGAGTTGATGGTGGTGACCTTCTCCCGGGCCATGGCCAACGACACCCGGGCGTTCAACGGCGCGGTGTCGTTCATCCCGGTGTGCGGCTACCTGCTAGCCCGGCGCACCCATGCGCCTGAGCTGGTGTGGGGGGCCAGTTCCATCGCCGTCGACGCCGACCCCGACGAGATCGGCGACTCCACCCTTTCGGACTCGCTGTGGGGCGGGGCCTCCATGTTGAGCAACTCCCCCTTCGACTTCTGGAGCTACGCCCAAGGGGCCCGCTACAACACCTTCGCCTTCCGGGGGGCGCAGATGGACGCCTACGGCAACGTCAACAACACGGTGATCGGCCCTTACAACGCCCCCAAGGTGCGGCTGCCGGGCGGGGGCGGGATGGCCGATCTCGGGGCCATGATCCCCCGCATCTACCTGTGGTCGTCCACCCATGACCCCCGCACCTTCGTAGACCAGCTCCACTTCCGCTCCGGAATCGGCTGGGGCGACGGCGGAGACCACCGCGAGCGCATGGGCATGCCCGGCGGGCCGCAGCTGTGCATCACCAACCTGTGCGTGTTCGACTTCGAACCCTCCAGCAAGCGGATGCGCCTGGCCTCGCTCCACCCCGGCGTTACCGCTGAGCAGGTTCAGGACGCCACCGGCTTCGAGGTAGTGATGCCCGATGGCGACGTTCCCACCACCGCGGAGCCCACTGCTGAGGAGCTGCACATCCTGCGCACCGAAGTTGACCCGACCAGCGCCCGCCTCCGGGAGTTCTAAGCGATGCAGGTACCTGGATCTGTAGCTCTAGTGACTGGCGGCGCCTCCGGTCTGGGTGCCGGGGTGGTCAAGACCCTGGTCGACAAAGGCGGCCGGGCGGTGATCTTGGACCTGCCCTCCTCGGCTGGGGAGGCCATGGCCGATGAAATGGGCGAGGCAGTGGCTTTCGTGCCCGTTGATGTCACTGACACTGATGATGTCGAGCGGGCCGTGGCCGCCGCGGCCGAGGTTCACGGCCGAGTGGACGTGCTGGTGAGCTGCGCGGGGATCAGCTCCGGGCAACGCGTGGTCTCTCGCGACGGCACCCCAAATTCCTTGGAGCACTTCCGCCAGCACATCGAGGTGAACCTGATCGGGCTGTTCGACCTGGCCCGCCATGCGGTTTCGGCCATGTCGGCCAACGAACCCAACGAAGACGGCGAGCGGGGCCTCATCGTGAACATCGCATCCATCGCCGGCTACGAGGGCCAAGTGGGCCAGTCGGCCTACGGGTCTTCCAAGGCCGGAGTAATCGGCCTGACGCTGCCCATGGCCCGCGACCTGGCGGTGTGGGGCATCCGGGTGATGACCATCGCCCCGGGCACCATGGACACCCCCATGCTGGCCACCCTCAACGAGGACTTCATCGCCAAGCTGGTGGAAGACAACGTGTTCCCCCACCGCCTTGGCACTCCTGCGGATGTTGGGAACCTCGTCGTCCACTTCATGGAGAACGTGTTCCTCAACGGCGAGGTGGTCCGGCTCGACGCCGGACTGCGCCTCACCAGCAACTAGGCCAGCATCCCGCCGTCGATCACCAGTACCGCGCCGGTGATGTAGGAGGCGGCCGGGGAGGCCAAGAAGGCCACCGGCAAGGCCACTTCTTCGGCGGTGGCCCAGCGGCCCAGGGGGATGCCGATGCCAGCCTCAGCCACCACCGCGTCTTTGTCGTAGCTGTCCCAGCCGCTGGTGTCGACGAAGCCGGGGGCCACCGCGTTCACCCGCACTCCGTGGGGGGCCCACTCCCGGGCCAGTGCTTTGGTCTGCTGGAACAGTCCGCCCTTGGCCGCCGAGTAGGCCGCCATACCCGGTAGATGGCGCAACCCCGACAGCGAGCCCACATTGACGATGCTGCCTTGGCCCCGCTCGATCATCGACCGTCCGAACGCCTGCGACACCAAGAATGGCGCGGTCAGATTGAGGGCCACGGTCTTCGACCAGCCCGGTTCGTTGATGTCCAGCACCGGTGCCGTGAACCGGGCGCCGCCCGCGTTGTTTATGAGGATGTCTATGGGGCCGATTCCCTCACTGATGGCCTCTGCGGCGACTGACACAGCGTCGGCATCGGTCACATCGCAAGGTGAGACAGAAACTTCTGTGCCGCCATCACGTAGCTCGCCAGCCAGCTCTTCCAAACGCTCGGCTCGCCGGGCGATGAGGCCTACCCGAGCCCCTTGGTCGGCCAGCACCCGGGCAATGGCGCCACCGATGTCGCCGGTCGCGCCGGTCACCACCGCGCCCAAGCCTTCCAGGGGCCGCGCCGTGCTCATGTGAGACTCACCGGCAGGTGCTCCAGTCCCCGGCTCAGCATGGTGGGTACCCACACCTCGGGCTCGGGCCCCAGCTCCAAATTGGGCAGGCGGCGCACCAAGGCCTCCAGGGCGATCGTCCCCTCCAGGCGAGCCACCGACGCTCCCAGGCAGAAGTGCAGCCCGAAGCCGAAGCCGATGTGGTTGTTGGGGTCGCGGGTGATGTCGAACTGGTCGGGCTGATCGAATGCCTCGGGATCGCGGTTGGCGGCGTGCTGCACGAGGTACACCATGTCGCCCGCGGGGAGCGTCTTGTCCCTCATCTCCACCTTGTCGGCCAGGGTGCGAACCTCCATCTTGGACGGCCCGTCGAAGCGCAGGATCTCCTCCACCGCCGGCTTGATCAGCGAGAGGTCGTCCCGCAGCTTCTGAAGCTGGCCGGGATGGTTGAGCAGCACCCGAATGCCGTTTCCGATCAGGTTGGTGGTGGTCTCGTGGCCGCCGAAGAGGAACAGCACGCAGTTGGCCACGATCTCGGGGTCTTCCAGACTGTCGTCGCCCTCGGATGCCTCGACAAGATTGGAAATGATGTTGTCGGCTGGATGCTGCCGATAGTGGGCCACCAAGTCGCCCAGATAGGCAGCCAACTCGATCAGCCCTTGCTGAGCCCGGGCCCGCCGGTCGCCTACTCCACGGGCACCGAACACCAGGATCATCACGTCGTCGGACCAGTCTTTGAACCGGTCGCGGTCTTCGGCGGGCACCCCCATCATCTCGGCGATGACCACCGCGGGGATGGGATAGGCGAAGTCCTCGATCAGATCAAAATGCTCCTTGTCGGAAAGGCCGTCGATCAGCTCGTCGACCACGCCGATGACTCGATCCCGCCAAGCCTCCACCGCCCGAGGGGTGAAGGCCCGACTCACCAATCGCCGCAGCCGGGTGTGGTCGGGGGGATCGCGAAATACCAACCAGTCCATCAAGATGTCATAGGTGGGTTGGCGCTGGGCCTTCTGCTCGTCGGTCAGACGGTCATAGGCCGCGCCGATGCGCTCGGAGGAGAAGCGGGGGTCGCGCAGGGCGTCGAGCACATCGTCGTAGCGGTGGATGAACCACGCCCGGTACTTCTCATTCCAATGAACCGGATCGTGCTCGCGGAGCACAGAGAAATAGGAATGGGGATCGGCGATCCGCTCCGTCGACAGAACCTCGTCGTCGATAGCCAAAATTTGCCCGTCGCTCATTGAGTCAGCCCACCTGCTCCAGCACGGTCACCACGCAGGCGTTGCCATCGATCCCTGCGGTGCCCCCGCCCATGGTCTCCACCGCGCCGAGGCGGGCACCGGGCACTTGGCGGTCGGCGGCCATGTCTCGAAGCTGCCACACAATCTCGGCGATCTGAGCCAGACCGGTGGCTCCCAGCGGGTGACCCCGTGACAAGAGCCCGCCCGACGGGTTGACCGGCTGGAGGCCGCCCAACGAAGTATGGCCCGATTCCACGAGTCGCCCGCCTTCGCCCAGTTCGCACAGCCCCAGGGCCTCAGTGGTGATGATCTCGCCGATGGTGAAGGCATCGTGGACCTCGAACACGTCGATGTCGCCCACGCTCACCCCGGCATCGTCATAGGCCCGGGCCGCCGTGTCGGCCACGATGTCCCAGCCCCACACCTTGTCGGTGGTGTGGTCCCACAGTCGGCCCGAGCGCAGTGCGCTGGAGCGGATGACTACTTCGCCACGCGGGTCTTGCGACCCGCCCAACGGCCCAATCACCGCCGCAGCCGCGGCATCGGCAATCGAACAACACTGGAACAGGGTGATCGGGTCAGCAACCATGCGGCTGCCCAATACCTGCTCAACGGTCACGGTCTTGTGGTGCTGGGCCCGGGGGTTGCCCATGGCATGGCGGCGATTCTTCACTGCCACCTCGGCCATCTGCTCGTCGGTCACGCCAAACTCGTACTTGTAGCGGGTGGCCGACATGCCGTAGATGCTGGGCATTGCATAGCCCTGGGCACCGTCGGGATCAGAGGCAATGGGACTGATGGCCCCGTCGAAATGGGCAGTCATGGTCTCGATGCCGAAGGCCAGAACCCGCTCGTAACGGCCCATCTCCACTGATTCGCGGGCTTCGTGGAACGCGGACGTTCCGCTGGCGCAGGCGTTCTCAATGGTGATAACCGGTACTTCCACGATGCCGATCTGCTGGAGGCACCGGGTAACCGTCCCCGGATCGCCGAATACCGTGCCCGCGTAGACCGCTTCGATGTCGGAAGCTTGCAACCCAGCATCGTCTAGCGCCTCGACCGTGGCCTGCCAGGCTAGGCGAGGACCGCCCAGCGAGGTCTGCTTGCCGAACGCCGACGTCCCAACTCCCCAGATGGCGGTGCCCGCGCCAGTCACGGCCCAGACCTCCGCACGACGGGGTCACCGTGCTCGCTCCATCCCGACAGCACCACCTCGCTGCCGGGAACCAGAGCCTCATCCGGCCCGTCCACGTGGGCGAGGATCCGGGGACCCTCGTCCACATCCACATAGGCCAGGGTGAAGGGCGGTGTGCGGTCTGGAACAGGGATTCGCAGCACCGTGGAGCTGAAAACCGTCCCCTTGGGGCCAAAGGTCGCGGTCGCAATGGCATGGCTTCCGCATATCGGACAGCGCGGCGGGTTTATCGCTTGCGGATAGCCGCAGTCCCCACACCGGCTGCCGGTCAAGAGCACCCGTCCCTCGTGAATGGCCAACTCGGGGCGAGGGTCGGCACCGGCCCGCTCCGGCGGCGTGGTGGTCAACGAGGTCACCGGCTAAACCTACCAAGAGACCCTTGTGGCCCTGCGATTCGGTGTGGCTGGCGGTTTTGTTTTACAGCCCCTAGCCCTGCCGCCTACGCTGCGGGCCGTATCTCGCACAAGGGGGCATTAATGGGCATCGAAGGACTGCGATTCGTCATCACCGGATCGGCCACCGGCATCGGGGCGGCCACCGCCAGGGTCGCGGCCAGCAAGGGCGCCAAAGTGATGGTGTCCGATCTGAGCGACGAACAGGGACAGGCGGTCGCCGACGAGATCAACGCATCAGGTGGCACCGCGGCATACCAGCACTGCGATGTGACCGATACCGGCCAGGTGGAGGCGCTGATGGCGGCCGCCGCCGAGGCCTTCGGCGGCATCGACGTGCTCCACAACAACGCCGGCATCCATGAAAGCGGGCTGGCCCCCGCCGACCAGTGCAATCTGGAGCAGATGTCCCTCGACGTGTTCCGGAAGGTGGTGGAGGTCAACGCCGTAGCCCCGTGGATCTGCTCCAAGGCCGCGCTCCCCTATCTCAAGGAGAGTGACTGGCCGTCGATCGTGAACGCGGCGTCCACCGGCGCCCAGTCGGCCTATCCGAACAACTCGGCCTACGGCACATCCAAGGGCGGTATCCGGCTGCAAACCCAGAACCTGGCCGTGGATCTGGCCCCCCTGGGGATCAGGGTCAACTGCTACGGCCCCACCGCCATTGCCACCGACATGGTCACCGACTTCGTGAAGCAGGCCGACGACCCGGCGGCGTTCGAGAAGGCGCTCATCAACACCTCGCTCATCCCCCGCCTGGGACTCCCCTCGGAGGTGGGCGAGCTGGTGTGCTTCTTGGCCAGCCGTGAGGCCGGCTTCATCAACGGCGCGTACATTTTGATCGACGGTGGCTCGCTTGCGTGGCGAGGCACCGTGGAACAACTGGGAATGGAGTAATCCAATGGCAGACAAACAAGCAGTAACCGAGCTTTTGAACCACGCCGGGGTGGCCTACGACGTGGGCGACAGCGACTTCCTCATCGGGATGTTCGCCCCCGACAACCCGGTATTCGCAATGACCATCGCCGGCGGAGACCCGATCACCTTCGAGGGGTCGGAGGCCATCGCCGGGCTGTTCAGCGGGGCGATGGAGGAGCAGACCGATCAGCGCCGCCACGTGGTGACCAACCTCTACTTCGAGAACGAGTCCGAGGACTCCATCACCGCCATCAGCTATCTGGTGCTCATCACCGTGGAGAACGGCCAGCTCACTGTCCTCTCCAGCGGCGTGTACACCGACGACTGCGTGCGGGTGGGCGACGACTGGAAGATCCAGAAGCGCTCCTTGGCCCTCGATCTGCCTTACTAGGCACGGTCGGCCATGAGCGGCCATGAACATCGCTACCGGTCTCTAGAAAGGAGCCGCAGATGAACATCGGCCAGATTCCCGCCAAGTGGGCTCGGCAGACACCGAACCGCGAGGCGATCATCGACTCCACCACCGGCCAGCGGGTCACCTTCGCGGCCTTCGACGAGCACGTCCGCCGGCTGGCCAACGGACTGGTTGGCTTGGGCCTGGAGAAGGGCGACCGGGTCGGCATCTTGAGCCAGAACTCGGTGGAGTACGCCGCGCTGTACTTCGCCTGCGGGCGCTCTGGCCTGGTGGCCCAACCCATGAACTGGAGGCTGTCAGCCCCGGAGCTGGCCAAGATCGTGACCAACGGCGAGCCCCGGGCCTACATAACGCAGGGCGCATACGCTGCCGAGTCAGCCGAGCTCTCCGGGCTGGTGAGCTCGGTGGAGCACTGGCTCCAGTACGGCGAGGGCGGCGATGGCTCCTACGAAGAGCTAGTGGCCTCATCGTCCGATGCCGAGCCCGAGGGGTCGTCCGACATTGGCGACACCGACCCGCTGTTCATCCTCTACACCGGGGGCACTACCGGGGAGTCCAAGGGCGCCTTGCACAGTCACCGCAGCGTCTACTTCGGGATGCTTAACCAGACGGTGGCGGAGCGCATCGTCCCCAGCGACGTGTACATGCTCACCGGGCAGATGTTCCACATCCCGGTGGTTCTGGCCATGAACTACCTGGCCCACGGCTGCCCGCTGGTGCTGATGAACTTCGACGCCACTCTGGCCCTGGAGTTGATCCAAGAAGAGGGAGTGTCGGCCTTCTTGGGCGTCACCACCATGTTGAACTGGATGATGGCTGTGGAGGGGTTCGACGACTACGACATCTCCAGCCTGCGCAACATCCAGTACGGCGGTGGCCCCATGCCATCCCGGGTGATCACCGAAGCCATGGACAAGTTCCCCTGCACCCTGATCCAGGGCTACGGCCAGACCGAGGGCACCACCATGTGCTTCTTGTCGCAGGAGGACCACATCCGGGCCATCCGCGACGACCACCGGCCAGAGCGGCTGCGGTCGTGCGGCCGGGAAGGGTTCGTGACGTCGGTGCGGGTGGTGGACCCCGACGGCAACGACGTGCCCTGCGACGGCAAGACCCCCGGCCAGATCATCGTGCGGTCGGAGGCCAACATGCTGGGCTATTTCCGCCGCCCCGACCTCACCGCCGACACCATCAAAGACGGCTGGATGTGGACCGGCGACATCGCCACCTGGGACGACGAGCGGTACGTGTTCATCGTGGACCGGGCCAAGGACATGATCATCTCCGGCGGCGAGAACATCTACTCGGTACAGGTCGAGGAGGCCATCGCCACCCACCAGGCTGTGTTGGAGACCGCGGTGATCGGCGTGCCCGACGACACCTGGGGCGAGTCGGTGATGGCTTACGTGGTGCTCAAGCCGGGGATGTCCGCCACCGAGGACGAGATCATCGACGCCGCCCGCCAGAACTTGGCCTCTTACCAGAAGCCACGCTCGGTGGCCTTCGTGGACGAACTGCCCAAGGCGCCCACCGGCAAGATTCTCAAGCGGGTGTTGCGCGACCCCCACTGGGCCGACGAAGAGCGCCAAGTCTGATTCGGCGGCGGGCCCGACCCCGCCGCCAGCCAGAACAACTCCTTACGGCAGCACCCGGACGATCTGGATGTGCTGATCGGGGTCGAACAGCAACGCGGCCAGATCTTGCACATCGGCCAGTTCCAGGGCCTCCAGTTCCTCGATCAGCCGTCCAGGAGTGGGCAGCTCGTCGTCGCCCACATAAGCCCGGCGGGACAGCACACCTATCCAATCGCTGTTGGCGACCAACTCGTAGTCGTCACCAGCCACCAAGCGGGCCTGTTCGAATTCCTCAGCCGAGATCTCGCCGGCATGCACTTCGGCCACGATTCGGCCCATCTCCGCCTCGATTCCCGCCATCTGCTCGGGATCACCGCTTGCGGATACATCAGCGGTAACCCGCGGCTCGGGGGTGATCGCCTGGCCAATGGACGCAGAGGCTGCGTAGGTGTCGCCCAAATCCTCCCTCACGTCCTCTACGAGCCTCGTGTCCATGATCACGTTCAGTACCCTGGTGGCAACCTGAGTCGCCGGGCTCACGCCCAAAGGCACCTCGAAGGTGTAGGAAACCGAAGTCGCCTGATTGTCCGGACCCAGCACCACCTCGCGGCGCACAATCCCCTCAGGCTCCGCGGCACGCCGGTTGGTGTAGCTGTCGGCTTGGCGGGCGGGAAGGGTTCCCACATAAGTGCGGGCCATCTGCCCCACGGTGTCGCGGTCCACATCGCCGACGACGATCACCTCGAGGTCGTCCACTCCGCCGAAACGCTGGCGGTATATGCCCAGCAGTTCCTCGGCATTCAGGGAGTCGAGCCTCTCTTGAGGAGCGGCCAAGTTGAACCAGCCGAAGGCCTCCCCGTGTCGCGCCTCCAGGAATGCCAGTGCCTCCTGCCAACTGGGATCGGATTGCGATAGGGAGAGAATGATGCCCCCGATGTCGACAGCTTCGGCGAAGGCCTGCTCGTCTACCCGCGGCTGGGTCATGTACAGGTGCATGAGCTGGAACATCGTCTCGACGCCCGCGGTGTCGGAAGCACCCGAAAAGCCCTCGGTGGTCTCAGCGATGTACGGCTGCACCCCGGCGTTGTGGTTGTCCAGATAGCGGGAAATCTGCGACGGGCTCAGATCGCCCAACCCGCTGTTGATCACCGCCCGGGTCGCCAGGTACTGGGCCAAGGGCCGGTCACCCTCTTCAAGAGCCGACCAGCCTCCCCATGAGGTCGCACTCAAGCTGATCTCGTTCTCGGCTATTTCGGAATAGGCGTAGGCAACTCTGGCGCCGTTGGGGAACACCCATTCATAGGCATCGTCCAGTTCATCGGTGAGAGCTTCGATCGGTCCCTCACTCACCGGTTCTACCGGTTCGGGCGCTGAGAGCAGTTCTGTGGCCTCTGTGGGCTGAGCCGGCAGCTCTCCCGGCTCAGCCGCATCCAGCGCTGCCTGCATTTCCTCGACGCTGGGAACATCGGAGGAATCGGCGCCCACCGCGATCAGGATCACGCCGCTTTCGTCCAAGATATCCCGGTAGCGCTCAGTGAGATCACCGATCTGGATCTCTTCGAGCAGGGCATCGACACGGGCCGCTGTGTCTTCCAATGCTCCGATGTCGCCGCCCCCCAAGAAGTGCGAGGTGTAGCGGCTGGCGTGCTGCCGATCCTGGATTGTGGGCGCCGCCTCGACCGCGGATTGCAGGTCGGCCCTGATCGTGTTAGCCGCCCTTTGCAGGTCGGCTTCGGCGAATCCGTGCTCGGCCAGGCTTAGCAGCAGCGACCAGTAGTCGGTTAGTGCAGCAGAGAAGTCCTCGGCCCTCAGGTTGGTGCCGTAGTACCGCAGTCCTTGGGTGTAGGAGAAGGCACTCCAGTGCGTTGGATCGATCTGCGACAGGAACCCCTGCTCGTAGCCGTCTTGCAGGCGGTTGCCCACCATGAGGCTGATGATCTCCTCGGTCCAGAGCTCCCGGTCGCCGTCGACGGTGCTGGGATCCCAAGACGGCAGGCGGATATCCAAGGAGAGATAGGTGTAGGACTGCTCTGGGGAAGTGGCGATGTCGAAGGTCGGCACCGGGTTCAGTGCCGACCAGTTGTCCGGGCCATCGGGGGCGTCTCCGGCCTCGATGTCGCAGAAGTGCTCCTCAACCAGGTTCTCGAGCGTCTCAATGGGAAGGTCACCCACCGCCACCACCGCCATGTTGGACGGCACATACCACGTCTCATAGAAGTCCCGCAGGTCCTCTGCGGTGGTCGCCTCGATTACCTCCACCGTTCCGATGGGCGACCGGGCCTCATACGGGGTGTCTCGCACGTACATCTCGTCGAACACCTGATGCACGACGCCGTCGCCGGTCTCCTCCCTCAGGCGGTATTCGTCGCGGATGATCCCCCTCTCCTCCTCCACATCATCGGGCGTGATGGTGGCGGCGTGGGCCCACTGGGAGAGCACATCGAATGCGGTGGCCACCGAGTCCTCTTCCTCGTCGATGACCAGGTCGAGCATGTAGACGGTCTCGTCGTATGAGGTGTAGGCATTGATGTCGGGGCCGAACTCCACCCCGATGGATTGGAGCGCATCAGTGATCTCGTTGCCGGGGTACTTCTCGGTGCCGTTGAAAAGCATGTGCTCCAAGAAGTGGGCATAGCCCGCCCCTTGAATGGGCTCGTTCAAAGACCCCGCATCCACCGCCAGCCGCAGCGACAGGGCGCCGCCCGGGCTGTCGTTGGAGCGCACGTAATAGGTGAGCCCGTTGTCCAGCGTGCCGATCTTCACATCGGGGTCCACCGGCAGGAGGCCTTCACCCCAAGCGCCGTCGGCAGCCACTTCGGCGCTCTGGCAACTGGTTTCCCCATCCTCCGCAGGCTCAGGGTCGGCGACTTCGTCGGCTTCCCTCTCGGCCTCCGAGGCAACCGTCGGCGCTGCGGCGGCCTCAACAGTCGGAGCTGGCTCTTCCGCCGCCGTGGCTTCACCTGCGTCGATCGCGCCGGTGACCGGCACATGGGTTTCGCTGTCCGAACAGGCGGCCGCTATCAGGGCCGCGCTCAGCAACAGGATCAGGAGCTTTTTCATACCCGCCTCGTGGGTTCAGTGTTCACTTCGGCTCAACAGAGCCCGTGGCCGCAAACAGTACCGACCTGCTGCGACACCCTGCACACCATAAGACCTTCCGCGCACTTCACCTTGGTTCTTGTCGCATAGCGCGACAATGCACAAGGAGTAGACCACGCGAGTCGTATTGCTAAGGGCGCACAAACACAATCTCAATGCGCCGATCAGGGTCAAGGATCGTATTCGCCAACCCATTCACATCAGATAGCTCAAGTTGTTTCAGGGCTTGTACCATATTTTCTTTCGTAGGCAAATTGCCTTCACCAAAGAGTGCATACCAAGACAATACGGAATCGATATAGTCATAATCATCACGCCTGTACCGTTCATCTTCCATCACATCTGAGCGGGCTTGTTCGAACTCCTCGACAGAAATACCCCGATAATAAATGACATCTAAGGCATCAGACAATATTGATTCAAGTTCCCCCAAGATGCCTTGATCAATAGGGTCACTGGAATTTCCGGATACCATGACGCGTATTTGCACACTTGGTTCAGGAAAGGAATCTGCATCAGTTTCATGATAGATATGGTATTTGTTATTCAGCGCCTCGATGTTCTTCATTCTTTGATGGAATATCCTATCAAACATTTCTAGCAACATAATCCCATAAACATCATTATCAAATGGAGCTTCATAGATATACTCTACGAAAGTCGTAGGGTGGTCGGATGCCACAGTAATCTGCCTGCGAACCACTTCATTGGGTGCTGTTGGTCGAATGTTATTATAATTTTCAGACATCTCTGTCGGGAGAGTGCCCACATAAGCGCAGGCTAAACGCGCTACAGTGTCGACATTGATATCACCAACAACAATAAAAGTCATATCATCTATACCGCTGAACTGATTCTCATATAATTGGAGCAAATGGCTTGGTTCTAGTGCATCAAGAGTTTCAACACTGATGCCTGTGTCCCACCAATGATATTTCTCCCCATAGCGGGCTTTCAGGTATTCTGTCTGTCGATTGATTGGCTTAGAAGTCGATATGGCCCTAAATCTACCTACAACGCTATCGAAAACATCTTGGTCGACTCTAGGCGCAACAACATATAAGTACATCAACTGAAACATCAATTCAATGTCATTGCTGTTGGCTGAACCCTCGAAACCTTCAAATGACTCCCCGATAATAGGCCGTAGATCAACACTGCTTCCCTCCCGATAGCCAATCACTTCTTCGCGGCTAAATTGTCCCACTCCGCTTTGTTCCACCGTTCTTGCAGCTATTTCATTCGCAACATCTCGGTCCTCAGGTCTCTGTAGCGACCATCCCCCTCTTGAGGCGGCGGCAATCCTGACGACTCCGCCAGCAGGGGCAAATAGAACTCGGATGCCGTTTGGAAAGCGCCATTCATGCGCTCCATCTACAAATGGTATTGATCTGGAAGAGACAGGACTCACCGGCTGTACACCGGCAACCAGTCGCGGCTCACCATTCTCATCAGATGACAAACTTGGACAGGTTGTACCGGTGCTTTTGGGGATCTGCACAAATGATTCAGACTGGCCCTCAGTCAATTGACCTTGCCTTTTGGAGGCATTAGCAGGAGTCTGCGGTGGATCAACCATGAGGCCAACTTCTGTCTGATCGATTACACCCCTGGAAGAATCATTGGACCTATTGCTTGAGCAAGAAGTGGTCACCATCACCAGAGCTAGAAGAGGTACGATTATTGGCCGCATTCCTGCCATTTACCTTCAACCTTGGCTATAGCAGATCTCTACGATGGCCGGCTCGGTGACTTCGTCACCCTCCAGCTCACCGACGATTCGACCTTCGTGGAGCACCAGCACCCGTTGGCACACGCCGACCAACTCGGAGAATTCCGAGGAGATGAACACCACCGCCTTACCCTCGGCGGCCAGTTCCTCCATGATGTCGTAGATCTCCTCTTTGCCGTCCACGTCCACTCCGATGGTGGGTTCGTCGAAGATCAGCACATCAGCCCCCTGCTCCAGCCACTTGGCGATCACCACCTTCTGCTGATTGCCGCCCGACAGCAGGCGCACCAGCTGCCGGTCGTGGGGGGTGGCGATGCTCAACCGATCGATCCGGCGGTCAGCCGCCTGCTTTTCCGACCGGGGCAATGGGGCCGGCACCCGCGGGCGCATCCGGTGGCGATCCAATGAAGCCAACGTAATGTTGTTTCGCACACTGAAATCCATGATGTTGCCCTGGGTCTTGCGCTCTTCAGGAAGCAGAGCCAAGCCCGCCGACATGGACCCTGAGGGATGATTGCCCTGGACCTCCTGGCCATGCATCCGCACTGTGCCCTCTTGACGGTGGTCGGCACCGAACACCGCTCGAACCATCTCAGTTCGACCGCTGCCCACCAGACCGCCCAATCCCAGGATCTCGCCTTTGCGTACGTCAAAGGAACAGTTGTTGACGCCGGTGTCGGCACTCACCCCATCCACTTCCAGCACCACCTCCGTAGGGGGGCGCCCTCCCACACCTCGGCTGGCCCGCCGCTCGGTGGCCGTTTGGGCGTGCTCATGACCGGTGATATGGGTGATGAGAGAGGTCCGATCCAGCGATGCTGTGGGCTCGTCAGCCACCAGCTGTCCGTTGCGCATCACGATCACCCGCTCGGTGAGCTCGAAGATCTCCTCCAGCCGGTGCGACACGTACACCACGGTGATGCCGTCGTCCCGCAACCGACGGACGACAGCGAACAGATGCTCGATCTCCTCATCGGTGAGCGACGCGCTGGGCTCGTCCAGCACCAACAGCTGGGCACGCTGAGCCAGTCCGCGGGCGATCATCACCAGCCGTTGTTTTGCCACGCTCAACTCCCCCACCGGTTCGCGTGGGTCGATATCGGCCTCCAACCGGGCGATGGGCTCCGCGGCCAACCGCCTCAGCTTGGACCAATCCACAAACAAGCCCAGCTTGCGGGGATAACCCAATCCGAGCCTCACATTTTCAGCCACAGAGAGCGAGCCGACGTCCTGCAAGTCTTGATGCACGAACGCCAAACCCGCAACTGTGGCATCGTGGGGCCGGTGTAGCTCCAACGGTTCTCCGTTCAACTTCAAGTACCCTTCGTCAGCCCTCTCGGCGCCGGCGACAATCTTGATTAGGGTGCTCTTACCAGCTCCGTTCTTGCCCACCAACCCCACGATCTGGCCAGCTTCCAACGACAGCGTCACATCGTCGACCGCCACCACGCCGGGATAGCGCTTTGTGACCTTGGCTATCTCCAGAAGGGGAGCCTGCGTCGCCGGAGCGGTCACCGTCATCGGCGCCTCGCTCCCACAGCGGTAAGCAGCATGGCCAAGATAAGGATGGAGCCTCGTGAGATGTCCAGAATGTCCCGGTCATAGCCCAAAATGGTGAGCCCTGACTGCACAGCCTGTAGGAAGATCACCCCCAGCACGGTGCCGGGAACATTGAACAATCCCTGTCTTGAGGCCGCGGCACCCAGGAAAGCGGCTGCGTAGGAGGAGAGCAGGAGCGAGATGCCCACCCGAGGTATGGAGGAGGCAGTTCGCGCGGTCTGCGACACTGCGGCGAATACCGCCATCAACCCGACTACGACAAAGCCAGCTGCTCGTAGGGCCTTGACGTTGATGCCGGACAATCGGGCCGCCTCGGGATTGCCGCCAATGGCGTACATATAGCGGCCGATTTCCGTCTTGGACATTAGTAGCCACAAGATGATGGCCAGCCCCGCAGCAATCCACACCGGCGAGGTGAATTCCGTCCAAGGTTCGGGTTTTCCGATGCCGAGATCTCGATAGAGGTCCGGCATGTCGGCTCGGCCTGTGATATTCCGGCCATCAGAGACCGTGTATTCGACGCCCAACAAGATCAAGAATGTGGCCAACGTTGTTATAAACGACGGCATCCCTACGTAAGACACCAATAGGCCGTTTATTGCTCCGATAAGCAGGCCGAACAGCATCCCGGCCAAGACTGCAAATCCCCAGGGCCAGTCGTGATTCACAATGAGCACCACGATGACCGCCGCGGAGGCAGAGAGAGTGCCGGCAATGGACAAATCGAAATCGTCCATGGCCAGCACCACTGTCAGGCCCAACGAGAGCATTAGGAGCGGAGCGGCCAGACCAAGCTGGGTGCGCAAGTTGTCGATTTCGATAAACCTGCTGTCGAGTACCGAGAAGATCACGATGCACGCCACCAGTGTGATGAATACTCCATACAACGAAATGATGGACAACAGGTCGACCCCAAAACGCGAACGCTGCTGCTCGGAGTCCGCTGAATTCGGTGGTTGAGCCGGGTTGGTAGTTGTGTCAGCCATTCGTGAACCTCTGCCGAAAAAACTAGTCGCTGGACGCGATTGAGCCGGCGGCAAGTCTCTCAGCCACCGGCCCAATCATTTCTGAAACTCGCACCAAAGGTGCAGGATCAGGCTGTTAGCCGCAGTTTGCGACTCCACTGAACTGTCCGCACCACTTGTTGCGGAAGTACTCTTCGTAGTCACCGGGAGGGTCTGGCGCTGGGACTTCGGTGCTGTCAGCCGGCATGGCGTTCACGGTGTCGATGGTGACCACCTGGCGTACCGAGAAATTGATGCCGTCATAGTCCGGTGCCCGCTCTTGGCTCGGGTGGGTGCCGAATGCCAATAGCTCGGCCACCGCATCCACTTGCGCCCAACTCTGCCACTCCAGCTTCTCGTCTACCGCGGCATCAACCACTCCAGCGCGGATGTCGTTGACGGTCGTAGGATTGGCGTAAAAGGTCACAATCTGCGGTCGCTCCGGGTTGTCCGACTCATAGAGTGCGCCTACCGCCTGGGCCGCTCCGATTGACGCCACCGAGAAGTTGATCCATACCGCGTCAATGTCCTCGAACTGCTGGAGCTTGGTGGTGACATCAGCCTCAGTGCCAGCCACAAGGTCGGCGAAGTCGCCCTCCCACATGTCCACGATCTCGATGTCAGCTCCCTCGATCACGGAGTTGAGGCCGTTAATGCGCTTGTCGCTCCACGCTGTGGGAACGGTTTGAACAATAATGCGGGCTCCACCGGGGAATTGGTCCACGAGATAGTTGGCCAACTGCACACCGAGATCGGTGTCGTCTGAGGCGAAGCTGGCGATATAGAAGTCGCGGGGTTCGACCTCACCCCCGGCTGATAGCACTGGCACGCCTTCTTCTTCTGCCCGTTCCAGTACGTCTGTGATGAACGCCTCAGGAATTCCATCTGTAAGCATCACATCTATGTCTGAATCAAGCAGCTGGTTGCCGCAGACTGGCATCTGGGCCGGATCGCCAGCCGCGTCGCAGGAGATCCATCCCCAGCCGAGGAACTTGACGGCTTCCTCAGCGGCGTCTTCGATGCGCTTACCAGCCTCATCGGCATAAATCCACTGGAGGTAGCCGATTGTTATGTCAGGCAATGCAACGGGTCCGTCGGCTGTATCGTCCATTTGGTCGTCGCCGTCGTCCATGGGCTCATCGTCCATTTGGTCGTCGCCGTCGTCCATGGGCTCATCGTCCATTTGGTCGTCGCCGTCGTCCATGGGCTCATCGTCCATTTGGTCGTCGCCGTCGTCCATGGGCTCATCGTCCATT
>JAJDYE010000029.1 GCA_022822905.1 Acidimicrobiia bacterium | reverse complement strand
GGCGCCGGCGGCGTGTGATACGGCTGAAGCCGTTGGCAAGGCGCGAGCGGCGTTGGATTGGCACGATCGGCACGGCTCGCTGGGACCGATGTTCTGGCGCATCTTGAACACGCTCAGCGCCGAGAACCTGCCCGCCAAGCCCGCCGAAGTGACCGTCGACACGATCACCGCCGCGGACGTGGAAACGTACAGCGACGGCAAGGCATGGGCAGGGTGGACGCCGATCGTGGACGCGCTCAAGTGCATCGAGAAGGCCGCCGAAGACACCGACGACGGCACTGGCACCGATGGCCAGGACAGCCAAGACACCGGCCAGGACACTCAGCAGAGCCAGCAGGACTCGCAGCAGCAGGACTCGGTGGACACTCAGCAGAGCCAGCAGGACCAGGTGGCATGTTCGCTGGAGTGGGTCGGCAACGGCGGCAGCGACACGGTCACGGCCCGTGAGGGCCGCTACGCGTTCTCGTACATCGTGGTGCGCGGTACAGCAACGATGTGCTCGGCCAATGGGTTCGCCGGCGCGTATGTGTGCGGCCGTGTGCAGGTCGGAGGCAACCTCCAGGGCCAAGTGGCGCACGCCAACCATGTGTATCCCAGCACGTTGGGTTTGTGGTTCGACAGCACTCATACCGGCACCGCGCCGCAACGCGTGGACCATGCAGTCGGCTCCCGTTGGGGGGGAGACTGTAGCGGCTCGATCAACTGGACCGAGGCGGCTTCGGCGTCGGGGCATCGCATCGCCGTGCGCGGCGCAGTCGAAGACGACACCGTCGTAAAGGACTACAAAGTCCAGTTCGATATCTGGGCGGCCAACAACGGCGGGCTGCGAGCGACCCCGGTTCTGTACATGGACATCTCCGACAATGACACGCCGTGTACAGGCTGGGACAGCAGCGACATCACCATCGGCGAGGACGACTACCTCGCAGTGAAGCTGGGCAACACCCCCGCCGGGTGCGGCGACTTCGACTCGACGATCACCCTCGCCATCGACGTCGCGGCGTCGCACAATGGCACCAAGCCGTACCGGGACGGCTGCACTTCGAGCCGCTACACCTTCGGCGACGACGTGGGCGTCCTCGGGATTATCATCGACACCAAGAGCGGCTGGCTCCAGGCCAGCCCCTGCGACGACAACACCATCGTGGAGCGCCAGGTCGTCATCCGCGACACCAACCCCGCAGGCGGCGCTGCGACCAAGACCATCACCATCACCGACGACGACAGCCGCCACCCGATGCAGCCCACCAGGGTGTACGTGCAGCGGCAGTCCGCAGTCCAGAACCTGCCGGACGGCACGACATACGGCTACGACTCCACCAAGACCTACGCGGCGGGCGAGAAGGTGTACAGCGGCTCGTACTGGACATGGACGAGGAACACCAAACCGCTGAAGAACGGCGGCACACAGCCCGCCCCCGGGTCCGAGCACACAGCAGGCACCGGCCGGCCAGACACCCGCGGATGCCGCACCAGCACCAGCGCCAGCGATTCGCAGTTCTGCTGGGACCGCTCGTACGTGCAATACGACTCGGCTGGGGTCAGGGTGCAGACCGGACGCGCCTACTACGAACCGTACCGGCTGAAGGTGTTCCTGAGCGGAGCAGCGCACCCGACGGGCTCAACCTCGTTTGAAGACGACGGCTCCGATCTTACGCTTACCGTGGCCGCCGACGACAACGGCTTCACGCCCTCTTATGCATGGGTCAACAGCGATGTCACATGCCACGGAGCCGGACCCGGCTGGGTACAGGTGCATGTCTACCGACAAGGCGGTCACAAGTTCGACACGTCAGCGCTCTACCGCTACGGCGGCGACAAAATCCAAATCTGCTGGTAACCCCAGCGGATCCCCCACAGCGAGCAACCAGTCCCAACACTCCCACAGTCAGACAGATCCGTACAGCAACGTAAGGGGGCTACGGGCCCAATTGTTGCTTCAGCGGGCAATAGAACTAGAGTACTGTCATCGCAGACGAAAGAAAGGGCCTCGGGTGACTGCTGCCCCAATCGCCGAGCGTAAACCCGTGGAGCGGATGCCTGTCCACGGGAAGTTATCTCTAGCGCTCAGAAACTGTGTGTGTTGGACTCATTCTCTCGCGGTCATTGCTGAGATCAAACGCCGCTCCCCGTCTCGTGGCGATATCAGGATCGTTCTCGACCCGCGCTCTCAGGCGTTGGCCTACCAGAATGGTGGAGCCGTGGGGATCTCGGTTCTCACCGACACAGAGCGGTTCGGGGGGAGCGCCGACGATCTTAGAGCTGCGAAGAGCGCGGTCACAGGCGTGCCCGTTCTCCGCAAAGACTTCCTAAGGACGCTGGAGGATGTCGAGGAGTCGGCGGAAATGGGCGCCGATGCGGTCCTCCTCATTGTCGCCGACCTAGAACCTGGGCATCTGGCAGCCATGCAATCCGCCGCCCACGATCTGGGAATGGACGCTCTAGTCGAGGTGAAAGACGAAATGGAAATTCAGATCGCTTCAGACATCGGCGCCCCCCTCATCGCTGTGAACCAGCGGCATAAGCCCGAAGACTCAGCGTTCACAGTCGACTACCGCATCGCCGAGCAGATGGCCCAGCACTTGCCCGACGACGCGATCAAAGTAGCTGCCTCAGGCATCGGAGTCGAAGGCGGAACCACAGTGGCCGCAGTGCGCGACGCTGGATACGACGCAGTGCTTGTCGGCGAAGCGCTCATGCTGGCCGACGATCCCGCTGAAGCCGTCAAGGCAATGCGGATCGCTCATTCGGCATATCTTTAACCACCGCTACTTCTGTAAGGCGGTATCCGGCGCAGCGGCGTTCAGATGGAGCGGCCCGCGTCGTCCCAGTGGCGGGAGCGGAGCGCTTTCTTGTCGATCTTGCCGATGGGGGTGCGGGGGAGTTCGTCGACGAGGTCTACCGACTTGGGGGCCATGACCGATCCGATCGCCTGCTTTGAGCGGGCGATGATGTGGGCTTCGGTGAGGTCGGTGCCGGGGTGGAGGCGGACTATGGCCTTCACTTCTTCGCCCCAGCGGTCGCTGGGCACTCCGATGACCGCGGCTTCGGCGATGCCGTCGATGTTGAGGAGGGCCTGTTCGACTTCGCCGGAGTAGACGTTGAATCCGCCGGTGATGATCATGTCTTTTTTGCGGTCGATCACATAGATTCGGCCGCTTTCGTCCACCACGCCGATGTCGCCGGTGAGGTGCCAGCCGTTGCGCCTGACCTTCGCCGTTTCCTCTGGATTCCGGTAGTAACCCTCCGACACCATCGGTCCTTTGACCGCGATCTCGCCGCGGGTTCCGTCTGGGACCGGGTTGGCGTCTTCGTCGACGATGGCGACGGTCGACAGGACCGTCTCCCGGCCCACCGAGCGCAGGGCGTCGTCGTCGAGGAGCTCGCCGTGGATGTCGCCGTCCACGAAATGGTCGGCGGTCTCTCGCTGCGCGATGTAGATGGGGCTCTCGGTCTGCCCGAACCCGCCCACCATGACCGGGCCGAACACGTCGAATGCCTGGCGCAGGCGGGGGATAGACATCGGCGCCGACCCGTAGGCGAAGCGGCGCAGGGAGCTGAAGTCGGTGGTCGGCGTGGCCGGGTGGTCGAGCAGGCTGTAGATGGCGGTCGGCGGGAGGAACAGGTCGGTGACGCGCTCGCGTTGGATCGCTTCGAGGATCGAGGCCGGGTGGGGGGCGCCCAAGATCACCAGCCGGACGCCGATGCCGAGCGAGATGAGCGCGGCGCGCCCACCCACGTGGGTCATCGGCGCGGCGCACAGCATCACCCGGGGCTCGCCGTCCCAGCGCCGCCGCCCGGCCCACGCCAAGGCGACGAAGTTCCGATGGCTGAGCATCACCCCCTTCGGGGTTCCGGTGGTGCCGCCGGTTTGGGGCAGCGCAAGCGTGTCACGCCCGTCGCGCTCCACAGACGGCGCGGCCGGGGAAGCGTCGCCGAGCCAGGTTGCGAGCGAGTCGGCGGGGAAGTCGTCGATGGGGACGAGGGTCGCATCGCTGATCGCTTCGGCTGCGCCGGCCGCCGCATCGGCAAAGGCCGGCTGGTAGAACAGCACACCGCACCCGAAGCGCGACAGGACCTCGATGTTGGCGGCTGGCGAGTGGCGCGGGTTGATGGGAACCCAGACACCCCCGGCCCGCAGGATGCCGAGGGCAACGGCGAACGCGGTGATGCTGTTGGCGCTGTAGACCCCGCCGAGGTCGCCCGGGGCGAACCCGCCGCGCTGGAGCGCGTTGGCCACCCGGGCAGATAGAGCGTCGAGTTCGGCGTAGGTGAGCTGGTCGTCTCCATGGCTCGCGCAGACTTGGTGGGCGTAGGTGCGGAAGGCATCGTTCAGGTAGGGAAGAAACGACTGGTCGAAGTCGGGGAAATCGCGATCCATGGGCGTCACAGAGCGGCGGTCGCCCGCTTCAGCCGGAGGCGGCAGGGCAGGTGAGCACCGGCATTTCGGTGATCGCGTTGAACCAGGCGCTGTACATCGGCGTTGGCGCTTCGGCCAGCGCGATGTCGGGCAGGCGGGTATAGAGCTCGTTGAGGATGCAGCGGAGTTGGAGCCGCGCCAGGCTGGCGCCCAGGCAGAAGTGGGCGCCCGTGCCGAAGGCGAGGTGCTTGTCGGCGTTCGGGCGCAGGATGTCGAACCGCTCCGGGTCTTCGAACACGTCTTCGTCGCGGTTGGCGGATATGTAGGACATATAGACCTTGTCGCCTTTGGCGATGTCGGCGCCGCGGAGGGTTACGTTCTCGGTGGCCGTGCGGCAGAACTGCATGACCGGCGGCGAGAACCGGAGCACCTCTTCGATGGCATTCGGGAGCCGGCCCTCGAGGTCTTCGAGCAGCAGCGCCTTCTGGTCCGGGTGCTCGTCCATGAGCCGGACGAAGTGGGCGGTGGTGTTGCGGGTGGTCTCGTGGCCCGCAATCGACAGGGTCTGGAAGAACTGGGTTATCTCTCCCTCGGCGAGCTTGCGGCCGTCCACCTCCCCGTGGACGTACTTCGAAACCAGCGTGTCGTCTGGAGCGTCTTTGCGGGTCTTGACGATGTCGTCGAGCAAAAGGAACAGGTTGATCTGATCCTCGACGAAGTTCTCGTTGAACTCGAAGCTGGCGGTGGCGTTGCCCAACTCGAGGTACTCATTGCGCCGGTCTTGGGGCACGCCCATCAACTCGCATAGCAGGATCATGGGCAGCTCTGCGGCCACCTCGAACACGAATTCCGCCCGGTCGCGCTCAGCCAGCTCGCCGACCACTTTCGCGGCCTCCTCGCGGATGTGGGGCTCCATCGCCGCCACCGACCGGGGGGTGAACCCCGGCTGGACGAGCCGCCGGAACTGGGTGTGCTGGGGCGGGTCCATGCCCATCAGGCCCGCTCGCTGGGCGGCAAGGGCCATCGGGCTCTGCTTGACGTCGATCCACAAGATGGCGTTCTCCCAACACGAGAAGCGCTCGGTGTCCTTGGACACCGCCGCAACATCGTCGTACTTGCTCAGCACCCAGAAGCCGCAGGGCTTGTAGTCCTCCACGTCTCGCAGGACGGCACCGTCCACCGGGGGCGGGTTCCAGAAAACCGGCGCCTCCCGCCGAAGCACCGCGAGGTACTCGAAGGGCACGCCTCCTGCCTTCACCATGTCGCCGCTGCTGGCGAGGTTGATGTCACCGGGCTTGAGGGTCATTGGCTTCTCCTATCTGGCTTCTTGTTCTTCTGTCGCTGCTGTCAGGAATGCGGCGACGGTTCTGTTGAGGTCGTAGTCGGCGGTGTCGATTTCGGCGAGGCGGTCGTAGGCTTCGGCCATGTCGTCGGCCCGCTGCTGGGCGTAGGCGCGGGCGTGGTAGTGGGTGGGGATCAAGAAATGGCCCTCTGCTATTGCGTCGAAGGCCCGCTGGGCGACGGTTTCGGCGCTCATGCCCATCTGCTCCGTGAACACCCCTGCGCCCGGGTCGCTGTCGGCGTTGCCGCCGTATTGCTGGGGGCGCCGGCGGGTGGCGTTCCACAGCTTGCTCACGGTGAGGCCGGGGCAGACCACGCTGATCCCAACGTGGTCGGGAAGCTCGGCTCGCAGCACGTCGCACATGCCCAGCACCGCGTGCTTGGATGCGGTGTAGGCGCCGGCGTTGGCGTGGGGAACGCCCACCGAGTGCTCCGAGCCGGTGGCCATGAGCCAGCCCTGTTGTTGGCCGTCGGCCATGAGCCGACCGAAGCTCTGAAGCGTGTTGATGGTGCCCAGCACGTTGACCCTCATCACCCACTCGGCGTCGCTTGAAGCGGTGTGAAGCAGCGGTGCCATCGCCGACATCACCCCGGCATTGGCGCAGACCAGGGCGGGAACGCCGTGTTCGGCGGCGACGGCTTGGGCCAGCTCTTCCACGGCCGCCGCGTCGGTCACGTCGCATCGGCGGCCCGCCGCGGCACCGCCCTGGGCGGCGATGCTCTCGGCCACCGCTTGGGCATCCTCGAGGTCTACATCTGAGACCGTGATGTGGCCGGCACCGCGGTTTGCGGCCTCCAATGCCAGCGCCGCTCCGATGCCGCTGCCGCCGCCGGTGACCACCACCGGCCTTGCATTGATTTTCGCTCCCAAAGCCATCTCCTGTTCTGCTTGTGTCAATCGGGTCGAGTGGCCCGGGCTTCGATCTGATCCAGTATCGGCAGAAGGTACCGCACGAATGCCTCGGGGTTCTCCTGCATGGGGAAGTGCCCCACGCCGGCCATCTCGGTGTGGGTGGATCCGGCGATGGCCAGATGGGCCTCCCGGCCCGCCTCAACGGTTCCGGTGTAATCGTACTCGCCGTTCATGATGTGTACCGCGGTGGCGCCGGTGTCGATGTCGCCGGCCCGGTCGCGGATGTCGTAGTCCTCCATGTAGTAGAAGAGGTCGCCCAAAAACGAGGGCGGCCAGCCGGAGGAGTACACCTGCGACACCTCCTTCACATAGGGCAGGGGCGAGGTGGGCGAGCACAGGCCCTCCATCATGCGGGCCTTGGAGTGGTTGCTCACCTGCGGGTGCCAGAAGCCGAAGAACTCGTCCCGGCTGCCGCCGATATGCAGCGCCCCCTCGAGGGCGATGACCGCTTGGAACTCGCCGGGGTGGCGAAGCGCCAAATCCAGGGCCAGCAACCCGCCCACCGAGCAGCCCATGAACACCGGCCGTTCCAGCCCCAGCGCCTTGGACAGGGCCAGGGGCACCTGTCGCAAGAACCCTCCGCGCAGCTCGTAGCGTTGCTCCCACCAGGGCTTTTGCACCGGCGGCACCGATTTGCCGTGGAAGGGCAGATCGTAGGCCACCAGGCGGAAGCGGTCGGTGATCTCGGCCACCTCGAAAAGGTGCCGGTACTGGATGCTGTCGGCCCCGGCGGTGTGCTGGCAGAGCAGGGGGATGCCCGAACCCGCCTCCTCGTAGTAGACGCGGTGGTCGAGCCCGTCGATCTCAAGGTGGATGTAGCGGCCTACCGGGCTGTCGTGGCGGGGCACGGGGCCGCTCTCGTTGACCTCGGTTGGGCGGTGGGCGCCGGGCGGGCGCAACAGCTCGCTGGCCCGCTCCACCGCGGGCAGGTACTGCCACAGCAGCAGCGGGTCGGTTTGGCCTCGCTGAAGGCCCATCTCGCCGAGGGCCAGCATCACCGAGATCTGGGCGAACCGGGGCGGCACGGCCTCCATCAGCGGCGCCCACAGCTCCGCCGGCCCTGTGATGGTGATCACCCCGTCGCCCTCGGCAGGCACACCGGCGCTGATCTCCCCGTCGACCACGGAAAAGCCGGTCCACGCCTCGCCGATGCCCAACCGCAGCCCGCCCGTCCAGTGGCGGACCGCCAAGCGCATCTCGCCGTCTGCGGCACAGGCCGCCGCGAATTCAACCGGGTCGGGGGCGGTAATGGTCATCGTCAAATTCAACGGGGTCGGGGGCGGTAATGGTCATCGTCAAATTCAACGGGGTCGGGGGCGGTAATGGTCGTCGTCAAATTCAACGGGGTCGGGGGCGGTCATCGACCTGCGAGTTCGGGGGTTTCTGGGGCACTGTCGAGCGATAGCCCTGTCAAACAATGTCCAGGGTGGACAAGAACGCGGTGGCCACCGCCATGTCGCCCTGCACCTCGCATGCGGTGTGCCACGCAGAGCGGCCTGTGCCCCACGACACGAAGTCTACTGCTGTCGAGGCCACCACCACCTCTGCGCCCCCGCCGGATTCCACTACCAGCCCCCCCGCGGCATCAGGGCGGCGCACCGTCCACTCGCTCTCGCCGGGACCGGTCAGGCGAATGGTGACGGGTGCCAGCAGGGAGTCGTCCAGCTCGGGGCCCTGCATCTGGGGCAGCCCCCACATCATCCACTGCACCACCGGCAGCATCTCCTCGTGGGTCGGTGCCGGCAATCCCCGCTGGATAGGGCCTGCGGGAGCGGCGATGTCGTGGTAGAGGTGGCAGAAGCAGTCGAAGGCCAGCCCGTTGGCTGCGGCGTGCATCGGGTAGGTGCCCAGCCCCGGTATCTCGATCTCGGTGGAGGCGAGCGGCTCCTCTTGAAGCCCCGGCAGTCGCTCCAGTCGCTCGGCGCCGAACTGCTCGAACTCTTCCATCACCTCGGCGACCGTCCAGCTTCGGCGGATGTCCACATGCACATCGTGCTCCCGCTCCCGGTTGGCGGGCAGCGGCTGCCTGTCCTCGGGCACCGGCAGCGGGTCGATCACGCTGCGGGCACCCGCTCCGATGTGGGCGATCACATCCCGCACCCGCCACCCTGGACATGCCGAGGGAGCTATCCACTCGGCATCCGAGAAGGTTCGGGCCACCTCGACGATCCTGCTGTGAAAAGCTCCTAGCGCGGCAACACCCTCAACGGTCACCGGCCCATGCTTGACCGCGAATCACCCCCTGTCAAGGGGATGGGCGGCGAGGTTCATGGTGGCTGCTTGTTGTGGAGGGGCTTGGTTGTTAGCGTCGGGCGGTGATGGGCGAGCCTGATTTCGACAGCTTTCCGGTAGTTGTCCACGGCCACCAGTTCGAGGACTTTCCCGAGGGGCGGGAGTTCGCCCACCACTGGGGCCGCACGATCACCGCCGGCGACAACGCCCTGTTCTCCACGGCTACGTGCAACTGGAATCCGATGCATTTGAACGCCGAGTTCGCCAAGGCGCACGGCCATCCCGATGTGGTGGTCAACCCGATGCTGGTGCTGTGTACGGTGGTCGGCTTGTCGGTGGAAGACCTGAGCGAGATCGGCGGCCCCTTTCTGGGAATGGAGAACGTGAGATTCCACCGCCCGGTGCATCCGGGCGACACGCTCACGGCCTCCTCCAAGGTGGTCGAGGCCCGCGAGTCGAAGACCCGACCCCACACCGGGATCGTCACCTGGCACACCGAGGCCCACAACCAACACGGCGAGCTGGTGGTCGACTACCAGCGCACCAACCTGGTGGCCAAAAGGCGCCCCCCAAAGGGCGACTGAAGATGCCCCGCGCCCTGGTGGACCCGCGTCCCCCGATCCCGGCGCCCTACCGCACCGACGAGCGGACAGCGATCCAGGAGATGGCCCGCGACTTCGCCATGAGCCGGGTGCTGCCCATCGCCAACCGCCTCGACCCCGAGCACGGTCTCATCCCCGACGAGCTGCGCGCCGAGATGGGCGAACTGGGGTTCTTCGGGGTCATGGTGCCGGAGCCCTACGGGGGCCTCGGCCTCGGCGTGTTCGAGTACGCGCTCATAACCGAGGAGCTTTCCCGAGCCTGGATGAGCGTGGCCAGCATCATCGCCCGCGCCGGGATCGCCCTCTCGTTGGATCCTGCCCAGCGTGAGAAGTACCTGCCGCTGGCCGCCAAAGGCGATTGGCTGGGCTGTTTCGCCATGTCGGAGCCCGGTGCCGGCTCCGACATCGCCTCGATCCGCACCCGGGCCGACAAAACCGAGGGCGGTTGGCTGCTCAACGGCCAGAAGATGTGGTGTACCTTCGCCGACCAGGCCGACTGCATCCTGGTGGTGGCCCGCAACAAGGCCTACGACCCCGACAACCGCCACTCCGGGATCCGCCAGTTCGCCGTCCACAAGGCGCCGGGGGCATTCCCCGAAGGGGTGTCGGGCAGCCCCATCAGGAAGATCGGCTACCATGGCTGGCGCACCTTCGAGCTGTCGTTCGACGACTGCTTTGTGCCCGACGACTGCCTCATCGGCTATCAGAAGGCCGAAACGGCCGACGACATCGGCTTCAGGCAGACCGCAGCGGCCATGGCCACGCCCCGCATCCACACTGCGGCCCGGTCGATCGGCTTGGCCCGGGGGGCGCTGGAGGACTCCATCACCTACGCCCAGCAAAGAGAGCAGTTCGGACGACCCATCGGCGACTTCCAGGTGACCCGCTTCAAGATCGCCAAAATGGCCTCGGAGGTCGAGGCCTGCCGGGCACTGATGTACCAGGCTGCGGCTGGCGCCGACGCAGGGGAGAAGCCTGACATGGCGGCGGCGATGGTGAAGTATCTTGCCGCTGAGATGTCGGAGAAGGTGGCCTCAGAGGCGCTCCAGATCCACGGCGGCGCGGGCTACACCACAGACTTCCCCATCGAGCGCTACTGGCGCGACGCCCGGCTCACCAAGATCTTCGAGGGAACCAGCGAGATCATGCAGCGGATCATCTCCGACCACCTGCTGCCCCCCTCGCCGCTGCGCTAGAACAAGACTATGAGCGATCTGTCCTCTCTAACCGGCTCGAACAACTACTTCGAGGACTTCGCGGTGGGGCGGCGGATGCGCCATGCCCGCTCGGCCACCATCGACGAGGTGGAGAACAACTACATCTCCAAGCAGGTGATGAACACCGCGCAGACGCATTGGAACGAAGAGATATTGGCTGGCTCCCCCCTGGGCGACGGCCGACTCGTGTTCGGGCTCATCACCGGGTCGATGACGGTGGGGCTCGCCAGCCAGGACACCGCCGAGAACGCCTTGGGCGAGCTCGGGCTCGACGCGGTGCGGTTCTCCAAACCGGTACACCACGGCGACACCATCACCGCCTACACCGAGGTGTTGGATACCGCCGATGCCCCCGACCGCGACGACGCCGGTATCGTGCGGTTCAAGCACTGGGGGTGCAACCAGCACGGCGAGGTGGTGTGCGAGTTGGAGCGCCTGGTGCTCATCAAGCGCCGCAGCCACTGGGGGGCGGCCATTCCCGAAACCGAGACCAGGGAGGTCCAATGAGCAGTTATGAACGCCAGATGCCGGTGCGGGTGCGGCGCTCGGAGCTGTCCACTCCGGGGCACTCCGAGAAGATGATCGCCAAGGCGGCGCAGAGCGATGCGGACATGGTGTTCTTGGATCTCGAGGACGCAGTGGCCCCGTCGGCCAAGGTGGACGCCCGCCAGAACATCATCGCCGGGCTCAACGAGTTGGACTGGGGCGACAAGATCCGCTCCTACCGCATCAACGGCGTCGACACCGAGTGGTGCCACGACGACATCGCCGAGGTGGTCACCGGCGCTGGAGCCAACATCGACGTGATCATGGTGCCCAAGATCAAGGGCCCCCGCGAGGTGTGGTTCGTGGACGACATGTTGACCCAGCTCGAGCTCAAGCTGGGCCTCGAGGTGGGTCGGATCGGCATCGAGTGCCTGGTGGAGGAGGTGGAGGCGATTCAGACGGTGGACGAGATCGCACGGTGCAGCCCTCGCCTGGAGGCTCTCACGCTGGGGGTGGGCGATTTGTCGGCCAGCCAGGGAATGCGCCTGGGCCACATCGGGGTGACCGACGGC
The DNA here is from genome assembly GCA_022822905.1 of Acidimicrobiia bacterium. Classification (GTDB taxonomy): domain Bacteria; phylum Actinomycetota; class Acidimicrobiia; order Acidimicrobiales; family Bin134; genus Poriferisocius. Next base: position 193,804 of record JAJDYE010000029.1, on the reverse strand, counting down.
GACGCCGCCCTGCGCTATCCCGGCGATGTGTGGCACTACGCCCGCACCCGCATGGTCGTGGCCTGCCGGGCCGCGGGCATCGACGCCATCGACGGGCCGTACGCCAACTTCGCCAACCCGGAGGGCTATGAGAAAAGCGCAGCCACGTTCTCGATGCTCGGCGGCGTGGGCAAGTGGTGCATCCACCCCAGCCAGATCGAGGTGGCCAACCGTGTGTTCGCCCCAACCCCCGAGGAGATCGCCGAGGCCCAAGGGGTGATCGACGCCGTCGCCCAAGCCGAGGCCCAGGGACTAGGCGCGGCCAACTACAAGGGCCTGATGATCGACGCCGCCACCACCCGCCTCTTCGAAGTCACCCTCAACCGAGCCCGCCAATGCGGCCTCATCGGCTGACGGGGCCGATTCGCAGGATGAGGTCGCCTTCGGGTGGGCATTCGCCGCGGTTGTTGCCAGCGGTCACGATGTTGACCTCGTCGTAGCCCCGCAACTCCGGCATCTCCGGCTTGATGCCGGACAGGCCGTGCTCCACCATCACGATGTGCTGGTCGTCGGGACAGTCTGCCGCAGCGGGGTTTGCGGCTGTTTCAAAATTCGATTTTGAATCAGCTGTGTTTGTCTAGACTTGAGGCCATGATGATCAACCGGGATTTGGCTCCGAGATTGGAGCTGGCGGCACGGAGTGCGCCGGCAATCACGCTCACTGGTCCACGCCAGAGCGGGAAGACCACTCTTTGCCGAGCGGTATTTCCCGACCATCCCTACGTCAGCCTGGAAGCGACCGATGTTCGCTCGTTCGCGGCCGATGATCCCAGGGCTTTTCTGGCCCAGTACCCAAAAGGGGCAGTCATCGACGAAGTGCAGAGGGCACCCGACCTGCCGTCGTATCTCCAGGGCCTCATCGACGCCGATCCGGCGCCCGGACGCTGGATCCTCACCGGTTCGCAGCATTTCTCTCTGCTTGAGTCGGTCAATCAGTCGTTGGCCGGCCGCACCGCTGTGCATCATCTGCTGCCGCTCAGCCGCGGCGAGGCGATCCGCTTTCCCCGCTACCCCCAGACCCTGGAGGAGGCTCTCATCACCGGGGGCTATCCCCGCATTTACGACCGCGGTCTGGATCCAGCCGACTGGATCGACTCGTATGTCGCCACCTACCTAGAGCGCGACGTGCGAACGCTGCGCAACGTGGGCGATCTCTCATTGTTCACACGGTTTGTCCAGCTCTGCGCCGGTCGCACCGCACAACTGGCCAATCTCTCGTCGCTGGCCGACGACTGCGGGGTGTCCCAACCGACGGCAAAGGCCTGGCTCAGCATTCTGGAAACCAGCTTTGTGGTGTTCTTGCTCCCACCGTTTTACTCCAACCTCAGAAAGCGCCTGGTCAAGATGCCCAAGCTGCACTTCTACGACACCGGGCTCGTTTGCCATCTGCTGGGCATTCGCACTCCTGAGCAGCTTGTGTCCCACCCGCTGAGAGGTCCGATCTTCGAGACCTGGGTTGTCTCGGAAATTGCAAAGCTGCGCACTCATCGAGGGCTGCCGCGCGGCCTGTCGTTTTACCGCGATCGCAGCGGCACCGAGACAGACCTGATCGTCGAGCAGCCTGAGCGCCTGACTCTGCTGGAGGCGAAATCCGCCGCCAGCCCCTCCGCCGCCTTCCTCAAGACTGCCCGACGAGTGGCTGCCCACCTTCAAGACCAGAGCCCATGCGATCTGATCGCGGTCTACGGCGGAGACCAACTGCAATCGCGCACCGAAGGGAGCCTGATCCCCTGGACCGAGTTGCACGAAGCGAACCTCGCAGAGACAACCTGATGACTGCCCCGCTCTAGATGGACGCAGGCTCTGGCAAGCGAGGAGATGTCCCTGGCTTTGCCCCGGGGCGCGGGCAGTTGCCCGCTCGTCAGAATCCGGTGGCGTCCGCCCCGAACCAGCGTCTGATGAGGGCGTTCAGCGATCCGTCCTTTTTCATGGCGCCGATGGCCTCGTCGAGTCTGTGGTGCAGGCGGCTGTTTCCCTCGCAGATGCCGATACCGACTCCTCGGTCCAGCGTCAGCGTGGGCCCGACGACGACCAGCCTGTCCGGGTGTGCCGCCACGCGCTCCCCTCAACACCACGCCGAAAACCGAATGGGAATACCTCAAAGGCCACACCGCCGACACACAAACAAAATAGCCTGCATAAGACCCGGGGAGGTTCATGTCTCGTCACTCTTGGCCTGTTGGGTATGCTTCTTTCTGTGGAGTTCACCACGATGATTGAGACGAGGGCTGGTGTCCGCAGCGGCAAGCCCTGCTTCATTGGCACGCGGATAGCGGTCTACGATGTGCTGGACTATCTGGCAGCAGGGATGACGCCGTTGGAGATAGCTGGTGATTTCCCCGAGTTGAGCGAGCAGCATGTCCTAGCTGCTGTTGAGTTTGCTGCGCTGCGCGAGCGGCGTCTGGCGACTCCTGCGTGAGGCTGCTGCTCGACCAGAACCTGTCGCGCCGCCTTGTGGGAATGCTGGTGGCCGAGTATCCCGATAGCTGTCACGTTGTCGAAGTCGGGCTCGATACCGCAACGGACCGCGCCATCTGGGAGCACGCGCGTGATCATGGCTTTGCCATCGTTTCGAAGGACTCTGATTTCCGCCAGCTCGCATTCCTGTTGGGTCCGCCCCCCAAGGTCATCTGGTTGAGGATCGGCAACGCCACAACGCTCAAGATATGCCGCCATGGGGTTCGACGATGCGGTGGTCTTCGACAAGACAGCCAGCGAGGGCCGCTTGGCGGCAGTGCAGGACGCGATGCGACCACCGGCCAGGCCATCGTCATCGACGGCGGCCTCATTTCCGGATGCAATTTGACCGGAGTGCCACCGGCCTGACCGGCCCCGGGTCTGTCGGGCCTGCGGTCTTGGGAATGAAGCCCTAGCCAATCAACCGGCTTCGATTCCCGCACAGGGGGCCAGAGAAATAGCCCGGTCGGGCTTTCCCGCGATCAGAGCGCTGCCGGACCGGCTGGGGCGAGCACAGCTAGACGGATATGTCGGGCGCCTTGTGGAGCATGATATCGACACTGTGCGGGTGTGACTTCAGCGGTAGAACTGGATATGGAACACCGCGTCTTGTGCTGGCTCGATGTGGTGGTGGATGTCGGGGGGTATGGGGGTGTGCTGTCCTGCCGTTACGTTTACGTTGCGCGACGTTTCGTCGGTGAACTGCACCGAGCCTTCCTCCACTACCAACTCGGCCCACACCGAGGTGAGGTGGGAACGACCGAGCGCAGGCGGCATGGATTCTGCTGTGAAACTAGGGGTGCGCCGGGCCGGAACCGCTGCTGGCGGCACTTCGAATCGCTCCGTGGTCACGACAGACATCGCCTCCCGTGTAGGGACAAGGCAACAGGATAGCTCAGCGGGAAGTTCCATACCCGATCACGCCGCCCGCGCTTTTGGCAGGCGGCGGTTCGCGGTGTGTGGTTTCCGGGGTCGTCTAGGGTGGGGGCGAGTCAGGGGGTCGGGGTCTTTGGGCAGGCGCAGGTGGACGGCGGTCGATATGCCTGGGCAGGGGGGCAAGGTGGCGGTTGTGACCGGCGCGAGTTCGGGTCTGGGCCTCGAGACGGCGTTGCAGCTTGCCCGGCGGGGTGCGCTGGTGGTGGTGGCCTGTCGCGACATTCGGCGCGGTGCCGATGCCGCCGAGGTCATCGGCGCAGCGGGCGGTCGCGGCGATGTGGAGGTCGCCGGGCTGGACCTGGGCGACTTGGACTCGGTGCGCCAATTCTCGGAATGGTGCTGTGGCCGCTTTGAGCGGCTAGACCTGCTCGTCAACAACGCGGGCGTCATGGTGCCCCCGGCGTCGAGCACTGCGGATGGCTTCGAGCTTCAGTTCGGCACCAACCACCTCGGGCACTTCGCGCTCACAGCCCGGCTGATGGGCCTGCTGCGAGCCACTGCCGACAGCCGGGTGGTCACCGTGTCCAGCCACGCCCACCGCATGGGCGAGGTCTGCTTCGACGACCTCCACTGGGAATCGCGCCCCTACCGGGCTGCGGCGGCCTACGCGCAGAGCAAGCTGGCGAACCTGTTGTTCTGCTTCGAGCTGCAACGGCGCATCGATGACGCCGGCATCGAGATGCTGTCGGTGGCATCGCATCCCGGCTTCACCCGCACCGGCATCCTGCGCCACAGCCGAGTCCTCAAGATCTGGAACCCGCTGTTCGCCATGCCAGTCTCGCAGGGAGCGCTGACCACCCTGTTCGCGGCCACTTCCCCCGACGCCGAGCCCGGCGGCTACTACGGCCCCAACCGCTGGGGACAACTGCGCGGCCACCCGACCCGAGTGAAGCCCTCGGCAGCCGCGAAGAACCGGGAAACGGCCACACGGCTCTGGCAGGTGTCCGAAGAACTCGTCGGCCTGCAATGCCTCCCCCAATGACAAGCCCGCCCCGTCGTCCAAGCCGAGGCCCAGGGACTAGGCGCGGCCAACTACAAGGGCCTGATGGTCGCCGCCGCCACCCGCCTCTTCGAGGTCATCCTCAACCGAGCCCGCCAATGCGGCCTCGTCTGATTTATTCGACGAGGCGCTCCGTCAGTAGAGCTTTTCTCGGTTGGCATTTTGTTCGTCGCGGTCGATGGCCTCGGCGTCGGCTCCGGCGATCTGCTCGGCCAGCACTTGGCCGTAGGTGGGATAGCTGGAGCGGTCGATCTGGACCTCGGGATCCCATAGCCGGGAGCGGAGCAGCGCTCGCCCGCAGTGCAAGAACGCGTCCTTGACCGTTATTTTGAGCCCCGATTTCGGCGCTCGGCTGCTTACCGAGAGCGGGGCCAAGACCTGCTCGTCGGTGACGATCTCCGCTGAGCCGCATACCCGCAGCGTCTCGTTCATGCCGGGTACGAGGAACAGCAGGCCCACAACAGGGTGGTTCAGGATGTTCTGCATGGTGTCGACTTGGTTGTTGCCGGGCCGGTCGGGCAACAACAGGGTGTGTCTGTCGACGACCTTCACGAACCCGGGCGGGTCGCCCCGGGGCGAGGCGTCGGCTCGGCCGTCTGTGCCGGTGGAGCTGATGACACAAAACGGCGACATCTCGATGAACCTGCGGCAGTGGGCGTCCAAATGGTCGAGCACCTTCTGCGAGGCCCGCGGCAGCGGCTCTGAGTAGACATCCCGCAGTTGCGAATAATCCGACACTCCTGGTTGGGATTCGATGGCAGTCATAAAGCTGAGTCCCCTTCTGGATATACCGCCCAATATACACCGCTGCCGATTGGGGCGGGTCTCAAGGGTTTGGCTGCCGGACGGGGGCAGAATGCAGAGCATTTGGCCTAGGATCGGCTCAAGCTATGAAGGTGACGCTCTGCGGAACGGGCACGCCGCTGCCCGATCCGAACCGGGCCGGGCCGGCAACGCTGGTTGAGGCTGGCACCACGACGCTGATGGTGGACGCGGGGCGGGGGGCGCTGATGCGGCTGGTGGCGGCCGGGGTGCTGCCGCTGGGGCTGGACGCCGTTCTGCTCACCCACCTGCACTCCGACCACATCTGCTCGCTCAACGACGTGGTCTCGATGCACTGGACGATGAGCAGCGAGCCCACGCCGCTGAAAGTGTACGGCCCGGTCCGCACCAAGGAGATGGCAGACGGCCTGTTGGCCATGCTCGGCCCCGACATCAGCTTCCGCCTGGCCCACCACGACGATCTCACCTGGGAACCCATTGTGGAGGTGGAAGAGGTGTTGGCGGGAGACCATTTCGAGGTGGGCGAAGCCGCGGTCATAGTGGGGCGGACCAACCATGCACCGGTGGAGCCGTCAGTGGCATTCCGGGTGGAGCATGAGGGCGTTGTGGCAGTGCTGGGCGGCGACGGAGTTCCCTGCGACGAGCTCGACGAGCTGTGCGATGGGGCCGACGCTTATGTGCAGACCGTGATGCGCGACGACTTAGTGCGGCTCGTTCCCTCCGAGCGGTTCCTCGACATCTTGGACTACCACTCAACGGTGCAGGACGCGGCGCGGACCGCGGCGCGGGCCGGGGTGGCCCGGTTGGTGCTGACCCACTACATCCCGTCGCTGCCCGCGGGCCAAGAGGATGAGTGGCGGGCGCTGGCCGCCGAGCACTTCGAGGGTGAGATAATCGTGGGCGACGACCTCACGGTGGTTGAGTTCTAGGCTCTTGCACACGCCGCCGAATCTGTTGTTGGCGCGCGGTTGGACTCGGATCGAAGCCTTGGGCTTGTGTCCGAAATTGACACCGTTGTCCTGTAACCTTCACGAGGGTTAGAAACAGCCACTCAAGGCGATAACAGGCGGGCAGGCATGAGCAAGTTGTTCCAGGTTTACGGTCGTTGGGTTGGGCTCCGTCCGTGGACGGCGCTGGCGGCAATGCTGGTGGTGACCGTGATAGCGGTGGTTGGCTTCACCAGAACCTCCGACACCGCGGACGTGGAGGATGCGTTCCTGCCCGAGGGCAGCGAGCTGGTGGAGGCCATCGACAACTTGGCCGAGAGCTTTCCCGACTCCGCTGAGCTCGAGGTGATGCAGGTGGTGCTGCGGGGCGATGTGCTGAGCCCCGCTGGCGCGGCCGATGCCGCCGCGGCCACCAACACCGCCGCCGCCCACCCGGAACTGGCCGGCTACCTGTTCCAAGACCGGCCGGCCACATCGCCCGGCCATGTGCTGGCCGAGATGCTGGCCGGTCCCGGCGGGGACCCCCGCAGCGTGGATCTGGCATCGGTCCCGCAGGGGGAGATCGACGCTGCCATCGCCGACGAGTCCAACGCCGCGCTGGCCGTGTTCCTGGACGAGATCGTGGCCCGCGACGATGCGGGCCGAGTAATCGGCGGCATCGGCATCGTCACGGTGAACGCCTACGGCGACCCCGACGGGCTGGCCGAGGCGCAGCTAGCGGTGGACGAGGCGGTGAAGCAGGTGCCGCTGGCCGAGCTGGGATCGGCCCGCGCCGCCTCTCAGGGCAAGAGCGACAAGGAGTCCGACGACTCCAGCCAGAGTTCCACCCGCAACCTCATGCTGGTGGCGTTTCTGGTGATCGCCGTACTGCTGGTGCTGTTCTACCGGCAGCTATCCGACGTGTTGTTGTCGATGGGCGGGCTGATCCTCACCATCGTGTGGGCGCTCGGCTTCCAAGGGCTGCTCGGCCCCGACGGACTCGGCCTGATCGGATCCCCCAGCGTGCTGGCCCAGATGGTGCCGGTGATGCTCATCGGGCTGTGCGTGGACTACGGCATACAGGTCACCTCCCGCTATCGCGAGGTGCGCTCCGGAGGGGCCGATACCACCGAGGGCATCTCCAAGTCGGTGGCCGGGGTGATGCTGCCCCTGGGATTGGCCGGGGTGACCACTATCGTCAGCTTCCTCACCAACCTGTTCGGCGATATCTCGGGGCTGGCCGACTTCGGCGTGGTGGCCGCGGTGGGCGTGTTCAGCGGCCTGACCGTGTTCTTGACCGCGGTTCCTGCGGCGCGCTCGCTGTTGGACCGCCGAGGCGAGGCCAAGGGCAAAACACCCCAGATCCGGCCCATCGACCAGGCCATCCCCGGCGCCGGCAAGCTGGTGCAGTCCATCGGCGGCGCCACGGTGCGCCGCCCCTCGGTCATCTTGGCGGCCACCGGCATCGTCACCGTGGTCTTCATGGCTCTGACCACCCAGCTCGGCACCGAGTTCAACTCCACCGACTTCATCCCCGACGGCACCGAGAGCAAAGAAGACGCGGTGTTTATGACCAAGAACCTGGGCGGCAACACCGAGCCGGTGACCGTGCTGGTGGAATCCGACCTGTCCGACGACCGCACGTTGCGCAACCTGCTGGACTTCTCCGCGGCCATCGAAGACCCCTCTCAGCGGCCCGAGGCGGTGAGCAGCGCTATCACCAACTCGCTGGGCACCTACTTCGCCGACCTGCCCGCGGAGTTGCAGGCCCGAATCCGAGAAGAGCTGACGCTTGACGATTCGAGCCCTCTGGTTATCGACAGGGCCACCATCGACAGCGTGCTCGAGTTGATGCGCGACCATGACCCAGCCCGCTTCGACTCGGTGGTGGCACTGGGGGCGGCGGGCAGCGATGACCGCACCATCTTGCAGTTCAACGCCCTCACCGGAGACGCCGACCGCACCCGCGAGCTGTTCGCCGACGTGGACGGGCTGTGGTTCGGCAGCGACGGCGACATCACCCCGGTGGCCAATGAGATCACCTCACTGGAGGTTACCGACAGCCTCACCGAGAGCCAGGCCACCTCCATCATGTTGACCATCCTGGCCGCTTTGGCGGTGCTGATCCTGTTTTTCTGGATCACCGAGTTCCGGCCCATGCTGGCCATCTTGTCGGTCCTGCCCATTCTGCTGGTGCTGGTGTGGGTGCTGGGCACCATGGTGCTGCTGGGCTACAGCTACAACGTGATAACTGCTCTAATCACCGCGCTGTCTATCGGCATCGGCGTGGACTACACCATCCACGTCACCCACCGCTTCATCGAGGAGGTGGACCACGGCAAATCGATCAGCGAGGCCATCAACACCACGATGAGCACCACCGGTGGGGCGCTCATCGGCTCGGCGCTCACTACGGCGCTGGGGTTCATGGTGCTGATGTTCAGCCCCATCGCGCCGATGGGCCAGTTCGGTCTGCTCACTGCCATCACCGTCATCTACTCGCTCATCGCCGCAGTAGTGGTGCTGCCCCCGATGCTGGTCATCTGGGCCGCCTACCACCGCTGGCGCCAAGAGGCCCACTAACCCAGCCACCTGCTCTCCCCGCAGAAGGCTCTGCGCTGGGGCAGCCCCAACGTTGACAACACCTATGACGCCCGGGGTGCGCTGTGTAGCCCGGCATTAGCTGGCTATAGGTTGGCGAGGGTGCTTTTTCCCACTTTCAGCTTTGCTGCGTTCTTTGCTGTGGTGCTGCCAGTGGCATGGGCACTGCGGCGGTGGCCGGTGCTGTGGAAGCTGTTTCTGCTGGGGGCCTCATACTGGTTCTACGCCGCTTGGGACGCTCGCTTCGTGCTGCTGCTGGTGGGCATGACCTTGGGAAATGCGATTGCTGCCGCAATCAACGTGCGCGCCAACAGCGAACGGGTTCGCAAGCTTGCGGTGGCCAGCGGGGTGACGCTTTCGCTCGGGGTTCTGGCCTTTTTCAAGTACTACGACTTCTTCACCGACAGCCTCGACCGCAACCTGGGAATCTCCAGTCCCGCTCTCGACATCGTGCTGCCGGTGGGGGTGTCGTTCTTCACCTTCCAGGCCATCAGCTACATGGTGGATGTCCACCGGGGCCGCACCGAAGAGGCGATGCTGCTCGACTTCGCGGTCTACTTGTCGTTCTTCCCCCAGCTGGTAGCCGGCCCTATCGTTCGGGCCACCGAATTCATGCCCCAGCTACGCTTCGAAGCCCGCCCCGACCGGGCGGAGGTGGCCCATGCTGTCAGGCTCATCGGCCGGGGCATGTTCAAGAAGGTGGTCATCGCCGACTTCTTGGCCCGAGCAGTGGTGAAAGACGCCTTTGAATCCCCCGGCGAGCACGGCGCCCTAGACATTCTCGCCGGGATCTACGGCTATGCCGTGCAAATCTACGCTGACTTTTCCGGCTACACCGACATGGCCATTGGCATCGCCTTGCTGATGGGGTTCCGCTTCCCCCGGAACTTCGACGTGCCCTATGTGTCCGACTCCATTCAGGACTTCTGGCGACGATGGCACATGACCCTGTCTCGCTGGCTGCGGGATTACCTCTACATTCCTCTGGGGGGCAATCGCCGCGGTCGCCTAGCCACTTACCGGAACCTGCTCATCACCATGGCCCTGGGGGGCCTGTGGCATGGCGCGGCCGGAGTGTTCATCGTCTGGGGCGTCTACCACGGGGCGGGCTTGGCGGTGGAGCGATGGCGGAGCGGAACCGGCCATGGCCCAAAACCGCGGGAACTAGCTCTGTTGGGCTGGCGCTGGACCCCGTCGGACACCACCCGGCTGTGGGTGCGGCGGTTCTGGGTCTTCCATTTCGTGTGCCTGGGCTGGGTACTGTTCAACAGCGAGACGCTGGGCCGCGCCGGCGACGTGCTTTTACGGCTGTTCACCGGGTGGGGCACCGGCCCTGAACTGTTGAACCCACTGGTGGCCCTGGCCATCGTGGCTGCCCTCGCCGCTCAGTTCTTCCCCCGGTCTTGGACCGAGAAGGGATCGGAGGCACTGGAGAGAACTCCGCTCGGCTTGACCGCGGTGGGTTTCTCGATGTGGACCATGGTGGTTGTCGCCCTCGGCCCCGAAGGGGTGGCCGACTACATCTACTTCCAGTTCTGACATGAGTACCTCCCGCTCCGACATCGGTACTACCGGCACTGACATGGGTGGCCCCGGACTTGGACGCGGCACCTCCAGCGTGACGAGGATGACAGCAGGAGTTGTGGGCTGCCTGCTGCTGGCGGTGTTCTTGGTGAGCGGCAAGCTGGTGGAGATCGCCGAACGCCAGCCGCTGGGCGATAGCCGGGACCGGTGGCTAGACATAGCCGAAGGAGTCGACCGGGTGGCCAACTTCTTGGCGTTGAACCGGCCCTATGACCTCATCACCGACATCCGGGGAGTGGGCACCGACGCCGGCGAAAAGGTGGACAGCATCCAAGCGGTGGCCGCCAACTTGGCTCGGGAGCGGAGGTCGTCGTCGGTTGCGGCGCCGACGGCAACCCTTGCGCCTCCGACAGCCACTTCTACGGTTCCCGCGGCTACCAGCGCCCCGGCACGAACGGAATCGCCGGCGCAGAACGACCAGCCATCGATTCCCGAAGCAGAGAAAGACGCCGGCCCCTCGGACCAGTCTGGGACACCGTCTCTGGCTGGAGGTCCCGCTCCGGACGGGGACCCGACTCCGGTTGTCAGCTCAGACCCAGACGGGAGCCCGACGCCCACGAGTGGCGACATCCCGAACGGAGAGTCCGAGCTGACCGGAGCATCCCCCGATCTTCAGCTCGGCTTCGACGATGCGGGTGAGCCCCTGCCACCTCTTCCCCCTGCCAACCCCGAGCTGCTGCTGCCTCCAAAGATCCGCGCCGTCACCCCTGAAGATCCATTGCGGGTATACGTGGCTGGCGATAGCCAGGCCTTCTACCCCGGTCACGCATTGGCCGGGGCAGTTGACGGCGGGATGCTCGATGTGACTGTGGACTCGCGCAACGGCACCGGACTGGCCCGGCCCGATTTCTTCAACTGGCCAGCCGAGTTCCTCGAAATCGTGGCCGAACACGACCCCGAGCTGGTTGTGCTGATCATGGGAGGAAACGACTGGCAGGCCATGCAGTCAGCCGATGGAGTGGTGCTGATCCCAGGGTCCGACGCATGGCGGTCGGAGTGGACCTGGCGCATGCACATCACTTTCGACACCCTTGTTGCCTCCCACCGCCATGTGGTGTGGGTTGGCCTGCCCCCGGCCCGGACCGAGCCGTTCAGCATCGGAAATCCACTAATCAACGAGATCTCATGGCCGGTGACCCTGGTGCGTCCCAGTGTGACCATGGTGGACGTCTGGGATCTGTTCGGCGGCGACGGCCCCTATCAGGAGAGCCTCCCTCCGCCCTGGGGAGGCGACCCGGTTAGGGTGCGGCAAGAAGACGGAGTCCATTTCAACCGCACGGGGTCGGCCTGGGTAGCGGAGAAGGTCGTGGAGGTGGCCCGGGAGAGGTGGGACTTCGAAGAGAGCGGGTGACGAGAATCGAACTCGCGTCATCAGCTTGGAAGGCTGGGGTTCTACCACTGAACTACACCCGCAGGGCTGGTCGTTCATGATATCTACCCGTTCTGGCGACCGGCTACGACACGAGGAATTGGGGGGTCGCCGGTAAACTGCCACTCCTGTGAGGAGCACAGTCGAGGTCTTGGACGACAACCGGGTCAAGGTGTCGGTGGACATCGATGCCGAGGAATTCGAGCAGAAGCTAGACGAGGCCTTCCGCAAACTCGCCCGCCAAGTGCGCCTGCCCGGGTTCCGCCCCGGCAAAGCCCCCCGCCGGGTGTTGGAGGCCCGGCTGGGCCCTCAGGCGGCTCGGGGAGAGGCCCTCAGCGACGCCGTTCCCGAGTATTACGCCCAGGCGGTGAACGACCACGACGTAGACGTGATCTCCCCACCGGAGATCGACATCACTGGCGGGGCCGAAGAGGGGCCGGTCAGCTTCGACGCCGTGGTGGAGGTTCGCCCCCTGATCACCATCACCGGATACGACCAGCTCAAAGCCGAGGTGCCCAGCCCGGTACCCACCGACGAGGAAATCGACCAGCAGGTGGACCAGCTCCGCAAGCAGTTCGGGGAGCTGGGCCCGGTCACCCGCCCGGCAATCGACGGCGACACCGTGACCATGGACATCTACGGGACCTACAACGGCGAGGAAGTCGAGGGCCTCACCGTGGACGACTACGCCTACGAGGTGGGCCAAGGTGCTGTGGTGCCGGAGATCGACGAAGAGCTCCGAGGTTCTAAAGCGGGCGAAATCTTGGAGTTCAACGCCCAGCATCCCGATCCCGACGAAGACGGGCTGTTGCGGTTCCGCATCCTGGTCAAAGAGGTGCAGGAGACGGTTCTGCCCGACTTCGACGACGAATTCGCCCAGGAGGCCTCGGAGTTCGACACCGCTGAAGAACTGCGGACCGACGTCAGCGACAACATCGCCCGGGCCAAGCGGGCCAACGCCTTGGCTTCCTTGGGCACCCAGGTGGGAGAACAGCTCGCCGAACTGGTGACCGACGACATCCCCGACGCACTAGTGGACTCAGAAGTCCAGCATCGCCTGCGGACCCTCCAAATGCGCCTGGGCAGCCAGGGAATCGAGATGGACGCCTATTTGGAGGCCATTGGCCAGACCGCTGAGGAGATGGCCGAAGTGCTGCGCGAACCCGCCCTTCAGGAGGCAAAAACCGATCTGGCTCTGCGGGCGGTGGCCGCCGCGGAGTCCATTGAAGCCACCGATGAAGACGTGGATTTCGAGCTGGCCATGCTGGCCGCGCAGGTGGGCCAGACCGTGGACGAGCTCAAGTCATCGGTATTCGCTGCCGATGAGAGCAGTCTCAAGGGGGTACGATTGGACGCAAAGATGCGCAAGACCCGGGAATGGGTGTTGGAGCGGGTTGAGATAAAAGATCCCGACGGAAACCCCATTCAGCGGTCTAGCCTGAACCCCGACGACGAGTCTGACCTTCCCCCCAACACCATCGAGAGCCAAACCACATGAACCCTCAAAACTACATGGTGCCAGTCGTGGTCGAGCAGACCAACCGGGGTGAGCGCTCGTTCGACCTCTACTCCCGCCTGCTCAAGGAGAACATCATCTTCTTGGGCACTCCGATCGACGATACGGTGGCCAACCTCATCTGCGCCCAGCTTCTGCACTTGGAGTCGGAGAACCCCGACAAAGACATCAACCTCTACATCAACAGTCCGGGCGGCGACATCAACGCCATGTTCGCCATCTACGACACCATGCAGTACCTGAAGCCCGACATCACCACTATCTGCTTCGGGCAAGCGGCCTCGGCGGCCGCGGTGCTCTTGGCCGCGGGCGCCCCCGGCAAGCGCCTGGCGCTGCCCCATTCCCGGATGCTGATCCACCAGCCCTACGCCGGGGCGTCCGGGCAGGTTTCCGATATCGAGATCGCCTCGCGGGAGATCCAGCGGCTCAAAGACCAGCTTGAGCAGCTTCTGGCCCGCCATACCGGCCAGGATCTCGAGAAGGTCAAGCAGGACACCGACCGCGACTACGTGATGACGGCCGAGGACGCCAAGGAGTACGGGCTCATCGACGAGGTCATCTCGTCGCGTGACGCCGTCGAGACCGCCGGCCCCATAACGGCCATCCGGTAGGGGGGACAGGAACCGTGGCTAAGTTCGGAGAGGGCGGCGAACTCTTGAAGTGCAGCTTCTGCGGCAAGACCCAGAAGCAGGTCAAGAAGATGATTGCCGGCCCCGGCGTCTACATATGCGACGAGTGCATCGACCTCTGCAACGAGATCATCGAGGAGGAGTTGGCCGAAGGCACCGACGTCGGATTCAAGGAGTTGCCCAAACCCCAGGAGATCTACTCCTTCTTGAACGACTACATCATCGGCCAAGAGCACGCCAAGCGGATCTTGTCGGTGGCGGTGTACAACCACTACAAGCGGGTCCAGATGGGCTCTTCCGACCCGGAGGTGGAGCTGTCCAAGTCGAACATCTTGCTGCTCGGACCCACGGGATGCGGCAAGACGCTGATGGCTCAGACCCTGGCCCGGATGCTGAACGTGCCGTTTGCCATTGCGGATGCCACCGCGCTGACTGAGGCCGGGTATGTGGGCGAGGACGTGGAGAACATCCTGCTCAAGCTGATCCAGGCTGCGGACTACGACGTCAAGAAGGCGGAGACCGGCATCATCTACATCGATGAGATCGACAAGATCTCCCGCAAGAGCGAGAACCCGTCGATCACCCGGGACGTCTCCGGTGAGGGCGTCCAGCAGGCCTTGTTGAAAATCCTGGAGGGCACCACCGCATCGGTGCCGCCCCAGGGTGGGCGCAAGCATCCCCATCAGGAGTTCATCCAGATCGACACCACCAACGTGCTGTTCATCGTCGGTGGCGCATTCGCCGGTTTAGAACAGATCATCGAAAACAGGGTGGGAAATGTCGGTGTCGGCTTCGGGGCCGAGATCCGCTCTGATGCCGAGCGCGACCACGGTCAGCTCTTCAACCAAGTCCAGCCCGAGGATCTGATCAAGTTCGGCCTCATCCCCGAGTTCATCGGACGCCTGCCGGTGGTCGGGGTGGTCTCGCATCTGGAGCGGGACATGCTGGTGCGGATCCTGGTGGAGCCCAAGAACGCTCTGGTGAAGCAGTATTGCAAGTTCTTCGAGTTCGAGAACGTTGAGCTGGTGATCAGCGACGACGCGCTGGCCGAGGTGGCCGAGTTGGCCCTCAGCCGCAATACCGGGGCCCGGGGGCTGCGGGCGATCTTGGAAGAGGTGCTGCTCGACGTGATGTACGAGTTGCCCAGCCGCGACGACGTGGTTCAGTGTGTGGTCAGCGCGGCAACCGTCCGCGGCGAGGAAACCCCCCAGCTGCTCAATGCGGCCAAGGCCCGTTCAACCGACCGGTCCCGGCGCCAAGCTAGCTGACCTCCAGGCGTGGCTGGACAGCCACGTCAATCTGGAAGCTACGGCTGGCGATACCGACGGCCTGTCGCTGGCCCCGATGCGCCAACTGCTCGAGGCGCTGGGTGACCCCCAAGCCGACTACCCGGCAGTCCACATAACCGGTACCAACGGGAAGGGCTCGGTAGCCGCGCTCATCGCCGCGCTGGCCGGGGCGTGGGGGATGACCGTCGGGACTTACACGAGCCCCCATGTCGAGCGCATCAACGAGCGCATGGCCTTGGGCGGCGACCCCATCGGCGATTCCGAGTTGGCCGAACTTCTCGGGCACTTGCGGCTGGTGGAGCACCATCTGGTCGCGGAGCGGGCTGGCTCTGTGGCCTCGTGGTTTGAGCTGGTCACCTCGGCGGCCCTGCGCTGGTTCGCCGACGTGGCCGTGGACTTGGCGGTGGTGGAGGTGGGGAAGCTGGGCCGCTACGACGCCACCAATGTGGTGAACAGCGAAGTGGCGGTGATCACCAACATCGGCCGCGACCACACCGACGGCCGCCCCGGCTGGGAGCGGGAGGTGATGGGAGAGAAGGCAGGCATCATCCATCCTGGCGCCACCGCGGTGCTGGGGCCCATGGCCCCCGAGCTGGTGGCAATTGCCGCCCAGGAGAACCCCGGAGAATTGCTGGCAGCCGGCCAGCACTTCGAGTTGCTGGAGAATCAGCCGGCGGTGGGCGGGCGACTGGTCTCGGTGCGCACCTCCCATAGCCGCTACGAGCAGGTTTACGTCAGTCTGTTCGGCGCCCACCAAGGGCAGAACTCGGCGCTGGCTATCGCCGGGTTCGAAGCCCTGGTGGGTCAGGCGCTGGATGAGCCGCTCTTGGACGCCTTGGGGGATGTGAGGATGCCAGCCCGGTTCGAGGTGGTGGCCCGCCAGCCCTTGGTGGTGATCGACGGGGCCCACAATCCCGACGGATTGACGGCGGCGGCGGACACGCTGGCCGACCAGTTCACGGTCTTGGGCGCAGTCACCTGGGTGGTGGGCATGATGAGCGACAAGGACCCCGACGCCATGCTGGCCGCCATCGACGCCTCCGGTGCCCGCTGCGATCTGGTGGTGTGCTGCGCTCCTGATTGGCCGAGGGCCCTGCCCGCTGCTGATCTGGCCGCCGCGGCCCGAAATCGAGGGATCGAAGCCGAGGTGGCCGGCACCGTGAGCGAGGCGGTGGACCGGGCGCTGGCCCTGTCCACCGAGGAAGACGCGGTGGTAGTCACCGGCTCCCTCTACACCGCGGGTGCGGCCCGCCTTCACATGGCATCACAAGATCAGTAGGGTTCGGGGTCATTAGGGTTCTGGCGGTGTTGAATGGCGGGTTGAGATCGGTAGGGTTCTGGCGGTGAATCGGACGCTGGTTTTGTGCAAACCCGATGCGGTGGAGCGTGGTCTGGTGGGCGCCATCGTGTCCCGTTTCGAGGACCGGGGTTTGCGGATCGCAGCCATGCGCATGGTCGCCATCGACGCCGATCTGGCCTCCCGCCATTACGCCGAGCACGTGGACCGTCCGTTCTATCCCGACTTGGTGGCATTCATCGGCCGTTCACCGTCGGTGGCTCTGGTGATCGAAGGGCCTGAGGACGTCTATGCCGTCGTCCGCTCCATGATGGGGGCCACCAACCCTCTGGAATCTCCCCCCGGCACCATTCGGGGCGACTATGGGCTGGAGATCACCGAGAACCTGGTTCACGGCTCCGACAGCAATGCCTCCGCCGAGCGGGAGATCGCCATCTTCTTCCCCGAATTGTGAGATGCGCCCGTGCGTTTGCCGGTGTGCGAATTCCTTCCCGACCTGCTACTCACGCCGGTGTGCGAACTGCTTCCTGGCCCGCGCCTGTGCCGGTGTGCGAACCGGGATCGGCTGTTCTAACCTTGCCCCATGGTGAAGCGGCGGTTCTCTTCCAGCAGCGGTCTGGCTGGCCGCGATATCGCAATCGACCTGGGTACCGCCAACACGCTGGTTTATGTTCGCGGCGAGGGCATCCTGATCAACGAGCCCTCGGTCGTGGCGGTCACCCACGAGGGCGTGCCTCTGGCGGTGGGCTCTGAGGCCAAGCGGATGTTGGGGCGCACTCCGGCTCACATCCAGGCCATCCGCCCGCTCAAAGACGGGGTCATCGCCAACTTCGACATTTGCGAGAAGATGCTGCGGTACTTCATCCAAAGAGTGTCTCCGGCGAGGTTCATCCGACCTCGAATGGTGATCTGCGTTCCCTCGGGCATCACTCCCGTGGAGCAGCGGGCCGTGCAGGAGGCAGCGATCTCCGCCGGAGCGAAGAAGCCGGTCTACATCATCGAAGAGCCCATGGCCGCGGCCATCGGTGCCGGTCTGCCGGTACAGGAGGCCTCGGGCAGCATGATCGTGGACATCGGCGGCGGAACCACCGAGGTGGCCATGATCTCGCTGGGCGGGGTGGTCACCGGTCAGTCGATCCGCATGGGCGGCGATCGGATGGACGAAGACATCATTGCCTACCTGAAGAAGGAGCACAACCTCACTGTCGGCAGCCGCACGGCCGAAGAAGTGAAGATGGTGTTGGGTGCAGCGTGGGCCGGTAGCGATAACCGCTATGCCGAGGTCCGAGGCCAAGACATGATCACCGGCCTGCCCAAGACGGTGGTGACCTCCACCGTTGAGATTCGCGAGGCCATCTCCGAGGTGGTGCGCTCCATCGTCGACGCGGTCAAAGTGACGCTGGATGAGACTCCCCCCGAGTTGGCCGCCGACATCATGGAGGCGGGGATCGTTCTGGCCGGCGGTGGGGCTCTGCTGAACGACCTGTCCCCCCGGATCGAGGAAGAGACGGGAATGCCGGTCCGGTTGGCACCCAACCCCCTCCACGCAGTTGCCATTGGCTCGGGCCAATCGCTGGAGGAGTTCGACGCGCTTGAGGGGCTCCTCTTCTCGTCGTCGTACGACTGATCGCTCGGTTCGGCCCCGTGGCAACGGGCACCCGCACAGGGCGGTCGCGATTCACGCTCATCTTCCTGCTGCTCACCTCCGCGACGCTGCTCACCCTGGACGCCCGTGACTTCGAGCCTCTCCAGCGAACCGAGGAAACCCTCTCCGATCTGATCTCGCCGCTGCGGTCGGGGGCCGATCGGGTGTTCGAACCGGTGGGCGACGCCTGGGCCGGAGTCACCGGCTACGACGAGTTGGAATCCGAGAACGATGCGCTGCGCCAAGAGCTGCAAAAGCTGGAGGGCCAGCAGATATTGGACTCCGACGCGGCCATTCGCTTGGAGTCGCTGCTCGATGTGCTGGGCCTGCCCTACGTGCAGGACATCCCCAACGTGGTGGGCGAGGTAGTTACCGCCAATGTGGGGAACTTCGACCGGTACTCGGTACAGATCAACCGCGGGGCTGAAGACGGGATCCGCAACGGGATGCCGGTGGTCACCAGGGGTGGTCTGATCGGGAGGATCGACGGCGATCCGGGCCGAGGGCATTCCCGGGTCACGCTGCTCACCGACCCCAGCTTCGAGGTCGGGGTGCTGGTAGTGGGCACCGAAGACGTGGCCCTGGCCTCGGGGGGCGGTCGCGGCGAGCCTCTAATGGTGACGAAGGGGCTGGAAATCGATACCGAGGTGGCTGTTGGGGATGAGGTGGTCACCAGCGGGGTGGATCGCAGCCGCTATCCCCCGGGAATTCCCATCGGCACCGTTACCGATATCGACTTCGACGAGGCACGCCTGCTCCAGCTACTCACCGTGGCGCCCTCGGCCAACACCGACAGCCTGAGCTTCGTCACCGTGCTGCTCTACGACCCGCTGGAGGATGGCTGATGACCACAGCCGGCGCGTACGTTCGCAGCGGGTTGAGGGCCGGCTGATGACCATGGCCGGCGCGTACGTTCGCAGCGGGTTGTTCCTGTTAACCGCGCTGGTGCTCCATTTGGCGCTGTTCTCCGATCTGCGGGTGCTGGGGGTTGCTCCCGAGGTGCCTCTGGCCTTAGCAGTCACCGCCGGACTGGTGGGCGGACCGGAGAGGGGAGCAATCGCCGGATTCGCAATCGGGTTGGGCATCGATCTCTATCTCCCCACGCTGTTCGGGCTGTCTGCGCTCATCTACACCGTCTGGGGCTACGCGGTTGGACTATTGGAAGAGCGGATCTTCCGCAGCGCCTGGTGGATAAACGTTTTGGTCACCGCGGCGGCCACCGCGGGCGGGCTGTTGGTCTACGCCGTGCTCGGGGAGTTGTTGGGCGAGGTCAATCTGTACACCGACCGCCTCTACACGGTCATGATCGTGGCCGCGGCCTACAACTTGGTGCTGAGCCTGCCTTTGCTGGGTTTGTGGCACTGGTCGTGGCCCAGGCTGCTAGGTGAAGAGCGTTGAGCCCCGAGTCTCTTCGCTTGCGGTTGAGCTTCCTGGCCTTATTGGCCCTGCTGGCCTTCGGTGCGCTGGTGGCCCGCCTGTGGTTCCTCCAGGTCTTGAGTTCTGAGGAGTTTGAGGCCCAGGCTCAATCCAACACCGTCCGGGTTATCTATGAGCCCGCTCCACGGGGGCGAGTCTTCGACCGCAGCGGCAACGTGCTGGTGGACAATCGGGAGTCGCTGGTGGTGACGGTGGACCGGTTCACCTACGACACCGAATTCGACGAGGAAGGGCAAGAAGAGCTGGTGCTTCGCCTGGCCACCGAGATCAGCCAGGCTGGGCGGCTCACCAAGATATTCGAGATAAACGAAGCGCTCGACGACCCCCGATATGGCCCTCTCGACTCCGTGCCGGTGGCCGACGACGTTACCGAGAACTTCGAAATCGTTCTGGCTGAGCGGGCCGACGAGTTCCCCGGTGTGGGCACCGTGATCCGCAGCGTCCGCACATACCCGTATGGCGACCTGGCCGCTCATATTCTCGGCTATGTCTCCTTGCTCAGCGAGGAGCAGTACGAGTTGGTAGCCGATGATCCCAAGACCTATCGGCGCAATGACGAGATCGGCCAGACCGGAATCGAGGCATCCTTCGAGTCGGTGCTCCGGGGTACGCCAGGCTTCAAGAGGCTGGAGGTGGACAACGTCGGCGATCCGGTGCAGGTGCTGGAGCAAGTTGATCCCGTTGCCGGGGCCGACGTACACCTCACTTTGGATATCGACGTCCAGGCGCTGGCCGAAAAAGAGCTCTTGGCCGGCCTCGCTGAAGCTCGCCAGCAGGAGACCGATGATCCGAACGATCCCCCGTTCAGGGCCCCCGGCGGCGCCCTTGTGGTGCTGGATCCCAACGGCGCCGAGGTATTGGCCATGGCGTCTTTTCCCACTTACTCGCCCAGCGAGTTCGTGAGCGGCTTTTCCGAGTCCCGGTGGGCTCAACTCCAAGACCCGGCCAACCACCAACCGCTGCACAACCGGGCCTTGGCTGGCATCTATCCACCGGGGTCAACATTCAAGCTGTTCACCGCCTATGCCGCGCTGAACAGCGGGGTAATCGGCCCGCGGGGCGTGCTGGACGTTCGCACCCTCTACGAGGACACCGGCACTTACGTAGTGCCGTCTTGCGAGGAGGACGTGATCGCCTCGTGTACCTTCCAAAACGCCGAAGAGGCCATCTATGGGCCGGTGGATCTGGTCCGGGCCATCATCGTGTCATCCGATGTCTACTTCTACTACTTGGCCGACACCATGGACCGGGCCGATCGCTTCGACCGGGAGGGAATCCAGCGGACCGCTCAGCTATTCGGGTTCGGAGCGCCTTCGGGTATTGCCCTACCCGGCGAGGGCGGGGGCAGGGTGCCCTCCCCGTCGGTGGCGGAAGCCGCAGGAGAGCCCTGGCGAACCGGCGATTCCATCGTTTTGGGCATTGGTCAGGGCTTGCTGGGGGCCACACCGTTGCAGCTGGCCAACGGCTACGCCGCGTTCGCCAACGGCGGCACGCTGTATGCCCCCAAGATGGTGGATCGGGTGGAGAACCCGGTTACCGGAGAGGTGATCCAGGGGTTCGCCGACCGGGTGCTCAGCCAGATCTACTTGCCGGGCGCCATCCGAGTGCCGATCCTCGAAGGGCTGCTCGGGGTTACCGCGGAACTGGACGGCACCGCTCACTCGGCTTTCTACGGCTTCCCCCATGAGGAGTGGCCGGTGGCGGGGAAGACGGGCACGGCCGAGGTGGTAGGCCAAGCGGACAACTCGCTGTTTGTGGCCTTCGGCCCCAACCCGAATCCCGAGTATGTGGTGGTAGCGATCATGGAGGAGTCGGGATTCGGGGCATCGGTGGCTGCTCCCGCGGTTCGCCGGGTATTGGAGCCAATCGCCACCAACTCGGTACCGGCGGTGCGCACCATCGACGATCTCGCCGAACTGGGCGGAACGATCGGTGAAGACGAGGCCGAAGATGAAGTCGACGCCGCAGAATCGGAGGGAGCGGCCTGATGGCAGTTATCTCCTTGGAGGAACGCCGCCCGCGGGAACGGGAGATGAACCCCCGGAGCAGTCCGTACGCACCGTGGATGCATATCGATGTGCTCCTGGTTCTGGCCGCGGCCGGGCTGGCCGCGATCGGGATCGCGGCCATCTACAGCACTACCCGGGGCCGAGATCCAGAGAACTTCGACTCCTTCTTCTTGGAGCGCCAGACGCTGTTTGCGGTGGCTGGCGCGTTGTTCATGGTGTTCGCGGCCTGGTTCCCCTACCAGGAGCTGTCCAAGTTCGCGATGGCCATCTATGTGGCAGGGCTCTTGGCTCTGATCGTGGTGTTGAGCCCTCTGGGCGAGGAGGTTAACGGCGCTCGATCTTGGTACCGGTTCGGCGACTTCCAGCTTCAGCCCTCCGAGTTCCAGAAGCTCGCCGTGATCGTTGCGGTGGCGGCCTTCTTGTCCCGATACGAGGACCACATGACCGTGCCTCGGGTGTTTTTTGCCGTGGGCATCGTGGCTTGGCCCGGACTCTTGGTTCTGCTCCAGCCCGATGTGGGCACCGCGCTCATCTACGTGTTCATTGGGTTCGTGTTGCTGCTGATCGGCGGCATCCGCTTTCGCCAGGTGCTCGGCATTGCCCTGATCGTCGTCACGGTGGTGACCCTGATGGTGAACTCCAACATGTTGGAGGAATATCAGACCAACCGGCTCCGAACCTTCGTCGATCCCACCACCGGCATCACCGAGGCCGGCTTCCAGCAGCGCCAGGCCCAGATCGCCATCGGCAACGGCGGGGTGAGCGGCAAGGGCTACGGCGAGGGCTCCCAGACGCTCAGCGGATTGGTGCCCCAGCAGCACACCGACTTCATATTCACCGTGATCGGCGAGGAGTTCGGGTTTGTCGGCTCGGCCACCACCTTGGGGCTCTATGCCATCTTGCTGCTGCGGATACTCCAGGCCGCCAGGCTGGCCAAAGACCGGTTCGGAGCGCTAATCTGCTCGGGGATCTTCGCCATGATCCTGTTCCAGATGTTCGAGGCGGTGGGCATGACCCTGGGCATCACCCCCATCACCGGAATTCCGCTGCCTTTGGTGTCTTACGGGGGTTCTTCAGCCATTGCCACCCTCATTGGCCTCGGCTTGGTGCTAAACGTCCGCATGCGGCGGTTTACCTAAGGTGATCTGGTCTGGTGGCCATGCGGCGGTTTACCTGAGGTGGTCTGGCCTGGTGGCTATGTGGCGATTCGTCTGAACTGGTTCTGGTAGGCAGGGGGCCGGCGGTAGATTGGTACTGATGTCCATTTGGCCTGAATTGGAGCTAGTGCTGCCCGAAGTGTCGAAGCCGGCGCGCTACATCGGCGGCGAAGGCGGCATGGTGGAACCGGAGCACCATCCGTCCAAGGTGGCCTGGCTTCTGGCCTATCCCGACACCTATGAGATAGGACTGCCCAATCAGGGCCTCCAGATTCTCTACGAGATCCTCAACGAACGGGACGATGCGGTGGCTGAGCGGGCCTACGCCCCCTGGGTGGACATGGAGGCCGAGATGCGGGCGGCGGGCCTGCCGCTGTTCTCGGTGGACACCCATCGTCGGGCCGGAGATTTCGACGTGCTGGCGTTCAACCTGTCGGCCGAGTTGGTGTACACCAACCTGCTCAACTGCATCGACCTGGCCGGGATCCCGGTGCGAGCCGAACAGCGGGCCGATGGCGATCTGCTGATCGGCGCGGGGGGGCACTGCACCTACAACCCCGAGCCGCTAGCCGACTTCGTCGACTTCTTCG
Source organism: Acidimicrobiia bacterium (assembly GCA_022822905.1). Classification (GTDB taxonomy): domain Bacteria; phylum Actinomycetota; class Acidimicrobiia; order Acidimicrobiales; family Bin134; genus Poriferisocius. The sequence goes on along the minus strand of JAJDYE010000029.1, from coordinate 170,540 downwards.
TGCTGGGCGATGGCGAGGAGGTGGTCTCCGAGATCAACGCCGCGATCAGCGACTGGAAGCGGGCGGGCAAGAGGTCGCGCCAGTCGGTGCTGCGGGCTTTGGCCGCGGTGGAGGGCGTATACGTGCCATCGCTCTACGACGTGGTTTACGACGGCCCCGCACTGGTTTCGATCACCCCTCGGTTCGCCGATGTGCCCGCGGTGGTGGAGAAGCGCACCGTGGCCGATCTGGCCGCCTGGCCCTACCCCAAGCGGCAACTGGTACCGCTCACCGAGGTGGTTCACGATCGGCTCAACGTGGAGGTGTTCCGAGGCTGCACCCGGGGATGCCGGTTCTGCCAGGCGGGGATGATCACCCGTCCGGTGCGGGAGCGGCCCGCCGAGCAGGTCCGCACCATGGTGGCCGACGGTCTGGCTCGCTCCGGCTATGACGAGGTGGCGCTCACCTCGCTGTCCACCGCCGATTTCAGCGGGATCACCGAGGTGGTGTCCGCCACCATGGACTGCGGTGCCGGCGAGGTGTCGGTGTCGCTGCCCAGTCTGCGGGTGGATGCCTTCACCGTGGGGCTGGCTGCCCAGATCCAGCGGGCCCGGCGCACTGGCCTGACCTTCGCTCCCGAAGCCGGGTCGTGGCGGATGCGCCAAGTGATCAACAAGCTCATCGACGAGCGGGATCTCTACGGAGCAGTGGAATCGGCCTTCTCCCAGGGGTGGCGGCGCATGAAGCTCTACTTCCTCACCGGGCTTCCCACCGAGACCGACGTGGACACTCTGGCCATCGGAGAGCTGGCCCGCAACTGCGTTGAGCTGGGCCGGGCCCACACCAAGAACCCCTCGGTAACGGTGTCGCTGGGCGGGTTCGTGCCCAAGCCGTTCACCCCCTTCCAGTGGTTCGGCCAGAACACGGTGTCCGAGCTGCAACGCAAGATCTTCTTGCTGCGCGACGACATCAAGCGGAACCGGGGTGTGCAGATGAAGTGGCACGATCCCAAGGCCAGCCTGGTGGAGGGCATCGCCAGCCGAGGCGACCGCCGCATCGGGCGGGTTATCGAGGAGGTGTGGCGACAGGGGGGCACGTTCCAGGAATGGTCTGAGCACTTCGACTACGACCGCTGGACGCAGGCCATGGACCGACACGGCCTGTCGGTGGACTGGTATGTGCATAGGCACCGCACAGAGGACGAGGTTCTGCCCTGGGATCACATATCGGCGGGCTTGCACAAGGATTTCTTGTGGCAGGACTGGCGGGATGCCCTCAACGAGGTGGGCCTGGAGGACTGCCGGTGGACCCCGTGCTACGACTGCGGGGCCTGCACCGGCTACAGCATCGAGCACATCGTGGCCTCTGCGGTGCCGCCGGCCGGGGGCAGCCAGGGCACTGGTCAAGTTCCCACTGGCTACCAGCCCCCCCGGGCGGTGGAGGTGCAGCTTTCCGGCGTTGGCGAAAGGGCCTCATCGTGAACCCGAATCAAGCACCCCGCACCCGGATTAGGCTGCGGTACAGCAAAGCGGGGCGTATCCGGTTCACCAGCCATCGGGATGTGGCCAGGATCTGGGAGCGCTCACTGCGGCGAACTGGGCTGCCGGTGGCTCAGACCGAGGGATTCTCGCCCCGGGCCAAGCTGCACTTCGGACTGGCGTTGGCCACCGGCTATGAGTCGGAGGCCGAGTATCTGGACGTCGACTTCAAGTGCGCCGATGTCGCGGTGCCAGACGTGCTGGATGCCCTGGTCAGCGTGTTGCCGGACGGGATCGCCGCCACTGGGGGATCGGTGCTATTGCCCGGCGCGATGTCGTTGCAGCAGGCGGTGACCATCTGCGATTGGGACATCGAGCTGATCGACGTGACCGCCGACGATCTCGCCGAATGGGTAGATCGGGTGCGCGGTGCGGCTACGATAGTGATTACGCGAGAACGCAAGGGACAGCAGATCACCGACGACCTCGCCCCTCAGATACGGGCATTGGAGGTCGGTGAATCGACGAGTCGGGGGGTTCGCCTTTTGGCCACTCTGGGCACCCAACCGCGGGCAGCTCGACCGTCGGAGCTCTTGACTGTTTTTGAACCGCAGTACCGCCCGGTGCTGATTCAGCGCACTCGTCAATGGATTGAGCAGGATGGCGCCCGCTTGGAGCCGCTAATGGTCGGCGCAGCCCCTGCTCAGCACACCCCGGTTGGTGTGCAATGAGAAAGGACTACAGAGATGACCGAAAGTCGCCCAAAGATCGGCGATACTCGCCCCGCGCCTGCTTCTTCTGGCGGTAAGCCGAAGATCGGCGATACTCGCCCCGCTCCACCGCCTTCTGACAGCCGTCCCAAGATTGGCGATTCCCGACCCGCGCCGAGCGGGAATGGATCGCGCTCGGGCTCAGGCTCCGGCGGGGGCTCAGGTTCAGGCTCAGGCTCCGGCGGGAGCGGTTCCGGATCAGGTCGCAAGCGCCGTCGCCGTCGAGGCGGGCGGGGCCGCGGAGGAGGCAGCCGTCCGGTGCAGCCGGTGGAGCACCGGGTATCGGACGGTCCGGTAGAGCTGGACGAGAAGACTCTGGAACGCCGACGGGGCCGCCGTCGCAAGGGCCGGCCGGTGGGCCGCTACATGATGCTGGTCCAAGTCCGCCCGGAAGTCACCCAGATCGCAGTGTTGGAGGGCCGTGCGCTTATTGAGCACTACGTGTCCCGTCCGGCCGACGACGTCGGGGAGATCCACGGCAACATCTACCTGGGTCGGGTCCAAAACGTGCTGCCCGGCATGGAGGCCGCCTTCGTGGACATCGGCACTCCCAAGAATGCGGTGCTGTACCGGGGCGATGTGGTGTTCGACCCCGACGATGTGGAGACCTCGAACGGTTCGCCCCGAATCGAGAACCTCTTGGAGGCCCGCCAGACCATCATGTGCCAGGTCACCAAGAACCCCATCGCCCACAAGGGGGCCCGGCTGACCCAGGAGGTGTCGCTGCCGGGCCGGTTCGTGGTGCTGGTGCCCAACTCCAAGACCTACGGCATCTCCAAGCGGCTTACTGACAAGGAGCGCAAGCGGCTGCGAAAGGTGCTCGACCGGTGCAAGCCGGAAGAGCACGGGATCATCGTGCGCACCGCCGCCGAGAAGATCACCGCTGAGGAACTGGAGCGCGACGTGAAGCGGCTGGTGTCGCAATGGGAGGAGATCGAGGCCCTGACCAAGAAGGCGAAGGTGCCCGGTCTGCTCTACCGGGAGCCCGAGATGGCGGTTCGGGTCATCCGGGAGGAGTTCAATCAGGACTTCCGGTCGGTCCACATCGATGATCGCCGCCTGTTCGACGAGGTACACGACTACGTGTCCAGCGTGGCCCCCGAACTGGTGGAGCGGCTCGAGTACTACGACGCCGAGAGCGAGCATCTCAGCTTGTTGGAGCGCCATCACGTACACGAGCAGTTCGTCAAGGCTCTGGACAAGAAGGTGTGGCTCCCGGGTGGCGGATCGCTGATCATCGAGAGCACTGAAGCGCTCACCGTCATCGACGTGAACACCGGCAAGAACGTCGGCGACTCCAACCTGGAGGAGACCGTGTTCCGCAACAACCTGGAGGCGGCTCAGGAGATCCCCCGGCAGCTTCGGTTGCGCGACATCGGCGGGATCATCGTGATCGACTTCGTGGACATGGAGAAGCGGGGCAACCGCGAAGAGCTCATGAAGGTATTCCGGGAGTCCCTGGCTTGGGACAAGACCCGCACCCAGGTGCTGGACATCTCCGAATTGGGCTTGGTGGAGATGACCCGAAAGCGCATTGGCGAGGGCCTGCTGGAGTCGTGCTCTTCGGTCTGCCCCACCTGCGAGGGGCGGGGCCTGGAGCTCGACCGACAGCTAGTAAGAACCCGTCGAGACGGGTAGCCTTGGACAGGTGTATGCCGTCATCCGCACCGGCGGAAAGCAGTACAAGGTTGAAGAGGGCCAGATCCTCGATGTGGAGCTGCTGGGCGAACCCGGGGCTGAGGTCGAGCTGATCCCGCTGTTGTTGGTGGACGGCGACTCGGTGACCGCCGCCCCTGATCAGCTCGGCAAGGCCAAGGTCACCGTCACAGTGGTGGACTCGGTCAAAGACCGCAAGATCAACGGTTTCACTTACAAGAACAAGAGCAACCAGCGTCGGCGGTGGGGCCATCGCCAGCGCAAGTCCCGCATTCAGATCACGGCGATCAAGGCGTAGAGGAGCGAACGATGTCCAAGACAAAAGGCGGCGGCTCAACCCGGAACGGCCGCGACTCCAACCCCAAGCGCCTCGGGGTGAAGGTGTTCGATGGCACGGAGGTAACCGCCGGTTCGATCATCGTGCGCCAGCGGGGTACCCGCATCCATCCTGGCGAAAACGTTCAGCGCGGCCGCGATGACACCTTGTTTGCCACCGCTGACGGGCGGGTCAAGTTTGGCCGTCGGCGGCGCCGCAAGCTCGTCGACGTCATTCCCGGCTGATCGCCCTCCTTGCGGCTGTCGGCCGCTCGACTCAGGCGGTTGCGGAAAGACAGACAATGTCCCAGTTCGTTGACGAGTGCGGCCTGAATGTGCGAGGTGGCGACGGCGGCGCGGGATGTGTGTCGTTTCGCCGTGAGGCCCATGTGGCCAAGGGGGGTCCCGACGGAGGCGACGGCGGCGACGGCGGCAGCGTCTGGCTGGTGGCCGACCACAATGTGGCCTCGCTGATCGCGTTCAAAGACCACCCCCATCGCCGGGCCGACAGCGGTCGCCACGGCCAGGGCAAGCGTCGTCACGGCGCATCGGGCGAGGACGCTATCGTCCGGGTTCCAGTGGGAACCACGGTCAAGTCCCAAGAAGGGGAGCCGCTGGCCGACCTTGCCGCCGACGGAGCCCGCTGGCTGGCGGCCGCGGGCGGCCAAGGCGGTCAGGGCAACACCCGGTTCTCCACCCATCAGAATCGCGCCCCGGCATTCGCGGAGCAGGGCGAGGCAGGGGAGCAGCGCTGGCTCAGGCTGGAGCTGAAGTTGCTGGCCGACGTGGCGTTGATCGGATTCCCCAACGCGGGCAAGAGCACGCTGATCTCCCGGATCTCCGCAGCCCGCCCCAAGATCGCCGACTACCCGTTCACCACTCTGGAGCCCAATCTGGGCGTGGTGCGTACTGGCGACGACTTCGAGATGGTGGTGGCCGACATCCCCGGCCTAATTGCCGGGGCGAGTGACGGGCGCGGCCTTGGTCACCGTTTCCTGCGCCACACCGAGAGGGCCCGGGTCATGGTGGTGATGATTGATCTGGCCTCGGTGGAGGAGGTGTCGCCTTCCGAGCAGCAGCGGGTGTTGCTGGACGAACTGGGTGCCTACCGGCCCGAACTGCTGGAGCGGCCCAGGGTGCTGGTGGGGTCGAAAGCCGATGCCGGCCATTTGGATCCTCCGCCGGGGGCCTTGCTTGTTTCCGCGGTGACCGGTGCTGGCCTCCCCAAGTTGATCAGGGCGATGGCCGACGCGGTTCGCGAAGCCCGGGCTCAGGAAAGCCTGGGTTTGCGCGCCAAGCGCTCCGACGATGTGGTGATCCACCGGCCGGTGCCCGAGGGAATCAGAGTGGAGCGGGCCGATGACGGCGCCTATGTGGTGGTGGGCCGGGCTGCCGAGCGCACCGTGGCGTTGTCCGACCTGGATGCCCCTGGTGCCTGGGACTTCGCCCGCCGTCGACTGGAGAGGCTGGGGGTGGATCGGGCTCTGGCCCGGGCCGGCATCAAGTCGGGCGACACCGCCCGGATCGGCGCTTTCGAGTTCGAGTACTACGACGACGATGAGTACTTCAGCGAGGAGGCATCGCCGTGATCGTGGTGGTCAAGATCGGGACATCGTCGATTACCGAGGCCGATGGCACCATCAGAGCCGAGGCGATAGCCAAGCTGAGCGGCGAGGTAGCTGCCGCGGTGGCCGACGGCCATCAGGCCGTGGTGGTCAGCTCCGGGGCGATCGGCGCCGGGCTGCCCGTTCTCGGCTTCGACCAGGGCCGTCCCCGCGACTCGGTCACCTTGCAAGCGCTCTCCGCGGTGGGCCAGAGCAGGTTGATGGCCCTGTACCAGGAGCGCCTGGCCGGCTATGGCCTGATCTGTGGCCAAGTGCTGTTGGCTCCTCGGGATTTCTTGGAGCGCCCTCAATACCTGCACGCCCAGCGCACACTCAACCGGCTGTTGAAGCTGGGGGTGGTCCCCATTGTGAACGAGAACGACGCGGTGGCCGACGACGCCATCCGCTGGGGGGACAACGATCGCATTTCGGCCCTGGTGGCTCACATGGTGGGCGCTGGGCTCCTGGTGCTGCTGACCGACACTGAGGGGGTCCACACCGCCGATCCTCGCTCCGACGCCGACGCTCAGATCATCGAGGAGATCACCGACCTGAGCCTGCTCGAAGAGCTGGCCGCCGCCGCCGGCGGGGCCGGCACCGACCGGGGCAGCGGGGGCATGGCCTCAAAGCTGGCCGCGGCCCGTATCGCCAGTTTGTCGGGGGTCCGGACTGTGATCGGAGCCGCCGAACGCGACCAGATTGTGGCCGAGGCGTTGGCCGGTGCGCCGGGAGCCGGAACGACGGTGGCAGCCCAGCCCCAGCGGTTGAGCGCCCGCAAGCTGTGGATCGGATTCGCCATGGTGCCCTCTGGCACCGTGCGGGTGGATGCCGGCGCCCGCCGAGCCATGGTGGAGCGGGGGGCCTCGCTCCTGGCCATCGGCATTACCGGCTTTGAGGGCGTGTTCCAGCAGGGTGATGCGGTGGATATCCGGGGGCCGGACGATGAAGTGTTCGCCCGCGGCTTGATGGAGGTCTCATCCGACGACATGGATTCGGTGGTCGGCCTGCGCTCCGACGAGATGCCCCCTGGAGCGCCCGACGAGGTTATCCACCGCGATTCCTTGACCGTGTTGCCCTCGTAACGCGGGCCATGGCCTGCTCCATCAGGATGGCGGCTTCCTCAGCCGCGGCCACCCCGGAGCCCCGCCCGAGGATTACATACACCCCTCCAGTTACCAGCAAAGCCACCGGCGCGGCCACCAACAGTGGCAGGGGCTCAAAGCCCCAGGCCAGCACTCCGCCCAGCACCGCGGCCGACAGAGCGGCAACCGCCAGGCGTCTCATCGGACCCCGCACCGGCTGGCGGCGGCGCAGCAGGTAGCGGATCCGATGGCGCAGGATGCCGTACTCCACCCATGCTGCCACCGTGCTGCCCAGGGCCAGCCCCACCGCCCCCAGCCGCACCGCGCCCTCGGCCCGCTCGGCATCCGACAGCGCTGACAGCACCTGGAAGTCGCCCAGCCGCTCCACGCTGCCGTTGACCACCGCGTAAGAGTCGAAGCCGAACATGAGCAGAATCCCGACCCCGGCGGCCAGCACCACCCGGACAACCGCCACCCGGGCCGGGCCTTTGGCATCGCCTGCCGCGAAGCAGGCGTTCTGAAGCAGGCGAGACGACGCCGAGGCCACTAGTCCCAAGGAGTAAGCGGCCAGGATCCACCACACCTGCACGGTCTGGTCGCCGTTGAACTGCCCCCGTTCCAGCAGCGCCCCCACGATCAACCCGCCCAGGGTGATGAACGCCACCGCCGAGTACAGAACGTAGAACCCGATCCGGTCGAGGCCGGCTTGGAGCCGTCGCACCAGCGCTTCGGGGTCGCCTTGTTCTCGGGCCATCTCCGGCAGGTCGCTGGCCGCCACGCTCATTGCGAACAGGCTGATGGGCAGAAAATAGATCACCTGGGCGAACCCCAACGCGGCGATGGCCCCGCCGGCGAGCAGCCCGGCCAGGATCAAGTCCACGTAGGCCGACACCTGCACCACCCCCCGGCCGATGAACGCCGGCCCGAACCGGTTGAGCACCGTCCGCACATCGGGGCGCCGCCAGTTCAGGCTGAGCCGAAGCGACGGGACGAGCCGCAGCACCAGCGGTACCTGCACCAAGAATTGGAGGGCGCCGCCCACCACGACCCCCCAAGCCGCCATCTTGGCCACGTCGGAGGCCCGGGTGGTGGGGTCCACGTCGTGCCACACCAGCCAAGCCCCCACCATGAACGCCACCTGGGCGGCGTTCCAGATCACCGGGGCGGCAAAGGACAAGAAGAACCGGCGGTGGGCGCTCAGCACCCCCAGGGTCCACGCCGCCAGCACGATGAACCCGATCCCGGCGAACATCACCCGCACCAGCTCCACGGTTAGATCAGCGGTGTCGTCGGACAGCCGCCACAACAACAGCGACACCACCGGCTCGGCCAACATCCACCCGGCCAGCACCAATAGCCCGGTGACCACCGCCAACAGCCCGAACACTGCTCCGCCCAGACGCCCCGCGTCCTTGCGCCGCCCCTGCTCCACCAGTTGCGAGTAGATGGGGATGAAGGAGGCCGACAGCACCCCTTCGCCCAGCAGGTTTTGCAGCAGGCGGGGAATGGTCAAAGCGGCCCGGTAGGCATCGCCGATGCGGCCTGCGCCGATGAACGCGGCCACCGCCACCTCCCGGCCGATACCCGAAACGCGGGACACGAAAATCCCCGCACCCACCAGGATCGCTCCCCTGCCGCTGGGGCGCGGGGCGTCGGTGTTGTGGGTACCAGGCGGGTCGGGCCTCGCTCCCTTGCCGCTGGGGCGCTCGGAGGTAGATGTGTCAGCCATCGTCTTGTCTCTGGATCGCCCCTTTGCCGCCAGACCGCGGAGCGTCGATCGGGCCGTTGAGTCGTTGTTCAACCGGTGGAATGCCAAAACACGCTACCGGAGCAACGGGTGCAGTCGGGTACGCTCGCGCCGTGAGCGCCGATATACCCATGGCCGAGTTGGCCGACCGGGCCAAGGCCGCAGCCCGGGTTTTGGCCACTGCCGATACCGAGACCAAAAACCACGCCCTGCTGTTGGCCGCCGACCAGCTGGAGCAGGCCCGAGACGATCTGTTGGAGGCTAACCAGGCCGACGTGGAGGCGGCCACCGCGTCGGGCATGAGTGCCACGCTGGTGGACCGGCTTCGGCTGACAGACTCCCGGTTGGAGGGAATGGCTGGCGGTTTGCGTAAGGTCGCTGGCCTCGCCGACCCGGTGGGGGAGATCGTGGGCGGCTGGGTAGTGCCCTCCGGCCTGCGAATCAGCCAGGTGCGAGTGCCGCTGGGCGTGGTGGCCATCGTGTATGAGAGCCGCCCCAACGTGACCAGCGATGCCGCTGGTCTGTGCCTCAAGTCGGGCAATGCCGCCTTCTTAAGGGGATCGTCCAGCGCTCTGGGCTCCAATCTGGCCATCGCCGGAGTGATGCGGGACGCGTACGAGAAGGCCGGGTTGCCCAGCGATGCCCTGGTTCTGGTAAGCGATATCAGCCATTCCGCGGCGGCCGAGTTCATGCAGCTGCGGGACAGCATCGACTGCCTCATCCCCCGAGGCGGTCCCGGACTGATCGCCTCCATTCTGGAAAACGCCACCGTGCCCTATGTGATCGACGGCGACGGCAACTGCCACGTGTACGTGGACGCCTCGGCCGACTTGGACATGGCTCGTCGCATCGTGGTCAACGCCAAGACCCAGCGCCCCTCGGTGTGCAACGCGGCCGAGTCCTTGGTGATACACCAGTCGATTGCCGCCGAGCTGCTCCCCCCGCTGGCCGACGACCTGGCTGGTGTCGAGTTGGTAGGCGACGAGGCGGCCCGGGCCATTTTGGGGCCGGATCGCATCGGCGAGGCCACCGAGGCGGATTACTTCACTGAGTTCTTGGACCTGAAGCTGTCGGTGAAGGTGGTGGACAGCTTGGACGAGGCCATCGCCCACGTGAACGACACCGGCAGCGGTCACAGCGAGGCCATCATCACCGCCGATCTCGACGCTGCCGACCGGTTCTGCACCGAGGTGGACGCCGCCGCGGTGCTGGTCAACGCCTCCACCCGGTTTGTGGACGGCGAAGAGTTCGGCTTCGGCGCGGAGATCGGCATCAGCACCCAGAAGCTGCACGCTCGGGGCCCGATGGGGCTGCGCCAGCTCACCACCACCAAGTATGTGGTCCGGGGCGAGGGCCAAATTCGGGGCTAGGCCCTTACTGATTTCGGGGCTAGATCGAGCGAGACGTAGCCTTCAGCCATGAGTTTCTCCTTCGCTGACGTCGACTCAGTGCGCAAGGGCCTGAGCGATGTGCAGTATCTGGCCGATGAGGGCATCGCCGGGGTGGTTTATCTGGCCGAGCGCTTGCAGAAGCCGGTGCTGGTGGAGGGTCCAGCCGGCACTGGTAAGACCCAGTTGGCCAAGAGCGTGGCCGAGGCCACTGGCGCCCGGCTCATCCGCCTCCAGTGCTACGAGGGTCTCGACGAGTCCAAGGCTCTGTATGAGTGGAACTACAAGAAGCAGCTTCTGCGCATCCAGGCCGAGCGCCAGGGAGAGGATCCCGAGGGCGAGGGCATGTGGCAGCAGATCGAGGACGATCTGTTCTCCGAGGAGTTTCTGCTCACCCGACCGCTGCTGGAGGCCATCCGCGCCGCCGAGCCGGTTGTGCTGCTCATCGACGAGGTCGACCGAGTGGAGATCGAGACCGAGGCGTTGCTGCTGGAGATCCTGTCCGACTACCAGGTGTCCATCCCCGAGTTAGGCACGGTGGCCGCCAGCCAGATCCCACTGGTGTTCCTCACCTCTAACAACACCCGGGAGCTGTCGGAGGCCCTCAAGCGGCGGTGCCTGTTTCTGCACATCGACTATCCCGATCTCGACCGGGAGAAGGAGATCGTGCTGGCCAAGGTGCCCGGTGTGGGCGAGAGCCTGGCCGACCAGGTGGCCCGCATCGTGCGTTCGGTACGCCAGATCGAGTTGAAAAAGGCCCCGTCGGTGTCGGAGACCCTGGATTGGGCCCGCACCCTGGTATTGCTAGGAGTGGAGCACATCGACGCCGACACCGCGGCCGAGACGGTGAACATCCTGCTCAAGTACCGCAGCGACATCGAAAAGGCGCTGAAGGAGTTCGCCTCCTCCGACGAGGAATTTGCCGCCCCGGTCGCAACCTCGTGATCCTCCGGGTTAGACGCAAGGTCACTGGCCTCACTGGCAAGCCCTTTACGGTTCAGCCCTGAGCCTGCCATGAAGGTCGAGCCCGCCACCTCCCCGCTGCTGGCGCTTCTGGCCGGGTTCATCTCCGAGCTGCGGGCCGCGGGGCTGCCGGTCAGTCTCACCGAGAACCTGGACGCCATGGAGGCAATCCAGCACATCCCCATTGAAGACCGGGATGCGTTCAAGTACGCGTTGGCCGCCACCCTGGTGAAGAACCACGCCCACTGGCGAGCCTTCGAGACGGTGTTCGAGGTGTACTTCTCGCTGCGGGGGGCCGAATACGACCTCATCGATGGCGAGTGGCCCGAAGGCATGGACCTGTCCGACTTCGTCGACGGCATGGACGGCCAGCAGCGCCGCCAGGGTGGGGGTGGCGGCGAGGCCATGTCGGCCGAGCAGCTGGCCGAGATGCTGTTTCAAGCGCTGATGCGGGGCGACGACGCCCTCATGCGGGCCATCGCCCGCCAAGCGGTGCAGCGCTACGCCGGCATGGAGCCCGGCCGGCCGGTAGGCGGCACCTACTACCTATATCGCACGCTGCGAAACCTCGACCTCGACGGGGTTCTGGAGCGCTTGATGGACCAGGCCCGCCAGGACGCCCCCGGCGACCTCACTCCCCTGGAGGAGCGGCTGGAGCGTGACGAGTTCGAGGCTCGCGTAGACCAGCTCCGCAAGGAGGTGGAGGCCGAGATCCGCCGCCGGCTGGTGGCCGACCGGGGAGTGGAGGCCATGGCCAAAACGCTCCGCAAGCCCCTGCCCGAAGACGTGGACTTCATGCACGCCAGCCGGGAGGAGATGATGGCCCTTCGCCGGGCCATCTACCCGCTCACCCGCAAACTGGCTGTGCGGCTGGCCCGCAAGCGGCGCCACGGCCGCAAGGGCCCGTTGGATTTCCGCAACACCATGCGCCACTCGCTCTCCTACGGCGGGGTGCCCGCCGAGCCCAAGTTCCGCTATCCCCGTCCGGCCAAGCCCGAGATCATGGTGGTGGCCGACGTGAGCGGGTCAGTGGCCGCCTTCGCCCGGTTCACCCTCCATCTGGTGTACGCCATCAGCAACCAGTTCTCCAAGGTGCGCTCATTTGTGTTCATAGACGGCCTCGACGAGGTGACCAGCTTCTTCGAGGGGGTGGACGACATCGGCGAGGCCGTCCACCGAGTCAACGCTGAGGCCGACGTGGTGTGGGTGGACGGCCACTCCGACTACGGCCACGCCTTCGAGGTGTTCTGGGAGCGCTACGGGAAAGACGTCGGTCCCAAGACCACGGTGATGATCCTGGGCGACGCCCGCAACAACTACCACGCCTCCCAGGCCTGGATCCTCAAAGAGATCGAGCACCGGGCCCGCAAAGTCTTCTGGCTAAACCCCGAACCCGGCGCCTACTGGGACACCGGCGACTCCATCGTCTCCGAATACGGCGTCCACTGCGACGGAGTCTTCGAAGTCCGCAACCTCCGCCAACTAGAAGGCTTCGTAGAAAACCTCGTGTGAAACGGCCCAGTTTCAGCTGCGGGTGGCGATCACCACGTTCTCTAGGACTTCGCTGTCGCCGGTGCGGACGTACCATTCCCAGGCGGTGCCGTCGGGGTCGGTGACCCAGGTTTCGGTCTTCTCGGCGAAGCAGCACTGGGTGTCGTCAACCCCGGTGGTGGCTAGGCCCGACCCGCTAAGACGGCGTTCGGCGTCGAGGACTTCCTCAGTGGTCTCGACTTCTACCCCGAGGTGGTTGATTGTGCCGCCAACGCCGTTGAAGCATCCTTCGTCGTCGCTGCACTCGTGGCCGGCCTCGAACAACACCAGTTTGAGGGGCGGTTGGTCGATGGCGAAGTTGGCGTACCCCGGCCGCCGCCGGGCCGGGTCTACGCCGAAGAGGCGGGAGTAGAACTCCACGGCTTCATCAAGGTTGGACACGTTCAGCGCAAGCTGCAATCTCATGACAACTCCCTTTCGAAGATCATGTCATGGTCCGGCGAAATCAGCCGCCATCTCAAGAGGTGCAATCCAGGGGGCGGCTCTTCTATTTCACCGCCACCGGCAGGTGTTTGAGGCTGTTGAAGTGGGTGGTGCGGAGCCGCGCCTCGGGGCCGGACCGCTCCAGGCGGTGAAGGTGGGGGGCCAGCGCGGAGAAGTAGGCTCGGGCCTCGGTGCGGGCCAGGTTGGCGCCCAGGCAGTAGTGGGGGCCGCCGGAGCCCAGCGACAATTGGCCGCTGGCGTCGCGGCGGATGTCGAAGGCGTCAGGGTTGTCGAACACCTCGGGGTCGCGGTTGGCCGCCGTCATCCACAGATCCACGATCTGGCCGGGCTCGAAGCTGGCCCCGCTCTCATGCTCCATCGGAGACGTCACCCGGCGTTGGTGGTGCATGACCGGGGTCACCACCCGCAGCATCTCGTCGATGGCCCCGTCGAGCAGCGACTCGTCGGCCGCCAGCGCCGCGGCCTGGTCGGGGTGGTCCAACAGCAGCATCAAACCGCTGCTCAACAGGTTGCGGGTGGTCTCGGTGCTGCCGGTGACCAGCAGTTGCCACCATCCGCCCAGCTCTTCATCAGTGAGCCGCCGTCCCTCGTATTCGGCGTGGACGAGGCTGCTGAACACGTCGTCGCCGGGTTCGGCCTTCCGGCGGGAGATGTGGGCCTGGCCGTAGGCGGCAAAGTTGGCCATGGCCGCCCGGGCATCGTCCATCGTGGGGCACATCTCGGGGTCGAACGCTCCGATGGCGGTGTTGGTCCAGGCCAAGATGTCGGCCCGGTCAGCCACGGGGATGCCCAACATCTCCCCGGTCACCTGCAAAGGCAGCTGCGCGGCCAGCATCTCGGCGGCGTCGCCCCCGCCGTTGGCCAAGAAACCATCAACCAGCTCCCCGGCGATGCGATGGGCGCAGTCTTCCAGTCGGCGGATGGCCCGAGGTGTGAACCCCCGGTTCACCAACAGCCGCAGCGCGGTGTGGTCCGGAGGATCGAACTCCAACAAGGTTATGGCACCCTGACCGCGGTGCTCACCCTCGCCCCCCGAAACAGCCAGCTGCGAAGAGGAGAACTGCTGCCAGTCCCGATTGAACTCCCGCACATACCGATGGCTGGTCACCACATAGCGCCCCCCGCCCCGGCGGTGGGGGAGCCAGTGCACCGGGTCTTCCTCTCGAAGCTGGGCCAACAACTCCAGCGGCAGCCCAGCGACAAACGTGTCCGGGTTGTCCAGCGGCGCGGCATCAATCATCGGCGCGGAACTCTAGGCGGTTCCCAAACGGGTCATAGATGTAGACCTGTTCGGTTTCGTCGTCCTGAACCTCGAGCACTTCGTAACCCTGAGGTCGAGCCGTCTCGGCGAGCTTCGTCACATCCGAGACAACAAAGGCCACGTGGGCCTTCTTGGCCGGCCGAAAGTCCGGGTCAACCCCTAAGTGCAGCTGCCCGCAAGTCCCTTCGGGCAACTCGAACCAGCACCCGCCCCTCTTGGCCAGCTCGGGCGGCTTGGCGACTTCAACCAACCCCAACAGGCCGCCATAAAAGACTGGAGCCTCATCCTCGCCTCCTGCCGGGATCGCCACCTGCACGTGGGTGACCGCCCTGACCAGTGATTCCATGCTCGCCTCAGCCTTCCAAGGGGATGTTGTGGTGGGTGATGTAGTCGGCGAAGCCGGCGCGGATGGTGGACTCGTCGAGGCCAAGGGCGACCGGGTCGTAGACGTGCTTGCCGAACTTGTCCTTGGGTTTCTCAGCTAGGTACGCGGGGATGGCATCGGCCAACACGTCGGAGAACTCCAAGCCGAGGCGGTCATAGGCGGCCTGCACCGCGGCAACCGGGTCGCTCATCAGGTCGCGGAATAGCAGATCGGCGATCTGGTCGTCGGGGACCTCCCCCGAAGCCCGCTGGCCCATCACCATGCCCATCATCATCTGGTAGACGAACAACATGATCGGCCCGTTCTCGCTTGGGGTCACCGCGTCGCTTCGCATCCAATGCATGGTGGTGGTGATGTTGGCCACCGACCCAACGAATCTGACCGGGTCGCGGTGGGTGAGGATCACCCGAGCATTGGGGTAGGCGGCAAACAGGTCCGGGAGCGTTCCCATGTGGGCGGGCGACTTCAACAGGAACTGAGCCGGAGCGCCGTCGACGTGCTGCAAGGTTTGCAGGAAGTTCTTGTGCCACCGGTACACCGCGTCAAAGTCGGCGGGCACCCCCCGTTCGGCAAGATCGCCGATGGCGTGCATCATCGGCCAGTGCCAGCTGCGGAACTCGGGTTGGCAGAAGTGGATGCACTCCACCGGCAGGTCGCCGCGCAGCTCGTGCATGGTCATGAACTCGGGCTGGATGTCGGCCCAGAACTCCTGCTCGGGCTCGCTGCATGCCAGCGGGTCGGCCCCGGTTCCCGGCAGCGTGCCCAGCGGGAAGTGGGCCTCATGTCCCCGCACACCCCGCAAGTTGGGATCCAGCGCCAGCAACTCCAGCAAGATCGTGGTCCCGGTGCGAGGCGGACCGGAGACGAACACCGGCGTGGAAACTTCAGCCGCGAGGGCTTCAGGATTGGCCTGCCAGTAGTGCACGAGACGCAGCCGGTTTTGCAGGTTGCGGATGATCTCCCCCCGGGCGCTGAGCCGCCCCACCACATTCAGCTGGGCATTCTCATCAAGCGCACCGCACAGTGCCCGGTACCCGGCCTCCCAGCCCGGCTCGTCGCCGAAGTCCGACAGCCCTACTGACTCAACAGCCACCGCCAGCATCTCGTCGGCATCCAAGCTCACGAGGCGGGCCGGATCGCCCACTGCGATTCCAAACAGGTTTATCCGCCGCACCCAGTCCGGGCGCTCTAGGTGGCCGGCTAGTTCTATGGCTGTGCCTACTTGCTTGCCCACGCCATCAAGCGTGCCGCTCCTTGGCCGCCTCTCCCAAACCGAGCTCTTCCACCGACCTCTCCCGCATGAGGTACTTCTGGATCTTGCCGGTGATGGTCATCGGGAACTCGTCGGTGAACTTCACGTAGCGGGGGACTTTGTAGTGGGCGATCTGGCCCCGGCAGAACTCTTTGATGTCGTCGGCGTCCAACGAGACCTCGTCCCGTAGTTGCACCCAGGCCATGATCTCCTCTCCGTATCGGGCGTCGGGCACGCCGATCACCTGCACTTCGACCACGTCGGGGTGGCGGTAGAGGTACTCCTCGATCTCCCGGGGGTACACGTTCTCGCCGCCGCGGATGATCATGTCCTTGATGCGCCCCACGATGTTGATATACCCGTCGTCGTCCATCACCGCGAGGTCGCCGGTGTGCATCCAGCCTTCTTCGTCGACGGCCTCGGTGGTGCGGGCCTCGTCGTCCCAGTAGCCCAGCATCACCGAATAGCCCCGGGTCATGAACTCGCCAGCCGCACCCCGAGTAACGGTCTCGCCGGTGTCGGGGTCGACGATGCGGACCTCCACGTGGGGGTGCGCCCGGCCCACGGTGGCCACCCGCTTGTCGAGGGAGTCGTCGACCGACGTTTGGGTGGAAACCGGCGACGTCTCGGTCATGCCGTAGGCGATGGTCACCTCAGCCATGTTCATGCGGTCTACCACCTGCTTCATCACCTCCACGGGGCACGGTGAGCCGGCCATGATCCCGGTGCGCAGCGACGACAGGTCGTAGCGGTCAAGGTCGGGTTCGCCCAGCTCGGCGATGAACATGGTCGGCACCCCGTAGAGGCTGGTGCAGCGCTCCGCCTCGCAGGCCCGCAGCACGGCTGAGGCGTCGAACCCGGCCGCGGGCACCACCATGGCCGCCCCGTGGGTGGTGCAGGCCAGGTTGCCCAGCACCATGCCGAAGCAGTGGTAGAAGGGCACCGGAATGCACACCCGGTCGGCGGGGGTATAACCACAGGCCTCGCCCACGAAGAAGCCATTGTTCAAAATGTTGCTATGGCTCAGCGTGGCCCCTTTGGGAAAACCTGTGGTCCCGCTGGTGTACTGGATGTTGATGGCGTCGTCTGGGCGAAGGCCCGCGGCGCGCTCCTCAAGCTGGTCGGCGGATATCACCGCTCCAGCATCCAACAAGTCCTCCCAATCAGAGGTCTGGAGATAAACCACTTGCTGAGCGGGTACCCGGTCCCACACCTCCTCGATCATGCGCCGGTAGTCGCTGTGGGAGAACGACTCCGCCGTCACCAGCACACTGATGCCCGATTGGTTGAGCACATACTCCAACTCGGCAACCCGATAGGCCGGATTTATGGTCACCAAGATGGCTCCAATGCGGGCGGTGGCGTATTGCACCAGTACCCACTCGGCCGAGTTCGGGCTCCAGATCCCCACCCGGTCGCCCACCTGCACGCCCACGGCCATCAGCCCGGCGGCCACCTCGTCGACCGCGTCGGCGAACTCTCGGTAGGTGTAGCGCAGCCCCTGCTCAACCGACACCAGCGCTTCATGGTCGCCGTGCTCTGCCACGGTGCGGGCCAAGTTGGCCGAGATGGTCTCCTCCAACAGCGGTATATCAGTCGGCCCCAGAGCCGATGACAGCATTGCCCTTTCCATTGGGGACGCAGTCTCAGTCGTGGCTGGTGACGCCCCCGTCGACGATGAGGGTGGTGCCGGTGACGAAGCCAGCCTCATCCGACATCAGGAAGCGAACCGCCTTGGCGATGTCTTCGGGGGCGCCCACCCGGCCGAGCGGGGACTTGTCCACGCAGGCGGCTTTGCTCGGGGGGTCGGCCATCATCGGGGCCGTCATCGCGGTTTCGATGTAGCCGGGGCACACGGCGTTCACCCGGATGCCGTCGGGGCCGAGGTGGTTGGCCAGCGACTTGGTGAGCCCGACCACGCCGTGTTTGGAGGAGGTATACGACGGGATGGTCGCATTGCCCACCACCGACATGATGGAGCCGATTCCCACAATGGCCGACCCCTCATGGCTGCGCAGGTCGCCCAACAGGGCCTTGGCCACGAACACCTCGGCCCGCAAGTTCACCCCTAGCACCGAGTCCCAGATCTCTTCAGTGAGATGGTCGATGTCCATGGCGGTCACGATGCCAGCAGCATGGACCAGGCCTCCGATGCTGCCCAGCGCCTCCCGGGCGGAGGTCACCGCGACAGCCACCGCCGCGCTGTCGGTCACGTCCAAGCCAACCGAGTGGGTTGCCACCCCGCAGTCGGCTGAGATGGAGGCCGCCGCTTCGGCCGCCCCCTCGCCGTTGAGGTCCCACAGCGACACCGGTCGTCCAACCTCGGCAAGGGAGCGAGCACAGGCTCGACCTATTCCGGACCCCCCTCCAGTGACCACGACCCCGGTATTCGGCGACATATCCAAAGCAGACATGGCGGACACCCTACGCGGTGGCCGGGATGAAGATGACTTCAATCGAGAGGCCGAAAGCGCCTAATCGTGCAGGCCGCACTCGGTTTTGTCGGTGCCAGCCCAGCGGCCGGAGCGGGGGTCGTTGCCGGGGGCCACTGGTTTGGTGCAGGGCATGCAGCCGATTGAGGGATAGCCCCGCTCCAACAGAGGATTGAACGGCACCCGGTGCTCGGCCATGTAGTCGTTCACCTGCTCGTCGGTCCAGGTGGCGATGGGGTTCAGCTTCACCAGACCCCGCAAGTCGCGCACCACGATGGGGGCCGATGCCCGGGTGACGGCCTCCACCCGGCGAAGGCCGCTCATCCACGCTGATTTGCCGGCCAGCGCCCGGTCGAGCTGTCCGGCCTTGACCGCCGAGCAGCAGTTCTCTGGGTCCATGTTCCAGAGATCGGGGTCATGGCGGGCCACAGTCATCAGCCGCAGGTTCAAGCCGTAGTGGCGGCGCACCCGCTCCACCGTCTCCAGCGTCTCGGGGAAGTGGAAGCCGGTGTCGATGAACACCACCTCGATGGCGGGGTCCACTTTCACGGCCAAGTCGATCATCACCGCGTCGGTCATCGATGCGGCCAGCGCCAGGTGGGGCGAGAAGTTGTCCACGCCCCACTGGATGACCTTTTCCGCAGGCAGGTGCTCGAAATCTTCGTTGAGAGCAGCCAACTCTTTGTCGGTGAACGACGGTACGGTCAGGTTGCGCATTCAGAGTCGCCGATCGGAATGAAAGTTGCAGAGCGTCTCAGGTTGCGCATTCAGAGTCGCCGATCACGGCTTCATAGGGGCCGGTCTCGTCGTAATCGACGAAGTAGTCGGGGCCGACCTCAGGGGCGGGGAACTCGTCCAGGTCGGCGAGCGTCTTGCCCACCTCTCGAGACCCGCCCTTGCGCTCCAACCAGTGGCGGAACTCTTCGCCGGCCTCCCTCTCGGCGGTGAATTGGCGCACCACCCGCACCACCGCTTCGGGAGCATTGCGGGCGGGAAGACGCAGGGCCTTGGTGCCGAAGTGGATCTGCGAGTCGCCCACATAGCCACCGAGCAGCATCTGGTAGCCCGGCGCAGAGCGGCCGTGAGCCCGGCGTTCAGCCCCGAAGAACCCGATGTCGGAAGCGTGGTGCTGGCCGCACGAGTTGGTGCAGCCGGAGATGTTGATCCTCAAACCGCCCACCTCGGCCAAGCCCTCTTCGTCTAGGCGATTGCCGATGGCGTCGGCCAACCCCCGCGATTGGGTGACGGCCAGGTTGCAGGTGTCGGCGCCGGGGCAGGCCACCACGTCGCGCAGCAGTTCGGCACCGGCCTCGGCCATGCCGATGGCCGACAGCGCCTCGAAGAGCCGGGGCAGCTGGTGCTCGCTCAAGTCGCGGAAAACGATGTTCTGGCGATTGGTCACCCGGCACTCTGCACCCAGCTCCCGCTGGATGTCGGCCAGGGAGTCGAATTGGTCGGCGGTGATGTCGCCCAGCCGAGCCCAGGCATAAGCCGACACCGTGCCCTTGGCCGCGCCCCGCACCACATTGGCCTGCTCCCACTTCTCGTAGGGTGCCCGGCCGCCGATGGACACCGGAACCCCTTGGCCCACCGGGGTGGCCTCCACCTCGGCATGGCGGCCGGCGGGGGCGTCGCCGTGGACCCTCACCAAATCGGGGATCCCGCCGGGCCAGCTGGAGGAGGCCAGCAGGAACTTGCGCTCCCGGAAGATGCGGCGCTGGAGCTCTTCGAAGCCCAGCTTCTCTACCAGCCACTTCATACGGGCTCGGAGCTTGTTGTCCCGGTAGCCGTCGTGGTCGAACACCCGCAGGCAGGCCTCGATGGTGGGGAGCAGATCCTCGCGGGAGGTGAACTCCTCCAGGGCCAGAGCCGGATGGGGGTTGGCCCCCAAGCCGCCGGCCACGTACACCCGGAACCCGGCCTCCACGCCGCCGTCCACCTCGCGGGTAGCGGCTATTACGCCTACGTCGTTGAACATCGCCTGGCCGCAGTCGGTGGCGCACCCCGAGAAGTTGATCTTGAACTTGCGGGGCAGGCGCTGGGCATAGGGGTGGCGCAGGAAGTGCAGTGCGGTGGCCCGGGCCCAGGCAGTGATGTCCAGCACTTCGTGGGGGCAGGCGCCGGCCAGGTGGCAGCCCTGCACGTTGCGGACGGTGTCGCCGCAGGCCTCCCGGGTAGTGAGCCCCACCGAGGCTAGAACCCGCATGACGTCGGGGACGTCTTCGATGTCCACATAGTGGAATTGGATGTTCTGGCGAGTGGTGATGTGGCCCCAGCCCCGGGAATAGGTCCGGGCGATGTGGGCCAAGGCCTCGAAATGCTCGGGATAGATGATGCCGGCGGGGATCTTGACCCGCACCATCTGGTTGGTGCCGCCCTGGCGCTGGCCGTAGATGCCGTTGTTCAGGCGGAACACCCGCATGACGTCTTCAGGGATCTCCCCGGCCTTGTAGCGAGCCAGCATCCGCTCGAACTTGTCGATGTCGGCCTGCTGGGCCGGGTCGATTACCGCGGTGTTGTCGATCTGGACCGTGACCATCGGGCTCTCTTCTTCGGTGTATGGGATTTGGGTGGGGTTCAGGCGGGGAACTAAATCGGACTACTTTGATCCGATTAGTTGTTTATCAGGGTAGCGGCCTGAAATCAAATCCCGAGTGATTTGATCTGATTTATCCGAAAAAGGAAATTGTCGCCGCGTCAGTCGCTGAGCCGCTCGGCCAGTCGGAAGGCCAATTCGAGGCTCTGAGGGCCGTTGAGCCGGGGATCGCACATGGTCTCGTAACGGAGTTCCAAGTCGTCGTCGCTGATGGCCTCGGCCCCGCCCACGCATTCGGTCACGTCATCCCCGGTGATCTCCACATGGATGCCACCCGGCCAGGTGCCAGCCTCGGCATGGGCGGTGAAGTAGCGGTCGATCTCGGCCATCACGTCCTCGAAGTGACGGGTCTTGCGCCCGCCGGCGGTGGTGTAGGTGTTGCCGTGCATGGGATCGCATTCCCATAGCACCGGGTGGCCGGCATCGCGCACCGCAGCCAACAGCGGAGGCAGCACATCGGACACCTTTTTGGCGCCCATGCGGCTGATGAGGGTGAGTCGGCCGGGTATGCGATCCGGGTTGAGAACCTCGCACAGCTCGAGAACCTCAGCCGGCGATGTGGTGGGCCCGAGCTTGCAACCCAGCGGGTTCTTGATGCCCCGCATGAACTCCACATGGGCGCCGTCGAGCTGGCGAGTCCGCTCGCCGATCCACAGCATGTGGGCCGAGCAGTCGTACCACTGGCCGGTGATGGAGTCTTCCCGGGTGAGGGCCTCCTCGTAGTCCAGCACCAGCGCCTCGTGGCTGGTGTAGAAGTCAACCTGGTGCAGCTCCGGCGCATCGGTGGATACCCCGCAGGCGGCCATGAATCGCAGGGCGGAGTCGATGCCGTCGGCCACCCGCTCGTAGCGCCGCCCTTCAGGGCTGGCGGCAATGAACTCCTGATTCCACATGTGTACCTGGCGGAGATCGGCGTAACCCCCCTTGGTGAACGCCCGCAACAGATTGAGTGTGGAGGCCGACTGGTGGTAGGCCCTCACCAGGCGCTCGGCGTCAGCAGCGCGAGAATCCTCGGAGAAGCTGGCATCGTTCACCATGTGCCCTCGGAAGGAGGGCAGCTCCACGTCGTCCACCACCTCGGTGGAAGACGAACGGGGCTTGGCGAACTGGCCGGCGATCCGGCCGATTTTCACCGTGGGCACGCCGGCGGAGAAGGCCAGCACCACCGCCATCTGCAAGATGACCTTCAGCTTGTCGCGGATGTTGTCGGCGCTCATGTCGTCGAACGACTCGGCGCAGTCCCCAGCCTGGAGCACGAATGCCCGGCCCGCGGCGGCCTCTGCGAGTTGGGCTTGGAGCTGGCGGGCCTCTCCGGCGAAGACCAGAGGGGGCAGGCCGGCAAGGGTCTTGCGAACCTGGTCCAACGAGGCCTGGTCGGGCCACTGCGGCTGTTGGGCCGCGGGTCGGTCGCGCCAGGACGCGGGATGCCAAGCGGTCCTAGGCATGCCTGCCGCCTCGACTGGGGCCGAACTCATAGCAAAATCGTCGCCTGTCGCCGCCCATGGGGCAAAACCAATTAGACAGACGGACCCCTAAGCGGCGTCGATGTCCAATAGCTCGGCTCGGTCCCGCACCATGTCCAGCGATCGCCCGATGATGCGGCGTATCGCCTCCGAGGTGAGTCCGAGGACCTCGCCGATCTCCCGGTAGCTGTGCCTTTGGCCGTCGATGAGCCCGTAGCGCATTTCCAGGGCGAAGCGAGACCGGTCGTCCAGTGTGCCGAGCAGCTCAGCCAGGGTTTCGGTCCGGTCAGCGGCCAGCACTAGGTCTTCGGGGCCTGGACCGCCATCGGGCTGAAGGTCCATAAGTTCGCTGTTGTTGTTGTCGCCCACCGTTGTGTTCAACGATGTGAGCGAGGTGAGCCGATGGAGCAGGGCGTGCTCTGAGTCCAGCTCTTCACCACCCCCAGTGGCTTGGCGCACCGCAGCCCGCAGGCTGGCGGCCCGCTCTCCGGGCAGCCGGATCAGATTGGCCTTCTGATCGAGGGCCCGGCCGATGGACTGGCGGATCCAGAACGTGGCGTAGGTGGAGAACTTGAACCCCTTGCGCCAGTCGAATTTCTCCACTGCCCGGTCTAGGCCCAGGTTTCCCTCTTGGACCAGGTCGAGCAGCTCCATGCCGGTGGGCAGGGGGTATTTCTTGGCCACGCTCACCACCAAGCGAAGGTTGGCTCGAATGAAGCGTTCCTTGGCCTTGGCTGCTTCCCGCACTTGGGTGTGCAGCCGGGGATTGCTTTCTCCGGCGTCCAATCGAGCCTGAGCCTCGCGGCCCTGCTCGATTGTTTGGGCAAGCCTTACTTCGTCTTCTTTGGTGAGGAGCGGCACCAAGCCGATTGCGTTGAGGTATTGGCCTGTTGAATCGTCCATTTTTTCCTGTCTTGTTGTCTTCATGAACTGCAACCGATTTGCCCCCTCATTTGTTCCCGGTTGCCTTTCACTATTGACTCGCGAAATTACCGTTGGGTTGCACTGATGCCCGCACGAATTATTCGGCTCGCGGCTGCTCGGGGGGTAACAAGGAACTGGCCCTAGGTTTCGTACACTGCAAACTGTGAGCCACATCGGGATTTTCGGGGGCACGTTCGACCCCGTACATGTCGGTCACATCGCGGTTGCCGTTCGGGTGCGGGCAGCGCTAGAGCTCGATCGGGTTGATCTGGTGGTAGCTCACGAGCCGTGGCAAAAGCTGGACCGACCCCAGCTCAGTCCCGCTCAGGATCGACTGGCCATGGTGGAGGCTGCGGTTGAGGGCATTGACGGGGTGGCGGCCTCATCGGTGGAGATCGACCGGGGTGGGCTTACCTACACGGTGGACACTCTGGAGGCCTACCGGGCCGCCGACCCCGATGGCTCCCTGTTCCTCATTCTGGGCAGCGACGCCGCCGGAGGCCTGGACACTTGGCACCGTTATGAGGAGATGGCCGAGATGGCCGAAGTGGTGGTAGTGGACCGGCCTGGTGCTATGGGGGAGCGCCCGCCGGTAGCCCACCGGGTGGTGGACTGTCCGCTGGTCGACTTGTCCAGCACTCAGGTGCGGGCGTGGGCTGACGCCGGCCAGCCGCTCGACGGCCTGGTCCCTCCCGCGGCGCTGGCCTACTGCCGCCAAAAGAGGCTGTATGGGTGATTCCACGCCAGGCGCCGGTGGCGCGGCGCCGAGGAAGGGGTCGCCACGCTGGTGGCGCTGGGGCTGGCCGCTGCTGGTGTTGGGTCTAGCCGCCGCGGTGCCGCTGCTGGTGTGGCTGGGGTGGTCGGCCATTTCCAGCAGCAGCGACGGCACGGAGGTGAATACCCCGGTCGATCCCGCCGCCCCCGGATACGAGGCTTTTGTAGACCCCACGCCCACGCTGCTATTGATCCATGCCAACGGCGAACTTCTCCACGGGGTCACACTGCTGGCGCTGACTGACCCCAGAGTCGAAGGGGCGGTTCTGTTCATTCCCCCTGAGACGTTGACCTCTGGAGGGTCGATAAGCGAACTCTGGGTCGAGTCGGCCAGCGCGGGAGTAGCCGACTCGATTGCCGAGTTGTTAGATGTCCGTCCTGGCGAGACGCAGGTGGTGGACGATGGCAGCTGGGCGGCGTTGGTGTCGGCGGTGG
Source organism: Acidimicrobiia bacterium (assembly GCA_022822905.1). GTDB lineage: Bacteria > Actinomycetota > Acidimicrobiia > Acidimicrobiales > Bin134 > Poriferisocius. Next base: position 146,041 of record JAJDYE010000029.1, on the reverse strand, counting down.
AGCCTATTGCCTTCATCAGTGCTGTTCCGCTCGTTGGGCCTGATGGGGAGACCCGGTTCGGGGCCGGACTGGTGAACTTGGCCGCAGCCGATGTCGGGCCTTATTTGGCAGGGCGCAGTCCGGGCGAGTCGCCGTTCGATGCCTTGTCTCGTCACCTGTCGTTCTGGGGGGGTTGGCTGAGGCAGGTAGGGGAGTCGACCGCGCCCAACGTCATTCCTGGCGAGACTGATCGAGGGATGGGCCGATTCGGGCGGGCCCTCGCTGCGGGTGAGGTGTTCATGAGCACGATCATCGGGGGGGTCGATGACAGTGGGGCAGTGGTAGTGAATCCGGAGCGGGTTGGCAGGCAGGTGAGGGAGGTCATCCCGTTTCCCATCTCGGCTTCGAGCGGGAGCTTGCCCAGAGTTCGGCTGCTCAACGGCGTCGGAGACCTTGAGCTCACCAAGACTGCGGCCCGAGAGCTCAGCCGGGCCGGTGCGCAGATCACGCGGATCGGAAATGCCGCGGAGTTCGGATGGGAAACCACCAAAGTCGCCTATCACGATGTTGGCTTCGCCGCCCACGCCGAGGCTTACCGAGACGCCTTGGGCACCGGATCGGCCATCGCCGAAGAGCTGCCCAATGCCTCCGCTGATATCACGGTGACCTTCGGCGCAGATTTCTCCCATCTGCTGACGGGAGATGGTTAGAGTGAGAGCGTGATGCCTGCATGAGCGCAAAGCCCGCCCCACGACAATTGCGGACAATGACGTGATCGCCACATGAGCGTCAGCACCGCTGACAAAGCGGTCGTGTGGGATTGGGTAAAGGCCGCAGCGGCCGCGGCGGAAGAAGGTCCCGGCGCTGACACAGTCATCATTGATGTGGGCGACGTACTGGTAATCACCGATCACTTCGTGATCACTAGCGGTGCCAACACCCGGGCCGTGCGGGCGCTGGCCGAGCGGATCGAGGAAGCAGTGGATCTCGGTGGCGGCCCCAAGCCCATCTGCATCGAGGGACTGTCGGATTACGAGTGGGTGCTGATGGACTACGGCGACTTCGTGGTCCACATTTTCACCGCCTCAGCCCGCGACTACTACGCCCTCGACCTCCTATGGAAAGACTGCCCCACCTTGACGCCAAATCCGTTGTCGTCGTAACGGCAACCCGATACAGTGGCCACGGGTCCCCGATCCGGCGGTGGTCAGAGCATTTTTGCCCGTAGGCGCCGGACGGGGACCCGCGGCGCGTCTGAACCCTACTTGGAAAACTGACGTTTTCAATATTGTCAGTAAATCTCAGTCAATTACTGCTCGCGCAGGAGGCGGCCGGGGGAGGTGCCGGTTTCCTTGTCTTCTTGGATGGTGACCTCGCCGTTGACCAGCACGTAGTGGTAGCCCGAGGCCCGCTGCACTCGGCGCCACTCGCCGGCGGGCATGTCGTGGACCTTCTCGCTCGGGCCGATGGCCAGGCTGTCGAGGTTGTACACGATCACATCGGCGGCCTGGCCCGGCGTCAGGGTTCCCCGGTCGGTGAACCCGGCGCACTGGGCAGGAAGCCCGGCCATGCGCCAGTGGGCGTCCTCCAGCGAGATGATCTCCCGGTCGCGCACGCCATTGATGAGCAACTCGGTGGGCCACCGGCCGGCGGTGAGGAAGCGGGTGTGGGCTCCACCGTCGGACACGCCGGGCAGCGCCCACTGGTAGTTCAACAGGTCGACCAGGTGGTCCGGGTTGTTGAACGAGCCGCTGGCGTAGAACGTGGCGGCCAGGTTGTCGGCCACCGCGATGTCGAGCATGGCGTCCACCGGGTGGACTCCCAGATCGGCGGCGATGTCGCCCACCCGGGTCTCGGCGTAGCGCTGGTACTGCGGGTTGGCGGTCTCCAATAGCACGATGTCGGCGATCGGGCAGGTGACGGCAATCGACTCGGATTCCCGCAACGCCGGACGGCGGGCGGGGTCGGCCAGCTTGGCCCGGCGCTCCTCAACCGTGCCCAGCGTGGCCTCCCGCCACGCCTCCATGTCGTCCCAGAGATTCCATTCCTCGAAGGTGAAGGCCAGTCCCACGTCAGTGGTCACAGCCTGGCCGTAGATCGGCAGGCCCCGCAGCCGGCAGTTCTCCACCCACTCGATCTGCTTGAGGTGCTGCTCGGGGCGCTGAGCGTTGGGGGTGATCACGTTGAACAGCACCGGGCGGCCGCTGATGTCGGCCAGGCGCTCATAGGTGCGGCGGTGCTCGGTGCGGGTCTCGTCGGCGGGGTCGGGGGCGAAGGTGGCCTGGATGAACCCCTGATTGCGCTCGGCCAGAACCTCAGCCAGTTGGAACAGCGTCTCGTTGGGCATCACGTCGGTATTCATTGGGTTGCCGTCGTGGTCGCGCTGGACGTTGGAGTCTCGCAGCCGCTGCACTGACCAGCCGCCGGCGCCAACGTCCATGGCCTCGTGCAGCAGCGCCCGGAGCTGGGCGTGCTCCTCGTCGGTGGGCATCTCGCCGGCCTTGGCCCGCTCGTAGCCCAGTACCCAGTTGAGCGCGGGGTTCAGCGGGAAGAAACTCCGCATGTTGACCGCCTTTGGGGTGCGGTCTACCGCATCCAAGAACTCGGGATAGGTGACCCAGTCCCAAGGCATGCCCGCGGCCATGGCGTCGAAGGGAATGGCCTCGGTGCGGGTCATGGTCAGCATGGCCCGTTCCCGGTCCTTGGGGGCCACCGGGGCGAACCCGAAACCGCAGTTGCCGATGACTATCGACGTCACCCCGTGCCAGCCCGACAATGTGCAGTACGGATCCCAGAAGAGCTGGGCGTCGTAGTGGGTGTGGAGGTCGATATGGCCGGGGGCCACGATCATCCCGTCAGCGTCCAGCACCTCATCGGCATCAGAGGCCCGCAGCCGGCCAATCTTGGCGATCTTGCCGTCCTTGATGCCCACGTCGGCCCGCAGCCGCTGAGCCCGGGTCCCGTCGATCACCATTCCACCGGCAATGATCGTGTCGTACGTCATCATCTCGTCCCCCTGGGTGTGCGGTGAAGCTCAGCATAGTGAAGGGGCGAGACACCGATGATTTCGACACTCCGTCCATTTGCAGGTGGGCCACTAGCGTGGCCCCGATGGAAGGCAGCCTGTGGTAGAGCCGGTTGAACGCCGCTCCTGGCTGGCCCTGGGGGCGGCCACTGCGGCGGCGTTCATGGTGGTGGTGGACGTCTCCATCGTCAACGTGGCCTTTCCCTCCATCCAGAAGTCCCTGAATGCGTCCAGCGCCGCGCTGTCGTGGATTGTGAGCGGCTACTCCATCACAGTGGGGTCGTTTTTGCTGCTCTCGGGGCGCTTGGCCGACCGACGGGGCCGGCGCAAGATATTCAATCTCGGGCTGGCCATCTTTGCCGTCGGCTCGCTGTTCTGTGGGATAGCGCCCCAAGTGGAGGTGTTGATCGCGGCCCGGGTGGTGCAGGCGTTGGGCGGGTCGCTGATCATGCCGTCGTCGCTGGCCATGGTTCTGCCCGAGTTCCCGGTGTCCCGCCGCTCGGCGGCTATCGGGATGTGGGGGGCGATGGGCGCGCTGGGAGCGGCATTCGGCCCGACTATCGGGGCGCTCTTGATCAACGGCCTGGGCTGGCGGTGGATCTTCTACGTCAACCTGCCCATCGCCGCCCTGGTTTTCTTGGCCACCGCCCGGCTGGTGCGGGAGTCGCGCGACGAAGAGACCGAGGGCCGCCTCGACGTGGTGGGGGTGCCTATGGGCACTTTGGCCCTGGCGTTGGTGATGGTGGCCATCGTCCAAGGCGAGGGGTGGGGCTACGACGACAAGCGCATCATTGCCTTCGCCTCGATCGCTGTCGTGCTGCTGCCGTTGGTGATCTGGCGGTCGCGCTCGCACCCCAACCCGCTGCTCGACCTGAGCCTGTTCAGCTATCGCTCGTTCTCGGCGGCCACCGCCTCCTTCGGCTTGTACGCGTTGGGGTTCGTGCCCGGGTTCTTGATGAGCTCGCTGCTGCTGCAAGACCTGTGGGGCCTCACTGTGCTGGAGGCTGGGCTCGGTCTTACGCCGGGGCCGATCATTGCCTCAGCGCTGTCGGTTCCCATCGGGCGGATGGCCGACCGCTGGGGGCACCGATGGCTGCTGACCTCGGGGGTGGTGCTGTGCGGGCTGTCTTACGCTTTGCTGCTGGCTTGGGCTGGGGAGTCGTCGGCCTATTTCTCGGTATTCCTTCCCGCCAACGTGATCTTGGGCATCGGCGTGGGACTGTCCATCGCCACGTTCGTCAGCGCGGCCATGAGCGATGTTCCGCCGCCCCGCTTCGCCATCGCCAACGCCACCACCCGCACCGTTCAACAGGTGTGCTTCGCCCTGGGCATCGCCGTGGTGATCGCCCTGTTCAACTCCGCACCCAGCGGCGACCCGCTGGGCGGATTCCAGCGAGCCTGGATCTGGGTCATCGCCACTTACGCGGCCTCGGCGGTGGTGATCATGGTGGCCTTCCCCTCTGGGACCGCCCTCCTTCGGCGTGGACTGCGGGGCGGCCAATCCAGTGTGAGACGCTAAGTCCATGTCGGAATCCGTTGAATCGCAGCTGGCTGCGCTGAGCATCGAGGAGAAGGCCGACCTGGTGGCCGGTGAGGCCATCTGGACCACCAAGAGCTTCCCAGAGGCGGGCATTCCCGCCATCGGGGTGACCGATGGCCCCAATGGGGCCCGAGGCGGCGGGCTGCTGGGCACCGGGACGGCCACAGCCTGCATTCCGGCCGGGGCGGTGCTGGGGGCCACCTGGGATCCCGAGCTGGTGGAGCGGCTGGGCGGGGTGCTGGGCGACGAGGCCCGGGCCAAGGGATGCCGGGTGCTGTTGGCCCCCACCATCAATCTGCACCGCAACCCGCTGGGGGGACGGAACTTCGAGTGCTACAGCGAGGATCCAATTCTGTCTGGGTTGGTGGCCGCCGCGTTCGTACGCGGGGTGCAGGCTCGAGGGGTGGCCACCACGCCCAAGCACTTCGTGGCTAACGACTCCGAGTTCGAGCGCAACACCATCGACTCCCAGGTGGACGAGCGCACGCTCCGGGAGCTGTATCTGGTGCCGTTCGAGTACGCGGTGGCCGAGGGCGGCACTTGGGGGATCATGAGCGCCTACAACCGGCTCAACGGGACGTTCTGCTCAGAGAACGAGTGGCTGCTCACTCAGGTGCTGCGCCAGGAGTGGGGGTTCGACGGTTTCGTGATCTCCGACTGGTTCGCGGCCCGGTCCACTGCGGGGTCGGCCCGAGCCGGGCTGAGCCTGGAGATGCCCGGGCCGGGCCAGTGGTACAACCGGGGCCCGATCGGCGAGGCGCTGGCCGCGGGGGAGATGGACGAGGGCCATCTCGACCGAATAGCCGGCGACGTGCTGCGCCTGCTGGAGCGCACCGGGGCATTGGAAGGCGTCGACGGGTGCGAGCCTGGCCAAGAGCATGAATTGGACCGTCCTGAGGATCGGGCGCTGATCCGCCAGGCGGCCGCCGCGGGAACGGTGCTGGTGGCCAACAACGGGGTGCTGCCGCTGGATCCGACTACGGCGGGGTCGGTGGCGGTGATCGGCCCCAACGCCCGCAAGGCCCAGATCATGGGCGGGGGATCGGCCACCGTGCAGGCGTATCGCAATGTGAGCCTGATGGACGCGCTGGGCGAGGAGTACCCCGACCTCGACGTCCGTTACGCCCAGGGCTGCGACATCGAGCGTTCGCTGATCGCGCTGTCGGCCCCGATGCTGAAGGGAAAGCTCCGCATGGAGTACTTCAACGGCCACGACTGGTCGGGCCCGGCGGTGCACGCCCGCGAGTCGGGCTCCGGCGAGATGGTGTTCTTCGGCGAGCCGGGACCGGGGGTGAACCCCGAGGCGTTCTCGGTGCGGGCGTCGGGAGTGCTGGTGGCCGAGGACACCGGCCAGCACACCATGGGCCTGGTTCAGCTCGGACGCTGCCGGGTATTGCTCGATGGCGAGGTGGTGCTGGACGCCACCGAGGGCGACTACGACCGGGGAGACGACTTCTTCGGCATGGGCTCAGAGGTGATCTCCGCCCCGGTGCAGCTCACCGCGGGCCGGGAGACGCCGATTGTCATCGAGTACTCCAGCCGCGACAGCTTCATGCTGTGCGGGGCCCGGGTGGGCGTGAAGTCGCAGGTGGACCGGGACCTGATCGCCGAGGCTGAGGAGGCCGCAGCCGCCGCCGACGTGGCCGTGGTGGTGGTGGGCACCAACGCCGACTGGGAGACCGAGGGACGCGACCGCGACTGGTTCGACTTGCCCGGCGACCAGCCGGAGCTGATCCGCCGGGTGGCGGCGGCCAACCCGAACACCGTGGTGGTGGTGAACACCGGGGGAGCGTGCAACCTGGACTGGGCCGACCAGTCTGCTGGGGTGCTGGTGGCCGGATTCGGCGGCCAGGAGATGGGTTACGCGGTGGCCGACGTGCTGTTCGGTGTGGCCGACCCCGGCGGGCGCATGGCGATGACCGTGCCAGCCCGCTACGAGCACAGCCCCGCGTATCTGAACTATCCCGGCGAGAACGGGGTGGTGCGTTACGGGGAGGGCCTGTACATCGGCCACCGCTGGTTCGACGCCCGGGCCATTGAACCGGCTGTGCCCTTTGGCCACGGGCTGTCATACGCCACCTTCGAGTGGTCGGAGCCCCGGGTGTCGGGCGGGGGCGACACCGAGGTGGCCGACCCGGTGGTAGTGGAGGTGGACGTGGCCAATACCGGAGACCGCTCGGGCAGCGACGTGGTGCAGTTGTACGTGGAACCGCCCCCGTCGCTACTGCACCGCCCGGTGCGGGAGCTCAAGGGATTCGCCAAGGTCCATCTGGCCCCTGGCGAGCGCACCACCGCCCGCATCGTGCTCAACCACCGGGCCTTCGCCTACTACGACCCCGGCGACCAGTCGCCGCCAGGACTGGAGATCGGCAGCCCGGTTCCCGCCGGGGAATCCAACAAGCGCACCGATCCCGGCTGGCACGTCGACCCTGGCGCCTACACCATCTGGACCGCCCGCTCCAGCGCCGACCTCGTCCACGCCGCCGAGGTCAGCTTGGGTGCTTGATCTGCATCACAACTTGCGGAGGCCGACTGCTGAGTTCGCTCTTCTCCAAGGGAGCAAGAAGCTCAGTCCACTGACCCCCGTGGGACGACCCATTCGCACCTAAGGCCGGTGACCGTGGCGATGTGGTCGAAGTCGGAGTCGTAGTGCAAAAGCGTGAGCTGTTCTTGTTCGGCCGCGGCCGCAATCAACAAGTCGGGGATCTTGCGACCCTGCAAGCCCCGGTCAGCCAACAGGCGCTGTGTTTGGCGCGCCCGGCGCATGTGCTCGGCGGTGGTCTCCACGAGTTCTAGTTCCGAGAGGCTTTGGGTGAGGGTGTCCCACTCCTGGGCGTTTTGGGCAGAGAATCCGATCTCCAGGTCGGTGATGCTGGCCCGGGCTGCTCGGCCGTTACTGGCTATCGGCTCCACCACCTCTCGAATTGGAGTCCGAGACAAGCGGGTCAAAACGCTTGTGTCGAGCAAATGGGTCAGCGCCATGCGTGCTCTCGGTCGTCGAGTTCCGCGTCAGCCAGCGCATCGAGCGCGGCGGCGACCCTTGAGGCGCGAGCATGGCATGCGGCTTGGAGCGCCGCGTTGACTGTTGCCTTGATGGTGTCGGTGCCCAACTCTACCCGGGCCGCAGAAAGAGCCTTCTCGTCGATGTCGACCAAGTGCTTTGCCACGGTAGGGAGTGTATACACGTCATCAAGCATATATACACAGGCATGTGGCGAGGGCGGCGGTGAAGTTGGCGGGGGCGGGCTGGCTGTCCTGGTGGCGGCAAGAGGGGCGCTGGCGAACAACGCGGCCGACACTAGGGCAATTGAGGGCAGGGGTCTTGGGGGTTGCGGCCCTTTGCAGCGCGGGTTTCGGGGCTACCCCAAAGCGCCACCACATGACGGGATACCCCCGAAACCCGGAGTTCGCCGCAATCGCCAACTCCCGCTAACCTGCCCTCCCCCTAGACAGAGCTCCCATCACTCGACGCGAATTCTGATGATGATCGTGAGCAGGATCGGAAGACACGACCGAAGGACAGGCGATTGCGGAGGAGGCCGGTTTGACACAGCGGGTACAACAGGTGGCGCTCGACATCCTCCTTGACAACATTCGCGACGACTATGGCGAAGCCAGAGTCGATAGAAGAACTCTGCCTCGACAAGCCGTGAACAATGCATCCGTAGAGTCGCTTCGTGCTTTTGCTGAGATCCACGAGGTACTCCCCCGCCTTGTCGGTCCCAGCCACATCAGGACGAGGTACACATATGGAACGGCAACGGGAGGGTACGGCGTTTCCTACTATCGGGATCCGATCATCACTAGGGCGACCAATCGAACCAATCATGAGATTCAGGCAATTTGCCTGCCCACGAAACCCAAGTGGAGAGGTGTTCTTGAAGTCTATTTCAGCGGTCATGCCCAAGCGCCGGTGGAGTCCACAGACATCGAGACGGTTGGGCGACGTGCGGGACAGCCGGTCTACCGCGCGAGGAATGTGCCCACTCCCCAATTCGTTAGCCAGACGATCGACGCATTCGGACGCAGTTCAATCCTGAGTTGACGGCGCCTTGGGCGCGTTCCGCCTGGTACACATTCCCGGCTGTTGCCGCCGACACGGGGCGGCCCGATCCCCCGAGGCTCAGGGCTCCCCGCCCGGCCCGGCCCCCCGAGGCTCAGGGCTCACCGCCGCGGTTTTGGTTAGGGCCGCGGGGCGTGTCCTGGTCTATCTCGTCAGCCCCTCGGCCGCCCCACGAACCAGATGGCGGGCCGCCCAACTCTTTTTTTGGCCGCTCATTTTGCCCTGCTCTGGCTTTACATGGTGTGGCTTATGGGCATGTTCAACTCCCACACCGCGGCGACGATGATCTTCACCGCCGCTGGCGTCTTGGTGCTTGTGTGTTCATCAATCATTAGACGTGTCAGGGCGCGCGCTGCGGCGGCCCTCTGACCTGCTGCTGATAGCTCCCCAGTCCCGACCCTGGCGTATGGTGGGGGCGTGAGCGATCACGCCCCGCCCCACCGCAGCGGCCCGGCCGATACCGCCGAGCAACCGGCCAAGAATCTGGCCCTCTCGGAGCCGGGGGCATGGATACAGACCCCCCTGACGTTGGCGCGCTCGACATTTAAATTCACGCTCACCTATCTGCTTTATGTCGCTGCTGGGGCCGGTGCCATCTATGCCGTCAAACGGGGAGTGCCATGGTGGCTGACGCTTCTTAGTCTCTTAGTCGCGCTCGGCGTTTGCGCGGTTCTGGCGGGGTTCGGCATTCAACGCGAGCGAAAGCGTCGCGGGCAGGGGTTCAATCCGTTCTCCTAGCCCTGGCGCGTCTCCGGGCTATGGAGCGGGGAGACTTCACGAACGTCTCCGGGCTCTCGGGCTCGATCCCCAAATCAGAGAACATTTGCAAATGTCGTGAGGCCATCTTTTTGCTGCTGAACATCGTGCCCACAAGCGCCCCCACTGGGGAACCGGTAAGAGTCACAGCATTGAACCAATCAAACGACGTCCACATAACCAGGGCCCAAACGCCGTTCATCATCACCGCCGAAGCGAAGAAAATTGAGAGCAACTGAGCGCGCCGCCACTCCCGCAGCCAGCTTTTGGGGACGCTGGTAACAGCCATGCGGACACAGTATCGGTTGACGCCGGGCTGCCCGGTGGCCAGAAAAGAGCTGCGAGGCCTCCAGCTCCGGGGCATCGGGCACGACGCTCCCAGGGCTCGATTCTATGGCATTCCGACCAACACCGAGCTGCACGCTCTGAACCTTGGCACCAACTCAAATGCAGGACGGGACAAGCTTTCTGCGCTCAGACCGGGCGATCGAAACCGGATCACGAAGGCTGCTTTCAGCACGATCGGGTCGATTGCGGAATTGCGGGTCTTGACCGTGTTCGCGCCAGTCCCAGAGGGGTCGGGGAAGCTCTACTCGCGGCTCGTCGCATTCGTCGAGGAGTTCTGCGCGTTCCACGACTCACACGCCGTCATCTGGTACGACGGCACAGCAGATAACCAGGCCCAAATTAACCAAGCTGTCCACAGAACTCTCCCGTACTCGCGCCGGGTGCTCGAAGATCCGAGGGGCTATGCCAGCTCCGAGAGCCATCTGATTCAGATGACAGACTTCATCGCCCACTCGGCGCACCACGCGATGCTCAACGACCTTGGCACTGGCCCCGCAGACTCGTACCTGCGCCAACATGCCTACTCCAAACTGCTGCCCGCAGACGACTCCTCAGGCCACGTCTGGCCTGGTGGCATCGATAACCACCGACAAGAGCACAAGCGATTCACCTCGGGGGGACTGTCCGGTTCCCGCCGGGGAATCCGAGAAGCGGACCGATCCCGGCTGGTACGTCGACCCCGGCACCTACACAGTGCGGACCGCCCGCTCCAGCGCTGATTTGGTCCACGCCGCCGAGGTAAACCTAAGCGGCTCGTAGAGCGAATTCAGCGAAGTGGCGACGGCAGGTGGTGGAGCTGATGGGACTCGAACCCACGACCTCTTGCATGCCATGCAAGCGCTCTAGCCAACTGAGCTACAGCCCCGCGAAGAGGGAACTTTACCAGCCGTCAAAGGGCTGACCCACATGGGATAACGGTTATTGGCATTGTCCAGAGGCTCGGTAGATTTAGCGGTGATGGACGGCTACGACCCGGCGGCTATCGAGCCCAAATGGCAGCAGCGCTGGGTTGACGACGCCACCTACGACATCGACAACGACGATCCCCGGCCGCCGTACTACGTGCTGAGCATGTACCCCTATCCCAGCGGCCCGGCCCACATCGGCCACGTTCGCAACTACACCTTCGGCGACCTGCTGGTGCGCTACCGCACCATGCAGGGCGACGGGGTGCTGTCGCCCATCGGCTTCGACAGCTTCGGCCTGCCGGCGGAGAACGCGGCCATAAAGACCGGCACCCACCCCCGAGAGCACACCGAGGCCAACATTGAGCGGTTGTCATCGTCGCTGCGCCGCATCGGCGCGGTATACGACTGGCGCCGGACGCTGAGCAGCCACGACCCCGACTACATCCGCTTCACCCAGTGGATATTCCTGAAGTTCTACGAAGCCGGCCTGGTATACCGGGCCACCGCCCCGGTGAACTGGTGCCCCGGCTGCCAGACGGTGTTGGCCAACGAGCAGGTGCTGGGCGACGGCACCTGCGAGCGTTGCAGCAACTTGGCCCAGCAACGCGAGTTGGAGCAGTGGTTCTACCGAATCACCGCCTATGCCGAGGAGCTGTTGGAGGGCCTTGACGGCGTGGACTGGCCCAACCGGGTCAAGACCATGCAGCGCAACTGGATCGGCCGTTCCGAGGGAGCCGACTTCACCCTGCCGATTGCCGACGCCGACGGCAATCCCCGCGAGGACATCGACGGGATCCCGGTGTTCACCACCCGGCCCGACACCAGCTTCGGCATGACCTTCGCGGTTATGTCCCCCGAACACGCCCGGGTGCCCGAGCTGGTGACCGAGGATCGCCGAGCCGAGGTGGAGGCGTTCATCGCCGCGGTGGGCGAGCGCAGCGAATTCGAGCGTCTGTCGGCAGAGGGCCCGGCCGACAAGCGGGGGGTGGACACCGGCACCCGGGTGGTGAACCCGTTCACCGGACAGCCCATCCCGCTGTTTTTGGCCGACTACGTGCTCACCACCTACGGCACTGGGGCGATCATGGCCGTGCCCGGTGAGGACCAACGCGACTGGGACTTCGCCACCGCCTACGGCCTGCCCATCATCCGCACCGTGGAACCCTCCGAGGACTTCGACGGCGAGGCCTACACCGGCGACGGGCCGTCGATCAACAGCGACTGGCTGAACGGACTGTGGATGGACGAGGCCAAGGCCGCGGCCATCGACTGGTTGGAAGCCCAGGGCATTGGCGAGCGCAAGGTGAACTACCGGCTGCGCGACTGGCTGCTGTCCCGCCAGCGCTACTGGGGCTGCCCCATCCCCATTGTGTACTGCGAGGCGTGCGGGGCCGTGCCGGTGCCCCACGAAGACTTGCCAGTGGGGCTGCCCGATGATGTGGCCTTCATGCCCACCGGCCGCTCCCCGCTGGTGGACCACCCCGGCTTCTTGCACACCGATTGCCCCGCCTGCGGCGGCCCGGCCCGGCGGGAGACCGACACCATGGACACATTCGTGGACTCCTCCTGGTATTTCCTGCGCTTCGCCGACCCCCAAAACTCCGAGCTGCCGTTCAGCACCGAGGCGCTGGAGCGGTGGCTGCCGGTGGACCAGTACATCGGCGGGGTGGAGCACGCCATTCTGCATTTGATGTATGCCCGTTTCTTCACGCGGGCGCTGTCTGATCTGGGAGTGGCTCCCGCCGGGCTGCGGGAGCCCTTCCAGCGGCTGTTCACCCAGGGCATGGTGCGAATGGGCGGGGGGAAGATGTCGAAGTCGCGGGGCAATTTGGTGGCACCCGAGGACATCATCGACGCCCACGGCGCCGACGCCCTGCGCCTGGCCATCTTGCAGGTGAAGCCCCCCGCCGAGGACGTGGACTGGGAGGACTTCGGCCTTGAGGGCTGCGCCCGCTTCCTGGGCCGGCTGTGGCGACTGGCCGCGGGCACCGCTGAGCGGGCCAACCCGGCCCGCTCCGGCCCTGTCTCCGAAGTCGATCAGGCCATCGATGCGGCAACCCATCGGCACATCCACCGCATTACTTCGGAGTTCGACCGCTGGTCATACAACACCGCGGTGGCCGGTTGCATGGAGTTCACCAACGAGCTGTACCGCTACGTGCAGTCCGACGACGGACCCCACCACGACACGCTGGCCTTTTCCATCGACTCCCTGCTGTTGGTGATGGCGCCGATGGTGCCCCACATCTGCGCCGAGCTGTGGGAGATGCGCCGAGGCGGCAACATCCACACTAAGCCGTGGCCCACTGCGGATGAGGCCAAGCTGGTGCTGGAGACGGTGACCATGGTGGTGCAGGTGAACGGCAAGGTGCGCGACCGCTTCGAGGTGGCCGCCGACATCGCCGGCGCCGAAGCCGAGGCGCTGGCGCTGGCGTCAGAGCGAGTCCAGCAGTATCTCGACGGCGGCGAGCCCCGACGGGTGATCGCCCGCCCGCCCAAACTGGTGAACGTGGTGGTCTAGCGGGCCTCTATCAGCGCCGCTCAGACGTCCCAAACCACGTGAAGCTCTTCGGGGCCGCGGAACGCCACCCCCCGGATTAGCGGCGGGTCGGCGTCGGGGTCGAGGCGCAGGCCCGGGAGGCGCTCGATGATGGCCGGCAGAGCCACCCGCATCTCCAGGCGGGCCAAGTGCATGCCCAGGCACAGGTGCCGTCCCCAGCCGAATGCCATGTGGGGAACGGGCTGCTCACGGTCGGGATTCCAGCGTGCGCCGTCGTCATACACTCGCTCGTCGCGGTTGGCCGACGTCATGGTCATCATGAGTCGGGTGCCGGCCGGGATGGGGCAGCCGTCCAACTCGATGTCCTCGGTGGCCTCCCGGGTGGCCAGCGGCGCCGAGCTCTCCCATCGCAGGGTTTCCTCGATAACCTGATCCAGCAGTGACCAGTCAGCTTTGAGGCGGTCGATCCAACCCTCGTGGGTCAAAAGCACGGCCAAGGCGATGCCCATCTCCCGGGAGGTGGTCTCGGCCCCCGCGGGCATCAGCAGCCGCAGGAACCCGTAGATGTGCTCGTCGTCGAGACGCTGCCCGTTGATCTCGGAGTGGATGATGTCGCTGATCAGGTCGTCTTTAGGGTTCTTCTTGCGGTCTTCCACGATGGGGTGGAGGTAGTCGCGCATCGCTTGTGAGGCGGCATGGCCCGGCTCGGGATAAAGCGGCCCGGCGCTTACCTGTTCGGACCACAGCCGGAACTGGTCGGCGTCGTCCAGCGGCACCCCCATGATCCCGGCGATCACCCTGGTGGGGAACCGCTGGGTCAGCTCGGCCACCAGATCGGCCCGCCCCCGAAGGGCGATGCCGTCGAGCAGCTCATTGACGATGGGCGCTACCAGCTCTGTCTCCCATCGGGCCAGTGCCGACGACCGGAACGCGGGGGACACCAGCCCCCGATAAGCGGTGTGCTCGTCGCCGTCCATGCCCAGCATCAGCGGTCCCATGAACGGGGTCATCGACTCGGCGACCACCCGGGTGGAGAACACCGCGCTGTTGCGCAGCACCGCCTCGGTGTGGTCGCGGCGGTACAGGTTCAGGATGCGCCCGCCGAAGCCGTCGTCGCGCACCTCGTGGGGTTCGGCTCGGCCCCGGTCCCACTCCTTGTGGGGGTTGATTGCCGCCTCTTCGGCTTGGGCCAACCCCTCGTGGTAGTCCGACGGCTCCTGCGCATCCATAGCAGGAGACTCTATTGCGGCGGCTCTATTGATGTGAACGGCCCGGAATGGCCCGTAGGGCCTCGCGCACCTCGCCCCAGGGTCCGTTGGCACGGAGACCCTGACCGAACGACATGCGGTCGATAAGCCCGCCGTAGCTGGCCGCCACGCCGCTGGCCAGGTTCTGGGGCTCGGCCACCACGCCAAAAGTTTCCAGCATGGTGTCGTCGATCACGTCGGCCATCTCAACCCACTGGCCCTGCTTGGACATGCGGTTCAGCTCGTCTTGGGCATCGCCCCAGCCGTGGTGCTCGAGCACCGGGCGGTATGCGGGGGTGGAACCGTAGAAGGCCAGCTGCTGGCGGGCCGCTTGGGCCGCCGAGGCCATCTCCTCCTCGGTTTCGCCGGTGACAATGAACACGGGCATCGACACCTCGATGTCCATGGGATCGCGGCCTGCTTTAGCGGCCCCGCGCTCGAGTGCGGGCAGCGACACCTCCCGCACATAGCTCGGGGTGGTGAACCCGTGGCTGATCCAGCCGTCGGACGACTCGCCGGCCGCCTCGGTCATGAGGTCGCCCACCGCGGCTAGATGGATGGGGGGTGGGCCGAAGGGATTGGCGCCGGGGCTGAACATCGGCGTCATGAGGGTGTGTTGATAGAACTCGCCCCGAAAGCTCAGCTTCTCCCCGGTCTCCCAGCAGTCCCAAATGGCCTTGATGGCGTCGATCATCTCCTTCATGCGGGCGGCGGGGTGAGACCAGGGCATGGAGAATCGCTTGGTGATGTGGGGCTTTATCTGCGAGCCCAGGCCGAGAATGAAACGCCCGCTGGAATAGGCCTGAAGGTCCCACCCTATGTTGGCCAAGATCATCGGGTTGCGGGCGAATGACACCGCAATCGAGGTGCCGAGCTGAATGCGGCTGGTGTGCTCGGCGGCCAGAACCAGCGGCAGGAACGGGTCGTGGTCGAGCTCGGCCGACCAGATCCCGTCGTAGCCGGCGGCCTCCAAGTTGCGGGCGTTTTCGGCGGCATCCCCTAAGGGTCCAACCGAGCCCTTTCTGGACGCTCTGGTAACGAGGCCTCCGTCTAGCTTCATGCTCTGTCCTCTCGGGTGGGGGTCGGGGTCACTTGGATTCGTCTTGGTCGCGCAAGAAGCGCTCTAGCTCTTCGGCCAGCTCGTCGCCGGTGGGTATTTCCTCGCCCGACTCTCCCATGCTGGTGTCGTAGGCGCTTTCCAGCTGGCCGAGCAGGCGCTTATGGCTGGAGTTTTGGGCGATCATGGTGTCAAGCCGGCGGGAAACCTCCAACCCCTCGGCAATCAGCGGCGCGGGGTCAAACCGCAGGTCAGCAACGGTTCGAAGACCCTGGAACAGCGCCGCGGTGGCGGCAGGGAACGGGGAGCCGGACGCATAGTGGGGCACCTGCGCCCATACCGACACCGTTTCCAGTCCGGCGGCCTCGAATCGCTTGGCCAATGCCGCGCTGATCCCAGCGGGTACCTCCAGGGTGCCGGCCGGAGATCCGAACTGCTCGATCAGGTCTTGGGAGGTGCCGGTGGCCGACAGTCGCACCGGCCGGGTATGGGGCACCGCAGCGGGATACGCCCCTAAAGACACTACTCGAGCTACTCCCAGCTGCTGCACCAGCTCGTCAACGGCTGTGCAGAATGCCTGCCAGCGAAAATCGGGTTCCGGTCCGTGGAGCATCAGGAACGTCCGCTGGTCCAGGTCGCTGATCTGCTGGAGGCGGATGTTCGGCCAGCTGATCTCATCCACCCGGCCGTCTCGAACCGTCATGGTGGGGCGGCGGGCTCGGTGATCCACCAGCAGATCGGCATCGAAGCTGGCCACCAGCACGGCGTCGTCACCCCGCACCATGATCTCGGTGGCGTTGCGCATGCCGAAACCGGCATCCACCCATCCGTCCAAGGCCACCACCAGCACGGGATCGGCCAGGTCGGGCTCTTGGTACACGGCGACCAGTTCGCTGCTCATGCCACTTGCTCCGCGGCCGATGTGGCCATTTCAACCAGTGCATCCACCCGGGCAACGAAGCTTTCGGCCCCCTGTGGCGGCGCCTTGTCGCCCATGGCCCCGCCCACGTACCGGCTGTAGACGCCCTCCAGGATGCAGGCCAGCTTCCAATAGCCGAAGGCCATGTAGTACCCGAAGTTGTCTATTTCGCGCCCGGACACCTCCGAGTAGAGGTCGAACATCTCGGCTCGGCTGGCGAATCCGGCCTCGCCGGTGGGGGGATCGTCCAACGCGAATTCCGAATCATCGGGCTCAGCCCAATACACCAGAAGCTGGGCCACGTCGGCGTTGCGATCGCCCAAGGTGCACAGCTCCCAGTCGAGCACGGCCAGCACTTCGCCTTCATCGCTCAGCATGCAGTTGTCCAAGCGGTAGTCGCCGTGGACGATCCCGGCTTGGCCTTGTTCGGGGATGCGGGCCACTAGGTGGTCGTGAACCTCCTGGATCTGGGGGCGGTCTTGGGTCTTGGACTCCTCGAACTGGCGCAGCCAGCGCCGGAGCTGGCGGGCTATGTAGTCCTCCTTGCGCCCTAGATCGCCCAGCCCCACCTCGTCCACGTCAACTGCGTGGATGTGGGCCAGCGTCTCGGCAATCGACTGGGAGGCGGTCCAGCGCACCTCAGGGGCCAACGCGGCCGCGTGCTTGCGGTTGCGCACCACCGTCCCGTCCACAAAGTCCATGACGTAGAAGGGGCGCTCGTTTACCTCTTCGTCTTCGCACAACCCGAAGGCTTGGGGCACCGGCACGTCGGTATCGGCTAGAGCGGCGATGATCTTGTGCTCTCGGCCCATGTCGTGGGCGGTGGCCAGCACCTGGTACAGCGGCGGCCGGCGCAGCACGTAACGCCGGCCGTCGGCATCGGTGGCCTTGAAGGTGAGGTTGGAATGCCCACCGGCAATCAGCTCGAACGTCAGCGGCAGGGCGACGCCGGGCACGTTGGCCTCGAACCACGCGCTGACCGCGTCGTGCTGGATGCCTCGGATGTGGTCCATGCGAGAGGTCACGCTAGCGTTCAATCTGGTTCGATGAGAGGTAGCCGATGGCCGATGTGACTGATGCGACGTTCACCACTGAAGTGGTCGAGCGCTCCCACACCGTGGCGGTGGTGGTGGACCTGTGGGCGCCGTGGTGCGGGCCGTGCAAAACGCTCGGGCCGATTCTGGAGCAGGCAGTGGCGGCCACCGGCGGGGCGGTGGAGCTGGCCAAAGTCAACGTGGACGACAACCCCCAGACTGCTCAGGCCTTTCAGGTCCAGAGCATCCCCGCGGTGTACGCCATGCGCGACGGCAAGGTGGTCGACGGGTTCATCGGCGCCCAGGGAGAGGCCGCGGTAGCCCAGTTCGTGCAGGGTCTGATTCCCACCGAACAGGAGAGCGAGGTGGAGGCTCTGGTGGCCGCTGGCGACGAGGCCTCTCTGCGGCGGGCATTGGAGCTAGACGCCGACCACGAGGGCGCCGTGGTGGGGCTGGCCGAGTTGATGGTGGCTGATGGCCGGGGCACCGAAGCCCTCGATTTACTGGAGCGGATCCCCGAGACCGCCGAGGTCCGCCGAGTGGCCGCGCTGGCCCGCACCGGCGGCGGGGCCGACAATGGGGATGTCGAGGCCCGGCTCGACGATCTGCTGGGCCGGGTGAAGGCCGATCCCGACGCCCGCCAGGAGTTCGTGGACTTATTGGAGATCATGGGCTCCGACGATCCCCGCACCTCCGTCTACCGCCGTCGCCTCACCACCCAGCTCTACTGAGCTGCCGCAGGCAGCCGGGTACAGGGCGTCGGCCCTGTCGATTCTGATTTTCGGCTGATACCCTGAAGCCGCTTCCCCCGCCACTGGCATAGCGCGCCGCGCCCGGACGGGCCAATGGAAGACTCCTCATTGCCGCCTCCCCGGCTGACCCCCGCAGAGAGGGTCAGGGAGATGGTGGATGACTACCGGCACTTGATCACCGGGCCCCGGCTGTTGATGGTCGGCGGCGGACTGGTGGCCGCCATTGCGGTGGCGGCCTATCTGATGGCGGGGGCTAGCAGCGCTCCTCGGCCCGAGGCAGTGATTCCCATGGCAACGCCGCTGCCCGCCCGCTCGACTCCTGCTGCCGAGGCGACGACGATCTTGGTACACGCCGCCGGCGCGGTCCGCGCCCCCGGGGTGTACCTCTTTCGGGGCGAGGCCCGGGTATTCGACTTGGTGGAGGCGGCCGGGGGATTGACCGCCGACGCCGACCACAACCGAGTGAATCTTGCTGCTCCGCTGTCCGACGGGGAATGGGTTTATTTCCTCCGCGTGGGCGAGACCACCGTGCCCGCTCCCATAGGGGGAAGCGGGCTGGCGGACGGTGGGGTGTCGGTTCGATCCGGGCCTCTGAACCTCAACACCGCCACTGCCGAACAGCTTGAGTCGCTGCCCGGGGTGGGACCGGCCACGGCTGCGGCCATTGTCGAGCATCGCCAGCGCATCGGCGGGTTTGCCTCGGTAGACGGGCTGCTGGCCGTGTCCGGCATCGGCCCGGCCAAGCTGGAGCAGATCCGCGACTTGGTCGCAGTGTGAGTGACCGCCACGCGGTGGCACTGGCCATTGCCGCCATGGCCGGCGCTTGGTGGTCGGCGGCCGTCCCGCTGATTCCGGCGATTGCCCTGGTAGCAGCGGCCTTGGTTGTCCATAAGCCGTGGGTGCTGGTGGTTGGCGTGTTGCTGCTGAGTTCTTCGCTGGGAGCGAGGGCCTGGGCGGGACTCGATCCGCTGGAGCCCGCAGTCTTCGAGGGCGAAGCCTCCCTGGTGTCCGATCCGGTGCCGGTGGGCGAGGGGATGCGGGTTTCCGTGCAGGCGGAGGGGAGGCGCTACGAGGCGTGGGCCTACGGGCGCGCCGCCCGAGACCTGGGCGACCGACTGGCCGGGGACCGCATCAGCATCACCGGAAGCATCCGCCCAATCCTGCCCCTGCCCATCTACCAAGCGGCCCGCCACGTGGCCAATCGGCTGAACATCGACCAGGTTCATGATTATCGGGATGGGCCCTTTCCCTATCGGATGGCCAATGGGCTGCGACGCACCATCGCCCGAGGCGCTCAGACCCTGGACGACGACCGCCTCGCTCTGTTCACCGGGCTGTCCTACGGCGACGACCGCCACCAGTCGCCGGTGGTGTCCGACGACTTCCGGGCCGCGGGCCTCACCCACTTGCTGGCCGTATCGGGCCAGAACGTGGCCTTCGTTCTAATCCTGGCCCGACCCCTGATCGAGCGGTTCGACTACCGGGGCCGCTGGGTGCTCACCCTCGCGGCCATCGGCTTCTTCGCCCTGGTCACCCGGTTTGAGCCGTCGGTGCTGAGGGCCTCGGTCATGGCGGCCATCGCGGCCACCGCCACTTTGTTGGGCCGGGAGGCGTCCAGCCGCCGGGTGCTGGCCCTGGCCGTGGCCCTGTTGGTGTTGGTCGATCCGCTGCTGGTGCACTCGGTGGCGTTTCGGCTGTCGGTGGCCGCTTCGACGGGCATCATCCTGTGGGCCCCCCGTCTGGCCGAGCGCCTGCGGGGACCTCGGCTGCTGGCCGACGCTCTGGCGGTGACGGTGTCGGCGCAGTTGGCCGTGGCGCCCCTGCTGATCGCCACATTCGGCGGAGTGCCGGTGGCCTCGCTGCCGGCCAACCTGCTGGCCGCCCCGGTGGCCGGGCCGATCATGATGTGGAGCCTCTCGGCCGGACTGGTGGCCGGGCTGGTGGGAGGACCGTTGGCTCAGGCCATCCACTGGCCCACCGACCTGGGCATCGGCTGGATCCAGGGGGTGGCCGGCTGGTCGGCATCAGCCCGGCTCGGCGAGCTGCGGACGCCCCATTTGATCGCGGTGGCCATCGGCGCCGGGGTCTGGTGGCTGGCCCGCCGACGCGTTCTGCGCGCCGCGGCCGCTGTCGGTCTGGCTGCCGCGCTGCTGGTGCCAGCGGTGGCCCTGCGGACAGCCGACCCGCCGTTCCACACCGTGCTCGACTCCGGAGTCGAGGTGTGGCGCCACCACCAGACCGTGGTGGTCGTGCTCGGACCCAGCCGCTCAACCGAGCGGCTGCTGGAAGACCTGCGCCGGGCCGGAGTCGGCGCGGTGGATTTGGCAGTAGCCGACCGGGGAACCAAGTCCCAGCGCGACCAGATCCGTTCGCTACAAGAGCGCATGTACGTAGGCACAATCATCGCCCCACCCGCCCACCGCATCGGAGGCGCCCGAACCTTCCGCAGTGGCCAGCAAATCCTGATCGGCAGCCTCGTTGTAGAAGTGACTTCCCACGATCCCCGCCTGGCAGTGGCGGTCACTCCGCTGGCATCCCAAATCGTCACCGGCGCGGTGTAGCGTCGCCTGCGTGATCGTGGAGCTGGGGCCGCATCGCTATGACGTGACCACCCGTGCCCTGGTCATGGGCATTTTGAATCGCACGCCCGACTCTTTCTATGACGCTGGCCAGTACTGGGACTTCGACGCTTTCTTGGCCAAAGCCGAGGAGCTGGTGGCCGAGGGGGCCGACTTCTTGGACGTTGGCGGGGTGAAAGCTGGTCCCGGCCCCGAGGTTACCGAGGAAGAGGAGATGGACCGGGTGGTACCGGCTATCGAGGCGCTGCGGAAGCGCTTCGACCTGCCCATCTCGGTGGACACTTGGCGGGCCTCGGTGGCCCGGGAGAGCTACGCCGCCGGGGCGGTGGTGGGCAACGACATCAGCGGATTCGCCGACCCCGATTTCCTCCATGAAGCCTCGGCAGCAGGAGCCTCGGTGGTGGCCTGCCACGTACGCCTCGCTCCCAGGGTGGCCGATCCCGAGCCGGTGTACGACGAACTGGTGGGGGAGGTGAGCCGATTCTTGTCGGAGCGGGCTCAGTGGGCGGTGGACGCGGGGATCCCCCCGCAGCGGATCATGCTCGACGCCGGCCACGATCTGGGCAAGACCCCCGAGATGTCGGCCGAACTGCTTCGCCGGTCTCAGGAGTTGGTGGAATTGGGCTATCCGGTGTTTCTGTCGGTGTCCAACAAGGGCTTTTTGGGGGCGCTGACCGGAACCGAGGTGGGCAACCGACGGGAGGCCACGCTGGCGGCCCACGCGCTGGGCGTCGGGCTGGGCAGTCGGATTCTCCGAGCCCATGACGTGGCCGGCACCCGCCGGGTGGCCGACTTCATGAGCGCCCTCCTCCAACAACAGCGGAATCACTCATGAGCGCGCCCATCACCGGCTGGGAGCTCCCCCAATGAGCGCCTCCTTTCAGTGTGTGGAGGATTCCCAATGAGCGCCACGGTGGTGCTGTTTCACGGCGACGACGCGGTGCTGTTGTCCAATGCGGTGCGAGACCGGGTGGCTGATCTGGTGGGTGACGGCGACCGGTCGCTGATGGTGGCCGAGCTGACCGAGGCCGCCTACCTAGAAGACGACGACTACCACATCGCCCCGCTGGTGGACGCCGCTCAGACCCCGCCGTTCCTCACCGAGCGGCGGGTGGTAGTGGGCCGGGAGATGGGCCGGTTCTCCACCGTGGATTCGCTCGGCCCCCTGCTGAGCTATCTGGAGCAACCGTTGGAAACCACCGATCTGGTACTGGTGTGGGAGAAGGGGCCGGCGCTCCAGCGGCTCAATGCGGTGCCCAAGCGCCTATCGGAAGCGGTGGCCGAAGCCGGCGGCGACGTGGTGGGCGCCGGGATACCCCGAGGCCGCGACGGCGCCGCCAAGTGGATGGACACGCAGATCGCCGCCGCGGGGCTCCGGCTGCGGGCCGGGGCCAAGCGGCTGCTGGCCGACCACCTTGGGGAGGACATGAGCCGCCTGCCCGCGGTGCTCACCACGCTGGCGTCGGCCTATGGGCCGGATCGGGCATTGGAGGCCGACGACGTGGCCCCGTTTATTTGGGAGGCCGGGTCGGTGCCCCCCTGGGAGCTCACCGATGCGGTGGAGTCGGGCAACATCGCCGACGCCTTGGACAAGCTGCGCCGCATGCTCCACGCCGGTGGCCGCAATGAGATGCAGGTGCTGTCCACTCTCTACAACCACCACAACCGCCTGCTGCGCTTGGACGGGGCCGACGCTGCCGACGAGAAGGAGGCGGCCGAATTGCTGGGTATGAAGGGCTCCACCTTTCCGGCTCGCAAGGCGCTGCGCCAAGCCCGAAAGCTGGGGCCGAAGAAGGTTGCCCGATCCATCGAGTTGCTGGCCCAAGCCGACTTGGACTTGCGAGGTGCCACGGCCATGCCTGCCGAAGCGGTGCTGGAAGTGCTGGTGGCCCGCCTGGCCCAGCTCAATCGCTAGAAGTTGGGGGTTGGACTGGGGCTACTCAGCCTGGAGCCGGGCCAGACGCTTCATCAAGCGGGACTTCTTACGGGCGGCGGTGTTGGGGTGGAGCACCCCTTTGCTGGCGGCCTTGTCGATGCGCTTGATGGCCATGCGGGCCGCCTCGGCGGTCTCCTCGGCTTCGCCGTATTCTGCCGCGGCCTCCGCGGTCCGGGTGCGGGTGATGACCTCCGAGCGCACGGCCCGGTTTCGCTGGCGGCGCTTCTCGTTTTGGCGATTGCGCTTTATCTGGCTCTTGATGTTTGCCACAGAATGACAACTCTACCGTCCCCCAAACCCTGGTAACCACATGGGAACCTAGGGAATAAGGGCGGTAGCGTTACTCGGTTCCCATGGATCTCTCCCACATCCGCAATACCTCGATCATCGCCCACATCGACCACGGCAAGTCGACCCTTGCCGACCGCATGCTGGAGCTTTGCGGGGCGGTGGACCCCCGGGATATGCGCGCCCAATATCTCGACTCCATGGATCTGGAGCGGGAGCGGGGCATCACCATCAAGCTCCAGAGCGTCCGCCTCGACCACGACGGCTGCGTGATAAACCTCATTGACACTCCCGGACACGTGGACTTCGGCTATGAGGTGAGCCGCTCCCTGGCCGCCTGCGAGTCGGTCATCTTGTTGGTGGACGCGGCCCAGGGCATCGAGGCTCAAACGCTGGCCAACTGTTATCAGGCCCTGGAGAACGAGCTGGAGGTGGTGGCCGCACTGAACAAGATCGATTTGCCGGCGGCCGAACCCGAGCGCCGGGCTGAGGAAATCGAGCAGGTGCTGGGCATTGCCGCCGAAGACGTGCTGCACATCAGCGCCAAAACCGGCGAGGGCGTAAAGGAGCTGCTGGACGCGGTGGTGGCTCTCACCCCGCCGCCGGTGGGCGACCCCGACGCCCCGCTCCAGGCGCTCATCTTCGACTCTCACTTCGACCAATACCGGGGAGTGGTCAGCTCGGTGCGGGTGATGAACGGGCGGCTGCGGTCGGGGGCCAAGATCCGGTTCATGCAGGCCCGCACCGACCGGGAGGCTGACGAGATCGGCGTGTGGCGCCCCCAGCCGACACCAGTTGAAGAGCTGGGACCGGGAGAGGTGGGCTACCTCATCGCCGGTATGAAGAATGTGGCCGAGGCCCGATCGGGGGAGACGGTGACCACCGCCCGCGACGGCGCGGCCGAGCCCCTGGCCGGCTACCAGGAGCCCAAGTCGATGGTGTTCTGCGGGCTGTATCCCATCGACGGCGACGAATTCGCCGCCCTCCGCGACTCCCTGGAGCGGCTGCGGGTGAGTGACTCCAGCTTCAACTACCAACCGGAGTCGTCGGGCGCGCTGGGCTTCGGATTCCGGTGCGGTTTCCTGGGACTCCTCCACATGGAGATCGTGCGGGAGCGCCTTGAGCGGGAGTTCGGCCTCAGCCTCATCGCCACCGCTCCCTCAGTGGCCTACCGGGTGGAGCTGGCCA
Source organism: Acidimicrobiia bacterium (assembly GCA_022822905.1). Taxonomy (GTDB): domain Bacteria; phylum Actinomycetota; class Acidimicrobiia; order Acidimicrobiales; family Bin134; genus Poriferisocius. The sequence goes on along the minus strand of JAJDYE010000029.1, from coordinate 121,922 downwards.
GTGGCGAAGAGGTGGAGGTGGACAACCCCTCGGCCATGCCCCCGGCCGCCGAGGTGCAGGGCATCCAGGAGCCCATGCTGGCCGCCACCATCATCGCCCCCGCCGACTACACCGGCACCCTTATGGAGCTGTGCCAGGACCGCCGGGGAGAGATGAAGAAAATGGAGTATCTGTCGCCCGAGCGGGTGGAGCTGGCCTATCGACTGCCGCTGGCCGAGGTGGTGGTGGACTTCTTCGACCAGCTCAAGAGCCGCACCCAAGGCTACGCCAGCTTGGACTACGAGCCCGATGGCTACGCCGCGTCCGACCTCACCAAGGTGGACATTCTGCTCCAACACGAGCCGGTGGACGCCTTCAGCTCCATCGTCCACCGGGATTCGGCTTATTCCTACGGTCGACGCATGACCGAGAAGCTCAAGGAGCTGATCCCCCGCCAGCAGTTCGACGTGCCCATCCAAGCGGCCATCGGCGGAAAGATCATCGCCCGGGAGACGGTCAAGGCCTTCCGCAAAGACGTCACCGCCAAGCTGTACGGCGGCGACGTGACTCGAAAGCGCAAACTGCTGGAGAACCAGAAGGCCGGCAAGAAGAAAATGAAGGCCATCGGCCGAGTGGACGTGCCTCAAGAGGCGTTCATCTCCGCCCTCCGACTCGACGACTGAGGCCCCCGGCCAGCGTCTGCTGGGTGGCAGATCGGGTCAGACCAGTAGTATTCAAGCCTTATGGGGACCAAAGGCGAGACGCTTTCGGCCCGCAAGGCTGCGGTGTTGCGGGCCGTGGTAGAGGGCTACATCTCCACCACCCAGCCCGTGGGTTCCTCCCACGTCTCCGAGATCGCTGACTTGGGCGTGTCTACGGCCACGGTCCGCAATGAGATGCTGGCCCTGGAGCAGGCCGGATACCTGAGCCAGCCCCACACCAGCGCGGGGCGCATTCCCACCGAGAAGGGCTACCGCCATTTCGTGGACACTCTCACCGACGTGTCCGGCACTCTGGGCCGCACCGAGCGCCAGCAAGTGAGGGCCTTCTTCGACACGACCCATAGCGAACTCGAGCAGATGCTGGCCGACACCAGCGCCCTTTTGGCTGACCTCACCGCCTATGCCGCCTTGGTGGTGGCCCCCCAGCACTCCACCGCCACCATCCGGTCGGTGAGCTTGGTGGACCTGTCGGAGCGGCTGGTGATGGCCCTGGTGGTGTACGAAAACGGGTCGGTGGACAAGCGCACCATTGAGGTGGACCGGCCCGCCGACTCGGTGGAGATGGCTCGGGCATCCACCCAGCTCACCGACCTGCTAGCAGGAAGCCCGGCCAGTGCCCTTCGAGATCGTGAGCTGGCCCATGCTTTGACCCCGCTGGCGACTCGGGTGCTGGATTCGCTAGCTGATCTAAGCGATGCCGAAGAGCAGCTTTACGTTGGCGGAGCGGCCAGCGTGGCCGGGTTGTTCGACGCCACCGAGACGGTTCGCTCGGTTCTGGGAATATTGGAGAAGCAGTTGGTGGTTGTGTCGTTGGTGAGAGACATTCTGGATCGAGGTCTCACGGTGGCCATCGGCTCAGAAACCGGAGTGGCGCCGTTGGCCGAGTGCTCGCTGATTGTGGCCCCCTACGAGGTTGCCGGCCAGCCGGTGGGCTCCATCGGGGTGCTGGGCCCCACCCGCATGAACTATCCCCAGGCGCTGGCCGCGGTGGCGGTGGTGAGCCAGAACCTGGGCGACAGGCTGTCGGCCCCCTAGCCCATGGCTGCTGACTTCTATGAGCTGCTCGGCGTGGGCCGGGATGCCACCGAGGACGACCTCAAGAAGGCGTTCCGCAAGCTGGCCCGCCAGTACCACCCCGACGCCAATCCCGACGATGCTGATGCTGAGGCCCGCTTCAAGGAGATCGCCCTGGCCTACGAGACGCTGAGCGATCCCCAGAAGCGGGCCCATTACGACCGCTTCGGCACCGCGCCGGGAGCAGCCGGCGGGGGTGACCCGTTCTCGGGCATGAACCTGAACGACATTTTCGACGCCTTCTTCGGAGGATCGAACCCGTTTGGGGGCAGTCCGTTCGGCACTGCTGGCGGGCGGACTCGAGCCGGTCCCCAGCGGGGCGACGACCTGGAGGCGGTGCTGACCCTCGAGTTTGAGGATGCGGTGCTGGGTGCCGACGCCGAGGTGACGGTGCGCACTGCCACGGTGTGCGAATCGTGCGACGGCCGGGGCGCAGCCGAAGGGACTGAGCCGGTTACCTGCCCCATGTGCGACGGCATGGGCCAGGTGCAGCGGGTGCGCCAGTCGATTCTCGGCCAGATGGTTACCCGCACAGTGTGCGACACCTGCTCGGGCAGCGGCGAGGTGATCGCCGACCCGTGCCGCGAGTGCGGGGGCGACGGCCGGGTGGTGGGGGAGCGGGACTACACGGTGACCGTCCCCGCCGGGGTGGGCCAGGGGTCCACGCTTCGGGTGGCCCGCCGGGGAGCAGTTGGGCCGCGGGGCGGTCCTCCGGGGGACCTGTACGTGCATATCGATGTGCAGCCCCATCCCCGCTTTCAGCGCGACGGCGACAACCTGGTGGACCGGCTGCATCTGACCATGGTCCAGGCCGCCCTCGGGGTGAAGATCAAGTACGAGACGCTGGACAGTGTGGAGGAATTGGACATTCCCGCTGGCACCCAGTCCGGCGATGTGTTCCGCTTCCGGGGCCGGGGCGTGCCCCGACTGGAGGGCCGAGGCCGGGGCGATGTGCTGGTGCAGGCCATGGTGGAGACGCCCACCGGTTTGAGCGACGACGAGATCGACCTGCTCCACCAGCTGGCCGAGCTGCGGGGCGAAGAGGTGGCGCCCACCACCAGGAAACGACGCCGTGAAGCCCGGCGGCGGTGACGGCCCCCACGTCTTCGTAGATGACCTAGAACGCCCCGAGCTGCGCGACGAAGACAGCCATCACCTAACCCGGTCGCTGCGCCTGCGCCCTGGCGACACCTTCACCGCTTCCGACGGGGCCGGTTCGTGGCGAATCTGCTGCCTGGGGTCAGGCCCCGAAGGCGAGGTTGAGCCCGTAGGCGAAGTGGTGTTCGTCGAAGCCCCTCAGCCAAGGCTGACCATCGGCTTCGCCCTCATCAAAGGAGGCCGCCCCGAGCTAGTGGTTCAAAAGCTCACCGAACTGGGCGTGGACGCCATCGTCCCGTTCACCGCCGAGCACAGCGTGGTGCGCTGGGAGGCCGACCGGGCAACCCGCCACACCGAGCGTCTCCGCCGAGTAGCCCGAGAAGCCGCCATGCAGAGCCGCCAAGTCCGCCTCCCCGAGATCGGCGAGCCCACCGACTTCGCCACCCTGGCCGCCCACCCCGGCGCCATCCGCGCCGACATCACCGGCACCCCCCCATCCCTCAACCACCCCACCGTCCTAATCGGCCCCGAAGGCGGCTGGTCCGATACCGAACGTCACCAACTAGGCGCCATCCGCATCAGCTCCTCAGTCCTACGCTCAGAAACCGCCGCCATAACCACCGCCGCCCTCCTAACCTCCCTCCGCGACGGCCTGACAGGACCGAGCTGAGCTTGGTTGCCTGAGTCGTCCTTCTGGCCAGGTCAGACCAGGGTGCCGAGGGGGACAGCGGCGATGCGCTCGTCTAGGCGGTGGGCGGTGGTTCCGGGATGGATAACCAGTCCGGCTCGGAATGCGTCGCCCAGTTGGTTGCGAAGGGTGGAGAGGTGTCGGCCATCGCGAGCGGAAACGGTCTCGGTGAGCTTGACCTCGAAGGCGAGTACGCCTCCGTCGGGCAGATCAGCGATCAGGTCGACTTCATTCTCACCGCCGGCTGAACGTAAGTGGGAGAACCGCCATCCCAAGCCCAGCGCCTCGGCGGTTGCTGTGATCTGGCCCACGGCCGCGCTCTCAAAGAGCTCGCCAAGCCTCTCCCGGCGCTCATTGAGCTGCGACGCGGTCTCATAGTGGTCGGCGGCGGCCAGGGCAGGATCGACCAGGTGCCGTTTGGGGCTCTTGGTGAGGCGCTTCAACCGGTTGTCCGACCAGCCGGGCAACTCCTCGATCAGCCCAAGGCGGTCCAGCAAGTCGTGGTAGGTCTCGCCGGTGGCCTTGGCTATTTCGGCAGCATTGTGAATGGTGGCGTGCTCAGCGGTGGTGGCCACTGTGGCCCCGTATGCCCGCAGGTACTTACGCAGCTTGCGGACATTGCGCTGACCAGGGGCAATCTCGGCCAAGTCGCGTGACACGGCGAGATCCAGATAGGAGCGCAGCGCATCCTGGTGGTCGATCTCGGCCATTTCCAAATGGCCAGGCAGTCCTGAGTTCACTGTGGGCCCGACCTGCTCGGCGGGAGAGAATGGCGAGCGGACTCCCCGAAGGGAGTCGATTCCGTGTGCCGCCAGTTCTCCCAGCGCCAACACTGGTGCCTGGCCCCGCCGCTCGGAAAGGGTCATGGGTCTCAGACGCAGGGGCATGATCCGCCCAGCGCCAGCATGAATGTCGGCGCTGACCGAAGTTCTGGCCGATCCGCTCAGCATGAACTGGCCCGGCGACCGGTCGTCGTCGATCATGCGCCGCACTGCGTCCCACACGGTCGGGACGCGCTGCCACTCGTCGATGAGCACCGGCTTTGGTAGCGAGATGCAGGCCGCTTCCGGGTCGCGCTCAATCAAGTCGACTGTGGGCGGATGATCAAGCCGCAGCGTCGATGCCGCAAGACGACTGGCCGTACTGGTCTTGCCAACCCCCCGAATACCCTCGATCAGGCACGCGGGATGCACGCTGAGCAAGTGGGCAAGCCGGTCATCGAGGTGACGCCTCAGGTAGGTCATGCATAAAAGACTAATGGATTATCCACAATATGGATGATCTATTTTATTTTTATGTGACACCATCTTCGCAGGCAGACTCCATACCGATCTAAAGGCGTCCCAGTTCTGGAATCTCACTGCACCGCGACAATGGCCTCAACGGATAGCGGACCGTCTTCGCCGTCCACACAAATGCCTGATGGCAACGGACTTCCCCGGTCTTGGTAGATCTCCACCACGGCCGCAAACGCGTCCTCTACGTTCGCCATGGCCTCAGACATGGTATTGCCCTCGGTTATCAGCTCCGGCAGCAATGGTGAGGTGACGGTGTAGCCTCATTCAGGCTGAGGCTCCAGAACCAAGGGTACTTTTGCAATCATCGCGCTTCGTTTAGCCGCCAGTTCGCCACGTCATAGTTCCAGTCGAGACAGTGTACCCCCTTGAGGCGTGGTTGTCCGGTGGCGATTTCTGCGGGGCAAGCCCTATCGGGTGGCATTCACTTCAAGCTGGATTCCCTCGTGGTGTTGGATGCAGCCGATGATCTCAAAGAGGTTGCGCGCATGAGGATTGCCATGGGAACTCAACATGCGCATGAGGCTCTTGGGCTGCTTCTTCGTAAGTTTGCCAAGCTCAGAGAAACCGATGGTCGCGTTGATGTAATCGCGCAAAATGGTCTTGCCCGTGTCGACATCTCCAGCGAGCATGCATTCGACGCCTTCCTTCAGCAGGCCTGATCGGAAATCCGGATCGCGCTTAGCACGAGCCTGCACTGTCTCCTTGAATTCTCGAGTGAGCGGCATGTTAAGGCTTGATGGTAACGAATATGTTACTAAATGGCAAGTGCGTCAGCAGATGTTGCTTCTGCGATGGGCTGTTTGCCATCGCGGGCCATGTCGGCAGATGTGCCAGTCACCATGCCGCAGATCGACTCGATATCGTCTTGGGGGACCGGTGCGTCCAACTCCCTCTTGAACAGGAGCCGGACAAAATTCGCGATTCTGCCGTCCATCGCTCAGGGATCAGCGCTGGTTGATGGGGGTGTAGGTGCGTTCGGTGGAGCCGGTGTAGACCTGGCGGGGGCGGGCTATGCGGCTGTCTTGTTCTAGGAGCTCTACCCAGTGGGCCAGCCAGCCGGCGGTGCGGGCGATGGCGAACAGCACGGTGAACATGTCGGTGGGGAAACCCATCGACTGGTAGATGAGCCCGGAGTAGAAGTCCACGTTGGGATACAGGCGGCGGCTCACGAAATAGTCGTCGGCCAGGGCTACCTCTTCGAGCTTCAAGGCGATGTCGAGCAGCGGGTTGGAGCCGGTCACTTCGAACACGTCGTAGGCGGCTTGCTTGATGATGCGGGCCCGGGGGTCGTAGTTCTTGTACACCCGGTGGCCGAAACCCATCAGGCGGGTCTCGCCGGCCTTCACCGCCTTGATGAACGGGTCGATGTTCTCGTAGCTGCCGATCTCGTCGAGCATCTCCATGACCGCCTGATTGGCTCCGCCATGGCGGGGGCCGTACAGCGAGCAGGCCGCCGCGGAGATAACCGAGTAGGGGTCGGTGTGGGCGCTTCCCACCACCCGGGCGGTGCTGGTGGAGCAGTTCTGGCCGTGGTCGGCGTGGGTGATGAGAAGCAGGTCGAGCGCCCGGGCGAAGGCCGGGTCGCACTCGTAGGTGGGCTCGGCGATCTTGAACATCATCGACAGGAAATTGGTGGCGAAGTCCAGGTTGTTGTCGGGGTATACGAAGGGCATGCCGGTGTTGAACCGGAAGCCCGCGGCGGCCACGGTGGGCACTTTGGCGATGAGCCGCACAATCTGGTGCATGCGGTTCTCGGGGTCTTCGATGTCTTTGGCCTCGGGGTAGAACGTGGACAACGCGGCGATGGTGGATACGAACATTCCCATGGGGTGGGCATCGTGGAGGAACGACTCCATGAACCGCTTGCGGAAGCGCTCGTGGATGAAGGTGTGGTGGGTGATCTCGTGTACCCACACGTCGTATTCGCCAGGGGTGGGGAGCTCGCCGTGGAGCAGGAGGTAGGCCACTTCCAGGAAAGTGGAGTGCTCGGACAGCTGCTCGATGGGGTAGCCCCGATAGCGCAGGATGCCGTTCTCGCCGTCCACCTCGCTGATGGCGCTGGTTGTGGCCGCGGTGGTGCTGAAGGACGGGTCTAAGAACCAGACGTTGGGGAGCAGTTTTCGCCACGCTGCGGCATCCACACCACCTTCGACAATCGGAACCTCAATTGACTCACCGGTCCGATTGTCGGTGATCGTTATGGATTCAGGCACGCACGGCTCCTTTCCCTGCTCCCTCCGGCGCTGCCGCAGCTTACCTCAGGTTGTCGCATTCGCCCCAGAGAGAGTGTTGCCCCTGGTCACAGAGGGGTGTTGTCGTGGCGGCGGCGGGGGAGGGCCTCCCGCTTGGACTCCAGCAGATCCAATGCCGCGGCCACCTCGGCCCGGGTGTCGGCCGGGTCGATCACCGCGTCGATCGAGCCCCGCTCGGCCGCGATGTAGGGGTTCAGGTAGCGCTCCTCGTAGGCGGCCTCCAGCTCGGCCCGCTCCTCGGTGCTGGACCGGCGGTGGACAATCTCCACTGCTCCCCGGGCGCCCATCACCGCGACTTCCGCTGAGGGCCAGGCCAGGGCGATGTCGTTTCCCATGTGGCGGGAGTCCATCACGATGTAGGCCCCGCCGTAGGACTTCCGCAGGGTCACGTTGACTCGGCCCACGGTGGCCCGGGCGTAGGCGAAGGCCAGTTGGGCCCCGTGGCGGATGATGCCCCGCCACTCCAGGTCCTTGCCCGGCTGGAAGCCCGAGGTGTCCACGAAGGTGACCAACGGCAGATTGAAGGCGTCGCAGAACGACACGAACCGGGCCCCCTTCTGGCTGCACGCGATGTCGAGCGTTCCGGCCAGGGTCTGGGGCTGGTTGGCCAGGATCCCCACCGGGCGTCCGGCCACGGTGGCAAAGGCACACACCAGGTTGGCGGCCCAGTCGGCCTTGTACTCCAGCAGGTCGCCGTCGTCGGCCACCGCTCGGACAACATCTCGGATGTCGTAGCTGCCCAGAGGCGATTCGGGCAGGACGTCGCGCAGCTCGGGGGTGGGGCGGTCGACCGGGTCGTCTGCCGGATACCGGGGAGGCAGCTCGTCGGCGTGGGCGGGTAGCAGGCTCAACAGCGCGCCCACTAAGTCGGAGGCGGCGTCTTTGTCGTCCACCAGGAAGGCGGCCACTCCGCTGCGCCGGGAGAGCTGGCCGGCGCCGCCCAGGGTCTGGTTGCTGATCACCTCGCCGGTGAATTGGGTGACCATACGGGGGCCGGAGACGAAGGCGTAGCTGTCCTCGGTGGCGATGGCGATGTCGGCCAGGCCCAGCAGCAGGGCCGGCCCCGACACCGCCGGGCCGGTGGCGCAGAAAATGGTGGGCACCTGACCCGAGCAGTCCACCACCGACTTGGCCACCCGGCCCCAGCCCATGGTGGCCGCGATGCCCGAGTCGATATCGGCGCCCGATGAGGAGATGAACCCCACCAAGGGCACACGGCGCAGAAGGGCCTCTTGGGCGGCTCGCTCCAGCGTCTCGCTGTCGGCCGGGCTGAGCGCCCCCCGGTCGGCCTCGTTGTCCTCCACTTCGAAGACCACGCATTCCCGGCCGTCGTAGGAGTCCAGCCAGGCTCGGGCCGATCCCGGTGCTCCGGCTCGCAGCGGGACCCGGTCGGGTCGGTTGCCGGTGGCGGTCATGGCGTCGGTCATAGGCAGTGCTGTCAGTCTCGCGCCGTACTCAAAGGGGACAAGCACTGAGACAGCAAAGTCTACGTTCTCGTGGCTCTGCCGCCGTCAACTGGGGTACACCCCGGCCTGGTCGTAGCCGTGGGTCCCCACCACTTCGAATATCACGTCTCGCACCGCTCGGGTGACCGCCGAAGGGGCCACCCGGCGGCTGACGATCAGACCTACCGAGCGCCGCACCAGCCCGGTGATGGGGATGCGCCGCCAGGGGCCGTCGTCGGGGGCGGCGGTAGCAGGCAATATGGCGGCGCCGAACCCGGTGAGCACCAGGGTGGCGATCATCCTCATGCCGTCGATCTCGGCCCGGGTGGTGAGCTCCACGCCCTGGATCTTGAGCTCGGAGTCAATCTCATCTCGAAAGGCAGTGCCCGGAGGGGGCAGCAGCAGCTCGTGGCGGCTCAGCTCGGCGGGGGTCACCGACGACTTGCGGGCCAGCGCGTGGTCGGGCGGGGCTATGAGCAAGCGGTCTTCCGCGAACAGCTCTTCAGCCCGGATCTCAGAATCGTGCAGGGGCAGGTTGACCACTGCGCTGTGCAGATCTCCGGCGATCACCTGGGGGAGGAGGCTGGTAGTGGTGGCGGTGAGCACCTCGAGGCGGATGTTGGGGTATTGGGCCTCCAAGGCGGGCAGGACGATGGGGATCAGCCACCGGGCGGTGGAGTCGATGGTGCCCAGACGGGTGACTCCGGAGATGTCGTCGCGCATGGCGGCCATGTCCAACGCGATGGCGTCGGTCTCGGCCCGGATGCGTCGGGCTCGGGCCAATACGGCCTCCCCCTCCTCGGTGAGAGTGCCGGCGTCGCGGTCCACCAGGATGGCGCCCAGCTCCTCCTCCAACTTGGCGATGTGCTTGGACACGTTGGACTGCACGGTGTGCAGCGACCGAGCGGCCTTGGAGAACGTCTTGTGCTCGGCTATCGCCAACAGGGCATCGAGCTGGCGGATGTCCATGGCCGTAAATCTACGGTCGGCAGGAAGGGCGGATGTCCACGACGGCTCTCGGCGGGCGGTCAGCCCATGGTCCGCTGGCGGATCAGGTTCAGCGCGCTGCCCGCTTGGAACCACTCGATCTGGTCGTGCGACAGGGTGTGCTCGGCAGTGATGTCCACCGTGGTCCCGTCGGGCTTGGCCACCTGCACCAGCACCGGCGCGCCGGGGGCCAGGTCGGCCAGGCCGAGCACCGAGATGCGGTCGTCCTCGTCGATGCGGTCGTAGTCGTCGGGGTCGGCGAAGGTGAGGGCCAGTACGCCCTGTTTCTTGAGGTTGGTCTCGTGGATACGAGCGAAGGAACGGGCGATCACCGCCGCGCAGCCCCGGAAGCGGGGCTCCATGGCGGCGTGCTCCCGGGACGAGCCCTCGCCGATGTTGCGGTCGCCCACCACCACCCAGCGCTGTCCGGCGGCGTGGTAGGCCGCAGCCACGTCGGGGAATGACCCGGTGGAGCCGTCGAGCTGGTTCTTGCCCTCGCCCACCGCGCCGGTGAAGGCGTTCACCGCCCCCAGGTAGAGGTTGCCGGAGATGTTCTCCAGGTGGCCCCGGTAGCGCAGCCACGGCCCGGCCATGGAGATGTGGTCGGTGGTGCACTTGCCCTGGGCCTTGAGCAGCACAGGCAGATCGGTGAAGTCCTGGCCGTCCCACAGGGAGAAAGGCTCGAGCAGCTGGAGCCGCTCGGAGTCGGGCGACACCCGTACATCCACGCCGCTGCCGTCGTCGGGCGGGGCCAAGAACCCGCTGGCGCCGGGGTCGAAGCCCTGGTCGGGCAGCTCGGTGCCCGGGCCCACCATGAGCGCCACCTCGGTGCCGTCGGGGGCGGTGATGGTGTCGCTGGCCGGGTCGAAGTCCAGCGTGCCGGCCAACGCTAGGGCCACCACCGTCTCCGGGGACGTGACGAAGGCGTTGGTGGAGGCGTAGCCGTCGTTGCGCTTGGGGAAGTTGCGGTTGTAGCTGGTGACGATGCTGTTGGGGGTGCCTTCGGCCACGTCGTCGCGGTTCCACTGGCCGATGCACGGCCCGCAGGCGTTGGCCAACACGGTGGCCCCGATGGACTCCAGGTCGGCCAGCAGGCCGTCGCGCTCGATGGTGGCCCGAACCTGCTCGGAGCCGGGGGTGACCATGAGGGGCGACTTGGCGGTGAGCCCGTGGGCCGCGGCGTGACGGGCGATGCTGGCCGCCCGGGTGATGTCCTCGTAGCTGGAGTTGGTACACGACCCAACCAGAGCGGCGCTCACCTCCAGCGGCCAGCCGTTCAGCTTGGCCTCGGACCCCAGATCGGCCACCGGGCGGGCCCGGTCGGGGGTGTGGGGGCCGTTGATGTGCGGTCCCAGCTCGGACAGGTCGATCTCCACCACCCGGTCGAAGTAACCGCCGGGGTTGCCCAGCACGGTGTCGTCGGCCCGCAGGTTGTGGGCGGAGGCGTTGGCCGCGTCGGCCACGGCCTCGCGGCCGGTGGCCTTGAGGTAGCGGGCGATGGCGTCGTCGTAGGCGAACAGAGAGGTGGTGGCGCCGATCTCGGCCCCCATGTTGCAGATGGTGGCCTTGCCGGTGGCCGACAGTGAGTGGGCGCCCGGCCCGAAGTACTCCACGATGGCCCCGGTGCCGCCGGCCACGGTGAGGATCTCGGCCACCTTCAAGATCACGTCTTTAGGGGCGGCCCAGCCGTCGAGCTCGCCGGTGAGGTGTACGCCGATGAGCTTGGGCCAGCGCACGTTCCAGGGGAATCCGGTCATCACATCCACCGCGTCGGCGCCGCCCACGCCCACCGCCACCATGGCCAGGCCGCCGGCGTTGGGGGTGTGGCTGTCGGTGCCGATCATCATGCCGCCGGGGAAGGCGTACTGCTCCAGCACCACCTGGTGGATGATCCCCGAGCCCGGCTTCCAGAATCCGGCGCCGTAGCGGGCGCATACCGACTCCAGAAAGTCGTACACCTCCTCGTTGTTGTCGAGGGCGGCGGCCAGATCGCGCTGGGCGTCGATGCGGGCCGAGATGAGGTGGTCGCAGTGGGTGGTGGTGGGCACCTGCACCTCGTTCAGCCCGGCGGTCATGAACTGGAGCCACGCCATCTGGGCGGTGGCGTCCTGCATGGCCACCCGATCGGGGCGCAGATCCACGTAGGTGGCTCCCCGCACCGGGGTGACAGCGGGGTCGTCGAGGTGGTTGACCAGGATTTTCTCGGCCAACGTGAGCTCTCGGCCAAAACGTTCCCGGGCGGCGTCGACCCGCTCGTCCAGGGTGGAATACACGTTTTCAATCAGCTCAATGGGTGTGGAGGCGGCTACCGGCATACCTCCGATCCTACGGGCTTTCCGGCAAAATGGCCTTGTCGCGGAATTGGCCGAATGAGGGGTTCTACTTGGGCCAGCGGCGATGTTGGCGACGGGAGCGGGGGGAGCGGTCGCCGAGGGCCCAGGCCCGGCGCCAAGGGGAGACGTTGGGGCCGGTGAGGCCGGGGGTGGTGCCGGCGTGGGCTCGGCGGCGGGCCTGGTACCAGTCGGTGGCGCACTCGTCGGCCAGGGTGGCCACTGCCACCTCGATGCGGGCCGCGAACCGGCGGGCGTTGTCTTCCTCGGTGGGCACGAGGGGATCGCCGAAGGTGACGGTGGTGGCCGACACCTTGGGCACGTTGCGGCCTTTGGGCAGAATGCGGTCGGTGCCCTCCACGTGCACCGGCACCACCGGCACGCCGCAGCGCACCGCCAGGTAGCCGGCACCGCCTAAGAAGGGCTGGCCCCAGCCGTCGGGGCTGCGGCCGCCCTCGGGGAAGATGAGCAGGCTCCAGCCGTCCTCGATGAGTGACGCAGCCAGCCGGGCCGAGCGCCGTCCCACCTTGGACCGTTCGATGGGGATGGCCCCGATGACCAGAGCCGAGGCCGCCGACTTGACCGCCCCGGTGAAGAAATAGTCCGATGCGGCGCCTACCACCAGCCGGTTGCGCCACCTGGGTGGGATGGATGTGAACATCAGGGGGGTGTCGATGTGGCTGTGGTGGTTGGCGGCGAAGATCACCGGGCCCTCGAGGCGCTCCAGCCGGTCAAGCCCTTGGCGGCGAGGGCGGGCCAGCGCAGCCATCGCTGGCTGCATCACAACCTCGGTGATAACCCGACGGGCGGCTCGGGCCGCCGGCTTGCGGGCCCACTCAGTGTCGTAGTCGGCCCCTCGATTCTTGGGGCCGGGCGCGGGCGGAACCCCAACGGGCGGTCGGGCCGCCCGGTAGGGAAAGTCCAGCTTCGAGATCGCCCGCCTAGCTGACATCGGCCATCAGGATGGGGGGGTTGTGGAGATGGGTGACGGTGGGCTGGCGGCCCACGGTGTCGCTGGCGATCTCCAGGGCGTCTTGGAGGGTGGAGGCGGGGCGGAAGCCCATGCGCTGCACCGCCCGGGTGTCGCCGCCCACGATGATGACTTCGCCCAGGTGCTGGAGGGCGTGGGCCCCCCAGTACCACATGTAGAAGGGGTGGACGCCGTGGTAGGCGTACGACGTGCGGTACAGGTGTATGTACCACTCGTCGGTGGCGAACTGGCGCTCGTATTTCGCCTCGATCTCGACGGGGTCGGTGGTGTCGGCCAGCACCTGCTCGAAGAAATCGATGTAGCTGGGGTGGTGTACTGGGTGGAACTCCCAGCGGGTGGGGTGGCCCATGATGACCACGCCGCCCTCTCGCACCAGCGGGCGCCCCCGATAGAGGTTGAAGAAGTAGCCCAGCCCCAGACACATCACCAGGATCGGGTTCATCACCGAGTTCACGTTGTAGGGGCAGATGTAGGGCAGGCCCATGGTCAAGATGTCGGTCTGGCCCTCCACGGGCACCAGGTGCTGGGCGTACACATTCTCGGTGGTCACCTTGTGGACGGCTTCCACCTCGCCGGCCTGCACCGAGGTCAGCTCATAGGGCGCCCGCCACGACTGGAAGATCTGGCGGGCCATCTGGGGAGGGGCGTACTTCAAACCCGTGGTCATGGCCACGAAGGCGGCCCGGTCCTTGGCCGTCCACTCCCACTCCCGCTTCTGGAGCATGGCCAGCGGCCCGTCCACCCCGAAGGTGTTGTTGTTGACCGTGGTCTCGATCTGGAAGATCTTCACCCCGGCGTCGCGCAGCACCTTGCCCATGCGCCAGTTGGAGGCGTGCAACTCGGAGCGGTGCTGGTCCATGAACGACTTGGACTCCTGCATCGTCTTGACGTTGTGGTGGTGGCGCAGCCCCTGGTAGCCGGCCAGGCCGGTGGCGGTGCTTTTGTGGCCGCCGTCCATGGCCACCAGGTTGATGTTCACGTACACCACCAGGTCGCTCTCGGCGGCCCGCTTGGAGAACTGCACCTCCTCACCGTGGGGAGTGGTGCCTAGCACCACCATGCCGTCGGGGTCCTCGGCGTCGTGGTTGTAGAGGCAGCCCGAAGGGGCGAATGCATCGTAGGTGCGGTCGCCCAGCGAGTAGCGCAGCTCGTCCTCGGTCATGCGCCGGTGCAGGGCCAGCGCGGCGATGATGTGGACGTCGTCCACCCCCGCCGCCGCGGCCATCTCCAGCACCTGCTCGATCACCATCTGGCGGATGTCGGGGCGGCGCATAGGGGGCAATGGCAGCGAGATGTCGTCGAAGGCGATGGTGAGCTTCATGCCCGGCCGGAGCTGGGCGGGAAGCGGGTCTTGGTCGATGGGGTTGAGCAGCGCCCGGCGGATGGCGCCCTCGGGATCGGCCAGGCCCAGCAGCGGCTCGGCCGGGTAGATCACCCGGCTGCGCCCGGCCGGAAGCTTCTCGGTGCGGAAGCCCTCGCCGTGGTGGAACAGGATCGGCGGGGTAGAGCGGTCCACCTCGAGCACCATGCCCGGGCGGGGGGTTGGCCGCACTCGGTCCTTCATGACGCCTTCCGGCTTCCGATTGGGAGCAGCTTGCGGGGGCCGCCGGGGGCCTTGTCGAAGTACTCGATGAGCCAGCCCCGCTTGCGGGCCAGCATGGCCAACTTGGGCTCGGGGTTCACCGCCACCGGGTAGCCCACCGCCTCCAGCAGGGCCAGGTCGCTGGCCGAGTCGGCGTAGGCCACCGACTCCGACATGAGCAGCCCCTCGGCATTGGCAAAGTCACGCAACACTTCGGCCCGCGACTCGCTGGTGGGCGGCACCTCGGCGAGTTGCCCGGTGTAGGTGCCGTGGGACTGGGCCAACTCGGCGCACACGATGTGGTCGAACAGCGGGCGCAACGGCTCCACGATGAAGTCCAGCGCGCCGGTGATGAGCACGGTGGTGTGCCCGGCGGCGCGGTGCTGGCGCACCCGGCGGATGGCGGCGGGGTAGGACTGGGTCAATATCAAGTCGCTGAACATCTCGCCGGAGTCCTCGGCCATCTGCTCTATCGGCGCCCCTTGGTAGCGGCGGTAGAAGTGGCGGAGGAAGTCGCTGCGGTCCCGGTGGTCCAGGGCCAGAAGCGAAGGGGCCTCCAGCAAGATCTTGGCCACCAGTCGGGCCCGTTCGTCCAAAGGCAGTCGCCGAGTGGCCAGCCAGCCGTAGGCCATGACCACGTTGGCGGCGATGACGGTGTTCTCCAGATCGAAGGCCGCCATGTGTCGGTCGGGGGAGAGGATCTGGGTTCGCTGGCGGTCTTTGCGGGTCGGACCCGTCCGCCCCGACGGAGCCGTCTTGACCCGGCCCTGGGCCACCACGGTGGGCAGATGGATGTCGATCACGTAGTGGGGCCAGTCGATGATCCGGGGGTCGAAGCAGTACAGCTCTTTGTCTTCGTCATCCAGGCTGTCCCATAACTCCAGCAGCCGGTTTACGCCGAACAGGGCTTCGCACTCGGTGTAGGCCCCGTAGAGTTCCACGTAGCCCAGCGCCCGCTCCACTTGATCGCGCCGCTCGTCCAAATCCGCGGTGATCTCGGCTTGGCGGCCCCGGATGGGCAGCCGCCCCAGCACCCGCTCACCGGCGTTCAGCCCGGTCCGCAGCCGTCTGAGCTGGCGGACCACCCGGCCCCGGCCCGGATAGGTCCAGTTGGGCGGGGGGATGGGCTGGTCGCGGTCGTCGTAGATGGGATTCTCGCTGAACCAGCTGTGGGCCAGATCCACCAGCTGGTTGAATCGAAACGGGTTGATCGCTCCCGACGCCACCTGGATGATCTGGCGGTCGGTGTCGTGGCCCCGGGCGGCCACCGCACAGATGGCCGCGGCCACCAGATCCACCGGGATCACGTCCAGCACTCCCTGGGGGATGCCGGGGAAGTCGGTGAGCAGTCCCCGGCCGTAGCCGATGATGATGGGCTCGGCCATGCGGAAGCCCCGGATCCACCCCGGGAATGGCTCGGCATAGGCCGACTCGATGATCGACGGCCGCACGGTGGAGACCTCTAGGTCGCCCTTGATCTCGGTCACCGCGGTCTCGGCCAGCGCCTTGGTGAAGGCGTAGGCGTCGGGGAAGCCCAGCGAGGCGGCCCGCGACCGACCGGCCTCCACCATTTGGTCGTGGACCCAGCGGCTGCGGAGCTGCTCGGTCTTGGCGGCCAGCGCTGGGGTGCCGGCCGCCCCCAGCTCATGGCGGGCCTGGCTGCGGAATTCCTCCAGTCGGGCGGGATTGCGGCTCTCGGTCTCGGTGGTGATGCGCCGGCGGCGGCTGGCCTCGGCCTCGTCCTGCCACGACACCGGCACGTACATGGGGCCGTCGGCCAGGGGCTCTTCGGGGGCGTTCCCCCGGCGGCTCCCGGCCACATAACAGGTGGACACCGCGATGAAGTGGGGGGACGCTCCCATCTCGTTGAGCATGTTCACCAGCCGAACCGGCCCCATGAGGTTGACTTCCACCGCGGTGTCCAGCGGATTGTCGAACGCCACCGCGGCGGCCGAGTGGATGACGATATCGCAGCCGGCGATCAGCTCCCGGCCGGTGTCATCCAGCCCCAGGCCATCGACGCCCACGTCACCGGCCACACCGGTGATCCGCTGCTGGCAGAGCCGTTCGAACTCGTCGGTGCCCAACTGGTCGCGCAGCCGGTCGAAGACGTCGTTGCGAATAATCTCCCGGCGAATGCGCTGCTCGACCCCTCGGCGTCCGGGGCGTACCAGCAGCACCAGTTCCACTTCAGGCACGCAGCGCAGCAGCCGCTCAACGAGAGCGGTGCCCAGGAAACCGGTCGTGCCGGTGATCGCCAGCCGCTTGCCGGCCAGCGCATCAGAGATCACCGCAGTGTTTTACCAAACCCAGGGACTTTTCCCCAGCCCACTCGCACTCTTGGCAGTCGATAGTCGCGGTGCGGAGCCATTGTCTCAGCGGTCAGAGCGACGGTGCTGCCGGCGGCGCTCGTAGCGCTCGTTGGCCAGGTCGACCAGCGCCTCGATGAGCTTCGGGTAGGAGAGTCCGGAGGCTTGCCACAGTTTGGGGTACATGCTGATGGGGGTGAAGCCGGGAATGGTGTTGACCTCGCTGAGCAGCATTCCCCGGCCCTCGGCTTCGTAGAGGAAGTCCACCCGGGCCATCCCCTCGCACCGCAGGGCGCGGTAGGCGGAGATCGCGAGGCGTTGCACGTCCTGGATGGCTGCCTCGGAAATCTGGGCGGGAACCAACAGCTCGGCGCTGTCGGTGAGGTACTTGTCGGCGTAGTCGTAGAAGTCAGCGCCGGGCACGATCTCGCCGGGTACCGACGCCTTGGGGTCGCGGTTGCCCAGCACGGACACCTCGATCTCCTGGCCGGTGACAGCCTCCTCGATGATCAGCGTCTCGTCGTACTGGGCGGCTGTCTCGAGCGCCTTGACCGTCTCAAGTTCGCTATTGGCCCGGCTCACCCCCACCGACGAGCCCATGTTGGCCGGCTTCACGAACAGCGGTAGTCCCAACTCCGCAATGGCCTGTTCGGCCACTGCCTCAGAGCGATCGTTGGCCGATGCAGTTCGGTAGCGGCACTGGGGGAGACCGTGCTGGGCGCACACCAGCTTGGCCACGGATTTGTCCATGCACAACGCCGAGGCCAGCACCCCTGATCCCACATAGGGGACGTCGGCCACTTCCAGCAGCCCCTGGATGGTGCCGTCTTCGCCCATGGGTCCGTGAATCAGGGGGAACACCACCGTGTCGGGCTCGGCGAAGATCTCGGCCGGGGCCACGGCGACGCCGTCGGCGTCCAACCGGTCGGGGAGGGGATCGGGAAGCTCGGCCAGCCGCCACTGCCCCTCTCGGGTGATGCCCAGCGCCACCGTCTCGAAGCGGTCTCTGTCGGCCGCGGCAGCCACATGGCGGGCCGAAACACAGGACACGTCATGTTCGGCCGACCGGCCGCCGAAAAGCAGCACCAAGCGGGTGCGGGTTCCCACAGGCCGACGGTACCCCACCGATTGCCCCGACAGTGGGAGGCTAAGCGTGTGCGAATGTCGGCATCGGAGGTGGCAGAGGCGGCCGGCGGCCGTCTTTTTGGCCCCAACGTCGAACTGTCGGGAATCTCCGTCGACTCAAGGACGGCGGCCTCAGGCGAGTTGTTCGTGCCGTTGGTGGCCGAGCGGGACGGCCACGACTTCATCGACGACGCCTTGGCGGCCGGGGTAGCTGCCTATCTGACCTCTGAGGCCCCCCGGGGAGCCACCGCAGTGGTGGTGGACGACACCGCTGCGGCCCTGGCTGAGTTAGGCCGCCACGCCCGCAGTCGGTTCGACGGCCCGGTGGTGGGCATCACCGGGTCGGTGGGCAAGACCTCGGTGAAGGACATGGCCGCAGCAGCCATCGGGGCGGACCGACCGACCCACGCCAGCCCGATGTCGTTCAACAACGAACTGGGCGTGCCGCTCACCTTGGCCAATTGCCCGGAGGAGGTCGAGGCGGTGGTGGTGGAGATGGGGGCTCGGGGCGTGGGTCACATCGCCTGGCTCTGCTGGCTGGCCCGCCCCACCGTGGGCGTGGTTACCACCGTCGGGGCGGCCCACACCGAGTTGTTCGGGACCGTGGAGGCCGTGGCCGAGGCCAAAGGAGAGCTGGTGGAGTCGCTAGATCCGTCGGGCGTTGCCGTGCTCAACGCCGATCAGCTCCTGGTGGCGGCCATGGCCGAGCGGACCGAGGCCACGGTGTTGACCTTTGGCCGCGCCGCAGGGGAGGTACGGGCCTCCAAGGTGAGTTTGGACGACGGGCTGTGCCCCCGATTCCGGCTGGAGACGCCTCATGGGCAGGCCGATGTGGCCCTGGCGGTGTGCGGCGAGCACATGGTGGACAACGCGCTGGCGGCCGCCGCGGCCGCGTTGGCCGTCGGAGTGGGGGTGGATGAGATCGCCGCCGGGCTGGGTTCGGCTCGACTGTCGCCGTGGCGGATGGAGGTGACAGAACTGGCCTCGGGGGCTGTGCTCATCAACGACTCCTATAACGCCAACCCCATGTCGATGGCCGCTGCACTGCGCTCGTTGGCTGCCGTGGACCGACCCCGCCGGGTGGCGGTGCTGGGGGAAATGGCCGAGCTGGGAGACCGGACGGTCGCCGAGCACGCTGCCATTGGCGCCCTGGCCCAAGAACTTGGTATCGAGGTCATCCCAGTGGCCACCGCCGACTACGGGATGGCCCCGGTGGATGATGCCATCGCCGCGGTGGCCGCCCTAGGCCCGGTAGACGGCGACACCGCGGTGCTGGTCAAAGCCAGTCGGGCGGCTGGTCTAGAAGCGGTGGCTGCTGCGTTGGCCGAGGGCTGAGAACGACCGCGGCTCGCGGCGGCAGTAGCTGGATGTACTGTCAGGGTCTGGTCGATGGAGGAGACGAAGATGGACTTTCGTGAGCGGTCGGTGCAGGAATGGGCCGCGGCGGTGCAGAGCAGGGAGGTGTCGGCCCGGGAGATGGTGGAGGCTTCGCTAGTGGCCATCGACGCCCAGCAGGAGCTGAACGCCTTCGTGGCCATGAATCCCGAGCGGTCGTTGGCCGAGGCTGACGAGATCGACGCCCGACTGGCCTCCGGCGACGAGGTCGGGCCGCTGGCCGGCATTCCGTTCGGGGTCAAAGACTTGGAGGGCGCCGCCGGGTATGTGACCACGCAGGGCTCGTTCCTGCATTCCGACGACCCACCGGCTGAGGCCGACAGCATTCTGGTGGAGCGGCTGCGGGCCGCGGGCTGCGTGGTGATGGGCAAGACCAATACCCCGGAGTTCGGCTGGACCGGTGACACCTACAACCCCGTGTTCGGGGCCACCGGCAATCCATGGAACCCGAAGCGCTCACCGGGCGGGTCGTCGGGGGGCACCGCGGCTGCGCTCATGGCCGGTCTGGTGCCGTTGTGTACCGGCTCCGACGGGGGCGGCTCCATCCGCATTCCCGCCGCGGCCTGTGGATTCAGCGGCTTCAAGGCCAGCCTGGGCCGGGTGCCGGTGGAAGGGACCTACCGGCTGTGGCCCCTCTCGGTCCACGGGCCGATGGCGCTGCGGGTGGCCGACATCGCCTTCGTGCAAGACCTGGTTATGGGGCCGTCGCCCCGCGACCTCGACTCGCTGCCCCGTCCCGGCCGGTCTTGGCGCCAAGCGCTGGACGAGGGCTGGAAGCCCAAGCGGGCGGTGTGGTGCCCGGCGCCCGACGGAAAGCCGTCCGACGCCGAAGTGGTAGCAGTGTGCGAGGCCGCAGTGGCCCAGATGGAAGCGGCTGGCGTGGCGGTGGAGGTCCGGGAAGAGGGCCTGTTCAACGACCCGATATGGGAATACGTGCTGCTTTCGGCCAACGCGGTATCGGGCGAGTTGGGCGAGCTGACCGACGAGCAGATGGAGCAGATCACCCCCGGTCTGCGCTACTACTTCGGGCTGTCCACCAGTCCTCAAGTGGCTGATTTCAACCGGGCGCTCGACATCTTCTACGAGATGTCTGAGACGCTCAACGGTGTGCTGGCCGACGCCGACCTGCTCCTCACCCCCACCGTGGCCGGCCATTTTCCCGAGTGCGGGGGCCAGGGGCTGGTCAACGGCGAGCTCGTCGACAACTGGATCCGCCACACTTACCCGTACAACCTGACCCGGCGGCCCGCGGGCAGCGTGAGGGCTGGCTTCGCCGCCGACGGAATGCCGGTGGGGCTCCAACTAGTGGGCCATCAGCTCGGCGATGTGCAGGTGCTCCAGGCCATGGCCTATTGCGAACAAGTGTTTGCGCCGCCGATGTGGCCTTCGGAAGCCTGATGGCAACCGGGGGTCAATCTCTTCGCCCCACCGATGTGGCCTGAGCTATCCTGAACGACCCCCGGACCGTTAGCTCAGATGGCCAGAGCGCTCGCCTCACACGCGAGAGGTCACTGGTTCAAGTCCAGTACGGTCCACCAGAATTGGGTGAAGACTTCCGCCCAGGCGAGGCGAATAGTCAAAATGGCTGGCTTTCAATTACATGAAATCACTTTATATATACTGTTAGTACAAAACATTGCCCTTGATTTCAGAGGAGGTTTGCCTGTAAACCGGTGTAAATCAATAGTTGATGTTGTTCACATCAGAAAAAAGGAGGAGCGAACCCCATATCAATAGCGGGGTCACGGTAGCGCCCTCCTTGAGCTAAAAGGCCCCGACGCTTTGGGCATCTGAACAGTTTTGTGCGGGATGCCCCACTTACACCAAAAGCAAATTGGAGGCCCTGTTATGGACGACGCAGACGCCACGGCATCGGGAGATTCGCGTATTCGCCGAAGTCCTGATGACACCGACGTCGATCTCACGGAGGCGACGCAGGCCCTCCATGAATGGGAGGCCGAAGAACATCGGCTGCGGGATGAGGCAATCCACAACCGCAAGCCCTTCGAAGGTCTCCAGATCGATCCCGATATCGACTTCTACCCGGAGGTGGCCGACCGAGAGCCCGGTGATAAGAACATTGTGCGATGGGGCTTCGACATCCATCCGCAAGTCACGTTCTGGTCGGCAGGATTCCTTCTGGTCTTCATCGGCTGGACGCTGATCTTCCAGGACACGGCCAGCGATGTATTCGGGGAGATCCTCTCGTTCATCAACGAGAAGCTCGGGTGGCTCTACGTAATCGACTTCAACATCTTCTTGTTCATGGCGCTGTACTTCGCGTTCAGCCGGTACGGGAAAATACGGCTCGGAGGGCCGTACGCCCGTCCGGAGTTCTCGACTGGAGCCTGGTACGCCATGCTCATTTCGGCGGGCATCGGCATCGGGCTGATGTTCTGGGGCGTGGCCGAGCCCATCTACCACTTGGCGTCGCCGCCCCCGCTGTTCGACGTCGATCCGAGCACAGGGCAAGCGGCCAAAGCCGCAGTGGCCACCACGTTCTTGCACTGGGGGGTACACGCTTGGGCGCTGTACGGGCTGGTGGCGCTGGCGTTGGGCTTCTTCGCCTATAACCGCGGGCTGCCGCTCACCTTCCGCTCGATCTTCTACCCCATCTTGGGACCGAGGATCTACGGGAACTGGGGCAACGCCATCGACACCCTGACGGTGGTCGCCACCCTGTTCGGCCTGGCCACCTCGTTGGGCCTCGGAGCACAGCAGGCCGCTGCCGGGCTGAACAAGCTGTATGACTTGCCCGACGGCACCGGCTTCCAAATCCTGCTCATTGCCGGCATAACCGGTTTGGCCACCATCTCGGTGGTGGCAGGGCTTGACGCCGGAGTGAAGCGGCTCAGCCAGCTCAACATCTATCTGGCCGGAGCCTTCCTGCTGTTCGTGGCTCTGGTGGGTCCGACGCTGTTCATACTCTCGCTGTTTGTCCAGAGCACCGGCTACTACGTCCAGATCATCCCCGAGTTCGGCTTCTGGAACGAGGCTTTCACCGGCAGCAACTGGCAAGCCGGCTGGACCATCTTCTACTGGGGATGGTGGATTTCGTGGTCGCCGTTCGTGGGCATGTTCATTGCCCGCATATCCAAGGGCCGCTCGGTTCGCGAGCTCTTGACCGGTGTCATCTTCTTGCCCTCAGCTCTGTGCTTCCTGTGGTTCTCCGTCTTCGGCGGAGCGGCCATCGACTTGCAGCTCAGCGGCGAGCGCGACGTTGCCACCGCAGTCAACGACAACGTGGCCACGGCTCTGTTCGACATGCTGGAGGCGTTCCCGCTCACCGAAGTCGTGTCGCTGATCGGCGTGCTGCTGTTGGTGTCGTTCTTCGTCACCTCCTCCGACTCGGGGTCGCTGGTGGTAGACCACCTCACCTCGGGAGGCAAGCTCGACTCGCCGAAGCCCCAGCGAGTGTTCTGGGCGATCATGGAGGGCGCGGTTGCCGTGGTCCTGCTGCTCGGCGGAGGACTGTCGGCGTTGCAGACCGCGGCGGTGTCCACCGGCCTTCCCTTCGCTCTGATCCTCCTCATCATGCTGTGGAGCCTGAAGAAGGCGTTCAACGAGGAGCTCGATCTATTGGAGGGCCACTACGACGAGGCGCTCTTCCGCTCTCGCCATAGCGGCCTGATAGAGGAGATGAAGTCCCGGCTTGAGGCCGGGCCCACGGAAGCCTCAGAGGTGAGACAGGAGGCCCCATGACTAATCAGAACGCGACAAACCGACGCATCTTCGGCCGGGCGCCGGTAATCCTCGTGGCCGTGCTGGCCGCACTGGCCCTGGTGCTTGCCGGCTGCGGGACCGATGAGGATGACGGCACGGTCACGATGGCCCGGGCCAACTGGAATAGCGGCCACATGCAGGCCGCCATCTACGCCCAGCTCCTCGGAGAGCTCGGCTACGAGGTGAGCGATCCGGCCGAGAACACCCGCGACCCGAACGGGTTCTACCCTGCACTGGCCAGCGGGCAGTTCGACCTCTGGGTCAACGGCTGGTTCCCCCTGCACGACATCTACCTGGAGGGCGAGCGGGTAACCGGCGAGACCCTCGAACTTCCCATTGAGCCAGTGGGCTACCAGGTGCGCTCGGGAGCACTTCAGGGCTACATGATCGACAAGGCCACGGCTGACGCAATGGGGATCACCTCCATGAGCCAGCTGGCCGACGCATCGGTGGCCCGAGTCTTCGATCACGACGGCGACGGGCTCGCCGACCTGATCGGCTGCAACGACGGCTGGGGCTGCCAGACGGTCATCGACTCCCACATCGCTGATCTTGACTGGGGCGACAACGTCGAGCAGATCTCCGGCGATTACAACAGCCTGGCGGCCGGAGTACGGGAGAGCATCGCGGCCGGCGAGCCCGTGCTGTTCTACGCCTGGACGCCCAACTGGACCTACGAAGTACTGACACCAGGTGAGCAGGTCGTGTGGCTCGAGTCGCCCGCCCTCGACGACGAGGAGGGGACCACCGAGGTGCGGGGCCTGCGGGGCTGCGCCTCTGATCCCTGCAACCTCGGTTGGGCCGTCAGCAGTATTCGTGCGGTGGGCAACGAGGACTTCCTCGACGACAACGAGCCCGTGCGTCGGCTGCTGGAGGTCGTGACCATTCCGCTGGAGGACATCGCGGCCCAAAACGCCAAGATGGCCGCCGCGGAGCTGGGCTATTCCGAGAGCCAGATCAACGCCGACGCCGCCGACTGGATCGAGGCCAACCGCGACACCGTCGACGGTTGGCTGGCAACCGCAAGGGGCTGACCCGGCACACTTTTGTGAGAGTGCATAATTCACTCCGCCGAGCGCTGGTAGCCCTATTGGTTCTGGTGCTGGGCGCCCTGGTGCTGTCCTTGGGCGCTTCAGCAACCGCGCAGGACACCTCCGACGACGCGCCCAGGGTTCGCCTGGCCCGGGCCACTTGGGACACCGGCTGGTTCCAGGCCGAGGTCTACCGGCTGCTGCTGGAGCGGCTGGGTTATCAAGTCGACGGTCCCACCACGATGGACAACGCCGAGTTCTACGGTGCGGTGGCCGAGGGGGAAGTCGATCTGTGGGTCAACGGCTGGTTCCCGTCCCACCACGTGTTCATACCCGACGGGTCCCCGGTGTCGGTGGTCGGCACCGCAGTGGACGACGGGGCTTTGCAGGGCTACTTCGTGGATGCGGCCACCGCCGTCGCCCACGGCATCTCGAATCTGGGCGATCTGTCCGACCCTGCGATAGCCGAGCTGTTCGACCACGACGGTGACGGCGTGGCCGATCTCGTGGGCTGCAACGTCGGATGGTCGTGCGCGTCCATAATCGACCACCACCTGGAGGCCTACGGCCTGACCGGCACGGTGGAGCATGTGCAGGGCGACTACTCGCCGCTGATTGCAGAGACCATCGACCGTTTCCGAGACGGACAGCCGGTGCTCTATTTCACCTGGACCCCCAACTGGACGGCGGGCGAGCTGGTCCCCGGCCAAGACGTGGTGTGGCTGGAGACCCCGTTCCCGTCTCTGCCCGCCGACCTGGCCTCTTCGATCGACTACACGACCATTGCCGGGATTCCGGGATGCGCCAACGATCCCTGCCACACCGGCTGGCCCCCCAACGACATACGGGCGGTGGCCAACACCGATTTCCTCTTCGCCAACCCCTCCGTCGGCCGCCTGCTAGAGCAGGTGGTCATCCCGCTGACCGACATTTCCGCACAGAACGTCCGCATGGTGACCACGGGTGGCGATCCCGCCGACATACGGCGCCACGCCGAGGAGTGGGTGGCGGCCAATCAGGCCACCGTCGAGCGCTGGATCGCCGCGGCCGACCCCGACGCGGTGGGCATTTCCGAGCCCTCGGGGGAAGAGGCCGGTCCCGGGGGCACCCTTACGGTGGCCGCCCGGGCGCTGCCGCCGTTCGTGATCTACGAGAACCGCATCTACAGCGGCTTCGAGGTCGAGCTGGTGCGGCTGGTGGCGGCCAAGCTGGGCATGGGAGTTGAGATCTATGCGGTTGACACCACCGCCAAGCAGATAGACGACATCGACCGGGGCGTCGCCCGGCTCGGCCTGGGAGGGGTGGCCGTCACCGAGTCCCGCGAGGAGGTGGTGGACTTCTCGTTGCCCGTGTTGGACTCCGGCCTGACCATCCTTGTGCCCAGCGATTCGTCGCGAGGCATCGGCGATCGGATTGCCTCTTTCTTCCGGGCCGTTTGGTCGTCTGACCTGCCGTGGCTGATGATCGTGTTCGCCGCCGCGGTACTGGTCGCCGCCCACTTGATCTGGTTGTCGGAGCGCCGCCACAATCCCGATTTCGCCGTGCCCTATCGGCGGGGCATCTGGGACTCGTTCTATTGGTC
The DNA here is from genome assembly GCA_022822905.1 of Acidimicrobiia bacterium. GTDB lineage: Bacteria > Actinomycetota > Acidimicrobiia > Acidimicrobiales > Bin134 > Poriferisocius. The sequence goes on along the minus strand of JAJDYE010000029.1, from coordinate 96,311 downwards.
GGTGGTGACCATGAGCACCGTCGGGTACGGCGACAAGGTGGCCCGGGGGACGCGGGGCCGGGTGCTGGCGCTGTTGTGGATCGCCTTGGGAACCCTGGTGTTCGCCAGCTTCACCGCGGCCATCGCCTCGTCGCTGGCGGTGAGCGAGCTGCGATCCGAGATCTCCGGACCCTCCGATCTGGCGGGCAAGCGGGTGGCCACCGCCACCCACTCGGCGGCGGAGACGTATCTCCCCTCCATCGGGGTTGGCCCAGTGCTGGTGGGCAACATCGATGACGCCTACCCCCTTTTGCTCGACGGAGAGGTGGATGCGGTGGTGTTCGACGCCCCGGTGCTCCAGTTCCACGCGGCCCGCGAGGGCGACGGAGAGGTCACCACGGTGGGGTCGGACTTCCAAAGGGTTCAGTACGGCTTCATGCTCAGCTCTGACGACCCCGAGCTGCGCGAGCACATCAACCTCGCGCTGTTGGACTTAGTCGAAAGCGGAATCTACGAGCGGCTCCACGACACCTGGTTCGGCCCCCAACGCTGATACCACATGCTGGATGCTGTCTAGTACGCCGCGCCGCGGCATCTGCATGCTGATGGCTCTCATGGTGCTGGGAGCGGGCCTCTCCATCCTTTTGGCAGCGCCCGCTCAAGCTCAAACTGCCTCGGATGTCGTTGAGCGAGATCGGCTCGTCGCCGCACAAGAAGCACTGCTCAACGTCTACCGGTGCCGGTTCGACGTCGACACCGAGATTGTTCCTGGGGGATGCGGTGGGGGTACCCCTGTCATCCCCGCGGTCCCGCCGGTGCCGTTCACCGGCACCCCAAACCGTGCCGACATAGCGGAGCGAGATCGGCTCGTGGCCGCACAAGAAGCACTGCTCAACGTCTACCGGTGTCGGTTCGACATCGACACCGAGATCGTGCCCGGCAGTTGTACCAGCACACCGGAGCCTGATCCCCCGACCACTCAGACACCTCCTCGGGAGGTAAGGACGACTGCGGCGATCCCGGTGTTCTACTGCGCTCCGGCCGGACGGTACTCCGAGAGCGAACTGGCAGACGTGGTGGCCGACTTGAACGAGCACGTGACCCCGTTTTACACCCGCGAGTCATCCGGGCTCGCAAACGTGTATTTCACCGTCGGAGGCATCGTGTCTCCGACATTCGATTGGCAGAACACAACACTCAGCGACCTGTTTGACCGAGGCAGCTTCTCGGCCTGCGACTTCGCAGCAATTGCCGAAGGGCAGGGATCGCAGATTCTCATCCTGATCGACATCGAGGGCGGCGAGAGATTCGGCGGCTACGCCACCAATGGCCTCGGGCCGTCGCGGGTATCGCTCAGAGCCTGGGGAGGTCCGTTCGGCGGCGGCTTCCATTACATCGTGGCCCATGAGATTGGACATGGGCTCTTCGGCTTGGAGCACACCGATGACGAGGAGATCAGGGCGTACCAGTGCTCCGAGGTGGTTTGGTCGCTCATGAATGGGACGGACGAGTGCCGGATACGGAGCACGATCGATCCCTTGTCGTTCGAGGAAATCCTGTGTTGGCAAAAGGAGGAATTGGACTGGCCCTGCTTTGACCCCGCCCCCGCGGTTCCCTTGGACTATCCCCGGTCATACGGAAGATGGAGCTCTTATGCCAGCTCGGAATTCGTTCAAGTCGGAGTGCTGACATCAGCCCTTCAAACCGAGGGTATCTCCGACAACAACGTTCCCACTCTGAGAATGTCCTGTGAATTCTACGAATCCAGCGATAGGTGGGGGTTGTTCTCCTATGTGGGCTGGGATGGCGATGCGGTGTTCGGTGCCGCCAACGGGGATTTGTGGGTTGAGGCCAGGTTCTCCAACGGTGATGTCCTCACCTTGGCCGGCCGAGAGGGGTCTGGTGCGAGGTTCACGACCTTTGACGCCTTCGGGAGCTTCCGCCTCTTCGATGCGGTCTTGGGCCATGACGTCATGTCGGTGGTTGTGTCCACCACTGACAGGGAAGGGAATGTGTATTCGGCTGCCTTCGACACCGAAGGCGCCAACGTGGCAGTGCGCTCGGTGATGAACTTCTGCGAGGCTGCCGTGTCCGATGGCAAATGAGCTATTGATCGGGCGGCGACCCTGGCGAGGCCTAACCCCCCATCAAGGGGCCCTCCGACATCGACTCGATGGTGGAGGTGGCCAACACATTGTGGTCGGCGTCGAGGGTTTCGAAGAGCAGGCCGGTGGGGGAGTGGAGGTTGAACAGCACGATGGCCCCATCGGGTCCGCCCCGCTCCATGTGAATTTCGCCGGAAGGGCTTTGGCTGTAGGTGCCGGCGGGCTTGATCTTGTGGACGGTCTCGCCGTTGGAACCCACATCGAACACATGGTGCTCGCCCTGGAGCACCAGGGTGCGGGTGGTGGCCACGTGGCGGTGGAAGTGACAGTGGGAATGGGGGGCGAAGCGCACCAGCAAGTCGAGCGTACCGAGGTCGGCTTGGGAGCCGAGCACGGCCACGTCGAACTCAACGGGATAGTCGAACTCCGGGCCGCCCTCCATGTGGGTCCAGTCCACATCACTTAAGTCGAATCGAGCCTCAAAGGTCATGGGCCGTATCGTAGTAAACCATGACCGACACTCTCTCTTCCGACACCGGTATGGACTTCGACCCCAACGCTCTCCGGGAGAAGTACCGCGAGGAACGCGACAAGCGACTGCGGTCCGACGGCAACGACCAGTACATCGCCATGGACGGGGAGTTCTCCCGCTATCTGGACGATCCGTCGCAAGCTGGCATCGTCCGGGAGCCGCTGACCGACGAGGTTGACGTGGCCATCATCGGCACCGGGTTCAGCGGGCTTCTGGCCGGCGCCCGGCTTCGCCAGATGGGGGTGGAGAGCATCCGGATGATCGAGACCGGGGCCGAGTTCGGCGGCACCTGGTACTGGAACCAGTACCCCGGAGTGCAGTGCGACATCGAGTCGTACATCTACCTGCCCCTGCTGGAAGAGCTCGACTACATGCCCAAGGAGAAGTACTCCTACGGCCCGGAGATCCTGGAGCACTGCAAGGAGCTGGGCCGCCACTTCGACCTGTACCGCGACGTGTGCTTCGGCACCCGGGTACACGAGATGCACTGGGACGACGCCGACCACCGCTGGGTGCTGCACACCAACCACAACGACCGGATGCGGGCCCGCTTTGTGATCATGGCCATCGGGCCCCTCAGCCGCCCCAAGCTGCCCGGCATCGCCGGCATCGACTCCTATGAGGGCCACTCCTTCCACACCAGCCGGTGGGACTACGACTACACCGGCGGCGACACCAACGGGAACCTGACCAACCTGTCCGACAAGGTGGTCGGGGTGATCGGCACCGGCGCCACCGCGGTGCAGTGCATTCCCCACGTGGGCGAGGCCGCCCAGCACCTGTACGTGTTCCAGCGGACCCCGTCGTCCATCGACGTGCGGGGCAACCGCCCCACCGACCCGGAGTGGGCCATGTCGCTGGAGCCCGGCTGGCAGCAGAACCGCATCGAGAACTTCGGCAACATCGTGGCCGGCAGCATGCAGGAGGAGGATCTGGTCAGCGACGGCTGGACCGACATCCTGCGCAACCTCACCGCGCTGGGAGAGGGCACCCGCCTCGGCACCCCCGAGGAGATCGCCGAGGCCATGGAGATGGCCGACTTCCAGAAGATGGAGCAGATCCGCAGCCGGGTCGACGAGCTGATCGAAGACTCGTCCATCGCCGAGGCGCTCAAGCCCTACTACCGGCAGTTCTGCAAGCGGCCGTGCTTCCACGACGACTACCTGCCCACCTTCAACCGCGACAACGTCACCCTGGTGGACACCGACGGCCAGGGCGTCGAGCGCATCACACCCAAGGGCGTGATGGCCGGAGGCCAGGAGTACGAGCTGGACTGCATCATCTTCGCCACCGGGTTCGAGGTGGGCACCGACTACTCCCACCGGGCCAACTGCGAGATCTACGGCCGGGGCGGCGTGACGCTGAGCGAGCGGTGGGCCGACGGCATGTCCACCTTCCACGGGGTGGTCAGCCGGGACTACCCCAACCTGTTGCACATGGGGGGCATCCAGTCGGGAGTCTCGCCCAACTTCACCGAGCTCTACAACGAGCAGAGCCAGCATGTGGCCTACATCGTCAACCAGGGGCTGTCGTCGGGGTCCACCGTGGTGGAGCCCACCGAGCAGGCCGAGTCCGAGTGGGTGCGCCTCATCATGGAGTCGGCCTATCGCCGAGCCGGTTTCTTGGAGTCGTGCACCCCCGGCTACTACAACAACGAGGGCAAGCCCGACGACGGCCCCGGCTGGTTCGGCGGCACCTACGGCGGCGGCGCCCAGGAGTTCTTCAAGCTCCTCAAGGCCTGGCGCGACGAGGGGTCCCTGGAAGGTCTTGAGCTGAGCTAACCCCAGTCCGGTCGATCTCATTGGACCCAGGTGCCAGCTTAACTCATTTGATGACCAGAATTTCCGACTATAATCCGAGGTCATGGAAGAAGTCCCGATGGACACGGCCAGGATGATGCCGGCCAACGAGTTCAAGACCCACTGTCTGCGGATCATGGACGAGGTGGCCGAGACTGGCCAGGAGGTGATTGTCACCAAGCACCGCAAGCCGGTGGCAAGGCTCGTACCGATGCCCGCACCTGGTGGCATCGTCGGCTTCTTCAAGGACGTGATGACGGTGTCGGGCGACATCGACAAGCCTGCCATTCCCATCGATGAGTGGGAGGTGTTCTCCAACCCGGAGCAGGTGGTCAATCCCATACCGAGAAGGGGATGATGCTCACTCTGGACACCAACGTGCTCATCGGCGTTACCCTCGATGACGGCAGGGTGGGTCCGCGGTTCAGAGCTGAAGCAGACAGTCTCGTAGCGGAGCGGAGGTTGGCGGTGTCCTCGGCGGTGGTGCTGGAGATGGTGCGGCTCAATCGAGACGGAGTGATCTCAATGGGAATGCCTCCTCTTGCGTGGTGCCGGAACCTGCTGGGCACCGGGGTCGTGGACATACCCGTCGATTACCGCATCGCTGCCGAAGCAGTGCTGCTGGCCGACAGGGGCTTTCATCCCGACCCAATGGACCAGGTGATCGCAGCCACCGCCATTGTGTGCGGCCACGAACTCGCCACCTTTGATGAGGACATCATCTCGTGGGCAGAGCACAACCCGGAGCTGCAATTGGTCGATCCCCGCCGGTGAGCTGTGCGGCCCATCAAAGAGGCAGTGGCTAGTAGAAGGCGTCACTCTCGTCAATAGGGTGGGGAGAACGCACAAGGGAGTTAGAGAGACATGGCGATTTCTGAGACTGAGCGAGCCTTCCGCCGCCGCTGGTATGAGGCCCATCGCGATGGCTTGCTGGCCGATGAGGAGCACTACCGGCGAAGCCGGGCGGAAGTTGACGGGTTCGTCGAGAGTGCTCCCGAGGCGCTCGGGTTGCTTACCGACCTGCGTCGCACTGCCGATCTGGATTCATTCATACAGGACATGAGGCGGTGGGCGGTGAAGCCGGGCACGCTTGCCTTCAACGGTTTCTCTGGTCAGGGGATGTTGAATCAGATGAACAAGTTGGCGGACAGCCCCCGGGAGTTGGCGACCCTGTTGGGAGAGGCACTGACCACGCCCTCCTCCATCGATGAAGCTGCATCCAAGATTCAAGCAGTCGTCGATTACGTGGAGGGGATACGGGTCAAAGGTCAGCCGGCGCCGGGCCATGTGCCCTTCTTGTGCTCCTACTTCTGGAGTCTGGCCGATCAGCGGAATTGGTCGGTGATCTGGAAGAGCGCCGCGGCGTTTGTCGAGTTTCTCGGGGGAGAAGAACTGCCCGATAACGGCGCGGCGCGGTATTGCGCCTATATGGAGCGGATGCGGGAAGTGGCCGCTGACGTCGCTGATTTCGAGATTACTGCGGCTTGGTGGGAGACCCGGAAAGTCGTGGTTCTCGACGAGGTGCTGGCCGATCGTGCGGGGTACGGACTCGGTGGCAATGGTGCTGACCAGGATCAACGGGAGACCAATGCCCGTGCGCTGGCAGGGGTCTCAGAGTGCTTGGGCAAGTTTCTCGTCGATGATGTCGTGGCTGCATTGGGGCGACACCACACCGTGGTCAAGGCATCTCCATATTGGGAGGATGAGCGTCCTCGCTCCGATGTGAAAGTTGATCTGCGGGAGAGAGATTCCAATCTGTTCTTTCGCATCTGGGTTAATGATCGCGGTGCTGCGGTTGGCTTGAGCACTGGGCCAAAGAGCAGGTGGTGGTACGCCGATGCGATAAGGATCATCCAAGCGGCTCAATATCCCGAATGTCGCATCCTGGCTGGTCCTGAATCTGATCTTGGCGATGATCTCGGATTTTTCGGCAACCCGAGTGAATTCGTCTATGGGCGGTGGTTCGAGCGTGATCAGTTTGGCCAGATCGACCTGAGGGCGACGGTTGTCGATGTCGCCACCACGCTCAAGCCGTTGTACGAAGAGTTGGGCACCTTGGCCCGGAGTGAATCATCCAAGCTGAGAACGAGTCCCGAAGAACCGGCTCAGACAGAGGACCGCGGCGGCGATGAGCTCGCCGGCATGGCTGCCCAGTGGTTGGTTGATGAGCAGTATTCGAGCTCATGGCACGAAGACAATCATGCGCAACGAGAACAGTGGGCTGAGATGCTAGCCCCCGAGTCCATTACGGCGGCCAGCCTCGAAGACCTTCGCCAAGTGTGGATGAAGAAAAGGGGCGCCGACTATGGAGGTGCTGGCATAAAACCCCAGCTCAATCAAACCCTTCGAGATTTCGATGAGCCAGATTACGCGGAGTTTTTGAAGTCGCTCCACTACCTGTGCTGGGGCGATGATCCTCACCCGGTGCGCATAGATCGGCTATTGGACAAGGCTGATCTGGGCATAAGGGGTCTTGGCGAGTCGCTCATTATGAAGCTGCTCGCGATCACCCATCCTGAAGAGTTCTTGTTGATCTACCCGATGGGTCAAAAGAGGGAGATCCTGAGGCTGCTCAAATTGGAGCAGCCCTCGGGGTCTTTGGGTACACAGCATGTTGAGGCCAACCGATTGCTCATTGAACGACTCAAGGGCTGTTTTTCTGGCGAGAGGTGGGGACTGTCTCTCGACCCGCTTGCGATGTCGGGGTTCTTGTACCACTTGTTGTGGTGCTCTGAGCAGCAAGACGGCGATCTTGGCGACCTGCTCGACGATTCTCAGCAAGATCCGCTTGACGACCTCTCCGAAGAACTGCTTGTGACGCGTGAGTTCTTTGATGAGATTGTCGAGCTCCTCGAGGACAAGGGCCAAGTTGTGTTCTACGGGCCGCCGGGCACGGGCAAGACCTACTTGGCCAGGAAATTGGCAGAAGCCCTCGCCCCCCACCCGAGGCGCCGGAAGCTGGTGCAGTTCCACCCGGCGAGTTCTTACGAGGACTTCTTCGAGGGCTACCGGCCGGAGGCTGATTCCCGCGGGGAGATGGCCTATTCCCTCACACCCGGGCCTCTGGCGCTATTGGCCGAAAAGGCGGCGGAAGCACCCGGTCAGCGCCATGTGATGGTGATCGACGAGATCAACCGGGCCAACCTGCCCAAAGTGCTGGGCGAGTTGCTGTTCCTGCTGGAATACCGGGACGAGAGCGTGAGCACCCTGTATCGAGCCGACGACGAGTTCGAGCTTCCTGAGAATCTCTGGTTCATCGCCACCATGAACACGGCCGACCGCTCCATCGCCCTGGTGGACGCGGCCTTGCGCCGCCGATTCCATTTTGTGCCCTTCTTTCCCAACCACGGCCCGATGGCAGACCTGTTGGAACGCTGGCTGGAGAGGAACCGCGGGCCGGAATGGGTGGGGGTTCTGGTGGCCAACGTCAACGAAGAGCTCGATCAAGCACTGGGCGGTCCCCACCTCCAGATCGGCCCCAGCCACTTCATGAAGGAGAACCTGGACAAAGACTCGGTGCGTCGCATCTGGGAGTACAACATCGAGCCGTTCATCGAAGACCAGCTCTACGGGGATCAGCAGCAGATAGAGAGGTACCGTTTCGACAACGTGTACCGGCGACATGTCGAGAGTGCCGGCACCACCGGCATTCTCGCGCCAGGTCCGGCAACCGAGCCCGCCCCAGAGGCCGAGACCGCATCCGAGCACGACCCCGCAGACCGGTGAGCGGGCAGATCGAGCTGACCGAGTACGAATCGGACGAAGTTCGGCTCGACGCCCAGCAGGCACGTCGCCTGGCCTTGGCCGCCCAAGGCGTTCTCAAAGTTGAACCCGCCGAGGGCCCCAGTGGCGATCGGGTGACCGCGATGAATTTCGTGGGCACCCTCGTGGTGGACGATCTTAAGGTGCTCATCCGCCCCAAGATCAGGTTGGAGAACCTGTTCTTGATGCTCGAGGTCGGACTTGGTCGCGGCGCGTGGCGGCAGGAGGCGTTCGAGTACGCCACCAGCGGCGACCTGCTCCCGGCCATGGCCGCCTTCTATGCCCGCACCCTGGAGACGACAATGGCTCGCGGGCTATTGCGGTCTTATCGCCTCCACGAGGAGAAGCTGGTGGCTCTGCGGGGCCGTATCGATGTGTCGGCTCAGTTTCGCCAAGTCGGAATACAGGTGCCGGTGCCGTGCCGCTACGACGAGCACACCGCCGATATCCCCGAGAACCGCTACCTCAAAGCAGCAACCCGCTATTGCCTGCGGCTGCCAGGCATCCACTCCGATGATCGCCGACGCCTGCTTCGCCAGCTAGCCGCGATGGAAGAGGTGTCAGACGTTCAGGTACGGGCTGAGGATGTCGAGCAGGTGGCCATCACCCGCCTCAACGCCCACTACCAACCCCCTCTGCTCCTAGCCCGACTGCTGCTGGGGAGCCGGTCTTTGGCCGACCGGCATGGCCACCGCTCAGCGTCATCGTTCTTGGTGGACATGAACCTCCTGTTCGAGAAGTTCATCACCGGGCGGCTTGAGCGAGCGCTGCGAGGCCGATTGGAGGTCAAGAGCCAATATCGGGCATATCTGGCCGAAGGGGACAAAGTGCCGATCCGCCCCGATCTGGTGCTTTTGCGCCAGGGCAAGCCGGTGTATGTGGCCGACATCAAGTACAAGCTGACCAGCGATGCCCGGGCTCGCACCGCTGACTACTACCAGCTCTTGGCCTACGCCACAGCCCTGGGGCTGGAGGAGGGCGTGCTCATCTACTGCCATGCCGAAAACACCTCCACCGAGAGCCAAGTCACCGTGCTCCACACTGGAAAGACGCTGCACACCTTTTCTATCGACTTAGCGGGCTCGCCCGACGCGGTGACAGCAGAGATCGAAAAGGTCGCCAAGTGGATTCTGGGCCGAGCCAGGTTGGTCCAGGGGTCGAGGCAGTATGTGGGGAGGCCGCAAGGACTGGCCAACCCTGGTGAAGCTAACGTGGCCTGATGGCCGTCGAATTCGCCTATCGCAGCGGCGACACCTGGGCCGAGCCGTGGGACGACTACCGGGCCCTGCGCGACGAGGATCCGGTACACGAGGTGGGCGACGGCGAGTTCTGGGTGCTGTCCCGGTTCGACGACGTGTTCGCCGCCGCCCGCGACACCGCCACCTACTCGTCGGCCAACGGCCTGACCACCGCTCCCGACGACATGGCCAGCTTCGATGAGAAGGCCCGCCCCATCGTGATGATGGACCCGCCCGAGCACACCGCCATGCGCCGGCTGGTGAGCCGGCCGATGACCCCCCGCCAGGTTGCCCCGGTGGAGGACCTGGTTCGGGCGTTCATCACCGACAAGCTCGACGCGGTGGCCGACGCCGGCGATGTCGACATCATCCAGGCGCTGTTCAAGCCTCTGCCCAGCTATCTGGTGGCCCACTATCTGGGCGTCCCGCCCGAAGATCGGGTGCTGTTCGACCGCTGGACTGAGAGAATCGTGCAGGCCACGGCCGAGTCCACCGCGGCCTATGGCCAGGACCAGAGCGCGTTTCTGGAGCTGTTCGAGTACGCCACCGGCCTGATCGAGCGCCGCAAGACCGACCCCGGCGATGATCTGGTGACCGACTTGGTTGAACAGGGCGAGGATGTGGCCTCGGCCATGTGGATTGTGGGCTTCATCTTCACGATGATCACCGGCGGTAACGACACCGTCACCGGAATGCTGGGGAGCTCGACGGTGCTGCTCGACCGCCATCGGGACCAGCGCCAGATGCTCATCGACGACGCTTCGATGATTCCCAACGCGGTGGAGGAGCTGCTGCGGCTTACCTCCCCGGTTCAGAATCTGGCCCGCACGCTGACCCGCGACGTGACCCTGCACGGTGTCACCATTCCCGAGGGCAACAAGGCGCTGCTCCTCTTCGCCTCGGCCAACCGGGACGAGCGGGAGTTCGGGCCCACCGCCGGAGAGCTCGACGTGAAGCGCAAGATCGACAAGATCGTGTCCCTGGGCTACGGTGCCCACCACTGCCTAGGCGCGTCGGTGGCCCGGCTCCAGTGCCGGGTTGCCCTCGAAGAGATATTGCGGCGATTCCCGCATTATTCGGTAGACGAGGACGCCGCCCGCTTTGCCGGCGGCTGGTCCACCCGCCGCTACGAGTATCTGCCCTTCTCCACCAACTGAGTGCGGCGACTACGAGAGCTGGTCCAGGCGCTCCAGCAGTGCGTCGGGGGCGCCTACGTACTGGGACAGCTCTGAGGCCGGGATTGCCTCGCGCCACTGTCCGTCTTCGCCCTTTCGGAGGATGGAGGGCAGCCCGGTGGCGGAGGCGAGCTGCTCGGCGGTGACCTCGTTTCGGTGCAAGAGCTCCAGCTTGACGTCCGAAACCGCGCAGGCCTGCTTCCATCTCTTGGACCCCATCGGGTTCCAGCCGTGGGTGATGTCGCACAGTGCGCACTTCCCCCGGCCCAACAGCTTGCCGGCCACATACCGGAGCTCACCACCGAGTCCCCCGTCAGCGTCGTAAATGCCTAGAAATGACACGTCTCAGGCTATCGGTCTAGCCGGCCAGTTCGGCTCGGGTTTGGCTCAGGGCGATGGCGATGATGACCAGGGCGATCCCGCCCAGTTCTTGAGGGCTGGGAACCTGGAACAGGGCGACCAGGCCCACCAGCACCGCGGTGACCGGGAGCAGCGCCTGAAGGAGGGCGAAGCGGTGCTGGGTGATGCGCTTCATGACCAGCTGGTCGATCCAGTAGGGGATGACGTTGGACAGCAGCCCGGTGGCCAGGGCCAACACCAGCACCGCCGGCGAATCAAGGGCCGTTCCCACCTCGGTTGCCCCGAATCCGCTGATGGCCGCCGCCCCGACCAGCATTCCCAGCCCCAGCCCGTCGACCGCCGCCGGACCCCGGGCTACCCGGTGGCCAAGCACGATGTAGCCGGCCCAGAACATCCCGGCCAGCAGGGCGAACCCCACCCCCCGCATGGTGCCCTCGGCTTCCACGCCAGCCAGCACCACAACCCCGCCCGCAGCCACCAACAGTGCAGCCCCCGAGCGCAGGGTTCGGGTGAAGGCAGCGGCCACCAGGATCGGCCCGGTGAACTCGATGGCCACCGCGTTGCCCAGAGGCAGCTCATCGATGGACAGATAGATCGACAGGTTCATGGCCGCCAGCGCCACACCGAAGGCCGAGGCCCACGCCAGGTCGCTGGCCTTCCAGCGGCGCTGCCAGGAGCGACGCAGCAGGATGATCATCACCGCCGCTCCCAGCACCCGCACCAGTGCCACACCCGCCGGGGCAATCTCGTCGAACAGGTGAACGGCCACTGCCGCGCCCAGGTACTGCGACACCGCTCCCACCATGAACAGCGGCTCAGGGGCAACCGACTCCGATCGGGGCAGACGGACCACAACTGTGTTCTATCCCCCCAACGCCCTGGCTTGCGGTTCCTTTGCCAAGTAGCCCGCGTCATCTCCCGTTGAATTCATAGAGTGCAGGCATGGATGAGGGCGAGATGCGGCGGCGGGTGGGGGAGGCTCGCTCGGGAGTGCTCAGCACTGTGACAGCGGAGGGCCAGCCTCACGCGGTGCCGTGCTGCTTTTTCCTCAAGGGCGATGTGGTCTATTCGGCGGTGGATGCCAAGCCCAAGTCCACCTTGGCGCTTCGGCGTCTGGACAATCTGGCTGCCAATCCCGCGGCCTGCTTGATGGTCGACTTCTATGACGACGATTGGTTGAAGCTGTGGTGGGTCCGAGTGGACGGCGCCGCCCGAGTGCTAGTCGAAGGCGACGAGCGTGACCACGCCCTCGACCTGTTGGCTTCCAAATACCCCCAGTACCGAGAGACCCGCCCACCTGGCCCGGTTATCGCCATAGACATCACGGCCTGGCGTTCCTGGCCTTAAGCCAAGTCGGTCGGCCTATTGAGGTGTTTCAGCCGCCGCGTTGCGGCCGGCTACTCGACCGAAGGCGAGGGCGTCGCCGATGTGGAAACCGCCGTCTTTGCATCGGCTGTAGGTGGAGCTGACGGTGCCGGCAGCGTAGAGGCGGCCGATGGTCTCGCCGAAGGGGTCGAGTACTTGGGCCTTCTCGTTGCGGCGGGGGCCGCCGTTGGTCCACCCCAAGAGCGGGGCTGAGGTGAACCCGTAGTACGGGGGTGTGGCCAGAGGCGCCAGGGTGGCCGCGGGGCGGCCCAGCGGATCGTGCCCGGCGGCGCAGGCCTCGTTCCATGAGGCCACCGCCGCCTCCAGCCCATCGGGGTCGATGCCGAGGGTCTCAGCCAGTTCGGCGGGGGTGTCGGCCTGTTTGATCCACCCCTTCTCGATCTCGGCGGAGTTGTCGGCGCTCCACTCGTACCCCTCCATGAGCAGGTTCCACCCCACCGGCAGGATCTCCCGAGGGGGCGAGATGGGCCCGGCCTGGCGGGTGGCCTCGTCAAAGATCACGTGTAGCGGTCGGCGCTGGAACAGCTCGTAGTCGCCGTCGATCAAGCCGTGACCGTGGCCTTGGGGCGGGATCTCGTTGTGGGATCGCCGGCCGTCGTTGCCCACGCAGATGAACCCCATGGAGAAGATGAACATCACGTACATCCCCGACTCGAACCCGTCGGCGGCGAAGCCGAGGGCGGCCATCATGTTGTCCATGTGCCACAGGTCGGCGCCCACCTTCTGGGCCATCTTGATGCCATCGCCGGTGCCCGCTGGCGAGCCCCACACCGGGGAACCGGGAAGCTGCAAGTAGTCGCGCACCATCTCCGGGTTGTTCTCGAAGCCACCGGTGGCCAGCACCACGCCCTGGCGGGCGCCCACCCTCAGCGGCTGCCCGCCGGACGTGGCCGCCACGCCGACCACCGCGCCGTCGGCGTCGGTCACCAACTCGTTGGCCGGGGTGTCCAACAGCACCTCTACGCCCTTGTCCCGCACCGCGGCAGATAAGGCCTTCCACAGCAACTGTTGGCCCATCTCCCCGTTGACCCCCAGGTAGCCGCCGTAGAACTCGGCCCCAGGCATCTCGGGATACTCAGGCTTGTAGTCGGCGTGGACTCCCGGTGTCACCCCCAGGCCCTCCAGCCATTCGGTGTTCTTGTAGGTCTCATCGGCCCACACCTGCACGATCTCTTCAGGCAGCGTGTAGGGGCCGCACAGCGACCGCAGGTAGGTGGCCATCCCGTCGCGGTCGAGGCTGTTGAACCAGATCCCCCCCGAGATGCGGGTGTTGCCACCCTCGCGCCCCTCGGGCATCTTCTCCAACAAGATGACCGACGCCCCTGCATCGGCCGCGGCGATGGCCGCCGCGCACCCCGCCGCGCCCATCCCCAGCACTACTACATCAGCTTCTCTGTCCCATCCATTGCTCATGGCCGGGAATGTAGTGGGTCGACCGCTTAGGCAGGCACTTCCACTCGGTACAGCTTCTCGGCGTTGCCCCAGAGGAGCTGGTGGCGTTCTTCAGGGGAGAAGTGTCCGAGGCTGGCGGCGATCTTCTCCTCCACGTTGTCGTAGAGGCAGGTTGGGTGGGGGAAGTCGGTCTCGAACAGCACGTTGTCGAGCGGGATCCGGCCGCCTAGCAAGTCTTGGGGTGCGGACTCCTCAAACCAGAACGTGGTGTACACCTGTCGGGTGAAGTATTCGCTGGGCAGCCGGTCGAACTCGGGCCGGTCATTCATCCCGCCGCCTTCGACGAACTGGTTGTCCACCGCCTCGAGCATGAAGGGCAGCCAGCCGATGCCCGACTCCACCGACACCACCTTCAGCTTGGGGTAGCGGGGGAGCACACCCGACAGCAGCAGGTCGCACACCTGGATGCCGTTCTTGGTGAACAGGTCCACCGATTGCAGGGCGTAAGCCTCGGCGAAGCCCCGACGCTCCACCCGGTTGTGGTCCCAGTTGAACTCGCCGCTGCCGATGTGGAACGACACCACCATGTTGCAGTCGCACACCGCCGACCAGAACGGATCCCAATGGGACTCGCCCAGATAGGGCAGGCCGAACACCTGGGGCTCGCCGGTGAAGTTCACCGACCGGTAGCCCATTGCCGCGCACCGCTGCACTTCGGCCACCGCATTGTCCACGTCCCAGAACGGGGTGGCCATCGACGGGATGAGGCGGCGGTCATCGGCGCTGCACCACTCGGAGAGGAAGTCGTTGTAGGCCCGGACGCACTCGTACTTCAACTCGGCGTCGTCGATGGACAAGAACTTCTGGGTGCCGAACCCGCCGACATTGGGATACAGCACCTCGGCCCACACCCCTCGCTGGTCCATCAGCTCGAGGCGGGCGTGGGCGTCGTAGGCCGCCGGGTGTACCTCGTCATAGCCGGCGGGCGAGTCGGGCATCGGCTTGGGCCACCCGGCGGGGGCCGTCGGGCCCACCGCACCGACGCGGTCGTCGCCCAGCAGCCATATCTGGCGGCCGTCGATCACCTCGACTCTGGGAACGTGGTCGCGGTGGCGGGCAGCCACTCGGCTGGTCCAGGTGTCGGCCGGCTCGGTGATATGGGTGTCGACGTCGATGATCGAATAAGCCATGCCCCAGTTTCGCGCCAACCGAGCGCATAATGCGTTGCCGGTCAATCGAAATTCAGTCAAGGATGGTGGATATGAGCAATGCCGGGAACCCGGGAGGAGATGAGCCCGGCGAGCGCAGCGACTTCATCCGCAGCCTGATCCGCCAGGACATCGCGGATGGCATCTATGGCGGTCGGGTGCAGACCCGGTTCCCTCCCGAGCCCAACGGCTACCTCCACATCGGCCACGCCAAGTCGATCTGCTTGAACTTCGATTTGGCCGCCGAGTTCGGCGGCACCTGCAACCTGCGGTTCGACGACACCAATCCCGAGACGGAGCGGGCCGACTTCGTGGCCGCCATCGAGGAGGACATTGCCTGGCTCGGCTACGAATCCGACCGGGGCACCCTGTACGCCTCCGACTACTTCGAGCAGCTCTACCAGTGGGCTGAAGACCTGATTGGGGCTGGACTGGCCTACGTGGACGATCAAGACGCCGAGGCCATCTCCGAGAGCCGGGGGAGCTTCACCGAGCCGGGCATCGACAGCCCATGGCGCAACCGCACCCCCGAAGAAAACCTCGACCTGTTCCGGCGGATGCGGGCGGGCGAGTTCGCTGACGGCGAGCGGGTGCTGCGGGCCAGAATCGACATGGCCCACGAGAACATGCTCATGCGCGACCCGGTGCTGTACCGGATCCGACACCAGACCCACCACCGCACCGGGGACCAATGGTGCATCTACCCCACCTACGACTGGGCCCACGGCCAGAGCGATGCAGTGGAAGGCGTGACCAACTCCATCTGCACCCTGGAGTTCGACGCCCACCGCCCGTTGTACGACTGGTTCTTGGACCATCTCGACCTGCCCGGCGAACGCCCTCGCCAGACCGAGTTCGCCCGCTTGAACGTCACCCACGCCGTTTTGTCCAAGCGCCGTCTCTCGCAGCTGGTGGACGATGGCCATGTGGACGGGTGGGACGACCCCCGCATGCCCACCTTGCAGGGTCTTCGCCGCCGGGGCTTCCCGCCCCAGGCAATACGGGGGTTTTGCCGCCACATCGGCGTGGCCCGAGTGGACGGCACCGTGGAAGTGGAGCTGCTGGAGTCGTTCGTCCGCCGGGAGCTCAATGCGACGGCGCTGCGCCGGATGGCAGTACTGAACCCGCTGCGGCTGGTGATCGAGAACTATCCCGAAGGCCAAGTGGAGATGCGGGAGGCGAACAACAACCCCGAGGACCCGTCAGCCGGAGCCCGGCAGGTGCCGTTCTCGGGGGAGCTCTACATCGAACAGGACGACTTCATGCTCGACCCGCCCCCCAAGTTCTTCCGGCTGGCCCCCGGCCGGGAAGTGCGGCTGCGGTCGGGCTACTTCGTGACCTGCACCGGGGTGGACACCGACGCCGACGGCAACGTGACCGAGGTGCGCTGCACCTACGACCCCGACACCGGCTCAGGCCAGGCCCCCGATGGCCGCAAAGTGAAGGCCACCATCCACTGGGTGTCGGCCGCGCACGCCCTAGAAGGCCAGGCCATCCTCTACGAACGCCTGTTCACCGACCCCCACCCCGGGGCCGACGGCGCCGACCCCATGGATTCACTCGACCCCGACTCGGCCTCGCTCATTGAGGGCGCCCGTTTCGAGCCCTCCATGGACGACATCGCCCCCGGCCAGGTAGTCCAGTTCGAGCGCCTCGGCTACTTCGCCCGAGACCCCGAAACCCCCGACCTGTTCCACCGCACCGTCGGCCTAAGAGACGAGTGGGCCCGCATCCAAAAGCGCCAGAGGACCAAATAGGGGGTTGAGGTCCGAAAGGGCGGCGATCAATCGCCGACAGGCCAGCGGTCGGCGGTGGTGTTGGCGGTGGGCCAGGCGTCGGCGTTGAGGGCGGCATCGCTGCCGCCGTCCATGAACACCACCGAGCCGCAGAAAAAGCTGGCGTCGGGCGACAGCAGGAAGGCCAGCAGGTTGGCCACCTCGGCGGGGCGGCCGGGGCGGTTCTGGGGGATGGGGTACACATCGCCCAGGTTCATGATCTTGTCGATGTTGTCGGCCACAAGCGGGGTGTCGATGAGGCCGGGGGCCACCGCGTTGAGCCGGATGCCCGATCCGATCCAGTCGGCGCCGATGGCGGTGCGGCGGGTCCAGCGGGCCAGGGCCAGCTTGCTGGTGGCATAGGCCGTGCCCGGATCGGCCCCGGCCAGCTCCCGGGCCTGTTCCTCGTCGTCGTTGAGGCAGGCCTCCACCAGGTCTTCAGGTAGGGAGACCAGCGTGGTACTGGAATTGGAGCTGATCGCGATGGCCGAGGAGTCGGTGCCCTGGGCCAGCAGGGGGCGCAGGCCCTCCACTGTGGCCACCGCCCCGAAGTAGTTGATCGACACCACCTGCTGGGGATCGGGGCCGGTGATCCCCGCGCCTGCTACAAGGCCATCAATGCGGCCCCCGCTGGCGGCGGCCACCGCGCCGATCATCGCGTTGCGCCCCTCGGGAGTTGAGAGATCGGCAATGACCTCGGCGTCGCGGATGTCCACCCCGATCACCTCGTGGCCATCTCGGGATAGTCGCTCCCTAGTGGCTTGGCCGATTCCGCCTGCTGATCCGGTGATGACAATCGTTCCCATAGGCCCACATCCTAAGCGGGGCACAGAGGGCCTTCCATGTTTTCATTTTCCTCGTGAATAGATTGTATTCACTACTTGAATAGATATCATTTATCGCATGAACGGAACTGCCCTACCCCGTCTTGCTACGTCAAGCTTGGCGGCTCGGCTCAATGTCATGCCCGCGGTGGTGGTGACTGGCGCACGCCAATCGGGTAAGAGCACCCTGGCCCAGGAGCTGATTCCGGGTACTCGGCGGTATTTCACCCTTGACGACCTCGATGTGGTCGATATGGCCCACAGCGACCCCTCTGCTTTGGTGGGAGGCGACCAGCCAACAGCGATCGATGAGGTTCAGCGTGCGCCCGAACTGCTCCACGAGATCAAGCGAGCCATCGACCGCGACAGAAAGCCGGGACAGTTCTTGCTCACTGGTTCGGCCAATCTGCTGCTAATGAGCCAGGTCTCCGAGTCGTTGGCCGGACGGGCCAGCTACCTGACACTGTGGCCGATGACCCGTCAGGAGCAAATGGGCCTGGGCCAGAGCGGTATCTGGGAGGAGCTGTTGAGTATCCCCGGTGAGGAGTGGCTGGAATTGGTGGCCGCGCGGCCCGATCACAGCGAAGACTGGCGGGCCTTGTGTCGTCGGGGTGGATTCCCGCAGCCTGCGGTGCATCTGGACACTGTTGAAGAGCGGGCCATCTGGTTCGACGGCTATGTCAGAACCTATCTGGAGCGCGACCTACGAGACCTTTCGTCGATATCGTCGCTGCCCGACTTCCGCCGGTTGATGCGGGCCGCCTGCCACCGCCTGGGACAGATCCTCAACCAGGTGGAGTTGGGCCGGGATGTGGCGCTGGCCCAGTCCACAGCTCACCGGTACCTCAACTTGTTGGAGACTTCGTACCTGCTGGTGCGGCTTCCGGCGTTCGCAGTGAACCGAACCAAGCGGCTCGTCAAGTCTCCCAAGCTGTATTGGGGGGATACCGGGGTGGCCCTGCATCTGGCCCAGACAGACGAGCCCCAAGGCGCCCATCTGGAAAACCTGGTGCTCTGCGACGTGCTGGCTTGGCGCGATGCCCGGATCGAGCAGGCCGATGTGTTCTATTGGCGCACCAGTACAGGAGAGGAGGTGGACCTCGTGATCGAGTCCGCCGACCGCCTGCTGCCCATCGAGATCAAAACCGCCGACCGCCCCCGCCTCAGCCACGCCGCCCACCTGCGGGCTTTCCAGTCGGAGTACGCCGACCGGGCCGCTCCCGGCCTGCTGCTCCACACCGGAACAACCCTCGAATGGCTCACCCCCGACGTTCTCGCCGCCCCCTGGTGGAAGGTGATGTAACAGGATCCAACCTAAGCAGGGTCTAGGGGTTCCCATTGGGGTTCGCGTTTTTCGGCGAAGGCGGCGGGGCCTTCTACTTGGTCGGGATGGCCCCAGATGCCGGTCATGTGGAAGGCGCCGGTTTTGCTGGCCTCGGTGAGGCCGTGCTCCATGGCATCCCACAGGGCTTTTTTGGTGGCGGCCATGGCAGAGGGGGAGTTGCGGGCGATGGCTTCGGCTATCTCGCCGGCCCGCTCCCGCAGGCGCTCGGGCGGATCAACGATCTCGCTGATCATGCCCAGCTCGTAGGCCCGCTGGGGGCACATTCGCTCATGCGCCCCCATCAGGGCCATGCGCATAACAGTCTCGGCGGGCATCTTCTTCAACAGCGCAATGGCCTCCAAGGCCACTACTTGGCCCACCGACACGTGAGGGTCGAAGAACTGGGCGTCGGAGGCGGCGATAACGATGTCGGCATCGGCCACCCAGTGGAAGCCGCCCCCGCAGCAGATGCCGTTCACCGCGGTGATCACCGGCTTGCGCACTTTCTGGTGCCATGAGGTGAAGTGCAGGTCGAAGTTCTCCACCGACTCCCGGTAGCGCTCCATACCCTGTCCGTCGGTGGCCAGCTCCATCACATCCACGCCGGTCTGGAAGGCCCGCCCCTCCCCGGTGTGGACGATCACCCGCACCTCCGGGTCTCGATCCAGCTCCAGCCACGCGTCGGCGAACTCCTCGCGCATCTGGGAATTCATGGCGTTGAGCTGATCGGGCCGGTTGTTGATCAGCCACCCCACCCGGCCCTCGCGTTCCACGATCAGCGTCTCATAGCCCATCTCGCCAGTCTGTCGCGGTAGTCGGAGAGATGCTGCGTCGATAGACAGGCGCAATCATCTGCGGTTTGGGACTTCTTCCCATACATTGGGTGGCATGAAAGGGCTGATATCCCTCCTGTGGGGATGGTTGAAGGCGTTGTCGATACGGGCCAAAGTGCTGATTGCAGCGGGATTGGCCGCCTTGCTGGGCTTTGCCATCTGGGCCGTGTTCTTCTGGTTTGCGTTCCAGACCTACTTCATCGACGACGAGGTGGACGAAGCCGGGCCGGTGTTCGACAGCGGCGTCGCAGCCGGCACTCCCGCCCCAGAGCCCGCCACGACTGCCGCGGCGCCGACTTCCACCGATGCCTCGACTGCAAATGCGGCGACCCCCGCTGATGAGCCGGCCCAAGCCGCCACCCCGTCGGCGGCCGGCGATGCCGCCCCCGGCCCTGACGACAGTCCACCGGTAGGGGCCATGCCGGGGGACGAGATATCAGAAGAGCTCCAGGCCGAGATGGACGAGGTCATGGAGGAAGAGGACATGCCCGCCGTGGTCGAGGTGGAAGAGGCAATGCCCCACATGCCCGAGCAGCCCCAGATTCGGGTGGAGGCGTCAGGCCCGTTCATCAACCGCAGCCACCCCACTCGGGGCAACGCCATCGTGCTGGGCGACGGCACGGGCCAGCGGTTCTTGCGGTTCGAGGACTTCCGAACCGACAACGGCCCCGACCTGAACGTGTATCTGAGCTCCGCGCCCCAGGACGCTCCCGCCGGCCAGTTCGACGACGATTTCATCGACCTCGGCGACCTCAAAGGCAACGTGGGCTCGCAGAACTACGAGATCCCCCGCGACGTGGACCTGAGCCGCTACTCCACCGTGGTGATCTGGTGCGTGAGGTTCTCGGTGATATTCGGTGCCGCCGAGCTCGTAGCATCCTGATTAGCCTGGGCCGGGCATGAAGCCCTATCCGACGCCGCCCGACGGGCTGCACGTGGTCTCGGCGCCGCCGGTGTTGACCCTCACTCTCGACCGGCCCCAGCGCCGAAACTCGCTGACCGACGATATCGTCTTGGCCCTGATCGACACCTTGGAAGCGGCCAGCGCCGACGAGGAGATTCGGGCGGTTTTACTCAACGCGGTCGGCGAGAACTTTTGCAGCGGTTTCGACTTGGCCGGGCGGGCTGGCGACGGTTCTCGGCCCCGGCCGGGCAGCATCTCCCGGCGCATGCCCTATCTGGTGAATCGGCTCATCCCAGTGATGCTGGAGGTGCAGGTGCCCATCGTGTGCGCGGTGCGGGGATGGGCGGTGGGTCTGGGCCTCAGCCTGGTGCTGGCTTCGGATTTCGCGGTGGTCGCCGACGATGCCCGGCTGCGGGCCCCTTTCTCCGCCATGGGCATCACCCCTGATAGCGGCTCGTCGTGGTTGTTGCCCCGTCTGGCCGGTGTGGCCCGGGCCAAACAAATGCTGATGCTGGGTGAAGAGGTGTCGGGGGCTGAGGCCGCAGAATGGGGGCTGATCCATCAGGCGGTGCCGGCCGACCATGTCGACGCCAAAGCCGCCGCGCTGGCCTCCCGGCTCGCTGCCTCGGCCGCTGTGGCTGTTGGACTGGCCAAAATGCTCATTCACCGCGGCTCCGGCCGCAGCCTGGAGGCCCACCTGGGCGACGAGGCTTTCGCCATGGAGCTGTCGTCGCGCTCAGCCGACTTCCGAGAGTGGGCCGAGTCCCGCCAACAGGGCCGTCCGCCCGAGTTCACCGGCCGGTAGGCACTACTCACACCGGTCTCTGCGGCACCGGCCGGTAGTCTGCTCCCATGTTGGTAATGGATCCGACGGCTGCTCCGCCGCTGATCGACCCTGATCGGGGCCCCGATGCCGGTCCGCTGACCGGCAAGCGGGTGGGCATCCGCTACGACCTCACCTGGCGCTCGTTCCTGTGGACCACCGACGAGTGGACCCGCAAGCTGGAGGCGGCCGGGGCCGAGGTGGTGCCGTGGTGCTCGGAGTCCCGCCAGGACGTGAAGCTCGAGGACGCGGTGCTCGAAGAGTTGGAAGGCTTCGCCACCGACGTCGACATCGCCATCGTCGGCCTGGGCAATTGAGGCAGCTGCACGTCCTGGACCGTCCACGACGCAGTTGCGGTGGCGGCCCAGGGCAAGACGGCGGTCGCCGTCGTAACCGAGGAGTTCGTGCCGCTGGCCGAGATCATGGCCCGCAACATGGAGCGACCCGGCCTGCGGCTGTGCGTACTGCCCTATCCGCTGGACACCCGTCCCGAACCGGAGGTGCGCCAGATTGCCCGCGACTTCTGGCCAACGTTGCTGGACTCGCTAGGAGTGGCGTTGTAAATGCGCCCTGACTGCGACGCCATCCCCGACGGGCAAGTCGAGGCCCCCGACGACCCAGCGGAGTTCATGGTCTGGGCCACGGCTCAGGGCTGGGGCGACGGCCTGCCCTTGATCCCGCCCACACCGGATCGGGTGGCCCAATTCACCGCCGCTGCCGACCGCTCGGCCGATTCGGTGCTGCTGGAGGTGCCCCCGGCCAACGCCTGGTGCACGGTGGAGAAACTGGCCGTCAACGCCTGCATGGCCGGGGCTGCTCCCGAGGCCATGCCGCTGATGATGGCCTCGCTGGAGGCCATGGCTGAGCGGCCGTTTGACCTGTTCGCACTCAACACCACCACCAGTTCCGTGGTGCCCTGTCTATTCGTGAATGGCCCGGCCCGCGACCGGCTGGACCTGCCTTATCAGGCCGGATGCCTCGGCGGCGCTGCGGGGGCCGGGCCGGCCATCGGGCGGGCCATCCGCCTCGTCATGCGCAACGTCGGCGGCCAGGTGGCCGGAGAGACGTCGAAATGCGTGCTGGGCCAGCCTGCCCGGGTGGTGGGCCTGGTGATGGGGGAGTGGGAGGAGCGCTCTCCGTGGCCGCCGCTGGCCGAGCGCCGGGGGGTGAGCGGCGACGCGGTCACCGTCTACGGCACCATCGGCACCATGGACATCGCCGACATCGCCGCCGACAACGGCCGCTCACTGGCCTGGGTCATCGGCCAATCGCTGGCCTATGTGGGTACCAACGCCTACATCTCCCACTGGGGGGCCGAGGTCATGGTGGTGGTGCCCCCTCCCTGGGCCGACATGCTGGCCGCGGCC
The DNA here is from genome assembly GCA_022822905.1 of Acidimicrobiia bacterium. Lineage (GTDB taxonomy): Bacteria > Actinomycetota > Acidimicrobiia > Acidimicrobiales > Bin134 > Poriferisocius. The sequence goes on along the minus strand of JAJDYE010000029.1, from coordinate 73,525 downwards.
TACCCCACCATCGAAGACGTGCAAGAAGCCCTGTGGCAAAACGCCTGCCACCAAGTCGATCAATTCCCCGAAACCCACAAGCAGTGGCTCGCTGAGCGCGACCGCATCAGCCCCGACGGCACCGCCCACATCGTGGAGCACCCCTCCGACGTGATCGTGATGTGCGCCGGAGGCCTCGGCAACCTCCACGCCGGCGGTCTCCACAACTTCGGCCCCACTCGAGCCATCACCCGCCCATTCTGATGACACCGCCAACCGAGCCCGGCGTCACCGTGGTGGTGGTAGCGGGCGGCGACCCCCCGACACCAGAAGAGATCGCCCGTCTCCCCGCCAAACCAGTGGTGGTAGCCGCCGACCACGGTCTTGACCATGCGGTAGCTGCTGGCCTGACCGTGGCTGTGGCAATAGGAGATATGGACTCAGTGTCACCCGAAGCCCTAATCACCGCCGAACAGTCCGGAACCCGCATAGAGCGCCACCCCCCCGACAAAGACCAAACCGACCTGGAGCTAGCCCTAGAGCTAGCCGCCCGCCTCGCCGACCGGGTAATCGTCATCGGCGCCGGCGGAGGCCGCCTAGACCACCTAATCGGCAACCTAAACGTGCTGGCCTCCCCCCAATGGTCAGGAGTCGACATAGAAGCCTGGCTAGGCAACGCCCAAGCCGTCGTAGTCCACGGCCACCGCGTCCTAGAGGTGATGCCGGGAGACACTGTGTCGCTGTTCGCTCTCGGCGGCCCGGCCCGGGTAACCACCACCGGCCTCAACTGGTCCCTCAACGACGAGGTCCTAGAACCCCTCACCAGCCGAGGTGTAAGCAATCAAGCCACCACCCCCTCACCGGGAATAGCGGTGTCTGAGGGAGTCGTTCTGGCCGTTATCCCGTAGGCCGCTCTTTCGGGAACACCCGGTTGCCCTCGACTGCGATCCGCTGGCGACGCAATCGGAGCGTGGCGATCCGCCACCGACCATCCTCACCCTTGCGGTAGGTCTCCTCGTACCACCCCGTACCCCACATCTGCCCCACACCACTCTCCGGCGGCCAGTCCAGGTGGTCCTCCATCGACCACACAGCAGAGGCGCTGTCAGGCCCGTTGATGCTTATCTCGCTCATGTGGCCATGGTGGGTGGTGATGATCGGGGCCAAGATGGGCTCCAAGTACACCCGGAAGGCCTTGTTGCCGGTGATGTCGGAGTCCTCACCGGTGTCGTCGGGAGTGGAGATCACCACGTCGTCGCAGAACACGTCCTCCCACTCGTCCCACCGCTTCTGGTCCATAAACCGGAAGTACCGGGCCTTGAGCTGGCGAATGGCCTCGATCTCAACCAAATCCTCAGGAGTCATGGCTGGCACGCTAGTCGGCTGAAACTCGTACGAGCTGTTTGCCGATGTTCTTGCCCTCGAAGAGCCGAGCCAGTGCCTCGGGGACGTTCTCGACGCCGTTCACCACGTCTACCCGGTAGCGGATGCGCCCGTCGCGCACCCACTGGGCCAGGATCGGGAGGGCCTCGCCGAAGCGGTGGAAATAGTCGGTGATGATCACGCCCTGCACCTTCAACCGCCGGAACAAGATATTGCGGAACAGTCGGGGCGACCACCAGTCGCCCTCAGCGTTGTAGGTGGAGATCATGCCGCACAGCACCACCCGGGCGTGGTTGTTCACCAGGCCCAGAACAGCATCCATCACCTCGCCGCCCACGTTCTCGAAGTCCACGTCGATGCCGTCGGGGCATGCCGCCCGGAACTGCTCGTCCAGGTTGCCGGCTTTGTGGTCCACACAAGCGTCGAAGCCCAGTTCCTCGGTCACGAACCGGCACTTCTCCGGCCCACCGGCCACCCCCACCACGCGACAGCCCACGATCTTGCCGATCTGCCCCGCCACCGAGCCGGTGGCCCCGGCGGCCGCCGACACCACCAGGGTGTCGCCTGGTCGGGGCTCCCCGATGTCGAGCAGGCTCCAATAGGCGGTCATGCCGGTGGGACCGAGCACGCCGGTGAACGCCTCCAGCGGCACCCCCAAGTCCATTGGAATGGCCTCGGCTCGGTCGAGCACCGAATACTCCTCCCAGATCAGCCCCCCGGTCACCACGTCGCCGGGCTGGAAGTCTGGATGACGAGACTCGATCACCGTGCCCCACGTGCGCCCCCGCATGGGCTCGCCCACCTCAATGGGGGGCATGTAGGCATCCAAGTCGCTCATCCAGATCCGATGGGTGGGATCCATAGACAGATACGTGTTGCGCACCAGCATCTGGCCATCGCCCGGCTTGGCCACCGGCAATTCGGTCAGCTCCAAGTTGTCAGCGGTGATGTCGCCCTGGGGCCGAGCCCGCAGCACCCACCGCCGATTGCGCTCGCCGGTCATCTGGTCTCTCCCGTCATCACCGGCACACTCTACGGGGCTGTTACTAATCTCACCCCATGAGCGAGATGTCTCCCGCCGACGTCAGAGAGCGGCTCGACCACCCGGTGGTGGACAGCGACGGCCACTATTGGGAGCACTGGCCCGACCTAGATCGCTACGTGCGGGACGAGGGCATCAGCGAGGGTCTGAACGCGCTGTGGGCCACGGGCACCTTCGACGGGAGTTCCCACTGGGCCCAGGTGGCCCCTGAAGAGCGCCCCCGGGTGCGGCCGTTCCGCCAGACGTGGTGGGGCGTCCCGTTCGGCAACACCGACGACCTGGCTGCGGCCATGGCCCCCGAGCTGATGTACCGCCGTCTGGATGAACTGGGCTTGGATCTGGCCCTCTGCTACCCCACATGGGGGCTGGTGGTGCCCAGCCAGCGAAACGACGAGATCCGCCGGGGGATGTGCCGGGCTTGGAACCGCTACACCGCCGACGTGTACGACGGCTTCGGCGATCGCCTGGTGCCGGTGGCCACCATCCCCACCGCCACTCCCCAAGAAGCGGTGGCGGCGCTGGACCACGCGGTGGTCGATCTGGGCTTCAAGGTTGCGATGCTGGGCGGCTTCGCGGTGCGCGACCTGGAGGGCGGGGGTACCTGGATCGACTCGCTGGGACTCGACAGCGCCTATGACTACGACCCGCTGTGGCAGCGGCTGGTGGAGCTGGGGGTGGTGGCCGGCTTCCACTCCGGTTCGATGGGGTGGAGCGGACGGCGGTCGATCACCAACTTCTCCTACAACCACATGGGCAACTTCGCCGGGGCTAGCGAGGCCACCCTCAAGTCGCTTCTCTTCGGCGGTGTGCTGCACCGGTTCCCCGATCTGCGGCTGGCCTTCCTCGAAGGGGGCACCACCTGGGCGGTGCAGCTGGTACACGACGTGATCGGCCACTACCACAAGCGCGGCCCCGAAGGGCTGCCGGCCTATGACCCTGACGCCTTCGACTCCGACCGGTTCGACCGGCTGCTAGCCGAGAACGCCGGGAAGCTCAATCCCGAGCCCGGCTTCGGCGCCCAGTTTGCCGATTTCTTCCGCACCCCGGACGTGGTGAACGACTTCGAGGCGTCGGGTATCACCGGGCCCGACGACGTGATCCGCCAGATCTCTACAACGTGCTGGTTCGGATGCGAGGCCGACGACCCCCTCACCCGACTGGCCTTCGATCCCGAGCTGCCGGGCGGCATCCCGTTGAACGCCGTCTTCAGCTCCGATATCGCCCACTGGGATGTGGCCAACATGGCCGACGTGATGCCGGAGGCCTATGAGCAGGTGGAGAACGGCTGGCTCGACGAGTCGCAGTTCCGGGCTTTCATGTGCGACAACGCAGTGCGACTCTGCACCGGCGCCGACCCCGGTTTCTTCAAGGGCACAGTTCTCGAGGACTACCAGCCCGCCTGAGCGCTGCCCTCTGATGGCTGTTGGCCATTGCCGTATTGTGTCGGCGGCGAATCACAAGGAGATCCGATGACCGATCAGCGCCAGCAGGAGCACTACCCCGGGTTCGAGGGCACGGTGGGCAAGATCATGGCCACCTCCGAGTCGTGGTGGCCGCCCCGCCCCACCCCGCCCGAGGGCGCTCCCAACATCGTGGTTGTGCTGGCCGACGATCTGGGCTATTCCGACGTGGGCTGTTACGGCTCGGAGATCGCCACCCCGGCCATCGATGAATTGGCCGCCACCGGAGTGCGCTACACCAACTTCCACGTGACCCCGCTGTGCTCGCCCACCCGGGCCGCGCTTTTGACCGGGCTCAATTCCCACCATGTGGGCGTGGGCTTTGTGGCCAACGCCGATCCCGGCTTCCCCGGCTATGCCGGAGAGCTGCCCCACAACCAGCAAACGCTGGCCGAGATGCTCAAGGCCAGCGGCTACGCCACCATGGCGGTGGGCAAGTGGCATCTGTGCAAGGAAACCGACTTGTCGATCGCGGGCGACACCCACTCATGGCCGCTCCAGCGGGGCTTCGACCAGTTCTACGGATTCTTGGAGGCACTCACCAACTTCCATCACCCCCACCTGATGTATGAGGGCAACAGCCCCATCGACATCTCCGAGTATCCAGAGGGGTATTACCTCACCGACGATCTCACCGACCGGGCCTGCCACATGATCCGAGAGGTAAAGGCCACCGACCCCGACAAGCCGCTCTTCTTGTACTACGCCCACGGGGCGGTCCACGCTCCGCTGCACGCCAAAGCCGACGACATCGCCCGCCACCGAGGCAACTACGACAAAGGCTGGGACCAGCTTCGCGAAGAGCGCCTGACCCGCCAGATCGACCTCGGAGTGGTGCCGCCGGACACCGAGCTGCCGCCCCGCAATTTCGAGCCCGACGAGGACGTGCGGGCGTGGGACAGCTATTCCGAGGGCGAGCGCCGGGTCATGGCCCGCTACATGGAGGTGTACGCCGCCATGGTGGAGTCGATCGACGACAGCGTGGCCCGCATCCGGGCTGAGCTGGAGGCCATCGGCCAACTCGATAACACCATCTTCGTATTCACCAGCGACAACGGCGCATCCCGCGAGGGCCGGGCCCAGGGAACCACCTCCTACTTCACCTACAGCAATCCCGGGGCAATGTCGTCGGCGGAGGTGGGCGAAGAGGAGATGAACGCCCTCGACGCCATCGGCGGCCCCACCACCTGGCCCCACTACCCCCGAGGCTGGGCCATGGCCTGCAACACCCCCTTCCGTCTCTACAAGATCACCTCCTACCGGGGCGGCCACTCGGTGCCGTTCGTGTTCTCGTGGCCGGCCCGCACTGCTTCGGTCGGCGGGGAACTGCGCCACCAGTACGCCCACATCATCGACCTGCTGCCCACCCTTTCGGAGATGGTGGGGGTAGATATCCCCTCCGAGCGCCACGGACTGGCCTCCGAGAGCCCCGACGGCGTGTCGTTTGCCGCCACGCTGGGCGACCCAGATGCCCCCTCCGAGCGCACCGAGCAGTACTACGAGTGCATCGGCCACCGGGCTTACTACCGCGACGGCTGGGGGGCGGCCGCCTTCCACGAGTTCATGACCCCGTTCAGCACCGACCGCTGGGAGCTGTTCAACCTGGAGGACGACCTCAACGAACGGGTCGACTTGGCCGAGGCCGAGCCTGAGAAGCTGGCCGAGCTCGTAGAGGCCTGGGAGGAGGCCGCCTGGCGCAACCGGGTTTATCCCCTCGACGAGGGCACCGGGTTATACCGCCTGCTCCGTCCCGCCGAGCACGACCTGCTCACCCGGCCGCTGCGGATCCTGCCCGACACGCCCACCGTGGAGCGGTACCGAGCGTCGCGGATCATCGCGGGGGGCAACTTCACCGTCACCGTCGACCTGCACCACCAACCCGGCGACCAGGGCGTGCTGGTGGCCCACGGCGGGCAGGCATCGGGCTATGTGCTCTACATCGAAGACGGCGCCCTGTACTTCGAGGTGAACGGCGGCGGCCAGCCCATGGTGTTCGACCCCATGGACCTGCCGGGGGAGTGCCGCCAGATCGTTCTGGACGTCGCCGCCCCCGGCGGGCGCATCTGGAACATCACGGTGGGTGCCGACGGCCAGACCGGCATCGCCGCGGCAGACATCCCCCAGATCTACGGCTTCATCCCCTGGGAGGGCATAGACGTGGGCGTCGACCGTCGCTCCCCGGTGTCGTGGCAGCTCCACCAGCGCCACGGCTCGTTCCCCTACACCGGCACCATCCACCAAGTGACCTACGTTCCCGGCCCCCCCGCCCCCGACACCGAAGAAGTCCGCCTAGCCGAACTCCGCGAAATCGGAATGGGCCTCGAATAGTCCCCGCCGCCCCGCCGGGGGATGGTGTATCTATAGTGGCCGCCGCAGCCACGAGGAGAACAGATGACCGATCAGCGCCAGCAAGAGCACTATCCCGGTTTCGGGGGCAAGATCGGGCGCATCATCGCCACCTCGGAGTCGTGGTGGCCCCCCAAGCCCACGCCGCCCGCCGATGCTCCCAACATCGTGGTCGTGCTGGCCGACGATCTGGGCTACTCCGATCTGGGCTGCTATGGCTCGGAGATACCCACCCCGGCCATCGACGCCCTCGCCGCTACCGGGGTTCGTTACACCAACTTCCACGTCACCCCGCTGTGCTCGCCCACCCGGGCTGCGCTGTTGACCGGTCTCAACTCCCACCACGCCGGGATGGGATTCGTGGCCAACGCCGATCCCGGCTTTCCCGGCTATGCCGGCGAACTGCCCCACAACCAATCAACGCTGGCCGAGATGCTCAAGGCCAACGGCTACGCCACCGCCGCGGTGGGCAAGTGGCATCTCTGTTTGGAGTCCGACCTGTCGATCGCCGGCGACACCCACTCGTGGCCGCTCCAGAGAGGCTTCGACCAGTACTACGGGTTCTTGGAGGCCCTCACCGACTTCCACTTCCCCCATCAGCTTTATGAGGGCAACAACCCCGTGCACGTGGACGAGTATCCCGAGGGCTACTACCTGACCGACGACCTCACCGACCGGGCGTGTCGCATGATCCGCGAGGTAAAGACCACCGACCCCGACAAGCCGCTCTTTTTGTACTACGCCCACGGGGCGGTCCACGCCCCGCTGCACGCCAAGGCCACCGACACCGCCCGCCACCGGGGCAACTACGACAAGGGCTGGGACCAGCTCCGCGAGGAGCGCTTGGCCCGGCAAAAGGAAATGGGCATCGTCCCCATCGATGCCGAGCTGCCCCCCCGCAATACCGAGCCCAACGAGGACGTGCGAGCCTGGGACAGCTATCCCGAGCCCGACCGCCGGGTGATGGCCCGCTACATGGAGGTTTACGCCGCCATGGTGGAGTCGATCGATGAGAGCGTGGCCCGCATCTCAGCCGAGTTGGAGGCGCTCGGCCAGCTCGACAACACCATCTTCGTGTTCACCAGCGACAACGGGGCGTCCCGAGAGGGCCGGGCCCAGGGCAGCACTTCGTATTTCACCCACAGCGGCACCGGGGCCCGGCCCTCCCCGCCGGTGAGCGAATTCGAGATCGAGGCCCTCGAGGCCGACGAAATCGGCGGCCCCACCACCTGGCCCCACTATCCCCGGGGATGGGCCATGGCCTGCAACACCCCCTTCCGGCTCTACAAGATCACTGCCCACCGGGGCGGCCACTCGGTGCCCATGGTGCTGTCGTGGCCGGCCCGCACCACGGCCATGGGCGGGGAGCTGCGCCACCAGTACACCCACATCACCGACCTGCTGCCCACCCTCGCCGACCTGCTCGGCCTCGACGTGCCCACCGAGCGCCACGGACAGGCCTCCGACGCCCCCGACGGGGTGTCGTTCGCGCCCACGCTGAGCGATGCCGACGCCCCGTCCGACCACACCGAGCAGTACATCGAGTGCATCGGCCACCGGGGCATGTACCGCGACGGCTGGGGGGCGGCCATCTTCCACGAGCACCACACCCCGTTCAGCGAGGATCGCTGGGAGCTGTTCAATTTGGCCGACGACTTCAACGAGCGCAACGACCTGGCCGACGCCGAGCCCGAGAAGCTGGCCGAGATGGTGGAGGCCTGGGAGGAGGCCGCCTGGCGAAACCGGGTCTTCCCCCTCGACGAAGCCTCCGGGCTCTTCCGCACGTTGAAACCGCCCGAGCACGCCAGGCTCACCCGGGAGCTGCGCATCCTGCCCGGATCGCCCACCGTGGAGCGATTGCGGTCGTCTCGGCTCATCGCCGGGGGCAACTTCACCTTCACCGTGGATCTGCACCACCGCCCCGGCGACCAGGGTGTGCTGGTGGCCCACGGCAGCCAGGCATCGGGTTATGTGCTCTACATCGAGAACGACGCCCTGCACTTTGTGGTCAACAGCTCGGGCCGGTACTTGGCCGCTGACCCCGTAAGCCTGCCGGGGGAGTGCCGCGAAGTTGTGGTCGACGCCGCCGCCCCTGGCGGGCGCATCTGGAATTTCACCGTGAGCGCCGACGGGCAAGAGGGCGCCACACTCGCCGAAGTCCCCCAGATGATCGGCTTTCTGCCCTGGCAGGGCATCGACGTCGGCCTCAACCGGCGCTCCCCGGTGTCATGGGACATCTACCAGCGCCACGGCACCTTCCCCTACACCGGCACCATCCACCAGGTGACCTACCTCCCCGGCCCCCCCGCCCCCGACGTAGACGGCGCCCTCCTAGAAGACTTCCGCGAATTCGGAATGGCGTTGGAGTAGTTCCCGGCTCCGTTTGGGGGTCGCGGCGGTCGGAAGGCAACCTCACGGTTCTCGGCAGGACCGATTGTTAGCAGCCTGTTGGTACGCGCGCGTTGGTGGTACGCCCGCAGGTGATTGGGCAGGTGGCAGGATCAGGCACAGCCGGGTTGCTGGGCCGCGGGTCGGCGGTGTTTTGCCTGGTGGCGGGCAGTGTTAGGGGATGTCCACGGTGCAGCTCGGAGTTGGCGGAGGGTGGCTGTTCGCGGTTAGCACTTGACAGACAAAAAAAAAAACGGGGTATTTACATAGGCCGTGAAACATTGTTTCGTTGTTGCGGCTGTTTGTGCATCTGTCTTGGCTGCGGGGTTGGCGCTGGCAGTGTCGTCTGGGTCTCAACCGTCGGCGTCGGCTCATGATCAAACCGAGCGGGTGCGGGTTCGGGTGGCACCGTTCACACAGAAGCGGTCGGTGTTTCACTACAAGACGCTGACCGAAGACGTGTTCAACTACGAGACGAAGACTCGGTCGGTGTTTCACTACAAGACGCTGACCGAAGACGTGTTCAACTACGAAGACCGTCCGGTGTTCAACTACGAGACCAAGTCTCGGTCGGTGTTTCACTACAAGACGCTGACCGAAGACGTGTTCAACTACGAAACGGTGTGCATCTGGCTAGGTTGTTACAAGGTTCGGGTGGCGCCGTTCACCCGGGAGGTGCAGGTGCGAGTGCCGCCGTACCTGGAGGAGTACAAGGTTAGGGTGGCGCCGTTCACAAAACGGGTTCGGGTGGCGCCGTTCACCCGGGAGGTGCAGGTGCGAGTGCCGCCGTACCTGGAGGAGTACAAGGTTCGGGTGGCGCCGTTCACCCGGGAGGTGCAGGTGCGAGTGCCGCCGTACCTGGAGGAGGTGGCGGTGTTCAACTACGAGTGGCAGGATCGCCCTGTCGCGCACACTCACCCCACTCCTAGTTCGACGCCGTGTCCTGTGGAGCGTTTCGATCCTTCGACGGGGGCGTGTTGGCCTGATCCGGCGAGTTGCGGGAGTCTGCATACCCATGGGGGGTCGGCGTGCCATGATCCCAACAAGTCGCATGTGGGGGAGTGCCCGACCGGCACGCAGCTTCAGGGCCACAGCGACTGTGTGCCGACGCCGACTGCGACGCCATCTGTGACTGCCACGCCGACGCCGACTGCCACGCCATCTGTGACAGCCACGCCGACGCCGACTGCGACGCCATCTGTGACAGCCACGCCGACGCCGACTGCGACGCCATCTGTGACTGCCACGCCGACGCCGACTGCGACGCCGGTTCCTGTTGTGGTGCCGTCTGGTGTTGCGCTGGGGTGTACGTACTCTGGCGGCGGTTATGTGCTGTCTGCCTCGTGGGTTTTGCCGGCGGGTGCGCGGGTGTATTGGCAGTGGCTCAAAGATGGGAAGATAATCAAGTACGGGAGGCTGGCCCGCGTGCTCAGCGCCACCCGTTGGGTGGACGGGCCTGGTGATTACGCGGTGCGGGTGCGTGCCCACTTCTCCAACGCCAGGCGGTCGGAGTGGGCGAGTGCGTCGGTGACCTGCTCGGCTGACTCGCTGGCCGCGCCCGCACCCGCAAACGTGTCGGCGGTGTGCTCGGCAGACGGGGAGCTGCGGGTGTCGTGGGGGCATCGGGGTCCGCTGTTGCCGCGCCTTCATCTTGAGGTGGAGGTGGATGGGACGACAGTCGGCTCGGTCAACTATCGGTCGGTGCCGAGCACGGTGGAGTCCTACGCTTACCGGTGGAATGGGGCGGAGTCGAACCGGGCCCACCGGGTGCGGGTGCGCGTCGCGAGTGCTCCGGCAGGCGTCGCGTTGGGCGAGGACCGCGAGTCGCCGTGGTCCAGTCTGGTGACTGCGGACAAGTGCGCGGTGTTCAAGCCCGCGGGCTTCACCACAGCGACGTGCAATGCCCACGGCGTGGTCCACCTTGAGTGGGATTCAGTGGGTGGCGCAGATCGCTATGACTTGAAGAACACCGCGCCGGGAGAGGAGAGCGTGAACTACGAGGGACCGGCTACCGAGGTGTACGCCCAAAGATGGGAGGGCGAGACCTACAAAATCAGGATCAGAGCCCGCGCCCGAACCGGCCAGAAATGGTCCGGCTGGACAACCCCTACAACCATCGAGTGTGACTCCCTCGATCCGGTGCTGCTCACCGCCAACCGTGCGGCGGGTGTGAGTCCTCACTGGTCGAGTCCGAACGGTAGCTGGGTCAACGTGTCCGAAGGGCGGTTCTGGATCGCCCCGCAGGTGCTGCGCTACATGCCCGACGACACCAAAGACCCGGAACTGGGCCGCGACAACTGCACAGCGGCAAAGCGCAACGATAAAGACGACGGCTGGACCCGCACTTGCACTTTCCATTGGACCGAGCCGCTGGCGGTGAGCCTTGACCAGGCCACGGCCCAGAAGCTGAGCCACCCCGCCCACATCGACCACAGCCTCACGAAGCACCTGCACATGGACGACGACGGCGACCCGACGACTGAGGCCCACCGGCACTGCAAAACCGCCGACGGCACCTGCCCCGGCCCCGACAACCCCAACGCCCCCGACCTCGCCTGGCACCCCTCGCTGCCACCCCTCGACGACAACTTCTGGACAGAACAAGTGTTCACAGGTGGCACTGGCGGTGTGTTATCTGCAGGTGCCAGCTATGCCGCTGCCACCTCTTTAGGCGCGGCAGTTGGGGGATTTGTGGTTGGCTTTGTGGCCGGTGCAGCTGCTGTTTGGCTGTGGCGAAGAAATGTTGATCCTAAGTTACATTTGGTGATGAATGCTTCTACAGGTTGTCTGGATCTGTCGCTTGGCGGGGGGCCGAAATGGGAGAGCGGAGGCACCAACGCTGCCGAGGTTGAGTACACACTCGAAGAGGGGGGTTACGAGACAAAAGTCGTGCATGAGATCGCGCACTGCGTGAAAGTAGGCTCAAGCTCATGAAGACTAATGAGCAGGACTACCCGACTAGGGCGGAATACGCCGCAGCACTCGGCTGGTGGGAGATTTTTGTCATCGCGCGCAAGCATTACTACTCGCAGTCGGTTGCGGGGCGGGACAGCGTTGGGCCGGTGAGGCGCTGGCTCATCAGCCTGCGCGAGGGCCGTCGGCCCAGCGTCAGGCGCAGATTTATTTCATGCATGGTTGGCGGGGTCTTGGGCGGGGTGGGAGGAAGTACAGCGTTCGGAGCCATGGCGGACGGGTACTTGGCGTTGAGATGGTTTCTGTTGATCGTTGGTATAGCCGTCTTCGCCCTCGTTGCGACCCTAGCCGTCTGGGTGGTGGAGACTGTGATGGCGTTTCGGGTTGGTGGTTGGGAGCAGGTGTTGCGGGATCGGGATCGGGATTTGGCTTGGGAGGAGCAGTTGAGGGTGATGAGGGGGGATTCGGACGGGGCCGATGGCCGGCGGTTTGGCGGGTTCTGGCGGCGGGTTCGGCGGGCCGGGTGAGGGCCGTCGGGGGTTTGAGTGGTGCGGTTTCGGGTTGTTTTGGAGGGTGTTTCTGGTTTGGTGATGCACAATGGGGCGGCGGGGTTGGACGCCGGCAGTGCGTGGAATGTGGAGCGGGCGGGGATTGCCCGGAAGCGGGCGGGGTCTCGTACGGCGGCTGATGAGTTGCGTTTGCGGGAGTTGGAGTGTTTGGTGTCGTTGTGGTTGGACGATGACCAGCGGCCGGCGGTGCCGGCGGCGGCGGTGCGGGCGTGTGTTGAGTCGGGGGCGCGGCGGGTGCGGCAGGGGCCTTTGGTGCGCGAGGGCCTGCGGGTGGAGGACGGGGTGCGGTTCGGCTACGACACCGAGCGGTATGGGGAGTCGTTGGGGGAGTTGGGAACCTCCGCGCAGTTCACGGCGGCGGTGGTGGTGCAGCGGGCCCGCATCCTGCGGACCAGGGCCAAGTTCGATGCGCCGTGGTCGCTGGAGTTCACGGTGGGGGTGAACCCGGAGCTGGTGGGCAAACAGGAGTTGGCCGAGTGGTTAGAGATCGCCGGCGACCGGGTGGGTTTGGGCGACTGGCGCCCGGAGAAGTCGGGCAGCTACGGGAGGTTCCGCACAGACAGCATCGAGGAGTTCCCGCCCTGACGGGCGGGCGGAACCGCGCCACAGGGTCGCCGGGGCCAGGCTAGGCATGGCATGGCGGGGCAGGCCGCGGCAGGGCAAGGCGAGGCAGGGCATTGGGAAGCGAATCCCGTCGCTGTGTCCGGCACCGCGCTTCAGCCCGGTTCGCTGTGGGATTGTTGAACCCCGTACTCCGCCGCTTCCAGTTCCTTCAACACTTCAAACCGCTCTCGCAGCTCGCCGCGTCGGCTGCGGTCGTTGGCCAGGTTCACCAATTCGTGGGGATCGTCATCGTGGTCGTACCACTCGTGGTCGTGATCGTCGAAGTCGGCATCGGGGCCGAACAGCATGGAGTCGCCCAGTGACACGCCGAGATTGCTGACCCCGCCGCCGATGCCGTAGTAGCGGCAGTACTTGTGGCGGCCGTCGAACACCCCGGATGAGGCGTAGCGCACCTTCTCCACCCCCAGATACCACGGCCACCGCTGCGCGAACAGGATGTGGTCGCGGATCTGCGCCGACTGGTCGTCGAACAGCGGGCTCAGGCTCTCTCCGGGCAGTCCAGAGGCGTCCACCCCGGCCAGTTCTAGGATGGTGGCGGCCAGGTCGGTGTGGCACGTGAGCGACTCGGTGGCCGTCCCCGCCGCCGTCAGCCCCGGCGCCGACAAGTAAAGCGGGATCCGCATGGTCTCCTCGTAGTTCCACGGCCCCTTGGACCGCAGCCCATGAGAGCCGCACTGATCGCCGTGGTCGGAGGTGAACACCACCACGGTGTTGTCCCACTGGTCGATGTCGTCGAGCGCGGCCAGGATCACCGCCAGGCACTGGTCGCTCAACTGGTGCAGCTTCACGTAGTAGTCGAGCTGGCGCAGCCACAGGTCGTGGTCGCCGGGGTCCATCGGCCCCGGGGTGCTGTTGCGCTCCATCTCCAGGAGCCACCGCCGGTGCACCTCGGGCTTGGAGTGCAGGTCGTCGTCGAAGTTCTCGGGCAGCTCGGTACACCACCGCTCGATCTCGTGGGCGAAGGCAGGCAGGTTGGTGGCCCGGCCCCACTTGCGCCGGTCCAGCTTCTCCCGGCTTTGGGCCACGTAGTCGGGCGCCTGCTCCCAGAACCAGGGCTGGTCGAGGGGGAACCACATGATGTCGTGAGGATTCACCAAGCCCACCGTCAAGAACCACGGCTGGGTTGCGCCCCGCTGGTCGCGCAGCCAGGCGGCCGAGTCGGCGGCGATGGGCTCGTCAAACTCGGTGCCGCTCCCCGGCAGCCCCCAAAAGGCCATGTCGTTGCCGGTCCAGTCGGAGAAGCCGTAGGCCTCCATGTCGGGCTCGGCGGCGGCTTCTAGGTGCCATTTGCCCTTGTAGGCGGTGCGGTATCCGGCCTCTCGCAGCCGAGTGCCCAGGGTGGGGATGTCGGTGGAGAGCTGGGTGTTGTTGGGATAGCTGGAGTTCTCGGTCACCCCGTGCTCGTCCATGTGGAGCCCGGTGAACAACGTGGCCCGCGACGGCGAGCACGGCGAGGTGTGGGTGTAGTGACGGCGGAACTCCAGCGACCGGTCCAACAAGCGCTGGCGGGCGGGAAGCGGCACTTCGGGCGGCAGCCAATCCCGCTGGCGCTCTTGATCGGACACCAACAACAAGATGTTGGGCGGCCTGCTTTCGGGCATCGAGGGCAGCGTAGTGGCGCTCCGGGCCGCATATCTTGCGCTTCCGATAATTTGGTGGTGGACTATCGGCCTGAACGTTGCGCAAACGCGCCTGCCCGAGGGGGACTCCATGAAAACGCGTTCTTGGCTGTATTCGCTCTTTGCCATCCTCTTGGCGTTTTCGTTGGTTGCCACCGCTTGTGGCAATGACGATGACGACCCTGGAGCGGGCCCGGCCGCGTCTTCGGATGATTCCGGCGATGACGGGACCGCCGACGATTCCGGCGACGACATGGCCGATGACTCCGGTGACATGGCTGGCGACGATTCCGGCGACGGCATGGCCGACGACGCCGTTGTTATAGAGGAGATCGGGCCCCCCGAAGACACAGTGGTCACGGTGTGCGACGCGCCGTCATTCACCCAGATCTATGCCAAGGTGATGGCCAATCGAGGCTTCGCTGAGAACCGGGGATTCCAGATGGACTTCGTAGCCTGCCACTCCGGCGCCGCCCAGGCCGCCGCATTGGTCTCTGGCCAGGTTGACATCGCGTTGAACACCCCCGACAACATGCTGGGAATCCGCAACGCCGACTTCGACGTGGTGATGTTCGCCCAGGTCGTCGACAACCACTTCTTCGACATTGTGGTCAGCAACAACTTCGGCGAAATCGACTGCCCGCAGGGCGATTGGGAGTGCGCCATGGCCGCGCTCAACGGCACCCGAGTTGGCGTTGTAGCTCGGGGGGTCGCTGCCGAGCAGATCGCCCGGCAGCTCTTGGACTCCGCAGGGTTCGACCCCGACGATTCCACCTACATCGCCACTGGCCTGGCCGGTACCACGCTGGCTGCCCTAGAGGCCGACGAGGTGGATTGGGCCATCACCTTTGAGCCCGGTTTGAGCACGGCCGAACTCGATGACATCGGATACGCCCCGTTCCGGCTCCGGGCGGGCGACGGGCCGACCGAGTTGGACTGGCCATCGGCGATCATGCTCACCGCTCGCTCTTACTGGGATGCCAATCCCAACACCGTTTTGCATTATCGAGCGGCGATCCTCGAAGCCATGGAGTGGTTGCGCGACCCGGCCAACCGCGACGCGGTCTTGGAGGAGTTGGACGCCCACCTGGGCCTTGACCCTGAAATGGCTGCGTACATATTCGACAACAACATCGGTTCGATGACGGTTACCGCTGAGCTCGACCCGGTCCGGATCACCAACAACGTCAACTACGCCGTTGGCCGGGGCATCCTCGCCGAGGCCCAAGAATTCGGCGAATTCGCGGTGGGCCCGGACATCGATGTCATCCTGCCGCCAGCGTTAGTGCCAGAGACGACAACCGTCAACATCTGCCAGGCGCCCTCGTTCAATGGAATGATCCCTCACATTGCCGAAGAGGAGGGCTTCTTTGCTGACCGCGGCATCGACGGCGAGTTTGTCCAGTGCCACTCCGGTCCGGCCAACGCCGCGGCGTTGATTGCCGGCGAAGTCCACTTCGTCCAAAACACGCCCGACAACATGCTGGGCATCCGCAACGCCGGATTCGACGTGGTGATGTTCCAGCAGTTGGTGGACAAGCACTTCTTCGACATTGTGGTGTCGAACAACTTCGGGCCGATCGATTGCGAGCAGGGCGACTGGCAGTGCGCCATGCAAGAGCTTGAGGGCACCAACGTAGGTGTGGTGGCCCGCGGCGCGGCGGCCGAGCAGATTGCCCGCCAGCTCATTGACTCTGCCGGACTTGATCCCGACGGCGCGACCTACATCGCCACTGGCTTGTCGGCTACCACGCTGGCGGCTCTCATATCGGGCGAGGTGGACTGGGCTATCACCTTCGAACCCGGCCTGAGCCAGGCCATCGTTGACGATATCGGCTACGCCCCGTTTGCCCTGAGAGCCGGAGAAGGTCCGGCCGAACTGGACTGGCCGTCGTTGGTCAATACCGCCTCTCGGGAATTCGTCGAGGAGAATCCCAACACGGTGGCCATCTTCGCCCAGGCCAGTCGCCAAGCCATGGACTTCATGCGCAATCCAGCCAACCGCGACGCGGTGCTGGAGTACATGCGCGACTTCCTCAGCTTGGAGGGCGCAGTGGCAGAAACAGTCCTCGATTCCAACATCGGAAGCTTGTCGCTCAACGGTGCGCTCCAGCCCGCCCGCCTCCAGAACAATGTGGACTACGCGGTGGGCCGCGGCATCCTCGAAGAGGCCCAGGCACTCGACGAATTCACGGTTTCTCCATAGCCAACCCCTCTTCTGGTCGGGCGGCCTGCTTGGGCCGCCCGACCGGAGGGGCTGACTAAGGTGTCTTGATGGTGGCGTTGTGAATCCAGCGGTCGAGTTAAGGGATGTGACCCTCATCTTCGGGGGCGATCACCCCAAAGACGAGCCGGTGCTCGCCGTCCAAGACATCGACCTCTCCATCCCGCCCGGCCAGTTCGTGGCCGTGGTGGGGCCGAGCGGCTGCGGCAAGACCACCATCTTGAACATGCTGGCCGGGATCATCGGCGCCACCCGGGGATCTGTGATGCGCCACGGCGAGGAGATCGACGGTCCCAGCGACGACATCGGCTACATGCTGGCCCGTTCGGGGCTGAGCCCATGGCGCACCGCTCGCCGCAACGTCGAGCTCGGCCTTGAGTTCCGGGGCGTGCCCCGGGGAGAGCGGCGCGAGCGGGCCATGGAACTGCTGGCCAAGCTGCGCCTGGAGGGTTTCGCCGACTCGTTCCCATCACAGCTCAGCCAGGGCATGCGCCAGCGGGTGGCCATCGCCCGCACGCTGGCCATCGACCCCGACCTGTGGCTCATGGACGAGCCTTTCGGCGCCCTCGACGCCCAGACCCGCCTCACCGTCCAAGCCGAGTTCCTGGACCTCTGGTACGAGACCCACAAGACGGTCATCTTCGTGACCCACGACCTCGAAGAGGCCGTGCTGCTGGCCGACCGGGTGGTGGTGATGACCGCCCGTCCCGGCCGCATCAAGTCGGACACCATCGTCGACCTCGCCCGGCCCCGGGTGATCGACGAACTCCGGTTCGACCCGGTCTTCCGGGAGACCGAGCACAGGATTTGGGAGGAGTTGCGCGGTGAGATCGTCTGACGTCGACGAGCCTCGGGAAGCCGACATGGCCGACCAAATCAGGTTGGCCGACGCGCTCAGCCAAGAAGAAGTCGAGGCCCTGATTCCCGAAGAGTCGATTTGGAGATACCGGCTGCGCCGCCTGGACATTCCGGTGCAGATATTTCGGATCGTGATCCTGTTCGTGATCTGGGCGCTGTGGCATTACGAAGTCGTATGGAACGGCTGGGATTGGCTCTCGATTGCCGGTATCCAGCCGTTCCCTGATGTGCCCGAGACGTTCCGGGCCAGCCCTGGAGAAACCTGGGACTATTTCACCCAGATCTACCACGAGAAGCTCTTCTGGCAGGACCTCTGGGTCACGGTGAAAGAGGCGTTGTTCGGCTTCGTTATCGGCTCAATTCTTGGTCTCCTCGTCGGTATCGTCCTCGGGCGCTTCCGGAGAGCGGCCAAGACGATGGGGCCGTTTATCGTCATCGTCAACGCCATGCCCAAGATCGCCTTCTTGCCGCTGATCTTGATCGTGTACGGCGTGGGCGAGACCTCCAAGGTGGTCTTGGCCGTGATCATCGTGTTCTTCATCGTGCAGGTGCCCACCCAAGCCGCGGTGGCTCTGGTGGATCCCGATCTGGACCTGGTGGCCCGCACCATGGGCGCGTCCCAGCGCCAGCTCTTCACCAAGGTCACGCTGCCCGGCATCACCCCGGCGGTGTTTGGCGCGCTGCGGCTGTCGGCGGTGATCTCCGTGCTGGCGGTGGTGTTCGGCGAGATCTTCTCTGCCCGCCGGGGCCTCGGCCAGCGTCTCATCACCGCGGCCAACCAGCTCTCCTACGGCGACACCTTCGCCATCGTGTTCATCCTGGCCCTGATCGCGTTGATAATGAACGGCGGCATCGGCTTCGCCGAGCGCAAAGCCCTCCGCTGGCAAGCCACCCAACAAGGCGGCCAAGTCATCTCGCTTTAGGGGCTAGAACTTCGGAATCGGCCCTCGGCTAGTTCGGCTAGGCGCTCCAAGTCGGCCTCAGCAAGCATCTCGATGACATCGAAGACCGGCTGGTCGTCCCCTTTGACTGCTTCTAGTGCCCGATGTCCTGCACTATTGGATGCCGGTCGGTCGGTGGTCAACAGCACCAATCGAGGATGCTTTCCCTCGGCGTGGAGAACAGAGGCTCTGCCCAGCGCCTTCCACAGTGTGTCGGTGCGGCGCAGCCCAGGGCGCTGGGTCACGCTGAAGGCACCGGATACATCGAACAGCCATTCTTGGCCCAATTGGTCGACGGCCCTGAAGTTGACCTCCACCCCGCAGGGGAAACGAACCTTCTCTCGGATATCTCGGAATCCGCACTGTTGGAGAATTTCGTGCGCCAATTCCTGGGCCTTTCGGCCTTGTTGCGCGGCCCGGACTTGGAAGTTGTCGCTCCATTCAGGTTCGGCTCTACTGGCAGAAGGAGCGACCGTGACCTGCCACTGGAGCTTGTCTGATCGCTTCTTGAGTCGTTCGCGTTCGTCGGCGATGCGCTGCTCGGCCAACTCGATGTAGTCGGCGTCGGTGTCGAAGCCCACGTAGTGCCGTCCGGTGCGAACTGCGGCAACAGCTGTTGTCCCTGCCCCAACGAAGGGATCGAGCACCAAATCGCCCCGGTAGGTGTAGAGGTCGATCAGCCGTTGGGGCAGTTCCACCGGGAACGGGGCAGGATGGCCGACACGAGTGGCTGACTCTGGGGAGATTTCCCATATGTCGGTAGTGGCTTCCATGAACTCATCCACAAAGACAGTTCCCTCGGAGGGCAGCTCCTGAGCCGCCCGCTCGGCTGCGGTCAGAGCCCGGTCGAAGCGCCCTTTGGAGGCGATCACCACTCGTTCGGTAATGTCCCGCAATACCGGGTTTCCCGGCCGCTGGAAGCTGCCCCAGGCGCAACTGCCCCCTGCACTGGAAGCCTTCTTCCAGATCACTTCGCCCCGCAGCAGCAGCCCGAGACGGTCTTGGAGTATGGAGGTCACATCGGCCGATAGGGACCGATACGGACGACGGCCCAGGTTGGCTACGTTCACCGCGAGGCGCCCACCCGGCTCCAGCTTGCGCATGCATTCGGCGAACACTTCTTCAAGCATGGCGAGAAAATCCACGTAGTCGGCGGGGATGTGGCCTTGTCCGACTGCTTCCTCGTATTCCTTGCCCACAAAGTAGGGGGGAGAAGTCACCACGAGTGCAACTGAGTTGTCGGCGATCTCGCCAGACAGGTCCATCTTGCGCGCATCGCCCACCCAAAGTTGATTGACACAAGCCGGAGGGGAGACTTCATCCTCCTCGCTGATTTCCGGTACCGGAAACCGGTTGTAGAACGCGGAGGAATCGTGTCCTTCCCGCCGACTTACCCCGAAATTGGAAGTAGCCGTCCCTCGTTTAGGCCGGGCAGATCCCACCTATCGAAGTTACATCGCAGCAGTGACAGTTTGGCGGAGCGACCCTGTCGCGGGTTGTGACTATTGGGGCTCGTCAGGCTTCGATTCCATAGCTTCGGCTCGGCCCTCTAGGCGACCAACCCGGCGGAAAAGGTCCATGACGACATCGGTGAGCTGGTCCAGGCGGCTGTGGACCTCCCTGAAGCCTTCCTTCATGTCGTCGCGGAGCTTGGCGTTGTCCGAGCGCGCTTCGGCACGCACTTCCTTGAATCCCTCGTTCATGTCGGAGCGAAGCAGGGCGATGTCGGCTCGACGGCCGCGGTCTAGGTAGAGGGTGAGGGTGATGCTTATCCCCAGCAGGGCGAGTATGGCTTGTTCCACGTGTCCTCCTTAGAGGGCGTGTCGCGTGGGGGAAGCTTTGGATCAGCGTAACAGGATCATCAACCGTTGCGTCAACAAGCTTGGGAGTGCCAGCGGCCGTTGCGGTGCTCTAGTTCTAGGGGGAGGCCGAAGCAGGCTGAGAGGGAATCGGAGGTCAGCACTTCTTCCAGGGGGCCCTGGGCCAGCACCCGTCCCTCTCGCAGCAACAGTACGTGGGTGAATCCGGCGGGGATCTCCTCGGTGCGGTGGGTGACCATCACCAGGGGAGGGGCGCCGGGGTCGGCGGCCAGACGGGCGAGGTCGGTCACCAGCATCTCCCGGCCGCCCAAGTCCAGGGTGGAGGCGGGCTCGTCCAGAAGGACCAAACCGGGATCGGTCATCAGGCTGCGGGCGATCTGCACCCGTTGGCGCTCGCCCGACGACAAGGTGGCGATGGTGCGGTCACCCAGCCCACCCGCTCCCACCTGCTCCAGCAGCAATGCCGCCCGCTTCCGGTCGTCATCGGTGTAGTCGTGCCACCACGGCTCCAGGGCGCCGTGGCGGGCGGTCATCACCACATCCACTGCCTTCAGGTGGGGCCGCAGCATCTGGGCCAACGCCGGGGATACGAACCCCACCCGATGCCGCAGGCGGCGCACGTCCACTTTGCCCAGCCGCTGCCCCAACACCTCAACGGACCCCGTAGTGGGGTGCTCGTACAGAGCGGCGATTCGTAGCAGCGAGGTCTTGCCGCTGCCATTGGCCCCCAGCACCACCCACCGCTGGTCGGACGCCAACTCCCAGTTCACGCCGGAAAGGATGGGCCGCTTGTCGCGAGTGAATCCCACCCCGGTCATCCGCAGCGCCAAAATCCGCGTCTGGCTGCCCATGGTGCTCAGTTGGCGTGGGCCATCCAGGTGGCGTACATATCGGCGTAGTGGCCGCCCTGGGCCACGAGCTCATCGTGGGTGCCGATCTCGGTGATCCTGCCGTCTTCCACCACCGCGATCCGGTCGGCTCGCATGGCGGTGGCCAGTCGGTGGGCGATGATGATGGCCGTCCGCCCCTCCAGCACCACATCCAACGCGGCCTCGATCTTCGACTCCGATCGCAGGTCGAGGTTGGAGGTGGCCTCGTCCAGCACCAGCACCCGGGGCCGGGCCAGAAACGCCCGGGCCAGCGCCAGAAGCTGCCGCTCGCCGGCCGACAGGGATGCTCCCCGCTCGTGGACTTGGGAGTTCACGTCATCGGGGAGCCGCCCCAAGAGCTCGGTCAACCCCACCACCCGACAAGCCTCCAACACCTCGGCCATCGATGCTTCGGGCCGAGCGAAGGCCACGTTGTCGCGGATTGATCCGTAAAACAAGAACGGTTCCTGGGGTACAACCCCCAACTGGCGCCGGAGCGAGGGCAATGTCACTGTGCGAAGGTCGTGGCTGTCGATGCAGACCGTTCCCTGCTGGGGGTCGTAGAACCGGGCGATGAGTTTGGCCACCGTGGACTTGCCCGCCCCGGTGGGCCCGACCACCGCCAGGCTCTCGCCCGGTGCCAGCCGCAGGCTCACGTCGTGCAGCACCGGGGTGTCGTCTTCATATCCGAAGCTCACCTGGTCGAGGGTGATCTCACCCTCGATGGGGGGCAGTTCCACGGCATCGGGGGCCTCCACCACCGAGGGCTCGTTCATTAACACCTCGCGCAGCTTCTTGGCCGAAGCCTGTCCCTGCTGGTAGCCGTTGTAGAGCTGCACCAGCTGCTGGATGGGGGCGAAGAAGAAGGTCAGGTACAGCACGAAGGCGGTGAGCTCACCGGGGGTCAGGCTCCCGTTGATCACCATGGTCCCGCCGATCACCACGAGGAGGGCCTGGCCGATGATCACAATGGCCTCGGTGGTGGGGGCGTAGACGGACGCCGCCCGCACTCCGGCCAAGTTGGCGTCCTTGTGCCGCCCCACCACGTTGTTGTGGTGGACGATGTTGTGGCGGCGGCGGTTGTGAGCGGTGATCACCCGGATGCCGGCCAGGCTCTCCTGCAAATCGGCCAGCACATCGGCGATACGGTCTCGGACCAGCCCGTAGTACAGGTTGGACACCCTTCGGAACCAGATGCTGAGCACGAATGTGCCCGGCACCACAATCACGAGGGTCAGCACCGCCAACAGCGGATTCAGGTAGAACAGCACGCCGGTGATCACCGCGAGGACCAGCGTTTGCACCGCGAAGTTCACCAGGCCCTCTTGGAACAGCACGGTCAGGGCCTCGATGTCACTGGTCATGCGGGTCATCAGCACGCCCGCCTTCTCCCTGGTGAAGAAGTCCAGCGACAGCCGCTGGTAGTGGGAGAACACCCGCATCCGCAGGGCGTACATCAGCCGCTCGCCCAGCTTGCCGGTGTAGCGGATGCGCCAAGACGAGCTGAAGGCATGGGCCACCACCGTGCTCAAGAACACCGCGGCCACCACCATGAGCACCTGGACGTTGCTCGACCGCACGCCGTGGTCGATGCCGATCTGGGCCAGCAGCGGCCCCGTCTGCATCATGGCCGACTCGATCACCACCAACAGCAGCGCGATGGCCAACTGGCGCCGGAAGGGCCACAGCAGGGTGCGCAGGGTGAGGGGCGGGTCGGCGGGCTGGCGGTGGCTGAAGTCCACATCTACCGGGGGATACTCCGGCTCCTTCCTGAGCACCTCCTCCACCTGGACTCGCAGGTTGCCGGGCACTCCGGCATGGGGGAGCCCGGCGTCGCGGGCCGCGCTCTGGGCCTGGGGCCCGCCGAAATACCCTCCCCAGCCCATTAGTGCCCATTCCAAGAAGTCATGGGGCCGTCGCCGTTGCCCGAAACGTCGCCCATTTCATCGTCGCTATGGCGGGCCAGGATCTCCACGTAGTGGGGATCGGTGGCGAGAAGCTCGGCGTGGGTGCCCATGTTGGCCACCCGGCCCTGATCGATCACCACCACCCGTTCAGCCAGGCTGATGGTGGACAGGCGGTGGGCGATGATGATGGTGGTGCGGTTGGCCATCAGCTCTTGCAGGGCGTTGTGGATGGCCTCTTCCACGGTCACGTCGATGGCGCTGGTGGCGTCGTCAAGCACCAGCACCTTGGGGTTGGCCAAAAGCGTCCGGGCGATGGCGATGCGCTGGCGCTGTCCACCAGAAAGGGTGTAGCCCCGCTCGCCCACCACCGAGTCGTAGCCGTGGGTCAATTCGCTGATGAAGCCATGGGCCTGGGCGGCCACCGCAGCGGTGACGACGTCGGAGCGGGAGGCGTCAGGGCGGCCGTAGGCGATGTTGTCGTGGACCGACGCCGAGAACAGGAACGGCTCATCCAGCACCAGTCCGACGGTGTGGCGCAGGCTTCGCAGGGTCACATCCCTAACGTCGAGCCCGTCGACGCGAACCGAACCGCCGTCCACGTCGTAGAACCGGTCCAGGAGCCGGGCCACGGTCGACTTGCCGGATCCCGTGCTGCCCACGATGGCCACCCGCTCGCCTGGTTCGATGTTCAGGGTGAAATCGTCGAGCACCGGGGTCTCGGGGTTGTAACCGAAGTTGACCTGTTCGAAGGCGACCTGCCCTCGGGGGTCGACGATGTCCACCGCATTCGGGGAGTCGACGATCTCTGGCGCCTCGTCGAGGATCTCGTAGATGCGCTGGGCCGCCGCGCTGGCCCGCTGGCCCTGCATGAGCATGAACCCCGCCATGCGGAAGGGAACCTGGAGCATGATCACGTAGGCGCTGAACGCCAGCAGCGTCCCGATCGACACCACCCCCTCGATGGCCAGCCAGCCGCCGTAGAGCACCACCATGGCGGTGCCCAGACGGGGCAGCGATTCGATGAGGGGATTCCAGCGGGATCGGCTATTGGCGATCTCCACGTTGGTCCACTGGATGCGCTGGGCCGACCGGCCCAAAAGAGCGATCTGGCGCTCTTCGGCGGCGAACGACTTCACCACTCGGGTGCCGTTCACGTTCTCGTCCACGATGGTGGCCAAATCGGCCATGCGGGCCTGCGTCACCCACGACAGCGGGAACACCTGATTGCGGAACTTCAGGCCGAACCAGTAGACCCCGGGCAGCGGGGCCAGCGCCACCAGTGCTAGCCAGGGGTGGACGTACACCATGAACCCCAGTGCCATCACAAACATCAACACGTTCATGCTGACGAGCGGTCCGAAAGCGAGCAGCAGTTGCAGCGACCGGATGTCGCTGTTGGCCCGGGAGATGACCTCTCCCGACTGGGTGCGGTCGTAATAGGAGAACGACAGCCGGGTCAGGTGCTCGTACATGATGGCCCGCAGGTCGGTCTCCACGTTCCAGCCCAGCTTGAACAGCTGGTACCGGTACACCCCGCCGAAGACCAGCCGCCCGATTCCGAAGGCGGCAGTGAGCCCGAAGACGATCCACAGCGCCTGGCGGTTGCCTTCGATGGCCGCGTCCACCGCCGAGCGGCCCAATGCCGGGACGGCGGCCTGGATGGCCAGGGCCACCACGCCGGTAACCACGCCGATCAGCATTGTCCGGCGGTAGGCCCGGACCAATGGCCAGAGCCGCTTCATCCAGCCCTTGGTTTGGTCGGGGTCTATTCCTGCCGGGGGTGGGTCGTATTGGGCCGCTACCGCGACCGGCTCAAAATCAGGAGTGCCGACTGGTCCGACGTCAACCGCAGTCACTTCTCGGCCTCCATAGCGGTTCGATACCGGTTCAACGCCTCATTCCAAAGGGCCAGCCCGTCTATCGCCCGATCGGTCAGGTCATCGTCAAGATGGGAGGCGATCTTGGCGATCCGCTCGGCCACTGCGGCGTCGGCCGCAGCAAGCGCTTCCCGTCCTGCCTCGGTCAGCTCATGGGCTACTTTGCGACGGTCGGCTGGGTCGGATTTCCGCTGGAGCAGACCTCGTCTCTCCAACCCGTCGGCCAGGGCGGTCACGCTGGGCCGGCTCACCGCCAGCCGCCCTGCCACGGCCGAAGCAGCCGCGTTTCCTTCCGAAAGGAACAGAAGCAGGCGATACTGGGAGGGTGACAAGTCCAGGTCTACCAGCGCCACCGCCACTTGGCGGGCGAGGCGCGTCGCCGCCTGAGCTGCCTCTAGCGCCACTCGAGACGGCGATGGTTTGAGACTCACATGTTTAGTCTCTCTAAAGAATATGGCCGATGCCAAGCCCTGTGCCTGGTAGTTGCCCTATTCCTGGTATTCGGTAGCCCATGAGCTGGACCACCTCAGTGGGGTTGGTGGCCGCTGCGCTTCTGATCGGAGCCAACGCGGTTTTCGTGGCCGTCGAGTTCGCCCTGGTGGCAGTTGACCGGATTCGCATCGAGCGGCTGGCCACCGAGGGTCGACGGGCGGCCCGGACCACCCTGTCGCTGCTCAAAACCCTGTCGTTCCAGTTGTCCGGGGCGCAGTTCGGCATCACCGTCACATCGCTGGCGCTGGGTTTCATCGCCCGGCCGTCCATTGCCGAGGCTCTGGAGCCGGTGGCCGAACGCATCTCCGAAGGCGCTGCCACCGGGCTGTCCATCGCCGCCGCGCTGATTATCGCCGTGGTTGTTCAGATGGTGTTGGGGGAGCTGGTGCCCAAGACCCTGGCCATTGCCCGCCCGCAGCCCACGGCCATGCGCTTGGCCGCTCCTATGAGGGGCTTCACCGCGGTCACCCGGCCGTTCATTCGCCTGTTGGACGGTTCGGCCAATTGGGTGGTGACCCGGCTAGGGATCGAGCCCACAGAGGAGCTGAGCGAGGCCCGCTCCCGCGAGGAGTTGGCCTGGCTGATCCGATCCTCGGGCCAAGAGGGGTCGATGCGCCCGGCCCGAGCTCGCTTGTTGACCCGGGCGATTCGCTTTGCCGAGCACGATGCCGCCGATGTTCTGGTACCCCGGGTGTCGGTGGTCGCCATCGAGCATCACCAATCGGTGGCCGACCTGGTCTCGCTTTCCGGCCAGACGGGGTACTCCCGCTTTCCGGTCATCGGCGCCGATATCGACGATGTGGTGGGCGTGGCCTTGGTCAAGAACGTGTACGAGGTGCCAACCGGGAAGTGGTCCTCCACGCCGGTGTCGGCAATCATGCGATCGCCGCTGGTCGTGCCCGAGACCCGGAATCTGCGCTCTCTGCTGTTGGACATGAGATCCCAGCGGAGTCCCCTGGCCGTGGTCTTGGACGAGCACGGCGGCACTGCGGGCATCGTCACCCAGGAGGACTTGGTAGAGGAGATCGTGGGGGAGATTGCCGACGAACACGACGACACCGAGCCCCCGGCGGTAGCCCGCGAGGCCGGAGAGCTGGTGATCCAGGCCGGGATCCATCCCGACGAACTGGAGGACATGACCGGGTTTCGCGTGCCCGACGGCGACTACGAGACCCTGGCCGGTTTCATCTTGGACTACCTTCAGCGGATCCCCGCTGCGGGCGAGGTATTCCGCTTCCAGGGCTGGGAGTTCCAGATCGAATCGGTCGATCGGCACCGTATCGACGCTGTCCGCTTGCGCCGGGTGGCTTCTGGCCACCCAACCCGTCAGATTCGAGCAGGCCAGTGACCGCGCTGTACATCGTGATTGCGGTGGTGCTGCTGGTGGCCAATGCCGGGTTCGTGGCGGTGGAGTTCGCGCTCATCGCCGCCCGACGGTCTCGCCTGGAGCCGTTGGCCGAAGCCGGCAACCGCCGGGCCCGGATGGCATTGGCGGCCATGAGCGACCTCAACCGGCAGTTGGCCGGCGCCCAGCTCGGCATCACCATGGCGTCGCTGGGATTGGGCTTCGTGGCGGAGCCGGCGGTGGCCCGCCTCATCGAGCGAGCGGTGGAATCCTTCGTGCATCTGCCCTCCGGGGTGCTGCACACCATCTCGTTCGCGGTGTCGCTGGCCCTGGTGGTGTACCTGCACATGGTTCTGGGGGAGATGGTCCCCAAGAACATCGCCCTGGCCGGGGCCGAGCGCACCGCCATGTGGCTGGCCCCAATGAACCGCCTCTATGCCATCGTCTTCGGTCCGCTCATCGGGCTGTTGAACCGCATCAGCCGGGGGATGGTGCGGCTGTGCAGGGTGGAGCCCGTCGACGAACTGCCCACCGCCCGTACCCCCCAGGAGTTTGCTGCCCTCGTGGAACACTCGGCCGCCGAGGGGCTGTTGGATGAGTTCGACCGGACGCTGCTGTCTAGCGCGCTGGAGCTGGCCGCTCGACCGGTGCGGGCCGTGATGGTGCCTCGCGAGCGGATCGTGGCGGTGGAGAGGGAGGCCACGGTAAACGAGGTGCTCGATTTGATGAATGCCAGCGGCCACTCCCGGGTCTTGGTCCAGAACGGCTCGCCTGATCAGGTGGTCGGGTTCGTCCATGCCAAGGACCTCCTCGATATGACCGGTGATCGGGGGTCGCAGCCTCTCGGCGACGAGCTGATCAGGGTTGTGCCGGCCATCGAGGAGGAGACCTCCTTGGAGGGAGCGCTGGTACTGATGCAGGGCAGCCGACGCCATCTGGCCGTTGTCCGCCAGGGTGCCCGCCGCCGCACTGTCGGCTTGGTCACCCTGGAAGATGTGCTGGAGGTGCTGGTGGGCGATCTCTTCGACGAGACCGACCCAGCCGGGCCCGCTCCGCCAAAACATGGGACATAATGGCGGCATGAAATTCTGGTGTGTGACCGCATTCATGAAGAGCACCGAGCTGGTGCCGATTGCCCGAATGGTTGATGAGGCCGGATACCACGGGATGCTGCTGTCGGATCACATCTTCTATCCCCAAGACCTCAAGAGCCCGTATCCGTACTCGCCCTACGAGGACGGCCGGCCCATATGGGACCCGGAGACGTCCTGGCCTGACAGCTTTGTGACCATCGGGGCGATGATCGGTGCCACCGAGCGCCTGCACTTTTCCAACAACATCTTCATCGCCCCCAACCGACCCATCCTCTCGGTGGCCAAACAGGTGTCCACTGCCGCAGTGATCTCCGGCAATCGGGTGGCGCTGGGAATGGCCGCGGGCTGGATGCGCGAGGAGTTCGAGCAGATGGGCCAGGACTTCGACAACCGCGGTCCCCGCACCAACGAGATGATCGAGGCCCTACGCGAGCTGTGGAAGCCGGGCTGGGTGGAGTTCCACGGCGAGTTCTATGACATCCCGCCGATGATGATGGGTCCGGCGCCCGATGAGCCCATCCCCATCTACACCGGCGGCCATTCCGGGCCGGCGTTGCGCCGGGCGGCCCGCCACGCCGACGGATGGATCGGCAACGCCTATGACTGGGACACGCTGGCCGACATTCTTGGCCGCCTGCGTGCTCTTCTGGAAGAGGAAGGCCGGGCTGACGATCCCTTCGAGATCATCACCGGCTTCTACGAGCCGCCTTCGCTCGACCTCTATCGCCGGGCCGAAGAGGAGCTGGGCGTCACCGGGCTTTTCGCTCTGCCATGGGCCACCCTCATCGATGTGAGTACCGACCAACGCGACGGACTCCTCGAAAACGCCACCGCCTATCGCGACGCCATCAACCAGTTCGCCGACGAGATTGTCCACCCGTTGGCCGACAGGTAGCGGCTACCCAGGGCCGGTTCAGGCCCCCATGGCGTGGTAGCCGCCGTCCACATGGACCATCTCGCCCGTGGTCATCGGGAACCAGTCCGACAATAGGGCCACCGCGGCCTTGGCCACCGCTGAGCTGTCCTTGACATCCCAGCCCAGCGGGGCCTTGTCACCCCAAGTGTCCTCGAACACCTCGAAGCTGGGAATGGAGCGGGCGGCCATGGTGCGGATCGGCCCGGCGGCCACCAGGTTCACCCGGATGCCCTGGTCGCCGAGCGAGCGGGCCAGGTACCGCGCAGTGGACTCGAAGGCCGCCTTGGCCACCCCCATCCAGTTGTAGAAGGGCCAGGCCACGGTGGCATCGAAGTCCAACCCCACAATCGACCCTCCGTCGTCCATGAGAGGCACCACCACCTCGGCCAGGGTCTTGAGCGAATAGGCCGAGATCTCCAAGGCCACCTTCACGTCATCCCATCCCGCCGCCATGAAGTCGTCGCCCAAGCACACCTCGGGGGCGAACCCGATGGCGTGAACGGCACCATCCACCGACCCCCACCGGTCGGCTAGCTCGTCTCTCAGTGCGGCGGGATGGTCGGGGTCGGTTACGTCGAAGGGCAGCACCGGTGGTGAGCCTGGCAGCTTGCGGGCGGTTCGCTCGGTGAGGCTCAGGCCCCGCCCCGCGCCGGTCAGCACCAGTTCCGCACCCTCAACGGCGGCCAGCGAGGCGATTCCGAAGGCCAGCGAGGCATCGGTTAGAACACCGGTGACCAGAATCCGTTTCCCGTCGAGGAGTCCCATAATCGTTGGAGGCTACTCGCCTTGACATGGTCCTATGTGGGTTCGGGAGTACACCTCCTATACCGTTAGGCCGATGCGGATCGGGATTCTCGGAGGCACAGGACCGGCGGGCCGAGCCTTGGCTGTCCGGTTGGCATCGGTGGGAATCGAGACCGTGGTGGGGTCGCGTTCGGCGGAGCGGGCCGCCGAGATCTGCGAAGGTCTGTTGGCGGAATGGCCCGACCGCCAGCTCCCCCTGACCGGTTCGGCCAATCCCGGCGCCGCCTCCCGCGACGTGGTGGTGGTGGCCACCCCCTGGGATGCCGCCGCAGCCACTGCGGCGTCCGTGGCCGATGAGCTGGCCGGCAAGGTAGTCATCAGCATGGCCAACGCCCTGGCCAAGATGGGCCGGGAATTCCAGCCGCTGGTGCCCTCCCGGGGCTCGATCGCGGCGGCGGTGCAGGCCGCGGTGCCCCAAGCCCTGGTATCGGGCGCCCTCCACCATGTGCCAGCCCATGATCTGGGCGATCTCAGCCGGCCGGTGGACTGCGACGTACTGGTGTGCTCCGACCACCCCGAGGCCACCGTCACCACCATGGAAGTCATGAACAAGCTCCCCGGTGTCCGGGCCCTCGACGCCGGTCCGCTGTCGGGCGCGAGCCCGGTCGAGGCCTTTACCGCGGTGCTGCTGCAACTAAACGTCCGCTACAAGACCCGGGTGGCGATCCGTTTCACCGGGTTGGGCCTCGAAGACGGCTGAGCCCGTCGGTCATGCCCTCCTCCCCATCTCCGGCCTCATCCCCGTCGGGTCCGATGCGCCTCTACGACACCGCTCGTCAGGCAGTGGTGCCGTTCGAGCCGGGGCCGGTGGTGGCCATGTACACCTGCGGCATCACCCCCTACGACGCCACCCACTTGGGCCACGCCGCCACCTATGTGGCCTACGACGTGCTCCAACGGCGGCTGCGCGACCGGGGCCACGAAACCCGCTGCGTGCGCAACATCACCGACGTGGACGACGACATCCTCCGCAAGGCCCGGGAGATAGGCGTCCACTATCTGGATCTGGCTGCGGCCGAGACCGCCCGGTTCGACTCCGACATGGAGGCATTGGACATGCTGCCGTGCTGGTCGGAGCCCCGGGCCACGTCGGCCATCGCCGACATCCGCAAGATGATCGGCCTCGTTTTGGACCGGGGGTACGCCTATCAGGCTGGCGGATCGGTGTATTTCGACATCTCCGCCTTCGACCGATTCGGCCAGGTCAGCCACTTCGACCAGGATACCATGCTGGCCCTGGCCGCCGAACACGGGGGCAACCCCGACGATCCCAACAAGCGCAACCCCCTCGACTTCGTGCTGTGGCAGAAGTCCGCCCCCGACGAGCCTGCCTGGGACTCCAAGTGGGGCCCAGGCCGTCCCGGCTGGCACATCGAGTGCTCGGCGCTGGCCATGCGGGAACTGGGCGACACCGTGGATCTTCACGGAGGAGGGTCCGATCTGATCTACCCCCATCACGAGTGCGAGGCCGCTCAATCGGAGGTGGTTACCGGCAAGCAGTTCGTGCGCCACTGGATGCACCAGGCCATGGTGCGGATGGACGGCGCCAAGATGTCCAAGTCATTGGGCAACCTGGTGTTCGTCTCCGACCTGTTGAAGGAGTACGACCCCCGGGCCATCCGCTTGGCCATTGTGGCCCATCACTACCGGGATTCCTGGGAGTGGGACGATTCGGTCATGCCCGCCGCTGCTGAGCGCCTCGATGCCTGGCAAGCGGCGGACGATGGCAGCTCCGACCCAGCTCCTGCGGTCCTCGAGCAGGTCCGGGCTTGCCTTGACAACGATTTGGACACCCCCTCGGCGGTCGCGGCCATCGACGATGCCGCTTCAGCAGGGGGGATTCAACCGGCAGCCACCCTGCTCGGCGTCCGGCTCTCGTAGCGGGCCGTTCGCGATAATTGGGCAGGCACAGTTAGGCCGAAAGGTTAATTTGTTGAGCTATGGCTGAAATCAGCGTCATTCTCCCCGACGGCAGCACGCGTGTACTTCCTGTCGGCGCAACCGCGGGGGATCTGGCCATTGATATCGGCCCCGGTCTGGCCAAAGCCGCCCTCATCGCCACCGTCGACGATGCGGAGGTGGACTTGAGCGTTTCGCTGGCCGACGGTCAACAGGTGGCCCTCATCACCGCCGACAGCGATGTCGGCCTGGAGACGCTGCGCCACTCCACTGCCCATGTGCTGGCCCAGGCGGTATTGGAGATGTACCCCGGTGCCACCTACGCCGTCGGCCCTCCCATTCAAGACGGTTTCTACTACGACTTCGACTTGCCCGACGGGGCCACTATCAGCGATGACGACCTTGAGGCCATTGAGTCCCGGATGCAGGAGATCATTGCCGCCGATCAGCCCTTTGAGCGTCATGAGGTGCCGGTCGAGGAAGGGCTGGAGCTGTTTGCAGGCCACCCATACAAGCGGGAGATCATCGAGACGGTGGCCATGGCCTCCGATGTCGCTGCTGGCGGGCAGTCGGCTGGCGGCCAGTCGGCCGATGAGCTGGCCGACGAGGTGGCCGGCGACGGCCAGATCAGCTACTACCGCAACTCGGATTCGTTCATCGACTTGTGCCGCGGCCCCCACGTCCCGTCCACCGGACGGCTGGGGCACTTCAAACTGATGAGCGTGGCCGGGGCCTACTGGCGCCGCGACGCCGGCCGCCCCTCCTTGCAGCGTGTCTACGGTACGGCCTGGGCGTCTCGAAAAGACCTGGCCGCCCACCTGCACCGGCTGGCCGAGGCGGAAAAGCGGGACCACCGTCGCCTGGCCCGAGAGCTCGATCTGCTCTCGTGGCCCACTGAGTTGGGTCCGGGGCTGGCGGTGTGGCACCCCAAGGGCGCTGCGGTGCGCCGCATCATCGAGGACTACAGCCGCGACCGTCACGAAGAGGGCGACTACCAGTTCGTTGTAACCCCCCACGTCGCTCGTTCCGAGCTGTGGGAGACCAGCGGGCATCTGGACTTCTATCGGGAGAGCATGTACCCGGCTCTGGAGATGGACGGTGCCTCCTACCACCTCAAGCCGATGAACTGCCCTTTTCACGCGCTGATCTACAAGAGCAACCAGCGTTCTTATCGCGACCTGCCCATCCGCATGTTCGAGCTGGGCACGGTGTACCGCTACGAGTTGTCCGGGGCGGTCCATGGTCTGATGCGCATCCGGGGATTCACCCAGGACGACAGCCACATCTTCGCCACCCGGGAGCAGGCCCCGGCTGAGATCGCCTCGTTGGTGGCGTTTGTGCTGTCGGTGCTGCGGGCGTTCGGTTTCGGCTCATTCGAGGCTCGACTGGCCACCCGGCCGTCGGAGAAGTCGATAGGGGACGACGCCGAATGGGATCTGGCCACCGATGCCCTCCGCCATGCGTTGGAGGTCTCCGGGCTGGAGTACGAGTTGGACGAGGGTGGCGGTGCATTCTACGGACCCAAGATCGACATCGACGTGCGTGATGCCATCGGTCGGAGTTGGCAGCTCTCCACTATCCAGGTCGATTTCCAACTGCCCGAGCGGTTCGACCTGGAGTATGTGGGCTCCGACGGCGGACGCCACCGACCGGTGATGATCCATCGGGCTCTGATGGGATCAATCGAGCGCTTCTTCGGCGTGCTCATCGAGCACTTTGGCGGTGCGTTCCCGGCCTGGCTGGCCCCGGTCCAAGCCGCCATCTTGCCGGTGGCCGCCTCCCATGGCGACTATGCCGCCGACGTGGAGGCTCGTCTACGCCGAGACGGGTTCAGAGTAGAGGTGTCCGACGCCCAAGAGCCGTTGGGCCGGCGTATCCGAGCGGCCAAGCTCCAGAAGTTGCCTTACGTGCTGGTGGTGGGCGACGACGACGTGGCCCACGGCACTGTGGGAGTGAACGCCCGGGGCAGCGACGGCGACGAGCGGGGAGTGCCGTTGGAGGACTTTGCAGCCCGGCTGGCTGACGATGTGGAAACACACCGCTGATGCTTGAGCGTCTGTGGGCCCCGTGGCGCAGCCAGTACGTTGCGGGCATTGCGGACGCTGGCTCTCAGCCGGGAGAGGCCACCCTGTTCGAGCAGATATTGGCCGCCCCCGAACCCGAAGAGGAGACCGGCATCTTGTGGCGGGGTGCGACTTGCTTCGCGGTGCTCAACGCCTTCCCCTACGGCAGTGGTCATCTGATGGTGGTGCCCAACCGGCCGGTGGCCGACCTGGCCGATCTCAGCGATAACGAGAGCGATGAACTGTGGGCCGCCGTTCGAGCCGCGGTGGCGGCCATTCGCCGGGCCTACAACCCCGATGGCGTGAACGTGGGCCTCAATTTGGGAGCGGCCGCAGGCGCTGGAATACCCGGCCATCTGCACGTCCACTGCTTGCCTCGCTGGCGGGGCGACACCAATTTCATGACAACCTCGGCCGAGACTCGAGTGCTTCCCGAGCCCCTGGCCGAGTCATGGTCAAAGCTGAGAAGTGCCTGGGAAGGTGGGTAGCCTTTCGTTGTGTCCGACGCGGAGATCACCGACGAGTTGCCTCAGGAGCTGAACGTCAGCGAATACGTCGGCCCCTATCTGTTTCCCAACAACAGCCGCCGCCGGATCCCGGCCATCATCTACTTGTCAGCCGCAGTGGTGTGTACGGTGGTTTGGGCCGTTGCCTCCGATAGTCCCCTGGTCAATGGGGGGTTCTTGGCCGCAGCTATCGCCTTGGCCGCCTTCGCCGCATATGGCTTCGTCTGCGGGAAGGAGCTGAAGATCGACGAATCCGACGCGTTGGTGATCGCTACCGGCGCGGTGGGCTTTCCCGTGGGCCATGCATCGGCTCAAATGGGGTGGCGAGGCTGGTTCAGCCGCCCCACTTGGCGCATCCTGCTCTACTCCAACGAACCCCAGCCCGACCAGCGGGGATTGGTGTTTGTGGACGGCATCACCGGCGATCTGATCGACCAGCTGGTGCAGCCCAATCCCGAAGACTGGGCCCAGTTGGTGCAACCCAATCCCGAAGACTGGACTGACCTGCGTTCAGGCCCAGAAGTAGAGTAGAGGCCACATGTTCGACGGCAATTGGCGCTCGGCGGTCAATCGTGGGCTTGATCCCATCGGCGCCGTCCTCTGCCGGTTGGGCGCGAGCGCCGATGGGGTTACCGCCTTCGGCATCGTCATGGCTGCGGTGGCCGCCGTGGTCATCGGTCGAGGCCAGCTGATCCTCGGGCTGGTGTTCTTGATCCTCACCGGTCTTTCCGACGCCCTCGACGGGCCCATCGCCAAAGCATCGGGCACCAGCTCGGTCCGGGGCGCCTTCTTCGACTCGGCCAGCGATCGGGTGTGCGATGCCCTGCTGTTCGGGGGGGTGGCCTGGTACTTGGGCTCCAATGAGCCGGGGCGCATCTTCATGCTGCCAGTGGCCCTCATGGCGGTGGCCTCGCTGGTCTCCTATCTGCGGGCCAAGGCCGAGTCGCTCGGGCTCGATGCCAAGGGCGGCCTCATGGAGCGGGCCGAGCGGTTCTTCGTGCTCGGAGCCGGTTTGGCCTTCAGCTTCGTGCTGATCCCCATACTGTGGGCCATGCTGGGCCTCACTGCCGCCACCGCCGTCTATCGGTTTGCCAAGGTATGGCGTCAGGCCGACTCCCTGCATTCAGTATGACCGACACTGCCGAGACGGTTGCTCCGATACACCGAACCCGCCGCCTCTCGGCCGACGTGGTGCTGTACCGCAGCGGGGCCGCCCTGGCTCGCCGGTTGCCGCAATCGGTGGGAGCAGCCCTCACCCGGGCCATCAGCCGGAGCGCGTACCGGCTGCTGCCCGAGCGTCGCTTCATCACCGAGCGCCGCCTCCAGAGGGTGTGCGGCCCCGAAATGCAAGGTGAAGCGCTGGCCCAGGCGGTGCGAGCCTCGTTCGAGTCTTACGCCCGTTACTGGTTCGACGGCGCCCGGCTCGGCGATCTGGACGACGCCGAGGTGGAAGCCGGATTCAGCCACCAGGGGTTCAACCACATTCAAGAGGCCATCGACTCCGGCACGGCCCCGATACTGGCCCTTCCCCACCTCGGAGGCTGGGAGTGGGCGGGAACGTGGATGGCCCGCATTCCGGGCTACCCGGTGATCTCCGTGGTCGAGCCGCTCAAGCCGGCCCGGCTGTTCGATTGGATGGTGGAGGAGCGCCGCCGCATGGGCATCGACATTGTGGCTCTGGGTCCGGACGCAGTCTCGGTGCTCATCAAGTCGCTGCGGTCCCGGCAGGTGGTGTGCCTGCTCGCCGATCGACAGGTTGGCCGCGGGGGAGTGGAGGTGGAGTTCTTCGGTGAGCGCACCCTGCTGCCCGGCGGCCCAGCCACCCTCGCTCTGCGGACCGGCGCGGCGATTCTGCCCACCGCGGTCTACCAAGACGGGCCCAACCACCGGGGTGTGGTGCTCCCTCCGGTTCCCGCTGAGCGACAGGGCCGCTTGCGGGCCGACGTGACCCGAGTCACCCAAGATCTGGCCCTGGCTTTGGAAGAGCTGATCCGCGCCGCTCCAGAGCAGTGGCACCTGATGCAGACCAACTGGCCGAGCGATGAAGAAGCCCTCCACAGATTCCGCCAGCAACGAAGGGGCCTGCACCAGCAGCCTGACCAAGTTGAGCGGTCCGCGCGAGTGAGGGCGCCCGGATGAGGGTCGGCCTGGTTTGTCCCTACTCCCTCACCATCCCCGGCGGTGTCCAAGGCCAGGTGATGGGACTGGCCCGTTCCCTGCGTCGTATGGGGGTGGAAGCCCGGGTGCTGGCCCCGTGCGATGGTCCTCCGCCCGACGAGTCGGTCACCCCCTTGGGCAACAGCCTGCCCACCGCGGCCAACGGCTCCATCGCCCCCTTGGCCCCCGACCCCCCGGCCCAACTCCGCACCATACGGGTGCTGCGCGATGAGCAATTCGACGTCCTCCACCTCCACGAGCCCCTCGCCCCCGGCCCCACCAACACAGCGGCCGTGATGAAGTCGGCACCGCTGCTGGGCACCTTCCACCGGGCCGGCCACAGTACCGCCTACCAGTATCTGCGCCCCATAGTGCGAGCAGTGGCCAACCGCCTGGACTATCGCTGCGCGGTATCCGAGGACGCCCGCCGCTTGGCCGAGGGGGAGTTGGGCGGTCGATACGAGCTGGTGTTCAACGGAGTGGAGTTGGACGCCCCCTCAGCTGAGCCGATCAATGCGCCTTGTCCCACCATCTTCTTCGTGGGCCGCCACGAGCCCCGCAAGGGATTGGGCATCCTTATCGACGCCCTCCAATACCTGCCCGATGAAGTACGGCTGTGGGTGGGAGGCGATGGCCCAGAGACCGATGCCTTGAGAGCGCGCACCGGCAATGATCCCCGGGTTGAATGGCTGGGTCGGATTTCCGATGCCGAGAAGCAGGCCCGTTTGCGAGGGGCCGACGTGTTCTGTGCCCCGTCGCTGTTCGGCGAGTCATTCGGCGTGGTGCTGCTTGAGGCAATGGCGGCGAAGACTCCGATCGTGGCTTCCGATCTCGACGCCTACGCCATCGTCGCCCGGCCCGGGCGCGACGCGCTTCTCTCCGAGCCGGGCGATCCCGCGGCGTTGGCCGTGGCCCTGAAGCGGGTGCTGTTCGACGAAGACACCGCGGCATCCTTGGTGGAATCGGGACTCGACCGAGCCCACCAGTTCTCCATGGACACGCTGGCCAGCCGCTATGCCGAGATCTATGCCGACCTGGCTGCCCGCCGCCGGGTCCGCACCCCCCAGCCCCCGCGGCGAGAAAGCCAGGAGGTCGAATGAGCACAAGCCGACGCCGGTCCGCAGCTGCCCTCGTCACACTGGGAGTGATTGTCGGCGCGTTGGTCCTGGCGATCCTGGCCTTGGTCGGATTGCCCTGGCTTGTTTGTTTGGTGATCGGCGCGATCGTTGGTGTGGTTGCGGCCATCGGACTGCACTTGGCTGCGTGGCGGCTCCTTCTTCGCCTCACCAAGAGCACCGCTCCCCACGGCGAAGTGGAGGAGGCGATCGAAAACGTGCTGGAGGGCCTCTGCGTCAGCCACGGCATCCCCACCCCCGAACTGAGGGTGATCCACTCCCATTCGATCAACTCTTTGGCCGCGGCCCGCACCCCCGCCCACGCGGCCATCGTCGTCACATCCGGCGCAGTGGAGCAGCTCGAGCGCATCGAGATGGAAGGGCTGGTGGCCCATCACCTCTGCCGGATTCGTCGAGGCGATGCCGCGTTCGAGACGCTGGCCGGGGTGCTCTTGGCCTGGCCGCTCACAACGGTTGGCTGGCTGCGGCGCCGGGTGATGGACCGGGCGCTGCCCGCCCAGCGGGGCCTGGCCGCCGACTTCGAGGCGGTGTCGCTCACTCGGTACCCTCCTGGCCTGTTGTCTGCGTTGATGACACTTTCTGCCCAGACCGCTCAGGTACCATCGCCAACGGTGGCAGCGCTTCACATGTGGATCGATGAGCCCGATTGGGGTATCGCCGACGCCATCCGCCATCCCCGGCTGGATACTCGGATTGCCGCGCTGATCGAGCTTTGAGTCCAAACAAGCTCAGCGGCTGGTGCGCCCTCGGGCGTGGGGGTGCTGCTGTTTTTCTGGCCGTTGCGCTTCTGGTCGCGGGCTGCGGAAACGATGACGACGGCGCGGATGGCGACGGGGCCCCGGCGCCGACTACTGCGGCGCCCACTGCGGTTCCCGACAGCGGTGCCGGTGATAGCCCGACTCCCGACGGTCCGTCGGACCCTGACGATCCCGCAGAGTCGTCAGATCTCGCTTCCCCAGACCCTGAATCCGATGCCTCGGCGACTGCGGCGCCTGGTGAAGAGGAGCCCGAACCCGCCCCGGCCACGCCCACCCCGATGCCTGGACCCACCGAACCGCTGACCGGCGAGCCGCTGGAGGACCCGTCCATCATGGACCGGCCCGCGTTGGCCGTGAAGATCGGCACCAGCAGCGTGGGACGGCCCCAGTCCGGGATCAATCAGGCTGACGTGCTGATCGAGGTCAGGGTCGAGACCATCACCCGACTCATGGCCGTGTTCCACAGCCAGGGGGCCATCTCGCTCGGCCCGGTCCGATCGGCGCGCAGCTCCGACCCCGACATCC
Organism: Acidimicrobiia bacterium; assembly: GCA_022822905.1. GTDB lineage: Bacteria > Actinomycetota > Acidimicrobiia > Acidimicrobiales > Bin134 > Poriferisocius. The sequence goes on along the minus strand of JAJDYE010000029.1, from coordinate 35,011 downwards.
TGGCCAACTTCGGCCAGCCGGTGTACGGGCATTCGGGGGCCAATCCCGGCGTGCTGCGGGAGTTGTCCCAAGGCCAGTCCAACGGCAAGCTCTACGAGCTCCGTTGGGACCACCTGCCCACTGACTATTGGAGGGTGGGCGACCGGGTGGCACCCTTCAGCCTGTACACCTCCACTGCGAACATCTGGCAGGCCGCTCCCCGCGAGTTGGCGGCTCCCGAACCACTCTTCGAGTACCGCAGACCGGGAGAGGCGCTCCCACCCGGTGCTGAGCCGGCCCCCGGGGCGGAGATCCGTTATCTCGGCGGCACGATCGCCCATTTTGCCTGGGATTCTGAGGCCGGCGGCTGGGCCCGCTGGCAAGACGGCACCCCCCATGTCGACATGGCCCGCCACCCCAATGGCACCCCCAACCCCGACGTGGCTCCCGTCCAGGTAACCCCCGCCAACGTGGTAGTTCTTCAAACTGGATACACCGGCAGCGCGGCCTGCTCCTATTGCCCTGAGGCCATCACCGTTGATTCCGAGGGCGGGGTGGCCTTGGTGTTCACCGATGGCCATCTGATTCGGGGCCGCTGGACCCGGCCATCGGCAAACCAGCCCTGGCAGGTCACCGACAACAACGGCAATCCGGTACGGCTCACCCCGGGCCAGACCTTCATCGCTCTACCCGGGGGAGACGTGCTGGTGATGGTGCAGGACTTCGCTGAGAACCTGCTCAAAAACCGCTGATCCGAGCTGCCGGCGGAAAACCGACATCACGATTGCGATGCGCGAAGCCATAGACTGCAACCATGGCTGCTGAGTCGATGTCGGGCCGCGAGACGGGCACCACGTTGGTCAAACGTGGACTGGCCGAGATGCTCAAGGGCGGGGTCATCATGGACGTGGTCACCCCTGATCAGGCCAAGGTGGCTGAGGACGCCGGAGCGGTGGCGGTGATGGCTCTGGAACGGGTTCCCGCCGACATCCGACGCGATGGCGGGGTGGCCCGCATGAGCGATCCGGAGATGATCACTGGCATCCAGCAGGCGGTGACCATCCCGGTCATGGCCAAGGCCCGGATCGGCCACTTTGTGGAAGCCCAGATTCTCGAAGCCCTGGATGTGGACTACATCGACGAGAGCGAGGTGCTGACCCCGGCCGATGAAGCCCACCACATCGACAAGTGGGCGTTCACCGTGCCGTTCGTGTGCGGGGCTGTCAACTTGGGAGAGGCGCTGCGGCGAATCTCCGAGGGCGCCTGCATGATCCGGTCGAAAGGCGAGGCCGGCACCGGCAACATCGTGGAGGCCGTCCGTCATCTTCGGTCGATCATTGGGGACATCCGCAAGATCACCCAGGCCGATTCCGCCGAGCTGTTCGACTGGGCCAAGCAACTCCGGGCCCCTTTGCCGCTGGTGCGCGAGGTGGCCGAGACCGGCTGGCTGCCCGTGCCGATGTTCTGCGCGGGGGGAATCTCGACTCCCGCCGACGCCGGACTGGTCATGCAGCTTGGCGCTGAGGCCGTGTTCGTGGGCTCGGGGATCTTCAAGTCTTCCGATCCTGCTCCTCGGGCCAAAGCCATTGTGGAGGCCGCCACCAACTACCGCGATCCCCACATCCTGGCCAAGGTAAGCCGCGGCCTGGGCGAGCCCATGCCGGGTTTGGAGATCGACGGCCTCGAAACCCGCCTGGCCGACCGCGGCTGGTAGCAGCGGCTGAGCGTGCAGCAGATCGAAGCGTCGCCTCGAGACTCGGAGCCCCCGGGTGAAGGTCGGGGTCTTGGCCCTTCAGGGGGCATTCGGGCTGCATGAGCAGGTCCTCAATCGAATAGGGGTGGCCGCGGTCCAGGTCCGCACCCCCGAAGAACTGGCCGAAGTCGACCGCCTCGTCATCCCTGGCGGGGAGTCCACTGCCATCTCCAAGCTGCTGGACGTCAACGGCTTGGGCGATCCGCTGGCCGATCGACTGGCCGACGGCCTGCCGGTGCTTGGCACTTGTGCCGGGATGATCCTCTTGGCCGCCGAGGTGGTGGACGGCTATCCCGGCCAGCATCGCTTTGGCGCCATTGACGCCGCGGTGCGGCGCAACGGATACGGTCGACAATCAGAGTCATTTCACGCGCCGATCGACATCGAAGGATGGGAATCGGCCTTTCCCGGGGTGTTCATTCGAGCGCCGGTTGTCGAGTCGGTGGGCCGTGACGTGGAGGTGTTGGCCGAATTGGACGGGGTGCCGGTGCTGTGTCGCCAAGGCTCGACGGTGGTGTCGTCGTTCCACCCTGAGTTGGCCCAAGACGATCGAATCCACCGCTGGTTTGTGGAACAGGATTGGTCCACCGGCCACCGCTGGTTTGTGGAACAGGAATAGGGGAGGGCACCGGTGTCAGGACACTCCAAATGGGCCACCATCAAGCACCGCAAAGGGGCGGCCGACAAACGCCGGGGCAAGCTTTTCGCCAAGCTGATCCGCCAAGTGGAGGTGGCCGCTCGTGAGGGGGGCGGCGATCCCGATGCCAACCCCACCCTGCGCACCATGTTCCAGAAGGCCCGGGACAACTCGGTGCCCCTCGACACCATCGAGCGGGCCATCAAGCGGGGGACGGGTGAGCTGGAGGGGGTGGCCTACGAGTCGGTGTTCTATGAGGGCTACGCCCCCGGCGGTGTCGCCCTGTATGTGGAGACGCTCACCGACAACCGCAACCGCACCAGCTCGGAGGTGCGGGCGCTGTTCACCCGCAATGGGGGATCGCTGGCCGAGCCCGGTGCGGTGGCCTGGCAGTTCGAGCGCAAGGGGGTGGTGATCTTGGACCGCTCGGTGGATGAGGACGAACTGATGATGGCCGCCCTCGATGCCGGGGGCGAGGATTTGGCCGATGAGGGCGACACCTGGCGGCTCACCTGCGATCCCTCCGACCTCTCGTCGATGCGCGACGCCTTGGCCGACACCGGCATCGTCTTCATGTCGGCAAACTCCACCATGCTGCCCACGTCAGTGGTGGGTGTCGACAGCGCCGAGTCCGCCCGCTCCGTCCTCCGCCTCATCGACGCCCTCGACGACCACGACGACGTCCAAGACGTCTACGCCAACTTCGACATCCCCGACGACATCCTGCAAGCCGCCGCCAATTGAGCTTGGTCAGTCGAACAAGTTCGACTGATCTGAGGCGCTGTCGGGTGGGGTCAGGTCCAGATGGTGCCAGGCGGTGGGGGTGGCTACTCGGCCCCGAGGAGTGCGCATCAACAGGCCCTGTTGGATGAGGAACGGCTCGTACACGTCCTCCACCGTTTCGGCCGGTTCGCTGACGCTGATGGCCAGGGTGGACAGCCCGACCGGGCCTCCGCCAAAGCGCTCGCACAGGGCCGACAGGATGGCCCGATCGATCTTGTCGAGGCCGGCTTGGTCGACGGCGAACAGGTTCAACCCGGCGGCCGCGGTCTGCTGATCGATCACCCCGTCGGCCCGAACCTCGGCGTAGTCGCGCACCCGCCGCAGCAGCCGGTTGGCGATGCGGGGGGTTCCCCGGGCCCGGCAGGCGATCTCGGCCGCGCCGGCCGGGTCGACCTGTATGTCTAAGATGCCCGCCGCCCGCGTCACGATGGCTTCCAAGTCGGCAGTGGTGTAGTAGTCGAGCCGCGACACCAAGCCGAACCGGTCCCGCAACGGCCCGGTGATGAGGCCGGTGCGGGTGGTGGCCCCCACCAGGGTGAACTTGGCCAGGTCGAGGCGGACCGACTGGGCTGCCGGCCCCTTGCCCAGCACGATGTCAACGTTGAAGTCCTCCATGGCCGGGTACATCACCTCTTCGACAATGCGGGGCAGCCGATGGATCTCATCGATGAACAGAATGTCGCCGTCCTCCAGCTTGGACAAGATGGCGGCCAGGTCGCCCGCCCGCTCCAGCGCCGGTCCCGAGGTGATGTGCAGTCCCGCTTCCATCTCCTTGGCCACGATGTGGGCCAGCGTGGTCTTGCCCAAGCCCGGTGGCCCCGCGAACAGCAGATGGTCGGCTGGTTGCGATCGGGCCCGGGCCGCGCCCAAGATGATGTCAAGATGCTCCTTCAGCTCCGACTGGCCCACGAACTCGTCCAGCCGGGTTGGCCGCAATCCTGTCTCGGCCGCGGCGTCTTCGGGCAGTGGGGTCCCCGCCAGCAGTTCTTCTCTCTTGCTCATGGCCTGCTCATATCCCGGAGGCCAAGTGCCGGAGGGCTGCTTTGAGCAGGGCAGAGGAGTCGTCGCCCGGAGGCAGGGCGGCGATGGCGCTGCGGATTTCCTCGGCGCTGTAGCCCAACTCGGCCAGTGCTTGGCGGACCACGCTGCGGGCATCAGACGGCTGCTCGCCCGCGGGCTGGCCCGATGTCACCGCAGTGGTCACGTCTCCGATGTCGAGGCGGGATTTGAGCTCCACCAGAAGCCGGGCCGCGGTCTTCTTGCCCACTCCAGGCACCAGGCACAGGGCATCGATGTCGTCGGTGGCCAGAATCCCAGCCAACTCCGAGGGTCCGTATATCGACAAGATGGCCATGCCCATCGCTGGCCCCACGCCATGAGCAGAGATGAGCCCCTCGAAGACCCGACGCTTGTCGGGGGTGTCGAACCCGTACAGGGTCTGGGCGTCTTCTCTGATGTGGTGGTGGATGTGCAACACCACCTCTTGGCCCAGCTCGCCCAGCGCGGCCGACGTGTCCGGCGAGACAGCCACTCGATAGCCGACGCCTGCGGTCTCCACGATCACCTCGTCGGGGTCCCGCAGGGCCAGCGTGCCCCGGAGCAGTCCGATCACATCGCCGCCTGGATCCGCGATGCGGCCGGGTGGTGGGCCAGATGGCAGAGGGCCACCGCAATTGCGTCGGCCGCGTCTACCGGCTTCAGAGGCTTGGGAAGGCGCAGCAGGGTCTGCACCATCTGTCCCATCTGCTCCTTGCCGGCGCCGCCCCAGCCGGTTACTGCTTTTTTGATCTGCGTGGGCGAGTACTCGAACACCTCGGCACCCGCCCCCACTGCGGCGGCCATGGCCACCCCGCTGGCCTGGCCCACCCCCATGGCGGTGCGCACGTTCACCTGGAACAGCACTTGCTCGATGGCCATCGCGTCTGGGTTGTATGTACCCATCAAGTCGGCAAGCTCATTTTGAAGCTCATACAGGCGGCGGGGGATGGGATCGTCCTTGTCGGTGCGGATGATTCCGGCGGCCACGGCCTCGGTGGCGCGGCCCTTTTGGCGGACAACGCCGTAGCCGCAGCGCGACAGGCCGGGATCGATCCCCATCACCAGCATCAGCCCCAAACTACCGGGCGGGTATGTCGGTTTTCGGGATAAGCGCAACGGTGGGGTAGAAACTGCTCATGCGGACTTCGGAGCTTCACTACGAGCTGCCCGATGCCGCCATCGCCCAGCAGCCGGCTGAGCCCCGCGACAGCTCCCGGCTGCTGGTGGACCGAGGTTCTGGCGCTCCTCCCGAGCATCGCTTGACCCGTGACCTGCCTGATCTCTTGAGCCCTGGCGACGTGTTGGTGGTGAACGACAGCCGGGTCATGAGCGCCCGACTGAAGCTACGCAAGGCCACGGGGGGCCGGGTGGAGGTCTTGTTGCTGGAACCGGGAAACGACGGCTGGTGGAGCGCGTTGGTGCGGCCGGGCCGGCGGGTGCGGCCGGGTGCCGAGCTGTGGTTCGAGGAGCAGCCCGTATTGGAGGTAGGGGGGCGAATCGGCGACGACGGAAGGCGGTGGGTGAGGCCGATTGGCGACGCCGATGCCCTCATGGATCGAGCCGGGGAAGTGCCGCTTCCCCCCTATGTCACCGAGGAGTTGGCCGACGTCGAGCTCTACCAGACGGTCTATGCCGATCGGCCGGTGTCGGCCGCTGCCCCTACGGCCGGTCTCCACCTCACCAAGGAGGTATTGGAACGCTGTCGAGAGGCGGGCGCGGTGGTGTGCAAGTTGGAGTTGGCCGTGGGCACGGCCACTTTCACGCCGGTCATGGCTGAGAAGCTGGAAGACCACGTCATGCACACCGAGTCGTATCGAATCCCGGAGTCCACGCTGGCCGCCTGCGTCCGGGCTGAGCGGGTGGTAGCCGTGGGCACAACCGTGGTGCGGGCGCTGGAATCGGCCGCGGCCACCGGATCGGCCAGTGGCTCCACCGATCTGTTCATCAAGCCGGGACACCAGTTCACGGTGGTGGATGCCATGCTCACCAACTTCCATCTGCCCCGGTCCAGCCTTCTGGCCTTGCTGGCCGCGTTCATCGGCCCCCGCTGGCGCGATCTCTACGAAACAGCCTTGGCCGAGGGCTATCGCTTCCTCTCCCTGGGGGATGCCATGTTCTGCACTAGAAATCCAGGGCAATGACCCTCCAATTCCACGTGTTGGCCCAAGACGGGCAGGCCCGCAAAGGCCGTATCACCACGCCGAGGGGCTCGTTCACCACTCCGTGCTTCATGCCGGTGGGCACCCGGGCCGCGGTCCGCACCCTCGACACCAGCGACCTCGAGGCTCTCAATCCCCCCGTGGTGCTGGCCAACACCTACCACCTGATGATGAGGCCCGGTCCCGAGGTGGTGGAGCAAATGGGCGGCGTCCACGGCTTCACCGGCTGGTCGGGCCATGTGCTCACCGACTCCGGCGGATATCAGGTGTTCTCCCTCGATCCCAAGGTGGACGATGACGGCGCCACGTTCCGGTCGACTTACGACGGCACTTCCCATCGTTTCACCGCGGAGCGGGTGGTGGACGTTCAGCTCCAGCTTGGATCCGACATCCAAATGGTCCTCGACGTATGCCCGCCATCGGAAGCCCCGGCATCGGTCCAGCGTCAAGCGGTGGATCGCACCGCGAACTGGGCGGTCCGGGCCCGCCGCCGCTTTCTGGAAGTGGAAGGGCACGAAGTCGGGGCCAACCAATTCGGCATCGTCCAGGGTGGGACCGATCCCGCCCTCCGGGCCGAGAGCGCAGCCCGGACCGTCGAGGTGGGCTTCGACGGCTATGCGGTGGGCGGGCTTTCGGTGGGGGAGAGCCCCGAGCAGATGATGGCTGCGCTGGCCGCCACCGCCCCGCTTCTGCCCCACGATCAGCCCCGCTACTTCATGGGGCTTGGCGATCCCATCGGGCTGCTGGAATGCGTGGCCCTGGGCGTGGACATGTTCGACTGCGTGCTGCCCACCCGGCTGGCCCGCCACGGCACCGCTCTCACCTGGGAGGGCCGACTCAACCTCGGCAACTCTTCCCTCGCCAACGATGACCGCCCCGTCGATCCCCACTTTCCGGCCAGTCCGGCTGCCCGCTACTCGCGTGCCTACCTGCGCCACCTGTTCAACGTGGACGAGCCGTCGGCGGCCCGAATGCTCACCCTCCACAACGTGGCCTGGCTGTTGGCCCTCATGGAGGAGGCCCAAGACGCCATCGCAACAGGCACCCTTGACCGCTTGATCGTCAAGACGACTGAGGCGTGGGGCTGACTTATTCGGCTAGGCCCGCCGAGTCGTCTCCCAGCTAGGTCTTCCGGTAGAATTCTGGGCCTTGGACGTCCTGCTGCTTCCGCTTTTGATTGTCGTCGCCATGTATTTCTTCATGATACGCCCCCAACAGAGAAAAGCGCGCCTGCACCGCGAGCTGCTCGAATCTTTGGATGTGGGCGACGAGGTGATCACCGCATCGGGCCTGTACGGGATGATCACCGATTTCGACGGCGGCACCGTGTTCATCGAGATCTCCGATGGCGTTGAAATCAAGATCAGCCGCGACACCATCGCCAACAAGGTCGTGTACTCCTCCGACGTCGATGGCGACGACGGCCAGGGGCCTCTGCTTAGTGGCGACGACGCTGACGGCTAGCCCCCTCTTCCAGCGTCAATGAGCCGCCGTTCGCTGGTTTCGCTTGTCCTCATCGTGGCTGCGGCCGCGGGGCTGTTGGCGGCATCGCTGGCCGTTGGAAACCGGCCTCTGCTGGGCCTGGACCTCAAGGGCGGAGTCGAGGTGGTGCTGGTGCCGGTGGACGACCCCGACCGTCCCGTAGCCATCACCGAAGGCGACCTGGATACCGCAGTCAACATCATCCGCGACCGCATCGACGGTCTGGGTGTGGCCGAGCCCGATGTGACTCGCCAAGGCGGACGGGTGGTGGTGCAGCTTCCCGGAATCAGCGATCAGCAGCGGGCCATCGACGTTGTGGGCCAAACCGCCGAGCTCCGCTTCCGCCCGGTGTGCGCCGAGCTTCCGGTTGTCTCCTTCGATTCTGAATCGGAGTTGCCCACGACTGAGCTGCCCGATCCCGAGCTCGACGATCGAGGGTTGGCCCCGTGCCCCAGCGGCATCGACTACGTCGGCTTGCAGCCATCGACATCGGCCGAGGATGTACTTGAGCGCTTTGTGGTCCTGCCCGAGCGAGATGACAACGGTGAGGAGATCAGGCGCTTTCTGCTTGGGCCGTCCACGCTCACCGGCGCTGGCCTTTCCAGCGCCGACAGCTCATTCCGGGGCGAGTTCGTGGTGGATGCCACCTTCAAGGGCGGTGACCAGGGGGCCGATAAGTTCGACGAGATAGCGGTGGAGTGCTATTCGGGCACACCATACTGCCCGCCGGGTGTGGCCGGGCTTGGCCAGCTAGCTGTCGTGGTAGACGGAAGCGTGCAGTCGGCGCCCTCGGTGCAGAGCCCCAACTTCGACGGCCAAGTGGTTATCTCCGGCAACTTTTCTGAGGAAGAAGCCGACGACCTGGCCCTGGTTCTGCGCTACGGCGCGCTGCCCATCGAGTTCCAAGACCCCACCGACCCCCAGAGCGACAGCACCAGCCGGGCCGTGTCGGCCACCATCGGGGGCGACTCCTTGCGGGCCGGGATTATCGCCGGCCTCGTCGGGCTGGCGCTGGTGTTCTTGTACATGGTGGGCATGTACCGCCTGTTGGGCCTCGTCGCCATGTTGAGCCTCGGGGTGTCGGCCACCCTGCTGTGGGTGATCGTGGCCTGGCTGGGCGAGACCCAGGATCTGGCCTTGACCCTGGCCGGAGTCACCGGCCTCATCGTGGCGATCGGCGTTTCGCTGGACTCCAACGTGGTCTACTTCGAGCACCTCAAAGAGGATGTGGCCACCGGTCGCATGCTGAGGTCGTCGCTGGAGCAATCCTTCTCGGCGGCGTTCCGGACCATCTTCAGGGCCAACTTCGCCTCGCTCATCGCCGCGGTCATCTTGTACTGGCTCTCGGCCGGGTCGGTTCGGGGCTTCGCCCTGATGCTGGGCTTGGCCTCCGTGCTAGACTTGGTGGCCACCTACTTCTTCCTGCGGCCCTGCGCGCAGTTGATGGCTCGGTCGCCAAGCCTGATGGCCCATCCCCACCGCCTCGGCCTGCCCACTAGGGAAGAGGCCATGTCTGCGGGAGTCGAGCCATCATGAGCCGCCTCCAGCGCCTGTGGCGCAACCAGACCCAGGTGGACTTCCCCGTGTTGTGGAAGACCACCCTGAAAGTGTCCGCCGCTCTGATTCTCATCAGCGCCATAGCCCTGTTGGTGCGGGGGGTAAATCTGGGCATCGAGTTCGAGGGCGGCACGGTATGGGAGGCCTCCGCACCCGATGTGTCCACTGCCGATGTCCGCGACGCCCTGAGGGGTGTGGGCCAGGCCGACGCCAAGATCCAGTTTGTGGGCGGCGACGTGCTTCGAGTGCGGGCCGAGTTGGACGCCACCGATGCCTCCAGCGTGGCCGAGGTGTCTATGGCCCTGGCCAACCTCACCGGCCAGAGCCTCGACGACATCAGCTTCAACTCCATCAGCGCGTCGTGGGGCAGTGAGATCACCAGCAAGGCCATACGAGCGCTGATCGTGTTCTTCATCGTGGTGGCCATATACATCACGCTGACGCTGGAGTGGCGGATGGCTCTGGCCGCACTGGTGGCGGTGGCCCACGACATCGTCATCACCGTGGGCATCTATGCCCTGTTCCAGTTCGAGGTGACTCCGGCCACGGTGATCGCCTTCCTCACCATCATGGGGTACTCCCTGTACGACACCTTGGTGGTGTTCGACAAGAACCGCGACTACCAGCGCCGCTCGGCACTGGTGGGGCGGGCCACCTACACCCGGATCATGAACTCGGCGCTCAACACGGTGCTGCTGCGGTCGGTGAACACCACCATTACCTCGGTGCTGCCGGTGCTGTCGATGCTGGTGATCGGCACGCTGGTGCTGGGCGCGGTCACCTTGGCCGAGTTTGCCGTGGCCCTGCTCATCGGCTTGCTGGTGGGCACCTATTCGTCGCTGTTCGTGGCCGCGCCGGCGGCGGCTTGGATGAAGGAGCGCCAGCCTGAGTTCGTGGAGCAGCGGGAGCGCTTGGAGGCCCGGGCCCAGTCCCGGGGCGCCGCCGTGCAAGACGTGGAGGAAGTGGCGGTGGGCCCGTCATCGCCCGCTCCGGCGCCGTTGGCGGACCGCCCGACCCGCCGGCCATCGCAGCCGGGCACGGCCATCCCACCCCGCCCCCGAAAGCGCAAGCGGCGCTGAGCAAGTCGCTCGTCAGCAGGCGGGTAGGGTTGGGGGAGTGGATTCCGGCTGGCCTGAAAGCCTCATTCGGGACGTCCCCGACTTCCCTTCACCGGGGATCATGTTCAAGGACATCACCCCGCTGCTTGACGACGCTGAGGCCTTTCGCTGGGCTGCGGATGAATTGGCAGACCGATTCAGCAATACCCCCGCGGATCGAGTGGTGGGCGTTGAGGCCCGGGGGTTCATCCTGGGGGCCGCAGTGGCCTACCGCCTGGGGCTCGGATTTGTGCCCGTTCGCAAACCGGGAAAACTGCCCTACCTCACCCGGTCGGTGGACTATGAACTGGAGTACGGCACTGCTTCCCTCGAAGCCCACAACGACGCCTTTTCCCCCGGTCAACGGGCGTTGATCGTGGATGATGTCCTGGCCACGGGGGGCACGGCGGCCGCCACCGTCGAACTCGTCAGTTCCGGGGGCGCAGAGGTGGCCGGGATGGGCTTCCTTATCGAGTTGGGTTTTCTGGATGGCCGGGAGAAAATAGAGACAGATGCCAACTGTCCGGTGATTTCTCTGTTCTGTTATGGAGGTGACGGGTGACGCTTACCGAGCGTGTACTGCCCTGGGTGGATCAGCCCGGACAAGACGTGGGCCCGCTGCTCAACGCCTATCTCGAACACCATCCCAACGGCACCGGCGACCGCATCGAGACGGCCTATCGCCTCGCTGAGCAGGCCCACGCCGGGCAGTTGCGCAAGTCCGGCGAGCCCTATGTGACCCATCCCCTGGCGGTGGCCCACATTGTGGTGGAGTTGGGGCTGGACGACGTTTCGGTCATCGCCGCCCTGCTGCACGACGCCATCGAGGACACCTCTATGGACTTGGCCGAGGTCGAGCAGCACTTCGGCGGCGAGGTGGCCTCGATCGTCGACAGCGTCACCCGGTTGGACCGGCTCAAGTTCAACACCCAGGAGGAGGAGCAGGCCGCCTCCATGCGCAAGATGCTGGTGGCAATCGCCAAAGATCTGCGGGTGCTGGTGGTGAAGCTGTCCGACCGGCTGCACAACATGCGGACGCTGGCCGCGCTTCCGCTGGAGAAGCAGCATCGGGTGGCCCGGGAGACGATAGACATCTACGCCCCGCTGGCCAACCGCTTGGGCATGCAGGACCTGAAGCTCCAGATCGAAGACCTGGCGTTCGCCGCCCTGCACCCCAAGCGCTACGCCGAAATCGATCGCATGGTGGCCACCCGGGCCCCCGAGCGCGACCTGTACCTCACCCAGGTTCTCTCCAGCGTTGAAGCCCGCTTGGCCGAGCTGGGCATCCCCGCTCAGGTCACCGGCCGCCCCAAACACCTGTGGAGCATCTACGAGAAGATGATGACCAAGGATCGCAGCTTCGACGAGATCTACGACTTGGTGGGCATGCGGGTGATCGTCGACTCGGTGCGGGACTGCTACGCCGCCCTGGGGTCCATCCACGCCACTTGGAAGCCGGTGCAGGGGCGGTTCAAGGACTACATCGCCATGCCCAAGTTCAACCTCTACCAATCGCTGCACACCACTGTGGTCGGTCCGGGGGGCAAGTCTCTGGAAGTCCAGCTTCGCACCAACGAGATGCACGCCCGAGCCGAACAGGGGGTGGCCGCCCACTACAGCTACAAGGAGGGCGCGATGATCGATGATCTGGCCTGGTTGGGCCGGATCATCGACTGGCAGCAGGAGACATCTGACGCAGTCGAGTTCTTGAGCAATCTCAAGACCGACCTCGACCACGACGAGGTCCAGGTGTTCACCCCCAAGGGCGATGTGGTGTCGCTGCCGATGGGGGCGATTCCCATCGACTTCGCCTACTCCATCCACACCGAGGTGGGCCATGCCTGTATCGGGGCCCGGGTCAACGGCCAGCTCGTGCCGCTGGACCGCGAGCTGCGACCCGGCGACATGGTGGAGATCTTCACCTCCAAGGTGGCCGACAAGGGGCCGTCGCGCGACTGGCTCGGACTGGTGGCCTCCCATCGGGCCCGCAACAAGATCCGCCAGTGGTTCGCCCAAGCCCGGCGGGAGGATGCCGTCAAGGCCGGCCGCGACGCGGTGGCCGCTGCCCTGCGCCGAGAGCGCCTGCCGGTGGCGAAGATCCTGTCGGGCGAAGAGCTGCTGCACGCGGCCACCGACATGAACTACCGCGATCTCGACACCTTGTTCGCCGCGGTGGGGGAGCGCCATGTGTCGGCCAAGGCGGTGGCCGAGCGGGTGGCCGGAATGAGGGTGGAGCCCGCGGCGGAAGAGGAGCTGGACGATGACCTGGCCGCTGTCCCACCGCCGGCGGTGTTGCCCCGGCGCACCGATCAGCCGGTGGAGGTTGAGGGCCTCGACGATGTGCTGGTCAATCTGGCCCGCTGCTGCAAACCGGTTCCCCCCGACGAGATCATCGGCTTCGTTACCCGGGGCCGAGGGGTGTCAGTGCATCGTGCCGAGTGTTCCAACGCGGTTTCGCTCTCGTTCGAGCAGGGTGATCGGCTCATCGACGTGGATTGGAGCACCGAGCGCACCGGCGCTTACTGCGTGACCATCGAGGTCAAGGCGTTCGACCGAACCCGCCTGCTGCGGGATGTGGCCAATGCCCTGTCCACCGGATCGGTCAACATCCTGGCTTGTGAGACCCGCACCGGTGCTGACCACATCTCCATCATGCGGTTCGACTTCGAGCTGATCGACGGCACCCACCTCGACGCCCTCCTGCGCACCATCCGGGGCATCGAGTCGGTCTACAACGCCTACCGAGTCCTCCCCACCGCCACCGGCTCATAATCGTGGCCGAGTCGTTCCAAACCCCCGAGGGCTCGTAGTCGTGCCCGAAGTGTTTCAAGCGCCCAAGGGGACTCGCGACATCCTGCCGCCTGAGTCGGATCGCTGGCAGGCGCTGGTTGCCGTATTCGCCGATGTGTTCGGACGGGCTGGCTATGGGCTGGTGCAGAACCCCATGTTCGAGGACATCGGGGTGTTCCAGCGCTTGGGCGAGGGCACCGAGGTGGTCCGCAAGGAGATGTACGACTTCTTCGACAAGGGCGACCGCCATATGGCCCTGCGCCCGGAAGGTACCGCCTCAGTGGTTCGAGCGTTCAACCAGCACCGGCCCACTGTCCCCTGGAAGGTGTGGTACCTCACCCCCTGCTTCCGCTACGAGGAGCCCCAGGCGGGCCGGTTCCGCCAGCACCACCAGGTGGGGGCGGAGGCCATCGGCTCAGCCGATCCCGACCTCGATGTGGAGGTCATCGCCCTCCAACATGACTTCTATCGGGCGCTCGGATTGAGCCAACTGTCGCTGCGGCTCAACTCAATGGGCAGCCCCGGCGACCGGCAGGCCTATGCCGGAGAGTTGGCTGCCTGGCTGGGCCAGCGATTGGGCGATTTGGACGAGGCCGACCGGACCAACGCCACCGACCACCCGCTGCGGGTGCTGGACTCCAAGCGGGAGCGCACTATGGCCGCGGTGGCCGACGCCCCGTTCATCATCGACTGCCTGTCGGACGAGGCTGGCACCCACTTCGAGCGGGTGCAGGCCGGGCTCAACGCCTTGGGCGTCGATTATGAAATCGATCCCTATCTGGTGCGAGGTCTGGACTATTACACCCATTCCACCTGGGAGTTTGTGGCCGGTGCATTGACCTCGGCCCAAAACGCGGTGGGCGGCGGGGGGCGCTACGACGGCTTGGCCGAGTCATTAGGGGGCAAGCCTGCTCCCGGCGTGGGTTTCGGCGCGGGCATCGAGCGCATTCTGCTTGCGGCCGACGCCGAGGACGCTCTCGCGGAGGCCTCCGGGGCAGTGGATGTGTTCGTGGTGGACGTGACCGGCGGCGACGCCGGGCGCGACCTCACCTTTGAGCTGCGCCGAAACGGCATCTCGGCGGACCGGTCGTTCGACGCCCGATCGATGAAAGCTCAAATGAAGGTGGCCGATCGGTCAGGTGCCCGGCTGGCCCTCCTGGTGGGCGAGGACGAGGTGGCAGCGGGCACGGTTACGCTGCGCGACCTCCGCTCGGGAGGCGGTCAGTTCGCACTTCGCCGGGCCGATGTCGTGCCTGAGGTGGCTCAGAGGTTGGCGAAGGGGTGAAATAGCCGCGATGCGAACTGACTATTGCGGCGAATTGCGCGCCGACGACATTGGCCGAGAGGTATCGGTGTGCGGCTGGGTGGACCGTCGCCGGGAGCACGGCGAGAATCTGGCGTTCATCGACCTGCGGGACCGCACCGGGGTGATCCAGTGCGTGGTGGACGAGCGCCATGACCTGCGCTCGGAATATGTGGTCCGCATCAGCGGCACGGTGCGGCCTCGGCCCGAGGGCACCGTCAACCCCAAGCTGGACACTGGCGAGGTGGAAATCGGCGACTGTCAGGTAGATGTTCTGTCGGCCGCCGAGCCCCCGCCGTTCCCGTTGCACTCCCGCACTGAGGTGGACGAGAACGTGCGCCTGCGCTACCGCTACGTCGACCTGCGGGGAGAGCGCCTCCAGCGCAACCTGGCGCTTCGGGCGAAGGTCAACAGCGCCATCCGCCGCTCGATGGAGGCGCAGCGCTTTACTGAGGTCGAGACTCCCATGCTGGTGGCCTCCACCCCCGAGGGGGCCCGCGACTTCGTCGTGCCGTCCCGTCTGCACCCCGGGCGCTTCTACGCCCTACCCCAGTCGCCCCAGATCTTCAAGCAGCTCTGCATGGTGGGGGGACTCGACCGCTACTACCAGATCGCCCGCTGCCTGCGCGATGAGGATCTCCGAGCCGACCGACAGTTCGAGTTCATGCAGCTCGACGCCGAGGCCAGCTTCGCGGGCCAAGACGAGGTGATGGCCTTCATCACCGAGGCAGTTGCCGCCGCGGTGGAGGCGGTCACCGGCACCCGTCCCGACGAACCCATCTTCATGACCTGGACCGATGCCATGGAGCGGTTCGGCTCCGACAAGCCCGACGTGCGCTTCGGCATGGAGCTAATCGAGCTGACCGGGCTGTTCGAGGGCACCGAGGCCAAGGTCTTCCAGGTGGAGTGCGTCAAGGGCATCAACCACAAGGGAGGAAGCGAGAGCCTGGGCCGCAACGCCATCGACGAGTTGACCCGAAAGTGCCAGGAGTGGGGAGCCAAGGGCCTGGCCTGGTTCCGGGTGGGCGACGACGGCACTCTGGACGGCGCGTTGACCAAGTTCATGTCCGAGCAGGAGCAGGCCGCACTCGGTCCGGCCATGGGGGCGGAGCCCGGAGATCTGCTGTTGTTGATCGCCGACCGCCGTTCAAAGGTGCGCGACATCCTCGGCTTGCTTCGGCTGGAGCTGGGCCGACCGCCCGTCACCGAGGGAGGTCTGCACTTCGTGTGGGTCACCGAGTTCCCGCTGTTCGAGTCCATCGATGACCAGGGCCGGCCCATTGCCGCCCACCACCCGTTCACCATGCCCCATCCTGATGATGTGGGCCTGTTGGACGGTTCGGGCGAGGATCTGTTGGGGGTGCGCTCCCAGGCCTACGACTTGGTGCTCAACGGCTGGGAGCTGGGTTCGGGCAGCGTTCGGATCCACCGCCCCGACATCCAGCGGGCGGTGTTCCGGGCCCTTGGCATCAGCGACGACGAGGCCGAGACCCGATTCGGCTTTCTTCTCGACGCCTTCCGCTACGGTGCCCCGCCCCACGCCGGGTTCGCTTTCGGGATCGACCGGTTGGTGGCCATCCTGGCCGGAGAAGAGAACATTCGAGAAGTGATCGCCTTCCCCAAGACCCAGTCGGGCGCCGACCCGCTGTCCAACTCGCCCACCCCGATTGCCGACCGTCACCTCGACGAGCTCGGCTTGCGCGTGCTTCCGCCCCCCGCCGCTGCCGGGTAGGCAAATGGAGCGCCACAGCCGGGCCGGATGGCGATGAGCGACGATCTGTTTGCCGCCGCCGCGGCTGAGCGCCTGTCCAAAACTGCGCCCCTGGCCGATCGGCTCCGACCCCGGAGCCTGGACGAGTTGGTCGGCCAGGAACACCTGCTCGGCCGGGGCAAGCCGCTTCGCCGGCTCATCGAGTCGGACCGCTTGTCGTCGGCCATCTTGTGGGGGCCTCCGGGCACCGGCAAAACCACTATCGCCCGGCTGGTGGCCGGTACCACCGCTCGGGCCTACATCCAGCTATCCGCGGTGACGGCCACCGTCAAGGATGTGCGGGAAGTGATCGCCTCGGCCCGCGACCGCCTCGGCCAGCACGATCAGGGCACAATCCTGTTCCTCGACGAGGTGCACAGGTTCAACCGGGCCCAGCAGGACGCCTTGCTGCCCGCAGTGGAGTCTGGGCTCATCACCTTGATCGGGGCTACCACCGAGAACCCGTACTTCGAGGTGAACCCGCCGCTGCGGTCCCGCTCCACCCTCTTCCGCCTCGAGCCCCTCGACGGCGATGCGCTGGACGAACTGCTGCGCCGGGGGCTGGCGGCTGAGGGCGCAGAAGCCGACGACGATGCCTTGGATCACCTGTCGATCCAGGCCGCGGGAGACGGCCGCCAGGCCCTGACCAGCCTGGAGGTGGCCGTGGCCCTGGCGTCAGCCCAGGACAACGATCCTCCCCGCGTCACCCTGTCCGACGCCGAAAACGCCCTGGGGGCCAGCGCGGTCCGCTATGGCCGCGACGAGCACTACGACATCATCAGCGCGTTCATCAAGAGCCTGCGGGGATCCGACCCCGACGCCGGGCTGTACTGGCTTTCACGAATGCTGGAGGCGGGGGAGGATCCCCGGTTCATTGCCCGCCGGATGGTGATTCTGGCCTCCGAGGACATCGGCATGGCCGACTCCCAGGCTTTGGTGGTGGCCGACGCCGCCGCCCGAGCGGTGGAGTACGTCGGCCTGCCCGAAGCGCAGCTCAATCTGGCCCACGCGGTGGTGTATCTGGCCACCGCCCCCAAGTCGAACACGGTGACCACTGCGTTGGGAAGGGCCCGGGCCGACGCCGGCGACGGCAGCGGTGAGGTGCCGTCCCACCTCCGAGACGCCCATTACCCGGGGGCGGCCGGCCTAGGGCATGGCGCAGGCTACGTGTATCCTCATGATGATCCCCAGGGCTGGGTGAGCCAGCAATATCGCCCCGATCGCTTTGAGGATCAGCGCTATTACCATCCCTCACAACACGGTGCCGAAAGGGAGATTGGCCGGAGAATGATGGATCGGAAAACAGACACCAACGACAGCGAGGAGAGCTGATGCCCAAGCGACTCGTGTGGTTTGCCGCCGGGGCTGGTGCCGGCGCGGCCGGAGCGTCGTATGTGCGCCGCAAGCTGCGCCAGGCCGCCCAGCGAGCGGTTCCCATCAGGCCGAGTTCTGGTGCCAGCGCCCGCGTCAAGGCGGCTGCCTCCGAAGCCCGGGCCGCCTTGGCCGAGGGGACTGCCGCCGTTCGGCGCTATCGGGCCGAGATCGCCCGTCGGGCCCTCGACGATCCGCCGGGTCGATAGGACGGCGCCTTGACCCCCAAGCGAGCTCAGGAGATCCGCAACGCATTCACCTCCTTCTTCGGCGAGCGGGGCCACGCCGTGCTGCCGTCGGCCAGCCTCATTCCCCGCGATCCCACGGTGTTGTTCACCGTGGCCGGGATGGTGCCGTTCAAGCCCTACTTCCTCGGCGAGGAGGCGTCCCCCCATCCCCGGGCCGTCACCGTCCAGAAGTGCGTGCGGGCCGGCGGCAAGCACAACGACCTCGACGAGATCGGCCGCACCCGCCGCCATCTCACCTTCTTCGAGATGCTGGGCAATTTCAGCTTCGGCGACTACTTCAAAACCGAGGCCATCGACTGGGCCTGGGAGTTCGTCACCGAGGGTCTGGGCTTCGACCCCGACCGGCTGTGGATCACCGTCCACCTCAGCGACGATGAGGCCGCGGAGATCTGGCGGGACGTGGCCGGGGTGTCCCCCGACCGAATCCAGCGGATGGACGAGGACAATTACTGGCGCATGGCCGACACCGGCCCGTGCGGCCCCTGCTCGGAGATCTTCTTCGACAAGGGGCCGGAGTTCGGCCCCGACGGCGGCCCGGCTCACGGCGGGGACGAGCGGTTCCTGGAGTTCTGGAACCTGGTGTTCATGCAGTTCGACCAGCGTCCCGACGGCCAGGTTCCCCTGCCCAAGCCCAGCATCGACACCGGGGCCGGCCTGGAGCGGATTCTCACCCTGATCCAGGGGGTGGAGTCGGTATTCGACATCGACGAGATGGCCGAATTGGTGGGCGAAGCCTCCGCGGTGACCGGCGTGAAGCTCGGTGCGGCCGAGCACAGCGACGTCACCCTGCGGATACTGGCCGAGCACGCCCGCACCATGACCTTCCTCATCTCCGATGGAGTGTTCCCTTCCAACGAGGATCGGGGCTACGTGCTGCGCCGCATCATGCGCCGCGCCATCCGCCGGGCCTACATGCTCGGGGTCACCGAAGTGGTCACCCCCATGCTGGTCGACAAAGTGGTCGACATCATGGGCCCGGACTATCCCGACATCGCGGCCAACCACAGCTTCATTCGAGACGTGGTTGCCCGCGAAGAGGAGGGCTTCCGGGCCACTCTCGCGCAGGGATCCCAGATCTTGGACGACGCCATCGACCGCCTGGGCGAAGACGAGGCTTTGCCCGGCGACCTGGCCTTTCTCTTGCACGACACCTACGGCTTCCCGGTCGAGGTCACCGAGGAGACAGCCCGGGAGCGGGGAGTGGCAGTAGACCGGGCTGGTTTCGACCAGCACATGGAGGGCCAGCGCTCCCGAGCCCGCGAGGACTTCGACGCCCGGCACGCCACCGCGGCCGACGTTTCGTCCTATGCCGCGCTGGTGGCCGAACACGGTCCCACCGAGTTCATCGGCCGGGACTTCGACACCACCGAAGCGGTGGTATTGGCCGTTACCGACGATGGCATTGTCTTGGACCGAACTCCGTTCTATGCCGAGGCCGGTGGCCAAGTAGGCGACACCGGCACCATCACCTCACCCACCGGGCGAGCCGAGGTGTCCGACACCACCTATGCGGTGCCCGATCTCCATCTGCACCATGTGACGGCCATCGACGGTCAGATCACCGTCGGACAGACGGTGATAGCAGCTATCGACGCCGACCGCCGGGCCGCCATTCGGCGCAACCACACGGCGACCCACCTTCTGCACTGGGCGTTGAAGGAGACCTTGGGCGACCACGTCAAGCAGCAGGGCTCGCTGGTGGCCGATGACCGGCTGCGCTTCGACTTCACCCACTTTGAGGCACTGACGCACGAGCAGATTGCCGAGATCGAGCGGCTGGCCAACGCCGACATCCTGGACAATCCCGCCACCCGCAACTATGAGACGTCGATGGCCGAGGCCACCGAGGCCGGAGCCATCGCCTTTTTCGGCGACAAGTACGGCGACCGGGTGCGGGTGCTCGAGGCCGGGCCGCACTCCATCGAGCTGTGCGGAGGCACCCATGTGCGGGCTTTGGGCGATATCGGTCCGGTCAAGATCATCTCTGAGGGCTCGATCGGGGCCAATATCCGCCGCATCGAGGCGGTGAGCGGCACCCGCCCAGTCGAAATGCTCACCGAGCGGGAACAGGTGTTGGCCCAGGCGGCTGAGCGCTTGGGCGTGCCCATCGATCAGCTGTTGGCGGGGGCCGACAAGCGCATGGCCGAGATCAAGAGCCTCCGAGCCGATCTGGCCGAGCTGCGCAAGGCGGCATCGTCTGATCAGTCGGGGGATTTGGCCCAGGAGGCCGTCGACGGGGTGGTTGTGGCCGCAGTCGATGGGTTGGACCGAGGGCAGTTGCGCGACCTCGCCATTGCCACCCGAGATCGCCCCGGCGTGAATGCCGTCGTCCTCGGGGCCGCTCCCGAGGGAGGCGGGGCGGCCCTGGTTGCCGCGGTGGCCGCCGACTGCGACCTGAACGCGGGCGAGTTGATCGCCGAAGCGGCTGCCACCATCGGCGGTGGCGGAGGCCGAGACGCCAAGTTGGCCATCGCCGGCGGCCGGGATCCGTCGCGGCTGGCAGAAGCCCTCGACCAAGTGCGAGCCGCCGCCGGCATTGGCGGCTGATGGGGGCAAGGGCGCTGGGCATCGACCTCGGCGAGCGCCGCATCGGAGTGGCTGTTTCCGACGCCGAAGGCCGGGTGGCCACTCCCATCACCGTCATAGAGCGCTCTGGCAGTCGAAGCCGAGACCACCAGCGGATCTCCGAGCTGGTTGCCGAGTATGAGGCCGGGGCGGTGGTGGTGGGCCTTCCCCTCTCGCTGGACAGCAGCACCGGTCCAGCCGCTCAGGCCACAGAGCAAGAGGTCGGGGAACTGGAGGCGGCGCTGGCCGTGCCGGTATTGACCCACGACGAGCGGTTCACCACCGCCATTGCCGAGCGGGCTCTGGCTGAGTCGGGGCTTAGCGGCAAAGCCCGTCGCCAACGGGTTGACATGGTGGCCGCGTCGGTCATTTTGCAGAGCTGGCTGGACGCTCCTGAACGGAAATCCCCGTGATTGATGGCAGCGCGTCGCAGAGCTGGCTGGACGCCGCCGGCTCGAAGGGCCAGCGATGAGCTACGACCCCAAGGCGGGCTATAAGCCGCCGGTGATCTTGTCGGAGGGCGATGATCCGCAAGACTGGGACTGGTTGCCTCGGAGAACCTCCACCCTCACCCGGGTCGTCATCCTGCTGGGCCTGTTGGGCGTGGTTGTGCTGATCGCCTCGCTGTTGATCAAGGGTTGGATCGATGACCGGCTCGACCCCCCCGGTGAGGAGGGTTCGGAATTGGTGGTCAGCATTCCCCAAGGGGCGTCGATCAACGACATCGCCCGCATTCTCGAAGACGAGGGTGTGGTGCCCAACTCCACGGTGTTCCGCTACTACCTGCGCTACAAGGACGCCGGTGACTTCCAGGCCGGCAACTACATCCTGAATGAGAATATGGCGGTATGGCGGGCCAAAGACGTGCTCTTGGCCGGTCCCGCCTCCGGGCCAGTGGAGGATTCCTTGCGGGTGTTGGTGCCCGAAGGCCTCACGCTGGTCCAGATGCAAAGCCAGCTGTTGGATCAGCTTC
Source organism: Acidimicrobiia bacterium (assembly GCA_022822905.1). GTDB lineage: Bacteria > Actinomycetota > Acidimicrobiia > Acidimicrobiales > Bin134 > Poriferisocius. The sequence goes on along the minus strand of JAJDYE010000029.1, from coordinate 13,526 downwards.
CCACCTTCGACGCCGACGAGTTGGCCCGCGCCCTGGCCTTCCCACCCTTGCGATCCGACTATCAGCCGCCCACCAGCACGTTGGAGGGAATGCTCTTCCCCGACACTTATCTGCTCGACGCGGCCACCGCCGAAGACGAGGCCGCCCTTGTTGTCCGCATGATCAACCAGTTCGACCTCGTGGCCGATGATGTGGGCCTGGATGCCGCTTCCGAGACGGTGGGTCTGAGTCCCTACGAAGTCGTCATCGTGGCCTCGCTGATCGAAAAGGAGGCCCTGATCGACGAAGACCGGGCCAAGATAGCCCGGGTGATCTACAACCGGTTGGGCCTGGGAATGCCGCTCCAGATCGACGCCGCGGTGCGCTACGCGCTGAACAAGCCCTCTGAGCCGTTGACCTTGTCGGACCTGAGGGTGGACAATCCCTACAACGTGTACAACCGAACCGGATTGCCGCCCGGTCCAATCGCCGCTCCCGGTCGGGCGTCGCTCGAGGCGGCGTTGAACCCTGCCGACGGCTTCTGGCAGTTCTACGCCCGCACCGATGATCCCGTGCCCGGCGCCCACACCTTCAGCGTCACCTTCGAGGAGCACGAAGAAGCGGTGGCCATCTGCCGGGAGAGAGACCTGGGATGCTGACCGCCATGGCCGGTGGAGAACGGAGCCTGGGATGCTGACCCCAATCGGGGTGCCAGCCGGCACGGAGGTGGCGGCCGGGGTGATCGGCTATCCGGTACGGCACTCCCTGTCCCCGACGATCTGCCAGGCCGCATTCGACGAGTTGGGCCTGGATTGGATTTACGCCGCCTTCGAAGTGCTTTCCGGCGATGCCAGCAAGGCCCTCGACCATATGCGGGCCCAGGGCATGGCCGGGTTGTCGGTGACCATGCCCCACAAAGCCGATGTGGCCGCGGCGGCAGATGAGCTGAGTCCCGCCGCGGCGGCCTTGGGGGTGGTGAACTGCGTGAGCCGCGATGGCGCTCGGCTGATCGGCCACAACACCGACGGGGCCGGATTCTGCGATGCCCTGCTCGCCGACGGGGTGGAGCTGGCCGGGATCGGATGCGCGGTGCTGGGCGCGGGAGGGGCGGCCCGGGCGGTGATAGCCGAACTGGCCCGCCGGGGGGTAGGCGAGGTGGCGGTGATAGCCCGTCGGCCCGAGCCGGCGGCATCGGCCGCGGCACTGGCTGGATCGGTGGGCACAACGGCCAGGTCAACCGACGTTGGGAGGTACCAACTGGTGGTGAACGCCACCCCAGTGGGGATGGCCGAAACCGAAGGCTCGGGCAAGCTGCCCATTGATCCCGACCTCCTCCACCCCCAACAGCATGTGGCCGAGTTGGTCTACAACCCGCTCCAAACTCCGCTGCTGGCCGAATGCCATAGCAGAGGCGTGCCGGCGTCCAACGGGGTGGGCATGCTGGTGTACCAGGCCGCCCACGCCGTTCGGATATGGACCGGTTCTGAGCCACCGGTGGACGCCATGACCGCCGCGGCCACCGCCGCGCTGAAGATGAGATGAGCAAAGCGGCCATGGTCATCGCCGGGGTGGCCATCGGCACTGTGGCCGGCCGTTTCCTGTTGCCGCTTGTGTGGAGCTTCGGCGTGCGCAACAGCCGTTCCCTGCGGGTAATGGTCCCGTTGTTCACTGCCATTGCATTGGGGACGGCCGGAGGCCTATTGGGCACGACCTGGGATGTGGTGCCGGTCTGGGCGCTGTTCGTCGCCCTGGTCGCCGTTACCACCGTGGATCTGTTCCGCTATCGCATCCCCAACGCCATTGTGTTTCCAGTGGTGTTGGTACTGCTGGCGCTGATGACCCTCATTTCGCTGCTGCGCCATGAGCCAGGGGCCATCGGCCAAGCGGCCGCCGCCGCCGGGCTCTATGGCGGTATCCTGGCCATTCTCCACTCGGCTTCCAGGGGCAGTCTCGGGTGGGGCGATGTGAAGCTGTCGTTGCCGTTGGGCTTGGTAATCGGCTGGGTGGGAGAGGGGTACGGCCCGTCTTTGGTGGCCGCGCTGCTGGCCTTCGGCCTGGCTTCTGTGCTGGGGGCGATCATGGGCCTTTTGGTGTGGGGAATCCGAGCTCTGGGCGTCGAGCTCCTGCCCGACCCCTTGGCCGATCCCGACAACCCCCGCCCCACGGTTTTCCCCTTTGCGCCGTCGATGGCGGTCGCTGCCGCAGCCATCGTCCTTGCACTGCCGGCAACGAGTTGACCGTTGGCAGTGCCAAGCCCATTGGGACAGTCGCCGGGAAAGTAACTGCCCGCAAGGAGCCAAACCTCCCCCATTAGAATCGCTTTGTGGAAAGTAGGCCCCATGTGGCCCTCATCGGGATGATGGGGTCGGGAAAATCGACGGTGGGCTTCTGGCTGGCACGATCCGAGGGATTGCGGTTCGTGGACCTCGACGCGGCCATCGAGGAGTATCAGGGCCGCTCGATCTCGGAGATTTTCGCCGCAGAGGGTGAGGATCGCTTCCGCGACTTGGAGCAGGAAGTGTTGGCCCATTGCCTGGAATCCTCAGAGCCGCTGGTGGTCTCCTGTGGCGGGGGGATTGTGCTGCGACCTGACAATCGGGCGCTGCTGAGGGATTGGGCCTGGGTGTGCTGGCTGCGGGCCACCATGGAGACTCTGGGCCAGCGGGTCCGGGCCGGCGAGAACCGCCCGCTGCTGGGCGACGACCCGGTTGGCAACCTCGCCAAGATCAGCGCTGCTCGATCGGGGCTCTACACCGAGGCAGCCAACGAGATTGTCGACGTGGATGGTTTAGAGGCCGAGCAGGTCGCCGAGCAGATCAGGCGAGTCTGGCCCCGGCCGGTGTCGGCCCGATGACGGCCGAAACCAGCACCGGGCTGGATAGCGCAATCCGGGTTCCGATCGAGCTGGGGGAGCGGTCCTATGACGTTTGGGTGGGTCCCGGCGTTCGACACTGCCTGTCCCAGGTGGTGCCTGGCGACGCGAAGCGGGTGGCGGTGGTCACCCAGGCGGCGGTGGCCGATGCCGGCATCACTGTCGATCCCGGTGTTGAGCACCGGGTGTTCATTACCGACGACGGCGAGCACATCAAGACGATGGGAGCGGTGGAGGAGCTGTGCCGGGAGTTCGCCCAGTGGGGGCTCACCCGCCGTGACGCGGTGGTGGCCGTGGGTGGGGGCGCAGTCACCGACCTGGCCGGTTTCACTGCGGCCGTCTACCACCGGGGCATCCGGGTGGTGTATGTGTCCACCACCCTGTTGGGCCAGATCGACGCCTCGGTCGGGGGCAAGACCGGCGTGAACCTTCCTGAGGGCAAGAACCTGGTGGGCGCGTTTTGGCAGCCCTCCGCCGTGCTGTGCGACACCGAGGCGCTCGACACTTTGCCCTCCGAGGAGATGCGGTCGGGGCTGGGGGAGATGGCCAAATACCACTTCATTGCCGACGCCGACCTGCACGCCCTGGGCCTGGTGGAGCGCATCGCCCGCTGCGTGGAGATCAAGGCCGAGGTGGTGGCGGCTGATGAGCGCGAGTCCGGTCGGCGGGCGGTGCTCAACTACGGCCACACTTTGGCCCACGCCCTCGAAGCCCACGGTGGCTACGACCTCCGCCACGGCGAGGCGGTGGCGGTCGGCTTGGTCTACGCCGCCGAGCTAGCCCACCGGGCCGGACGCATCGGTGTTGATCGGGTAGCCGAGCACCGCCAGGTGGTCGGCGACTACGACTTGTCCACCCGGCTGCCTGCCGGTGCCGATGCCGACGCCCTCGTCTCACTGTTCAACCGGGACAAGAAGGCGGTAGACGGGGTTACCTTCATGCTGGACGGCCCCGAAGGCATCCAGCCGGTTACCGGGTTGGAACCTGCCTTGCTGCGAGAAACACTGGAGGCCATCAGATGAGCCAGATAATCCTTCTCCTGTCGGGGCCCAACTTGAATCTGCTCGGCGACCGAGAGCCCGAGGTCTACGGCACCGACACCCTGGACGACCATGTGACTTCTGCGGCCACTACCGCTGATCGCCATGGGCTATCCATCGAGCACCACCAGTCCAACGACGAGGCTGCCCTCATCGACCACATCCACCAGGCTCGGGGACGGTGTGCGGCCATCATCATCAATCCCGGCGCGTTCACCCACTATTCCTGGGCCATCCACGATGCCCTGGCCGCCTTCGAGGGCCCGGTGGTGGAGCTGCACCTGTCAAACCCCAATGCTCGAGAGCCGTGGCGCCACACTTCGGTGGTGAGCCCGGTGGCCACCGGCACCATTGTGGGCTTCGGCGGCCACGGCTACGAGTTGGCGGTGGAAGCGGTGGCCCGATTGCTGTCATGAGCGAGCCTCAGGTCCCCCCAGCCCTCGTCCCCATGGATGTCGCCGGACGGTCGGAGAGGGTTCGGGCCGCGGCGGCCGAGGCGGAGTGCGACGCGCTGCTGGTTGCCAACCTGGTCAATGTCCGCTACCTCACCGGGTTCACCGGCTCGGCCGGTCTGGTCTGGCTCGGCGCCGAAGAGCTGGTGCTGGTGACCGACCGCCGCTACGCCGAGCAGGCAGAGTCTGAAACCAATCGGGCTGGCGTGGAGATCCGAATCGAGATCACCAACGACGCCCCCAAGGAAATACTGGCCGCGGCCGCCACCGGCGCGGGTCGAATCGGCTTGGAGGCGGCCTCGGTGAGCTGGGCCACCCAGCGCCAGTACGCCGAGTGGTTCAGCGCTGAGCTGGTGCCCACCACCGGTGTGGTGGAGCAATCCCGACAGATCAAAGACGACGGCGAACTCGATCGGATGGCGAAGGCTGCCGCCATCGCCGATGCCGCGTTGGCCGAAGTCCGCCCCATGCTGGCCGACGGCCCCTCCGAGAAGGAAGTGGCATTGGCGTTGGACACTGCCTTTCGACGCCGGGGGGCAGAAACGAGCGCCTTCACCACCATCGTGGCCGCGGGCCCGAATGCCGCTCTGCCCCACATCAGGCCCACCGAGCGCCCCATCGGGTCGGGCGAGCTAGTGATTGTGGACATGGGCGCGGTGGTCGACGGCTACCGCTCCGACATGACCCGCACCATGGCGGTGGGTGAACCCGATCACGAGGCCAAAGGGGTGTTCGAGACCGTGAGGGACGCCCAGCAACTCGGGGTGGAGCAGGTGGCCCCCGGCACTCCCATCTCCGATGTGGACAAGGCCTGTCGGAATCGCATCGAAGCCGACGGTTGGGGCGATGCCTTCGTCCACGGCACCGGCCACGGTGTGGGGCTCGACATTCACGAACAGCCCTGGGTGCGGGCCACCGCCACGGAGCCGCTGGAGGTGGGCCAGGTGATCACCGTGGAGCCCGGGATCTATCTTCCCGGATTCTGCGGGGCCCGGGTAGAGGACACCGTGGTGGTGACCGAAGACGGCGCCCGACGGCTGACCCACTCGCCAAAAACGCTCGCTGTGGCCTGAGGGGTAGGGCGGGGCCAGCGCTGTCCACTGTGGCCTGATCGTTCTGGGTGGGTCAAACTTTGGCCATGCCCACGATCACCACCAACGACCTCAAGAACGGCATGACGCTGAACCTCGACGACGGCCTGTTCAACGTGGTCGAGTTCCAGCACGTCAAGCCGGGCAAAGGCGGGGCGTTCGTGCGCACCACCCTGAAGAACGCCCGCACCGGCGCCGTGGTAGACCGCACGTTCCGGGCCGGGGAGAAGGTGGAGCGGGCCAACATCGACCGCAGGGAGATGCAGTATCTGTACTCCGACGGCGAGAGCTTCGTGTTCATGGACAGCGAGACATACGAGCAGCTCCACGTGGGTTCCGACGTGCTGGGCGACGCGGTCAACTATCTGGTGGAGAACAACTCGGTGATCCTTGGCATGTTCGGCACCGAGATCGTGGGCACCGACCTGCCCGCCGCAGTGGAGCTGGACATCGCCCAAACCGAGCCCGGCGTCCAGGGCGACCGGGTGTCGGGGGCCACCAAACCGGCCACCTGCCAGACCGGCCTGGTGGTGCAGGTGCCGCTGTTCTTGAACCCGGGCGAGCGGATCAAGGTGGACACCCGCAGCGGCGAATACATCAGCCGGGCTTGAGCATCCCGGCGCCCTCGACGACTCCTCGGTGACAAATGAGCTCGCCCGATCCCCTGGTTGCCGGGTCACAGCGCCGCCAAGTGAGGGAACGGGCCTTGGGCCTGCTCTATGAGGCCGAGACCAAGGGCATCTACATGGCTGAGCTGCTAGCCGCCCAAGAGCTGCCCCTCGAACCCTACGCCCACACCCTGGTGACCGGGGCGGCCGAGCACCAAAACGAAATCGACGCCCGCTTGGAGGAGTTCTCCGAGCGATGGCCGGTGGCCCGGATGCCGGCTCTCGATCGGGCCATTCTGCGCTTGGCCAGCTTCGAGCTCTCCCACAGCACCGATATCTCGGTGGCTGTGATCATCAACGAAGCGGTGGAGTTGGCCCACGAGTACTCCACTCCGGCCTCCGCGGGGTTCATCAACGGCCTTCTGTCGCAGGTGGCCGCCATCGTCCGCCCATCGGGGCAGGGCTAGCTGCGAGAGTTGCAGAATCGGCACCTTTGAGAAGGAAGTCTGGGCAACAGGGGAGACATCAGGAACAGGGGATCAGGGGCTGTTGGGTTTTGAGGTGTTGGGCGGCGGGGGTGTGTTGGGCTTGTACGCGCCTGATGTAGAGGGCGGCCGTTTTGGGACTGTGCCATCGGCCTGCGAGCATGAGGCCGCTCATGTTGATGCCCGAGGCGGCGAGGTCTTGGGCCATGCCCACGCGCAGGGAGTGGGTGGAGATGCCGGCGGGGTCGATGCCGGCGTCTCGGGCTGCTGCTTTGATGCGGCGGCGGGCGGTGCTGGGCGAGAAATCGAATATGCGGGCATCGGGGTTGGCGCCTGCTTTTCTCAGGCGGGCCAGGGCTTGCGATGCGTACCCGGAAATGGCGACTGCGGCGCCTTCGCCGTTCTGGTCGGTTTTGGAGCGGCGGATCCATATGGTGGCTAGTCCGCCGTCAGGTGGGTGGTCGATGTCGTTCCAGGTGAGGGCGAGGAGTTCGCTACAGCGCAGCAAAGCGTCGTGGCCGACGGCGAGCATGGCGATGTCGGTGTCGGCGCGTTCTCGTGCTTGCTCGGGGGTTTCCAGCCTCCCGCCGGGCTGGTTGCGCCTCGGCGCGGAGACGGCGGCTGCGATTCGTTGTATGTGCTCCCGGCGCAGCGGGCTGGCCTGGCGGGTGGTGATGCCCCGTTCAGCGGCGTTGCGGGCCAACCCGGCCAAAAGCAGCCGCACCCGGTGGTCGCGGGCAGGGTTGGTGCCCGTGCGGCTGCGGAGCTTGTAGGCCACCGCGGCTAGGTAGGTGCGCAGGGTGGCCAGTTTCTTCCCTTCCATGTAGAGGTCGGCCAGCCAGCGCTGGATGTTCTTGACGGTGGCCTTCGCGACTTTTTGGCCATTTGCGGCTGACCAGCGGGCCCAGCTGTTCCAACCGGTTCTATAGGTCTTGTGGGTGTTGGCGGAAAGCGCTGCGGTCTCGGCCTGAGCTATCAGATCATCCAAGCAGCAAAAGACCAGGCCGGCATCGCTGTTAGCGGTGCCAGGCGAACACATGTGGCGGCGGGGGGGGTCATCGCCGTTTTCCTAGCCGATGCCTGATGCGTTTTTCCAGCTGGGAACTGTCGAGAGCCGCCGAGCAAAAGGTGGCCTCACATGACGGATAATTGCCTTTATTGGGTAGTTCAAACCGGCGGCGCTTGTCAACCCGATCCTGGAGATTTCCCAAGGGCGAAGCTGGTGACTGACGGCCGATAAAAGGGTTGACCTGGGGAAACAGAAGACGGTTCCATCGACTGAATTCGCTGGGGCAACAGGCTTCGCTCCCTCTCTCCAGCTTTAGCAGCCACGGCCATATGGCAGTTCGAGCGCCCACTGCACCGTCAGCCGCACCCGTGAGCCAGTGCCGAGCCTGTCTGCCGCGACCCATTGAATTCCCTGCTCTGGCGCGGTTCTAGCGGCCACTGCACCGCGCTCTGGTGACGCGGATCGGGGTTCGAACGCGGCGGATAAAGGCAATTATCCGCCGAATACCAGATCGGGGCTTCCTAATGAAACGACTCCGCCCGAGGGGGGCCGCCAAGATGGCCGCATTTGCCAAGCGCCCGAGCCGGAAACTGCTTTTGGCCTTTCTGTCGATGCTGCTGGTGGCGGGGGGCCTGGTGTTCGCGCTGCCCGACACAACGCCTGCCGCCGAGGCCCATCCTCCGTGGACGGAGCCCTACACCTATAACGTCACAATCGGGAAGACCCGCGAGGTTCCGGTTTACGAGTGGGTGACCGAGAAGGTGCGGGTGCAACCGTTCTGGGAGAAGTACACCCAGCGCTTCCCCTGCGAGACGGTCATAATCGGCGGCGAGGTCGGTACCTATTGCCCGCCGCCAAAAACCTCGTGGCGACAAGTTTACAACTACAAAACGGTGTCCAAAAAAGTGCAGACCGGCACCAAGACCGAGGTCTATTTCGTCACCGAGACCAGGACCGGAACCCGCACGGTCCACGACCCCCACTATGAGCCACCCCCGACCCCGAAGCCCACGGCCAAGCCGACGCCGAAGCCCGACCCCACGCCCGACCCCACGCCCGACCCGAAGCCCGACCCGAAGCCCGACCCCACGCCCGACCCCACGCCCGACCCCACGGCTGACCCTGATCCCCCGCCGACCACCAGGGTTGATCCGCCCCCCAAACCGGGCGGCAACGGCGGCGGCAATGGTGGCAACGGCGGCGGCAATGGTGGCAACGGTTGCAAGCCGGGCGAGCATCCCAACGGGAACACCTGCCACGCCGACCATGCGAAGTGCGCGGCCGGTAAGTACGAAGACGAGAGGGTAACGGTCTACGGCCACGTTCGCGATAGCCACGGGGATGTATCGGTTCCCGGCTGCGACACCCGGCCGGTGCCGGTCATATGCCCCACAGGCCAATACGCACCACCTCTGCAAGAGAACCCGCAGGTTTATCAAAGCAATGACGGAAGTTTCAGACTTGTTGTTAATCCACTGATTGCAAGAGCCGAAGGTAGGATAGCTTTTGCAGCAAAATGGGATAAAAGAAGCGATAACTGCTACGAACCAGTGCTAAAGAACCCCACTGGAGCAAATTTGAGAGCTATATATGAGAAAGCTCAGGAGTTTTGGGACAACACCGCGGAAGCGACCAGGGCGGCTTTTCGGACTGCTGCCGGTGAAGTTGTTGCTGCGTACAAGGCGGCTAACGACTTTGCCTATGACGTATTGTGCGATTCACCGTTAGACCTAGGAGCGCATTTCACTGTTGGTGCTGGAGGCTCTGCTGCTGGGCGAGAAGTAGCGAGAGCGGCGGCAACCCGAATAAGCACAAGAGCGGCGGCAGTCACTGCGGGTATAAGTACTACAGGCATTGGTGCCTTAGTTCATATATCAGTTACATTGGCTTGCGCGGCTGAAAATGCAGTAAGGGAGGATGATTCCGATTCGGTTCCTGATCCTGTTTCTGGTTTGTCTGCGAGTGCGGGGGTGGGGGAGATTGCGGCTTCATGGTCGGCCTCGGCCACCACTCCCGCCGCGGGGTTCGGCTATCGGGTGCAGTGGAAGCTCACGACCCAGACGTGGGACCAGGCCGCAGCCGCGGCCCAAACCGAGGATTTGGACCACGGCTCGGACTTGGCCACGTCCTACACGGTCACCGGGCTGGCGAGCGGCTCGGCCTACGACGTGCGGGTGGCCGCGTTCAACACCAACGGCCTCTCAACGTGGATCACCGGCCAGGCCACCCCCGCAGCCCCCAAGCCCGAGCCGAAGCCCTCTTTGGCGTTCGAGTCTGTTTCGTGCGCGTCGTCGGGCTCGGGCTGGGTCATCACGGTCACTTGGAGCAAAACCCCCGAAACCCTCAAACCCGACATCTGGGCGAACGAGGCGAAAAACTACGGCCACCGCGGATTCCAAAAAGCGGTCGCGGGCACCTCGACGACGTTCGACGTGCCGAACGCCGGCTGGTACCACGTCGGAATGCAGGCCAAGATCGCCGGAAACAAAAAAGTAGGCGACGACGAGCCGGTGCGCTGCCGCTAGAACCGCACCCCCGCAAAACCCGAGACCGCCGGGGTCGCCCTGGGCGCTGTGGTGGCCCTGAGGCCCGCTGGGGTGATCGCCCGCCCCTCGGGGCCTCCAGCGGCGCTGTGGGCGCTTCCAGCTCCTGCCCGCGCCGCCCGCCGGACCCATAACCGCCCCCAGCCCCAGCGCAGCGCCCCCTGGCCCCCTCCGGTGTTAGCCCCGGTGCTACACCCCACCCCCAAAACCCGCCCCCGGAGCCGAGCGCCGGCGTCGATCCCGAGGGCCTCCAGCTCGGCTGTGGCGGCCCCTGGTGGACGTCGGGGGCCTGGGCGTGGCCCTCGATCCCCCGGCCCTGAGGGCCTCCGGCTCGGCTGTGGTGCTGGGGGTTTCCGGTTTTCCGGTGTGGGCCGGGCGAGTTTTCCGGGCGGTGTAGGGTGGTGGTGGTGGCGAAGATGGCCAATGGGGAGCTGTGGTCGGCGGCGGCGTTGGCCCGAGACAACAGGATCGGGGCGTGGCCGGAGCTGGCCGCTGAGCTGAGCGCCCGGCTGGGCTGGCCGATCACCAGCCAACAGCTTAGCGAGACAGCGCGGAAGAACCGCGGGTCGCGCTCGGCTGAGGCCCGCCGGCGGGCGTGCCAGGCGGTGTTGGACACGATGGCATGGGCCAAGGCCCCCGACTCTGGCGACCCCCCGGACCTGGAGGCCGCCAACCCCGAGCTTTTGCCCGCTCCCCGGCTGCGGCTTTTGCCCGCAGAAACAGCCGAGGCGGCCGAGCCGCCGCCGGGTTGGCTGCTGGCTGCTGACGCCGAGGCCCTGAGCCGACGCCAACAGCGCCGCCGGTACCGGCGGCTTCGCCGCCTGGTACTTATCGACGGAACCCCCCGAGCCGCCGGGAGTGGCGTCGGGCCGTTCGCCAGCACCGCGCCCCCAACGCCATGGCCCGCTGTGGCTCGACCCCCGGCGCCGAGGCCCTCCAGCCCGGCCTGGTGGCCACAGCGCCCGGAGCTGGAGCTGGTGGGCTTTGGCGGTGTTCGGGGGTCTCGGGGGTAGTCAGGTACCGGGCCGGGGCCGAAACGGGCCGCTGTGGCGGTGTGGGAGCGCCTCCAGCGCCGGTTTCGGGGGTCTTTAGCGCCGCCGGCCCCCCAGCGGCCCGCTCCCGCCGAGGGCCTCCGGCCCGGCTGCGGCGGCCTCTGGCGGGCGCGGTGGCCGGGGGCCGATAGGGCGGGCGCATGACCGCCCGTTTCGACACGCCGCCCGAGTGGTTTGAGGCGGCGGCGAACCCGGAGCCGGGCCGGTTCGCGTACCGCTGCGGCTGCGGGCTGGCGACCGGCGATCCCGATTTGGCGGCCCGCCACACCCGCAGGGTTCCCGACCCCGCCGCCGGCGAGCTGTGGCGCAGGCGCGAGGGAGGGCGGGCCGGATGGGCAGAAGTGCTCTGCCGGGCGCGGGTACAGGTGAAGCGGGCGGGCTGAACAGCTCCCGCTGAGCGCCGGCATCTATCCCCTCGGCCCTCCAGCGCCGCTGCACCAGCTCCGGGCCAACGGCCCCTCGGCGGTGCATAAAGGCACATAAACCGGCCCGACCGGCCCCGGCGGGGGGAGTGCATAAACCGCCGGAGCCCCGGCCCGCCGCCCTGGGGGAACGCCGACGCCGTAAGAGAACCCCCGTTATGTAAACCAAAACCCCAAAACCACCCCCCACCAGCACAAACACCCCCAAAACCCGCAGCCAGCACCACCGCCCCGACCATGCACCCCACCGCATAACCCCAAACCAACCCCAAACCCCCGGCCCGCCCGACCCCCCCCCGGCGGCGCTGGCGGCCGATGCTGGGCTCTCAGCTCCCCCGAGGCCCGCTGGGGCCGCCCTGGGCGCTCTCTCGGGCGGCCCTAGCGGCTCGGCCCGATCCAAGGTGTATGGTGGGGGGCATGAAGTATGAAAACCCCCCACCACACACCGATGATGATACTAGTTTGGGTGTTGCTGAAGAACCAGGGGCTATAGGGTCTAAGTCGTCTTTTCCAAGCTTGTTGGTGTTTGGCCTTGTGTCAGGCTGCTCTTGGGGCATTAGCAGGTTGTTCGATGCCTCTACGGGGTTGTGGGTTTTAGGTGGGCTGGCAGTTTGTAGCGCTTTGGTGGCTGTAGCCATCTGGTGTTTTGCCTCACGTCGTTCCTGAGGATCAAGGGGCGGTCTTGCAGACCGCTTGGAGTTGCTGAGATTCTCCGCTAGTTGGACGCTGCTGTTGTGTCGTTGTGGTAGACTCCCTGCTGACCTAAGGAATCCGTGGGGTTTCCCCCGTGGTCAGGCTTGTTGGCGAGTCGAGTGTTTGCCCTTGAGCTTCCCCCCTAATCGTGGAGAGGTTGTTTATGAGGATCGGGGTTGTGGGCCTGTTCGTATTCTACGGGGCTTGTCATCCCCAGGGCGGAGTGCAGCCTGCGTTGGTTGTACCAGGTGTGGACCCATAGGGAGATTTCTCGTCGGGCACGGGCTCTGGTGGTCCAGGCCCGGCGTGAGATGAGCTCGTGTTGGAGTGTGGAGAAGAACGACTCGGCTGGGGCGTTGTCCAAAGCGTTGCCGGTGCGGCCTGTGGACCGGTGTACGCCGAGCCGCCGGCAGGCCGCGGCGAAGGCGTCTGAGGTGTATTGCGATCCGCGAGGCCCGCCGCCCCTTGTCGCTGTGGAAGATGACGCCGGCCACGTCGCCGCCTCTGGTGGCGACCGCGGTGTTGATGGCCTGTTTGGCCAGGTCGGCGGTCGGATGGCGGTCGGAGGTGGCGAACCCGACCATGCGCCGCGAGTAGAGGTCCTCAACGGTGGCGAGGAACACCGGGCCCTCGGCTGTGGGGACCTGTTTGAAGTCGCTGCACCACTTCCGGGTGTTACGCCTACAACGGCACCCACACCCACCCGACGCCGAACCCGAATCTGCCCTGCGGTGGGGCTACGCCATGCCCAGGGGTAGTCATTCCGACCCCTGCGCCCCGCTGGTGCGGCGCTGAGCGCCGTACTGGCTCCCGGTTCCCGCTTTTGTTGCTTGCTCCTGCCCGCCCAGGCCCACGCCCCAGCCGACGCCGAAGCCGTGCAGCCTCCTATCCCACCGCCACGGAACAACCGGGCCGTGCCACTACACGCTCAGGAAGTGCAACGGGGCATGGATCGACCACGACGCCGACTGCAAGGTGGTCCAAGACTGCAAGCCGGGGAACGGCCAGCACCGCCACGCCAGCACCAACACCTGCCACGGCGGCAGCCACTCATGCCCCACCGGCCAAGTGCCGACATCGACCTCAACCCACGGCCACGTCTCGGGCTGCAAAAACCCGCCGCCGAAGGATTGCACGACGGGGAACGGCGAGCACCGCCACGCCGACACGAACACCTGCCACGGCGGCTCCCACTTCTGCACCACGCCCGGCGAGCACGCCAGATCGACCACCGCCCACGGCCACGTCGTCAACTGCCATTCGCCCTTGAACCCGCCCCA